>JANYES010000019.1 GCA_025362975.1 Alphaproteobacteria bacterium | reverse complement strand
AATGATCATGCCGGGTGACAACGTGTCGATCGAAGCGACGCTGATCTCGCCGATCGCAATGGAAGAAGGCCTGCGCTTCGCTATCCGCGAAGGTGGCCGTACCATCGGTTCGGGCGTTGTTGCTAAAGTTATCGAATAGTTACTACGCTAAACGAAAAAAAGCCCTCCGGGAAACCGGGGTGCTTTTTTTATGTCCTTAGTGTGCTGCCGGGGTGCTGGAGTCTTTGGTTACGGGGCCGCATCCGACCATGCACGAGGTGATCTGCTTTACGAGGCCAACGCCCGTGGAGGTAACCGAGGTTTCGCCTGTGCAGGGCTTGCCGTTGGTTTCGTAGCCTTTATAGGTGAGGTAGAAATTGTCGTACGGGTCGTTATTGCGGCACGATACTTCGCAGCTATGGGTGGGCGAGCCCTTAACCATCGTCCAACTGGCCAGCGGCTTGGGCTGCCCATAGCGCTCAAAGCTGAACGCCTTGATCAGCTCGGCACGAAATTCCCCCTGTTGATTGGATTCCGAACAGGCATCCGCATTCTTCTCCTGCGCATAGGCATTGCTTTGGCACAGGCAGGCAAATAACAATGCAAGGCGACAAAATCGGTTCAAAGGCATAGGCGGCACTCCTTGAGTAAACAACTGCCACATCCTAACAAGCAAAAGTTTGCGATATATTAATTACATAGCTCAAATCCGCATTCGCCGATCCGCTCAGGCTGGACAACCGCTTCAAGTCTGCTATAACGCCTGTCCACGCCTTATGCATGCGGAGAGGTGGCAGAGTGGTCGAATGCGGCGGTCTCGAAAACCGTTGTGGCCGTAAGGTTACCGTAGGTTCGAATCCTATCCTCTCCGCCAATTACTCTGACAAAAACGGTTCTCTACTCGGAAGAACCGTTGCAAAAGCCCAGTGTGCGGGCGGTTTTGCGAGGAAAGCTGTTAACTAGCGTTTTTCCAAAATACCCGTTTTTTTCTCCAGAGAGCCGTTTTTCTCCGCGGGCTGTTGACTTGGCAAAACTAGTACGGGTTTTTATAGCTCAATAATATCAGCAACTTGTCAAAATGCCTTTCCGTACATTTTGTTTAATGCTTTCAGCTAGGTATTAATACGGATAACTAAATTTCGCTGTGGTACGGAAGCGGCACAAAACGACTGTATGTTACAGTATTGCGTCTGCTGTCTCTCGCGCAAATTGATGATGTGCACGTAAGGGTTTAAGCACCCAAAATATTTAAGCCACTTGGCCCTAAAAAACGACTTGGCGGGTTTCTCCATCTATCGCTTTCACAAATATACATCAAAACTCTTTTCGCTCTTGTAACAGCCACATAAAATAACCGCTTTTCGTCTTCGATAGCGTCCTCAGTTGTGGCCTTGTAAAATGGAATTGTCCCTTCTCGCACACCGATTATGGCCACGGCATCGTACTCTCGGCCTTTAGCATAATGAATCGTTGAAAGACGCAATGCCCTTGATGGACTGGCGAATAATCCTAAATCCTCAATACTTAAATTATTAAGGTCGGCTTTATTTCTCTGCATATCCGCCTTCATTTCTTGCACGGATGCATAAAAAAGTCCTGAGTGGGTGGTTTCAATAAAACCGCTATGCAGCAAGATTTCTCCGGTAGCGGTTGACATGGAATCAAGCCAATTAAGTGCGCCCCCAGCAGTGAATTCAGCCAGTCTTTTAGCTTCCCGCAGCATGCGTATTATAGCAACGCGTCCTTTGAAGCTGAAAACATCGGAGTGGTTTTCTCCTGTGACATCTTGCACCGTATTAAATAAAGCTCGCTGAAGTGTATGAACTGAGTCAGGCTGAGGATCGGTTATAGCTTCACAAATATGCTCGGCTAATGCCGCGAACAGCCGGGAACGGCGATATGGTCGCGCGCCTGGCCCAACTACAGGCGTTCCATGTTCTCGTAATTGGCGCGACAGCGGAAGTAAAGATGGCCATGTCCTAGATAATATTGAGGCTTTTCCCAAGGGAATGTTCATCTCTGCTAACACCGGCAGAAAATATTCTGTAATTGCCTGGTATGCAGTAATGCCGGATATGAATTGTGGCTCTTGAGTGCATGTTTTATGCATACCGAGAGCGGTCATAGTAGGATTTCGAGGGAAAAGCCGTTCAGCATGCGCAATAATTTGTGGATTGGATCGAAAATTGCCCGTTAGCGATATATCAGAACGTGCAGCAATATGGTTAGCAAACGGCTGGACTAATTCCGGGCGGGCGCCAGTGAAAGAATATATAGACTGCGCCAAATCCCCTACGGTGAAAAAAGAAGAGTTTTGTTGAGCGTGAATTAGCTTCAGCATTTCGATTTGGAGGTCGGTGGTATCCTGAAATTCATCGATTAAAAAACAAGCGTATCTTGCACCTAATGACCGAGCGATATCAGGATGATCTCTTAATAATAAATAGGATCGATAAAGTATGTTGCAAAAATCTATATAGCCTAATTCATCGCAACGGCGCCAAAAAAATGGGGCAGCGCGTTTGACTATATCATTGTCATCTGCCGAACCGGTAATCGTTCCATTTATATCTATATTTAGATTTTCGAATGCTTCGTAATCAGAGGGAGTTAAAGTGAGGTATCTCATTTGGGATGCTGCATACTGAGCAATTAATTCGAAATCAGGATTATCGCGTGTCAATACTCTCGGTAAGCCGCTAAATCCTGGCAATCGCCATGCGAAAGGCCTGAGAATATTATTAAGGCAAAAAGCGTGAATTGTTGAAACAACGAAACTGGCTTCGTCACCTAAGTTTAGAAGCGCTCTGGCGCGATGCTCTATCTCTTGAACCGCGCTATTGGTATAGGTAATGCAAGCAGCCGCACGCGGAGTGCCGCGCAGACGCTCTACCTCCCTGACCAATTTGGCAATAATGGTGCGGGTTTTACCGCTGCCTGGGCATGCTGTAAGCAGCATATTCCGATCACAATTAAGTGCAGCCAACTGCTCAAGCGTCAAACTCATGCGGCCGTTAGCCATTCGACGGCTTGCCTAATATATGCTGGCAATACCGTATTTTGATCTATATGCCGTGCCGTCACTTGAGCAAAGCGACCCTTACCGAATCGTTTGGCAGTACGCAATACACGATCTTTTTCCTCTTCGTTTTCTCCTCCAATCATACTTGCAAAATCAAGCGCAGTGGCGATTTTTGGTGCACCGAGTTCTCTGGCAGCATTGGCTAACATGGTGAAATTACCATCGATCGCAAGTTCACGTTCAAATGTGGTATTCCCTAAAAATACTTTAACAAAATTATTTTCTAGTGTTGTGAGAGCGGTATCAGCTGGAATATCATCATCCCCTTCTTCTGCTTCTACATCCGGGTCATGATCTGCGTCTCCAACGATGGCGCATTTTTTAGGCAGGCCTTGCTCACTGAAGAGCCGTGCAAAGGGACTAAAATGTGTTCCATGAATAGCGATCAAGGAAATGCCCTCACGCTCAAGATCAATATCCATTGTTTGCTTCACGAGAGGTGGTATGAGAAAAAGCTCTGCCGCGCCTTCGACAAGCATTACTTTTCGTGCGAAAAGAAGACTGGATTTAGTGGCATCTAGATATCGCTCTAGGTCATTGATATCGTTGCCGGTCAGTAGCGGGTTAGCCGATAACGTCGAAAGTTGCGGAGCGGCCGCGACCCGATTGGTAAGTAGCAAGAATGAATTAAGGGGCGCCTTAGCAGTAATATGGGCGCTATGCGTGGTCAAAATCGATTGGAAAGGCAGCCCCGATAGAGATTCGAGCAGCGTCAGCTGTAATTGGGGATGTAGATGCGCTTCAGGCTCTTCAATAAGAAGCAACTCACCAGCGGCTTTTCCTAGGGCGGCGCGTTTGCGGAAGTATTCAATCAAGATGGCGATATAAAGTATATTATTTAGGCCAAGCCCATTTCGCTTTGGTTCAAAGGTTTTAAGAATTTCCCCGCTTAATAAAACCTTCAGGTTGCGAACAATAGCCTGGAAGGTGGGAGCCGACAAACCAAGGTCGACATCCATGCTAAACGCTGGGCCGGTTACTTCTTTAAAAGCAGTATCAATGGCGGTGGCTAGGTTTCTTATGGTAGGAGAGGCTTCAATTGCTTCATTGGCGGTTTGCACAGCTTGAATTAGGCTTTCCTGTTCCGCGGCGCTAATCTCGCTAGCTTCGATGAGTTGGGCCAGTGGGGATTTCCGATGTTGCTGCAAATCCGCTTCGACATCTCTTAATGCAGGCAAAAAAACCACCAGAAAAGCTTGAAGATATTGAAGCCCCACTTTTGTCGCACCAATTGCTTCATTTTCATCATCCCACTCAATATCCTTCATATCGATGGTAGGATTTCCGCCGCCAACTAAATCCCAGGAATAATCATCAAGAGTCAGCGCGGCCGGATCGCATTCCTCATTGGCTATTGCTTCACGGATTTTGCGTTTCGGGCGAAAACGATAAAAAATACGCGCACGACCGTTGCCAATTTGGGTGCCATGCAGCATGGCCTCCTGATTATCATTGCCATGAAATTCTTCAAACTCTACGCCGATCAAAACCTGGAAAGGTTTAGTCCTGTCCACCCCTGCATAAACATCTTCCTTAATCAAGGCGCGGTATGAAGAGGACAAGTTAATGTCCAAGCATAATCTCAGCGCATGAATCAGGCAGGATTTGCCGGTATTATTCTCGCCAATGACACAAGTCACCGAATTTTTAATCTGGGCATCAACGAATTCCAATGTCCTGAAATTCTTAATTACTATTCTACTTAAACGCATATGCTGAACCTCTATTATTATAGTTCCAACATATCAACTTATGCGACAAAGGCAGCAGGAATAGTCAACTTAGAATTTAGTAAATATATTAATTCTTTAAGCGAGTCCGAACCGCTTCCGTTGCTCCGCCCATAAAAGCGGGAACGGTTTGAACATGTCTAGCAGCGTCAATGTTTTAGGCTGGGTTCCAGCGAGTATCGCCTCGACGATATCCGGCGCCAGAAGCGTCAGCCTATAAACCCGCGATATATAGGCGTCGGTGATTTTTTCGTTCTTGGCGATGGCGCTTAACGAGCTAACTTTGCCAGCCTCCAGCTGATCTTTCCAATGGTGGGCTTTGACGATGGCGTTGATCATGGGATCGGAAGGCTTAGGCGTGGCGTATTCCAACTCGGCACCGCCGGGCGTCATGATGAATTTTCGCCCGCTTTTAATACGGACGCGGATCGGAATACGCATGGTAACGCTTCCATCGAAATTGATATCGGTCGTGGTTTGTTCGAGTTTCAGCCACATCATGCCACTTTATCTCCCCTATTTTCCTGCAGCACGGTCATTTCCTGGCATACGGCGGCTATGCCATTCGGCTGATAAGTGATATCAACATGGCCGGGGCTGACCGTGATGCGCACGATCAACAGCCGTAGCAGCCGGTTTTGCTCGACCGGGAATAGCGCGTCCCACACGTTGTTGAAGCGCGTCAATATCCATTTGACCTCCTGCAGCGTCATTTTGACGTTATCTTCGATTTTCAGAATACGGTGAACCTTTGCGGCGACTTCCGGCTCGGCGATCATTTTGCGCGCCTGGGCGACGACTAGTTGCTCTATTTCTCCTGCTGGCAGCGATGGTATAGGCGCAGCGGCGTAGCCTTCCTTGATGGCGCGTGTGCTGACGTAATAACGATAGTAGCTACCGCCCTTGCGGTTTTTGCCCATATGTGGCGTCATGGCGCGGCCATCAATATCAAAAATCATGCCTTTAAGGATAAACGGCGTTTGTATAGCTTTCATCGGCACACGCTTGTGGAAATCGACTTTGAATACGGCCTGCGTCTTTTCCCAGGTTTCCATATCGAGGATTGCCTCATGTTCGCCGGGATAAGTAACATCCTTGTGGCGAATCCTGCCAATATAAAGCGAATTTTTAAGCAAGCCGCGCAACATGGGCATGGTGAATTTCTTGGCGCCACGCACCACGCCGTCCTGTTGGATATGCTCCTTGGTGCGATGCCCTCTCGCATCGAGTTCGGCGATAAGTTGGGTGATCGAGCGCAATATCAGGTAGCGCTCGAAAATATGGCACACCAGTTTGGCCTCGTCGATATTGACCACCAGCTTACGATTGCTGACATCGTAACCCAGCGGCACCACGCCTCCCATCCACATGCCCTTGGCTTTCGATGCGGCAATTTTGTCGCGGATGCGTTCGCCGGTCACTTCCCGTTCGTATTCGGCGAAGCTCATCAGCACATTGATCATCAGCTTACCCATCGGCGTGCTGGTGTTGAATTGCTGCGTCACCGAAACGAAGGAAACGCCGTGCTTATCGAACAGCCGCACCATATTCAGGAAATCCAGCAGCGAACGCGATAGCCGGTCGATTTTATAGACCACCACCACATCGATCAGCCCGTCTTCGATATCCTTGAATAGCCGTTTCAGTGCCGGACGATCGGTATTGCCGCCTGTGAATCCGCCGTCATCGTAATGGTCGTGCATGGCGATCCAGCCTTCGCCGCGCTGGCTTTGTATGTAATTACCACATGCGTCGCGCTGCGCGTCGAGAGAGTTGAATTCCTGTTCCAGCCCTTCCTCATGGGATTTGCGGGTATAGATGGCGCAGCGGATTTTTGCTTTCGCATTCATGCCTGTTCCCTCATAAATGCAGTGCCATTTATAACCGGCACGGCATAGGTGGCGAAGTAACGGGTAAGCATAGAGTGATCGTTGAAATCACGAGATAAGTGGTGATGATCCGGATAAGCGACGATATCGATACGTTTACCCTGCACATCCTGTAATAGCCGCTGCAAGGCTGGCCGTTCGATATGCATGCCGCTGAAACCGATATCGTGATATACGATCACCTCGACGGATTCGCCGAACCTCTTCATGCATGCTTTGCTGAATGCGGCGCCGAGTTTGGCCGTTTCACAGTAAGTTTTATCTCCTTCATCACAGGCTTTTCGCATATAGAGCGCGATCCTTTTGATTGTGCTTTTTTCCGACATTCGTTCCTCCTTTATTTTTTTCTTAATCCAAAAAACATCGGCCCGTTCCAACGTGTGCCGGTGATACGGAAGGCTAAGGCGGTCAGAGATTTGAATTTCTGGCCGTCGTAATCGAAGCCGTCATGCAAAACGAGCACACGGTGTTCGATGCCTTCGTATTCTTTTACTAGTATCGTTCCGGCCGGAGGTTTGACGACCTGCCTATACGTGGAGGCCTTTTTGCCGTCGCGCAGCCTTTTGAGTTTTTCGATGGTTTTTTCAGTCAGGCCGCCATAGGCGATTTCCTGCAGGCGGTAGGTCAGGCGTTGTTCCAGGTGTGCGCGATTAAAAGCGGGCGGCTCGGATTCATAAAGCTCCCGCCACATTTTCTTTAAATCCGGCGTCGGCATGGTTGTCAGAGCCGCGATGCGCGACAATAGCTTATTCTCTTGCATGCGTTTGTTTCCTCAGCGTTTTCACGCATACACGCTCTCTTCATCAACGGAGTCCAGCGAATTTTCGACGATTGCGCCTGACGTTTTCGACTTGGGTTTCCGCAAGCGTTCAATGGCGGTGGCGAGCAATCGACCGATCTCCTGCATGCGCTCAGCTTCGGTCATTTCCTCCGGCGTGGACGGCGCATTCATGACTGCGATTCCAATTCGTCGGCCTTGTGAATCATTCGCAGTAATTCGCGCAGAATCGCATAGAGGGAATCGTGATGCTCCTCCGAGATTTTATTCATGAGCCTGATGAGCCTGGCACTGGCCGGTGGCAATGCGTTATCGCCGTGCTCAGCATTTTCCATAGGGAAGAACACGATGGTAGATACTTCGAAAATCTTGGCCAGCGCGTAAAGCTTATCGATACTGAGGCGATTGGCTCCGCTCTCGTATTTCTGCACTTGCTGGCCGGTGACGCCGATCTCCCTGCCGAGTGTCGCCTGCGATATGCCTTGTGTGATACGCAGTGCGTGCAGTTTCGCTCCGGCGTATTGGTTGACGTTGTGATCTTTGTTCACGAAATCCTCCCGTTTAATCGTTGATGCATTGCGGATAAAGCCATTGGGGAACGCAGTAGCCGCCTTCACAACAGCCCGTATAAGCGTTGAGAATCAGCCAATCGATAAACAGGCTGAACACCAACATGCATGTTCCCAGCACCAGCCAGCGCAGTAATTTATGAAAAAATTTCCTCATGTGTTTACTCCGCTTTTAGGTGTAATTCGACTTGCATCATGCAAGCGATAGTTTCATATGCATAATGATAGTGGGAAATTTTGTAAACAGGAATTTTCTAGTTTTCGGCAAAGCGATGCCGTCTACCCGCGTGAAGGTATTGAAAATCCTGGTGCTATAAAGGGAAAAAAATTATCCGCTTTTGGTATGCAGGATGGGATGAACCTTGGCGACTTTCTGGTCGACCATCACTTGAGTAGTGCCGTAAGGAGAGAGGTTGTAATGGCCTTCCTGCGAACTTCTCGCCACCCAGGCGATCAGGTAATTGCCCTTGGCCAGTTGTACGAAGCATTTCTTATCCAGAAACAGCTTCTCCTTTTTCTCCGGCTTACCGTCGAAGTAAAGTATATCGTTCTTGCCGTGGTAAGGCACAAGCTGGGTTCCGACGATACGCACGGCTTGCGCGCTCGATGGCAGCCCTTCAACGAAATCTATGCCCCAGCGCTTATCTTCAGGCAGGAGCTTTACATAGGATTTGAATTTGGATTCTCCGATAACCGGCACGGTCGGCATGTCCAGATCCACGCTGTCCAGGTCTTCGGGTTTGCAATTCAGCGCCTTAGCGATGATTTTGCGGTATTTCTCAATCTTCAGATTCCCGCCCGATTCGATACGGTGAAGCGTCGCCACTGGTATGCCCGTCATCTCCGACAACCTGGGGATTGTGAAATTACGGCGCAAGCGCAGGAACGTTATATTATTGGTTTTCTTTATTTTCATAATTTCCCGAATTTACCGCATAGCTGGAAACGAGTCCATGCCTATTAACGGAAAATAGTCGTTGACATTTTTTCCCACTTTCAAGATGCTGCGGCATTACAAAGCTTCAGAATGGATAAAAATCAAAGGGGTTCAAACAAGCATATGGCCGACGAATCCCTTCCCCACCGCCGTATTATCGAGACAGTCGAATGTAAATTCGAAGGCATGACCTTTCATCTGACGCTGGGTTTCTATCCCGGTGACCGCGTGGGCGAAGTTCAGGTTTCCGGCCTGAAGCACGGCTCTAACGTGGGTTTATTGATGGAGGATGCCTGCGCGCTCATTTCCGCGCTTCTGCAGCGATTCGTTTCGCCGGAAGCGATGCTGGAATTGACGCACCGTAAGGACGATGGCGGCCCGGCTTCTCTCATCGGTGCTATCGCGCTTGAAATCGTGGAAACGGTCGCTGAAATGACCCGCGAGGAACCGAATGCTTGATCCGTGCCATATCGCAGTGCGGATAACGCGCCTACGTCATGCGGGGCGCTGAATGGTCAAGCCGAAATATATGCGCTTTTATCCGGATGATTATCTGGAGGACACCATGCCGCTCAGCATGGAAGAGCAAGGCGTGTACATGCGGCTTTTATGCCTGATGTGGACAAATGGCGGACGCTTGCGCCACGACGACAAACTGATCGCCCGGATGCTCGGCATCCATCCCAATAAATGGTCGAAAATAAAGCCGAAGCTGGCGGCGTTTTTGACGCTGGAATCCAATGGCTATATCACGCAGAAACGGCTTCTCAAAGAATTCCGGCACTCTGTGGATAAGCTGAAAATCAGCGACCATACCCCCCTGGATACTACCCAGGATACCTATAGGGATACCCCCCTGGATACCTATGGGGTAACCCCCCTAGATACCCCCCAGGTTCAAAATGGAATTACGAAGGAAAATCAGTCGGTAGACTTTTCAGAAACGCAAAAAACCGCGCGGAGCGCCTTAGACTTAGAGAGATCATCTAGATCTGAAACTAATACTAATATTAAAAATAGACTAGATGAAGAGAGCATGCCCGCCTGTGGAAAACTTGTGCCTGAAGCGGTGGCCGAAATGTTTATCCACGATATCGAGGAATTGTTCCGCGAGCAACGGATGTCTATTCCCAACGATTACCACATCATGCGCGGCTGGCTCGATGACGGCATTCATCCCTACCGGCATATCCTGCCCACGGTCAGAAAAATACTCGCGCGGCTCGCCGGTGGCAACGCGCCGCCGCCGCAAAGCTGGAAGTATTTCGCCAAGGAAGTTTTTCAACATCAACGAGGAGGAAGTTATGGCAAAAGGAAAACGTAAGAATGCATTCAGGAAGGATGTGACGCCCGCATCGGCTAACCTCCAGGCTGCGGATCGCGGCACGGCGGAATTCCAGCGGAAACACGATCTGGAGCGGGTGAAAACCGATCAGGATTGCTATGCGGCGCGGGTGAAGGACAAACGCCCTATCGACAAATATCACCGCCTGTATTGCATCGACCTGGAGCGTGGTATCGGGGAGATGTACCGGCGCGGCATCAACGAGGAGCAATTCCGCGCTGGCGACCGCTTTTCCTGCAACTACGAACGCACCAGCCATACGCTGTGCAAGCCGCTGGATAACATTCGCGTGCAGACCAGCGTCAACGTGGCGATGTACCCGATGGAGAGCATCATGAACGCCATCCACCAGCATACGCGCGTGCTGAAGGAGCTAGGGCGCGGGTCGCAGGATATCCTGCAGGAGATCTGCTGCCAGGAAAAAACCTTGATGGAATACGAAGCGCGCAAAGGCTGGCGGAAGGGCTACGGAATGATTCGGCTTTGCGAAGCGCTGGAGGAACTGGCGGCGGTTTTTCAGTCGCTGGGCAGGCAGCGCCGTGACCGTTAGCCGCCCTTTCCCTTAGGTGATTCCAACCAGTGCGCTCAACACGGTATATGAGTTACAACCTACTGTTACATATATATTTTCTGTTGACAGTAGGTGCACCTACATGCTATCCATTTTGGCAGGATAGGTGAATCGCGCTTACGACCGCACTGCGGTTTCAAAGCATAACCGCCTGGTCTTTCCTCCCCGCTTTGCACCGGTTGCCACAATCGGTGCACCTTTTGCCATAAACACTGCACGTTTTTGCCAGAATCCTGCGCCGAGCCGCGGATATCCTTGGCTTTCGGTTGTTCGGCTCGGCAATGCCTGGGCCTACCACCCGCTAAGCCGCAGCCACCGCCAATGTTGCCATACCCCCTTTGGTTCCTTCCTGCCAAAGCGCTATGCGGGAATGCAACGCCCGAAAGTTTCCTAGCCACAGATTTTAACATTCGATTTCGTTTCGCTTTTTTCAGTGCAAACGATTGATGCATAAGCATAAAGCCATTTTGAAAAACGAAATGGATGCGAAACGCTTATGCAGAAAGGCAATTATTATGAAAATTGAAGTGCTTCCAACCGATAAAATCATCCCTTACGCACGCAATCCGCGCCGCAATGAACACGCGGTGGCGAAGGTGGCGGGCAGCATAAAAGAGTTCGGCTTCCGCCAGCCCATCGTGGTCGATACCGAGATGGTGATTATCGTCGGCCACACGCGACTGCTGGCCGCGCAGCAGCTGGGTATGAAGAAAGTGCCGGTGCATATCGCCGAAGGACTGACGCCCGCGCAGATTAAAGCGTACCGCCTGGCGGATAATCGTACCCATGAGGAAGCGGAATGGGATGAAGGTCTGCTGGCATTGGAACTTGGCGAGCTAAAAGAATTTGATTTCGATCTCGATATCACCGGCTTCGATCCCGATGAACTGGAAAAGCTGCTGGCTGGCGATGGCGAAGGTCTGACCGATGATGACGATGTGCCGGAAGCACCGGAAGATCCAATCACGCAGCCCGGCGATGTATGGATATGCGGCGATCACCGGCTGCTCTGCGGCGATGCCACTATCGTCACCGATATGGAAAAGCTTATGGCGGGCGCGCTGGCCGACATGGTGTTCACCGATCCGCCGTACAATGTGGATTATGTCGGCAAGACGGCAAAGAATCTGACCATTAAGAATGATAAGCTGGGTAAGGATTTCTACCGTTTCCTATGTGATGCCAGCGGCAATATGCTGATGGTATGCAAGGGCGCGGTATATATCTGCATGAGTTCTTCGGAACTCGATACGCTGCAGAAAGCTTTCCGCGATGCCGGTGGCCACTGGTCGACCTTCGTCATCTGGGCGAAAAACAGTTTTTCCCTTGGGCGCAGCGATTACCAACGCCAGTATGAACCGATTCTTTACGGCTGGAAAGAAGGCAACAAGCATTTCTGGTGCGGCGCGCGCGACCAGGGCGATGTGTGGTTCGTCGATAAGCCGACTTCCAACGATATTCATCCGACCATGAAGCCGGTGGCGCTAGTCGAACGCGCCATTGCCAACAGCAGCAAGAGCCGCGATATCGTGCTGGATAGTTTTGGCGGCTCCGGCACCACCATGATCGCCTGTGAAAAAACCGCCCGCAGCGCGCGGCTGCTCGAACTTGATCCCAAATATTGCGATGTCATCGTGCGGCGCTGGCAGGAATACACCGGCAAGACCGCAACGCTGGAAAGCAACGGCGCTCCCTTTACCGAGCGCACACCCGACTAAAGATTTAACAGCGGGATAGAGCAGCAGTAGCTCGCATGGGTTCATTCACCATGAGGCGCTCGGTGCAAATCCGGCTCCCGCAACCAACGCCAACCTCACAGGAGTAATCACCATGCAGAATTTTTTCAGAAGCGTTTTGCAGGCGACCGATCAGGAAATCGGTGCGTGCGAGGACGAGCTAAAAACAGAAATAATCGCCCGCCGCCTCGTCAAGGCGGTAGGCACAAAGGAATTCGCTGAACTTTACTGTCAGCGGATAGGAGAAGCCTCTCCGTCCGGTTTCGATTTAGGAGCCGGGGATATCATCAACCAACTATGGAGTAAAACCATGTCTGCATTTACCGACGCTATGGCCGCTGTTGTGGCCACCATCAAAGCCAGCCAAACCGCAATCGATCCGGCGCATATCTCCTCGATCGACGCTTCCATTAAAACCCTCAGCGATGGCGAAGCGACCGATGCCGCGCATATCGCCGATATTCAGGCCGGTCTGAATGTGCTCACCACAGGCCTTACAGGCACCGCTTCCACCGGCGCACCAACGGGCGGTAGCGGTACCGCTGCCGGTACGGCAACGGGCGGCGCGTCGACGGGCGCATAACGGGAAAATCCCGCGCGGTCATCTGATCGCGCGGGATTATACCTGAGATGGCTATTCGGCAAGTTCAGCTTCTCTCGCCGGTTCGTGCTTGATAATTCTGTAAATACGCTCTTCGCCTTCGGTTTTGCTGCTGGCGATGGTCAGTCCCTGTGTGGCGATAAGTTGTTTATTCAGGTTGGCCATGCCGCCATGAACCGAATGCTTCTGCCAGCCGGTCGCATCCATAAGCTGCTTGTGTGTAACGCCGTCCTCCTGCGAAAGCATGTCGATCATAATCTGTTTTTTCGATTTGCCTTCGCGTTTTGCTTTCGGTGCGGGAGTTTTCGCGGGAGTTTCGTCGATCACCACCGCGACTGCATGCTGCTGTTCCCCGGCATTACTATCTTCCGCCGATGATTTCGGCTTCGTTTTGCCGATAGCCGCGAAACCCGCATCGGAAATAACATAAACGATGCCCTCTGCATCGGGATCTTCAATAATCAATCCCTGCTTGAGCATGGAAGTGACGACCTTATCGCGGATATGCGAATTCAGATCCTGCATATGCACGCGCACATCGGTTTCGGGCTGCTTGCTTGCCGCCTTCAGAATGCGGCGCTGATTATCGGAAAGCTTGTTCATAAAAACTCCTTTGCTGTTGTTTTACAATGCCCTGGCGGACACTACCATGATGCGTCGCCACAGCTTATAAGCAAGTCAATCAGAGCAAATATCGCATTGTTTTTCATATGATTATGCAGATTAACCAATTGACTGGAATGCTCTTCCATGAATGCCGAACACAAGCCGTTTTCCTACCTCTCGATCTGCTCCGGCATCGAGGCGGCGACGGTGGCCTGGCACCAGCTTGGCTGGCAGGCGCAGGGCTTCGCTGAAATTGATCCGTTCGCCTGCGCCATTCTGAAACACCATTACCCGCAGGTGCCGTTACACGGGGATTTCACGAAGCTGAAAGAACATTTTTATGGAGCAGTTGACCTTCTTGTCGGAGGAACACCCTGCCAGTCTTTCAGCGTCGCCGGACTTCGCAGAGGGCTTGATGACGATAGAGGGAATCTCACCCTTGAATTTATACGGCTGGCTCAGGCGGCTCGCCCCCGATGGCTGGTTTGGGAAAATGTCCCCGGCGTATTGTCCATTGACGGAGGCCGGACATTTGGAACCTTCCTCGGAGGGCTGGCGGAATGCGGGTATGGGTTCGCCTACCGGATTCTTGACGCTCAGTATTTCGGAGTGCCACAGCGCAGGCGGCGTGTGTTCGTTGTCGGATATCTTGGAGATTGGCGACCTGCCGCGGCGGTTTTATTTGAGCATGAAAGCCTGCGCGGGGATATTACGCCGCGCGGAAAAGCGCGGCAGGGCATTGCCGCCACCCTTAAAGGCTGCACTGGAAGCAGCGATGAAATAGCACACACTCTTCGCGGTGATGGCTTTGACGCCAGCGAGGACGGCACAGGGCGCGGAACTCCGCTCATAGCCGGAACAGTGAGCCGGAAATGGGCGAAAGGCAGCGGCGGGCCAGCGGGCGACGAATGCCAGAACCTGGTGACGATCCCGATCAATACGCAGCTGGCCACCCGGCATAACGCGCTGGGCGAAAGTACCGGCCTCGGTATCGGCGATGACAGCGATCCGGCGTTTACGCTGCAGGCGGAGCGCGGCCACGCCGTCGCTTTCAACGTGACCTTCTGCGATGCCAACGGCAGGCGCAAGGATCGGCCGGGCGGCGGGCTCTACGTCAATGAAACCGAACAGGCGAAAACCGTTACATCGGGCGGCGATCTATCGACCTATATAGCGTTCTCCGCAAAAGACTGCGGCGCCGATGCGGGTGAAAGCGCGCCGACACTGCGCGCCATGAATCATAACGGCAGCCATCAGAATGGCGGCGGGCAGCTGGCGGTGGCCATCCCGCTGCAGGAAGTGGGAAAACGTACCGGCAGATCAGCCGACGATGCCGGTATAGGAATAGGCATCGGACAGGAAGGTGATGCTATGTTCACACTACAGGCAGCGGCGCAGCACGGCGTGGCGGCATTCAAGCCAGGCCAGTCGGCGCAATCCGGTGGCATAGGCTTTGAAAGTGAATTGTCTCCCTCGCTGGAAGGCGGCGGTGGCGGGAATAACAAACCGGCGCTGCTTCAGCATATGGCGGTGCGCCGCCTGACACCGCGCGAATGCGAACGTCTGCAGGGATTTCCCGACGATTATACCCTGATACCTTTTCGCGGCAAACCGGCTGCGGACGGCAACAGGTATAAGGCACTGGGTAACAGCATGGCCGTGCCGGTGATGCGCTGGCTAGGTGAGAGAATCAAACTGATCGATGAAACAATGGATGCGGATAACAGCTAATCGACCACGAACCATTTCATGCAGGTCTGCAGCAGATGATCGTAATCACCGGCTTTAGCCTCAACGAAAAATTCGTGAATCTCCTCCCTTGATAGCCCGGCTTTTACCGCCGCGCGCTGGCAGAGGCCAAGGATGGTGAAAGCATTGCCATCCTTGCCGACCAGCCGGACTTTGACGTTGGGATATTTAGGCTTTTCTAAAACATCGGTTGTCATAATACGCTCCTATGCATTGAGTTGGGCTAATGGAATGGTGAAGCTGTAGCTGCCGCTCTGCAGAGTGACGATGCCATCGGTGATTTGCGGCTGCCAGTTCAATCCCTGTTCATCGGTGAAAGCTTCCTCGCGGTTGATTGCCACCAGATGCTCCGGATGAATTATGCAGGTGTAGCTGTGGCCTTCGGTCAGGACGATCAGGTCGCCCCAGCCATATGTTTTCTTGCTGAGGGTTGTGCGGGTCATGGTTGTTCTCCTTCCGCTTTTATGCCGACATAGCGGGCATAGGAATAACCGGAAGGATCGACATAAAGCGTTTCGCGTTCCGGCGCGCTGACGGCGACAACTTGCCTCACATCTTTTTTGAATCCGCCTCTGCCTTCAAGCCAGTGGCAATTTTTGTACATTAATCGGGTGAAGGCATCATATTCTTCGGTGGAGAGTTCGGCTGTTTCCTCGATTTCGCATTCATATGTGCGCACTTCGCTGGAACGCAGGGAAGCTTTCACCTCGTTTAAATCACAGGGCTTGCGGGCGAAGCGTACTGAAACATTATTGGACATGGCTGATCTCCTTAATGGCTGAGTTTGAATTCAAGATCACCGCTGGTGGAATCGCAGGTATAGGAAATGTCCTGCATGTCGTTGGCGCCTTCCGCGACAAACACACCGCCGATGCTTATGATGCCGACACCGTGCTTTTTCGATATCGCGGTGAGTTCCCGTACAAATTGTTCAAATCGCTGTTGCTCGGTCATGGCTTCGCTCCTTATTTTTTGGATTTAGCCGCACGGCCAGCTTCGTAAGCGGCTTCAAGCGCATCTTTAATTCCCCAGACACCGACACTGTGGAAATCGAGACTGTCTGATTTTCTTACCACCAGTGTTTCGACAAGAAGGTGACGCTGTGCGATTTGTGTGAAAAGCTCATCCTTCGTAGGCGGCGTTTTACGTGGATAGGTTTTGTCGGTTTCTTGGTGGATGGCGTTTATAAAACAATCGTGCCAGCCCTTATCAGCAATGAGTGCGATAAGATGCTTGCTGATCGCCTTCGCCGAGGACGGGCCTTTGGCAATGCCGCGCTCTTCGCTTTTGATAAAGCTGAGTTCGTCGGCAAGATGGCGGCCGAAGCGACTATCTAAAACCTCGCGGGTTTGTTCAGGTGTAAGGTCAAAGTTTTCCGCCAGGAAGTGGCTTGTGGTATCCCACGTAAGTTCGGCATCGTAGCCGTTGAGAATGCTGGTTCCCCAAAAGCCCCATTCCTGGTTTTTGGTAGGCATTGGCGTAAAGTTTTTCATGGCTTTCTCCTTTGTGAATGGTGGGTGTATTTGCCTTCGCAGAATGTCATGTCGCAGATGTCCCTTACGGTTCTGGTAAAGCTTTCAATTGTGCTGACATGCGACCAATTCGCTAGGGCGGGATCGATGAAAAAGCCGCTTTCAATGGGGGTGTTCAGGCGCTGCAGCAAGGTCATAAGGCCAGCCACATGGGCGACATAAATCCTGGTCGCTAGTTGCTGGCTTTTCATGGCTGTTTCCTTTCGCTGATTGTGTCGTTCCCTGTAGCTTCATTAACGCTCCAAACGGGAACTTAATCAACCAAAAAATAGACATAATAGCATTATTAATCAATGTATTATGGCGATTATTAACTTGACTCGAAGTGTGTCCTTTTCATGGCTAATCCCAGGGTTCCAGTCACCACGCTTGCGCGGCTGTTCAACCTTACCGAACGCCGCGTGCAGCAGCTGGCGCGCGACGGCGTTATCCCTAAACCGGAAAAAGGCCGTTACGACCTGATCGCCTGCGTGCAGGCCTATATCAAATACCTGCAGGATCGCGCCACCGGGCGCGGCGATATCGAACCGCAGGATACTTACGCGGAACGCGCGCGGCTGCTGAAAGCGCAGGCCGATAAAACCGAACTGGAAGTCAAAGCCATGACCGGCGAAGTGCTGCCCGCCGAGCAGGTGGAATTGCTGTGGTCGGGACTGGTGGCATCGTTCCGCGCGCGACTGCTGGCGCTGCCGGTGCGCTGCGCCCAGCTGGTGATGTCACTGAAAGCTTACGCCGAAATCGAAGCCTGCCTGCGTGCGCAGGTGTATGAAGCCCTGAACGAGCTGTCGCGCTATGACCCTGAACACGGCGAACCCATCGATACCGGCGGGCCAGAGCAAGGCGATATCGTTATTGAAGAAGGCGGCGAGCTTGAGCGCGCCGCCGCCGACACTCCGGATCAGCGAGTGGGCGGACAGCTACCGCTATTTGAGCAGTGAATCCGCAGCCGAACCCGGCAAATGGCTGACCTCGCGCGCGCCGTACCAGCAGGAGATGATGGATGCGGCGGGCGATGCCAATACCGAAACCGTGGTCATCATGTCCTCGGCGCAGATCGGCAAAACCGAAATCGTCAATAATATAATCGGCTATCATATCCATCTCGATCCGGCGCCGGTACTGCTGCTGCAGCCGACACTTGAAATGGCGGAGAGCTGGAGCAAGGATCGCTTCGCGCCGATGCTGCGCGATACGAAAGTGCTGCACGGCTTGGTGAAAGACCCGCGCGCACGCGATTCCGGCAATACGCTCTTACATAAACGCTTTCCCGGCGGGCATATCACCATGTCGGGCGCGAATTCACCGGCGTCGCTGGCCTCGCGCCCGATCCGGCTGGTGCTATGCGATGAGGTCGACCGTTATCCGATATCGGCCGGAACAGAAGGCGATCCGGTCAATTTAGCGAAAAAGCGCAGCACCACGTTCTGGAACCGCAAACTGGTTTTGACGTCAACGCCGACCATTAAAGGCGCCAGCCGCATCGAATCGGCATATGAGCAGAGTGATCAGCGCCATTACCATGTGCCGTGTCCGCATTGCGGCGATTACCAGACGCTGAAATGGCAGCAGGTGAAATGGGAGAGCGATGCGACCAAAGAAGGCGACGACCGGCACCAGCCGGAAACGGCGCATTACATATGCGAACATAATGGCTGCATCGTAAGCGACGGCGATAAGGTCGGCATGCTGAGGTCAGGAAAATGGGTCGCCGACCAGCCGTTCGACGGCATCGCCGGTTTCCATATCAACGAGCTTTATTCGCCGTGGGTAAGCTTTGCGCAGATTGCCGCGGAATTCCTGAAGGCGAAAAAGCTGCCGGAAACGCTGAAGACCTGGGTGAACACCAGCCTCGGCGAAGCATGGGAGGAAAGCGGTGAAACGGTGGAAGCCGATTCGCTGCTGGCGCGCAAGGAAAGCTGGGGCAATGAGGCGCCGGAAGAAGTGGTGGCGATTACGGCGGGTGTTGACGTACAGGGTGACCGGCTTGAGATAGAAGTCAAAGGCTGGGGCGTCGGGGAGGAAAGCTGGTCGCTGGATTACAAACAGTTTTTCGGCGATCCGGCGCAGGAAGCGGTGTGGCAGGAACTGGACGCTTACCTGCAGCGCCCGGTCAAAAGCAAAACCGGCCTGTTTCTTAATATCGCCTGCACCTGCATCGACTCCGGCGGTCATCATACGCAGGCGGTCTATGAATTCTGCAAAACCAGAGCCGTGCGCGGCGTATTCGCCATCAAGGGCATGAATCAGCCAGCCAAACCGATCATCGGCAGGCCGAGCCGCAACAACCGACACAAACTGCGCTTCTATCCTATCGGCGTCGATACGGCCAAGGAAGTGATCTATGGCCGCTTGCGCATCACCGAGCCGGGGCATGGTTATTACCACTTCCCGATCGAGCGCGACCGCGAATATTTCCTGCAGCTGACCGGCGAAAAACAGGTGACGCGCTTCAATAAAGGCGTTGCGCGCCGCGAGTGGATGAAGATACGCGCCCGCAACGAGGTGCTCGACTGCAATGTGTACGCGCTGGCAGCGCTGAAACTGCTCAGCCCGGATCTGGAACAGCTGGCCGCGGATATGCAGGCGCTGCCGAAACCGGAACCGAAGCTATCAAAAGCGTTGGAGCAGCAGAAACCGCAGCCGGGCGCATGGATTCCAAAAATGGATAACTGGATGAAGAGGTAATTATGGCTTTCACGCAAACACAACTCGACGCGCTGGACGCGGCGATCGCCACCGGCGCGCTCATCGTGCATTACGGCGACAAATATATCCGTTACCAGACCACCGCCGACATGATCAAGGCGCGCGATCTGCTGCGCGACCAGTTGAACGGCCAGCCTCCCACAAGCCGCGCCAGCTTTTCCTCATTCTGTAAGGGCTGAATATGTTCATCGATAATCTGGTCAGCTATTTTTCTCCTCTCCAGGCGCTGAAACGCAAGCAGGCGCGCCTGGCGCTGGATATGATGACGCGCACTTACGATGGCGCGAAAATCGGGCGGCGCACCGATGGCTGGTACACCAGCGGCAGTTCCGCCAACGCGGAAATCTACGCCGCTGGCCCGCGGTTGCGCGACCGCGCCCGCGATATCGTGCGCAATAATCCTTACGGTCGCAAAGCGCGCCGGGTATTCGCCGACAATTTCGTAAGCGACGGCATCAAGCCGCGTGCCGCCACCGGCTCAGACCGGCTTAATAAGCAGATCATGGAAGCATGGCAAGCCTGGGTGCCTAAGTGCAATCTTGAAGGTGACTATGATTTCTACGGCCTGCAGGCCGTCATTGTGCGCAGCGTCTTCGAAAGCGGAGAATGCTTCGTGCGCTTCCGCGATATGCCTTTCGACGGTGAAACCGTTCCTTTCCAACTGCAGGTGCTGGAGGCTGATTATCTCGATCTCACCCGCAATTTCGAAGCGCCGACGCCGGGCAATTATATCCGCCAGGGCATCGAGTTCGACAAGATGGGCAGGCGCGTGGCTTACTGGATGTGGCCGCAGCACCCCGGCGAAAACATGCTGATCATGCCGCGCCTGCAGAGCGTGCGCATACCCGCCGATCAGGTCATGCATGTTTTCGAGAAAGACCGTCCAGGGCAGATTCGCGGCGTGAGCGCTTATGCCTCGGTCATCATGCGCATGAAAGACCTGGATGATTACGACGACGCCGAACTGTGGCGTAAGAAAATCGAATCCTGCTTCGCCGCTTTCGTCATTCAAAATAGCGGCAGCGAGGGGCCGACGCTCGGCACCATCGCGCAGACTCCTGCTCAGGCTAATGTTAATGGGGTGCCGGGGCGTATCGAAGCTTTCCGGCCCGGCATGATCGAATATCTCAAACCCGGTGAAGACGTGCGCTTCGGCAATCCCAACAGCGACGCCAACTACGCCAATTATCAGCGCATCCAGCTGCACGCGGTGGCGGCTGGCCTTGGCATTACCTACGAGCAGCTGACCGGCGATCTGAGTCAGGTCAATTACAGTTCACTGCGCGCTGGCCTGCTGGAATTTCGCCGCATGATAGAAACGCTGCGCGGCCAGGTGTTCATTCCGATGTTCTGCATGCCGGTATGGCGGCGCTTCATCGACCGCGCCTATATCGCCGGGCTGATCAGTAAAGTGGATTACGGCGTCAACTGGACGGCGCCTAAATTCGAAATGATCGATCCGCTGAAGGACGCCCAGGCCGACACGCTGATGATGCGCAACGGCACGCTCACACTGCGCGAAGCCATCGCCAACCACGGCTACGACCCCGACGACCAGATTGATGAAATCGCGGAAATCTTCGCATTGCTCGATGAGAAGAACGTTGTCCTCGATATGGACCCGCGCCACACGGCGCAGAATGGTTACGCCCAGATAACAACCCCTGAAGGAGATGAAAATGACGGCCAATCAGCACCAAGCACAGCCCAACCGGCAATCAAACCAAAAATCGGAGCAAAACCTAAACCAAATCCATAACCGGCGCGTGAACCTGCCGCTGCAGACGCGGCTGGCGTCGCTGGAGGAAATGGTCGGTATGGATAACGCCGAGCGCACCTTCAACGTGGTGTTCACTACCGGGGCTACAGTGCGGCGCTACGATTTCATGAATGACGAAGCCTATGACGAGGAACTGGTGGCTGATCCTTCCACCGTGCGCATGGGCAGGCTCAATGGCGGCGCGCCGGTGCTCGATACGCACGAGCAGATGTCGCTTGATAACGTGATCGGCGTGGTCGTTCCTGGCAGCGCGCGCATGGAAAAGGGCTTAGGCCGCGCCGCTATAAAGCTCGATGCGGGCGACGAAAACTCCGGCATCATCCGTAAAATCAAGGACGGCATTATCCGAAACGTAAGCGTCGGATATCGCGTCCACCGGTTTGAAGTCATTCGCGGCGACGATACGGTTCCGCTCTATCGCGCCGTGGATTGGGAACCTTACGAGGTATCGCTGGTTCCCATCGGCGCCGACGCGGGCGCAGGCGTCCGCTCTCATTCCAACACTTACCCTTGCGAACTTTTTCAACCACCCACCCACCAACCAAAGGAGAATGCTATGCACGACAATGACACCACCACCGACCCCAATGCCGCTGCGGTTTTCGCCGCCAAGCGAACCGAGGTGGCCAATTCCGCTACCATTACCACTGCGGCGGATTCGCAAACAGCCACCACTGCCGCTAGCGCGGCTGCGGCCGCTGATACCGATGCTGATAGTGAAAATGCGACTGCCAGTGCCGCCAACGAAACCGCGCAAGCCGAAGGTGTGCGCATGGAGCGCCAGAGGGTGCTTGAAATCCAGAAAATCGTGCATGCCGCGAAATTGCCGGACGTCCATGCCACGCGCATGATCAATGACGGCACGCCGCTGAAAAAAGCGCGCAAGATCGTGCTGGATGAACTGGCGAAGAAGTCCAGCGAGGGCGGCGAAATCCGCACGCAGGTGACCATCACCCGCGACGAGATGGATAGCTGCCGCTCGGTCGTGGAAAACGCGCTGCTCAACCGCTTCAATCCCGACAAATTCAAGCTGGAATCCGCGGCGCGCGAGTTCCGCGGTATGAGCCTGATGGATATCGGGCGCGATATGCTGGAACGTCGCGGTATCCGCACGCGCGGCTTCTCGCGGGTGCAGCTGGCCGGTATGGTGCTCGGCCTGGAGCAACGTGACGCCGGTGGCATGATGGGAACCAGCGACTTTCCTTTCATTCTGGCGAACGTGGCGAATAAGACGCTGCGTGATGCTTATGAAGCGGCGCCGCAGACCTTCAAGCCTTTCTGCCGCCAAACCATCCTGCCGGACTTCAAGCTGATGTCGCGTACCCAGCTGGGTGATGCGCCGTCGCTGGACAAGGTGAATGAGAGCGGGGAATTCGCACGAGGCTCGATGAGCGATGCGCGCGAACAATACCAGCTCGCCACCTACGGTAAAGTAGTCGCTATCAACCGCCAGGTTATCATCAACGATGATCTGGACGCTTTCACCCGACTGCCCGCCATGTTCGGTCGCGCCGCCGCCGATCTGGAAAGCGATACGGTATGGGGCATCATCATGGCCAACGCCGCTATGGGTGATTCCATCAACCTGTTCGATGCCGGGCATGGCAATCTGGCTGGCAGCGGCTCGGTGATTTCGGTCGCCGCGCTCGGCGCCGGACGTCAGGCGCTGCGCCAGCAGAAGGGATTGAACGGGCGATTCATCAATATCATGCCTAAGTTCCTGATCGTACCTTCGGCACAGGAAACCTCGGCGCAGCAGTTCGTGACGGTGACCAATATCGTTTACACCAAGAATCCGGATGTAAACCCCTTCGCCGGAACATTGCAGGTGCTGGCCGAGCCAAGGCTTGACGGCAACTCCACGACCGCCTGGTATCTTTCCGGCGACCCAGGCCAGATCGACACCATCGAGTACGCTTATCTCGAAGGTCAGGAAGGCGTGTATCTCGAAAGCCGAATCGGATTCGATGTCGATGGTCTTGAACTCAAGGCGCGCCTTGATTTCGCGGCCAAAGCCATAGACTGGCGCGGTTTCTACAAAAATCCCGGCGCTTAAATTTAAGCAGTGGACGTTGTCACCAAGCGGCTTAGGGCCGCTTTTTTATTAATCATTTTAAGGAGACTCATTATGAAAAACTACATTAAAGAAGGAAAAACCCTCGATCTGATCGCTCCCTATACCGTCACTTCCGGTAGCGGGCTTGAGGTCGGCTCCGTTTTCGGGGTCGCCGCAAACGATGCCAGCAGCGGCGCAGCAGTCGAAGCGATGGTCGAAGGCATATTCACGCTGGCAAAAAACAGCGCGGAAGCCTGGACGGTGGGCGAACTGCTTTATTGGGATAACACCGCTAAGGTGGTCACCGCCACCTCAACTTCCAATAAGCTGATCGGCATCGCCTATGCCGTGGCCGCCAATCCGAGCAGCACCGGCCAGGTGCGGCTTAACGGCGCGTTCATTTCTTAATGAACGTGTTCGATACAGCCATTGCCACGCTGTTTGCCGATCCGAACGTGGCGCAAGATGCCACGTTCGTTCCGCAAATCGGCGCGACCGTACCGGTGCGCGTTATTGTCCGCGCGCCGGATGCGTTTCAGAAGATGGGCAGTTCGACGATCGAAACTCCAACCACCATATTGGAAGTGAGGGTTAGCGACTGCCCATCCCTGGCACCGGGCGATCAATTTATTGTCGGCGGCAATAACTATACCGTGCAGGGCCAACCCCGGCGCGATGAATTCAAACTTATGTGGCTGGTGGATGTCTATGCGTCTTGAAGCGGCACTCACCGGTAATCTTACCGAATATATGAAGCAGGAGATAGCGGCGGCGGAATCCGCCGTTACCGCCGGGGTTAAAGAAGTCACCGATGGCGTCAAAGCCGACCTGCGCGATCAGGTGGTGTCCGCCGGGTTAGGCCAGGGCGTAGCCAGGGCATGGCAGTCGAAGCAATATCCGCAAGGAAAAAAGTCGATCAACGCCGCTGGCTTTATTTTCAGTAAAGCGCCGGAGATCATCTACGCTTTTAATTATGGCGTGGTGATTAAAAGCAGTAAAGGCACATTTCTGGCGATACCAACACCTGAAGCTCCCAAACGCGGAACGGATGGCAAACGCATCAACCCCACGAATTTTCCCGAAAGTGGCCTCGGAAAACTTCGCTTCGTGTATCGCCCTGGCAAAATATCGCTGCTCGTTGTCGATAATCTGAGCGCCCGCACCGGCGCACGCGGCGGCTTCAGGCAGGCATCCGCAAGCGCGCTGGGCAAAGGGCGCGGTATTACCACGGTGGTGATGTTTTTCCTCGTGCCGCAGGTATCCATGAAAAAGAAACTCGATATCGACGCGGCGGTCGGCAAATGGGATGGCGCGCTCGCGGATAGAATCATCGCCAACTGGCAGGAAGGTAAGAATTGATCATGTCCAGTGTACGCGAACAAGTATTATCGGCGCTGTTTGCCAATCTGCAGGCGCTGGGAACCTCCACGGTCAAAGTCTACCGCAACCTGGACAAGCCGCAGAAGGTGGATGGCGGCATGATCATCATGCGCGACGGTGCCAGTGAGCAGCCGGAAGTGCTGCTATCGCCGCTCACCTATATTTACCAGCATCTGGTGAGTGTCGAAGTGCTGGTGCAGAACAGCGATGCAAGCGCGCGCGAGAACCAGCTGGATGCACTGCTGGTCGGCATCGGCGGCGTCATTATCGCCGACCGTTCACTGGGAGGTATTGCCGAATGGGTGGAAGCCGAAGCGCCCGCTTTCGTCGAGGAGCCAATCGAAGGCGCGGCCAGTGTAAAGATGGCGCAGGTTGCCGTCATGGCGCGCTTCATAACGAACGACCCGCTTAATTAACCATAACCTCTAATCGTCAAGGAGAAACCTATGTCACGTTCCTATGGAACGGCAGCGCAGCTGCTTATCCTCAAAGAATCCACCTATGGCGTAGCGCCCAGTGGCAATTATGAAAAAATGTCTTTCTTTTCAACGACGATCAGCGCCGATCAGCCGCTGATCAACGATCCCCTGCTGGGGATTGGCCGTGAACCGCGCACGCCGTTCCGCGATATCATGAAGGATGACGGCGATGTGGTCGTGTCCGTCGAGCCGCGCGATTTCGGGCGCTGGCTGCAATTCCTGATGGGATCATCCACCGATACCGGCGTTGCCGCCACCGGCTCTATCACCTTTACCGTCAATCCGAGCGCTGGGCATACTATTACGCTCAACGGCATCGTATGGACGTTCGTCGCCAGCGGCGCATCGGGTAACCAGAGCAATATCGGCATTTCATTAACCGCCACGCTGACGCAACTGGCAACCGATCTCGAAGCATCGAGCAATGTCAGCCTGACCCCGGCGAGCTACGCCAATGGCGGCGGCACCAAGCTCAATATCACCTACGATACAGTCGGCGCGGCGGGCAATGCCTATACGCTGGCCTCCGGCAATGTTAATGGCGTAGTCAGCGGCGCGACATTGTCGGGCGGCGGTTACACCCATGTGTATACCAGCGGTGCCGCCGTTCTTCCTTCCTTTACGGCGGAAGTCGGTCATTTGAACGTGCCAGCTTACGGCGTCAATACGGGCTGCATGTTGGAATCGATGGCTCTCGACTTCCAGCGCAAGGGCGGCGCGAAGGCGACGCTTAAAGTCATGGCGCAGGGTGAAGTCATCAATACCACCTCCGGTGGCGGTACGCCGACCACGCGCAATTACAAACCGTTCAGCCAGTTCAACGGCTCGATCCTGCGTAACGGCGTGGCGCTGGCCAATATCACCGGCGCGAAAATGACTTATGCCAACGGGCTGCAGGCGGTGCCGAATATCCGTCCCGACGCGCTGATCGACGCCATCGATCCCACTTCCATCACCGCCACCGGCAGTATTGATCTGCGCTTCGCCGATATGACGCTGCTGGGTGACGCCATCAACGGCAACGCCATCGAATTGCAGCTGCAATATCAGTTTCCCGGTCTCGACGGCAATAACTTCTCGCTCAACTGGACGTTCCATTCCGTTTACCTGCCGAAGCCCAAGCTGCAGATCAGCGGGCCGGGAGGCGTGCAGGCGGCGATCAACTGGCAGGCCGCATACAATGATTCATTGCAGAAATCCGTTACCGTAACCCTTAAAAATGATGTGAGTGCTTATGCTTAAACTGAATATCAAGAACGAACCTTACTGGATTGATCTGCCGGGCAAGGTCAGACTCAAGGTCACGCCGGTATCCACCGCCATCATGAGCGCGGCGCAGGCGATGGCGCTGGAAGAATACCGCGGCATGGTCGATGGCGGCGCGCTCGATCCCGGCAACGACGCCCTGCGAAAAGGCACCAGCGAAAGCCTGCTGATCAAATCGCTGGCGCGGCTTTCCATACTCGAATGGGAGGGCGTGCTTGCCGCTGAAAACGATGATCCGGCGCCAGTCAATGATCAGACCGTGGAAAGTCTTATGAATATCTGGCTGGTGGCACAGGAATTCCTCAAAATTTATGTCACGCAATTTACCCTGATGGTGACGGAGGGAAACGTCTCAGCGCCCGCTGCAAATGGCATTTCGGCGGCGGAAGCGCTTACTGCCGGGAGTGCCGGATAAACGATCTGCCCTGCGCCAGCGGGGGAGAAAATACGAACGGCGAACAATGCCCGTATTTCGTCAACACCCTGCAGACGATGGAAGGGCATGAGGTATGGGACGTGATTCAAAGAAGCACGACGCAGATGCATATCGCCTATTCCGGCGTCGTGCTGGGCTTCAACCTCGCCACCATGCTGCAGATAGTCGATGGCCTGGGCTACTGCAGAAAATCCTTCCTTTCGTTAATCAATGCCGCCGAATCGGGCATGTTGCAGGGCATAAGGGAAATAGACAATGGCGACACATGACGTATCGGTACGCATATCGGTGATCGATGGCGACAAAGCCAGGAGCGAATTGACGCTCACCGGCGAACAGGGCCAGAAGGCGCTGCAGATGATCAACGAGGCCACTAAACCGGCCAACGATAATCTCAAGCTGATCAACAGCACCGTCGACGAAGCGAAAGGCGCATTCGAGAATTTCGCTCAAAGCGCAGGATCGGTCGGGCGCGTACTGACGGAAATGGGGCCAGCCGGTCTTATCGCCGCGGCCGGTATAGGCGCCATAGCGCTGGCCATCCATAGCGCCGTCGAGGAAGCGGAGCTATTCAATCAGGCACAGCGTAAGCTCGACGCCGTGCTGCAGGCAACCGGCGGATCGGCGGGCAAATCGAAAGATCAGCTTACAGAACTGGCAGAAGCCTACGCCCATACAACACTATATACCGCCGAGCAGGTGCAGCAATCGGAAGCGATTCTGCTCACCTATCAGAAAATCCACAGCAACATTTTCGATCAGGCGCTGCAGGCTACGCTTAACGTATCGACGTTATTCGATAAGGATTTGACGTCATCCGCGCGCGCGGTTGGCCGTGCGCTGGAAGATCCGGTCAAAGGCATGACGGCGCTGCAGCGCGTCGGCGTGCAGCTCGATCCGATAATGAAGGAAAACATCAAGAACCTGGTGGCGACCGGTCAGGAGGCCGCAGCGCAGCAGGTCATTCTCGATGCGCTGGCACATGCCGTGGGCGGTCAAGCCGCGGCCCAGGATCAGGGCTTGACGGGCGCTTCGCATAATCTTTCGGAATCGCTTAGGGAATTAAAGATCGCGCTCGGCGAAAATATCGAGCAATCCGGCATCATGCAGGGAGCGGTGAACGGGCTGGCCACGGCCTTCAGTAAATTGCGCGAGCAAATCCGCCCCACCGCGGAAGAGGAATTGAAAGAAGTAAGCGCCCGCATGCAGCTGATGCAGAGCGCGGGTACTGATAGCTTTTTCGACGGCGCGGTGGCGAACCCGTTTTACAGCCGCCTGCAGGAACAGCAGGCCGAGCTGATGCAGCAGGTCGCCGCCAAGCAGAAAGCGGCGGAAGACGCGAAGAACAATGAACAGATTAAAATACGCCAGGAGCACGCAGATGCGCTTCTGGAAATCGATAAGGATTTAAACGGCAAAATCCTGAAGGACACGCAGACCGAGCAGGATAAAATCATCGCCGAAACCACCTCGTTCAAACAGAAAATCCAGAACGAACTGTTGCCGGACAAGAGTAATCTGGCCGATATCGAAAAGACGCTGGCGCTCGCCGATCAGTTTCAGAAAGTCGGCCTCGATAAAGCCAATGAAAAAGATGCAAAAGCGGCGGAAAAGCTGGCCGAAGCCAATCAAAAGGTGATCGACACGCTGCAGGAACGCATCAAATTGGATTCCTTAGCGGGAAACCCCCGGCAGAAATTTATCACCGGCGAAGTGGACAAGCTCAATGACAGCGCCACGCAGCAGCAGATCGATGAAACAAAGAAAGCGGCTGCCGCGGCATATGATTTAGAGCAGGCGACGAAAGCCGCCGATGAAGCGCATAAAAAACACGACGCCACCGTCCAGAAACTTAACCAGGAGATGGAGCATCTCAAGGATAATTATACTCTTGCCAAGCAAGGGCTGGATGCATGGCGCGATCAGACCATCGCCAGCCTCGGCGGGGCGACCGATGCCAATCAGCAATATATCGACGTCGTCAATCAGATTTACGCCGTCAAGCTCAAGGATATTTATTATAAATCCCTGCAGGACAGCAAGGACTGGTCGGATGGGGCGATCAGCGCCCTGCATAAATATTCGGACGAGGCCACCAACACTTCCAAGGCCGCCCAGCAGGTGTTCACAACCGCCGCTAAAGGTATCGAGGATTCACTGACCGATCTGGTGACGACCGGCAGCATCAATATGCAAAAGCTGGACAATGTGGTGCAATCGGTAGTGCAGGATATCACCCGCAGCCTTATCAAGCAGAATATCACCGGCCCGCTCACCGGCTGGCTTTCCGATTCGCTGAGTGGCCGTTCGGACAGCGGCGGCGGTGGTATTTTTAGTGGCTTTAGCAGCATCTTCTCCAGCATCTTTCACGATGGCGGCGTGGTGGGCGAAACCGGCGCGCCCCACCGCGCCATGCCGTCATGGCTATTTGCGGGCGCGCCGCGTTTCCATGACGGGCTGGCGCCGGATGAATTCCCGGCCATCCTGCAGAAAGGCGAAACGGTGCTGCCGAAAAACAGCAGCCAGTCGAGCACTCCTGTCAACGTCATCATGAATATCACCACGCCCGACGCCAGCGGCTTCCGCGCCAGCCAGGCGCAGATCGCCGCGGAAGCGGCGCGTAACATTCACCGCGCACGCAGGAATATGTAATGACCTTTCACGAAGTGCAGTTTCCGACCGATATCGCTTATGGCGCGCAGGGCGGGCCGCAATATTCCACAGCCGTGGTGGGAACGGCATCCGGTTACGAGCAGCGCAATTCGATGTGGGCGGCGGCACGCCTGGCATGGAACGTGGCGACCGGCCTTAAAAAGCAGGCGCAGCTGGATACGCTGATCGCCTTCTTCCGCGCGCGCAAAGGCCGTGCTTACGGTTTCCGTTTCAAGGACTGGTCGGATTACCAGGCGACTGCGCAGGCGCTCGGCACCGGCGATGGCGCGAATAAAAATTTTCAGCTGGTTAAAAGTTATATCTCCGGCCCCGCAAGCGAAGTACGCATTATCAAAAAGCCGGTTATCGGAACCGTGGTGCCTTATCTGGCGGGTGTGGTGCAAACCTCCGGCTGGTCGGTCGATACCACTACCGGCATTCTATCCTTCGTCATCGCTCCCGGCGTGGGCATCGTCGTCACCGCCGATTTTCAGTTCGACGTGCCGGTGCGCTTCGATACCGACAGCATGGCCGCAACGCTGCAGAACGTCAGCCAGAGCGATTGGCAAAACCTTCCGATTATCGAAATCAGGGTATGATATGAAATCCGCATCGACAGCAATGGCCGGGCATATAGCAGGCGAGACGACCACGCTTGCCACCTGCTGGAAAGTGTCGCGCCGCGATGGTGTCGTGCTCGGTTTTACCGATCACGATCAGGACATCACGTTCAGCGGCCAGCTTTATCAGGCCAGCACCGGTTATACGCGTTCGGCGATTCATACCATTTCCGATCTATCGGTCGATAACCTCGATATCGAAAGCGCGCTCAATAGTGATACACTGGCGGCGGACGATCTGCGCGCCGGGCTGTGGGACGGCTCAGAAATCGAAATCTTCTTCGTCAACTGGCAGGACTTAACGCAAGGCCAGATCATTTTAAAGCGCGGCACCATCGGCCATGTCGAATTGCGGGATACCGTGTTCAAGGCGGAACTACGCGGCATGACGCAGGCGCTGCAGCAGCAGATCGTGGAACTTTTCACGCCCGATTGCCGCGCCGATCTCGGCGATGCCCGCTGCAAGGTCGACCTTACCGCCCTGACCGTAACCGGCACCGTAACCGCCGCAACGAACCGATATGGCTTCACGGATAGCGCGCGCACGGAAATCGCCGATTATTGGGATGGCGGCCTCGTGACCTGGACAGGAGGCGCCAATGTGGGGCGAAAAATTGAGGTCGGCACATTTACGGGCGGAGCATTCACGCTTTATCTGCCGGTGCCGGGTATCATCGCCGTGGGCGATACCTATAGCCTGCAGCCGGGCTGCGACAAAAGCTTCGCCACCTGCAAAAACCGCTACGCCAACGGGGATAATTTTCGCGGGGAGCCTTACATCCCCGGCACCAACATCGTTTATAATTACCCGGATTCAAAATGACGATCACACGCATGGACGCCGTGGCGGAAGCCCGCGGATGGATAGGCACGCCCTTTCAGCATCAGGCGTCGCTGAAAGGCGTCGCCTGCGATTGCATCGGACTGATCAAAGGCGTCGGCGTGGCGCTGAAACTGGTCGATTACGACGAAACATCCGCCAAGGCGCAGCCATTCCTTAATTACCGCATCATGCCCGACAGCAAAAAGATGCGCGAAGGGCTGGCGGCGTATCTGGTGCCGATATCGGTGAACGAGGCGACGCTGGCCGACATTCTGTATCTGGCCTGGACGAAGGAACCGCAGCATGTGGCGCTGATCACTGACCGCGGCATCATACACAGCTATTCCGGCGTCGGTAAAGTCGTTGAGCATCGTTGTGACGAGCGCTGGCAGAAACATATCACCGCGGCGTATCGCTATCCTTATTTTATGGAGAATCCCTAAATGGCGATACTTGCCCTTGGCCTTGCCGGTGCCGCGCTTACGTCCTCCATCGGCATCGGCGCCACTGCGGGGTGGCTGGGCGGCGTCATTATCGGCAATCTTCTTTTCGGCCAGAAAGGGCCGACCCAGGAAGGGGCGCGCCAAGGCGATCTGTCGGTGCAAAGTTCAACTTATGGCAAAGCGATACCCATAGTCTACGGCACGATGCGCTTCGCCGGTAACGTCATCTGGTCGACTTCACTTAAAGAAACCCGGCATGTGCAGCACCAGCGCGGCGGAAAAGGCGGCGGTGGCGGCGGCGGAACATCGGTGACCTACAGCTATTCGGTATCGTTCGCCGTGGGGCTTTGCGTCGGCCCTGCCTCCACCGTGCGCCGGATATGGGCGGATACCAAGCTGATTTACGACGCCACGGCCACGAATACCAGCAGCGTCGAGAAATATCCCGGCGTCATCCGCATCTATACCGGTACGGAAACCCAGGAACCGGACAGCACGATGGAAATCGCCCTGGGCACTGGCAATGTTCCGGCGTATCGCGGGATGGTCTATCTGGTATTCACCGATCTGCAGCTGGCGGATTTCGCCAACCGCATCCCCAATATCGGCGCCGAGGTGGTGGCGACGGGCGGTTTGCAATGCAACGCCGTGATTCTCCCGCCATTGACCGGTATGAACCGCAATGGCGGGGTGATCGATCCGGCGCGGGGTACGCTTATCGGCCTGACCGCCGATGGCGCCACTATTTACAAATACGATCTGGTGAGTGACCAGCTGCTCCTTACCGCGCCCGTCGCTCCGGCGGCCTACGCCAATCTGCAGGGCATCGACAGTCAGGGCTATTTCTACCACATGGCCGATAGCTACGCCGTCAGCGTGCGGCTGGTGAAACGCCATCCGGAAACCCTGGCGGTGGTCGCGCAGACCCCGCGCGATATCAATTACAGCACGACGGGCGTGGTGCGGCGGGACAAAATCTTCTGCTATTATTCACGCCAGGTCTTCGATCTGGATTTCAATCTGATCATCGACCTTACCGCTTCTTTTCCCTTTTATCCGGCTGGCGGCGCGCCGATGTGCGACGACCCTTACGGTAATTACTGGCAGGCGGGCAGCGATCATATACGCCGACTTGATTCCAATGGCAATCTCACCTCATGGAGCATTACCGCCTGGACAGGCGGACTCGATGTGCCGCGCACGATATTTTGGGACGATTATACCGGCTACCTTTATTTTACGCTCGGTGGATCGCAGCGCATCGTCAAGTGGGACGTGAACAGCGGTTTCGTCGCCTATGTCGATGGTGTTTCGATTCCAGGCGGGTTCGGAGCGCAGGCCGATTATAATCTGCCGATCAATGGCAGATTATGGATAGGAGGAGGCACCACGGCGACAAAAGTCGATCTTGTTGCCATGCGGGTTGAACAAGACGTCGATTTCGGCCCATTTCTGCCGACCTATGCTACGCATTTCGGCGGCGTGTACGATAAATTCACCAACAGCATGATCGTCATCAGCGATGCCGGTGATATTAAATATCCGCTGGAACGCTACGGAAACGATACGGCGGATCTTGCCAATGTGCTTTCCGATCTGTGCCTTAAAGCCGGGCTGGAGTCGACCGATATCGTAACCAGCGGCGTCAGCCAGGCGTTGCGGGGCTATATCGTCAATAGCCGCATGACGGCGCGCGATGCGATAGCGCCGCTGCTCGGCACCTTCTTCATCGACGCAGTGGAAATCGACGGCATACTGAATTTCGTGCAGCGCGGCCAAAGCCCGGTCGCCACCATTCCATCGGACGATCTCGGCGCTCTGGATAACATGAACAGCGGCAACCTGCCGCTGCGCTGCGACGAAACCCGTAAACAGGACATCGAACTGCCGCTGCGCATTGATCTTACCTATATCGATCCCGCCCGCTATTACGAGGCCAACACGCAGCACGCCACGCGCATCGCAACCGCCGTCGGCACCAAGGATTTGCAAACCGTACAGCTTTCCATCGTACTCTCCGCTGCGGAAGCTGCGCAGGTGGCGCAACGCACCCTTAAAAACGCATGGATCGAGCGCAACAGTTTCAGTTTCAACCTGCCGCCGTCGCATTTGCGGCTCGATCCAACCGATGTGATCCTTGTCGATACCACCGATGCGGTATTCACGGTGCGGCTGAACCAGGTCGATTTCGGCGCCAACAATATCGTCGCCTGTCAGGCTGTGGCCGAAGATGATTATGCCTATGCTTCGAGCGCGACCGGCACCAGCGTGGCGCTCCCCGCCATTCCGATAACGCTTAACGGGCCGCTCAGCCTGTTTCTGCTAGATTTGCCGATGCTGGTGCTGGGCGATGACAGCGTTGGGCTTTATTATGCCTTCGGCCTGCGTAACGGCGTGGCCAGCGCCACGCTTTACCGCGCGCCGGATGAACTGGCATGGGTGACGGTCGGCACCGGCACGGAAGGCCCGGCTTTCGGCTGGGCGGAAACCGTCCTCGGCGATTGCGCACGCCCGACTGTATGGGATAATGCCAATACGGTGCAGATCGCGCTTGGCCAAGGAACATTGAGCAGCATATCGGCGCTGGATGTGCTGAACTGGAATAACGTGGCGATGCTGGGCGATGAAATGATCCAGTGGCAGACCGCCACCATGATTTCAAGCAATCTGTACCAGTTATCAGGGCTGCTGCGCGGTAGGCGCGGCACCGAATCCGCCACAGCAGGGCATCAGATCGGCGAATCATTCGTGGTGCTGTCATCCACCGGCCTATACCGCATGCCGCTGCCTTCGACGGAGATCAGCCATACCTCTTATTACAAGGGTGTGCCTGCTGGCGGTAATTTCGATGACGCGCCCTCGCTGCCGTTGGCATTTCAAGGCCGCAGCATGCGTTGTTTTTCACCGGTGCAGGTCACTGGTACGCGCGATGGCAGCCATAACCTCACCATCAACTGGTTCCGGCGCACGCGCTGGTACGGCGAATGGGTCGATAATACCGATGTACCGCTGTTTGAGGATACTGAAGCCTACTCCATCGATATCCTGAACGGCACCACGGTGGTGCGCACGTTTCCGGCATCATCGCCCACCGTTGCCTATAGCGCCGCCCAGCAGACAACCGATTTCGGTTCACCGCAATCTTCGTTAGCGGTGGCCATCTATCAGCTTAACTCCGTCATCGGGCGGGGCGAACCAGCGAAAGTGACACTATGACAAGTACTCCCAATCTTTTACTTACCCACATCGTCGCCAGCCAATCGCAGAAGTAAGTAACGGCGAATGACGCTTTCGATGGGCTTGATCAAGCCCTGTGCCAGCCCACTACCATTGCCATGACGGATGCCGATACGACGCTCACCGATGCGCAAATGCTCGGTAATATGTATCTGAGCTTTACCGGCACGCTCACGGCGGCGCGCGCGATCATCGTGCCGGTACATGCCAAGCTGATTCTGATCGAAAACGATACCTCCGGCGGCTTCGCGCTCAATGTGTATGTGCCGTCCGGCACGCCGATCGTGTTTAATCCCGGCGATCTTAAGCTGTTATATTGCGACGGCACGCATTTAAAAATCGTGGCGGCGGCGTCAACGACTTCCAGCAGTCCTTACGACATAGGATGCAACGTGGCCGGAATACCGGCTGCGAATGCCGTGCTGCTGCGCTATCCCATGCCGCGCGCGGTCGGTTTCCCGGTTGGGATGACCAACAGCCGCGCCATAGCCAATACGGCCGCAACGGCCAGCACCACCTTTTCGCTGAAAAAAAACGGGACGCTATTCGGCACATTCGTATTCGCAGCGGCAGCCAGTTCAGCGACCTTTACGGCGGTTGCGGCGATGAGCTTTTCGCCAGGCGATGTTCTGACCGTTGTCGCGCCAGCCACCGCTGACACAACCTTGGCGGATATCGCTCTCGTTCTGGCCGGTACACGTTAAATAGGAGAAAATTATGACTTTACGTTTCATCGACGGCATGCAGCACTATACGATTCCCTCTCAGCTCGGCAGCAAATATACCGCCTATAGCGACAGCGGCGGTTCCAGCGGCATCACGACCATGACCGGTCGCCGTTCGGGAACCACGGCGCTGAAATTCCGCACAGCTTTCGATTCGGTGACGATGACGCTGGATACCCAATCGACCTGGATTTTGGGCTTTGCGTTTCAAATCCTCGGCACCGAGTCAGGGCCAATTCTTAACGTTAATGACGGAAGCGGAAGCAATCAGCTGACAGCCGTTATTACGAGCGGCAGTAATCTGCAGCTTTTACGCGGCGGTCAATACGGGACGGTGCTCGCCACATCTTCGGCGGCGCTTTCTCTAAACACCTGGTATTATCTCGAATTCAAAATGACGATAGCCTCCAGCGGAGGCTTGTTTGAACTGCGGGTGAACGAAGCGGTATGGGCGACTTATACCGGCAATACGAATAATACGGGAGTGGCCAGCGCCAATAGCTTCAAAATAACTGGTCGGACAACGGGTAGCGCCTTCCATGACGTTTATATCTGCGATGGCAACGGTTCATTGAACAACACCTATCTTGGAGATTGCCGGGTCGATACCGTCATGCCCAATGCGGCCGGTAATTACGCGCAGTTTACCACGCAGGGTGATTCCCATAATTATATCAATGTCGATGAAACGCCTTTCGATAGCGATTCCAGTTACAATTACAGCGCCACGGCGGGAAATATCGACTCGTTCGGCTGCGCCACTCTCGGCGCCATATCGGGTTCAATTTTAGGTGTTCAGGAAAATCTTCTGGCGCGAAAAGACGATGCCGGTGCGCGCTCTATGGCTGGCTTGGCGCGGATAAGCGCCACCGACTTTGTCGGCGCGACGATGCCCATCGGAAACAGCTATTTCGATTACCGGCAGATATGGGAGCAGAATCCCAATACTTCAGCCGCCTGGACAACATCGCAGATCAACGGCTCTGAATTCGGCTATAAGGTAATCTCATGAGTATCCGCGTTACTCAAGTCGCCACCGAAGCGCTACAGAAGCCCGATAACCCGACCCAGCGCGTCACGCAGCTGGCTGTGGAAGTGGTGCAGAGGCCGAGCAGCCCGGTGCAGCGGGTTACGCAGCTGGCCATCGAAGTGGTGCAGCGACCATCGGGCGCGGCTTTGCGTTTCAGCCAGATGGCAGTCGAAGTAATCAGGCATAACGGCGGTGCGCTGGATTCCGGCCCCTCGGTCGGCGGCGGCCTGCTGATCATCGCCACCTGATCATCAATCAATTGATAATCCCGTTAACCAAACCTGTGGGCAACCACCGGAAAAGGAGAAGTTATGCTTGAAGAAATCGAAGCTGAAAAACTCGAAGTGCATGTTGCTGTCTGCTCAGAGCGTTACAAATCGCTGTCGCTGCGCCTCGACCGCATCGAGCGCGTCATGTGGTGGATGCTCTCCACGCTGGTGATGGCGATGGGCGGGATGCTGCTGGAAATGTTCATTCTGGTGGGAAGGAAAGTCCTATGAACTTCGATAAAGCATTTGAACTGCTGATGGTCAACGAGGTGAACGGTATGCCGGGCGGCGGCTATGTCAATAATCCGGACGATCCCGGCGGTGAAACCAAATACGGCATCAGCAAGCGCGCTTACCCCGATATCGATATCGCCGGGCTGACCGAGGACGATGCCAAGGCGATCTACCAGCGGGATTATTGGGGTGCACATCAATGTGACACGATGCCGTGGGCGGTCGGCTGGGTGTTTTTTGACTGCGCGGTCAATCACGGCGCGCATATGGCCATAAAATGGCTGCAGGGAGCGTTGTCACTCCCGGCTGACGGAGTGCTGGGGCAGCAAACCCTCGGCGCCGTGGCGCGGGTTTCCGACCCGATAAGCGCCGCCCGCGATATCACCCTCGCGCGCGATGAATTCTCCGCCACGCTCTCCAATTACCCGACCTTCAAGCGTGGCTGGAAGAAACGCTTTCTTAATACTTTGATAGGAGCAGTGCAATGGACACAAGCATCATAAATACCGGCATCGGCGCCGTCGCCGGGCTGGCGACGGATCTGATCGACCGCGCATTTCCCGACAAGGAAAAGCAGGCAGAGGAGCGCGCACAGTACATGCTGCAGGCGACGCAGCTGGACGACCAGCTGGCGCAGGCACAGATCGCCGTTGATCAACAGGAGGCGGGAAATGAGAATATATTTGTTTCAGGCTGGCGACCGTTCATTGGCTGGGTGTGCGGCTTGGCTTTCGCATACCATCTTATTTTCCAGCCGTTCCTGGCCTTTGTCATGGCAGCCTGCGGACATAGTTTCCCGCTGCCGGATTTTGACACGGCGACGCTTAATACCACGCTGATGGGGCTACTTGGCCTTGGCACGTTGCGCACCGTTGAAAAGGTGCAGGAAATGAATGGGAAGAAATCATAAAGAAGTATTCAGCGAATCAACCTGCAAAGCCCCGTCGTTTTGGCGGGGCTTTTTTATTGCTGTCACTTATAAGGAATTGGAGCTTTCGATTTGCAATAGCACATCGGCGCGCATACTACTTAAGCAGCCACTATAGCTTGCGGCATTTCATCCCAAGTGCGCCCGTTAAGTGTACGGCCAGCTTGTTTCTTATTCTTTCCACCCCATTGCTTGAAAAAGAATGGTACGTCGGCTTCATCACATTGCTCTTGAATCTCAACTACCCATTCAGGCTTCATAGGACGTGCCTTTAATCCAGATTCTCCCCCGACAATTACCCAATTTATTTTCTTAAGATTAAGATTTGGCAAAGCACCAAGCAACGGCTCTAGCGATAGAAATTTAATTTTTGCCGAGGTTTTCCGAAGCACATCAATTCTATCCGTATAATCCGAATTTTCGACGCTAGTACCCATCCAGATATTTGACGTCCAACATAGTTTTTTATTCATGTCTAAGACCCTTTCAGGCCGCTTAGTGAGGATTTGAAATTGGTGCCAGTGCGCTTTATTCATAGTTTTAAATACGGCAAGGATAAAATCCTCTGGCACATCATTATGAAATAGATCGCTCATGGAATTTACAAAGATGACTGACGGTTTTTTCCATTCCAAAGGCTTATTAAGCATATGTGGATGAAGTGTAAGCTTGAACCCATTTCTATAATTCTCTGTACCCATTGCCTGTAGGCGTTTTGCAAATTTTTCAGCGTAACAAAACTTACAGCCAGGACTAATTTTAGTGCATCCTGTGACCGGATTCCATGTTTGTTCTGTCCATTCTATTGAAGATTGTGCCATGTTATCCTCTTTTGAACATTATGGACACGATGCTGTCCTGAGCTTTATAATTTTTATAATTTATATAGAATCCCTTTTTCTTTCGTTCTTTATCTTTATATGGTGTTATCGCCACCATAGCATTATTTTCAAGGCTTTTCAGCTCATTATTTAATTGTTTAGGGAGAAGCCCCACCTGAATCCCGATCTTATAAAGATTAACGTTATCGTATAGTCTTTCACGTTCAATAAAATCAAGAATAGAACGTTTCTCCAAGTCTTCGACAAAATCAAATTCTGCTTGAGCTTCATTTGCTTTAAGTTTTTCTTTTAGCTGATATTGCGCCTCCAGAAATTTTTCTGCTCCCAGGATGTTCCGAGTAATATAAATGAGACAATATTTACTGTTGTGTGTACGATTCTCGATCATCTCCTTATAAATCCATTCGGTACCGGAGATATGCTGAAGTGCATCCATTACCAGTTCCGTAAATTCTTCCACGCTGTTTGCCTTTATAGCATCGGCTTCACCAATACTGAGATCATGCAGAAAATTTGCTATAGGCTTTAGCTGCTCCGCGTCCTCCTCTTTTCTAAGAAAACGATAAATATGGTATATCGGGACAAATATGAGAAAATCACATCTCTCCATCGAAAATAGACTCTTCAGATTGTCTATCGATACCTGCGTATAACCATGAGGGTCGATGAAGAATAAATTATGGCTCCCCGCTGGCATATTCCATTGTTGAATATAATCATTGGCATCCAAATTAAAGGATGTCGCAAAAGCAAATGGCGTTAGCAAGTCTTTTAGACGCGTAAATTTTTCCTGGCATTTTTCATTCAGTCTCAGAGTAACTGGAATGTTAGGAAATTTGCCGCGAATTTTTTGTATTTCTACGGCCGCTAACAAGGAACTGCCTTTTTCATCATTTGCAGATTTTCCGCTACCTGCAAATATGTCATGCACAAAAACTTCACTAAAACGCCCTGAATTGAGCAAAACTGTTAGGTAAAGCTCTAAGTAAAGTCGGTAGAGTTCTAGTTTGATTTTGCTGTGCTCTTGGATGATGCCTTTTTTATCCATCACACAGCCTCTTTTATTGTATTTATAAGGCAGCGAAATTCACCATCGTCACTATCGTTTTTCCAGCGGTTGATGAAGCGACAAACCAGTTGCAGGTTACCAGCTTCATAATGGCCGTCGCTATCAATCCTATCTAACGAATAGATCATTTCGCTATCTTCTGCCTCTCCGACAAATTGCAGCGCAATACCTGTGATAGCGCACAGGCCTTCCTGTGATTCCCGTAGCGCCTCGATATGCGCTTTCAATTCCTCTTCATTAAAGCGCAATTCCTTATTTTTTACTGTGCGCTCAGCCAGCTGGCCATTTGAATTATTGACGGTGTTTTTAACCGCTTCCACAATCGCCCAGACGGTTTTTTGCCAAGGATTATATATAACACCAGGATTGCGTTTAGAGCGCTCTATGCTTGCTTTCCAAGCCGATTTTGATTCCCAAGCGATTAGATCATCACCCTCTAACAGAGCCAGCGCATAAGCTGCATTATCATCCGATAATTTTTGCAGCGTTCCTTCGGTGAACAGAAAATGCTTGGCTTTGGGATGCAACGCATTCCATTCAAGACGATTGCCTTTGCGATTATGATTCGACCAAGGATCACAGGGCTTGTGGCATACATAGGTCATTGCGCCTTGCTGCATGGGGTCTTGTGATGGTTTTAGTTCCCATAGGGCAGCATCGTTTCTGGAAGTTGTCCACCACAGTTTGTCATCGGCGCGGTGAAGCCAAATATCACCTGCGGTATTTTCAACGGTTTCCATTGCACCATACCAGCGCGAGGCAACGGCGCGGGTGGGTGTTAAGCCGCTGGCGGCCTTGCGGTAGGCGATGCACCAGTCGATAAACCCTCTTCGATTACCTGCATCATAAAACGGCTTAGTATCCGCATGAATCATTGTTGCAACAGTGTTGCGCTCATAGCAAAGCGGCCATTCATAATTCCCACGTCCAAAATTTGCGATATAGACGTTCATATGATGACCTACAGCACAGCCTGCTCAACGATGGCGATTTCTTCCGGCGTAAGATCGTATAATTGGTAAACGAGTTGGTCGATTTTTCTGTTTAAGGATTGAGCCTCTGCCTCAGAACTTGCTTTACTTCCATTTTTTTCAAGTATGCCTCTTAGGCTTTTGGCAAATTTAGAAATTTGATTCTTCACCAAAGCATTATCTACCTTGGGAACAGGAAAATCTTGAAGTTCATTGATTTTAAATTGAGGGAAAAGGCCTCGTTGAAGTTTACCAAATTTATGAATGAACCAATACGATATAGCTTTTGAATTTAATACTCCAAGCAGGTAATGAGGATCGACTCTGATGTTTACGACATTCATTGAGTTGCGATCATTAAGAACGCTGTTCTCAAGATAGCAGGCATTTATACAATAGGGAGGTTTTGAGGGTATTTGCCGCACCAAAATGCGTTTAGTGTCAAAAAGCCCCATTTTTCTCGGAGAAGCAAGATTATCACCATACTTCAGGAATTCTCCGCCCCATGTAGAGTAGTATCTACAGACATCCTTCCCATCTAAATATTCTAAATAAGAATTATCCACTTTTGATTTTGAGTGATAAATCCTAGAATCTTTCATTGCCTTTGTTTGAGCAGGGTTACCCTTTCCAATTTCATAAGCCTGTAGTCCTGCTTTTACTAAGGCTATATTTGATAGTCGTTCCGAGCAGGCCTCAATTTTTTTAAGTAAAGGAAGTGATGATGCAGTTTTCAGAGATTCAATATTTATTATCATCAATCTATCGTTCTTGAAATGCTGGGTTTTCTGCCGCACTATCAAGTTGAAACCAGTCTGATATTCATAAAGATCAACGTGAGGATTTACATCGCCTTTGCGAAAAATTATGATCGAGCTATCAACATTTGCAGACTCAAATACCTTCGCGTAAAAATTGACAATGGTTACATCAGACTGATCCAATATTAACTTACGAAGTTTAGTATTGGTATTTATTGTCATCCAATTATTAGGCGTGATGTAGCACAATGTACCATTGCGTTTCAGTGTATTTGTAGATAGCTCAATAAATAGCGGGTACAAGTTTACTTGATATTCTGCGAGTGTGAAGTGCTTATAAAAATGCTCTTTGTCTTTAGAGCTTATACCTTTTTCTTTACTTTCTCGCGCAAACACATAGGGTGGGTTTGCAATGGAAATGTCAAATCCTCCATGTTTCCTAAAAACTTCACTGAAACAAATTTCAAAACTAAATCTGCTATTCTGTTCTAACAATTCACCAATAATGGACTCAATTCGTAATTTTAGTCTGTTTTTTCTGATGGGCGAGTTTCATCAAAATATTGGTCTTTCAATTTTTCTAGTTCGGCAAAATGGTGATTGTTAAGCAGGTTTTTCTCGACACCTAATAATGAGTTTCCAGAAACAATTTTATATTCCAAGTTAGGAAGCGGCTTAATGGTACCGAAATCATCTTCATCCACCACTAGCGAGAGCCAGAGCCGCAACTTAGCAATATCGACGGCAGAAGGCTCTAAATCCACACCATATATGGATTCCTGAATGGCATGACGTTTGAAGTCGTAAGGGCTGCGGCCATCAAGCCCCAAATACGCATTAAGAGCCCTTCGTGCACGGACAATCTCATTCATAACGCCTACGGGGAATGCGCCGGAACCGATAGCCGGATCGCAAATTTTTACGCTGGCCAGCGCATCATCAATTTGCTGGGCATAATTGCGGACGCTTTCAGGGATTTTGTGCTGATAATCACCCTTATAATTTTCCCGCTGATTTTTAATCTCTGCTGTAGCATCATGCTCCTGCGCGACGTCACCGTGATAAATAAACTCAGCCAAATCCTCATGCGGCACCACAGGCACATAGACATCCTCAAACTTGGTGAGCAGATCAGTTTTACTCATATCAGGTATTAGACTTTGCTGGCCACGCTCTTCTACAGGACGGCTTTCAATGTTCAGTTTGGCATCCAGGTAATTGATCAGGCTCTCCTGACACATATAATGAACGATCTCGCGGGGGGTGTAGTAAGTGCCGCTACCTTTGCGCTCATTCTCAGGAATCAGATTCTCAAATACTTTACCCAACATTTCAGGGTCAACTGCGACTTCCTTATCGAGTGGCTCGTCCTCACGTACCGTGAAATTATAGAGGTCAAACACCTCATATATTTCTTTGAAAATGGCGTTATCGAGCAAAATGTCAGTGTTTACCCAATCATAGTAGTGGATAGGTTCAAACAAGCCGCCGTTCAAGAAAGGGATGCGGCAGTTAAATCGCTGATAGAAGTTATCAGTGCGCTCGGTGGCCAAGGCCTCGTAAAACAGCGGCTCTAGCACATCATTAAAGAAATTATCATAGCTGCCATACTCGCCACGGTAGAGCGTTTGCAAAAAATCTTTCGGCCCCGAACCCCACGCCTGGCCTTTAGCTACGCCAAGCCAGCCTTTCTTTTGTAAGAAATATAGGAAAACGATTTGACCAAGTAGGCGCTTGGCGAAATCCTCCGTTTTGATGGCTTTGGCTTCAAATTCAGTTTTAGTTTTTGTATCTTTCTTTAGATGCTGGTCGAGCGCATTTTTAAGGCTTAGGTAGAGTGCCTTGTATTTCTCAAAAAATTCTTTGGTAACGGTTTCAATATTAAATGCCGTCTCCAGCTCGGCCAGTGTGGTTTCCGTGGAGGAAACAAGAACGGGGATCAGCTGACGACGTGCCGTATGCGTGCCTTCGCTGCGACCAACTAGGAATGAATAGCGCCGGGCAGGTGTCAATTCCTTGTGAACTTTTTGTTTTTCCTCATCAAGTTTATAATCCATCCGAACCAGAGAAAAACGCCAGTCCTCAGAGTCATCGGAATAGAAGGCAACTAAGGCTGCATCTTTCAGAGTGCCTCCGCGACTACCATTCAAATAGCGGGCTATAAAATTACGCTGCATCGTGCGCGCGTTTTCCAAAGTTCTGCGGCCAGGCAATTTAACCGCCAGAACATCTACCTCCATACCCTCTGGATCGTTGAATTTAGCAAGTCGTTTATAAGATAAAATGCCGTCCTGGAACGCTTCGGGGATATATTGACCGCTCGATGCTTTTTCAGTCAGTCGCTCATAATCATGAAATAGATTATTAATAAATAGCCGGAAGCGTTCCTCATCATAGGGATGTGTGAAGGTATCATTAACTAATTTCTCGGCTTCCGGCTTTTTCATGCCTCACTACCTGCCAAATATTCGGACAGTATGACCTCACGTATTGCCTGTTCCTTTGGCTTGTGGCTATCAATGTAGAGATCATCATAAGAAATATGATTGCGTAATACTTGCAGGACATTTAATGGCGTAAGGTTTTTCTCCATAGCTTGTTTGATGCGCTTGCTGGTATTGCGCGGGATGGTGCCGTTCTCAAGTGCTGCCCGCACCATTTTGAGATATTCCTCGTCATCGTCAGTAAATCCCTTGAATTTTCCGATGACAGCTTTGATGGTTTTAAGAATTTGAGCTTCGTTAGACGATCCACCTCCGCCAGCCTGCATATCAATGCTCTCATCTCCCGTAATTTCACTGAGATAATCTTTGTTGACCTGCAAAAACTCAAAATATTCCTTCGGTATTGCATACGCCGGAGTATCGGGCGCACATTCATACAGGTGGGCTGCCTCTAAAAAGGTAAGTTCGATAGGGCTGGTTTTATCCGCAAGGATAAATTTCTTCAGGCGACCCTTGCGGAAAAACGTCAGCAAGCGATCAGCATTTTGCGCAAGGTTCTCCGGCAATAGACGTCCTGAGCGCGCTTTCTTTGGTAGGCTCTTTATCTTGGCAAAGAGATCGGCATTTTTATCCCGTACTGTCCGAATTACCTTTAGGTATCGGAGTTCCGAATCAACTTCTTCTTCGCCCTCAAAAGTTTGCTTATCATTTAATTTGCGATAGAGCCGTTCTCCGAAAAGCTCGTGTGTGGATAATTCTTCGTCGTCACTGAGATATTTTGCATCCTCGCCAAGCGTATTATGAAAGGCTTGAATTTTTCCTTTAATATTGTTTTCCAGGCCTAAATGCGCTTCGGAATGGGCGGTGGGGAAAATATTAAAAACAAATACCTTGTCATGCGCCGTGCCGATACGATTAACGCGGCCGACGCGCTGCAGGACTCGTGTGGGATTCCAAGGAAGGTCATAATTTATGATAATATTAGAGCGATGAAGGTTAATGCCTTCAGCCAGCACGTCCGTAGTCAGCAGGATATGCACGTTGTCCTTGGGATTGGGATATTTGGGTTGATAATTGGCTTTGATTAATTCACGCAGGAATTCGCCCTGGTGGGCAGTGCCATCATAAGCACCTCCCTGGCTTGAATAGGATAGCACCGTACCGGGAAAATGCTTATTTAGCCTATCCTGCAAATAATCCACCGTTTCTTTGGATTCGCTAAATACCAGAACCTTCTGACCGGCAAGTATGCGATTATTCTTCAGTTCATTTATGAAGTAGTCGGCCTTTGGGTCTGCGTCTATAGCTTGCCACAATTTTGCAATGCGCTTCAGTATTTCGAGATCATGTTGCAATTTGGTTTTATAGTCAGGAAGGAAATCTGCGGATTGATATTTTTGCGCTCTATCTTCTTCGACTAAAGATTGCAGCTTTCCTTCATCATCAGCATCTAATAACTCAAAAACATCTACTTTATTACTTATCCAAACGGTGCCGTCATCATACATACCGATGAACCGCTCATAGGAGCGGATAAAGCGATCAAGCGATTTTTTAAATGCATAAAAGCTGCTTTCCAGACGTTTTACCAAAATGCCCTTCATAAACCCGCCAACGTTGCGCTGCGACTGCAAATCAAATTCACTCAGCTGTTTCTTAAGATAAAGCAGAGGTGTATAGCGGGCATATGAGAAGTTTTTAAGCAGGTCGATAGTTTGGTTAAATGCCTGTTCCGTTTTGCTGTCGAATTCATAGACAATGCGCTGTGGTTCCGCCATATCAGGGAACTTCAATCCCTGTTTAGAAATATCTTCACTAAAGAAGTTTCTAATTTCTGACCGGGTACGGCGTACCATTATGTGTTTGAGCACTTTGTCTCGCACTCTCTCAGATGTTCTTTTTACGGCATCGAGATATTCAGGTGTTCCCTTCTCATATTGATCCAGCTCTTTCTGCTGGGCTTTAAAGAAATTATCTATGTTCTGTACGCCGGGTATGGTGCTGTTTTTTGCAGGCTGGAATAATTTAATTTGTGTTTTTATATCTTCCAGTTTGTTATTCAGCGGTGTCGCAGAGACGAGGATAACTTTTTTATTGCGGCAGATTTTGTGTAGCGTCTCATAGCCGCTGGTTAGCTCGTTCCGGAAACGGTGAGCCTCGTCAACAATAATGTATGTATATTTATCAACCCCGCGCTCAAGGATGCGATCTAGCTTTCCAAGCGACTCAATATCAAAGCCAGGCACATAAAACTGGTGGAGGGTTTCACGCCAGTAATCCGCCAGCACCGGAGGGCATATGACCAGCTTTCGGCCTGCGGGCAGTTTTTGAAGTAATAGCGCTGTAATAAAGGTTTTGCCGAGACCTACCACATCCGAGAGAAAAACGCCGTTATAGGTATCGAGAATTTTCCTGGCCGATACCACCGCCTGTTTTTGGTAGGCCAGATCCATGAAGCCGTCGGGTAAACTAAACTCCAGCTCTTCCTCAATGTTGATATCTTCTTTAAAATACTCGTAAAGAAACTTTAAGTATATCTGGTAGGGTGTGATACGGTCATTAAGCCAGGTTTTGTCGCGGATCGTGTCAATATATTCATCGGAGATATCGACACCTTCTGCCCACAACTCCTCAAATCGCTCTAGGGCATATTCAACATCGGGCCGGTCTTTAAGTTCCACATTGAACTCGCGCTGGGCAATAAGCCCATTTTCAGAAAAATTACTTGAGCCGGTAACAACACGGCCAAAATCACGATCATCGTCATGAAAACGAGTGATATATACTTTCGCATGCAGATTACGGCTGGGATGGGCGCGAAGTTCCAATTTCTTTGATTGGATAAACTCAATAAATTTTTGAGCAGCTATCTCCACCGCATGAGAGTCTTCGGTTGTTTCCATTTCGTCGATTAGGGTATGAGCATAAATTTCCCTACATTTTTTATGCGATTCCAGATCGAGAGCACCTTGGTGGGTTGCTTCATCGAACAGTTCAAAACTTTTACGGTCAGTATTAAGGCCAATTAAAATTCTCACCTTTTCAATTTTTTCGATCTGCTTGTACAGACGGAAAAAGCCGCTGGTACGGAAATAGCCAACTAATATATCAAAGTTCTGCGCATCCTTCATTGTGGAGAGAAAGCGCTGATAGAGTGAATCACTCTCAGTATTTGTAAAAAATCTTAGATCGCTGGATTTTGCCATACTCACTTCTTTTTATTTCCCTGTTTCTCTATCCATTTATCGATATCGCGTTTGCGAAAACGCCATGCGCCGCCTACCTTGAAGCCTGGTATCTTACCTTCGGCTGCAAAGCGATAGGCGGTTTTTTCATTGAGCTTTAGATATTCAGCAACTTCCCGGATTGTAAGAATATCTGATTCCATAAATTGTCTGCGGCCATGCTTAATTTATGGTGCGAAAATAAAGGAATTTAAGGGAAAGTCAAAGAAACTCTGAGCTGATTAGTCAACATCGTGGGCTGTTAAAAACATGGACTTTTCCAAAGCGGTGAAGAACTGCTGGTATGGCTCTGGGTCTTCCACGGCGGTGACGTTGTATTGCGCATTGGCGCGCACCGAGGTCTGTTTCTGTCCATGAGGGCGGACGGTGACGCTCATACGAAGGGCATAGCCATTGAGCTTGGTGCCACTAACCGTACCGAGGTTTTCGTCTGCCTTATCGATGACGAATCCCAAATCCTGCAGCGTGGCGATGACCGTGCGTATGGTTTTCTTTTGATCGGTGGTATCAAACGCCCTGGTCTGGATCGACCGCAACGCTACCTGCGATGTGTCCGCGCCCATCACCTGGCTTTTTGAGTTCATCTGTGCGTTGCAGGCAGTCAGTGACAACGCGAGTAGTGCCATTACAATTATCTTTTTCATATTTTTGCTCCGAGTTAAATTTCGTTGGCTTCGAGGAAGACGGATTTGGAAAGTTTTTCAAAGAACTGCTGATAAATTTTGGCATCTTCGATGCTTTCCGTTTTGGAAACTTGGCCTTGCGTATTCCAGACAATGCGCTGGAAGGTCACACGCAGATTAGTTTTATTACCGTTCGGTCTTGTGACCACTGATGCTCGGATTTTCTGGTTCTTATCGACCGACATATTCACTCGGAATAAAACCGCCATAACCACGGCACCAGCAACCTGACCAGCTTCGACGGCATCACGATCCTTCGACCCCACGATCACGCCGAGCTTGGTCTCCGACTCGTCAATGTTAAATCCCAAATCTTGCAGCACACCGGCACCGGCATTAAGCAGTTTTTTTTCGTCTTTCGTTTCGAAGGATCGTGTTTGCAATAGCCGAAGCTGCATGCTCTCCGGCTTAAGCTCCAGCGCTTCTTTCGGAATTTTTTGAGCACATCCGGAAACCACCATTGAGGTGGCTAGGAGTAAGCAGAGGGATTTCCTTAACATAATTTTCTCCTCAGAAAGTAGATGTGTGGTATGCAAAATCGCGCACCTTGCCAGATTTATCGAACTTGATAATGACGGTAAGCGTTTTCTGTGTAGTTGAGCTGGCACCTGCGCCGCTGGAGTATCCGCCACCAAGCCCACCACCCGCCACCGTAGCGCCTATAGGTGCGCCACCGAGTATCAGCGCACTCACGCCAGCCGAGCTGGTGGAATAGGCTTTTTCGGTCGATATCTTGTCGTAAATCCATGATTCGCGGTGATTCTCGTCGGTCGTCACGATATTCGGTGATCCGAGGACACCTGCTACATCGGCGCCTGACATGCCGACGCGGATTTCTTTCTGAACAGTGCCTACTGTTAGCTTGTCGCCACTGTCATCACTGACAGCCTTGCGGTGATCCTGTGCTGATATGCAGGCAGATAAACTTAAGCACAGCGCGGCAGTATAAAGCAATTTTGTGTTTTTCATAAATTCCTCGTGGTTAGGGTTAGTCATCAACCCATAAACGAGTCACACGCCAAATGTGGTCGTGCTTAAAATTGCGTAAATCCGAATACGTCCATTTTAGACGTGCATCATTTTACAATCTCACATGCTTGCAGGAGAGCAGCGTTTTCAAGGTTGCCATTGCGTTCCGCATAGTCCCTGGGCGTTTCATCATCGATATTTTTTGCAAAAACGTCTGCGCCAGATTTGAGCAATAGCTCCAAGACCTCGGCATTTGCAAAACCGGCTGCACAGTGCAATGGCGTTTTTAGCTGGTCATCTACTTCAAGGATATTCGCACCCGCGTCCAATAGCATTTTTACAATTTCAGGATATGGTTCATAGGCAGCACGATGCAGGGCGGTTTCTTTATAAATCGCGTGGGCATCAACGGTGCATCCCGCCTTGATCAGCTGCTCCACTATTGCCTTATGGCTTTTGGTTGCTGCCCTATGGAGCGGTGTTTCTCCCAGGTCAGTCATGGCATTTATGTCAGCGCCTTCCTCTATGAATGCGGACACAGCCTGCACATCACCTGTGTTTGCTGCTTGATGAAGCGGCGTCCAGCCCCACTTATCGGCTAATTTATTGCTTTGCATATGTTTCTCCCATTTATGATTGGATTCTCTCAATACAGGAGATGTACGTCAAAATCGGACGTATCAGAAAATGGCTGGAAAGATATGCGTCCACATTTGACGTGTGTATGGTATAACGTGGCAAACATAAGGAGTTAGCCACATGAGAATGGAACGAACTGAACAGTTACTGAAACTTGCCCTCATGATGCAGGCATCAACGGAGGGTGTCGGCCTGCAGGAGATTCAAGAGGAATTCGAAGTCGGCCGCCGGACGGCGGAACGGATGCGCGATGCGTTATTGCAGCTTTTCCCGCACGTTGAAGAGATACGCCATGACGGAAAAACCAAACGGTGGAAGTTGCCGCCGAGTGCGATGGCTGGGCTTATTCAGATTTCCGCCGAAGATCTCACCGAGATGAAAACCGGCATCGAACTGCTGAAAAAAGAAGGGCTGACGCAGCACGCCGAAAACCTTGACCGGCTCTGGCTGAAAATCAAAGGCCGTTTGCGGCCGGAGAGTGCCGCCAGCATAGAAACCGACCTAGAGGCATTGCTGGAGGCGGAAGGTCACGCTATGCGCCCAGGGCCGCGCCCGCGTATCAACCCGCATGTACTTTATATCCTGCGCGAGGCTATTAAAGGATTTTGCAAAGTCCGCATTACCTATCATGGCCGTGTCAAAGGCGATGTCACCGAGCGCGTGGTGCATCCTTATGGCTTCGTGTATGGCTTGCGCCATTATCTGATAGCCTGGTGCGAGGACGGAAAAGGCCTGCGTTCATTCAGCCTGCCGAACATCTCCGATATCACCTTGATTCACGCGCCATTCCGCAAAGACCCTAGTTTTGACCTCATAGAATATGCCGAGCGTTCCTTCGGTGTTTTCCAGGAAGAACCATACGATGTCGCATGGCGGTTTTCAGCCGAAGTCGCTGACGGCGTGAGGGATCATCATTTCCATCCGTCGCAGAAGATCGAGGATCAGCCTGATGGCTCGATCATAGTGCGTTTCAAGGCGGGCGGCGTTAAGGAGATGTGCTGGTACGTCATGACATGGGAGGGACACGCGGAAATTCTTGAACCCGCCCACTTACGCAAAACCTACAATGAAATGGTGCAAACACTCTATAACAATTTAAAAAAATAGAAAGGAATGACCATGATTTCATTATGCAGAAATACCGGTAAAAACAAAGAGCAAGGGCAGCATGGCGAAATTCCGATATCCGCCTTTGAGGATGATGATGAGGAAGTAAATGCGCCAAAAGTCCCGCGTTTCCTTCAAATAGCCCGCGCTATCCATGCGCGATTTACCGCAGATGAAGAGAAAGAACGAACCATTCTGCGAGAGGCGGAACAACTGGTGGCGCGCAAGAATGAAGTGATTATGCGTGCGGTGCAGGAGGTATTGGATTTTTGCTCCTTACTACGTGAGGTGCCGGAACTTACAGCCGCCCTTGATCAAAAAACAGAGGACATCACGCAGCGCTTATTCAGCAATAAATGCACTTACAGCGTTGAGCATGAACCTATTGCCGTCGAGTACGAGGCACCACTTTATCGCGTGGACATGCATAAACCTGAGCATATCAGCCTGTCTAGAGTCGATAATGCCTATCTGCATGTCAGCTTTAATCCTGTGAAATTTGCAGTCGTCCGCAGCGAATCCGAACAAGACGCTACTGTTACAAAGCATCTTTTAAGCAAACAATATCGACTCGATTCCAACGGTACATTCCTACATTTCCAATCCAGGGACGGCAAACCCGCTGATCCTATCGCAGATATTATCACTGAGCTACGCGCACGATTAGGTCATGATTTCTTTGAGGCCAAACTGCTCCCGTATTTTGAAGCGCATGTGAATAGAGAGGAACTTGTTTGAATGCAGAAAATCGGCGACGCACAGTATTTGTATTCCCCCTCCGATCTGGTGCATTTCCTCAGCTGCCACCATAGCACTGTGCTCGACCTGCAGAGTTTTTCCGAGAAAATGGAAAAGGCCGAAGAGTCGGCAAACAATAAGCTGCTGCAGAAAAAAGGCTTCGAGCACGAGGCGGCATACCTGGCAAAGCTGCGACAGGAAGGCAAACGCATCGTCGAAATCCCAAAGGAGCCTAAACTGCCGGAGCGTGTGGAGATGACACGTCAGGCGCTGCAATCCGGCGCCGATGTAGTGTACCAGGGAGTGCTTTTCAAGTATAACTGGCGGGGCGATGCCGACTTTTTGCTCAAAGTGGATTTGCCATCGGCGCTGGGTGATTTCAGCTATGAGGTGCTCGATACCAAGCTGGCAAGGAACGCCGAGCCGAAGCACATAGTACAACTGTCCGTTTACAACGATCTGCTGGCCGATCTTCAAGGCGTCCGGCCTAAGCAGATGCATGTATTCCTTGGCGATCAGCGGCTGGAGAGCTTTAAGGCAGATGATTTCTTTTACTATTACGGCCATGCCAAGCGCCGGTTTGAAGCCTTTGTGAGCAGCCAGCCAGCAGGATCATACCCTGAACCATGTCAGTATTGCCAATTCTGCAAATGGAAAGACAGGTGCGAGGCGCAATGGGAAAGCGACGACCACCTGAGCTTGGTCGCCAACATGCAGCGCACACAGATCGATAAGCTGCAGAGCGAAGGAATCAACACCCTTGCGGCGTTGGCCGCGTTTCCTGCCGCCAGTAAAATCCCCGACATGAATCCCGATGTGTTTGACCGGCTGCGTGCACAGGCGGCACTGCAGATGCACAAGCGCACGACTGGTGAAGATAAATGCGAAATCATCCCATTCCCTGAAAGCAAAGGTTTCCACCGCCTGCCGGAGCCGGACATCGGTGACCTGTTCTTTGACATGGAGGGCGATCCTCTGCACCCGAATGGCCTCGAATATCTGTTCGGCCTTTATTTTGCGAAAAAAAATGACCGCATATTCGTGCCATTCTGGGCGCACAGTCACGATGAAGAGCGCGTCGCCTTTGGGCAATTCATGCAATTCCTCGAAAACCACCTGAAGGAATTTCCGAACGCTTACATCTACCACTACAATCACTATGAAACGACCGCTCTTAAACGGCTGGCCTGTCGCTATGGCGTGGCAGAGGAGCAGTTAGACAATCTATTGCGCCAGCATAAATTCGTTGATCTGTTCAAGGTCGTGCGTGAATGTCTGCGCATATCGGAACCGGCATACTCCATCAAAAATTTTGAAACCTTCTACATGGATAAGCGCAGCGGCGCGGTGGCGACCGCCGGTGACAGTATCGTCGTTTACAACGAATGGCGTGAAACGCGTAACGACGAGCTATTGCGCCAGATCGCTGAATACAACGAGATCGACTGCATCTCGACCTACAAGCTGCGGGAATGGCTGCTCGGTCTCCGGCCACCTGAGATAGAGTGGTTCTCGCCAGCAGCCGCAAATGACGACCAGAAGCCGGAGCGTAAGGAATGGGAAATCGAGTACGAAGCCTATTCACGCCGCTTACTGGACGAAGCCAAAAAAGAGGATCGTCGCATGCGCGAACGCATCGTGCATCTTCTTGAATTCCACAATCGTGAAGCCAAGCCGCAATGGTGGGCGAGTTATGAGCGTCAGGATAAATTCGAGGATGAACTGATCGCTGATACGGAATGCCTCGGCGGTCTGACGATGGTCGGCAAACCGGAGGCAGAGAAGCGGTCGCAGATCTACACCTACCGTTTTCCCGCGCAGGAATATAAGATGAAGCCTGGCGATAAACCGATCAATATCGAGACGATGGATAGCGTTGGCACGATCGTGGAACTGGACGAGGATCGCTGCATTATCAGGATTAAGCGCGGCAATTCACAAGGAGAGTTACCGGCGACGCTCAATTTAGGGCCACCAACGCCCATCGCTACAAAGGTTATCCGGTCGGCGGTTTATCGTGTCGCCGAAAGCATAGCCTCTGGCAAAAATGACTATGCCGCCGTTATTGATGTGCTTAATAATTCTATCCCGCGCATTAAGGGCAAAAACGCTGGCGAGAATATTGTCGGCGATGGTGATCTGCTGGCGGAAACCATCAAGGCAATCACGGCGCTCGATAATAGCTACCTATTCATTCAGGGGCCGCCAGGAGCAGGAAAAACTTACACCAGCGCATACGTCATCATTGCATTGCTGCGGCTTGGCAAAAGGGTCGGCGTTACCGCCAATTCACACAAGGCCATCCATAACCTGCTTGATAGGGTAGAGTCGGTGGCGGCAGAGGAATCTTTTACGTTTCGCGGCGCCAAGAAGTGTTCCGCCGGAAACGAGGAGTCCTATTATGACGGTCAGAATATCCGCAGCATCGATAAAAATGACGGCATTACCTCTGCGACACAGTTTCTCGCCGGTACCGCGTGGCTCTTTGCCGACGAACAGTTTGACCAGCAGCTTGACTACCTGATCATCGAGGAAGCCGGACAGGTGTCGGTTGCCAACGTGGTGGCGATGGGCGCGGCGGCAAAAAACATCATCATGGTCGGCGACCAGATGCAGCTGGGACAGCCTATACAGGGTGTGCATCCTGGCGAAGCCGGTAAATCCATCCTCGAATTCCTACTGGGTGATTATGCGACGATTCCGCCCGATCGCGGCATCTTCCTGCACAATACACGCCGTCTTCATCCCTCGATCTGCCAATTCATATCCAGTGCCTTTTACGAAGGCCGTCTTGAAGCCGACGCGGGAAACAGCAAACGGTACATAATATTTGATAAGCCAGTAAAAGGCATTGCCAGTGACGGCATTTATCTCCTGCCGGTAGACCACACAGTATGCTCACAGAAAAGCACCGAGGAAGGCGCTGTGATCAAGGAGTGCTACGAATCACTGCTGCGGCAGCAGTTTCACGACAAGGACGGCACGGTCAGAACATTGGGCTTAGATGATATTCTTGTCGTCAGTCCCTACAACGTGCAGGTCAATCACCTGCGCGGGATATTGCCGCCAGGCGCGAAAGTAGGCACCGTCGATAAATTCCAAGGGCAGGAAGCGCCTGTAGTGCTGGTCTCGATGGTCACGTCGAGCGCCGAAGACCTGCCGCGCAATATCGAATTCCTATACAGCAAAAACCGCCTCAATGTCGCAATTTCCCGTGCGCAATGCGTGGCCGTGGTCGTCGCCAATCCAAAGCTGCTCGAAATTCCATGCGGAAATATCGACCAGATGAAGCTTGTGAACACCTTCTGCTGGCTCGATGATTATGCATCTAAACCAAAGACAGGAGGCGCCGCATGACAAAATCCAACGAATATGTGCTTACCGTAAATCGTGATGATCTCGCAAAAGGCATCAAAACTGCGGTGTTTGGCATTAAGAAAAAAACCACCGGCAACTTTTCGCTGCTCTTTGCAAAAGGTCAGCTTACGCTGCGCGGCCCTGTTGCGGAAACGGTCGTTCCGGCCGAGGGAAACTGGCCGATTACCGTTAGTCTTCCTGCGCAGATTGCTAAGAATTTTGAGAAAGTGCTGACCGATTCAGAGACACAGCACATTCGGTTTAAAGACGGCAGACTATTCATTGAAAAATTCTCGATAGCAGCACAGGAGGCATAGCTATGCTTACAGGAATCCTACTCTATTTAGTCAGCCCCACCGCATTTTGGGTTTGGCTGATTTTGGGCGGCAACCATCGGCACCATAACCATAGGTGCGACGACGATTAGCAATTACGAAAGGAAATAACATGGACGCATTTGAACAGTTGGTCAGTGAAATCCTGTGGATGGAAGGCTATTGGGTGCGCACTTCCTTTAAGGTCGAATTGACCAAAGAGGAAAAACGCCAGATCGGAAAGCCATCATCGCCACGTTGGGAGATCGATGTGGTCGCCTATAGCGGGCGGGAAAATCTTATTCGAGTGGTTGAATGTAAGAGCTATTTGGATTCACGAGGCGTGTCCCTGCGCGCCTTTGACGGCAACGATCAGAAGTTCGCGGAACGGTTCAAATTATTCAGTGATGATAAAAACCTGCAGGATGTAGTTTTTAACCGACTAAAAATTCAAATGACCGAATCCGGCCTGTGTCCGCCCGATGCGAAAATGCAATTATGCTTGGCGTGTGGGCGCATAGCTTCCAACAAGGATCGAGAGGGCTTGCATAAGCATTTTGACGCCAAGGGCTGGCAATTATGGGACGAGAAATGGCTACAGGAACGCCTGCAATGCATGTCGGAGATGGGCTATGAGAATCAGGTTTCTGCCGTGGTCGCCAAACTATTGCTACGAGGCAAAATCGAATGATAGGACTGCGTTTTCTAGCCATTTCTCTGCTAATTTCGGCTGCATTATCAGCTCCGCAAGCGTCCGCACGCGAATCGACGCAGGCGGCATTTTCACCATCGCCGGAGGCCATAACGCTGGTGCAAGCCACCATCGGCCATGCGGAACATAGCATCGATCTGGCTGCTTATTCCTTCACATCCTACAAGATCGCTGATGCACTGATCGAGGCCAAGCAGCGCGGTGTTGAAGTGCGTGTGCTTTTGGATAAGGCGCAGGGCAAACGTCACTATAAAGCGATTAAAGAATTGCAGGACGCTGGTATCCCGATCCGCATCAATCGGCATTATGCGATCATGCACGATAAATATCTGATTGTTGATGACAGCACCGTTGAAACGGGCAGCTTTAACTACACTGCCAATGCAGAAAAGCACAACGCGGAGAATGTCATCGTCATTAAGAATAATAAAAAGCTGGCGAAAGAATTTATTAATAATTGGCAAAAGCTGTGGGATGAAGGCGAGGAATATCAGCCTTGAAATATCTATGGCGGCGGTGCCTGGGTATTGGTGTCGCTGAGCTGGATAGCGCCGAATGCCATGCTGGTGATATGCATCTCCTTGGGGATATTAATTGGCGCGAAGCTGGCCTATGACAGTGTGCGCCGCAAAAAAGAAGCAAAACGCAATAAGCACTAAAATGCATACCGGAGAAGTCTTACGGCTTTCCTGCTCCGCCGATATGTCAAGCCATGCTACGCGGCCAAATGCAACGCGCACCCAGTCAGCGAAAAGACAACCGACCTAGTGGGCGAAGACGGGATCGCCGCCGTTCCCACCACTGCGCTTATGGCAGGAAGTGATAAGCCTACGCGTGGAGGAAAATATGCGCGCAAGGCTGGAAGTTAAGCGGAAAAATGGAAAAAAACATCGATGATAGTGGACAAATCTGTCCTTATTTATGTGCGGGTCGATGCGCATATCGCCGTTCAATTAAACCAGCGTCAGTTATGGTTCTTGGGACAATTGCAGCAGGGCTATAAGATAAGCTCCGAGGAATTGGTAAATATGTGGCGTGTCCATAGCAAAACGGCTGGACGCGATGTAAAAGGGTTACAAGAAGCAGGCCTGATTCATTGCGTTAAACATGCGAAACAGCGCAGGTATGAACTCCCGTAAAAGGTAAACGCTGCCTATTCCAGAAATTCCTCCACATCCGGAATGCGGGTAAAAGCGATTTTAGTGCCGGAAAAGCTCCGGCCTTGGGATGGCAGCATGCCGACCGATACAGAATCGCGCCCGAACCGGTGATTGATTTTATCGAGCGCACGCGAGATTTTCTCAGATTTGGCGCGTTCGAGCATATCGGAATCCGGCAGCGCGTCGAACAGTTCCGGCTGCAGGCCATTGGCAGGAACAAGCTCGTGCAGGGTGATCGATACCTTTTTGATACGAGCGCCGCGCGCTTCGCGCATAAGCCCGTCCCACAGCTTGTCTAGCAGATGCAGGAACGTCATGGAATCCTGCGCTCGGTAGCAGCGCATGCCGCCTTCCAGCCGGGCGCCGTTTTCAATACGCGCCGACAGCGAAAGAGCACCGGCGTAATATTCCATGCGGCGCAAGCGGCTGGCGGCTTTAAGCGTAAGGCGGCGGGCGACGTACTTGGCTTTGGCCGGTTCGCGCATTTCCGGCGCAAGGACATGGCTGTGGCCGACCGTGCGCCGCGAGGTTTCCTCTTCCGGCAAGTCAGCGCCGCGCAGCAGATGCCACATGCGCTCACCCCATACGCTGCCCCAGGCCTTGCGCATATGTTGCGCGTCCAGCGCCATAAGGGCGCGCATATCCCTGATACCAGCCATATCAAGTCTACGCTCCATATTACGCCCTATGCCCGGCAGGTCGCGTAGTTTAAGGCTAAACAGGCGTTCCGGCAGATCGCCGGGCCGCAGCAAAGTCAGGCCATCGGGCTTTTGCAGGTCGGTGGCGACTTTGGCTAGGTAACGGTTCTGCGCGATACCGACCGAGCAGCGCACATATTCACCGACATTTTTTGCCAGCCCGCGCTTAATGGAATGGGCAATCGCCGTGGCGCGCTCCACCGATGTTTCATTATCCATCAACCGACAGGCTACTTCGTCGATGGAGCATACCGCCGTTACAGGAATATGATGATCGACCTCTTCGAGAATGCGATGGTGGTATTCAACATAGCGTTCATGCTGCGCCAGCACGCAGATAATGCCTGGACAAATTTTCTTGGCTTCCCAAATAGGCGTGCCGGTCTTGATGCCGAAGGCCTTCGCCTCATAACTGGCGGCGATAGCACAGGTGGCGTCTGTTTCCACCGGCACCACCGCTATGGGCTTGCCGCGCAGTTCCGGCCGCATCTGCTGCTCGACGCTGGCGAAATAGCTGTTGAAATCCACATACAACCAGCGCAGGCCGGAGGCGGGAAAAGCGTTATCAAGGGGCATGGAGAGCATCCCTCAATATTAACGCCGCGAACAGGTTTTTGTCTATAGATGACGAGGTCGGAAAATATAACGGTATATAAAGGGTTTGCGTATTAGTTTGTGCTATCTTAAAAAAAATGCTGCAAGTACAAGAGAATGAAAGTGCAATTTATGATCCGCCAAGTGTATGTCGATTTTCTAGAGAAATTTGAAGGATTGAATCCCTACGAACTGGATCACTTCAGCCGCGCGATACACAAAAGATACAAAGCGGTTAAGAAAAAAAAGTCGCGTAACAAAAAAGACCTGAAGGATGTTATCATCGCTACCATGCAAGATCTGCAGATCGAATTCGCCGAGCAGCGCCTGGATGAAGCAAGGCTGCATCTTTCCTATGTGAAATCCAGAATATATAAACGTTAACATAAAAGCTAACGCTCCTTGGTTGTTATAGATAATATTTATTGCAATCCATGATTGATTTTTTATAATACATTCCCTTTTTGGGGAATTATAGAAACCATAAACAGGAGAGTGTTATGAATAAATCATATAGTGAATTCGCTGTATTATTCAGCAGACTTAATCCATACGAACTAAATCATCTGAGTGAGGTTCTGTTGTGTAAATTGGAATCCGGATTCGCCACTAAACTTTACAGCCCTCATAGAAAAACCGCGTTATCGGAGAAGGATATAAAGTCCGCTCTGACGGATGGCATGCGCGACATATCACTGGAATTGCACGAGCGTGAAATATCCGAAGAACATGCCAAATTGAATCAGGCGAAGGCCATGATGTTTGTGTCGCCGAGGGTCGCAGCCTGAGTTTGTTTTGACATCAAGAGCATAGACTCTTATCTTATTCCCTGAGGGGGCTGTAATCCCCTAATAACAGCGATTTTGTAGGCTCGTTTCAGCAAGCCCTGCTTCCGCACGCTCATGCGTCGGGAGTAGGCTGAATAGAATACTTCCGAAAGGGGGGAATAGGTCTGCGCCCGTTATTAGGCGATTACAATTCCCGGCACCAGTGCTGCGGAGTAATTATTTTCTAAGTGCGCTGGGAGAAATCCCAGCGCACTTTTTTATTGGGCGTTTGGCAGAAAACATTCAATGATGACTATGCAATAAATGCAAATGAACTGTTGCGGCTAATATCAATACGCTCATAATAATGCTACTAACCATAACAGGAGATGATCATGGCCAAAGGACAGAAGTCGAACAGGGAAGCAAAAAAACCCAAAAAAGCGGCACCGCCGAAACCGCCCGCCGGTTCGAATGCCGGACTGAGTAAGCCCAAGCCAACAGGCCGCTAATACCGCTGGGAACCGGATATTGAAAACAGGCCGTGAAAAACGCTGAAAATCGCCAACTCTAAATTGAAAAATCGCCTGTGGAAAAAATCCTTAAAGTTGGGGCGTATTCTGTAATTGAATGTGGCTGCGGATTAGCATAAATAAGGACGGTGGCGTTCGTATCCCTCTAGCACCGCCATTTACTGTTTTCATACAGTCCAGCTTCATCCAAAACAAAGAAAATTACCTATATTAAACAATAGAAATGGTCTTTGCTGTCCAAAGCGACTTGCTATAAGCCAAAAATAATGTGTATAGATTTGTGTATAGAATTTTATATACGCAGGCGGCGGTACACATGGCACTCACTGAACTCGCAATCAAAAATTTCAAACCTAAAAACAAGTCTTATCAGGTTTCTGATACCGGAGGCCTTGTGTTGGAAGTATCGCCCGCAGGCGGAAAGCTATGGCGCTGGCGTTATCGCTATCAGGGCAAAGCGCAGATTCTGGCTTTGGGAAAATATCCTGCCGTATCATTATCCGATGCCCGGAAACGCCGGGATGAAGCAAGGCAAGTTTTAGAATCTGGCAAACACCCTACCCGCGAAAAGAAAATCCAGAAATTGCGTAAAGCCCATGAGGGTGAAAACAGTTTTGAAAAATTGCCCGCCGCTGGCTGGAAATGAAAGAAGGCGGGCTAAACCCCAAATACTCCAAGCAATGCCTTGTCAGGATGGAACAGCATGTATTCCCCCGCATAGGTGATTTGCCCATTACTGATATTACCATTCCTGACGTGGTGGAAGTGGTGGAGGCCATCGGCAAGCGTGGCACGGTTGAAACAGCCAAGCGCATGAAGCAGCTTATGGGGCAGATATTCCGCTATGCTGCCCAGCGCGGCCTATGCCAGCATAACCCCGCCGCTGATTTGCGGGATATATTGCCCTCGCAGGAAGACAAGCACCATGCCTGCATCCATCCCAGCGAATTGCCGGACTTAATGGCTAAAATCGAAGCCCAGAGCAATAACTTTGGCAAATACGCCATGAAGTTACTCATGCTTACCTTTGTGCGTACTGGCGAGTTGATCGGCGCGAAATGGGAAGAAATCAACTGGGATAAAGAAGAATGGTATATACCGAAGGAGCGCATGAAAATGAAGCGCCCGCATGTCGTACCACTATCGAGCCAAACCCTTGCCATTCTCAAGCAGCTGCAGGCTTACACAGGCAATAAAACCCATATCTTCCATAGCGCAGCCAGCGCGTCCAAGCATATCAGCAACGGCACGGTGCTTATGGGGCTTCGGCGCATGGGCTACCAGAACAAAATGACAGGCCACGGTTTCCGCACCCTTGCCAGTACCATCCTGAATGAAAAAGGCTACCCCCCTGATATTATTGAACGCCAGCTTGCCCATGAGGATGAGGACAAAATCAGGTCTGCCTATAACCGCGCTGAATACCTGCTTGAACGCAAAAAAATGATGCAGGAATATGCCAATTTTCTGGATGAAATGTTATCCAACAGCAAAAATAAAGTTTTGCAATTCGAGTCCGAAAATAAAAAATATCAGTGATAGGGATTTAGCGTACCGTCACGATAAGTTGAATAAATATGCTGATATACAAGATCAGATTTACTTGTAACCTCTTCATCTTTATACGCTTCGCGGGGAAGCCATTGCAGGCTATCGAAAATAATGGTTTTAACTTGTGCTGCTACCTGTGTGCTCTCCCGCCATTGCTCAATCTTAAGCTTTTTATCTTTAAGTGTTGAAAGGGTCTTTACTGCCACTTGTTTAACCTCTTCCACTTCTTTCTTTGAAAGCTCAGGTTTCTTCAACAAGTCGAAAATAGCCAGCGTTTCCTGATCCAGCCCTTCAGCAAGAGCACGGGACTCTTCCTCGGAAAGCTCCTGCATAAAGCCCTGAAGTTCATCGAAGGCCTTTTGCACTGCTTGCAGGTCTTTTCCGTTGTTATAATCATCAATGATCGCCTTATATTTCTCGTAGAATTCAAGACGCAACGGGTTTTGCTGTACCATTTTCTCCAGCTTGCGTTCGATGGCTTCCTGAAGATCAAATACTATTAGGTTTTTGTTCTCTGATTTTTGGAATGCTTGACGCAGCTTCCCGAAGTCGAGCTTGCTCAAATCCACATAATCATCATCACTGCCAGATGAGCCTTCCACCGTAATGCTCATATTTACTTCTTGCTGAAGGCGGCGGATCACAGCGGTAATATCAGCGCCTTTGACCTTTTGGTTCAGTTGCTCATAGATAGCTTCTATGGCATTATGCTCTTTTATGAAGGGCTTAATCTGTTCTTCAGGATAAAGAGCTTTGTATTTACGGAACACATCCCGCGCCGAGAATTCAAATTCTGTGCGTGTTTTCTCATTCAGACAGATGCAGTTCATGGCTTTTTGGATAAGCCCCAATTTTTCCATTGCGCTTTGAGCGTTGACTAGCCTATCCAATTCAAATTCCAAGCCAAGCAGACACTGTTTCACCACTCCGATGGAGGCCGCTAGTTCTACCGCAAGCCCCTCTAACCGTTCCGCTGGGTTGTCGTGTGCTTCTCCATCATCTCCCTTGTTCTTCCCACCTTTATTCTCGCCTTCACCATAAACGGCATAAGCTTCTTCCAGTTTACGGTACACATTGCCGTAATCAACAATCAGGCCATTCTCTTTTTCATCATCATACACCCTGTTTGCACGGGCAATGGTCTGCATCAGCGTGTGGCCTTTGATAGGCTTATCAAGATATACAGTCGAAACGCACGGCGCATCGAAGCCGGTGATCCACATGGCGCACACGATGGCAAGGCGGAACGGATTATCATCATCCTTGAATTCCGTTTCCAGATCGCGCTCGACCATTTTCTTGCGGTGGGGCTCAATCTCTAGCCCCATAGCGCGGAATTTGGCCACCTCATTCTGCTCGCTACTCACCACCACGCACACTTCGGTTTCTTCGACGCGCTTTAGGTGGTGGCGGAGCTTCAATTCCTCCTGCTGGTCTTGGCACTGTGCAATGCGCTTTTTCAGTTCGGCTACATAGCCCGGCCAATGCTTCATCACCAGATCATACATCCGCACAGCAGTTGGTTTATCCAGCGCAACGAACATCGCTTTGCCCTGATAGCCGCGCTCGTTGAAATGCCACACTAAATCCTTGGCAATCGCATCCAGCCGGGCTTCGGATGTCAGGATGGGGTAATCCCGCGCAAACTCACGTTGCAGCTTGGCGCGTTGGTCGTCGTCGAGGTCTTCGCTCTCGATGATTTCTGCCATGCGCTCATCCAGCTGCGGGTTCTCAATACCTAGCTTCTCCCCACGGTTCAGATAGCGCAGCGGCAGCGTTGCACCGTCCTCAATCGCCCGTTTGAAGTCGTACACGGAAACATATTCCCCGAAGATATTTTTGGTCAGTTCCAGTTCTTCCTTAATAATAGGCGTGCCGGTAAAACCGAGATACGAGGCATTAGGGATGCCGTGGAAGCGCATATTTTGCGCGAATTTGCCGCCTTGGGTGCGGTGGGCTTCATCCGAAATCACGATGATATTGCTACGGTCAGTAATCAGCGGATATTCGCTTTCCAGTTTAGGATCGATGGAAAACTTATGAATCAGTGTGAACACATAGCGGTGGTTCTCGGATAGCAACCGGCGCAGATCGTCGCGGCTTTTAGCGCGAATGTTTTCTTCCGTCACTGCACCGCAGCCGGTGAAGGTATCATAAAGCTGATTCTCAAACTCCGTGCGGTCAACCACGATAAGGAAGGTGTAAGAGCCGCCAAACTTGCGGTGGATTTTCTGGCACAGAAACACCATTGAATAGGATTTGCCGGAGCCTTGGGTATGCCAGAATACGCCCAGCTTTCCTTTCAGTTCTTCGATATTCCGTGCCTGCGCCACCACCTTGTTCACGCCGATGAATTGGTGGTTTTTGGCCATGATTTTGACCACATCGCCGCCTTCGCCATCGAAAAGCAGGAAGTTCTCGAACAAATCCAGCAGTCGTGCGCGGTCGCAAGTACCGCGCAGCATGGTATCTAAGCTAACCACGCCTTCTTCCTCTTCCTCAATGCGTTTCCAGTCGAGGAAGAACTTATAAGGGCTGGTGATAGTTCCTAGCTTGGCATCCGTGCCATTGCTGAGAATGATAAAACCGTTGCAGTGGAAAATGACAGGTATGGTGTCTTTGTAGTCGCGCAGATTGTCGTTATAGGCGGCAGCAAGATCCGTGTGGTGGGCTTTCAGCTCAAAGAATACTAGCGGGATGCCATTGACGAACCCCACCACGTCCGGGCGGCGATTGTAGAGATCGCCTACCACCTCAAACTGGCGCACAGCAAGGAATTCATTTTCCAGCGGCTTCTCAAAATCAAACACGCGCAAGCGCTTGGATTCCATATCGCCCTTGGCATTGCGGAAGCTTATCTGCACACCTTTGGTTAGGAGTGCGTGCTTCTCCTTGTTAATCTGCCCAAGGGTTTTATTAGCTGCTTTCTCGGTAATTTGCTCAATAGCATGGGTATAGGCTACATCCGGTAGGTTGGGGTTCAGCTTTTTTAGGGCGGCACGGAGATGACGTTTCAGGATAACTTCCGATTTATTGGCACGCCCCAGCAGCCCATCATCGCCGAAGGTCTCTTTTTCCACGCATAGACAACTTTCCAGTTCAAGGCCTCTAGCACTTCCTGCGTAGCGGCTTCTACCAGACCGTCTTCGGAGTATTCGTAACTCATACCTAAAGATCCCTAATATCTATATTATATCCCTGCGCCCTCATTTCCTTGGCAAGATTGGGACCGGCATCTTTCTGCAAATTGTCTTTAAAAGGAATATAAACCAAGCCTTGAATATCAGATGGTCGCTCCATCTGCTTTTGATCTTTCAGAAGAATAGCGACTTTTTCACGACCCAATTTAGCTAAAAGCATCCCTAGCTCTAGAACCACATTCTGCCGCGCACGAAATGCTTTTTCATCTTCATGACCCGTCCTATATCCTTCATCGTCAGGTGTTGCTAGTACCACTGCAAACCCAACATTTTGCGTATATTCTTCCAGCTTCTCAATGATGGTCTGCCCTTTAGAGGGCAGCTGATCCAGAATCAAAGGCTCTAGCCCCCAACGGCGCAACATCGCATCCAACTGATTGCGGCTGTTTTCGTCATGACCGTAAACAACAAAAACTTTGTTATTCTTTCCATTTGTTACTGGAGCGACGAATTCACCATCCGCTGCCTCAAGTAGCGGAACAAGACTTGTCTGGAGCTTTTCTTTTTCTGGAGAAGACCCACCGAATACAAGTTTTCCAGTTGTCTCGTACCAACTGAAATTTGCGCCATTTCGAGCCTTATATTGTTTCTGCCCATTGGGGAGTTCTTTCCACTCACCCGCCATTCCCAGTTGGCCTACTTTTTCTTTCAGGACTTCACAACTTCCTAAAAACTTTGTCATGCGGCCTCCACCTTCATATATTTTGCAAAATGCTCATGTGGTTTTGCGTCCAAAAGAATTGAAAGATGCTCCTCATGCTCGTCCACTCTTTTGCTCCGCTCCTCACCAACGGGTAGGCCTTCGCCATTCTTAGGGTACAAATAAGACTCGTTGATAGAGAAGGCTTTGTTTGCAGCAACGCGCAGCTTCTCTGAGTATTCTTGAATATCATCGGGAAGTTCCAGTCGCGCCTGATCGCGTGCTTGCCAAAATAAGGCCAAGGCTTCATGTTCCACACGGCCTTCCCGAAGCACTAATGCTAAGGCATCAGAAAGATTACGATATACGGATCGGAAAATTTCCCTTTCGTCCTTATCAATTCGGTATTTGCGAGACTGCTTTTCTTGTTTTGCAAGCTCAAGGTTACTTTTCGCAATTCCATTTGCGCGGTGAGCAAGCCAGAATAAGCCTGCGCTGATAGCAAGGCCAATTAGCTTATCAGCCGCCTCCAGTGTTGGTGCGTATGTTTTGAATATATCGTTCGTGCTTTCCCACCAACTCATGCGGCTTCCTTCAGCAGTTGGGCGGGGTCATAATTTTCTACGTCGATCACGCCGGTCATCAGGCGTGGCAGCAAAATGTCGCGTGCTTCGCGCAGGCGTTGGTTTTGATCCCTTAGATTCCAAACCTGTGAATTTAATTTTGAAACTGCCGAATCCCATTGTTGCAGCACTGATACCGATGGGATTGGGAACTCAATATTATTTATAAAGGCCTTATTAGCGTGAGGTATTGCAGCACCCGTATTATTTGTTTGCAATGATTCAAGAATTGATTTGAAAAACAAATAAAGAAGCGAAACAGGCAAGGCATTAGCCTCGATTTTGGCCATAGTTGATCCTACAATGCCGTCTTCAGCATAAAAAACGTAAGAACTTCTGGCTCCGTCCATGCACATCACCAGATCGCCGCGCTTTGTTGAAACGTGTTTATCTGGCGTGGTGAATTTGAAGTTCCCTGATTCTAGTGAATCAAGGAGCATAATTCTTACCAGTCCTTCAGCATATTCAGTGAACAGTTCATCGACTTTTTTCCCCTTAATGAACTTGAGATGCTTACCCAGTGGTTCTTTCGTCCACCCTTCCGGCAGGCCGGTTTCAGGATTGATGGGGGGTGGGTTCGTGACCGGGGAAGCGCAGGCGCACAAACCACTCTTCATAGGTGATCAGCGCCATTTCTTCGAGCAGCTTAATCCGCTTCAGGTTGTTCTCGATCAAATCATCATACGCCGCCAAAATCCCAGCAATTTTCTTCTGTATTGGAAGCGGCGGTAATATAGGAATGAACTTCTTTATTTCGCCAACCGCAATACGCATTTGATTGGCGGCACCACGGCCTCTAACTTGGATATAATTCTTGAACAGCTCGCTTTCGCCCATGTAACCTAAATATCTTTGATCTAATAAGTCAGGGCGCTTGGTTCTAAGGCAAACTGCATTTTGATTTAGCAAATAAGCTGCTACATTTTTTTTAATAACAATCGTTCTACCTGCAGCAGATTGAATAAGGCCTTGGTGTGAACCTACCGTTGCTATGACTAGGTCATTTTCTTGAAGAACATTCCTCTCATACTTTTTTAAGCCCTCATCCGAAAGGTAGCTTAGATTATCTACATCTACAGACGAGCCTTTTATATTTGATACCTTAAGTACGGGATGGCCAGACGACACATACTCACTTTCACTCCAGGCACCTCCATTAACAAATATACATAGATCATCTAATGATAATTTGCTCATGCTGCCCCCTTAAGGATTTTCTGCATCAGGGTGGTAGTCTCATTATTCAGCACGGCAAGCTCGCTATGAATTTCGCCAAGGCGTGCGGTGTAATCGAACCCTTCATCCAGTTCGATGGTATAGCCCACATAGCGCCCCGGCGTGAGGCTCCAGTCGTTTTCTTCCACTTCGGCCATATCCACAATCTTGCACAGCCCCTCCACATCGGCATAGCTGCCATTGGGGAAATGCTCTTTGAGCCACGAGTTGCTGGCGAAGGTTTTGCTGACATCCTCACCGCGATAGGCTTTCACAATAGCGGTCAGGCCTTCCATCTGCTCCGGCGAAAAATCGCGCAGCGTGGTGTTAATCTGGCGGAAGGTGTTCCGCGCATCAATCATCAGGATATTGCATTTATTCTCAGGCCGCTTGCCACGATCAAAGAACCAGAGGTGGCACGGCAACGAGCGGGTGTAGAAGAAATTGTTGCCAACAGCCACGATGCAATCCACCGCGCCGGTTTCAATCAACCGTTGGCGAATCAGCTTTTCACTTGCGCCTGCATCTGTGGCGGAGGATGCCATAACGAAACCAGCACGGCCTTTTTCATTCAGGTAATGGTAGAAATACTGAATCCAAAGGTAGTTGCCGTTATCTGCCTTTGGCAGCCCCACATCGCTGAACAGGCGTTTGTCGGTTTTTACGAAGTCTTTGTTCTTATCCACCTTGTTAACGTTGAAAGGTGGGTTCGCCATCACGAAATCGCATTTGCCTGCGAGGTCGTGCGGGTCGGAATAGAAGCTGTTACTCTCGATGACTTTTCCTTCGATGCCGTGAATGGCAAGGTTCATCTTGGCAAGGCGGGTGTTGTTGGATTTTAGCTCAGTGCCATAGACTTTGATTGCTTCGTTCATGGCGCGTTTGCTGTGGTCTTCTACGAAATGGCCGGTTTGGACGAACATGCCGCCGGAACCGCAGGCGGGGTCATGGATGATGCCGTGGTCGGGTTCGATGAAATTGACGATTAGTTGCACCAGTGATGGTGGCGTGAAGAATTCGCCGCCTTCCTGTGCGCCTGCGCCGCTCATGGAGAACTTCATCAGGAAGAATTCATAAATTCTCCCGAAAACATCGCCCTTCAGTTTCTTGACCGAATCCTTGTTGAACACGCGGATCAGTTCGCGCAGCAGGTCGGCATCCAATTCCTGATAGTTTTTCGGCAGGATGCCAGCTAGGTCGGGGTAGCTGGCTTCGATCAAACGCATCGCCTCGTTGACTGCTTCGTTAATGTCTTCGCCTTCTGGCAGGTTGGCGAGGTAGCCATATTGCGATTTTTCCGGCAGCATCATGCTACCTGCGGCAAGGAAATCGGCTTGGGTGGCGGCACGCTTACCACGAGGCCCTTCAGGAATAGCAGCCTCAATGGTAATCTTCGCTTCATCGTAGCGGTTCTGGGCATAGCGCAGCAGGATAAGCCCCAGAACAGGGTCTTTGTATTCGGCGGCAGTCAGCTTAGAATTGGCACGGAGATTATCCGCTGAATCCCAAAGCTCTTTTTCCAGCTGCTTAATTTGTTCGTTATTCATGTGCGCCCTCTTGAAATATCAATTTAATCAATATAAAGGGCTGAGAATTAATTGCACGCACCGAATAGAACATAAAAAATTATTTTATTACAATACTTAACGCTGCATCCTGCGCTGCATTTCCGCCATCATAATGGTGTCAGGCACATGGCTTATGTCCGTTTTTCCCGTGCCGATAGCGCGTATCACGCTGCGGCGCTTGTGATCAGGCATTACCGCATAGGCATTATAAGTAGTGCCAGCGTGTTCATGCCCAATATTCTGGCTGATGGCCTTAAACTCCATTTGGGTGCAGTTTTCCAGCGCCCAGTGTGCCAGCAGTTTGCGGAAGGAGTGCGGATTGTAATAAGGCAAGCCTGCCCGTGTAAATGCCTCGCGGAATATCTGGCGTACGGGCGTGGCGTTTGCCCAATGTTCACGGGAAAGCCCGGTCACTTCAAATTGCAGTGTTGTAGGGTTGCTTTTCAGTTCCAGCTTGGGGAATAACGGGTTGTTAGGCAGGAAGCCCTCCTGCTCGGTATAATCTAGCCAGTCCATGACAATATCCTGCCAAAGCGGGTCGAACGGCATGAAGAAGGTGGAAATCGCCTTGCGGTTTTTGGTTTTCACATGCTTTGGGTCTTGCCACACTTCCATGTTCGCTCTGTCCACATCCTTCATTTTCAGGCTAATCAGGGCGGCATCCCGCACCCCCGTAAGCGCCATGAACGCAATAATCGCCCTATCGCGCTTTTCTATGGCTGTGACGTTGGGCATGGTTTCCAGCACTTTATGCACTTCCCCCATCGTGGGGGCAGGCAATTCCTTGGTGGCGCGGCCTGCGCGTTCGGCATTGTTGGAAAGGCGCAGGTATGCCGCTGCCCGCCCGTCCACCTTGCGGATATATTTCGGGTGTATTGCCACCCAGCAGAAAAAATCCCTCAGAATTTTTAAGGTGGAGCGCACCGTGGACAGGCTGAGTAATTCCCCTTTAGCGTTTTGCTGTTTAATCAGCCAGCGTTTAAATGCCTTCGCCTGTTCCATGTCAAAGGTGGTAAAGTCCTTCCTGCCTGTAAAGTTTTCAAACAGATTTATGGCTTTCCAGACGGCATCAGCAGTGCGTTCCTCACGGTAATTTTCATGCAGCAATGTGTCTTCATACTGCTTTTTCAGGCGCTCGTTTAGTGGGTTATATTCAGGCATAGCTATCATCCCTTCTGAAGTGAACATTCACGGTGCGTTCCTTGCACACCCTTATGTTCTCCCGTGGCATCACTTAAATAAATGGCGAGGGGGTGATTTTGTCCCCATTCTGCGGCTCGGATATTCCGGTTCATAACGCCCCCACATTCGGAACATTTTGCCTTATACACGATGCAACGATTCGGGAGGGGTGCAGTGGTTGCGCTTCCGATTTTCGGCGTGCGGGGTGATTGGCAAGAAAAGCAAAATACCTCGTTACAGGCGCATGGCTTTTTACGCTTGACCTGCTGACGGTCGGCAAAGGCTTTCAGTTCACTGCTATGAATTAAATGGGGACGGGTATGGGGGATGCGTTGCAGCCCATCCTCTCGTATCCAGCGCCGGACGGTTGCAACATCCACCCCGAACAAATCAGCCACCTGCTCAACGTAGTAGCTATAATCGCTCTTGAGCAGTTGCGTGTTGTATTTCTTGCCCATACAGCGGGCTTACGCAGCGTGCTGTTCGATCAAAGCCCTGATGTCTTCCACCCTCCAGGCCGTAATACGTTCGCCCAGCTTTACTGGCTTCGGGTATCGGCCTGACTTAACGCCTGCCCACCATGTCGATTTGCTGACAGGGATGATCGCCAGTACAGCACGAAGTCGTAAGAAACCAGTTTTAGGTAAATCAACCATATTATCCTCCAATAGATGAACATGGCTCTTACTGTATGGTTTCGGGCTTAGATTTGAATTGGTTCAGTGATTTAATTTGTGAATCGTAGGCCTGATTATTCATAAAACTGTGAACTTACTGGCTTGAAGATTCACGCCTGATCTTTGCTAAAATTGATGCAACCTTCCTTTGAAGGGTTTTTTCACTATAGGCCTTGGAGCCAACGAACCCACTTTTAGCGATAAACTGCTCCACTTCCTTGTTTCCGACTTTATGATCTTGATGTGCCACCCAATAATCCTTAATGGCCTGCTCTAAATCACTTACCAAAGCTTTGCTCTTGGACTTCCGGTTATCAATCCCCTTTTTCCTGCCTGCGGCTAGATTATTGGCAAAGTTATGAATCTTTCCAGTTCTTTGCCCAAGGATATTTTCAAGGTAATCAATCCGTTTACTGAGCGCATTGACTGTTTGTAATGCTTCTTTGCCTAAACTGCGATATTCCGCTTTAGACCGCGTAACGTAACGCCCCATTTGCTTTACAAATTTTTTGTCCTCATCCATCATTTCATCCAATAAGGTGGCCTTGCTTTCATAAAATTGTATTTGCAGGAAATAATCACATAACTGGTCAATTAATTCATTTTTCGATTTGCCATTGAGCGATTTGGCAAATTCAGCTCTAGCTTCAGCCCATTCCCTTTCTATGATTTCAACATTTCCCTTAGCTCTTTTTATTCTTTTGATGAAGTCGGTGGTCATTACATCTCCGCCATTTCTTAATATTGTTGCTTGGCATATATACCGTCCGACACCATCCATAGCAATACACCCCAAGCCAGACGCTTTGCGTATAGAATTATGTATAGATTTTTGAAGTGATTTTATGAAATCAGCAGTGTATAAGGGTTTCAAAGGATTGTTAGGCTGGTATCCTCCCGCCAGCCTTCAAATGGCAGAAGAAGCCTTCTCCAGTATGCAGACCTTGGAAGAAGCCTGAAGTTTTCTAGGTGTTGTGAAGGCTAATTAGCGGGTTAATCATTTCTTTAATCCTACTGAATTGTGCATAACTTAACCTAAAATTGGAGTTGATTTAGGCGAAACTAAATTCTCTTGCACAGGTATTTCTCTACCGAGGCAGTGCGCTCGTGAGAAAATAAGTGCATGGCTATCTCCAAAGAAAAATTTGAGGCAGGTAAATAATGAAAAAATTCTGGGACGATAGATATAATGCAGGGTCTTTCGCATATGGAACAAACCCGAATGACTTCCTTGCAATTGCTTCACAGCACCTTCAAAAGAATAGTGATGTTCTTACAATTGGAGAGGGTGAAGGACGAAATGCCGTCTTTTTAGCAAAACAAGGGCATAATGTTGTTGCTACTGACCAATCCGATATTGGTATGGCAAAAGCAGATAAGCTCGCTGAACAATCCGGCTGCACTATCAAAACGATTACAGCTGATTTAGCTGAGTTTGATTTCGGCTCAGAATGCTATGATGCAGTTGTCTCAATATTTTGCCATCTGCCAGGAGGGTTAAGAAAAAAAGTTCATTCAGAAATTAAAATCTCGCTTCGAAAAGCTGGCCTCTATATCATTGAGTCATATTCTCCCGATCAGCTTTCATATAATACTGGTGGCCCTAAAGATGTTAGCTGGTTGGTAACTCTTGACGAGCTTCAAAAAGAATTTCCTGATTTTGAAATTTTGCATGGCGAATCACTCGTTCGTGAAGTTGTGGAGGGCTCACATCACACTGGTTCTGCTGCGGTAACTCAATTTGTCGGCAGAAAGAAATAGTGGCCACTTCAGGCTTCTGAGAGAGAATTTTTAAGGCGCTGGCACACAGCACACCGCCAATGCTTAAATATGCAAGATGCTGATTTGATAACGTCATTAGCTGCTGTGGAAAGACTCCCATGAAAATAACGACCCTGCTGCGCCATTGTTTCGTGTTCATGCTTTGCATCGGCGTTATTGCCCCTGCCAAGGCTGCGCCTACACCTATGTCACCCGAGTTGAAAGCGTTCCTGATGCGCCCGGATGTGCAGCGCGGAACGGTAGATATGATGTCGCTGCAATGGAAAGTGCTGGTGCCTGATTGTGCTGATTCGCATCTTGACGGTACTAACGTGATGGTGAACACGCCTCCGGAATTTAATGCCGCGGGCTTGCCCATATCAGGCAGGTGGCGTGTCATGGGACAGTTCAGCGGATGCAATAAAAACCGCCTGTTCAATATTCAGTTTTATATCACGCCTAAGGGGGACATACAGCGAACCGCGTTGTTGCCGGGGACAACCATTGCAAGCGCCGTCCTGCAGCATGACTCGCTGATGTATGTAGTCGATGGAATGTATGAACTCCAGCCGAAGCACGACTGCAAGGAGATTCAGTTTACCGATACGAAATTCGTTGCGTTTGAAAAAGAAAAGCCCCCGACCGCGACCGGGCCGGTATGGAAAGAAAAATGGACGATTCGCATGTGCGAAGTGACGGGGGTTGTGACCCTGCATTTTGTGACCGATGCGCATGGAACCAATATCGTGATGGACGCCAAGGAAACCGAGCGCGTGGATAATTAATAATCGAGTGGGCCATAATCGCGCGGGTAAATAATTATCTGGCCAGCGCGTGAAAACCGGTTATCTTGCAGGTGAAATTGCAAAAATATCAGGAGAATTTTCCTATGCGCCGTATGATCAAGCCCTGCCTTGCGATTGCAATGATGATATGCGTTTCCAGCCCCGCGCTGGCGGTGGAAAAAATCACCCGCTATCTTGCCAAAGTCAACGGCCACTGGCTGATGGGTGAAGCACCCGATCAGGTGGTGCCGAAAATCGTTGCGTTCCTGAGCGCCAAACAGGAATGAAAACAGCGCTTTCCATCCTCAAGAAGAACTACGGCTACGACAGTTTTCGCGGTCAGCAGGAAGAGATTATCGACCATGTCATAAGCGGTGGCAACGCGTTCGTGCTGATGCCGACGGGCGGGGGCAAGTCGCTATGCTACCAGATTCCGTCGCTGTGCCGCGATGGTGTGGGGGTTATCGTGTCGCCGCTGATTGCGCTGATGCAGGATCAGGTCGAAGCGCTCAAGCAGCTGGGTATCCGCGCGGCGGCGATTAATTCGAGCATGGAAGGCGGGCATGTGTGGGAAACCAAACAGGCCATCCGCAACGGCGAGATCGACATGGTGTATGTGGCGCCGGAGCGGTTGCTGATGCCGGATTTCATCGATCTGCTGCAACAATCGAAAGTGGCGCTGTTTGCGATTGATGAGGCGCATTGCGTTTCGTCGTGGGGGCATGATTTCCGGCCGCATTATACCCAGCTGGCCGAGCTGGCCGAGAAATTCCCGGATGTGCCGCGCATCGCGCTCACCGCCACTGCCGACGCGCCGACGCGTAAGGACATTGTCGAGCGGCTGGGCCTGACTGATGGGCGCACGTTCGTTGCCGGGTTTGACAGGCCGAATATCCATTACACGGTTTCGGTGAAGGATAGTGCTAAGCAGCAGGTGCTGAAATTTATCAAGGATCACCTGGGCGATAGCGGCATTGTGTACTGCCTGTCGCGGCAAAATGTAGAGGATACCGCCCAGTGGCTGAAGCAGCAGGGGCTGAATGCGCTGCCGTATCATGCGGGCATGAATGCGAAGCTGCGGTCGAAGAATCAGGAGATGTTTTTGAAGGACGAAGGCGTCATCATGGTGGCGACCATTGCGTTCGGCATGGGCATCAATAAGCCCGATGTTCGGTTTGTGGCGCATATGTCGATTCCGAAAAATATCGAGGCGTATTATCAGGAAACCGGGCGCGCGGGGCGCGACGGCTTGCCAGCGGATGCGCTCATGCTGTATGGGCTGGCTGATGTGGCCATGCAGCGCAACTTTATCGCAGGTGGCAATTCGCCGGAAGCGCAGCAGCGGATTGAGCATCATAAGCTCAACGCATTGCTTGGGCTGTGCGAGGCGGCGTGCTGCCGGAGGCAGGTGTTGCTGGAATATTTCGGCGATAAGGCGTCGCCGTGCGGCAATTGCGATACATGCATGAGCCCGCGCGAAACGTTCGATGGGACGGTGGGGGTGCAAAAGGCGCTGTCGGCGGTGTATCGCACGGGGCAGCGCTTCGGCGTGACCTATGTGGTCGATGTGCTGATGGGCAAGACCGGCGAGCGCACGCAGCAGAACGGGCATGAGGGGCTTGCGGTGTTCGGCATCGGGAAGGAGTTTGGCAAACATGAGTGGCAGAGCATCTTTCGCCAGCTTGTGGCGCAGAATCTGTTGCAGGTGGATGTAGCCGAGCATGGCGGACTTCGCCTGAGCGATGTGGGCATGAAGTTTCTCAAAGAAAAAGAAACCATCCGTTTGACCCGGCCAATGGCCAGCGTGAAAGCGGCCAAGACGCGTGAACTGAAGGACGCAGTGGCGTTTAACGACGCGCAGGACCAGACGCTGTTCGACGCGCTGAAGGCCGCGCGCATGGCGCTTGCCAAGGCGCAGAACGTGCCGCCTTATGTGATTTTCCATGATAAGACGTTGCGCGAGATGGCGACGCGCAAGCCAACCACGCGCGACCAGCTGATGGAAATAAGCGGCGTGGGCGAGCAGAAAATCGCCCGCTATGGCACGGCGTTTCTTGAGGTGATTAACGGCTACCGTGTGGCGGCGTGAAAATTCGGGCGCGAAACGGCAAAAAAAGAGACTTCTCATTGTCGCGCAAAGGCTTAATAAATCATACGGTATAAGGGTATATTGGCCATAGCCGGGGTTTGCGTGGCTGGTATGATGCCACATGATCGACTCACCGAAACACGCGACGCAGAAAGTCCTGATCCTGTCCGATGCGCATATTGGGGGCGGGGCGTCTAATTTTTCGGCGTATCGCAGCGGCATCCTGACGCTGATGGCCAATTACGACCATGTGATTTTAAACGGCGACAATATCGAGCTGTTCCTGATTAAGCCCGACCATGCGCGCGACCTTGGCGATGTGCTGGAAGTCATCACTGGCACAGGCAGCGACCGCTGGCGTAAACAGGAATTCAAAAAATCCGGGAAACGCGAAATGTATCCGGCGGTCGAAAACATGATTCGCGGCGGCGAGCTGATTTTCGACAATTTCTGCGAGAAATTTCCGAATACGCAGCTGCATGTGGTGCTGGGTAATCATGAGGTGGTGCGCCGGTTTAAGAATACCTTGCGCGATTTGCAGGAACGCCGGCCCAATTTTGAATGGGACGAGGAGGCGATTCGCGTCGGCGACGCGTTGTTCACGCATGGGCATCTACCCCTCAAGCACAAGACCGCCGAGGAATTCGGGGAAGTGCGCTTACGCGAGGCGGAGCGGCGCAAGCTGTGGTCGGCGGCTTATAAGGCGCTTGGCAAGCCCCTGCACCATTTAAACGGGGTTTTCCATACAGCGCATCATACGGCGTTGACGGTGGCAAACCAGTTGGCGGATTGGGCTGGGGACGGGAAATTTATGGTCAGTCATGAACGCCAGCGCCAGCCGCTGATGCTGGACTGGATCAAACATGTATTCACAGGCCACACGCACCATAAATTTTCCAACTGCTATTTTGAAGATGCGCCGGGCATGCTGCACCATAACACCGGCGCGATCGTGCAGGCGACGGATGAAAACCTAGGCATTCTTGAAGCGACGCTGAATGCCGACGGGACGCTCACCAATGTGCGCCCGGTGAAACTATTCAAGGACGTGCACTATGTGAGGGCGCGCGGTTAACCGACGGATTTGGCGTGTCCGGGCATGTCGGTGGGCTGCACGGTATCGACCCAGCTTTTGCGCGGTTCGGCAGGTTTGCCGCGCGCGGCGATGGCGGCGTGGGCGAGCTTTGCGGTGACTTTGTTGCCGTCGAAAGTAGCGATGAAATCGTCGAGGCGGTCTTCGCTGATGCCAGCGGCAGTGCCGATACGGCGAATCGTATTCGCGTCGGCGACGAGGCGCGCGCCGGACACTTCGGTGACGCTGTATTGCACGGTGTGGTGATCGGCGCTCGCGCGTTCGCTCAGCACGTGGCGGGGAACGCCGGTGTAATCGTATATCTGGCGCAGGCCGAGCGTGCGTTTGAGTGTGCCGTCCATGACGTCGTCGAGGATTTCGTCGGGCGTGCGTTGCAGGTCGACGCCGCGGGCGAGGGCGATGAACTGCATAAGTTCGGCGTCGGTGAAATCGTAATTTCTGGCAAACCAATCGGCGATTTTTTGCGCGGTTTCGGGCTCCAAGAACGAGTTGCCCTGAATGAAACCGGAAATATGCGAAATACCCGCTTCTTCGCAGAAGCTGCCGATGCCAAGTTGCGACTGGTCGCGGCGTTCAAGCGTTTTTTCCAGCATCTGGCCGATGGGCAGTTCGCCCTCGATGGCTTTTTGCAGCAGTTTTTTCGGGCGCTCGACGCCGGTGAACATTTCCAGGCAGCGCTCGGCTTGTTCCTTGGTGATCGGGGTGAACACGCCGCGCCTGGCCAGTTCTTTGGTGTTTTCTTTCACCATTTTCAAAATGGCTTTGCCGTAAGGCTCGCTGATTTTGCCGCCGCGCTGGAGCTGGGTGCTGGTGCGCATTTTTTTGACGCGGTCATCTGACATTTCGAGTTTTTCCGTTTGAAAAGCCGAGACGATCTCTTCGGTGGTGAGTTTGGCCACACCGTTGCGCCCGACGAGGGCTGCGAACAGGCCGCCGCCGGGATTGCCGAGCTTGGCGTTTTCGTCGAGCATGCGTTCCATGTCCAGTTCGCGGCCGCTGATGAGCGACAGCAGCGTGCGATTCTGGCGGCTCATTTTTTGAGTTGTCTGTTCGGTGCCTTGCGGATTGGTGAGGTTCAGGAAGTTGATGGCCATGCCGAGGTTTTCGATCTTGGAGCCCTTCATCCACGATGCTAGCTGCTGCACGCCGAGGTTGTCTTGTAGACGTTCGAAACGGATACCGGAGGAATTGAACAGCTCCTTGATCAGCTTGCCGGTATCGCCGGTTTTGCGCGTTTCGTCGATGGCGGCTTCGATTCCGACGATGCCGTGTTTGCTGCCCCATTTGAAGGCGTGGCCATCGATGCCTTTCCAGAGCATTTTTTCATGCAACGCCATGAGCTCGCCTTCTTCAGGGGCGATATCGAAAGCGCGGCAGATGACGTCGAGGCTGCCGAGCAGGGGCTTGGTTTTTCCGCTGCGCCATGAGGACAGGATGGTGTCGGTGATGGTGTCCTTGCCTTCGTCGTCTTTCTTTTTATTGCGCTTTTCGAGATGGGCGCAGAATTTCAGTTGCGACATATCGTCCCATGTCGGCAGCATATGGCCGAACATGAACTGGCGGAAATTTTCGCCTCGGCTGTAGCTGGCCTCTAACATTTCCTGAAAGGATTTTTCCTTGAGCTGTGCCCACGGATTGGTCTTGCGCCATACGGCTGAATTTTCGGCGATGCGGACGCGGGCTGCTGCGAGGGCGGCATCGGTCTGAAGCAGGGGTTCGTTGTTTTTGGTTTCTTGCAGCTCGTCTGCTTTGCGTTTAGCGGCGGCGTCTGCGCGTTCTTTGTCGCGCTCTTTGCTGCGTTCGGCCTGAATGCGTTTGGTTTCGGCCTGTTCGCGGCGGCGTTGCTGGTTGCGGACGCGGTCGGTTTCGAGTTTCTCGGCGAGGGCCGTGGCTTGGGCGGCTTCGAATTGCTCTTGGGCAAGGGTGGTTGCGCGTTCGGCTTCAACTCTCGCGGCTTCTTCTTCGCGCAGGCGTTTGGTTTGGGCTGCTTTTTCGGCAGCTTTGGTCGCATTGATGCCTTCGGGGGTGGTAAGCCAGACGGCGTGGCGGTGGCCCTGCTCATCTTTGATTGCCTGCTGGCCCGCTTCGACGAACGTTTCGCGCTCGTCGCCGTAGATCTTGAACACGAGATGCATGGCGGCGAGTTGAGGTTCGGTGGGGGAGGCTTCGCCGTTTAAAAGCTGCGTAACTTTAGCGGGCGTCAACTGCGCCCATTTCACGGGGTCGAGGGTTTTGGGTTTTTCGCCGAGTACCGGGCGGTGAGGCGCACGTTCACGCTCAGCGGCCTGGGTGATCTGTTCATTTATTTCGCGGGAGAAATCCTGCGCCTTGAGTGGCGGGTTGTTCATCCAGTAGGCTTCGGCGTTGAAGCCGGAGTAATACTGGTTGAGCAGGCGCACGAAGCTGCGGTTGATCACCAACTTCTCGGAGGTCGGGATAATTTCCGGGTCTTCTTCCGGTAAGGGCCTTTGTTTGACGATCATTATAATACCCCTGTCGATGGCGGCGCTTCAATGCACGACTCTTATGCTTCAGGGCGATATAGTACCGCAGGGAATAAGAGTAATAAATAGTTAATTTATTCATGAAGCCTTGGAGGTTAGCGCGTTAAGGCCTAGTCATGCGGCCTCGGCTGTGCTACAAAACGGCCTATGAAGCCCCATATCAAAACACGTCCGCGCCTGTTTTTTTCCATTTTTGTCGCCTGTGCGCTTTGGATGTTATTGCCTGACACGATCCGCCAGGCAAGCCGCCTGCTGGTGTCGTTCGACACGGCTACGGGGATGTATCTGCTGCTGGTGACGTGGATGATGAAATGCTCGACGCCCGCGACCATTCAAAAACACGCCGATGACGAGGACGAGGGGCGCACTGCCATCCTGATTTTTTCTAGCATCGTGGCAGTGGCGAGCTTAGCGGCGATCATCGCCGAGCTGAGTGTTGCCAAGGACATGGCCGGTATGGTCAGGGGCGAGCATATCGCGCTGGCCGCCGGCACAGTTTTCCTGTCATGGAATTTTCTGCACAGTATTTTTGCCCTGCATTACGCCCATGAATATTACACGTCCAGCAGTAGCAAAACCAGCGGCGGGCTGGAATTCCCCGGTGGCGGCAATTACATGCCGAATTACTGGGATTTCATGTATTTCTCGTGGATGATCGGCACCACGGGGGCAACAGCTGATGTCAACATCGCCTCGCCTGCCATGCGCCGGACCGCCACGCTACATTGCATGCTGTCGTTTTTCTTCAACACCACCATCCTTGCGCTGACAGTGAATATCGGCGCGAGCCTGTTCTAGGCTTTTGCCAGAAATTCGCCCAGCTGCTCGAACGTGCCGTCCCAACCCTGCATCATACCCTGCTTGCCTTCTTCGAAGGTTTTAAGCTCAATTTCGGTTGCGTTATGCGCGGTCCAGCGGATGATGACTTCTGTTTGCTTGTTCTTTTCGGTGAAGGTGACGGTCGATAAAGTTTCCAGCGGCCAGCTGGGGCTGAATGGGTGGCGCGTCACCGTTTTGCCGGTGGATTCGCAGAAGGAGGTAATGAAGATCAGCTTTTCCGGTTCGTCGACGGTCAGGAAAGTCCATTTGCCCCACATGTCGCCGCCGGGTGTTTTCATGCCATAGAGGAAGGAGCCGCCTTCGCGCAGGTCGAGCGTGCTTTTGATGATCGGGCAGCCTTTGGGGCCGAACCACTGGTCTAGCTGTTTTTGCTGCGTCCATGCTTTCCACACCATCAGGCGCGGTGCGTCGAACACACGCGAAATGGTGAATTCGAATTCGGCGGGTTTTTGGCTGGGTGCGGATTGCGTCATAATTATTTTCCTTCCGTGAGTGCTTTAAGTGAAGCCAGTCCCTTGTCATATTGGGTGCCGACCATTTTTTCACAGTTCAACACAAGGCTCATGACTTTTGCCATGAAGCAGTTTTTGCCTTCCATCGACCAGGTGACGATGGTGTTGCCGGATTCGGGGGTGAAGGTGAAATCGGCGCTGCTGGTGCCTTTCATCGGTTTTTCAAAATCGAGCTGGAGGCGCAGGAAGGCATCGGGGCGGCTTTCGGTGATGGTCATTTTGCCTTTGCCGACTTGCATGTTGCCGTTCCAGCTCATGGCAGCGCCGATGCCAGCGTCCGGGCCTTCGAAAAATTCTTTGGTGTTGGGGTCGAGCTTCGCCCACGGCGACCATGCTTTCCACTGATGCAGGTTATTCACGTGCGGGAAAATGGTGGATGCGGGGGCGTTGATAATGATCGTGCGCGACAGCGACATGGTGTCGGGTTTGGCGGAAGCGGCGGCGATGACAAGCGCGATAAAAGCTGCAAGGATAACACAAATGGTGGCGAGCATGATAAATCCTACAGAGTTAAAAAATACGAGGTGAGGGCGGTCATTTTTTGAGTTTGGCTTTCTTTGCGGCCTTTTGCATTTCCTTTTTCAGCAATGCGTCCAGCGCGTCGAAACGGCCTTCCCACATGCACTTCATTTTCGAAATCCAATCCTCGATTTCTGAGATGCCTCTGTGGTCCAGCGAGTAAAGACGCTGCTGCGCGCGCACTTCCATGCGCACGAGCCGGGCTTCCTTCAGCACTTTCAAATGCTGGGAAATAGCGGGTGGGCTGATAGAAAAATGCTTGCCGATATCGCGGACGGGCAACTGGCCGGAAGCGGCCAGCATCTCGACGATGCTGAAACGCGTGGGGTCGGCGAGGGCGGAGAAGCTGTTCATGCCGTCGACGTTAAAGAATGTGCTTAATTAAGTCAATCATGAAATAAAGCCATGTGCGTTTGCGACAAAGCGAACACTCGGGATAACGGCTTATTTGCCGCCGTAGCCGCGGCCGCTATATCCGCCGTATGATGGCGGTGGCGGGGGAGGTGGTGGCGGAGGAGGAGGGGGTGGGGAGACTGCTCGCGGGCGCACGCGTGAAGCAAAGCTCGGTTGTTCCGGTTCCGGCTCGGGCTCTTTTTTCTGCACCGTTTTTTTGGATTGGCTGACGGCGGTTGCGATTTCCTTTTCCGAAATAGTTTTTAAATCGCTGTCTGTAAATTCGCGGTAGCCGGCGACGATATCTTTGATTTTGCGGTCGCGGGAGCGAGGCACGGTGGCGGCTTCAACGTCGCCGCTGAACTCATCGGCAATGGCGCCTGAGAATTTTTTGGCCAGCAGTTCGCTAATATCGTTGATGATTTCATCGCGCTTGGCGGCAGCGACGCTGCTGTGTTTTTCTTCGATGGCGACGTCAATCGAACGTTCAATCGCTTTACCCATATCGGCGAGCACGTCTTCGAGCTGCGAGCCGAGCGCTTCTTTAAACTGCGTGCCCTCGGCGCCGCGAATGCGCAACTCTGCTGTAACCAGGCCCGGGATTTTATCTTTTAATGCCCCGCCTAATGTTACCATAACACTCTCCCACGTTTCTTTTTTGTCCAATTCCAGCTTAGGCAAATTGGGTTAATTCTTAATGAATTGAGGAAAAGCGTAGACCATTTTAACCGTTTTGTCCATGTTTTCGAGCTTAAAGCTTAACATTTTGAAGCGATTCAAGGTAATCGACCAGCGGGTATTCCTGCCCGGCAATTGAATAGCTGAACCGGTAAATGAGTAGACTGGAGTCGCGGGGCAGGGTTGGCAGTAAGGCGGTATTATCCTGATAATTCGTGATAAGCCGGGCCGAATTGCCTTGGATTTCGACGGTGGCGGGCAGGGAAACACCGTCAATGGCGATGGTGGCGTCGGTTGTGTTGTGCAGGGTGGTAGTGTCCCAGAGCGTCAGGCAGTGGCGGTGGTGGCCTTGGCCATCGAGTTCGGTGGTAAAATAGCCTTCGATGAAAAAGCGTGTGTTGGCGCGTAAGCATGTGACCGGCATGCGGAGGTTGGCTTCGATGAAAGCGCTCAGCAATGCGTTGAAAACATGCGGCGGCTGGTGGCGGCGCACAGACATTATGTAGGAAGGGGTGAAGGCGGGAATGGCGTAAAGCCGGTCTTCGTTGAGCATGTAAGCGCGTGCTTCGGTGCGCAAGGCGTCATCTTCGACGGTGCTGAATAATGCGTCGTAGGCGCTAACGAAATTCAGCGCTTTCTTGCGGGCGGAAATTAGGGCGATATCGTTTCGCACGGCATGCGCGCCGATAGCAGGGCGGGCGTGTTCTTCGTAGAATTCGCGGTCATGGGCGTAGTCAAAGGTGGCTTTTTCTTCGGCCATTTCGTCGGGTAGGAGCGAGGTGTGCATCATCAGTTCGACGGCGTCTTCGGGGGTAAAACGGTTCAGGCGTTTTAACAATGGATAGGCGCGGAAAAACGCAGAAAAATCGAAGACATGTATGCGGGAGCTGTTGGCATGGCGTAAATCCATCATGTCGTATTTGGGGTAGAATTTCTGCGATAGCGCGTAGAACGATGCGGTGAGGCGGGCGAGCGCTTCGCTGTTGAGCGCGGCGATGCCGCCCACGTCTTCATGCCCGGACAACAGCACGAGCAGCTGCGCGAGTGACGCGTCGAAACTGGCGATGCAGGTGTTTTTTAAGGTGTCGCCAGCCACTGCATCGGCGTTGATGGCGGGAGTCGCCGCTAGTGTTTCCAGAATGCGCAACTGGCCCTTATATTCATGGCCGAAATAGGTTTCGGCGTGGTACTGGCCGGAGCTGTATTGGGCCACGCGGCCTTTGACGGCGCAGAGCGTGTCGAAATCCAGCACATTGCCTTCCATACCGATATTGCCGGTCGACCATGCGCCGTGAAGAATGCGGTGGGCGAATTTTTCTGCTTCCTGACGGCCTAATTTTTCCGCTGTTTTCGTGAGCTGCGTGGCGCTATGCGGCGTGGGCCGGAAAAACACGTGCGAGACGCGGTCGAGCGTGCCGTCATCAATGCGTACGATCAAAGCGCGGCGCCCGCGCACACGGCGCTTGCGCACGAAACAGGCTTCGTGGCGGTCGAGAATGGCCAGCACCGGGGGTACGGGCGTGGAGAAATCATGGTGCAGGATATTGGATAGCATCGCTTCCCACACGGCGCGCTCCAGATCGACGATGCCGTCTGAAAAACGCGGGTCGGCGGAGATGCATAGCGGCGTTTTTTCGCCTTTGATGTTGAAATGCTTCCCTAAGTAAAACGCCCGGCCGGAGCCTTTGTTGCCCTTGCCCATGCCGAGTCCGAGCGGGTCGGATTGGTAGTCGACATAGGCGGTGCCGATGGGCTGCGCGCCCTCGGGGGGGGATAGGGTGACGCTGAATAGCGAGGTAACTTTTGTTGCCATCTCTTCCCAGCTGGCGGCGGGTCCGATATAGGATTCGTAAAGTACTTTATTGATGTAAAGCGGGGTGTAAGGCAGCTCGCTGGCATAGAGATCCACCTCATGAAAGACACAAGCCCCCAGCCGCGCCACAGCTTCGGGAGTGTCATAGAGATTAACGAACGATTGCTTCATGTTACCAAAATACTAACAAAACATTAAATCTTGTAACGATACCTTAATATTTTTATGCTAACTATAGTGTGCACCAAAGAGTTATCGATTGCTATGCCAGCATTAACCGGAAAAGATTTAGAATCCATCCTTGCCGATCCGCTGACGTATATTCAAACCGTTTTGGCGGAGTCATTATTAACGCACCATTTTACCGATACTCAGCGCGATGACACGATTGCCGCTCTGGAAAAACTGGTGCCCCCCGCACAGAAAAGCGCATTTGTAAAAGAAAAGCAAAACATAACGCACGCGCTCAAGCACGATCACGAAATCATGCAGCCAGATTTGTCGACGCCTGAATTGCAATTGCTCTGGGCTGCCAATCTGATGCATGAGGCGGCCAATTCGAAGCCACCGATTCAGGACAGTGAGCTCTGGCGCCAATTGCTCAACTGCGACGACGCGCGCCATGAATTGCGTCAGCATGCGTTCTACATCGCCCGCGACGCGATTAACCCCAACACGAAACTCAAATGGGGCGAGCCGGGCTCGATGTTTTATTCTGATCCAAAAAATAACGAGATCAATATCGATTTTCTGATGAGCCTGATTGGCGGGTTCGAAAATACGCGCAGCATTATTTTCCACGAAATCGGCCATAGCAAACTCACACGCGATTATCCTGAAAAAATGAGGCAGACGCGGGAAAAGTTGGAAATGCTGACGAAGAAAATGTCCGCCGGGGAAATCACGCCGGACGAATATATCGAGATGCAGGCGGCGAACGCTGAATGGAATTTGCGCAACGCGCTGTTTCAGGAAGCGGAGAACAGCCCGGTGAATCGTTACAGCATCAACGCGGGCAAAAAACTTGGACTGCCGTTTCAGGAGGGGCTTAACCGCGTAGAGGTGACTATCGCGCAAGCCGCGACGACCGCACTGCCACAGGACGATACGCCGATGGCGCGGTTTGGCAATTTGACGCGTGCGGTGCGCATGTCGCTTTACAAAAACAACGATATGTTTGAAGACGAACCGAAAGCGTGGGAGCGCGTCGGCGTGCGGGCGGACTGGATCGAGGCGCTGGCGACACCGGGCAAAGCCAAGAAAGTGCCGCAGCAGCAGGCATTCGATGAGCTGATGGAAATGTGCGGCGGCACGCAGGGACTGGAACATTTGCAGCCGGGTACGGTCGATCGCATGAAGGGGGCTGCGTGGCTGGATAAGGTGACCGGCGATTATTCCGCGAAGCGCAATGCATTGATGGATGATATCTGGGACCGCTACGGCGAACCTCTGGCACGGCCATTGATCGAAGAGGTCAAGCAGCAAGCCGAGCAGCAGATGCAACAGGCGAAGCAAGGGAAAACGCCGGGCAAAGGGCAGCATGGCCAAGGGCAGAATCAGCCGGGTCAGGGGCAGCAAAGTCAAGACCAATCAGGACAAGGTCAATCAGGACATGGTCAATCAGGACAAGGTCAATCAGGACAAGGTCAGGCCGGTGGGCAGCCGGGTGCGGGCGGTAAAACGGGCAAGGTCAAAGGTGTGGGCGAAATGCCGATGGCGGATGTGCCGCCGCAGACGCCTCAAAAAGCGAATGAGAAAAACCGTGGCGGCAAGGAAGATGCCGGTGGCGATGAAGCGGGCGAGCTACAAGGTGGCGCGCAAGGCGTTCAGGGTGAAGGTCAGAAACCGGGAAAAAAATCCGGCCAGAAATCCGGCCAGAAATCCGGCGCGGATGGCGGCGATCAATGTGAAGAACAAGATGGCAACAAGGAAGCGGCCGCTAGCGATAACAATAAAGGTGAAGGCACGGGCAAAAGGCCTGATAAAAATGCTGCGGGCAAATCCGGTGCCGGTGATGGCGATGCGCAGGACAAGGACGAAGGTGACGAAAAAGAAGGCACCGGTAGCGCAAAGAAATCCGGTAAAAAATCCGGACAGAAACCGGGAGCCAGCGACGATAAAGATGGCGAAGGCAAGGAAGGCGGCGAGGGTCAGGAAGAGAGCCAAGGCAAAGCGGATAAAGCCGGGCGAAAACCCGGCAATGGCAAGTCCGGCGAGGCGGATGGACAGAGCGATGATGGCAGCAAGCCCGGGGCTTCCGAAGGCCAAAGCATCGATTCGCTCCTGCAGGAAATCGATAACGCCAAACGCAAAAAGCTTGAGCCGACGGAGCCTGAGGGTGAACAGGAATACGACGTGCCTTCGCAGGGAAAATCCGGCGGTGGTGCGCAGGCGGGTGAATCGCGAGTGCGGCCCAATCCGCAGATGGGCGACTGGGGCGACTATCAGGCGACTGTCGGTCAGTTCGGCCCGGAAATTCGCCAGGCCCGGCTGTTGTTGAAACAGATTCAGGAAAAACAGGCGAAACTCACGCGCACGAACACGCATCAACGTTCGCTGCTGCCTATCGACGGCGATATGGACCGGTTCGATGAAGATGCGCATGGCGCGATGGTAAAAAAGATTTTTGCAGGCCAAGGGATCAGCGAGCAGGACGCGCGGCGTTTCAGCGTGGATGCGGAAAAGAAAACACCTGCGTCGATCGATGTGGTGATCAGCGTCGACGGCTCGGGCAGCATGTATTCCGCCCAAGGCGGTTCTGGCGCGCGCTGGAGCCATTCGCCGATACAGGCGGGCGTCAACATCGCCTGTATCATGAACGAAGCGGCAAAGGATCCGCGCCCCAAGGGTGGAACGCGGCGCGATAAAGACAGCGCTATTCGCGTCTGGGGCATGATGTGGGGTAACGACCCGCCGGAAATCGTGATGCGCCCCGGTGACGAACAGAAAACCGTTGGCAAAGCTATCGCGGGGCTGAAGCAAAGCCGAGGTTGGGGCACATCGCTTGCGCCGGCGATTAAACATATCACTCGGGAACTTTCCGAACGCGAGGATAACCCGACGCGGCCGACGGGATTCACGCACCAGATTTTTGTTTCCGACGGCGACATCGCCGACCCGGCGGCGGCGGCCGTGATGGTCAACAAGCTGCTGGAAGCGAACAAGCAGACGACGTTCGACGTGGTGGTGATTCAGGACCACCAGACGGAAATGGACCGGGTCGTGAAAGCCATGCAGAACAAGCACGGCGAATCGCGGGTAAAACTAGTGCATTGCAACAAACCGGATGAGGCGCACAACGCCATCTTGATGTTGCTGCGCGAACGCATGATAGCGACCGGGCACAGCACTTCCGTGCCTGCGGAACAGAAACGAAAAGATTATCAAAAAGCATACGAAGCGATGCGTTAAAACAGGAGAGATGGTTATGACAAACGATAAATGGATAGCGCAGCCGGTTGGCGTTGAAGGTGCACCGTGGCCCAGCATGGAGCGTACGGAAACGCAAGAGGGTAACAAGACCGTGACCAGCTATGAGGTGACCGCCATCGAAGACTCCGATGATCCGCTCATTCTTCATTCCAAGCGTCCTTATCCCGAAGTGATGGGCGAGATTTATCGCGGCATGCCGGTGCGCGATATGTTGCCGGCGTTTCAAAAAATCATTCATCACGCTAACCCAGACCAGAACAACCGCATCATTTTCCTTGCGTCGGACCCGGGGTTTGGCAAATCTTATTTGGGTGTGCTGGTTGGCAAGGCGCGCGATGCGCGCGGGCCGATTGTGGTGGATGTGGGTGGAAAAAATTTGGAATCGCTGTTGTTTAAAACTGTGTTCAATACGGAAGAAAGCGGTTCGCTGACCAAGACTATTGATAAAGCGCTCGCAGAGGACAAGCTCGACCCGCTGTCGATCAAGGCGCTTAAAAAGCTGGGTAAGCATGCCTCCGAACGCTTTGGCCGCCTCGCGGTGGACTGGAAGGGACTTGCTGACGATGACAAGATAAGTCACGAAACCATTACCTCCGTGCTCGATTCGGTGAAGTCGATTGAGAAATGGGATTCGGCGAATCTCGGCATCGGCTTCAAGGTGGAAAAAGGCCCGCTGGTGATTGCGCATGAGCAGGGGCGCGACATCGTGATCGATGAAATGGACAAGTGTAAGGAAGGGTCGGAGGCACCTCTGCAACTCGTGTGGCAGGTGCTTAACGGCGAAATCGCGCAGCATACGGTGACGCTTGGCAGCCTTGGCGATTTTACGTTCCATCGCGGCGGTACGGGGCTGGTGATGCTGACGGGGAACTTACCCAAGGACGGTAAGGCTAGCCATCTGATTTCCGAATCGTTCGACCGCCGCGCGCCGCGTTTTGAAATTCCGACTTTTTCGGAAGGCAGCTGGACGGATATCACCGCGAAAATATTGACGGGCCTGCCGATTCCGCTGCTGCATGAAATCACGCCCGGCGAATGGAAAGCGCCTGATGTCTCCGCGCCTACTGAAAAAAAATGGACGGTGAACGACTCGGAAGCGTTTACGAAAAAATTGTTCGAGCTTTCCACGCTCGGCATGAACGATGAAGACCGCCGCAAACTCAAGGAATGGCAGCTCAGCCAGATCGCGAACTGGGAAAACGTGCTTGACGCGTCGCATAAGCTTGGCGAATTTTATCACAAATGGGGACAGCTGGTGGACCCGGATTCGCAGCTGATGAAAACGGGAAAATTCTCCGACATCATGGCAGAAATCGAAGATCCGCTCAGCCCGACACTGAAGATTACGCCGAGCACGATGATTCGTCATGTCGAAGCGGCGCTCATTCCGGGGCCGAAGAAAAAACCGGCCGACAAAAGCAGCGGGTTTAGCAGTAGTTTTAACTGGAACGAGCCGGTACCGATTCGTACCAACAAAGAAGCGGTCGAAGAAAGTTTCGGCACACGCATGATTGCGGCGATTATGGACGAGGTGTATCGCACCAGCGCACAGGCAGGCAAAAAGGAATTATACACGCAGCTCATGGCCGATGCGAAAGCGGCGGGGCTGGTGGGCAATCCGCCGCCGCTTGCCGCCAAGCTCAATATCGATCCGACGAAAGTGAAGGGCACGTTGTCGCAGGCAAAACGCGAGCAGAACCTGCACGCGGCATTGTTGCGTAAATTGTTCCCCGATCACGACCTCTCGGCCAATGATGAAGATATCCTGCCGCTTCGCAGCGTGCAGGCGGCGCTGGAGCAGATGGAGCGAAACAAGATGAAACCGGAGGTGGTTTCGCCGTTTACCAACGCGATTATCGTGCCGAATACCGATCTTGAAGCGGTGCAGGGGCACATGTATGAGCGCGTTGCCACGGACAATAAGGATTCGCAGGAAACCTTGCAGGCGGCTAAGAAACGCCTGCCAGCGTCGAAACTGCTTAATGTGGAAACGTTGCTATCGACGCTGGCCATGCAGTCAGTCGGCGGCGAGAATCTCGACATGATGTGGAATAAATCGATCACGCAAGGCACGTTCTCTACGGACGAGCCTACAGCGATGGCGCAGAACACATCTGCTACCGGTATTGCGGTTACGACGGTACTGGCGGCTAAAGGCGAAGGCAAGACAGCAGACTATACCCCGCTTGAAATCTTCAGAAGCGCGAAGAAAAGTAAAACCGTCATCATCGGCGATGTGGATCTGGACAACGATATGTATAACCGACTCAAACGCCGCAATATCGTTTACATCAACCGCGAGCATCCGAGCGGCAAGGAGCGCCTGACGATGGAAATCAAGGATATGATTCCGCCGAAGCAAATGGAAAATGCCCGCAAATCTTTCCTGCTCCGCCATGATATTTCAGCGCTTGCCAACGCTCCATCGCTGACCGAGATGTTGCTGGAGCCGAAATACACGGAGTTGAAAGATGCCAATTTCATCACTAACCTTGAACCTGAGAGCATGAAACATACCGAACGCACGGCAAGGTCGGCGATGAAAAACCGCCTGCTTGGCGACATGACAAGGAGCTAGGAGATTATGCAGAACACAAAAAAACAGGATATCCCGGAATTGCTGCGTAGGCTTTCGCGCCAGACGCTTGCGGATTTTTACCTTGGCAATATTAACGGCTCGGATATTTATCAGGTGCAGGCTGGATGGCAGCAGGAAATTTTATCGCATGACAGCGATGTGGTGGTGGTCAATACGGGAACGGAATTTGAAACGGCAGTGGCGTCATCGGAGTGCCGCTCGATTTACGTACCGAAAAAAGCGGTCATTACGCAGGAAATTGCCGAGCGTATTTTGCAGCGTAATCCTTTAAGCAAGACGGTCTTCTGGGAAGCGGGTGAATGAAAGACGTCCGGGTTCTTTATCATTCGGATGACATCCATCAGTTCTTCCACGAAAAGTGGCATACGCCGCTTTTCAAGCAAGAGCACGAAACGCCGGGCAGCTTTATCCACGGTGTGATGGAGCGTCTTGCGCGTTATCCGATGTTTGTTTATGCTCTGAGTGAGCATCCGGCGGAGTTGCCGCTCAAGTGCCGTAGTGAATGGCGGCATTTCAGCGTGTGGTGGGGCGGTATTCACAATTATCCAATTGAAGACGGGTTGCACGATACCTACTGGCTGCATGAAATCGCGCATAAAATCCATATGCATTACCTGCCGGATTTATCGCTGAGCGTGTTCAAAACCAAGATGGCGCATAACGAAGTGCGTGCGAATATCGCGTCGATGTTTGAGGTTTATTTCCGCTATCCGCAGTTGCGGGCGCTGACGTTTGAGCATGAGATCCTTGCCGACCGTTTCCTGCGCGACGGGGAGTTTATGAAGGCATGGCACTATGATGCCGACAGCGTGCGGGAGCAGTTATTCCTGATGTTGCGTGAAGCGGCGCTGCGCCCGAATCCGGGCGATCCGTATGAGCATTTCATCTATAATTATACTGAGAAAAATAAGCAGTGGGCGGAAATCTGGAAATCGCGCTATAATGAAGTGGAAACGGCGATGTACAATTTTCAGGCCGATATTCAGTCTGGCGCCGATCGCGTGTTGGTGATGGATGGTTTTATGGAATGGCTGCAATCCCACGCTATTACGCGTGGCACGGACATTCCGTTCCTCGATGAGGCGATTGCTTATAACGCCGTCTATCAGGATTAAAAACGCGCAACCAGCCAGTTGGCGGCGTTCAACACTTCTTTGCCGATATGCTTGTCGTTGTAATGTTTGACGCGGTTGAGCACGCCCTGTACGTCCTCGTCGGGAATGAGCGCCGATGCATAGAGTCCACGCAGGGCTTTGAGGATATCCAACGCATGGCGGTTGAGCCCGTTCATGCCAGCGTTTTTAAGGGTTGAGCTCGGATACTGGCTGACGATGAGCGCGCGTGGTTTGAGCGTATCGATGGCGGCGCGCCACTCGGCGAAGATGACATCTTTAATGCCGGATAGCATGTCGGGATGGTGTTCGATGCCGGTCCAGACTTGTAGCGATAACGGAATGGTTTGTTCGTGCTCAATGGCTGTCCAGCCGAAAAGTTCGGCGGCGTCATGCGGACCGGCGCCTGCGGCAAGAATCATGTCGTCTAGCGGGTGGTTGGCGAGTAGCAACGCGTTTTGTGGAAGAGCCTTGGCTTGTGCAAGTGTGGTGGTGTGAGTATGGATTTGGGCATCAGGCAGTAGTTCGCAATAAAGGCGCTGGGCCTCAGCGAGGGCCTCTTCAAACGGGTCTACGAGGTGAAAACTGCCTTTGAACCCGGATTGCGCCAGTGCCGTGCCTATTTTGACAGAATTGCCGCCGCCGATTTCAATGACGCTGGCATCTGCTTCGCAACCCACTAAATGCAGTAAATTTTTCCATATTTTAGCCATATACTCATCCCACGCCTTATGGCTTTGGGCGAATCGCTGGGGGAGAGTTTCTTTGGAATCGGTGCCAAACATGGCGGCAAAGCCTATTTGATTGCTGGAATACGAGTTTATGCTATCATATCAGCCTAATTTCACGACAAAAGCAACGAATTGCCACGGGGGGCGGATGACCAAATTAACGCAAGCCACGAATACGGCGCGCACGCGCCAGTGGGAATCGGTGCAACGTTTCGATAGCGCCGAAGGAAATGTCGCTAAATTCGTGTATGAAAAACTGGAGCCGGAAACCGGCAAGCCCGCGGTGGTTGAAGCGGTGCTGTATAAATATCCGACTTATGCGGAGCGCACGGTGATTTGCTGTTCGACGCAAAGTGGGTGTCCGATGGGCTGCCGGTTCTGCGGCGCGGGGGATTATTTCATGCGCTCGCTGGATTCCGATGAAATCGTCGATCAGGTGGAGCACGCCATTGCGCAGACGCATACGAACCCGGACGATATCAAGCGCCTGCAAATCATGTTTATGTCGATGGGGGAACCCGCGCTGAACCAGACGAATGTGGCCCAGGCAATCCGCACGCTGAACACGCTGTATCCGAAGGCGCGTTTGCTGCTGTCATCGTCGGCGCCGGATGTGCCCTATGATGAAATTTTTGCGGTGAGCCGCGCGGTAGATAGTGTGGGGCTGCAGTTTTCCATCCATGAATCGACCGATGAAGCGCGCGATCTGCTCATCCCATTCAAGAAAAAAATGAACCTTAAAAAAATAGCTGCCACCGGGGAAGCGTGGTTCCATGCGACCGGGCGCAAGCCGTTCTTTAATTACTGCGCCGATAGACATAATTCCACCAACGTCGATGCCGACCGTATTGCGGCGATTTTCGATCCGCGCATTTGGGAAGCCACGATCAGCGTGGTGTGCGAACGCGGCGAGGGGCTGCCGACGCGCAATGAATTCCAACTGGCGCTGGCGGATGATTTTTCCGGCAAACTGCTGGCGCGCGGTTTCAATACGCGCGTGTTCGACCCTGCCGGGCAGGACGATATCGGCGGCGGTTGCGGGCAGCTTTGGTATGTGCAGGAGAAGATGGAAGAGTTTGCAGGCGCGGGACTGGCCAAACCTTCCGCCGGTCACGGCAAGCCGCTTCGCCACACGCCCTGCTCGGCATAATCCTTATTTGAACAATAACGCGGCTTCGCGCGAGGTAAGCTCGGCGAGCTTGCGAAACAGCGCGGTGCGGGCGCTGGTCTTGCGCCAGTAGAGGCCGATGGTGCGCGAGGGCACGGGATTTTTAAACGGAATGTAGCGCACCCATGCGTCGCCTTCGCGCGCTGCGAGCGCCGGCATGAGCGTGACAGCATTTCCGGCGGCGACCATGTGGCGCAGGGTTTCCAGACTTGTAGCGCGGAAGCTTTCGGATTCGCCGATACCCTGGGCTTGGCAGACTTCGAGGGCCTGGTCGCGCAGGCAGTGGCCGTCTTCCAGCAGCAGCATGGTCTCATGGTGGAGTTGGGCTTGGGTGATCGAACGGCGGGTGGCGAATTTATGCTTGATGGGAACGGCGAGCACGAAGGGCTCGTTGAACAGTTTGACGCTGTCGAGCCGATCGTCGGTTACCGGCATGGCGAGCATGGTGCAGTCGAGCTTTCCCGTGTCGAGCTGGTGGAGCAGTTCCGGGGTTTTTTCTTCGATGAGCAGCATGTTCAAGCGGGGAAACGCTTCATGGCATTTGGGCATGAAAGCGGGAAGCAGGTAAGGCGCGAGTGTGGGGAAGATACCGAGGCGCAGATCGCCCGCAAACGGGTCGGTGGCGGCCTTGGCGGCTAAGCGCAGTTGCTTGGTGTCTTCGAGGATGCGCCGTGCGCGTGTGGTGATGTCGTGGCCGACGGTGGTAAGCAGCACGGATTTGTTGTTGCGTTCAAATAGCTGGACGCCGAGTGTTTCTTCCAGTTTTTTAAGTTGCATGGACAGTGTCGGCTGGCTGACATTGCACGCATTTGCCGCTTGCCCGAAATGCAAGCAATCGGCGACGGCCACTAAATATTCTAAATCCCTGATGTTCATTATCGATAAATATAATCTATCATTATCATAAAAACAATAGATTATACCATGAGTCGCTTCAGGCGTAGATTACATCCTACTGATCAACAGCTTTAGGAGATATACCAATGCTTACCGTAGGAAAAACCTTCCCCGCCTTTAACCTGAAAGCTGCCGTTACCAGCGATTTGCAGACGGCATTTACCGAGATCAACGATAAAAGCTATAAGGGCAAATGGCTTGTTGTGTTTTTCTGGCCAAAAGACTTTACGTTCGTCTGCCCGACGGAAATCGCTGAGTTCGGCAAGCTGAATAAAGATTTTGCCGACCGCGACGCGCAGGTGCTGGGTGTCAGCACCGATTCTGAGTTCGTGCATCTGGCATGGCGCCAGCACAAGGAAGAGCTGAATGGCCTGCCGTTCCCAATGGTGTCTGATATCAAACGCGAACTTTCGAGCGCTCTTGGTATTCTCGACCCTGAAGAAGGCGTGGCGCAACGTGCGACGTTTGTCGTCGATCCCGAAGGGATTATTCGTTTCACGATGGTGACCGACCTTAATGTCGGGCGCAACGTGAAGGAAGTGCTGCGTGTGCTCGATGCGCTGCAGACCGATGAACTTTGCCCGTGCAACTGGCAGAAGGGCCAGGACACGCTCCAAGTCGCTTAAATTTTCCCGCCTTTCACCCTGCGGGTTCGCCCGCAGGGATTTTTTAGAAGGACTATTTTATGACCATTGATACGCTCAAAGACTCGCTTGGCGATTTCGCCAAGGATATTCGCCTCAATCTTAGCACTGTGCTGAGTGAAGAAGGCGCACCTGATTTAACGCTTAACCAGATTTACGGCATTGCGCTGGCGTCGGCGTATAGTACGCGCGACGAGGTGATTATCGGCGCGATTAAGGCGCAGGCTGCGGGTACGCTGTCAGATGCTGAACTGAATGCTGCGAAGGCGGCTGCAACGGTGATGGCGATGAACAATATCTATTATCGCTTCGTGCACCTTGCCAGCGATAAGGAATACGGCAAGCTGCCAGCTAAGTTGCGCATGAACGTGATCGGCGCGCCGGGTATCGACAAGGTGGATTTCGAGCTGTATTCGCTTGCGGTATCGGCGATTAACGGCTGCGGCATGTGCATGGACGCGCATGTGCATGAAGTTACCAAAGCGGGCGTTAGCAAAACCGGTGTTCAGTCGGCGATTAGAATCGCCTCGGTGCTGAACGCCGCCGCGCAGGCGCTTTCTATCGGGAAGGCTGGGTAAGCTTTTTCAGCAGCTCGCGGTAGCGTGAGACGCTGAGTTCCCACGACCATTCTTCTTTAGCAAACGCCGCGATTGATTCGCGGCGTTTTGTTATGCTATCGTCTTTGAGTAATTCCAGCAGGGCGGATTTCCAGCGTGCGGGCGCGGTTGGCGCGGGCGCGAGCGCGCACACATGGACCCAAGGTTTGGCGGCGGGCGAGCCGATGGCGGCTTCGCTGCTCACCAGCGGTGTGGTGCCGCAGGCCATTGCTTCCTGCACCACGAGGGGGAAACCTTCGCTGAAGCTTGGCAGCACGAGCAGGTCGCAGGCGCGGTAAAGATCAGCGATGGCACTGCCGGAGCGGTCGTCGAAGACGCGCACGTTGCCGAGTTTCCAGTTGGACGGATGCAGCTTCATTTCCTGCTGTCCCCAGCCAGCGAACCACCAATGCGCATGCGGCATGGTGATTGCGAGTTGCTTGAGTAGCGACAGGCCTTTCATTTCGACAAACCGCCCGACGAAAAGTAGCACCGGCCAGTCGGAATCGACGTTGAGTTGCTTGCGCAGCGCGTTGCGCGCGGTGTCATCGGCGGGGTGGAAGATGCTGGTATCGAGCGCGTTGGGCCAGAAGAGTGGGGCGGTTTTGAAATTGATGTGGCTTACGAACTGGCGGCGCACTTCGTCGCTGATGCAGATGATTTGTGAGGCGCGCGACAGCATGAGGCGGCCGATGGTGCGGTTGATGAGTTTTAGGATGATGGCGTGCAGCCGGTTAATGTAGGTCGCGTCGCCGATATGCTGGGTGATGACGATGGGTTTTTTGTATTTACGCGCGAGGCAGAAAGCGACGATGTTGCCGAAATAAATGAAGTCGTGCAGGTGAACGATGTCGCAGGCGCGAATGGAAGCGCGCAAGGCGCTCAGCGCGCGCGGCGACCATAGGGGCCACGGCAGACCTAGTTTTTCAAGGGCGTTCCATGCGCGCATGGGATGGGTGCTGAGATTGCTGGTTGCTGGCGGCGGGGTGTCGCTATCGCTTGCGAACCATTCGATGGAAAAATCGCCGGTTTCGGCGAGGCGTGCGGCGAGTTGGCTGGCGGCTTGCTCGACGCCGCCGCGATGAGTGGAGAAATAATGCGTGACCAGTGTGACGGCGATTTTATCGGTCATCGAATTTGCTTCAGCTGGCGGTGGTCGAACACGTAGACTGAGCGGTTGGGGTAGAAGTTCATCAAATTCCTATTTTCGGCGCCACGATCTTGCGCGATGATGATCGGGCTGGAGTTGAGCGGCGGCATGGTGAAGTAGAGCAGGCGGAAATCCTCGTAGCGGGTGAAGAAAATCAGCGCTGGTTTTTTGGCGATGGTGTTGACCGAGCGGTAGAAGGGCGCGTTGCCTTCGTGGTAATTGTTCTTGTAGCGGTTGAACAGGTTGATGTCATGCGCGGGGAAGGCGAGGATGAAGCTTAGCAGCATCACGGTGAAGATCGAGCCGGTCATGGCGGGGCGTGCGAAGAAGGCGTAGCGTTCGCTGAGACGCGTGAAGAGCAGGGCGGTGAGGATGATGAGGCAGGTGGAGATTTCGTAGAGATAGCGCGGGCCGAAAATATTGGAGAAAAATGGGTTGATGATGAGCGACGCCACCTGCATGAGGCAGCACGCAGCGAGCAACCAGCCGTAGCGAGGTTGCAGGCGGAACTGGAACAGCAGGAACACGAAGACCAGCGACGAAAATGGCCAGCCGAAAAGCTGCTGGTGAAGGCGGGCGGTGGTGATGCGAAGGCGCATAGCATCCCAGCCGATGTGCGGGGCAATAGCGCTCCATGAACTGAAGGGGCGCAGGAATTTGAGCGGGTCGGTGCGCGATTGCACGAAGGCGTTGTCGTTCATGATGTGGTTGTAGCCGAGCAAGCATAGCACGAAGAAGAGGAAGGATGCACCCATGTAGAGCGTGGGTTTCAGGCGTTCTTTCGGTGCGCTGATCAATGCGGCGACGGCATGGATGGCGACGGGTAGGGCGTAGGGAAGTGTGGATTGCGGGCGGGTGAAGAAAGCGTAGCCGACGGCGAGGCCAGCGTAGATCGCGTCGCGCGGGGATAGGCATTTATGCTGGCGGATGTAGAAAAGCAAGAAGACGGTGAGGCAGCATTCGCAGGTGACGTTGTTCATGTATTCCGAGGACATGAATACCATAAAGGGGGAGGCGATCATCAATACAGCCGCGATCATGGCGGTGGTTTTATTACCGATTTCAAGGGCGAGGTAGTACAGCGCAATGACGGTCAGGCTGCCCATGAGCGGGTCGAGCAGCCACGGCATGCCGAGCACCATAGTGGCGGCGAGCAAGATGATATGGCCGGGGGCGTAGACGCTGTAGTATTTGCCGTCGTTGACCATGTTCTGGAAATCGAAGAAGCGGTGCAGCGGGTGGCTTGGCAGGTAGAGATGGCCACTGAGCAGGATCCTGGCGTGTACGTACTGCGCGTGTGTGTCGGCGACGTGGGGGAGGTTTTCGAACAGGATTTCCGAGAGGGTGATGGTGAGGAAGAGAAAGATGGCTGCGCAGAAAAATGCATAGCGCTTGGAAGGAATGTCGTGGAGCTTGCCCAGCCTGACGGCGAGGCGTTCCAGCGGTTTTTGCATCCACGGCCAGTCGGCAAGGATGAATACTAGTGCGAACAGGCAGGCCATGACTGTGAGCTGGCTGGTAAGCTGTGCGCCGCGCGCGCCGGGCATCATGGAAGAGGTGTAATAAAAAAGGCCCGGCAGCACCAGCGCGGTGGCAATATTGCGGAGGGTGAGGGCGGCTTTCACGTAGGCGATTGCTCGGGTGTTTGCGCGATGGCTTCATCGCCGGGGCCGTAAAGCGCGAGCAGGTAATGGCGCGCGGCATATTCGCCGACGACGGCGATGGCTTTGAGCAGCACGCCGGTGAGTATGACGTAAATGGCGATATGCCACCAGAGGTGGTCCTTGGTGGTGTAAAGGGTGAACAGTCCGCCGAAAATCATGTAGATGCCCAGGCGGCCCATGAGATGGATGGGTTTGAGTGAGTGCGAGGTGGAGGCGTTTGTCATGGTCATAAGCGTGGTGCTCCAACTGTGAGAGGATGTGCCGCCGCGGCGCGGGCGGCGGGCGGCGGGTAGATAGGCGAATTGATCGGTGGCGCGGCGAAGCAGGATGTCGAGCATCAGGAATGGGGCGCGGACATGGGCGAATTCATCGCGAAGCGAGGTGCGCAACAGGCGGAAATTGCTGGTTTTGCATGCGGCGGGCACGAAGCCTAAGAAGCTGTAAAGAGTTTTAAGCAGGAGGGTAGCGAAGTCACTGACGATGCCGTCGCCGCGGCGCAAGGAGTAGGCGTAGGCGACGTCGCTGCCGCGAGTGATGGCTTGCATGAGGTCGGGGATGTGCGTGGGTGAATGCTGGCCATCGGCATCAATTGTGAGGGTGAGCGGGTAGCGGGCGGCGCGAAGGCCGATTAACGTGGCGAGGTTCGCGCCTGCGTTATGCGGCAGGGCGATGCCGCGAATATTGGAGTGGCTGGCGGCGAAGGATTCGATGATGTTCCAACTCTGGTCGGTGCTGGCGTCGTTGACGAGGATGAGCTCGAAATGGTCGGCGACGCGCGGCAGGTATTCCAGCAGTTCGGCAACGGTGTCGGGTAGCGAGGCGGCTTCGTTGAACACAGGGATGACGACGGAAAGTTCGCTCATAATTATCCCTCCCTGATCATTACGATGGATGTCCACACGAAGACTACGGCCATGCCGATGCCGATATAGGCGCGCAGACGCTGGTTGGTGCTTAGATATTGCTCGATGGTAAGGCCGAGCAGTCCGCTTAAGCCGACGAGCGAAGGGTAGATGTAGCGGTAATCCTGCGAGGGGGCGAAGGGGTGGAGGATGCGGTTGCCCATGAGTGCCATCAGCGAGAGCATGAAAACGCCCGCGCAAATGGACCATTGCCGGGGATTAGCCGGGTGTTTCATGATTGCGCTGGCAATGACGTAGAGCATAATTCCCAGAACCAGCAGGACGAGGCGCTTGGATTCCTGATACGCATGCATCGTGAAATGCTCGAAAAGCGATGTTTTCAGCGCCGTGTTCCAGAAATACTGGCGGCCGGTGTTGTCGTGCCACCAGTCGATGAAGGGCATGTTGAACAGGGTCTGCGTGTCGAGCATCAGCACGTGTTCGAACGTGTTAGCAATCAGTTGCGTACGCTGCACGTTGTTGATGTTGCCGACGATGAGCGACGGCGTGTTAGCCTGCAAGGCGCGGCCGAAATTCACCGAGACGCCGAAGGCGACAATGGCCATGGCGGCAAGCATGGCGGGTGTGAAAATTTCTATAAGACGGAATTTGCGTTTGTACAGCTGGTACAGGAAAGTGCAACCGATCAGCGGCAGCAGCGCGAGGGCATTCGAGCGCGTGGCAAGGGCAAGGCCGAACATGCCCACTGCCAGCCAGAGATAGGCCATGCGGTCTTCTTCCAGCCAGCGAAACAGGCAGTAGATGCAGCCGGAGTAAAACGCATACAGCAGTAAATGCGAGTCGAGGCGCGTGGCAAATAAAATGCCGCCGGGGTAAAAGACGAGGAAGGCGAGGGAGGCGTAAAACGCAACGCGGTTGCGCACGATGCGGTTGAGCATCAGCGTCGACAGCAGCAAGAAGGTCATGAAGCCCATCAGGCTGAACAGGCGCATGATGGTCATGGCGTCAAAACTGCCGAGCCAGTTGCTGAAGTGCATGAGCTTGGCTTCAAGCCGGTAATACAGCGGCGGATGGTAATATTCCCAGCCTTCGCGGGGCTGCGGCGGGAAGCCATGATTGGCGATGTAGCAGATGTATTCGAAATGGCTGGGCATATCGATCACGTACTGCATGTAGGTCGTGTATTTGAGCTGGCGCAGGAACATCATGAGTCCGCCGCATACGATTAGCCCGCTATAGCGTTCGCCGGTGGCGCGTTGCAGGCCGAGCACGATAGAGGTGCAGAAAGAGGCAATGACCAGCCAGCTTAGCAGGTTGGTGGCAAACGATCCGGGGCCGGTCAGCAGAGGTGCGAATTCGAGGCCGTAAGTCGCGGTATCGTAGGGGCGTGAGCCAGCGAAGATGCGGATGTTGTTGACGGTGATTTTGATCTGGTTATCGCCTGAATGCAGATAGCTTGCGAGGTTGACGAAAAACCCGATATCACGGTTGCAGCGGCGATTGGTGTCCAGCGGATATTCGGTGCCGTTTACGTTCAAGTGATCGACGCAGCCGATGGCAGCGACATGGAATACGGGCTGCTGGAAACCGTGGTAGCTCAGGGTGATGTTGTACTGGTAAATGGCGGGCATGTTGTCCGGCACATGCCACGGGTTCCAGAAATCGGGCATGATGTGCGGCAGCAGCACGGGGTACTGGTTTTCGCTCGGCAGGCGCTGGATGGTATGCGAGGTAATTTTAGGCAGGCCCACGTAATGCAACAGGATGGAAAACACCACCATACCCAGCAACGCATACTTCAAACCGTTACTTACGATATGCGCGATGGCGAGGGCTGGTTTCATAAGGGCGGCGGGTTTCTTGGCAAATGGCTAAGCCCTGCTATCATAATGACTTTGCGGGGAAGATAAAGGGAAATTGCCCCAAATCATGACTCAAGGTTAATTGCCCAGATGGTATTTTACCAGCATGCGGTTGTCCTTGTCATAGGCCACATAATTCCAGCCGCGGCAGCGCATTGAGATGTAGCAAAGCGGATGGGCATCCACCTCGACGACTTTATCCTTACAGAAGCTGTCGATATATTCGAGGAAGGCGGGCGTGTTGTCTTGCGTGCCGCAGATATGGGTATATTTTGCATCGCCGATCTTGGTGGGGACTACGGATTTATCCATGTGGTATTCGACATCGTTGAACGCCGACGTGCGGTGCATAAGCACGAATTCGTTATAGCATAATAACCCTGCGATTACTGCGATCAGGTATTTGAAAAGACCAGCCATGCGAATATTCCCTCCCGTTTGGACGGCCTATCCTAGCAATGCGCCTCGGCTTTTGCCACTGTAAATTACTCGTCTTTCACAAACTTAAGAGCGACGCCGTTATTACAATAACGCAAACCCGTCGGGTTCGGGCCGTCTTCGAAGACGTGGCCCTGATGGCCCCCGCAGCCCGCGCAGTGGTATTCCGTGCGCGCGACGCCCATTTTATGGTCGGTTTTGGTTTCGATATTGCCGGGAATTGCCTCGTAGAAGCTCGGCCAGCCAGTGCCGCTGTCGAACTTCTGCTTCGTGGTAAACAGTGGCAAGCCGCAACCGGCGCAGATGAATGTGCCGTTTTCCTTGATGGCATTGAGGGGGCTGGAGAACGGGCGTTCCGTGCCTTCCTGACGCAGCACGTCATATTGCTGGGGGGTGAGGCAGGTCTGCCATTCTTGTGGGGCTTTGTCGGTTTTTTTGCTCATAGAATCTCCTTACGATGCTGTGGCTAGGGGTTTGCCGGACCAGATAGCCTGCAGGCGTTCCTTGCGGCCATTGTTTTCGGCGTAGTTTTTGTAACGCGTGCGGTTTTTGATGAAGAATTCCTGATGGTAGTCTTCAGCCGGGTAGAAAACGGGCGCGGGATGCACGAAGCTGGCGACGGGACGGCCGAATATGGCGCTGACTTGCTGGCGTGAGGCTTCGGCGAGCGTCGCCTGCGCGTCGTCATGGGTGAAAATACCGGCGCGGTACTGCGAGCCCTTGTCGGCGAACTGGCCGTAGGGGTCGAGCGGGTCGATGTTTTTCCAGAAAATATCGAGCAGCTTCGCGTAGTTTACGACGGACGGGTCGTAAGTGACGTCGATAGCTTCGATATGTCCGGTTTCGCCGGTGCAGACCTGCTCATAGGTCGGGTTAGCGTTTTTGCCGCCGATGTAGCCCGAGACGACTTGGCTGACGCCGTCGAGACCCGCAAAGACAGGCTCCATGCACCAGAAGCAACCACCGGCGAAGGTGGCATGTTGAAGTGTGTTGGTCATAGGTTTTCCTCCATGTGTATTAATAGGTATAGGAAGCCGCGGTTACAATATGGCCGTGGTTTTCTTCCTGAACGAGTACGGCAATGCCGTCATCAGGGGATGGCACCAGCGGCAGCGTATAATCGCTTGTAGTACCCTGCCACGTGCCGAGTTTGCTCACGCTAGTGACGTTATTGATGCTGGTGAGTGTATGCCCGCCGTTTTCGCCCGCCAGCACCTGCGTGCTGGCGTTACGCTTGTAGGTGACGGCGTAGACTCCCGCGGCGGTTTGTTGGCCTTTGCCGACATGGATATGCAGCGTGTTGTACTTGGCGGCGAGGGTCAGTTCGGTGGGCTGCATGGCGCTGCGCGCTTCGAGGATGGCGCGGTTGACTTCGTAGTCGCTGTTGCCCACGGCGGAATACGCGCCACCGGCGATCAATTGCGGGGTGAAGACGCCGCGCTGGTGCAGGGCGGCTGCATAACTATGCTGGCGCTGCGTATTGTCCGGCGAGGCGAACGGGTCCCGCCAGCCGAGGTAATCCCAGTAATGCACGTGGAATGATAGCGCCAGCACATCCGGGCTTTGCGCGAGCTTGGCCAGTAGCGCATCGGCGGGCGGGCAGGACGAGCAGCCTTGCGAGGTGAACAATTCCAACACCACCGGCTGCGCATAAGCAGGGGTGGCGACAGTGGCGGCCAGCAGGGCGATCAGCAGTTTTTTAATCATACATCCTCCACTCTATGATTCGTGGGGGACGCGGGCAATGGTTACATCACCATTTCAAAATGGCTTTGCCGAGCCATACACCGGCCAGCGATAACGCCAGCATCGGTGCGTAATGCCATGTGACGATGTGGCTGATGGAGTCGGTTTCTTCGGCCAGCCGCAGCGTGAGCCCGCCGATGCTGAAGGCGCAGAGCGCTGCCGTCACCCCGGCGAGTTTCGCGTGAGTTGTTGCGGCCTTGCGCATGGTGGTAAAGAGCCAGATGGCGGGAGCCAATGCGTAGAGCGCCATGCACAGTGTGCACATCATTTCATGTTCCGGCGGCGGTGCGGGCGGGGTGTCGGCATGCCATGCGACAGCGACGCTGGCCAAGAACAAGGCAAATGCCACCAGCGGCGCGTAAGCCAGCGGTTTTTTCTGCATCAAATCGGGGTATGACAGCAAGGCTGCGCTGAGAGCGCTGGTGATAACCACGAGTGCCAGCGAAGCGGTTTCGGCGAAGAACAGCGGCGAGCGCAGCTTGGCCAGCACGTCGCTGCGCGTATGGATGCACAGCAGAACCACCGTCATATACACTACCAGCCCAGCTAACCATAGCGCGCACTGCGCATACGGGTGGCGCACCGGCTTTACCGGCTCGGCGCCATGCGACAACTGCTCGATGAGTTTATAGGTGTCCATCATGATTCCAGCTTCTTCTTCAATATTTTATACGCCCGGTGGGCCGCGACTTTGACGGCGGATTCCTTCATGCCGATTTTATCGGCGATTTCCTTCGAAGTGTAGCCGTCATTATGCATCAGGGTTAAAATCATCGCCTGCTTTTTTGCTAGTTTATCGATCTCTTCCTTAATTGATTCGTAGGCGATTCCCGATTCAGTTACATCGCTTATGACAAAATCTGCTTCTTCCAGCCCGGCGCTGTGGCGTAAGCGGTCGCCATAGATCTTACGCAAATGGTCCTGAAACCTGAATTTTGCAATGGCGAATGCCCAGGGTTTATAGGGGCGACCCCCGTCATAGGTGTGGCGGGCCTTATGAATGGAAAGCAGGATTTCCTGCAGGACGTCATCGACTTCGGACTGATTATTCAAGCGCTTACTTAAAGACGGGCGCAGCATGGCGGCGGTATTGGCGAGAAGCTGTGCATAGGCCCGCTTGTCGCCTGCCAGTGATTGGCGCATCAGGCTCGCGTAATCCGTGTCGCTTTGCATAGTGTATGTAACTTTACTGTTTACGGCCGCGAATCTATCATCAGAACCCATTGATAACAAGGAGGCTCTATGACAAGGCGGTCTTTTTTAACCTACGCGCTCACCGGCATCAGCATGGCGATGTTCTGCCGTTTCCAACCGGTTCAGGCGGCAGGTATCCCGGTAGATAAGCTTACCAAAAGCAATGCCGATTGGAAAAAGCAGCTCGACGCCGTTCAGTATAATGTGCTGCGCGAAGAAGGTACCGAGCGCCCGTTCACCAGCCCGCTGCTTGACGAACACCGCGAAGGCGTGTTTGCGTGCGTCGCGTGCGAGTTGCCGCTCTTCCCGTCGAATTTTAAATTTGACAGCGGTACCGGCTGGCCGAGCTTTTTCGATGCCATCCCGGGGCATATCGAAACCAAAAGCGATTATGCCATTATCGTCCCGCGCACGGAATATCATTGCACGCGCTGCGGCGGCCATCATGGCCATGTGTTCAGCGACGGGCCGAAACCGACGGGGCTTCGTTATTGCAATAACGGCGTCGCGCTGAAGTTTCTACCTAAAGTCTAAAAAAAGGGCGCCCTTTAGAGGGGGCGCCCTTAAGCAACGAGGGATTTTCGTAATTAGGCGGCGATCTTGTATTCGACTTTTTCCTGTTCGAGCGCTTTCTGGTAAGACGGACGGGCGACGATGTCTTTAAGCATCAGCTTTGTTTTCTCACCGATGGTGATGTGGTATTGCGGGAAGTAGTTGCCCCAGTTAGCGAACACCGTGAACAGGATGTCGGCGGCAGACACTTCGTTGCCGGTGACGTATTTGGTTTTGTTCAGTTGCGTTTCGACTTCCGCCCAGTTTTTATCGACGCCGGCGATGGCGGCTTTGATGACTGCTTCTTTCACGGCTGCGTCGGTGAAGCTTTTCAGGCCGAAGAACACTTTGCCGTAAGCAGGGTGCATGGTAGCGTTAGCGAACATGATCCACTCTAGGGCTTTGGCACGGTCCGCCCCTGATTTCGGCAGCATCGGGCTGCTATGTTTATCGAGCAGATAGGTGATGATCGCACCGCCTTCGCGGATGACGGCATCGCCGTCAACCAGCACCGGCACGTTGCCGCGCGGGTTGAGTTTCAAGAAGTCAGCCGAACGGGGCTGGCCATCAGCCACTGCTACGTTTACGAGCTTTACGTCCTGTTTCAGTTCGTTGAGGATAACGTGAACGGCCATCGAGCAGGCGCCGGGCATATAGTAAAGAGTGTACATAAATAGTCCTTTCAGTAGGTTGGTTAAAATTTATTGGAATGATGCGAATTGCTGTTCCAGCGTCTTGGGGTCTTTGGCCCAGAGCTTGCCGACTTCGCTCGACATTGGATCCGGGAAGATATCTTCCGAACCGTCGCTGATGCCGGCGAGGATGTTATCGGCGGTCGATGCCGGGCTTGCTTTTTCCATCTGGAATTCGCGCGACATATCGGTGTCGATCGGGCCGGGGAAGACGCCGTGGACGCTGATGCGCTTGGGCTTAAGTTCAGCGCGCATGGCTTGCGTGGCCGAAAACAACGCCGCTTTCGACGCGCTATAACCGCCCACACCCGACATCGAGGCGAGTCCGAGCGCGGAGATTACGCTGGTGATGGCGCCGCCACCTTTTTTCGTCATGGCGGGTACGAAAGCGTTGACCATGCTGAGCGTGCCGAAATAATTGACTTCCATGTCGCGGGCGAGTTTTTCAACTTCGCCACCGACAACGCTGGCGGCGTTCAGTGCACCGGCGTTATTGATCAGTACATCGACGTCCTGAGCAAGTTCGGCTGCCTTGGCGATCTGGACGCGGTCGGTGATGTCGAGGGAGACGGGCACAACGCGTTTATCGCCGAAATCGGGGAGGTCACTCACGTTGCGAGCTGCCGCGTACACCTTGGTAACCTTATGTTTCAACAGGGCTTCAACGAGGGCTTTACCAATACCGCGATTGGCGCCGCTCACGAAAACGACGGTATTATCAAACTTCATAACATTCTCCTTGGGTTGCTTGTTATTCGATACAGGCTATGTTATATTTATAAAATAACTTATGTATAGTAGGAAATTTATATATACATAGTATACAAATTTATAGTTAATGGAAAAATATGAAAATTACAGGAAAAAATAAATCAGCAAGCAAAGAAAGTGCCGCACCGGAACCAGAATGCGCCGGGTCGGGCTCGCACAAGGATTGCCCGATTTTTCTAACCCTTAGCCTGATTGCGAATAAATGGTCCATCGGTTTGTTGTATAATCTGCTGCACGCGGAGGGCAAAACGCTGCGCTTTAACCAGCTGCAAAAAGCGCTCACCGGCATCAGCCAGCGCGAATTAAGCAAGCATTTACGGGAATTTGAGAAATCCGGCATCGTGCTGCGCAAAGTGTTCCCGCAGGTGCCGCCGCGTGTGGAATATACGCTGACCGAGCTGGGATCGTCATTATTCAAACCGATTGAAGCGCTTTCCGTCTGGGCGGAAACCTACGGTCCACAGGTGCAGAAAAAACGTAATGCTTTTGAAAAGAAACACAGCCTCGAACGGGCGTCCTAACCCCTTTCGTTGCAAAGCCACGTAAACGCCTTTATATTGCCTCGGTTCAATCATTCACGGGGCAACGGTCATGGATTACGGCTTCCTGCGCAATATCTTCATATTCCTTGCCGCCGCTTGCATTGCGGTGCCTGTAGCGAGCCGTTTAAAGCTCAGCTCGGTGCTGGGCTACCTGATCGCGGGTGTGATCATTGGGCCGTTTGCACTTAAATTTATCGATAATCCGGAAGAGATCATGCATTTCGCCGAATTCGGCGTGGTGATGATGCTGTTTGTCATCGGTTTGGAGCTGGAGCCCGCCATGCTGTGGCGTTTGCGTAAAGCGATTCTGGGATTGGGTAGTTTGCAGGTGTCGATCACCTCGATGGTGTTTGCCGGCATCGGGATTATGCTGGGTTATGACTGGCAGGTAAGTTTAGCTGCGGGCATGGCGCTGGCGCTTTCGTCGACAGCGCTGGTGTTGCAGATGCTGAATGAAAAAAATCTGATGCAGACGATGGTCGGCGAGACAGCGTTTTCGTTGCTGCTGTTCCAGGATATCGTCGTGATTCCAATTCTTATCGTCATGCCGTTGCTCGCGTCGCACAGCATTGTCATGCCGCACGCGCATCATGGTATTTTCAGCGAATATCCCGGCTGGATGCAGGCGCTAGCAGTGGCGGGGGTGATCGGTTTCCTAATTTTAGCGGGGCGTTATCTGTCGCATTACGTGTTTGACATGATCGCCCGCACCAATCTGCGCGAATTGTTCACCGCCACGTCGCTGATGCTGATTGTGGGAATTACGCTGCTGATGCAGCTCGTCGGCGTGTCGCCTGCGCTCGGCGCGTTCGTCGCCGGGGTAGTGTTGGCCAACTCCGAATACAAGCATACGCTGGAAACGGATATTGAGCCGTTCAAGGGATTACTGCTGGGGTTGTTTTTCATCTCGGTCGGCATGGGGATGAATTTTTCTATTATGCAAAACCAGCCCGGCGCGCTGTTTGCGACGGTGTTGTGCCTGATGCTGGTGAAGGCCTGCATCCTGTGGGTGCTTGGGCGGCTGTTCGGGTTGACGCCAGTGCACAATGCCGGATTTGCGTTGGCACTTTCGCAAGGCGGCGAATTCGCCTTCGTGCTGTTCCAGTTCGCAGGTAGTCTAGAGGTTTTAAGCGCGGCGCAGGCGGCGTTCCTGACGCTGGCGGTGGCGCTTTCCATCGGCCTCACGCCGCTGTTGATGCTTTTTTACAACCGTAAGATGGTGCCGCGTTTCATGAGCCTGTTGCCTAACCGCGAATATGATGTGGTGACGGAAAATAACAACGTCATCCTCGCCGGATACGGGCGCTACGGCCAGATCATCGGGCGCTTCCTGATGGCGCAGGGTGTGCGCGTGAACATTCTGGAAAAAGACCCAGACCAGATCACCTTCTTGCGTAAATTCGGCTTCAAGGGCTTCTTCGGCGATGCGACGCGGCTTGACCTGCTGCAAAGCGCACAGGCAGATAAGGCGAAGCTGCTGATAGTTGCGGTGGACGATGCTGAGAGCTGCTTAGAGATCGTGCGCCTTGCCCGGCGCGAATTTCCTAATTTGAAGATTTTTGCGCGAGCGCGCAATCGCCGCCATGCGTATGAATTGCATAAGGCGGGCGTGCATTATTTCCGCCGAGAGCTGTTTGACTCGTCGCTGACGATGGCGCAGGCGATCATGGAAACGCTGGGCCATAACCCCATCAAGATACAATACCGCGCCGAGCAGTTTATGCGACATGATGAGGCGACGCTGATGAAATCCTTCGAGTTCTTTGAAAACGAACCGGAGCTGATCAACTTTGCGCGCTTCCGCACCGCCGAGCTCGAAAACATTCTTAAGAGCGACATGATGGACGGCGAGCAGGAACTTAAAGAGCGAGCCAGCTAAGCGAGGATATCGATGGACGGTTCCTGCGGGTGCTTCTGCGCTTGTTTTTCTTTCATCTGTTCTTTGATGTTGTCTGCCATTTCCTTGCGGATGGCTGTTTTTTTCTCAGGCGACAAGGCATCGAACTGCGCGCGCGTCATGCCGTGCTGACCAAGCCATGCATCTTCCATGCGTTGCGCGGGGGTTTCTTGCATGTAGGCCATGAAGGCCGCGACGGGATCGGGCTGCGATTTGGTGGATAGTGCTGAACCGGCAGAAGTAGCCGCGTTACCGGCGTTCACGCTCGGCACGTTTTGCCGTGTGGTGGTAGGCGCGGTGTAGTTTCCAGCGGCTGTTCCGGTAATATTCATAGCAAATCTCCCCTACATGGTGAATCACGTAGGAGAGATTTAAGCAATTTTTATGCCAGTTAAGCCCGTAACCATTTGGTTTCAAGCAATACTGTAAGTTGGATTTATTTAATGGCTAAGAGTTCGACGTCAAACACCAGCGTGCCGGCAGGGAAGCCGGGCTTATTATTATAAGCGAGGTTGACCGGAATCCACAGGCGGCGTTTTTCGCCGACGACCATCAGCTGCACGCCTTCGGTCCAGCCTGGAATGACCTGATTCAGCCCGAAGGTGATCGGTTCGCCGCGCGTGACGGAGCTGTCGAACATTTTGCCGTCGGTGGTCCAGCCGGTGTAGTGTACGGTGACCTGGCTCATGGCGTTGGGGTGGGCGGTGCCGGTGCCGGGGGTGAGCACTTTGCTGGCAAGGCCGGTCGGGCTGACGATGGCGTCTTTTGGGGCGCTAGCAACGTCGGCCGGGGCGGGGATGTTGGTGGCAAAGGCTGGGGTGATCATGCTGGCGAGCATGGCGAGAGTAGTAAGGAAACGGCGCATGAGAGGCTCCTGAATGGAATAAAATCGGGAGTGATCTTAAGTGGTCTGTGTTTTTATGCAACTGCTGATTGACCTTAAATGTTAAGATTAGAAAAATTGCGTCATTAGAACCTGTTACTAAAAATAACGAAACGCGGTCCGTAACGCGCGGCCTGCAAGGCACGATAGTGCTTTACAACGGGCTAATATTCATCATTATCCACAGGACAATACGGGGGTGTGCAACATCGGTTGCCCACAAATTCAAAAACAAAAAAAATTGTGACCAACAGCTACAACGGCGTTCTCGAGAATGTAGAGCAGGGGCTTAGTTTAAGCCGCCGCACTACGGAACAGGTCATGGCGATGCTGGATAAGCCGCTGCCCCCTGAGGATTTGCTGCGCCATTTATTCAGCCATCAGGACAGCATCCGCGATTGGCGCGACGCGCCCAAAGACACCACCAACCCCGACGCGCCAAATATCGAAGAAGCTATCAGCACCGGCGTAAAAGTATTGCGCCCAATTTTCAATAAAGATAACCGCACCGGCTATTACACGCGCGTGGCGGGCAATTTCCTTGCCGGGCTGTGCGATATCTGGGTGCAGCAGGATCGCTTTTCCGGCGGCCAACCGCGCCAGGCCCACATCGTGCAGTATGACATGCTGAACATGGAAGCGGTGATGCATGCCGCCGATTACATGATCAACGCTACCAATGAAAACAACGCTGGCCGCTCGAAAGGGCGCAAAACCAAAGCCGAGGATTTCACCAACGGTTATATCCGCATCGTCAACGGCCTCGTGCATGATGAGTTTGAACACGCGTTGATAGAAAAAGGCATTCCCGAAGCGGAAATTCCCGCGCATCTGCACCATGTGCGCCTATCCAACGGCGACGAATTTCGCCTTGTCGTGCTGGGTTTGACTGAAGAAGAAATCGAAACCGCGATGGGCAAGGCCCGCGCGTCGGTGCAGGTGTTTATCGAACGCATGGGGTTCGACGCGTTGCCGCATCTGAAATACCTGCCCGACGATATCGAATGGCACAAGATCAAAAGCTTCGGCGCGCTAAATAATAAATCCGTGTTTAACGCCATGAAATACGGCGGCGCCGGCATTAAAATCGGTGCGGTAGAGCTGGGCAGGGATTTATCCACGTCCGAGATCGAGCATCAACTTGATGTGAGTCTGTATCGCGACAAGGAAACGCGCGCCGCGCAGCGCCATAATGTGCTCGAAGCCGCGCAGAAAGCCGGAACCAAAAACGCCACCGTGTTCAATCAGAATTACGGCCTGCCGGATTTACGCAAAAGCGAACTGGGCACGATTGCGTTCGACAAGCCCGCCGCGTTCCTGCACTGCCTCAAAACCGTCATCCGCACCAACGACACGTACACCCATTACTACCGTCGCCCGGAAGTCGAATCCAGCGACTTCAACTACCCGATCAAGCAGGAGCGTGAAAACGCGCGTCCGGCCAATAACCCGGAAGCCTATCTGGAAGAATTCGTCGCTATTTTTGCCAAGCACACCGGCATCGAACCGCCGATGTTTAAACCGCTGGAGCATGTGCTTCTTGAAGCGCTGAAAGCGCCATCAGTCAATAAACCGACGGCAACCGAACAGACGCATGTCATGTTGGATGCGGCGAGCGCTTATTTTGAGCGGGAGAATAATTATCCCGCTGTGTCGAAACAACATTTGATCGAAAAACTCGGCGAGAACCGCGAGGCGTTATGCGTAGAACTGGCGCGTTACCTTGATGAATTGAATCCTTACGAAGCGCTGGATCTGACGCGCAAACGTGTGCTCGACCGCATCGGCGACGAGTTGCATTTAACGCCTGAACACCGCGAAGTGCTGCTTTATGAACCGCTGCGCTTTGCCAACGCGCGCGACGAACAGGGCATCTGCATGAGCGGGCGCGTGCGCGAAGCGGTCAAGATTTTCCAGGGCAACGACCAGGACGTTCGCCAACTCAGCTATATCGGACTCAGCAGCTTCGCCGGGGTGAATGAAATCTCCACGTCGCTGGGCAAGAGCATCAATGAGGAAATTCGCCGCATTTCCGCCGTTGAGCTGAAAAAACAATTCGGCAGCAAAGCGCTCGACTTCGCCTTTAACGTCGAGTCGGGCCGTCTCAACCTGCTGACCCACGGCATCCAGAAAGCCGAGCTGCAAGAGGTGCTGTCGCGCATCGAAATGCGGGTGGAGGACGAAATCAACCGCAAGCCGCTCGAAGTGCTGCTGCACCGCTACCATATTTTCACCAAGCCATCGCCCACGATGGTGCTGGCGCCGGTGTTGGAAACCGACCGCGAGATCGAATCCATGCTCGATATCGTACAGAAAGCACGCGATGAATATGGCCGCAGCACGCCGCTCGTGTTCACCAATGTCGACGGGAATATGCTTGCAGAGCCGCTTAAGGCAGCCCAGCGTACGCCGGAGGTGGAACAGGCGCTTGCGCACGGCATCACGCATTTTATCACGCAGCGCAAGAAAGAAATTATCCTCGAAATTCCCGGGCACATTACGGATTATTTGCGCAAGACCGGTTATGTAAAAGAAAAAGGCGGTTATCAGCTCGATTTGCACAAGCCGCTGTCGCAGATGCCCAACCCCAAGCATACGCATGAGCGCGGCATCCGCGTCATTACCGCCTATGTCGAACTGCTGGGCACGGCGTCGGAACTTGCGGACCAGAAAAAAGGCGATTTGATGCGCCTTGTCGATGCGAAGAAAAACAAGCTGTACAAGCCCGGCAAGGGCTACGAAATGGATATTCCGGTCGAAGCGACGCCGGGGCTGAATCCTGAAATCGCCAAGGTCGAAGACGTATCGGCGGCTGTGATAAAACCTGTGCTCGTCGTCGACAAAACCAAAATGGCCGAAGCGCCGGTGCGCCGCACGAAAATGGCTGCTGCCAGCCATGTCAAGCGCGTGGTGCAGGACCCGGTGCCGGCATATTCCCACCAGCCGAACGACCGCGCCAGCTGGTTACAGAAGCTCGACCAGCACGAGTTTGCCCTGCGCCAGCAACGCCAGGTGCCGCAGACGATCATGCAGATGATCGCCAACCCGAATGTGCACGTGCAGAAGGATACCAGCGGTTCGTACCGGATTTCCATCATGCGCCAGTATACGCGTTACGGCGAGGAAAACGCCGAAGCCCCGGGCCGCCGCGCGGCGTTTATTCTTTCGGCACTGCAACAGTATTTCGGCGATGCGGCCGTTGTCAGCGGGCTTAACACCGACAAGATCTCGCAGAACCGCAATTTCGATTTATTCATCCGCCCGAAAGCCTTGCCGCTGGGGCAGGTAGCCGCGCCGAGCGAGCTGGATAAATTCATGGGGGATTTGATCGTTTATAAAGCTCGCCAGACGCTCAACGCCGATGTCACTAAGCATCCTGAAGCCATTGAAAATGCGCTGCAGCAAAGCTTCCAGCAGACGAATTTCCAGGTGCGTGCTTTGCAGTTGCTGCGCCGTTTCCCGACGTTGCAGATTAAAGATGAGGGCCGCGCCGGGCGCAGGCGCTACACGTTCGTGCTGCCGCGCGAGGAAATCACGACGGGGCAGGGCGCACGCCTTCGCCGCGCCATGAAACTTAAAGAAGAGCTGGAGCAGCTGTTTAAGGAAAAAGCGGAGATGGAACACGTGCCCGCGCCGACGACCACGCGCAGCGGCAGCACCTCCACCCGCCCGCATGAAAACTACGAAGTGCGCGTCGCCTGCACGCCGGTGAGCGAACCGATTTTAGAGCTGATGTCGGATTTGCAGTTCTCAGTGCTCGGCGCCAACGCTTCGGCGGGCGATGCCGCAGGCTCGGGCACGCAGGGCCATCGCCCGAGCATTACGCGCTGGGGTTGACCAGTAACTCTTTAAACGGCCCGAGATTCTTTTCATAATGCCGCCAACGTTCGACTGAACGCGGATATATGGGCTGGCGCACCGCTTTCGTCGTAAATTTTGCCGAGGGCGAAATACAGATGCGGCGCGTCGAGGAAATAATCACCGTAGCGGGCGAGCAGCACTTGGATGCGGTGTGTTGCTTCGTGCTTGATGGAGCGGCGATACATCTCGAATGGCTTCGTCGAGGTCTTTGAAGAGGTACAGTAGCAGCCCCAGATTGTTCAGACTCGGCCCGTATCCGGCGCTCTGGTCGGCAGGCGGTACAGCCGTATGGCTCCGGTAGTAGTTGTTGAGTGAATAATAAATATGCAGAAATTTTACGCGGCTTAGTGCGGGCGGTTCGCGGTGTAGTATTTGATGCAGCGTTCCAGATAGGCGCCATTGTCCTGAATGTATTTGGCGACATCGACATGTGATTTGACCGCCTCTTCGCGCATGGGGGCCACGCAATTTCCCAGTACTTTATATTCATAGTAATGATGCGACATCAGTCCGAAGCTGTAGCAGGTCAGCAATATACCGAACGTGTTGATGGCCACCGCTAAGCCGCGAAGGCGAGGAGCCGAATCAGTCGGCCAGCGGATCATCATCAGCAGCGTGCACAGGAAGCCGCCGATCAGCCCGCCGAAATGCGCGCCGTAATCGACATGCGTGCCGCCCTCGTGCGAGACGGTGGGCAGAATGGAGGGGATGATGATGCGCAGGGAAAAAATCTGTAACCCGCGCTTGATTTCACGGTTGCTGGCATGGAAGCTGACGGCCATGATGGCTGCGAACATTCCCATGATCGCGCCCGAGGCGCCTACCGACAGCAGATGTTCGGTATTGATTGAAATCGACATCAGCGAACCCGCCCAGGCGCTGATGAAATACACCGCTAAAAACCATGCCCGCCCAAGCTGCCTTTCCAGAATGCGCCCGGCGAAAAACAGCGCGAGGCAGTTCAGCAGCAAATGCGTGATGCTGCCATGCAGGAACGGCGCGGTAAAAATCCGGTACCAGCCGCCGTGTTCGACGGTGCTGCGGCTGACACCGCCGGTTGCCATCAACGTGCCGAGCGTGGGCGTCCATTTACCGGGGCCTTCGATGGCGCAGGCCAGCTCGTAGACATAACCGATGCAAAGCAGGAGCAGGATAAAACAGGTGAGCCAGTTACCGCGTAAGCTGAACGGGTCGACCATATTGCGGTAGCTGTGTTTGGGGATGGTGCTAAGGCCTTGCGCTTCGCGCCGCCTGCGCTTGCGAACCATTTTGACCAGCAGGACGATCAGGCTAACCGGCACCGCCAATACGAGCAAAAGTATGCCGATTCCAATCCAGTCTTTCATTGTCCCACCCACGCAGGTAATGGTGCCGCCTAGGTGACTCGAACACCCGACCCCCGCATTACGAAAGCCAGCTGAAACAATTGCTAACAATACCATACTTTTACATAGTCTTGCAAATACCGGCAGTTAGCAAGAGCTTTATCCTGATTTGATTACCAAACAATGCCAAACATTTGCAAACTATTTGCTGACATACTGCTGACACGAACATATCGGCATATGCTTTTTGCTGACACGGCTACCGATGCAATGTCTACCTCATCATTTCCTGGCCAGAATGAGATGCAATGCCTTTTCGCCCATTACCTGCTCGGCTGCGGTATAGCCTAAGCTTGGCAAGTCGAGGCCCGCGAACATCGCTTCGCCTTGTCCCAGCACAACCGCACTTACCGCATAATGCAATTCGTCGATTAATCCCGCCTTCAGATATTGCCGCACCGTTGACACGCCGCCGCCGATCTTAACGTCGAGGTCGCCCGCTGCGGTTTTCGCCTGAGCAAGCGCGCTTTCGATGCCCTCGGTGACGAAGATGAATGTAGTACCACCCTCCATCTCGATGGGCGGGTGCGCATGATGCGTGAGGATGAAGGTCGGCGCATGATAAGGTGGATTATCACCCCACCAGCCCTTCCAGTCGGTGCCGTTCCAGTCGCCGCGGATCGGGCCGTACATGTTGCGGCCCAGGATAAACGCGCCGAAGCCTTTCATCGCCCGCTGCGCATAGCTCTGGTCGATGCTATCGCTGGCGCCGCCCTGGCGCCCAATCATTTCCTGAAAAAAACGGGTTTCAAAGAACCATTGGTGAAGCTCTTTGCCGCGCTTGCCGAGCGGATCCTGCAAACTCTGTTCCGGCCCGGCACCGAAGCCATCCACCGATATCGAAAAACCCGCGACCTTGATCTTGCCCATTTATTTTTCCCCTTTGAATCAAAATTGCTTGCAGCTTGCAAGCGGTGCCCCAAACAGTCAACGGCAATCTAGTGCCCTTAACGAGCAATGCCAAGCATTTGCAAATCTTCTGCTGACACGAGCGGATCAGCAGCCTTGTTTTGCTAACGCACACCTTTGCCATAGCATTAGACTTTCTCAGCATCCCCCAAAAGCCTGAATACGGTCACTTTTCCTACCGCGCTACGACCTCACGCTTTTCCTGCAAAAATCAGGCAAAAAACGTCGCGCGCCATTTTTTGATTGAATTATGCTGAATAATTCAGCATAATTGTTCTCATGAAACGTGGCCCAAAAAAACGAGTTTACGATCGGATCAGTGTTAGCCTTGGAAAAGGGCAGAAAAAGGCTTTGGAGAGCTTGGCCGTCAGTAACGAAGTTTCGGTCGCCGATCTCGTGCGCCGCGCACTTGACCGCGCCTACCAAGAGGCGATGCCAGCCAGAAGGAGTAAACGATGAGCGGCAAAGCTAAAAAATTACCGCGCACTCGAATCAAAAACACTTCGCCGCAGGTGATCGAGTTGTTTTCGGGGGCGGGCCTTTTCGGCTGCGCCTTCCAAAAAGAAGGATTCAAATTACAGGCTGCTTACGAGTGGGATCGCGTTGCGGCATCGACCTATGCGCGCAACCTGGGCAATCACGTAGAGGTGTGCGACCTGACTAAAAAACGACCGGAAGGTCGTGCGGACATTCTTATCGCCGGGCCTCCCTGTCAGAATTTTTCCAGCCTGGGGCGGCGCGACCCCGATGACCCGAGAAACAATATGGCTTTGATCGTTCCGGATTGGGCATTAGCCGTGGGCGCTAAAATTGTAGTCGTCGAAAATGTTGCGCTCTTTCTTAAGTCTCCCATATGGGAACGGCTTAAGCAGCGTTTTGAGAAGGCAAAATACGAGACGTTTACCTGGGTGCTCGACGCCGCCGACTTCGGTGCGCCCCAGCGGCGCGTTCGTTCGTTCACGGTTTTTTCAAAAGTGGGAGCGCCACCGCTGGATGATTTTCTGCGTCCGGAAAGGCAAACGGTGCGGCAGGCATTCGCCGATTTACCGGAATTTCCGTGTCGGGAAATTCAGCATTTTACACTTCCTAGAAGTGAGTTCGCATTGAAACGGATCCGATTGGTGCCTGAAGGAGGAGACATACGCGACGTAGCGCGCGCGGCGCGTCATTTAGTGCCTCCTTCGTGGTTCCGCACAAAAGGAAAGATCATCGACATTTGGGGAAGGATGCGTTGGGACGACGTCAGCCCCACGATCAGAACCGGATTTTTAAATCCCTCCTGCGGGCGTTTCCTTCATCCGCAGGAGCACCGGCCGATTTCCTTCCGCGAAGGCGCACGACTTCAAATGGTGCCGGACGACTTCCTGTTTGAGGGCACGGCGGAGCAAATGGCGCGTCAGATCGGGAATGGGGTTTCGCTTGGAGTGGGATCCTCAATGGCTCGCGCCATTGCCGAGCTAATGCACTAACCGCCTACTGCGCTGCCTTCTTTGCAGTTCCAGCAAGCTGCGCCACCGACACCGGCATCAAACTCGCTTTTTGATAGACGTCAAGAATTTCGCGGTGCGCATCTCTCGTGCGCCTGAGCACTTCGAGAATATCGAAAACTCTCCAGGGACTGTTCGGCCCCATTTGCTTTTCAATCTCGTAATCCAAGGACTGTACTTTTTCCGCAACGGTGTCGGCATTATGGCTCCCGATTAAAATGCCTTCCACTTTGACCGCAGTACCGCCGTCCGTTTTCTTCAAAAACTTTTCGGCTTTGGCCATATAGCCCTTAAGCTGAGTCAGATGATCGATATGAAGCGGCGTGTTCGGAGCCTTAAGCTCAATGATTACCAACCGTTTCAAGGATTGATTGGACAGCAGGAATGTAAGATCGGGCCGCTTGTTGGCACCCAGCGGTTTAGCTTCGTCATCAGTTTCGGGATCGTAATTTTGAGGTGCGAATTTACCGATTTCAAGATCCTTCGACAACCGCTGCGTCAATTCATTTTCTCCCTGATTGCTTGTCAGGAATTCAAAATAGGTGGGATCGATTATCCAAGGATTTTTCTCAAACAGAAGGTGCAATTCCTTCTCGTTTTTTGCGGCCTTAAAATTAACGTCCTCCACCAGTTTTGAAAGAGCTTGGATCGCGGTAAGCCGTGCGTCGATGATCGTCATAAATTCGTCGAATTCATGGCGGGTCAATTTGGTTATTTCCTTGATGACTTCGTTCAGCTCGGGGTGCTCCTGCTCGGCAAGCAATTGTATGGTGCCGAGGATTTCTCCGTGTCCAATGCCGGAAACGACGCTTTTTAAGGTATTGCGATAAAAATCGCTCTCGATGTCGCCCGCGTCTCTTCCTGCAAGCGTCTTGGCAATTTGCCAGGCGTTGCGCTCGCGGTGTTCGGGCAATCTTCCCGCCGATATTACTCCTCGCGTAAAATCGTCGTCCTTCAATTTATTCTCAAGGCCTTCCGATACCGTGTTGGCGTAATCATTCAGCGCCCTATTCATTTGCGCGGTAAGAAAGTCGCGCAGCGGCGTCAGAATGGGCGTATCCCAGCGCAGGCTTTGTCGATCCGTTGAGATGTAGTCGGTGGGCTGTTCGTCGATAAAATCCGCCATGACCACGCCGTCGAGGTAACTCGTATATTGGAAGCCATGCGCGCTTGATTTCACGTCCAGAAGATCGGGCGCCGAGGCCAGTCGATTATGAGCGTAGACGCGCATACCGCGTCCTTTAGCTGCCAGTTGATGTTTTGGGGGGCGAAAACGTATGCGATACTCAATGGATAGATTAGTTCCGAAAAGATCGTCGCTTGGAATATTGACCTTAACTAGAGAATTTTTCGGCACGGTATCGTTATTGGGAAAGGCATAGGCAAAGTCGGCGCTAGTGGTGTCGACCAACGTATTATTTATTGTAATGCCGAAGTCGCTGGCGTTAATGCCGTAAAAGTTTTCGGCCAGAGCCTGATTAAGTGACGCTGCTAGCTCGCCGCGCACGGCCTCGTAAACCAGGCGTTTGAGGACTATGCGTGTACCTTTTGTCAATCCTGCGCCGTCAGGAATGATTTCTACGGGAACCTTTACTTCCGCCTGCTTGGCCGGACCGTCCGCCGTCGCATTCTGTTCGGCTGTCAAATCTTCACCTGCCGCCGCTTCGGTTGGATGCGGGCCGCTGTTCAGGAGAGTATCGAGATCGAGAATAATGCGGGTCGCATGCGTTTCGGTTTCAACTTTAGAAGTTACCTCAATGAGGTGAGCTATGCCGAATCCGGCCAGTTTTCCGAGGCCCTTACGTCCCATGATGATTCTGCGCGAATCGGTGCGGGCGTCCATTTCCTTACCCTTACGTCTGCGGCGACCGATTACGAGAAACTTTGATTCAAGATCGGCTTTAGACATGCCAGCGCCGTTATCTTCAATTATAATCTGGATGTCGTCAGGAAGAATCTGCTCCGCTAAGGGTTGCAAAATCTGGGTTCCCGCCTTTTTGGCTTTGGCCTTTTCAAGGTCGAAATTTGCTTTTAGAATGTCCCTGGCGTGCTTAATCGCATCGGCGTCAAAACCAACGTTGACGCTCTGGGCGTCGGCATCGTGCCGCTGAAGGACGCCCAGGCCGACACGCTGATGATGCGCAACGGCACGCTATTACGGATAATAGCGGCACCATAGAGGCCTGAAGAAAATCTGGAGCTTAATCGCATCTCCGCGCATTTGCCCATTCAGCTTTCGTAAATATTTCTACCGGAAGTTTGCAGCATGGCGGTTTATCGCCGAATGGGTGTGTGACTTCTATCTCATGAATGGCGTGGGTCATTTCTCTGGTAAACGTTTCCCGCTTCTGACAATGATTTACACTCGTTGGCCGGGCCGTCAAAGCCTCCTATTACATAATAAGCCATGATATCCTCCATAAATTGTTCCATCTAAGTGTGGGCGCCTCACAAATCTTTATCTATGTGGAGCTGGCTAATTTATGCGTTGCCAGTAAGTTGCGCAGGTTTACGCCGGATTAGCGATTGAGGTCCGTTTCGATACTACTGCCCCAGGTAAGGCGCAGGGCGTTGGCGATGGCAATTATGTCGATTACTTCCTGTAGCAAGGCTCCCATTACAGGTGTGATAAACCCGCCACCGGCAAATCCCATGGCAATAATGCTTAGCCCCATACCGCCGATGGCGCTTTGAAGGACAATGCGGCGCATGGCGGCGGAAATATGGATCAATTCGTCCACTTTCACCAGCGAATTTTCCATGATGACGGCACCGGCGGCTTCGGCAGTAACGGAACTGTGTTGGCCGAAGGCAATGCCAACGGTTGCTGAGGCAAGCGCGGGAGCATCATTAATGCCATCACCCATAAACAGCGTTGGGGCTTTGGCTGTTTCCGCCCGCACGACGGCAACTTTTTGTTCGGGGCTTTGTGAGGCAAGGGTTTCTTCAATGCCAAGCAAATCGGCAAGATAGGTAACTTCCGATTCGCGGTCGCCGGACACCAGCATTATTTTGTTGAACTGATGTGAAGGCGCAAGGTGGTGAATGAACGATTTTCCGTTCGCGCGCGGTGCATCGCGGAAATGAAACGTGGCTGCATACTTGCCATCGATCATGATAATACATTCCAGTCCTGCCGCAGTGGGAGGTAATACAGAAGCAATATCAGGAGTTGCTTGCAGGAGTTTTTTACGATTCGTCACGCGAATTTCATGCCCTGCTACTATGCCGGTTAACCCTTGCCCCGGTTTTTCTGAAACGCTGGCGGCTTCCGTTAGGACTAACTTGGTTTTCGCTGCAGCTTGTAAGATCGCACTCGCCAACGGATGTTTCGAGTAGCGCTCTAAACTTGACGCCCACAGCAAAACATCATCTTTAGAAATACCTGCCTCAGGAATGATTTCCATCAATTCCGGCTTGCCGTAAGTCAGTGTGCCGGTTTTATCAAAAATCGCCGTGCGGCAGGTCGGCAGGCGCTCCAGCACCGTGGGGTCTTTGATGATAATGCCGCTCTTTGCAGCCATCGAAATGGCGCTGATCAAGGTAATCGGTATCGCAATAAGTAGCGGACACGGCGTTGCTACTACCAGTACCGCCAGAAAACGTGTAGAGTCGCCGGTAAAATACCATGCGGCACAAGCGAATGCCAGCGCGAGCGGCGCAAAGACGGCACCGATCTGATCGCCTAAACGGCGTATGCTGGGGCGCTTCTGCTCGGCCTCCTGCATCACTTCCATGATCTGGGCGTAACGTGAATCATGAGCGAGTTTCTCTGCACGAATGACCAGCACCGCCTCGCCATTAATTGCGCCGGACAGCACTGACGTGCCGGGGGCCTTGGATACCTGATAAGGCTCGCCTGTCAGATAGGATTCATCCATCGAACCATTACCATCGGTGACAGTACCGTCAACAGGAGCGGTTTCATGTGGGTACACGATTATTTCGTCACCAATGGCAATATCAGCAAGAGTGATTTCCTCGATCTGCTCGCCCTTTTTTCGGTGGGCGATGGATGGCATGCGCTCCGCCAGTGCCAGCAATACAGCAGATGCTTTGCGCATGGCATATGCCTCCAGTGCCTGACCGCCGGAAAGCATCATGATAATCAATACAGCGGCGAGGTATTCACCCAGCCATGCTCCTGTCACGAGTGCCAATACTGCTAGTAAATCCGCACCAAAATCACCACAAAATAGCTTGAGCAGAATTTGGAAAAGTAGCGGGATACCGCCAAGAATGATGACACAAACCAACGGAATGTCCGCTGCTGCAAGCGTGGCAACGGGAGACAATCCCGCCCATCGCAACGAAAAATGCAGCACAATCGCCATCAAGCTCAAGATCAATAACCCCCAATGCCAGCGTGAGGCTGAGGGAAGCGAAATGGGCTTTTTTGTGTTCATGATCCCCTAACCCTTATGATGGAAAGTGACATGCTGGTTTTGCATTTCCAATAATCCAATGCACAGGCTTAGGAATGCGGCGGCCAGAGCAAACGCTCCCAGCACATCCGAAAGCCAGTGGGCATTAAGATAGACGCGGCTGGCTCCGATCAACCAGGCAATGCCGACTACTTGTAAACGGAAACTTTTCTCACTTTTCAAACTGAAAACAATGCCTGAATATATGCATACCCGAAGCGTTTTAATATATTTTGGTTTTTCACGGCGGGTACGCCAGTATGATAATAATGATTATAGCTACAATACCAAAATATGATTTATTGGGGTTGGCATTCTCGTTATCCTTGCTGATAAAAATTTAGGCCGCTTTTATGGTCGCATTCCCGCTCCGCAAAGCAACACGCGCGGCGGGGGCCATTTCATCGGTGGTATGAACAACAATGACTGCTTTGCCGTGCCTGATTTCTTCCTCGTAACGCTTTACCTCATCAAGGGCAAAACCCGCGCTGATTAACGCACCGCCTAACCCACCAGCTGCGGCACCTGCTCCTGCACCGGAGAGAGCGGCAACAAGCGGCCCTACTGCGAGCAATCCACCAGATCCTGGAACTACGATAACTCCGACGAGGGTGAGACCCGCGATCAAAGCACCCAAAGCGCCACCGATCAATGCTCCGGCGGCTCCGCCTTCAATAGCACGGGTGCTTTCGTCATCGGTGGGAGATGAAAAAATGGTGTGGCGGGCATGGTCGGAAACGATAAGGCTTAAGTGTTCCTTATTGAATCCTGTATCCAGCAGTTTTGAAACTGCGGCATCAGCCTCCGTCTTGCTGTCAAAAACTCCTGCAACATTAGTCATGTGCGTATCTCCCTAATAAAAACTTGGTGAAATCCTATAAAATGCAGTTAATCGGCGACTTTTACTTCTTCTATCCTAGGCCTGTATATGCACGAAGGGTTTGATCGTGATCAATATGCACAAGAAAAAATATTGCGCATTAAATTCATTTATTATTCAGGCGACTGGAATTATTTATTTGTTGCAACGCTTGGAAAATAAAGCATCCCATGTAACCGTTAGAACCACATTCAATCGCATGGCTTAAACCTGTGTCGCCTCGCGGTAGGTGCTTTTGGTTCAAGAGAACTTCCTTAATGGCCTTCCTCCGGCAGAGGCACTTTGGAGGAATGATGATCGACTATTATCCATCTGCCATCGCGTAATATATAGGTAAATGAGAAACGTGCCGGGATCGTGACAGATTCACCGTCCTGCGTATAATAAAAAGTATACTGGCCGCTATTGACGGCCATGTTGCCAAAAACGCGTGGATGTGTTTCGGTGACGTCCACTTTGGCGTCAGGATTTGATACCACTTTCTTATAATAGCCCAGCAGTCCTTGATGAGTCGTAATCGGCACCTGTGCAAAGGTCGAAATCATAACAGCGTTTTTATCATATAATTTAACAATCTTCTCTACTGACTGACCTTGCACCGCAGCCACCCATTCCGTCAATGCTTCGCTCACGTCCGGTCTGTAATTGGCTTTTGCCTCAGGCGCCTCTTCACATGCTATTGCCGGTGTGGCGATAAGCAATACAAAAACGATCACACTGCGGGTAAAATAGTGCATTTGGTCATAATCCTTCATTCGCCAATACAGTACGGGTTTTGTGTAAGCCTCCGCATGACTCTTAAGCAGCAGCACAGGCCTTTTTGAACTGTCGCTTGCACAAAGCCCTAACCTAGTTGCACCGGAAATCATTTGATCCCAATCAAACACTCTCAGCTAAAATATAGAAATAACCTGTTCAAACACTGCCCGCGTTTTGAGCGGAAATTACGTGAGCATAAAGCCAAGTATAGCTTCACCCACCGCTATGGCACTCAGCGCGGAGTTTCTCATTGGCGCGGTACATTTGGAAAAGGTCAATGTTTCTTGTGCGTATGATGCTGGGGAGACTGCCAGAACTTTTCCATGGTAAGGTAAGTAAAGGAAATCGTCCAGCCTATCATGACCAGGCCGTTGAGCACCTCCGCGCCCACCAACATCCGCATATCGTGCGTTGGCACGAGATCGCCTAAGCCGAGTGACGTATAGGTGGCGGCGGAGAAATATAGGCAGTCAAAGAAACTTTCGTAATTGACGCCATAAACACGCGACTGCCCTACGATCTTGCCAAGTGAGGTAAAATTTTCCACCAGAAAATAAGCCACGCCGTATAACCAGATGCCGACAATATGCACCGAAAAAACCGGCACGCCTATCAACATGACGCGCAGGCGCGGCGTAATGGTAAGCCTAGGCAGGATATTCCATACTTTCCCCAGAATTTCATAAGTGGAAACCCAGGTGATGAAAATCACCAGCGCGCTTATAAACGATACAGAAACAAAATTTTCGACCATCGCTTAGCTACTCTGCTAAGGTTCGGATGATGCCACCCGACTGCAATGTGCGCTGAACGGGACATTTAGCGGCAATCTCCACCAGCTTGGCGCGCTGCTCCGAGGTCAGCGCCGCGCCATGCACGATCACCTGTTTTTCGAATAGGTCGATTTTCCCGGATTTTCCTTCGTTTTCTGGCAACTCTCCTGCATCCGTCTTGAGATGCGACAGACGCACTTCCACTTTCTCCAGCGGCCAGTTTTGCTGTTTGGCATACCAGCGCACGGTCATCGCTGTGCATTCACCAAGCGCAGCCAGGAGCAGGTCATAAGGTGCTGGCCCCAGATTGCCACCGCCGAAGGACAGTGGTTCGTCGCCTTTGATCGTATGTCCGGACACCAAGATGGAAACAGCGTAGGTACTTTCGCCGGTTTCTGTCACATGGGCGGCAATCAATTTCTCGCCTGACATAGTATTCTCCTTATTTTACTGCACAGAAGTTCACCGGCGGCGTGCTGCCCCGGTTCCACGGCATTTTCGCCAGCAACATAGCCAAACCGCAAGTGCCGGTAATACCAGCAAAGGTCAGGCCAAGACCGAAAAACGCGGCAAGCAGGAAAAACCTCTGATGTACGCCGTATCCCAGTGCCACGCTCAATAAGAGGCCAAGACCGATGGCCAATTGGACCTGCCGGTCGAGCGGCAGGAATAATCTGCCGGAGGTTTTTACCGCATAGCCCGCCTGAGTCCAGGCGGAAATGCCGCCTTCCAGATTATACACTTCCATATTGGGGTCTTCGGCCAGCAATTTCTCGCAGGCCATGCTGCCGCGTTTCCCCGCTTTGCAATGGATCACCAGTTTTTTACCAGACAATCCGGGTAGCGCCTGCCTGGAGATAGTGCCCAGCGGCATCAGCGCAGCGGCTGGTATATGCTCAGCCTCGTATTCAGCCGGTTCGCGCACGTCGACCAGGACTGCCTCGCTCTTATCCAGCCAGATTTTCAAAGTATTAGCGTCGATAGTTTTGATCGGCATAGATTTTCCTCAATAAAACTATATGGTTGCATTGTTACATTATTTTTTCTGTTATACCTTGACCGTAATCAAACTGTGCTCGGTTGTTTTCAGCTTAAGCTGGTTATACTCAGCTCATAAGGAAAACCCATGCACATACTTGAATATACCATTTCCACTCGAGCAATCTCTCTAGGCGAGGTTATAACATGACTGACACAGTAGCTCCTCAATGCCCCATACATTCTTCTACCCGCCAATTGCTTGCGATGAAGGATGCGTTGAAACCCCTCAAGACAGCCGTGGTGCATCCCGTCGATGTTTACTCACTCATCGGCGCGATCGCTTCGGCTAAGGAAGGACTAATCGATCCGGTACTAGTGGGGCCGCGCGACAAGATCGAAGCCGTTGCCAAACAAGAAGGTATAGACCTTTCCCCTTATACCATCGTTGCCACCGAGCATAGCCACGCGGCGGCGGAAACAGCCGTGAAGATGGCGCGCGACGGTAAGGTCGAGGCGTTGATGAAGGGCAAGTTGCATACCGACGAGCTAATGGAAGCTGTTATAGAGAAAGAAAATGGCCTACGCACCGGGCGGCGCATGAGCCATGTCTTCATTCTGGACGTGCCTAATTATCCTAAACCGTTGTTCCTGACCGATGCCGCCATCAACATCCGTCCGACGCTGATGGAAAAGAAAGACATCGTGCAGAACGCCATCGATCTGTTCTGCATCCTCGGCTTCGGCACGCCTAAAGTAGCGATTTTATCGGCCCTAGAAATGGTTACTGAAAGCATTCCCTCTACGCTCGAGGCGGCGGCCTTATGTAAAATGGCCGAGCGCGGGCAGATCACCGGCGGCATTCTTGACGGCCCGCTGGCCTTCGACAATGCGGTATCCAAGGAATCGGCAGAAATTAAAGGCATCATATCAGAAGTAGCGGGCGACGCCGATATCCTGGTCGTTCCGGACATTGAATCCGGCAATATGCTTTACAAGCAGAACCGCTTTTTGACCGGTTGCGATGGTGCTGGCATTGTGCTCGGCGCGCGGGTGCCGATTATTCTCACCAGCCGCGCTGGTAACAGCGAAACGCGGCAAGCATCGAGCGCCCTGGCGCTGGCGTATGTGCGTAATCGGGAAAAATTGGGCATTAAATCGTGAACCGCGTCATCGCCGTATTCAACGCCGGTTCCTCCAGCCTAAAATTCTCATTCTTTCGTCAAGCTGATCTCACGCTGCTGTACAAGGACGCTGTGGATGTGCCGGATAGTGAAAACGGCCATAAAGCCGCATTGCAAACGGCGCTTGATTGGCTTTCCTCGCATAAAGAGGGCTTGCAATTATATGTTGCCGGGCATCGCGTGGTGCATGGGAAGGATCGCGCCGCGCCGGTGCGGGTGACGCCAGAGATTATCATGGAATTAAAGGCATTGCTCCCGCTGGCGCCGCTTCATCAACCGCATAATCTACGGATTATCGAAGAACTGGCGATGATCTATCCTGATCTACCTCAGATAGCATGCTTCGATACCGCCTTTCACCGCACGCAGCCGAAACTCGCCAGCATGTTCGCCCTGCCGCGACATTTTTACGAGGACGGCGTCCGGCGCTACGGCTTTCACGGACTTTCCTATGACTATATTGCTTCCGAATTGCCAAAACATGCGGGCTTTAAGGCAAGAGGCCGCGTCATTGTGGCGCATCTGGGCAACGGCGCCAGCATGTGCGCGATGCAAAATTTGCAAAGCCAGGCAACAAGCATGGGCTTTTCAACGCTCGATGGGCTGATGATGGGCACCCGCTGCGGCGCACTCGATGCCGGTGCAGTTCTGTATATGCAGCAGCATCTCGGCATGACGACGGATACGGTGACGGATATGTTATATCACCAATCCGGCCTGTTCGGCGTGTCGAGCATTAGCGCCGATATGCGCACACTGGAGCAAAGTGAGACACCAGAAGCGAAGGAAGCAATCGGTCTGTTCTGCCGCATGGCGGCGCAGCATCTCGGCGGCCTGATGGCAACGCTTGGCGGGTTGGATGCAATCGTGTTTACTGGTGGCATCGGCGAACATTCGGCACGGATTCGCCACGATATTTGTGCCTATTTTGCATGGGTAGGCTTGTCCCTGGATGAAACACGCAATCAATCGAATGCTATCGATATTCACGCGAAAAACAGCGGCGTTTTTGCCTATGTCATTCCTACCAATGAAGAAATTGTCATCGCCCGTGCCTGCAAGTCATAAATCGAACAAAGGAATATAAGTTCATGTATTATATCGCTCTTAAAAAATGCTGATCGTGGATGGCCTCACGGTTGGAATGAGATAGCGAGAGCAGGAAACCGGAAGCATAAACGCCGATGATGAGCAAATATGATGGATTGTATATGGCAGTTGAGGATGATTTTAATGTAGAGCAGATACTTGAGTACGAGGAGCGCTCACCTTGGCGCATGATCGGCTGGTGGTTCACGGGATTTTTATGCTTTGGCGCAGTCCTCATCATCATTCTCCATTTCGGTGAGTTGGGGAAGTTTCTGGAAGTAATCCGCAATACCCGCCCGCAATGGCTTATCCTGGCAGCGTTGCTGCAGGCCTTAAGCTATGTCTCCGCTACAGGAGTATGGTATCTGGCGCTGAGAACCAGCGGGCATCCCATCGCCTTTCGTTCACTCTATCCATTAAGCATCGCCCAGCTATTCGCTAAGCAGGCGTTGCCGAGCAGCGGATTAAGCGGGGTCTTTCTGGTAGTCAAAGGATTATTGAACCGTCATGTGCCGGAACCAGTTGGTATGGGATGCATGCTGGCGGGAGCGATATCGTATTATATCGCCTATATGCTGTCCGTGCTGATAAGCCTGACGGTACTTGCTTTCTACCATCTTTTGACGTTGCCGCTGCTCATCATGGCATTCATTCTTTGTCTGGTGGCTATCGGCGTGCCCGCCTCGGTCTTAAAGCTGCGCACTCTCGGTATGCATCACCGGCTTCCGGCCTTCGTCATGCGCTGGAAGCCCGCAAAAACCATCCTGCGGGTGTTGGCCGAAGCGCCGGTGCATCTGCTTAGAAATTATCCGCTTCTTACCAAAATCAGCCTGCTGCAGATATCAGTGTATTGTATCGATTCTGCTACTTTACTGATCATGTTGCATGCGGTAGGCTATGCGCAGCCTTACCTTGTCGTTTTCGCCAGTTTCGTGATGGCGGCGGTGGTCGGAACGGTACTGCCTATTCCACTCGGCCTTGGCACATTTGAAGGCACCTGCGTGACGATGCTGCATTTGTTCAAGGTACCTCTGGAACCAGCCCTGATCGCCGTATTACTCTTGCGAGGATTTACCTTCTGGTTGCCGATGCTGCCGGGATTGTGGCTGGCGCGGCGTGAACTCCGCCATCCTGTCAAAGCGCGCGTCGGAAGGCATATTTGATACCTTCCACCAACAGGAAATACATTAACACCGCAGCAGCTAAAAACGCAAAAAACACGGAGGGCAGACGCACCAAGCCGAACCACTCCCCTATCGGGGTGTAGGGGATTAAAATGGCTGTCAGACTCATTATCACGGCTGTCGCCGTCAAGAGGGGGTGCGGATGGGAACGCAACATCGACTTGCGGGTGCGGATAGCGAAAATGATTAATATTTGCGTGACGATAGACTCCACGAACCAGCCGGTCTGGAAAAACGATTCACTGGCATGGAACATTTTCAAGAGCACATAGAATGTCAAGAAATCGAATACAGAGCTGACCGGCCCGAGGATGCCCATATAGCGTTTAATATGCCGGATGTTCCAATGCACGGGCTTCTCTAGCGCTTCGGGGTCAACATTATCGAAGGGAAGCACCGTCTGCGAGAAATCGTACAGCAGGTTATTAAGCAATATCTGGATAGGTAGCATAGGCAGGAATGGCAGAAACAGAGCAGCACCCGCCATGCTGAACATATTGCCGAAATTGGAACTGCTGCCCATCAATATATATTTTTCGGTATTGACGACCGCGCGCCGTCCTTCCATCACGCCATTATGAATAACTGAAAGATCGTGCTCCAATAGGATGATGTCGGCAGATTCCTTGGCCACATCGGTCGCGCTATCGACAGAAATTCCGGCATCGGCAACATGCAAGGCACTGGCATCATTGATGCCGTCGCCCAGAAAGCCCACGATGTGTTTTTTTATTTTCAGCATGGCTATAATTCGGCTTTTCTGTTGGGGCGTCACCCGGCAGAAAGCATGCGTATCATCGATGCGCGCCAGCAGGGCTTCATCGCTCAACTGCGTCAGTTCCGTGCCGGTGATGATCCCTCCTACGTCAAACCTCAGCATGTCGCAGACATGGCGGGTGACGAGCTCGTTATCGCCGCTCAGGATCTTGACCTGAATGCCGTCTTTTTTAAGTAAGCGCAGGGTTTCCGCCGCATCCAGCTTGGGAGGGTCGATAAAGACGGTGAAACCGGCGAATGTCAGCTCGGTTTCGTCCGTCACCATCGCCGTGGTCTGCGTGGCGTTTACTTCGCGGAAAGCGATACCAAGTACGCGGAATCCTTCTTTGCCGAGGGATTCAAATTTCGTAATATATTCGGCATGTCTGGCCATATCGAGGGGCTGCAAGACGCCTGCAGCATCCTCCACATGCGTGGAGAATTTCAAAATATCCTCCGGCGCGCCTTTGACGATTAGCAGGCGCTTTTCGGGTGATGCTGCCAGTACGGAGATGCGCCTGCGCTCGAAATCAAACGGCACTTCGTCGATCTTGCGCCAGGCGGTCATATCAGGCATGCCGTGATCCAGAATAGCCTGATCGAGCGGCGTTTTAACACCAGACTCGAAATAGCTGTTGAGATAAGCCAGCGTGAAAACATGCTCACTTTCCTGCCAGTTCGTATCCAGCGATTTTTCAAGACGTATGTTCGCCTCCGTCAGCGTGCCGGTCTTGTCGGTGCACAGAACATCCATGGCGCCTAAATTGTGCATTGCGGGAAGATGTTTGACGATGACCTTCTGCTTTGCCATCCGTAGCGCGCCGCGCGAGAGCGTGATGGTCATGATCATCGGCAGCAGTTCCGGCGTAAGCCCCACAGCCAGTGCAAGTGCGAACATGAAGGATTCTAGCATGGGGCGGTGAAACATCGTATTTACGAACAGCACGAACAGCACCATGATGACGGCAATACGCAGGATCAGCATGCCGAAAGCCTGAACCCCCTGCTCGAAGGCCGTGGGCGGATGACGGCGGGCGAGCGTCCCGGCCAATTGCCCCAGACGTGTGGTTTTCCCCGTATTGATAACGACCATCGTACCACTGCCACTGATGATGGAAGTGCCCATAAAAACAGCATTGATCGCCTCTGTGACATCATTCACGGACGCGGGAAGATCGTTTGCATGTTTTTCGGTCGGAAATGATTCTCCGGTCAGCAGCGCCTGATTGACGTAGACATCCTTGGCTTGAACCAGCCTGCCATCGGCCGGAATCAGCGAACCGACTGACAACTGTACAATATCGCCCGGCACTAGTTGTGCCACGAGAATGGAAACTTCCTCACCATCCCGTACCACGGTGGCTTTTACCGCCACCGAACGTTTGAGTGCATCCACACTTTTTTCGGCACGAACTTCCTGAAAGAAATCCAGCATGACGCTTAAGACGACCATGGTAATGATAATGATGAAGCTAGTCGTATCGCCCGTAACGGCGGAAAGCACACTCGCCGCTAGCAGCAGAATAATAAGCGGGTTGCGGAAGCGCAGAATGAATTGCAGCCATAGGGGCTGCCGGTGAGCATCCGCTGCGGCATTAAGGCCGTATTGCCGCAAGCGCGCTTCCACTTCGGAACTGGAAAGACCGTGCTCGCCGCTTACGCCTGTGTCCTGCAGGATTTGCTTAAGCGGTAGATTCCAGAATGGGATTTCAGGGAGCGATGTAGAATTCATGGCCATGGCTAATGCCCGATTTTGATAACGGTATTACCAAGATTGTGGATTTCACCCTTTTCGGGAAAATGGGGTATCAGTAACTCCGTAGCGTGCCGGATAGCCTTGATACAGCCATTTCTCAATCCTTCCGATTGCATGGCAGCTATCCATTCATCAATGACTGCGTTCCAGTTTTTGTCCGGTATATGCTCTCGCACGGATCGGCTGTTCAGGATATGGGTGTAGTGCTCAGCAAGCGAAACGTAAAGCAGCACGATGGGCGTCGTTGCTGAAACGTGGCGTGAAACGTTTAAATATTCCTCATAAGCGCGGTGCGCTGCTCGATGATGGCGAATGCGCTTAGGCACCAGTCGCAAGCATAGATGCCGCAACCAGGGAATGAAAGAAAGCAGAGCGATGACCGCAAGCTGAATGGCAAGAAGCAAAGGAAAGAGTGTGACCAGTTGCGCTGCCCATAAACCTACTGTAACGGTGCTGCCCGCCATTAGGCCATAGAGCAGAATATAGCTCTGATAGGCATCGCTGGCCGGTGAAACCACCACCACTAACTCAGCACTGGTTACATGTTCGGCTTCGGAAATGGCTTGCGTCAACGCTTCTTTATCGGTTTTGGATAAGATTTTTACCATGAGCCGGATGCGCCTCCGCCGCCAAAGCTACCGCCGCCACCGCTGAACCCGCCACCCATCCGTGAACTGCCGAAGCGGGAGGAATGATTGGAGAGCAGCAGGACGGCAAGAAAAGGATGTCTAATTGCAAACCAAATAAATAAAATGCCAAATAATAGTAGGAACACTATCTGTATGCCTGATAGGGGACCGTCGGACTGCTGATTGTCCGATATACTTTTTCCGCCTAAAACGGAAAGCATGGCTTGTGTACCGTCGATAATGCCTTGCTCCATGTTGCCTGCGCGAAAGGCGGGCAGGATGGTACCATTGACAATCTGGCTGGACGCAGCGTCGGTCAGCACCGGTTCTAATCCGTATCCGACTTCGATGCGTACTTTCCTTTCTTTGGGGGCGACGATCAGTAGTGCGCCAGTGTTCTTATCCTTTTGACCAATTTGCCAAGCACGGCCCAGCTGATAACCATAGTCCTCGATGGAAGTACCCTGTAGCGAGGGGATGGTGACGACGACCACCTGGTTGGTTGTGCCACGCTCATAACCCTCCAGCATCTGATCCAAGGATTGCACCGTGGACGCGGAGAGAACATGCGCGTCATCCACCACGCGTCCGGTAAGCGCAGGGAATTGCGGCGCGGCAATGGCAACCGCGCCCACCAGTAGGAAAACAATGAATAGGAGGGCGCGACGCATGACCTAAAACTTAACGGTAGGTGGCTTCTCAGACCCTTCGGTCGCAGCAAAAGTTGCTTTGGCCTTCGCGCCATAAATCTTCGCCCAAATCACGCCGGGGAATGTACGCACCGTGGTATTATATTCCTGTATGGTTTCAATGTAATCTTTGCGTGCGATAGTAATGCGGTTCTCCGTACCCTCAAGCTGGGACTGCAATGCAAGAAAGTTCTGATTTGCTTTAAGGTCAGGGTATTGTTCGACCACCACCATTAACCGTGATAAAGATGAAGACACGTTGCCCTGCGCTTGTTCAAACTTTTTGACCGCCTCTGGATCGGAAAGCTGATCGGTGGTAAGCGTCACCTTAGTTGCATTGGCGCGGGCATTGATAACATCGGTCAGAGTTTTCTGCTCGAAATTGGCAAAGCCTTTTACCGTTTCCACCAGATTGGGGATCAAATCCATGCGGCGTTGGTACTGGTTCTGCACCTCCGCCCACGAAGCATTTACCTTTTCATCGAGCCGGGGGATGGTATTGACGCCACTGACGACGAAAAGGCCGATTACGGCAAGGGCGATAATCCACCATAGATTGCGATTCATAATGTTACCTCATTTACGTTAATAATAAATTTTTATACTTTATGTATCCTATGATAGCCATACTCCAGTGCCATAATATTAAAGCAAGGAGGCGAAGGCCATTTGCCTTCGCCTCTACTCAAGGTTAGCTTGCTATCTTTACCTTTGGCGTAGCACATTCATTCATGCTTTTATCTTGACAGCAATGTGAATCGACCTGTTTGGCATTGCTGGTTTTAAGAATGGTACGGGCATGTTCTACTTCGTCCGCCGTTCCATGCACCAGAACCAGGAATCCATCGGCCTTAATGGCCTGCTCGTATTGCAAGATAGTGTCTTTGGGAATACCAATGCTGAAAAGAGCGGCGCCCAATGCACTTGCGCTTCCGGCTACAACTGCTCCCTCGATACCAACAAACACCATTGCGGCGATATGGCCGAGCACGACAACTGGCCCGATAGCGGGAACCGTCAGGTATAGTCCGCCTGCCATCAAGCCCCATAATCCACCCCAGAATGCACCAAACTTACCCCACAACTTCATGCGGTCGCCAGTGTTGTAGAAACCGACGACTTTTTCATCTGTATGATACCCCTTGCCGATAACGCTGAGTTTTTCCATCGGGATACTGGCTTCTGCCAGTTTCTTGATCGCGCTTTCTGCGCTATCGTGGCTGTCATAGACGGCAACCACGGCATTGTTTGTATCATTTTCCATAAATATTCTCCTTTTTTTGTTAATAATAAGTCTGCGGTGGCGTGCGGAACATAACCTGTGCAAAATTACTTTGATTTACTTATAGCCGCTTTGTCTTGAGCCTGCTCATCCGCCTCTTTCTTAGCAGTTTCATGCTTCTGCGAAAGTATCTCCCCCGTGCCAGCATCGACCATAATTTCTTCTATCCCGGAATGAGATACTCTGATATCGAAGGAATATAAAAGGCATCCCTGCTCAATCTCAAGTTCACCATCCTCAACTTTCTTTGATGGGGACTTAATGGCCCGAAGAGCAATTTTTTTAGCCTTAGAAAGAGAAATCTTAGTAAGACCCGGAAGTTTTTTATCCGCAGTATCTGCAGGCGGATGAATGCTACAAGTAAATTCTGCAGGCGAAGCCATTGCTGGAGATAAAAAAGACATAAGCGCTAAAGTCGAAATGGCGAGTCGTTTCATAAAAGCCTCCAAGGTAAAATCATTGTAGCTGGGAAAGCTCTGCATCTAAAATGCAGGGCAACCGGTAGCCCCAGCCATTATTTCCAGAATCACTGCGTTACGCCGCCAGCGTTTTGCGGATTTGATCCGAAGCTATGGCCGTGCGCTTGTTGATAGGCACCAGCGCTTCAGCGCATGAATCAAACAGCATGCCGCACATCTTATTCGTCGTGGCAAAGTAGTTATCGCATAGTTGTTGTACCGCTCTATTTTGCACTTCGACCACATCGTTGATCGATCTACAGGCAAAGGCCTCTTGAGAAAATTCCGCGAAATCGGAGAGAGTGCGATTGCAGCTTTCCACCATTTCGATGCTTATATCCTGAAAGATGCGCGAGGCCACATTGCCTGATTCGACAAACGCGCCGATATTGCCTGAGCAAATGTCCATGCCTTCCGTCGCGGCGCGGTTAAAACCATCAGCGGTACGCAGGAGATTGTCCACATTCTCGCGCTCCATTTCGTACACTTTTTTCTGAGCGCTTTGAACGGCTTCAACCGGCTTAAACTCGGAGTGATGCTTCTTGGAAGATGGGGTGTTTGTGAATTTCTTTGCGTGCTGGGTCATAAAATTGATCCTTAGTTATTGAGGGTTAAGAACATAACACCGGCGAACCCGCGCGGGTTGTCTAATCCCTTACTACCATGACCGGGCATAATACGATTTGATCATAATCAAACAACCTTGGCTAAAAGATAGATTCGGATGGCGTATATAAGCGGCACAGGAACAACAGTATGGAATGATTTGATCGGGATCAAATACACGGGCATCCGCCACGCTATACTCCTTCACGCTACCGCTGCATTACTCAGCGTAACCAACGTTTAGGAGAATATTATGTCGAACGCACCACAACAACAAAATAAGCCAGCTCAGAACGCTCCGTCTTCCAACCAGGGTAACACTGGTAAAGTTGACCTCACCAAAGGTAAAGTCGAACCGATTGCCGAGAAGAAAACCGGTGGCATGAAAGACGGATCTTGCTCAACCTCTAAAGATAATTCTTCAGAGTGCGGCACTAAGTCACCCGAGGCTTAAGTATCACTGATCATAGGGAACTGGGCACACGGCCCGGTTCCCTGTCAGTTATAGCAACGACATAAGTTATCACACGGCTTTATAACCCTCATAAGTAAAAAAGGTGATAAAGCAAAAACAGTTAGTGATACAGTTAGTGATATGGCAAAAAATCCTTACGAAATATTAGGTGTAAATAAGGACGCAAGCGAAGCGGACATCAAAGCCGCTTATCGCAAGCTTGCTAAAAAACATCATCCTGATTTGAATCCGGGTAATAAAGAAGCCGATGCCAAATTCAAGGAACTGAACGCAGCGAACGCTCTGCTTTCCGATAAGGATAAACGCGCGGCGTTTGATCGCGGTGAAATAGACATGGAAGGGCAGCCGCAATACCGGCAGCAACAGCAACATACTTACCGCGATTTTGCCGAAGGACCGCAGGGAGGCCGGTATAATTTCAATGGCGGAGATTTTGATTTATCCGACCTGGAGGGATTATTTGGCGGATTGGGCGGCAGAGCCGGAGGCGCTGGGTTTGACCGCCCGCCGCCTGCCGATGTGCATTACAGTATTGAAGTGGATTTTCTTGAAGCGGCATGCGCCGCGAAAAAACGCATAACCATGCCGGATGGCAAAACGCTTGATATCAATATCCCAGAAGGCATTGAAGAAGGCCAGAAACTGCGCCTTAAAGGCCAAGGAAGACAAACTCCGAAGGCGGGTGATGCCTATGTTGAGGTGCATATTCGCCCGCATCCATTTTTTACCCGTAAGGGCAAAGATATCAGCATCGAAGTGCCGATTGCCTTGCATGAAAGCGTTCTGGGCGGGAAAATTCAGGTGTCGACGATTCACGGCCCGGTCGATATGACTATTCCCAAAGGAGCCAGCTCAGGTGTGACCCTGCGGTTGAAACGCAAGGGCATCAAAGGCGGCGACCAGTATATCACGTTGAAACTCATCATGCCCAAAGACATCGACGCCGAACTGGAAGATGCCATCCGGAAATGGTCAGAAACGCATGGCTATAACCCACGCAAGCACATGGAGGCAGCCACATGAAAACGCTTGAGGAAGTTTTGGAAATGCTGGAAGCGCGCATCGATCGCCCAACGCTTGAGGGTTATATCGCGCGGCAATGGCTGAGTCCCGTTTCCAGTCAGGCGGGCTGGCATTTCGAAGAGATTGATATCGCCCGCCTGGAACTGCTTTGCCATCTCACACAGGATATAGAAGTTAACGATGAAGGCATGGATGTGGTGCTATCGCTGCTCGATCAGCTTTATGGCCTGCGCGTGCATATGCAGAAGCTTACTCATGCAATCACACAGCAACCAACCCACATCCAGACGGAAATTATGATGGTCATAAAACAATTGGCAAAGACAGGTGAAACACCATGAATTACTCCCAGCATTTCCTCGTCAAACACGGCTCCAGGGTAAAGCTAAACGCTATCGATCCCGACTTCAAAGACAAACATGAGACCAAAAAAGATGCCCTTAAGATTATTGAACGCAATAACTCATGGCTGCGCGAGCTACAGGAGCTTCTGTATGCTGAAAATAAGCGGTCGCTGCTTATCTGCTTGCAGGCCATAGATTCGGGCGGCAAAGACGGCACTATCCGGCATGTGCTCGGTGCCATGAATCCTCAGGGTTGCAAGGTGGCTTCTTTCCGGCAGCCGACCAGCCTGAAGCGTGACCACGACTTCCTGTGGCGCGCCCACCGGGATGTTCCGGCCAAGGGCGAGGTCACCATTTTCAACCGTTCCCATTATGAGGATGTACTGGTGGTGCGGATTCATGATCTGGTTCTCAAGCCCGTCTGGTCAAAGCATTACGACCAGATTAATGACTTTGAACAATGCCTCTCCGAGAACGGTACTCACATTATCAAATTTTTCCTGCATATCAGCAAGGATGAGCAACTCAAGCGTTTCGAGGAAAGGCTGGACGACCCGACCAAGCATTGGAAGATCAACGAAAGCGACTACACCGAACGCGAACGATGGAATGAGTATATGGCTGCATTCGAGGATATGCTTTCAAAATGCAGCACCGAATATGCTCCATGGTTCGTTATCCCCGCTAACCATAAATGGTTTCGTGATCTGGCGGTATCGCAGATCATGGTGGAATATCTCGAAGGACTGCACATGAAGTTTCCGCCGCCTTCAGTTGATATCGATCAAATTTGCAAAAAATACCATGCAGTAAAAAAGGGGACGTAAGGGCATATGCCAGCAATTAATCTTCTGATCCCCACGCTCTTTATCTCACATGGCTCTCCGATGCTGGCATTGGAGAATGCGCCGACGACAAAGTTTCTGCGCGGATTCGCTGCTGAATTGCCAAAACCAAGCGCAATTATTATTGCTTCTGCGCATTGGGAGACTGACGACCCAATGGTGACGGGTGCTGTGCGCCCGGAAACGATCCATGACTTTCAAGGTTTTCCAGAAAAACTTTATACATTGCGCTATCCTGTTTCCGGCAATCCGGCGCTTGCTAACCGTGTGCAATCCCTGCTGGCTGTTGCCGGATTTAAAGCCGCTATTGATCCGACGCGCGGCCTGGATCATGGAGTATGGAATCCGTTGCTGCTGATGTATCCAGTGGCCAATATTCCTGTGATTGAACTATCGGTACAACCTAAGCAGGATACACACTGGCATTACCGTATTGGGCAGATGCTCGCACCGCTCAGGAAAGAAAATATTCTGATTATCGGAACCGGCAACCTTACCCATAATCTGCGCGAGGCCTTTCGCGGCCATCATACAAAAACGCCTCCATGGGTTACCGCATTCGCCGAATGGGTGGCTAACTGTGTGGCAAAAGGCGATATCGCCAGCTTATTGGATTGGCAGACGTTGGCACCGTATGCGCGGGAGAATCACCACACGCCAGAGCATTTTCTGCCTTTCTTCGTCGCATTGGGCGCTGCCGGTAGCCCGTTCCAGGCAAAGCATCTGCATGAGGATACGGCGCTGGGTGTATTGGCGATGGACGCCTATGCATTTGCGAGCTGAATTATTTGATTGTTTGCGTTTGGCGAACGCGCCCATATTGCACCGGAGGCCTACGGGGCCTTGATAAACGAGAGCTTTTATAATGATTTTCAATTTTTGAGTTATTGCATGTATTGGCCGCCATTAACCGGAAGCGTTTCACCGGTGATGGCACCGGATTCATCGGCCACTAGAAATACTACCATGCGGGCGATTTCCTCCGGTTTCATAAGCCTGCCGATCGGGATCTGAGCGATCAGGGATTTCATGATATCCTCCGGTATGGATTTAAGCATGGTGGTATCGGTATAGCCAGGTGCGACGGCATTGACAGTGATGCCTTTGGTAGCGCTTTCGCGGGCGAGTGCCTTGGTAAACCCAATGATGCCTGTCTTTGATGCCGAATAGTTGGTTTGGCCGATCTGCCCCAGTTGCCCGTTCACCGAACTGATACTGACGATGCGACCGAAACCCTTCTCACGCATGGCGTTGATAACCGCGCGCGACATATTGAAGCATGAGGTCAGATTGGTCGTAAGGACGGCATTCCAGTTTTCCGGCGTCATCTTATGCAACATGCCGTCTCTGGTGATACCGGCGTTGTTGACCAGGATTTCTACATTGCCGCCGAAATCGGCGCAGATTTTCTCTACACCTTTGGCGCATTGGTCGAAATTAGTCACGTCCCATTGATAGGTTTTGACGCCGGTTAGCTGCTCGAATGCCTTTGCTGCATCGTCATTGGCAACATAATTGGCGGCAATATTATATCCGGCGTTCTTTAATGCCTTGCAAATGGCCGCGCCGATACCGGTAGTGCCGCCTGTGACCAATGCTAGTCTTTTCGCCATGGTATCCTCCTTAGTTATAATAGTTGCGATGGCCAGAGACTAACAGGTGCACAATGTACCTACTTTGATCACGGTCAACTCGGCTCTTAGAGAACTCACAGTCCCGCCGGGTACGTCTCGAACACTTCCCCCTTATGCCACAGCCCGGTTGTTTCCAGCGGCTTGAGGGCGCGCGTCGTGTCGAGATGGATGATGGCGTCGAACTGCTCCGGCAGCTTGGAGAAGAAATAATGGCTCTGGCGCTCGGTCTCCGGCAGGTAAAGCACGCCGACGGCTCGCTGCAGGCGGGAAAGATCAAGATGCCGCGCCAATTCTTTATTGTCGCGCAGCATCAGAAGGAAATTTGGGATACCGGTTTCATGGAACAATGCTTCGTAGCTTTCCTTCTCAGCCGGACGCACAATTTTGCACTGCGCGTCACCATCCCACTGTGAGGCGGCGGTCACCGTACCGCGATAGGTGGAAAAGCCGATCAGCACAGCATCACTGCCATGCGCTTCCCGCACCAACTGGCCGATATTCCATTTTCCTTGCGTCCCCATCTCAGTGGCGCGCGCATCGCCGATATGCGAATTATGCGCCCATACCACGATTTTTGCTTGCTCCTGGCGCTGTCGGCTTAGATGGTCACTAAGTGCATATAACGTATCCGTCATGTGCTTATCGCGCAGATTCCAGGAAAACTGCGCGCCCTTGGAACATAGTGCGATAATACCGTTCAGCGTCGATGATAAGCTTGGCGTTCTGCTCGGCGCAGAAGAAATCCTCGCCTGCCGCAAAGCCGTCGCGCTTCATATAATCGAATCGCCGTTGCTGCAGGGTGGTCAGTTCGTGGAGCACCTCGCGCTCGCAGGTGGGCGTCAGGCCGAAATTGGTGGCATAGCCATATTCCTGCGGATTTTCGGCATAGTGATGGTCAAAGCAACCGTAATAATCCCGCGCGCGGCGGGCTGCTTAGGGATCGACTTTGTCAAGATAGTCGAGTGCGGCGCGGATCGAGGCGTGCAGGCTATAAAGATCAAGGCCATAAAAGCCCGCCTTTTCCTGATAGGATAGTTTTTTCTCATTATATTCGCGCAGCCAGTCGAGGAATTCGACTACGACTTCGTTACGCCACATCCAGGTAGGGAAGCGTAGGAATTCATTCAAGGCGCTGTTGGCATTATGAATATTGCGGACACTACCGCGCACGTAGCGGTTCACACGGTAGGCATCCGGCCAGTCGGCTTCCACTGCTACGGCGGAAAATCCGTAATAACGGATTAGCTGTTTCGTGAGATCAGCGCGGATGCGGTAGAATTCATCCGTGCCATGTGTCGCTTCGCCGATCAGCACATATCTGGCATCACCGATCATGTCGAGCAGCGGGGTGTAATCGGCGGGCTGGCCAGTTAACGCAATGGTGTTATTGCGGATTTCCTGAATCAGATGCGAATGGGCTGCAATCTTAGACATGGTTTCTCGCCTTTTTTCGGTCATGCAAATACATCGCGCCAATCTAATATGCTTCTTTTTTTACTACTTTGATCGCAATCAAATCGCATTGGACTAGAAGGGCTATGCTTTAAACACCGTTGAAAGGAGAATTTATGGAACAAGCCGTCGCATTCATTGCCGGAACCAGTTTTTTGGTGCTTGGCCTGTCCTATTTCTTTAATTCAGGTGACTGGATCGCATGGATTTCGCATCTGCAGAAACAGGAACGACGGGGATCGTTGACCATAGGCATGATCAACGTGCTGATCGGCGGCTTTATCCTTGGATTTCACTGGAAATGGGAAGGATTAGCGCTGGTCTTAAGCGTGGTCGGTGTTTTCGCCACTATCATGGGAACTATCTACATGCTCTTTCCCAACTGGCTTCCAGGGGTATTAAGGCTGTTGGAAGATCATTGCCGTGCAATTCTGCTTTTGGCCAGCATCGTACTGATTGCCATCGCATTAGTAGCTTTCTGCGAATGGTGGCAGCTAATTGCAATAAGTCATGCCTTACCTTAAATAACGATGGGAGGAAAAATGAATACGATATCTCAAAAAGAATCCGTAAATTATGATGCCTTGTTTCGGGAATATCTCCTCGTCTGCAATGAAGCATTGGAGGCCAATAAGGATTGCTTCCCCTATAATCGTATCTTGGTGGAAATTGAGGATATGCTAAAGAGCCATGTGGTCCAGGTCGCCATATACGATAAAAATGAGAATCATCCGGAAGCCCTGTACGATCTGATTATCCATGATCAGCGCCTGGGCGTAAAACCGCCGCATAAAAAACCACCTGTCAAATGTCCCTGGCGGATTACCAGGCATTTTCTGGAAGAAGTGGCGCAAGATCCGCAGGCCTATATCAACAATCCAGCCCAGCTTAAATGGGAATGGCTTAATAGCTGTGCAATAGGCGTATAATTCGGACGCTTATTTCAAGAACACATAGGTTCCCGGCGCATTGTCCAGCGGTGTACACCCTTTGGCATCGTTGCCCATAGCGGGCGGCTTGCGTTTACCCTCGGAGTGATCCACCAGCCATTGCTGCCAAGCTTCCCACCATGATCCTTCTTTTACTGGCGTCTGGCGCTGCCACTGGCCGGGCGGTATATAGCGCGCATCGCGCAGTTTAGTGGCGATCTGGTAGGTGCGGCCCTTATGGCCTGGCTCGCTGACGATACCGGCGTTATGCCCGCCGCTGGTTAGTACGAACGTTACATCGGCCTCGACCTGCAGATTAATCTTATAGACCGATTTCCATGGTGCCACATGGTCGCGTAGAGTGCCTACGCTGAAGGTGGGAATACGGATATCCTCAAGCGCCACCGGTATAGCATTTACGGAGTAGCGGTTCTCAGCAAGATCATTTTTAAGGAACAGGGTATTCAGGTATTCGCTGTGCATGCGGTAAGGCATGCGCGTGGCATCTGCGTTCCAAGCCATGAGATCATTCATGCCTTGCCGCTTGCCTTGCAGGTAGTCATTGACGAGGCGCGACCAAATCAGGTCGTTGGAGCGCAGCATCTGAAAAGCGCCCGCCATCTGGGATTTATCTAGGTAGCCCTGCTGCCACATTACGTCTTCCAGAAAGGAGAGTTGGCTATCATCAATGAACAATTGTAACTCACCCGGTTCCTCGAAATCGGTCTGCGCGGCAAAAAGCGTCATGGTTTTAAGCGCTCCATCGTCATTGCGGGCAAGCGTTGCCGCCATGATAGAAAGCAGTGTGCCGCCGATGCAGTAGCCTACCGCATGCACAGGCTGGCCAGTGATGGCTTTCACCGCTTTCAGCGCTTCCTCCAGCCCCAGATGCACATAATCTTCCATGCCGAGATCGCGGTCGGAGGCATCGGGATTTTTCCACGAAATCATGAATACGGTATGTCCCTTATCCACCAGGTATTTCACCAGAGAATTACCCGTCGACAGATCAAGGATATAATATTTCATGATCCATGCCGGAACGATTAGCACCGGCTCGGCGTAGGCCTCGGATGTAGTAGGGCTATACTGGATTAGCTCGATCAGCCGGTTGCGGAAAACCACCTTGCCTTTGGTGGCGGCAATATTTTCGCCGACTTTAAACGCCTCCGTCCCAGCAGGCGACCGGTCGGCAGCGGAGCGTGATACATCGTCCATCCAGTATAGGAAGCCATGCCAGCAATTAGCACCGCCTTTGCTCACGGTGGCGGCGATCACATCAGGGTTGGTCAGCGGATTATTGGAAGGTGAAAACACGTCCAGACATTGACGAGCCATGAATGACACTACATCCTGATGATGGGGTGATACACCGCGCACGTCGCTGGTGGCTTCCTCCCACCAATCTTCGTAAAGCAGGAATCCCTGATACATGAAATTAAACGGCCGGCCCTGCCAAGCCTCACTTTCGAAGCGTCGGTCGCCCGGCGATGGCAACGCCAACGGTTTCGTCTCTTTTCCCGCCGCTACTTGCATTCCATACCAGCCGACCTGGGCGGTTTTTTTAAAGAAGCTTTTTTGCAATGAGAGTATCTTGTCAGGCGAGAATGCCAGGTGCATCCACCAGTCGTGCCCTGCCATTCCCAGTGCGGCGGGCGAAAGGTTGCCGGTTAGCTTGGCGACGGCGGCATGCAGTATATGATCCAGTATATGTTCTTCCGATGAAGGAGCGATCGCAGCCTGTAGCTTGGGTTGGTTGTCCGGCGACGCAATTGTTAAGTTTCTGTTATTGGGAACAATGCCGGACTTTTTTTGAGGAGTAAACGAGGTTTACATAAACTTTCCATTTAATATAGGTTTATTTTAGTCCCCAACGCTGCCGCTGCAGTGATAGTGTGGGCCATTGCCTTCTATCGTCATATTAAAATCATAGGCATGCTCGAAATGCCCCATGAAGAAATATTTGGCACCATAATACCAGGTACAGCCAAGGCTGATTATGCCAGCGACAACGAGAATGATGCCTGCCGCTTTGATGAGCTTTGCTTTCATCTGGGTCGCATAATGCAGTGCGATCGAGCCTGCAGCAATTGCCATTATCTAGAATCGACGCAAGATGTGCCATGAACATAGCCATAATTAACCTCCTATAATGTTGTAACCTGCATCGACGTAAGCGATACTGCCGGTCACCAGACGGGCTTCGTCGCTTACTAAGAAACGTGCATAGGCACCCACGCAATCGATGCGGATAGTTTTGTGCTGGGGTGATTTTTGGCGGGCGAGTTCAAGTAATTCATTAAAATTGGCAATGCCGCTAGCAGCGCGTGTCATAATCGGGCCAGGCGAGAGCGCATTGACGCGGATATTTTTTAAACCTAACTCAGCGGCGAGATAACGCACCGAGCCTTCCAGTGCTGATTTCACTGGCCCCATCAGGCCATAATGCGGGATGACTTTTTCACCACCGTAATAGGTGGTGGTAAGCAGGCAGCCGCCATCTTTCATCAAGGGCTCAGCCAGATGCGCAAAGCGGATGAAGGAGTAACAGGAAATATCCATCGCCTCTAAGAATCCGACGCGCGACGTATCCACGAAACGTCCTTGTAAATCCTGCTGTGGCGCGAAGGCTATGGCGTGCAGCAAAAAGTCCAGCTTTCCCCACTCCGCTTCGATGGCATCAAATAACGCCTTCATCTGCGCATCTTCGCGCACATCCAGCCGCAGAACAATCGGTGCCTCTATTTGTTTAGATAGCGGATATACATATGTATGAGCTTTATCGTTCAAATATGTTACGGCAAGTTCCGCACCCGCTTCATGAAAGGCTTTCGCGCAACCCCAGGCGATGGAATGCTCGTTGGCGATACCGACCACCAGCCCTTTTTTACCTGCCAAGATACCCGTCATAATTTTACCCGCTTAAGCCGTGAAGCATTCAAAACAACCGAAACGGAACTTAACGCCATCGCTGCACTAGCTATTATAGGACTTAAAAGAATGCCCAAAAAGGGATACAGAGCGCCCGCTGCCAATGGCACGCCGAGTGCGTTATAAATAAACGCGAAAAACATATTCTGCCGGATATTGCGCATGGTGGCGTGACTTAGGCGGCGCGCGCGCACGATGCCAATCAGGTCACCTTTGACCAAGGTCACGCCTGCGCTTTCCATCGCCACATCGGTGCCGGTGCCCATAGCGATGCCTACCTGTGCTTGCGCAAGCGCCGGGGCGTCATTCACCCCGTCACCAGCCATAGCAACTTTTTTGCCCTTCTCCTGCAGCTGGCGTATTACTTCGCTTTTGCGGTCGGGAAGCACCTCTGCCTCAAAATCATCAATACCTAGTTGTTTGGCAATCGCCTCTGCGGTGGCTTTGCTATCGCCGGTTAGCATGATAATGTGTAGACCTTCGGCCTTTAATTGCTTTAGTGCTTCCGCCGTAGTGGCTTTAATAGGATCGGCGACGCTGATCACAGCGGCAGCCTTGCCATCGATGGCGGCGAACATGGCGGTTTGACCTTTGGCGCGTAGCGTCTCTGCGATTGCGACAAGCGGTGCGGAATCAATACCGAGCGTAGAAAGCAGAGCAGCATTACCAAGCGCAACTGCATGGCCATCAATCTTACCTGATATGCCCTTGCCGGTGATCGAAGCAAAATCGTTGGTTGGTGAAAGGGTGATGCCATTTCCCTCCGCACCTTTAACAATCGCACTGGCAAGAGGATGCTCACTGCTTTTCTCCAAGCTGGCGACCAACCGCAATACTTCCATTTGTTCAAAACCTTCGTTTGTTACCACTTCCATCAATTCGGGCTTACCTTCGGTTAGGGTGCCGGTCTTGTCTATGATGAGCGTATCGACTTTCTCCATGATCTCCAGGCTTTGGGCATCTCTAATCAGCACCCCTACCTGCGCGCCTCTGCCAGTCCCAGTCATTATCGACATGGGTGTAGCCAGGCCTAAAGCGCAGGGGCAGGCGATGATCAAAACCGCCACCGCGTTGACAATGGCGTAAGCCAGTTTTGGTTCCGGCCCCCATACTCCCCACGCAAACGCGGTAAGCAATGCAATCGTCACCACCGCTGGCACGAAATAGCCAGACACGGTATCGGCCATGCGCTGGATCGGTGCGCGCGTGCGCTGTGCTTTGGCAACCATATCCACTATCTGCGCCAGCATGGTTTCATTGCCCACGCGCTCGGCGTGCATGGTGAAGCCGCCGGTGCCATTGAGGGTCGCGCCCGTCACTTTATCGCTGGGGCTTTTCTCCACTGGCATCGATTCGCCAGTCAGCATGGATTGATCGACGCTGCTATGTCCTTCCACTACTACGCCGTCGACCGGGACCTTTTCACCGGGGCGTACGCGGAGCAGATCGCCTGTTTCCACTTCGGATAACGGCACATCTTCTTCCTTGCCGCCTTCGCGAATAATGCGCGCCATTTTGGGAGCCAGATCAAGCAATGCGCGCATGGAGTTGCTGGCATTGGCACGGGCTTTTAGCTCCAGCACCTGGCCGAGCAGTACCAGCGCAGTGATCACCGCGGCGGCTTCAAAATACACGTCAAGCATCATGCCGCCGGAAAATTGGGCCACCGCTTGCGGGAATATTGTGATGATTAGGCTGTAGATATAAGCTACGCCGACGCCGAGCGCGATCAGAGTGAACATATTGAGGCTACGATGCTTGATCGACGCAACCGCCCGCACATAAAACGGCCAACCACCCCATAGCACCACCGGCGTGGCGATAAGCATCTGTATCCAATGCGAAAGCGCCCCATCCATCCATTCATGCGAAATGTTTGGGATGAGATGGGCGCCCATGACAAAGAGCGCCAGCGGCCCGGCCAGCACTGCCGACACCCAAAAACGGCGCGTCATATCGATCAGTTCATGATTGGGGCCAACGTCCAATGAAACTTTCTCCGGCTCCAGCGTCATGCCGCAGATCGGGCAATTGCCCGGCCCTTTCTGGTGTATCTGAGAGTGCATCGGGCAGGTATAAAAGCCATTCGCACTTGTAAGGGGTTCTTTTTTGGACTCAGCTTTGGCTTCAGGCTTGGCTTCAATTTTTGCTTCAGGTTTAGGATCGAGTTTGCATTTAAACTTGGTTTCAATTTGGGCTTGAAGTTTAGGTTCGGTCTCGATTTTGGCTTCGGAATTGGTTGAAGCCCCCGAAGGCTCCAGCGTCATGCCACAGATAGAACACTTGCCCGGCTCTTTCTGTCGCACTTGTGGGTGCATCGGGCAGGTGTACATTACTCCGGTATCTGATCGGGTGTCTTTTGGGGGTTCGGATTTAGTCTCAGGTGGTAGCCCGATTTTAGAATCGCTTTTTGTTTCAAGATTGGGAGCGATTTTGCCTTCGGGCTTAGGTTCAACTTTGGTTTCAGTTGCCTTCGCAGTAGCCATATGTCCCTCAGCCTGGTTGATCGCCTTGGCTATGATACGACCGGCATCCTCCGGGTCTTTAAGAAGGCCATCCAAGAGAACGTCACCGAGCGGCGTGTTCATCAATGTCGCAACGTCGATATCGGCTTCAGGCTTCGGTCGCGTTTTGGCCTCGTGTTTCAATTCAGGCTTGGGATCGGAAGCATTCGGCTGCTTTGCATGGGATTTCATAATGGATACTCTTTCTGTTAGGCATGTGCGTGCGTTTCCCCGAATTTAGGAAAGAAACGAGGAGTCACTGCCGCATAAAGCCGCCATTCCTCACCGAATTCGGCTTCGGAAATCTTTTCTTCCTTAAGCGAAAGCCTGACATACATAGTGGTTAGGATCGGGAACATGATAAGCGTCACGAGCGTTGGCCATTGCAGTAGGAACCCGAACATGATGGCAATGAACGCCACATATTGCGGATGGCGCATGCGGGCGTAAATGCCGGTGGAAGCCAGTGTGTGTGCACGCTGTGCCGTCCATAGAACATTCCATGCATTGGACAGCATGATAAAGCCAGCGATGATGAACACATTGCTTAAGATATGGAAGATATCCCAATGTGGATTACCCTTCATGCCAAGCAGTGTGTGCAGCAGGTGGCCGTTGTCGTGTGATAGGAAATCGACACCAGAATATCTGGTGGTAAGCCACCCGGAAAACAGGTAGATCGATAGCGGGAACCCGTACATCTCGACGAACAGCGCTATAATAAAGGCCGAAAAGGCATTGAAACTGCGCCAGTCGGTTTTTGTCTGCGGCTTAAAGAAGCTGAAGGCAAAGCCGATAAAGATCACAGAATTGAGGATGACGAGTCCCCATAGGCCGTAAGCCGGTACATCGCCTGCGTATTCCATTAGTGGCATCCTCTCTTGTGCTGATGTTGCTTGTCCTGCTGCGTAGCATTAGATTGTTGAGTATTTGCTGCCTGCTGCTGCGCGGGAGTATTTTCTTCTTCGTTGCCACCATGCTGGTGTCCGCCATGCCCTCCGTGCCCACCATGCATGAAGATATGCATCAGTGGGCAAGACAGAATCAACAGGTATGGTAGCGCGCCGAGCAGGTGCGCTCCATGGCCTTCGTAAATCAGAAAACCCAGGACGGACACAGCAACGAGGGTAGCCACACCGGTGCGCGAAAACAGCCAGCTTTCGCCGTTACCGGTTATGGCATCATGATTGTGGGAGTGTTCCATATAGATACATGTCCCTTTTTATTGTGCCGGATGGTGTTTTTTGTGATCTGTGGCGCTTGTATCGTTCGGTGATATGGCGGGTAATGGTGCAGTATTGTCGCCCTGCATCATCTGCTGACACTGGTTCATCATGTCACCGGACATAGCGTTTTTTTTCTGCATCATCCCATTTTTCGCCATCATGCCTTGGCAGTTCTTCATCATCTGTTGGCACTGGGCCATCATATCCTTCGGCATGCTACCCATCATTTTGCCGTCTTTCATATTACTCTGGCAGTTTTGCATCATATCGGCCGATATCATTCCGCCGCTGCTGGCGGTGGGTTGAGTGCAGGCCGTAAGTAGCAGAGCTAAGGCAATGGTTGCGATCAATGTTTTCATAAAATTCTCCGGTGATTAAGTAAAATGTTTCATAATGTTTATTAGCGATGCTATGCCCTGAGCAGCTCGTGCAGCACCTTGTTGCTTTTTTTCTGCTTTCCCTTGCCCTGCAATAGGCATTTCATAGTGATTATACCGGTGGTCTTTTTGTCGTGGGTAACGATCAGGCGGGCGACATTGCGCTTGCGCATTTGTTCTGCCGCATCTTCGATATCATCATCCTCGTCGCAGCTATGGACTTTCTTGGTCATTACTTCCTGTACAGTCACTTTGTCAGGAGAGAGGCCTGTGGCAACGACGCGAAGGACGATATCGCGGTCGGTAATAATGCCGATTATTTTGTCCTGTTCACCAATAGGCAGGACACCGCAATCGATTTTCTTCATCTGCTGCGATGCTTCTTTAATTGTCTGTGTCGGGCTGATAATGAAAGGGTTAGCAGTCATGATCTTTTTAACTTTGAGCGATTTCATAAAGTTTCTCCTTTGAGTATAAGTTTATGGTCAGGAATTAATCCGTTGCCATATTGCAAGCATATTCTTCTTTGCTGGTCAGTAGATTATAGACATAGCGCTCGATATCTTGGCGAGTTTCCGGTACAGGCAGAGCCAACTTTAATGTCGGTCGAGCTATCACGGATGAACGGATTAGTGGGGCATGGGGCATGGTTTTCTCCTAAACTGATTGACTGGATCACCCTAGACCGGGATTTGTGGAAAGCGTTTGACTTGGATCAAAGTCAGTACAAAAGCGTCAAATAAAAGCTATAGCCACAATAACATATTGAAAACTTATACCTTTTTTAATATGGTGCAGTCTCAATCGTTTAGTTTTCATGTTAGGAGTCATGATGCCTCCTACAATTTATCCTGATATAATCAGGGCGCTGCCATTATTCTCAGGATTACATGAACAGGATAAAGCTGCATTACTTACGGGCGGACGAATTTGCCAGTGTAAACGCGGCCAGCTTTTGTTCCATCACGGCGATCCGGTAACGCATTTTTACATCATTATTAGCGGCACCGTGCAATTTTTCCGTGAGAATCCCGATGGTCACGAAAAAACAATCGATGTTTTTAAGGCGGGGCAGACCATGTGCGAGAGCGAGATCATGGATGCCTGCCGTCATCACCGCGTGAATGCCATCGCCTTGGATGATGTCGCGGTAATGGAATTCCCAATGGCATGGCTCAAGGATGCGGCTAAGAAACATACGGCGTTTGCACTCAACTTGCTTTCCTCCATTTCACATCAGGCCCATCTGGCTGAAGTCGAGGCGGAGCATCAGGCAACCATGTCGGCTACACAACTAGTGGCCTGTTTTATGCAACGGCTTTGCGTATTATATGATTTCGAACCGGCAGGTTTCGATCTGCCTTATACTAAAACATTGATTGCCTCGCGCCTTGGCATGGAGCTTGAAACCTTCTCACGCACGCTGGCCAAACTGAAAGAACAGGGGATTACCGTGGAAGGCACGCACGTGATGATTCACGACTTGAAACATATTGAGCAGTATGTTTGCAGCCTGTGCTCCGTCTCCGAAGATTGCCCGACGCATCAGGCGATGGCGAGAAGAATCGCCACAGCACAGCACAGCACAACTCAAATCTAATCTAATTAACTAAATTAGTTCCAACTAATAATTTCTGGCTGCTTGCGGGGTACAAGAGGTGTTTCGCCTGCGGGCATGCCCATAATGATTGGCGCAATGGCCGTCATTTCAGCAGGAATTTTCAATTCAGCCTTCCATTCCGGCATATTTAGCGCCGAAACCGCAAAGCCGATGACGCAGGTGCCAAGCCCTTTTGCGCAAGCGGCAAGCATTAGGTTTTCAGCTGACAGCCAGCAGTCCGCCGCGACAAATGGCCCCTGTAATCTGCTGTAAATGACAATCAAGGCACCAGCGTTATAAAATACATGAAAATCCGGCTTGCTCACGAGATCAAGCGCATGCTTTGCTTGATATGAATCGGAACCATGCGCCTCGCTTCGCACCAGTTCTTTGGCGCTATACGACAGGCGATTCAGCATGTTCTTATCCTGAATGACAGCGAATGCCCATGGTTCTTCATGCATGGCGGTGGGAGCGTGAATGGCAGCATCGATCAACGTGCGAATGATAGCCTGGTCGATTTTCTGAGGCGTATAGTCACGCACGGCGCGACGCTGGTAGATGGCATCCATAACGCTCATGGCAGTTTCGGGCTGTGTGGTTTTCTGAGGGTTGGTCATGGCTTTCTCCATTTAGGGGATTTCTGTCAGGCGCTCTCTAATCCAGTATCTTGCAAATGATGTAATAGCGTACCGTTGTCACAGCGGGTCAGATCCTTGGGCAGTTCTGCCGCTACAGCCTTAAGCACCGTTTTATCAAGATGATCTTTTAATTCTCCTAACATCCTGGCGGGTGCGACGAGCACCAGGCGGTCAAACATTTTTTTAGCTCTTGCTTCGTTTAGTCGATCCGCGATCATTTTCATGAAGTGCTGCTTAATTTCTTCATGAATGCCCATGCGCGGCTCACTCATATGGTGCGCGGAGTTGCCACTTTCAAATACCCGACCCAATCGATCACGACCAGCTTCGTAGATTGTCGGCGATTCCGCCTGCCATGCCATGTCCGGCACTTCAACCAAGTCCTGCACAAATGATTCATCGTAATGACGATGTTTTGCTCCACCGCCTATAGGAATTCTTTTTTCTCGCATTTCGCGTGCATAGATCTGTGCTTGTTTTCCATCGGCGACGAGAATCCACGTCACCGGTGTCTTATTCTTTTTAGCCAATACTGTTCTATTACGCATAATTCCTCCATTATCTAATGTGATAACAAAAGCGGAATATCCGCCTTTTCCAGCATGTAGTTTGTGACGCCGCCCAGCATCATCTCGCGGAAGCGGGTATGGCCGTAAGCACCCATCACAAACAAATCAGCCTTTAATTCCCTGGCTCTAGCCAGCAGCGATTCACCTGCGGTAAGGCTACCAGCAGCGACGACGATTCCTTGCGCATGGATATTATGCGTATGCAGATACGCCAGCAGCGCCGCTTCCGCCGCTAAATCATAGGTTTCGCCGTTTCCGTTCGCGGTCAGCACGAAAACCTTTTCTGCTTTTTCCAGAAACGGCATGGCATTGTAAATTGCCCGCGCTGCTTCCTTGCTACTTTTCCAGGATATTACTACTGTTTTATAACCATCCTGTCCTAACGGTTCCTTTTGCACCGGCAGTAACATAACGGGATGCCCGGTATCGAATAGCGCGGGAATAACAACATCATCGTAAAGCGCATCTTTTCCTGCGCGTCCGGTAACGATCAGATCACAAAGACGACCTTCCTCAGCAATAATGGCTTCAAGACGGCCTGTCAGATGCACAAAGCAAGCGGAGGAGTGATGCGCTGGTATTTTTACGCTCTCTAGTAAAACATGATAGCGCGCAGCTAAGGATTCGATATGATTTTTCGCCTGTTGCATCCGCTCCTCATTTTCTTTGTCGATAGTGTCGCGCAAAGTCGAGAATGCCATGGCATCGCCACCTCCATAAGCAGTCGCATAGGAATTTGGATCGGTTGAGATATGAAGAAACCGGAGATGCGCTTCATAGGATTTTCCTAATATAAATGCCGTGTTCACGGCATTTAATTCGCTTTCCGAGCCGCCGAAAATGCAGAGAATTGATTGGGTAGTCATAAATGTGCTTATTTCTTATGAGAAAAAGTACTTTAATCTTAAAGTCGCGGTATAGGTTTGATCGCGGTCAAATCAATGAACAGTCATTCCACAACTCTATGTTCCCCTTTATCGTCCGTTAAGTAATTGATGGCATAAATAGACATAAGGGATAGGTGCGCAGCTTATTTTCTGCTATGGCTTAACTTATTCCAGATCATTAGTTTTATTGCGTATCATGCAGAACCATTCGCGCCGCCAATTCGTTAAATATGGCCTTTGCACTCTCGCTGCAATGGCGCTACCGCTGCCAAAACTGGCGCTGGCTGGCACTTCCGCGAAAGAGCTGGGGTTTTATAATCTGCATACCGGAGAAAAATTGCGTCTTACGTTCTATGAGCAAGGCCGCTATGTCCCGCAGGCAATGGAGGCCATCAACCATTTATTGCGCGATTACCGCACGGGCGATGTTCATTCTATCGACAAGGCACTGCTTGAGCAGTTGTATGAATTACAGCAACGGGTGCAAATGCCAGGACCATTCCATGTGATTTCCGGCTATCGCTCACCTGAAACCAATGGATTATTGCATGCCCATTCAAATGGCGTCGCCAATAACAGCATGCATCTTCAGGGACGCGCCATCGACATCCGCTTGCCGGGCAAAGACCTTACCCATCTGCATAACGCCGCGCTCAGTATGCAGGCGGGTGGCGTTGGTTATTATCCTGCGTCGGATTTCATACATATAGACACTGGTCACGTACGCCGCTGGGAACAACCAGCGCATGCGGTATAAGGTAAACCTCACGCCGTTATTGGTGTCGCTATCGCTGCTTTTTTCTGTTCCCGCATTGGCAGAAGACAATTCCATAGAAGTAGAAATTACACGGAATGTAGATGCAGCTACGCCGCCCCGAAAAATTGACGGCATAAAAATCAATTGGAAACGTTTACAGGCTTTTTATGCAGCCCGGCAATATCAGCCCTTTTGGTTGTCTACTTTAACTGGCGAGGGGCAGTCATTCACCCGGCAAGCAATACCGTTTGCTGAAGCACTTGAACATGCAGACGAAGACGGCCTCTTACCGGAGGTTTATGCAGCAAATCAGCTTAACGAACGGGTAGAAGCTTTTACCAGTACAGATGATAATCTCATGACGGAATTGCTTTTAAGTGACCGTGCGATGCAATATATCAGCGACCTGAAAATCGGCCGCTTCTCCCCAAAAAAAATAGTTCCAGATATTATCCTGCCGCCACGCAGCATTGACGTTCCCGCATTACTAGAGCAGGCGCTGGCCGCGAACGATTTATCCGCTATCTTGCGGAGCTTTGCACCTTCGCATAGTGAATACGCAAGCTTGCATAAAAAACTGGCAGAATACCGAGTTATCGCTGCCGCTGGAGGATGGCCACAACTGCCTGCCGGTCCAATGCTTAAACCCGGTATGGATGATCCGCGCATGCCTTTATTATATGAACGCTTACGCCGCGAAGGCTATCTGCCAGATGCCGCCCCGCCAACTGACAACTATTATTCCGAAGCGCTGGTGCAAGGAGTAGAGGCTTTTCAGCGCGACCACGACCTAAAGCCCGATGGCGTTATCGGCGCGCGTATCCTAAAGCTCATTAATGCTCCCGCAAGCGTACGTATCAAGCAGATAGGCTTGAATATGGAGCGCTGGCGTTGGCTGCCCGATGATCTGGGAGAACGACATCTGCTTATTAATATCGCCGGATTTGACCTTGAAGCGGTGGAGGATAACCATACCACCTTGCAGATGCGTATCATTGTGGGTCAGGAGCAGCATCGTACACCCGTATTCAGCAGCACTATGTCGGAAGTGATTTTTCATCCCTACTGGTATGCGCCGAAACGGCTGGGCGAAGAAGATATTTTGCCGCAATTGCTTAAAGACCCTGAGGTGGCGGCGAATAAAGGGTATGAAATGCTGCGCGTAGAAGACGGAGAACGCACGCAAGTCGATCTATCCACTATCAACTTGCATAAACTGACAAAAACAGATTTGAAGCAATATGGCTTTCGTCAGCGTCCTGGCCCCAAAAATGCGCTGGGTGCGATTAAATTCCGCGTGATCAATACGGACGACATCTACCTACACGATACATCCAATCCAAAATTGTTTAACCGCAACACACGTAGTTTAAGCAACGGTTGTATCCGTCTTGCACAGCCGCAAGCACTAGCTGAATTCGTTTTGCGTAATGAGCCGGATTGGCCACAAAGCCGCGTGGATAATTTGTATAATGCGCCTGTCACCTCTGATACCCAACCGACAGCTGTTACTCTTCAACAACCGCTGCCAGTACATATTATGTACCTTACCGCCAGAGTCGATCAGGATGGCCATCTGCATTTTTACGATGATATTTACAAATGGGATGCAAAACTTGAGAAGCGCGGCCTGTAAAGGCAAATCGCGTAAGATTTTTTGGCGTCAATCGCACCGCCGCGCGTTTGTCCATTCTGCTTCCGTAAATATTTCCACTGGAAGTTTGCACCCAGCTGGTTTATCGCCAAATGGATGGGTGACTTCTATCTCGTGAATGGCGTGGGTCAGTTCCGTGGCAAGCGTTTCCGCTTCCGATAATGATTTACACTCGCTAGCCGGGCCGTCAAAGCCACCTATTACATAATATGTCATGATATCCTCCATAAGATGTTCCATTTAGTCTGCGCGCTTATGAATCTTTTATCTATGTGGAATTGACTTTGACACTATGTATATAAAAGAGAGTTAAGTATATAACAGAGAGTTAACCATTAATGGTTACTCTAAAAACTCCTTCAACGTCCGGAATGCGTGTGAATGCGAAAAAGCTGCGGCCTTAGGGATAGTAACATGCCGACGGATACAGAGTGGCGCCCAAAGCAATAGTTGATTTATCGAGCGCACGTGAGGTTATCACCGCCTTGGCGCGTTCGCGCATATCGGATTGCCGCGGTGCATCAAACAGTTCAGCTTGCAGGCCAATCGACGGAACTAGCTCGTGGATGGTAATCGATAGCGACATTATATTCCAAACTTTTGACCTAACAAACTCTCTTTGCCACCGCTACCCAAGTGCTCACCGCATGACGAATCAAAATGCAATTCAATTAATCATCGTGATATCGGGTCCAAAGATAACTAAGCAGGATACTGTTGCGTAATGAGAGTACTAAGCTTTTCCTTCAATACGTCAGGATTGAAGGGTTTAGAAATATAATCATCCATCCCAACGCTTAGACAACGCTCACGATCACCGGATAAAGCATGGGCCGTCATACCTATGATGGGTAATCGCGGAAGATTATTTTCCTTCTCATGCTCTCGTATTAGCCGCGTAGCATCAAAACCGTTCGTACCCGGCATTTGCACGTCCATTAGCACCGCTGAATATTTTGTAGTTTTTATCTTTTCGAATGCCTCTTTTCCGCTTGTGGCGACATTCGTATGATAGCCAAATTGTTCTAAAAATGCTTGGGCAACAGTGATGTTAGGTACGTAATCCTCGACAATCAGGATGTTTTGTCGGGCTAAACTTTTATCCTGTTCTGGAGGTGTAATATGCACCCCATCCGAAAAAGCTTTGTCCATCCCCTCAATAGCCAAGGGTAACTTTATGCATAAAAGAAATGTCGAACCTTTGCCTACCGTGCTTTCAACTTTAATGGTGCCACCCATAATCTCAGCAAGCGTCTTGGTGATAGCAAGTCCTAGCCCGGTGCCACCATATTTACGGTTTATCGAGCTATCGGCCTGGGTAAATTTTTCAAAAATTGTAGCCAGCATATCCGGTGCTATACCGATACCGGTGTCTTGAATGGAGATACAAATATTCTCAAGCTTTTCTTCCACTAATGATTTGCAGGTAATGCTTATGTCGATAGTGCCCTTTTCAGTAAATTTCACCGCATTGCTGCATAAGTTCATTATAATCTGTCTTAGCATCGCCGGATCGCCAATGAACATCCTGTCCCTGATGCATTCGTCGTCCATGGTTAATGCTAAATTCTTCTCCTCTGCCTGAACCGACATGATACTGATTACCTCTTGGATCATCTGCGTCATACTAAAAGGAATATGTTCGATTTCAACGGTATGGGCTTCGATTTTGGCGATATCCAGAAGGTCATTGATCAGGCTTAAAAGCGAATCCGCTGATAGCTGCAGGGTTTTTATAAATTCCATTTGTTTAGGAGTTAATGGCTCACTCATGGCTAGAATGCTGGATAGGCCAATGACGGCATTCATCGGCGTGCGTATTTCATGAGACATATTAGCTAGAAAGTCAGATTTAGCGATACTGGCGGCTTCGGCTGCATTACGTGCCTTAATCAGCAGTTCTTCCGCTTCTTTTCTGGGAGTAATATCACGTGCAATTTTCGTAAATCCTAGCAACTTACCGGTATTGTCCTTAACTGCCGAGAAAATGCCGCTGGCAAAAAAGCGGCTGCCATCTTTGCGAATATGCCATCTTTCATCAGCAGCCCGTCCCGTTTCAGATGCTACATTAATTTCTTTTTCATTAGCTTTGTCCGCCCGGTCTTCAGGGGTAAAAATAAATGAGATAGTACTGCCAATAACTTCGGTGGCTGTATAACCAAAAATTTCCTCAGCACCTGAATTCCAGGCGTTGATGATGCCTTTTGTGTCCATGGAGATGATGGCGTAATCTTTGATGCTTTCCACCATCAGGCGCGAGCGTTCTTGTGCTTCGTAAAGCTCCTGCAATGCATAGCGTTGATCGGTTATATCCGTATTCGTACCGAACCAATGCACAATACAACCATTTGCGTCATGGATTGGAAACGCGCGTGACAGAAACCAGCGATAATCACCAGTCTTGCTCCGAATAGGAAATGTATCTTCCCATGCTAATTGCATTGCTATCGCTTTTTTAAAGCGCTTTGTAACACCTTCCACGTAATCGGGATGGTGAACACTCTGCCAACCCCAGCCTTGCATTTCTTCCAGATCGGTGCCTGTAAAATCATACCAGCGTTGATTATACCAATGAATCGATCCCGTTTCGTCGGTAATCCATGCCAGCTGCGGTATGGCATTAGCTAATTGTCGGAATTGCTCCTCGGATTCGCGTAGGGTTTCTTCACTACGTTTAAGTACTTCAAGTTCTTTTTCCGCGGTAATATCCCTGATGATGCCAACTAATACCTCTTCTCCCTTTTCATTCAGGAAAAGGGATTTCTTAGTAGAAATAATGTGACGTTTACCCAGGCGATCCGTTAGAAATTCCTCATTGATTACCGGGCGTTTGGATTGGAAGACATTATTGTCTTTTTCCCAAAAGACATCCGCTTCTTCTTTTGGAAAGAATTCGTAATCCGTTTTGCCAATGAATGTTTCTTTTGGCCCACCCATCAATTCCCAAAAAGCCTTATTCCCATCAATCCAGCAATGATTTTGATTTTTTACAAAAATGGGGTCAGCTATATTATCAAGTAAATTCTTTAAATAATTATAGCCCGCATGATCTTTTATCTGGCGATTCCCTGATTCGATTTTAATCGCCATACATGAATTCCTGTTGTCGGATTTGCCTCACAATTTGGGGGTATTGCTATGGTAGCACTTCTATAACTGCTAATCTACGGAAGATGAAGATGAAAACCATAAATAATCAATGAGGATGAGGGAAGCGCACTCCAATTCTGGCAAGCTCCTCTGAAATTTTATGCGGTGGCAGAACGAAATCAATACAACCTGCAGCTTCGGCACGACTTAACTTGAGACTGATAAGGCTATCCATTTAATTCTGACATAGAGAGAGGTTAATATGTTCTTCATCTTGTAATACTTCCGCTCAATCCGACTGCCAGCGCAATCGCTGTGGTAATGCAACGTCCTAGGATAAAGGCGGCAATATCATCATCTGGATCGTGGCGATTGATGCCGACACAGTGCATTTATTCCTGCAACGTTCGGGGCAATTGATCGAGCCGCTTTCGATGGAATGCTCTGCAGCAAAGAAGCAAGCAGTCCGGAAATCCCAGCCCCCAACTTACGTCAAGAGCCGGGATGAGTTCATAGTCTCTACTGGCTTTTCTTCAAATTAATAACGGTATAGTCATCCTTACCCACTAGTTTCAGCGTGAAGGAAACTTCATCGCCCGGCTGATAGCCGGAGAGGTCAACGCTGCTATCTGCTGTGAACAGCATTGTCATGACCGGCCAACCCAGCGCTTTAATGGGATCATGCTTCAACTTGATAGTGTGCTTTTCCGCATTCACGCTTATCACTTTCCCGATACCTTGCGGCATGCTTGAGCCAGCGGTAGGTTTAGTGTTTGTGGCAGCTTCGCCATCTTCCAACTTCTTCGTCAATTTGTGATGATCCGTTGCTTTGGTTTCGCCGGGTTTCGAGGCTTGGCCGACAATGAGCGTGCCTTTCATGCCCGCCGCCTCATGCGGATGGCAATGGAACTGATAAGTGCCGGGAATGGTGAAGGTGTAGGAGAATTTATCCCCCTTCTTGTTCTGCATCGGACTCATAATCATTTCGTCCACCTGTTTCGGCACGTTAATGAACATTACCTCATGCGGTGAATCCTGTGCGTTCTCGAAAGTCACCGTGTCGCCAGGTTGCACGGTCAGCTTGTCCGGCGAGAAATAGGCTTTGCCGTTGGCATCGGTGATTTCTTTGACGATGACTTCTTTAGCAAAAGCAGGTGCTGCCGCCAGCATCAGCGCGGTTGTCAGTAGAAATTTCTTCATAGCGTTCTCCTTTAAGGTTTTGGTTAATTAAAACATTAGTCGCAGGCCGACAGCGCCCACCAACTCTTCTTTTTCCTCGCCATTGCGTTTGACGATGGACGCGGTTTCACCGAATTTGCGACCATAGTGGACATCCACATAAGGCGCAAATTTCCGTGTGATTTCGTAGCGGGTCTGTAAGCCGATCTTGCCATCCCCTAAGCCAGCAGCGGCCTCGCTTTCCGGCGCGTCCTGCAGAGAAAGATTAAACTCGGCATAGGGCTGGATGATCAGCTTTTGCGTCAGCAAAAAGTCATTTTCCTCGCGCAAGCGCGCGCTGACATGGCCTTTGTCGCTGACAAACAAATGCGCTTCGGTATCAAAATAATAGGGAGCAAGACCATTAAAGCCGAGAGCCAGATAGGTAGTGGAATGGGGCTTAAAATCATAACGCACACCGGCCTGTGCATCCCAGAAGGTGGCGATGTTGCGGCTATAGAGCGCCCAGGCTTCACCCGTTTGCAGTTTGCCGTCCGCATGTTCGCCCTCGGTTTTGAGCCAGAGTTTGTCTTCATCCGTGCCGACCCAGCCTTTTACGTCCCAGCTGGCGATGGTGCTTCCGTGGTTATTAGCGCCTATGTCGGTTTCCGAGCGGAACATATGGAAAATGCTGCCGCCATGCTTTTTCGCCATTTCGTCCGGCGTCATTGCAGCCATGTCATCCGCCGCCAGCGTAGGCTGCGCCACCGAAAGCGCCAGGCATGACGCTATAAGTAAGGTTTTAATGCGCATGGTGGCCTCCTTCCGCTAGTGCGGGCGTTGCCGGAACATCGCTGGGGTCGAGCTTGGCGACCACCACTTTTCGCATCATGCCGGACATCATGTGGTAGAAGAGATGACAGTGGAACGCCCACTCGCCAGCAGCATCGGCGGTAAGCAGCACTGAGTAGGATTGGCCAGGCGGTATGATGACGGTGTGCTTATTAGGCATTTTCGCAGCAGGCTGGCCGTTTTCCAACTGCACGAACATGCCGTGCAAATGCATCGGATGCGCCATCATGGTGTCGTTTGTGAAGTTAAGCCTCACCCGTTCGCCGTATTTAAGACGGATGGGTTCGGCTTCGGAAAACTTCTTATCGTTGATCGTCCAGATATACCGCTCCATGTTACCGCCTAAATGCACTTCGATGGTGCGTTCAGGCTTACGCTGATCTTTCTGAATGCCCGCATAGCGCAGATCAGCATAGGAAAGCGCCTTGTCGCCGGGAGGCGTACCGGCCTCAATCCAGCCACTTTTCATGTCGGCGGGCGTCATTTCCATGTCGCTCATATCCATGCCGCCCATATCGCCCATTTTGAGCGAGGCGCGTTCGCGCTGCTTAGGAATTTCGCCGCGCATGCCTTTGGCGGTCGCCAAGGTGCCGATTGCAAAGCCGGTGCGATCGATAGGCTCGGCGGCGATGGTGTAGGCTTTGTCGTCCTTCGGCATCACTATTACATCGTAGGTTTCGGCGGGGGCGAAGCGGAATTCATCTACCTTGACTGGCTCAATATTCTGGCCATCGGATTGTACTACGTTCATTTTAAGGCCGGGAATCCGCACATCGAAAAACGACATGGCCGATGCATTGATAACGCGCAGGCGCACACGCTCACCGGGCTTGAATAACCCCGTCCAGTTTTGTTGCGGGGATTTGCCATTAACGAGAAAAGTGTAGCCGGTAACGTCAGCGAGATCGGTCTGCGCCATGCGCATAGCTCCCCATTCCTTGGCCGTTTTCCACGCCTTGTCGAAGCCCTCGGTTTTTATATCATGGAAAAAATCGGCTAAGGTACGCCGTGCGGTGCTGTAATAATCCGATGATTTTTTCAGGTTACCCATGATCTCATCCGATTCTTCTTCACTAAAATCAGACAGCACCACCACATAATCGCGGTCGGCTTTAATATGATCTCCGCCTTTGGGAGCAATGATGATAGAGCCGTAAAGCCCGTCTTGCTCCTGACCCATCGTGTGCGAGTGATACCAGTAGGTGCCGGTTTGCTTGACCCTGAAATGATAGGTGAAGGTTTCGCCGGGCTTGATGCCGGGAAAGCCGTTGAAGCTCGTCACCCCGTCCATTTCGCCCGGCACAATCAGGCCGTGCCAGTGAATCGATGTAGGCTCATCTAGTTTGTTGGTGACATTAATGGTCACGTCCTCGTCCTCGGTAAAGCGAAGCGTCGGCCCCGGAATGCCGTCGTTGATGGTGATTTTGCTAATCGGCGTGCCGGTGATATTCACCGGCTTCCGGGCAATATCAAGATTGTAATTATTAGCTAGTGCTGGTGACGCCAGCGATACAAGCCATACCAATGGCAATGCGAATTTTATGTTCATATACAAACTATTATCAAATTACGGTGAGTCCATTATGCGCAGGACATAACAACATGCGCCGGACGGCACCCACATGGCAAGCGCCAGATGGAATGCGGGCGTGATCGCGTTTAAGAGAAAAGTTTGGGAGGCCTGTCTTGAGCCTGAAAGAGGCGAGAGAGCAAAGTCTGTGTCGCCGGATATTGGCTGTCCGTTGTTCCGGTTGAACGGGGAAGTGCGAAGGTGCCGCTTGGTAGAATGGCACTGGTGCTGCAGCTTAGGCAACAATTTGCATGGTCGCCATGCGCTTTATCATGATCATGATGCGCTTGCGTTGTACCAGCGTGATGCGTTTCATGATGATTGGCATCGCCGTTACCAAGGCATTCCTGATGCGCTTGCGCGGGAAGCCCGACCAAAGCAATACTGAGGGAAAGCACTATAATAGCAATGTTTTTTACCAGACGCATGTACCGTCTATAACTGGATTTCGCCCATTAATCAACCTGGCACATAACACTTAAGCATAAAATTTTTATAAAAACATGCTTTTGACTTCAACCAGTTAGTTACGCTACAGTGTGCCTTGAGGGGGTCGAAAATCCCCGTAAACTGCGATTATTTAAGTAGGCTCGTATCTCAAGCCCTGCTTCCGCGCATCTGCGTCGGGAGTGGGCCGAATAGAACACCCGAAAGGGGAATACGCCTGCGCCCGTTTACGGCGATTTTCGACTCCTGGCACCAGCTGCGGTTGGTGCATATTTAACAGGTGGTTCCGCGAAGCTCCGGCTTCGCGGAACCACCATGCGCGGAGGGAGTATGGAACCGGACGAAAAACTACTCAATCAGACCATTGCCAGGAATGTGCTGATGCGGCTGGAGCGGTCGCATATGCACGAAAGTGATCTGCCGGAGATTTCCGGTCTTACCAAACAACAGGCCAAAACCGTACTCGCGGGTGGCGGCGCACCATCGCATGTACTGTACCAGCTGGCGCGGGCATTCAACTGCGCTGTGGATGACCTTTTCCTCGGCATATACGACGAGCAGCATGCCAAGCGGTCAGGCGGCAACGCCAATGGCGACCGGCTTAAGATCATCAATAACCTGCAAAGCCATGATCTGATCCGGCAGCTGGCCGATATCAGCGATCAGGATTTGCGCGACAGCATTTACAATCTCGTCATTGGCATGGCGGGTATTTTTCGCTTCCTTGATCTGAAGGGCGTGGAAATGCATCGGGCCGTCGGGGAATGATATGGGCTGGCGTACATCTGCATCTATAACGGTGGCGCATGGGTATTGGTATCATGGGGAGTGGTTAGCCAGGGCGTTATGCGAAGCATTTGCGCAGGCATCGGTGTGATGATCGGAGCGAAGATGGCCTATAATAGTCAACGTTGTAAACAGGAGCAACAAGATGGGGATAGGCTGCGCTGACGAGGTTTTGCAACAATTATATCAAACTTGGCGCACAGCAGAATCCAAGGCACCCCAGATCTTTGAGGAAATACATGATAACGAAAGCGATCCGCGCTATATCGAGGCAGGAAAGGAATCCAATATAGCGCTGCATGCATTTCTGCGCAAACCCTTATCCTCCCTGCAGGGCATCCTGCTGAAACTGCGCGTTGCCTGCAAATTTGAGGACTATATGGCAGATGCGCTCGACCCTACCTGTACACTAATCCGCCCGCGCGCCATTATCGCCGCGATGCATGATTTGGAAAATCTGACGAGCTAACGGCAATACCCTGTTGCTAATTTATGCAGCGGTGTTGATTGTATATATGCTGGAGCGTACCGATGATAATAGTTTTAGCGATAGAAAACCTCTCTCTTCTCATTTTTGAGGAGTTCATCCAGTCACACCCGCCTGAGAATGATAATCTGGCGTCTGTCACCGCGGTTGAATTTGCGCCTGATGAGGATGCATTTCCATCAGGGCTGCTTACTTTATATTAGCCAGCCATTTTCTGCTGCGCAGTGTAAGATTCGATGGCTCTTAAAATGGCTGCCAAATCATATTTGTAATTCTGAGACAGCTTGTGCAGCAATTCTAATATATTGAATAGCTCATAGCCAATGATAATCTCATGGAAGTTCGATCCGCAGCACGAACCGGTATTTATCCACCCTTCAATGTCGCTGATGGTTTTTTTCAGAATACCGCTTACTTCCTTCAGGCCGACTTTGCTTACCTCTGACTCCAGGTAATGCAGGCTCGTCATAACGGCATCGAGCTCGCCCGATTTATTATCTTTCATTTCCTATGCTTCCTGTTCTTATGTTTCCTATAAAGGTTAATGCAAAAATCTTCTAAGCTGCCACAACATAGTTTTTCTCGCTGACACCGTAGGCAATAACGCGCTCGCTGATGCCGGTATTATTCCGCACCGTATCCAGATTCGCCTGGCTGATGATGACGCCGCCCGCCCGCGCCCGCTTGCCGTCATCCGTAGCAGTGGCTTCCCCCAGCCAGAATGGTTGCCATCCGGCCTTGATAAACAGATTGCGCCAGTAGATGGGGTACATCAGGCCGATGATACGGGCGATGCTATGATCGAGGCCGAATTCCAGATACGCCAGGATCAACTCCCTGGCGACACGTTCGCGCTGCTTGCTCTCCAGCGTATGGTCGATGCAGAAGCGGGATCCCTCCAGCACATCGGCGCCGCAGGACAGGGATTCATTGGTTACCATATGGCTAAAGTGTTCCTGCAGCATGAATGGCCGGTCGGTGGGGTAAAGCCGGGAAACCCCTCTGGCCTCTCCCGCCTCATCCCGCCAGACCAGATAGGTGGTCGCGGGATTATCGTATTGATCGTATTCCATGCGCTCATACTGTGGCACTGACCAACTCTGGCGCTCGATAATCGTGCGATAGTGCAACCTATGCTGGGCAGCGATAGGGTTGCCTGAGAATAAATGGTTCGTCGCAATGGTAACGCACTCGATGGTCATGTCGCCTCTCGGTTGGGCAACACGACAACAAAACTATTTTCGAAGAAAAATCACCTATACGAACGTATAGGTCTTCAATCCCTGAACTTTATGCAGTCCAACGGAATAAGCCCCAGCCAGATCGCTTTCACAATGGCGGTTATTTTTGAATTGACGCCCAATTTAGTATAGACGTTCTGCATATGCTTTTTGACATTGATCTCGGAGCAATTCAGGATAATTCCTATCTCCGCCGCCGTTTTACCTGACGCCCACCATTTCAGCATTTCGTTCTCTCTATCGGAAAGCAGTACGATTTCCTCCGGCACAGTGGGATGCTTTTTACAATAAGCCAGATGAAACTGTTCGGTGAGCAGCTTGAGCTTGGACAGGGTGTTGGCATCCATATTCACATCCGGCACGCTGCTGGCCAGCCCCACGCCCGCCATTTCGCCCCTTGCGCCGTAAAGAGGCACGCCCACGCCATTGGTGACTCCTGCCTCTTGTGCCTCGGATAAGATGTGTAATTGCTGCCTGGAAAAGAGCCGCGAATGCTCCATTTCCTTTCAGGTAAAAGGCGCGGAGGTTCTAAAGGCGTATTTCACGACCGGATCGATCTTGTAATAATCTTTCGCCGTGTAATATTACATCCATTCTTCCGGATAATTGCCCTTGACGGCGTGTCCGGCCCGGCGATTGATCTGCATATGATCGGTGATGAGGGTATAGACAACCTTGTCGAAGCCAAGTTTTGCCAGGGCATCGCAGTAATAGGCAAAAACATCGTCAGGTGTTTCCGCCGCATTCGTCTGCTTTATGAATTCCTCTAAGAGCATTGGCACAAACAATTTAGTTTTGGCAGCAGTAACAACAAGATACCACAACAACACACAACTCTGAAAAGATATTTGATTAAAGAAGTGCTACCGGCGAACGGGCTGTTTTCTATGAAACCTATACGAACGTATAGGTGAGGAAATGCTGCTTAAAGGCTAAAGCTATGCCTCCATAGTGGAGGAGTATCTATGAAATTAGCCAGCTTTAACGCCAGAAAATCGCATATTGATCATCTTATCCCCGTTCTTGATGAAGAACGGTTATGTCATTCTGCAGGACGCCATCGACTTTACGGCTGTCCGGCAGCTGCATAAAGAACTGGAACCCTATTTTGATGAGCGGGCGAATAGCCAAGCCCCTTTCTTCGGATTCAACACCAAGCGCATCGAAGCGCTCTTCTCCAAATCGGTCACCTGCCAGCGTATGGCAGCGGACGATCTGGTGCTGCAGTTGGTGAATCACATACTGGGAAAGCATTGCGACCATATCCAGATTAATCTGACGCAGGGCATACGCATAAATCCTGGCGAGAAGGCGCAGATCATTCATCCCGATAGCGCCATGTTCCCGCTGCCGAATAAGCCCTTCGAGTTCATGGTCAATGCACTATGGGCATACAGCGCCTTCAAGAAGGAGAATGGCGCGACACTCATTGTGCCGGGAAGTCATAAATGGACGGAAGGTAGGCAACCCAGCCCGAATGAAATCATGTATGCGGAAATGCCGCCCGGATCGGTGCTGATCTATGCCGGCTCATTATTACACGCGGGCGGCGCCAATATTACCGACGAGCCGCGCACCGGTATCACCATCAGCTACAGCCTGGGCTGGCTGCGCCAGTCGGAGAATCAGTACCTTTCCTATCCGATCGATGTTGTCAGGACATTCGACACGAAGCTCCAGCATCTGTTGGGCTATGGAGTGCATAAGCCCAATCTTGGCTGGGTATTCGGGCATAACCCCACCGATCTGCTTACCGGCGAGAATAAAGATCACCTGGGTGCTGAGGATTTCCTTACCGACGCGCAACAGGCACTGTTGGCTGAATATAAAAGTGGCGCCGATATCGCGGTCACATCGCATAATCTGAAGGCATAACGAGCTATAACTGAATAAGAAATTACAATAAAAATAAGAAAATCAAGGAGTACAACATGTATTAGGGGAGTCTCTTATGAGTAAAATATATCTGAAATTCGCAGAAAACTTCAGCGGCCTTAACCCATTCGAGCTAAAACACTTAAGTGAGTGTATATTGTGTAAAATAGAGGATGAGTTTGAAGAAAAATTATGCGGCATATCAAGCAAAATAGAGCTTACAAAAAAAGAAATTGAATGTGCTCTCATTGAAGCAATGAAGGACATATTGCTAGAACTCAGAAAGCACGAGTCGCAGAGAGAGCGCATGAAGATAAACATGAAGCTGAAAGAAACGAAGGTGCTGCTATTTGCAGATCGTAAACTCGTAGCCTGAGTACTTTGACTTGGGGGACAATGTTCTCTACAGCTTGTCGCTTGGGGGAGACTAATCCCCTAAGAACTGCGATTTTAAGTAGGCTCATATCGGAATGACCTACTTCCGCTTATGCTGGGAGTAGGTCGAATACAATACCCCAAAGGGAAATAGTCCTGCACCCGTTTTTAGGTTTTACAGAACTCCTGGTACAAGTACTGTACTGGTATCTCTTTTGTTTGTTGCTAAGCCTGCGGGTTTAGGCCTCGCAGGCATATCAAAGAGCGCATCGTTTAGTAATTTCTTTAGGAAATGGTGCCGTCTAGGTGACTCGAACACCCGACCCCCGCATTACGAAGGGTTACCCCATTAGCCATCACACCTAGTAAATGGCAAGCAAGAACCATCCTACGTATCCTGAAAAGATAGATTTAAAATCTACGAAAGCAGCTATCGCCTCCTGAGGCAAGCAGACAAGATAATAAAGGTCTTACTTTTTCCGTACCTTATGCTATCTGAAAAAAACGTTGGCGGTGGAACGCAAGATATTTCTCACGCTTAGCTAATGCTTCTATAGCATAAAGTGTTCCTACCTTAAGGTTTAACTGTTGGCATATGGACTTATCGAGGAGGGAGGAAACTAACAGTTTTCCCATTTTATCAAACGAAATGAGATTCCTATCAAATAAACGATCATAGGTCGGGGTAAGTAAAAAGCCATTATGTGGGTCCAGTTTTTCCTTATTATCAGAGTCTACCCAAGGTTTTATATGACCAGCAGTTAAAAGTGTTGGGTATTTTATACCCGTAAAGAGACATGTGGGACTTAATTTCAACACGCCAGATTTAAATTGGCCTTGTCCTCGCCGGGATTTAAGAAGCGCATACCGCTCTGTCTCCGTTATATCTTTGGATTTGTTTATTATCTCGATTTCTTTTTTCTCTTGGGGAGTTACATCATTTTCATCCGCATGCCTATCCTTTATGTCTAAAACTTCAGCAATAAAGTTTTCCATTTCTTTATAAAAACTCTTCGCGTCAACTGCATCAATGAGGACAATTTCATAAGAATCGCCTTTCCATTGTACGGAAACTTTATGCCGAAGAGTATTTTCTAAATAATATTCTCGGATTCCCTGTCCCGTGACACTAAAATTCCCTGTATGGGCGATATAATTTTTCTTCCCATCCGTAAGTAAGATGCCGCCACGATTTTGAGGATCAGGTTTCTCATATAACCTTATGCATACCTGCCCTTTGCGACCTGCAACACGGTATTCAGCATCTTGTGATCCGCGACGAACAGAAGAATTGGCCTTTTCATCAAAATCCTCACGAAGAACTTTATCAGCTTTTTTTATCTCAGCTAAATTTTCTACTATCGTAAATTTCGGCACAGCTTTCTCCATTAGTTAGGAATTTAATTGCTTAGACGTTACAGCAATCATAAAATCAACATCCATCATACGCAAACTACAGCTTCCAGCCCAATAGCAGTCTCTATTTTTGTGGCCGTTTCTTTGCTGCGATATTCCTTTAACAACTGATTTACCTTGGATCCACTTATATCCAGTTTCTTACCTATTTCGCGTTGGCTTATACCTTGCTCAGTAAGCAGTAAAATCTTAGCGATTCTTTCCTTGGTAAGAACATCACCAGCGGGTGCGCTGACCTTCCATGTGATGCCTTTGTCTTCATCAACCATCTGCAATTCAAACGGGTCTGTATTCCGGCCATAAATGCCACGTGCCTTTTCAAAATTCACTTCGCAACGCAGGTCTTGCGACGACTCGTAGTCGGACGGGCGTTTCAAGGATATGATAATATCCATCGCATCTTCCTTTTTATTGCTTCCCCGTTGACCACCATTTTTATTCGCATGATGCACAAAAATGATAGCTATCCCCCGCCTTCTTAACATTAACGTCCAATGTAGCACCGGATTCCAGCTTTCCGCTTCATTTTCCCGGCCATTTTCGCAAAGACAGGAGATGTTATCAACGACGACTAGGGAAACACCCTCAAGTGCCTGCTCGATTGCTGCTTGCCCTTCCAGCGTTGCCAAATTGGGCATATAAACACCATCTATCAGTATATCGGGGTTCAGCAGATGAAAATTGCTGATGTCAGTGTCAGTGCCATAATAATTCCTAATGCTTTTTATGCGCCTCTGAAGCTGCTGTTTGTCGGTTTCTCCCTCAAGATATAAAACTTTTTTGGGTTCGCTAACTTTCCACCGTCCATCGAACATATCCTTTCCGCAGGCTACCCCTATGGCAAGGGTAAGGGCAAAATTTGTCTTACCGAACCCACGAGTAGCATAAATCATATTGATCGATTTTTCCGCGATAATAGGGTCAATTAATTTGGTTCTGGCCGGGTACTGCATATTGATAAAATCATTGCCGTTGACCGGGATCAATCCATTGGCTGTTGTCATGGCGATCACTCCCAATTCAGTTGTTGGGCCATCGCTTGCAGGCCGTGTTTCACATGCACATCATTCCAGCTTGTCATAGGCTCTTCGGGCATACGCAACTGACAACCAGTTGCTTTTACCAATTGCCGTATCGCCACCTCTTCCGTACCCTGTGGCTCTGCCGGAGAACTAATGGCTAAGATGATTTGGTCGCTTTTGTGCCTTTGTAAAAATTGATTAAGCACGCTGGGTATATTGGGGAACCTGAATACGACAACAACCTGCGCCCCCGTTGCCTCATGTATGCTAGCCGCCGATTCGTAATCGACACAAACAAACAATTTCTTGTGCATATCCCGCATACCTATATGGAAATAACCCCCCTCTAATCGGCCAACCAGAGGGTAATATAAATCATGCTGAATGGGGTAGAAATTCCAAATCACATGCTGAAAGTCATGGATGGGAGCAATTAGCATCCCATTATGCTTTCTAAGGCCGAAGGACTTTACACCCTTTGCAATCAGATATTCATGGGTTTGGCATGGATCAGAGCCAAACCATACTGAGTTTGCATACTCCGCATGTTCGATTACCCGCTCTCTCTTTTTGCGTGATCCCGGGCCAATTTTTTCATATAGCTGGCAGGCGTAGATGAAGGATTGTTCATAGGCTGAAAATCCCTGTTCGCTCTTAAGCGATTTTTCGACGTGTTGCATGATGTGTTCTTTCTATGATTAGGCTGTTTTTTCCATGAGTTTTGAGAGTGGCGTAAATTTTCTGGGTCCAAAAGCTGGAGCGACTGGCGATGCTGGCCATTGCACATCAAGCGTAAATAACTGCGCTTTCACTTCTTCCATACCACCTAATAGCAGAAGGTCATTCCATGTTGTGGGAACCAATCCTCTATCAGCAAGACTCTTTGACACCATTTCTTCTTTAAACATTGGTCGGATCAACTTGCAGCCCATCCCCTGAATAACCTGATAAGCACTCTTTTCGTTTAGGTCACGTTCGCCATCGGGATCTGCGGCATCTGCCATTATCATGAGGCCCGTTTTCAGATTATGCTGATAGCATTTTACTACCGGCATAAAATTCCAATTCGCCAATACCACCACTACAGCTGCTTGGGTTGCCATATGGATCGTGGCAGCAGATGCAAAGTCCTCACAAAAAAAGACATATTCATGAGGTCGGACATCACCTATCCGATATGAAGACCCAATTACCTTCCCGCCCTTCATGAAGCGGCTTCTTCCATCGGGGGCAATCCCCATAAGCGTGGTAATGCTTCCAGTGCCATCTCTGGCCGGTAAAAATAGCACTTTTTCATTTTGACGCAGACCGAAAGCCTCAATTTTGCGGTCTTTCAGGAACTGATGGTTATTATCGGCTTCGGCCAGTTTTACCCAATATTTCCGGGCTTCAATTGACATGCTGAATTGGCTATTTACATAATAAGTCGCCTTATATTTTCGGTTATCTTTCGCAAAATAGTCATCTACCAACATAATGTTATCTTTCTAATTTTGGGTGTTAATGCGTTGTTTTTCAAGGTACGCGATCACATCGCTATACCTGTACCGGATCGAGCGTTTGCCGATTGTGATGTAGGGGATACCGATGCCGTACCTTCGATCCCGTTCCAAACTAGTGTTGGACCGCCCGATTAATTTCGATAATTGACTGGTGGTCAGTAAGTCATCTGCAAGATAAGTGTTATTTGCCTGAGGCTTTTCTGGCTTCAAAGTCGAGATGGTTCCTTGTTCGATCATTTTCCATTCCTTTTGGACACAAATTTTCGCTATCCACTACAGGGAAAGTCCCGGCCAGTGAATAGTATGTTTAGAAAAAATTACAGCTTGAGAGGCGGCCAAATCATCCCTATTCGCTTGGCCCCAAACCCTTTTGAAATGGGATTACGTTGCTGCCTAAATAGGGGCTGGAAGCGGCGGACTGACTAAAGATCCTGTCACGATCCAATGCATTTATTACCCACGGCGATACAGCCGTATTCTGAAGGAGAAGAGCAATTACATCTTCAGTTTTATAGAAGACTCTGGAGCCCACTTTTGTAAACGCAAGACCCATTTCCTCCCTGCGTTCATATGCAAGTCTAGGAACAGGAATTGATAATATTTTGGAGGCCTGAGCAGGTGTTAAATAATCAGGGAATTGTTGTAAGGATCTCAGGCACAATAGTTTGAATACCGTCGCATGAGTTTCGATAACAAATAAATCTTCTAAATCTGCACTATCAAAGCTGTTTCTCGGATAATTGAACTGTTCGAAGTTACCAGCCAGATTTTTTACTGCATTAGCAAATCGGGCTTTTATCAATTTAAAATTATCGTTTTCCAGTAATAGTCCTCTAGTATCGCTCATAAAATCCATCCATTTTTGGTTAAGTTTTTCTGCCACCAATTCGACTTCGAATTAGCGGTAGGCATCAAAAAATTGCGTTGTGCTGAAGTGGTGAAATGAGGATACTGCTAGCGTCAACTCGCTGTATCGTCATTTTCCCGTCTGTTGATGGGGCTAAGTCATATAGTCACCTTTCTCTTACGTGAATGGCCGCTTAATGCGGCCATTTGCGCCTAGTGACTACTATAATATCTATTTCGTAGTTAAACGCAATAGCTATTTTTTAAATTCTAAAGTATTTTATTTTTCGCCGGAAGAGCTAGGAATTACGTATCGTTCCGGGAGATCACGATGGACTTACCATCGGCGATTTCATCGTCCAAATCGAGTTCGATGACAAGCCAGCGCTTGTTTAAAGCTGAAGGCACCTTATCGAGCGAACGCACAAGTTTTACCGATTTTCTCTCGGGAATGCGAACCGCGTCGAGATCACTTTCGTTTTTTAAATATTCATCTAGCTTAGATAGCCATTCCTTAAGCTTAACTTGCGATATCCCATTTAATTTTTCTCTAATATCCTTCTTAGGCGCTCCGGCTAAGTGCATTAATGCAGCCGCAAATTGCTGAGATGCATCCCTGCGCGTGCCTTTTAGCTCTGTAAAAAAATAGGAGGAACAATTTTTACAGTGGTATCGTTGGCGGCCACTCATGATGCCTGACCTAATGATAAGTCCACTGCCACATTTTGGGCATTCAATTCGTTCAATAATAGAAGATGGGCGGGCCATATAATCTCATACAAAATTAAGTGTTGTCCTATTTGTAATCTCCCTTGACGCGTATGGCAACCATTCTGAAAGGAGAAACATATGCAAGGTTCTGAAGTAACACAAATTCGTGAGGATTTGAATATAAGCCAAGCGGAATTTTCGAGGAAATTTGGTATAAACTTACACACGCTTCGGCAGTGGGAACGCAAGGATACCGCACTTGATTCCGCTGCAGCAGCCTATCTTACCTGCATTAAACGTGATGCTGAGGGCGTTATTGCCCTATTGCCTGCGCCAGAAGTGGCAGATTAATCACCTTGTCGTCATGACTTGTATCGATTTCCATCAGCGTTTTTAACTGATTGGTAATCTGATGCATCGGTTCACGTAAATCTTCTACGTCCATAACGTTGTAAACCGCTGCCGTTACATCGCCGGATACACTATGATTGACCAATTTTTTTATCGTATAGGGTGAAATCTTAATACTGGTCGCCACGGAAACAAAGGTTCGGCGCAGGTCATGCAGACGAAGTGACATTCCGGCATGTTTATTAATTGCCGCCAGTGATTTTTTGGGTTCGCAGAGATGCCCCGTTTTGCTCAGATGGCTAGGAAATACCCATACCGCTGTTTTATCGCACTCAGCATCACGCATATTCCATAATCGCCTTAACAATGCCTCGATAAAATCCGTCATAGGCAGTTCTAGCGGTTTTTTATTTTTAGTCTTCTCGATACGGAAACTCTTTCCTGTGAAATCTACTTGTTTCCACGTCAAGCGCATTGCTTCATTCCTGCGAAGTCCTGTCAATAATAAGAAAAGCATATAATCGCGATGCACAGGATTCGCTACTTGTGTCGCCAATGCCTGTATCCATGGCTTCATTTCATGTTGTTTAATACGAATCTCGCGGGACTTCTCTGTGAACCATAGCTTTTTCAGGCTTAGTATCTCTACTGGGTTATGACAGTCTGGATTATCGATACGGTGTTGATTTAACAGGGCACGGATAATTCGAAACGTGGTATTGGCGGCCGCTTGACTGTGCAAGCCGATCTTCCGGTGATATTCAATGACAAGTTCACGGGTGATGGATGCCACAGATTTATCTAACCAATCGGGAACATGTAATTCTAACGTTTTAGGATATGTTTCACTTGAATACTCGCATCCCTTTGCGGTCAACGACTGTATATGCTGATTCAATAAGTGCCGTAGCGTTATAGAGTCTTTCTGATATGCAGCTTCTATTGCTGCCTTTTTAACGGCATTAGGGTTATGCCCACCGCGCATTTCATGAAGTAAATTTCTTGCTTCTTCCCGTGCCCTAGCTACGGATATTTCATAGCTTCTTGCAATAGTCACGCGAACAGAACGACGATTAACCTCACGTTGCAAAATATAGCTTTTTGCAGTCTTGCCTACTGATACACCAAATCCCTTCAGAGCGTGATCGAAATAGATTTTTGCATTTCCTTCTGTAATTAGTGGCAATTGATCAACAAATTTTTGATCAAGTTTATATACCGTTTTTTTCTTCTCATTAGTCATGTTAGCTCCGTACTTTTCTATACGGATTAGCTTCCGGTCTTACACCCTAAATGACAACATCCCCTCGCCGTTAAACGGCAATTATTTTCTGAGGAATGGGTGCGTTTTAGCGTTTACCCCCTTTAGGGGGATAAACGCTTAAACGCGGTTCCATCAGCATCCTATGAGATAAGCAACCTCATGATAAATTACTCGCAATTTTACTTCGTATATTGCCACTCAATTATGCATCTGGTATTTTAATGAGCATGGATAGAAAAAGCGCTGAAAAACTGGCTAAAGCTCTTGCACTGGCATGTGTGCGTAATGGCTTTCTGGAAGAGTTGCATTGCGGTAAAGGAGTCCAGTCAAAGACCGGGGATTACTCCGATGTGGCAGTGATTACCCCCGACGGGGAAATTGCATGGAATGAATTGTCTCGCATAAATGACGATGAGATGAAACAGTTAATGCAGGAGGTTGTTAATAAGCTCTACACCGTGCTTCTAAACATGGAAAGCCGTGAGTTTATGTCAGCTCTTATGACCTTAAGTGGCAGATATACTACCCAATGGGATAAGGCGAAGGAGCTTCAAGGCTTTGTACTCCCCAAGAAAAAATCTGTAAAATAATAATATCCTACGAAATGCATGGGCACTGAGCGTTTAGCGTTTCTTCCCTTATGAGAATAAATGCAGAAATGTCGTCGCCGTGATAAATAATTATATGATAAACCCCCTCCAGATAACATTTCCTGAAGCTATTCCTACACCTCTTGGATCTCGACAAGAGAGGCAGGATGCCATGAAAGTATGGTTATCACAGGAAGATTGGCATTGCTTCGTTACCTTCAATTTTAACGCCCATACCTCACTGGTATCAGGTAAAACTACCCTGAAACGATTCCATGCCAAAATTGACCGTCAACTATATGGTAGAAATTTTAATGATCTCAGATTTGATGAGAGAACCCTGTTTATTGCGTTTCCGGAGCATGTAGAAAGCAATTTACACTACCATGCGCTGCTTCGTACCCAAAACTCGGATTTCTCTTCTACGGCGTTAAAAACATGGGAATCACTCGTACCGTCTGGAAGCTTACATATTGTGAATCTGAAAGAGCAGGGAGCAGGAAAGGGCGATTACGAGAATATCTCCTGCTATATCACTAAGGAACTGCAATGCCACGAACGATACGAACAATTTGTTATATCGAGTGAATTTTCTTCCATATGATGTTTCAAATAAAAAGGACAGCATCGACCCTAAATACTTCCCATACGCTTACACCTAGGCACCTGTGCACCACGGCAACGGCTATGAGTAGGAGATGAGGAAAAAATGCCACTTTGAAAGCAGGGTGCATTCTTAAGTATATGGCGTTAACAAGCTGCCGCTTTTGCAAGCATCTTATCATCCTTCCAAGTGAGTAAAGTTAATCCTGTGTCAGATGAGATTTTAATAGTTTCTTCGAATACTTCATAACGATCTGCAAACCATAAATCAAACCAAGCATCTGCCCCAATTATACTACGATGAGTTTTGTCTTTAGGCCCAAATACTACATCAAAAGCTGCTGATTGTGAGTTTAAAGTGTCATTTGGAAAAATATTAGGAGAAATATCCTTGTGCCGTTTGAACCATCGTCTTCCATTATTGTCATGGCATACTAACAAGCATGGAGTGGGACCACGTTCCGCATATCGAATCGCGGTCGCTGTTCTGCTAACATTAAAAATATCAGCGATTTCAAAAATTGTTTTAAAACCCGCCTGTTTATATTGATTGGCAATTTTATTAAAAATATACATTGGTAGTAGGAGATCGGCGGAATACCTATCTGCTACCAGTTCAGGATCATGTAATTTTGTAGCAGAATAATTTCCTATATCTTCTTTTCGGCATGAAAACGATTGCCCTTTATGATGTTGCCAATGTCCAAGTTCATGTCCAATTGAAAACCGTTTCCTACGTTCATTAGCATTGGATTGCACGGTAATAATGGCCTTATTGCCAACACCAATAATTTTTGCTTCACATCCGTCAAGCATCCGATACTTCACTTCTGCGCCACAATGATATGCAATGGTTTCCAAATCTATTTCGGAAGGTTCCGTTATCCCTAATGATTGCAATAATTTCTCCGCAAGTGATAATTGCATCATTTAAGATTTCCATCCTTATCAAGAACGCCTAAATCTATTAAATCTTGTAAGAAACAATTTGCATCATTCTCAGTTAGCTCTTCTCCGTTTCTAGCAGCTAAAGTTAAACTCGGCGTATGCTCTTTTGCCTTATTAATAAGTGCTTTTTTAGTATCAAGCGAAAAATTTAAAATTTGATTTTCAGATTTTGCGCTTCTAGATGCATTCAATTCTTTTTTAGCCAATAAAAACTGTTCTTTTTTAGCTCTTATTATCGCGGAGGCTATGAGGCTTCTTATTCTTTCTGCTTCAGCAGGTGCATTACCATATTTTATCCTAGCTTCTTCAAGAATATTCTCGTCCGAAGATTCAATTATATCTTCTACCAAAAGATCAATTATGGCTTCGGGTAGTAGTCGTTCATTTTTTTTGTCCTGCGTCATAACTTTTTTCCTTTTAAATAATCGTTTATTTTCCTCCTTATACGTTTTCGAATAGTGTCATACTGGGTTTTATTCCAATTTTCTGCCTTTCTAATTCCGGCAGGAGAATACCCATTCTGAAGATAAAAAGTCATGAGAAGTGATTCATCATCTCCATCGAAGAATACCTCCAATGCCTGATAATATTCTCGCTCTTGCTCTGCCTTTAGCAGTGCAACCTCTTGCGTATCAGCGGCATCGCTGAATTTTTCCCAGGTTTCGTCTTTTGTAAAATGAACTAAATGTGAGGCCTCTTGTCGTGCATCATAAGTGATGCTTTTCATTACTCCAGCCAAGAAGCTAATGATCGATAAGCCACTAGGACATGTTTTGCGTTTCCCGCTTAAGGCTCGGTATATGGCTTCTTGCACTAGATCATCTGCTGCCAGTTCATGACCACCGACATATTTTCTTGCGATTTCTTTTAGCCGAAATATGTCCGCATCCAGCAGGGTATTAATTTCGTCCTGCAATTCGTCCGGGGTTAGATGGTCAGATTTGACCGCTTTTAATGTTGTCATGAATCGCTCCTTACCCCATAGGCGGATAAAAATATGCATCGCGGACATATTCTGTGTCCGCGTTTACGATTTCCTTCCGCCTTACTATATGTGCATCAATATTGCTGCACATTAACCGACAGAACTATAGGAGACTTTTAATGTCTAACAAAGGCAAGAATGAAACTACCAGTAAAAAAGCGGCGACAGCAGCTTCCAAAGTACTCAGTAACCCCAACTCCAGCAAAGCTGCTAAAACAGCTGCTGCTTCGGCTTTAACCCAGCGTGTTAAGCGTAAATAAAGGAGATAGAGATGAAGTTACAAGGTGCGGTGATTCGGGAACAGGGAATTACATTTGCAATTGCGTGTGTAAAATCTCAAGTGCTGGATAATTCAAGTATGGCAAATGAAGCCATTTCTTCGTTATACCCTGTTTTTGGTGGGATTCCGGTCGTGCTGATGACGCAGGATCCATATGGACGGGCAAAATACTATGGAAGGCGTGATATCGCGCAATTCATGGCAAACGTTCCGTTACGGGCTATTCCTTGGCAGGAATATACCATTAACTAATTAGCAGGCGGCGATTATGTAGAATGCCGCCTACTATTTCGTTGAATGCATTTATACGCTTAATCAATTCACTTCTTAGTTTTTCCCTCAGCCATATCCAGCAGCTTTTGTAAACTAATTCCCAGCCCTTTAGCGATCTTCAGGCAGGAGACGATAGAAGGAACACGCTGGCCACTCTCTATCACCCCAATAGATTGCCGGGTGAGGCCGCTTAACTTTGCTAATTTCTCATGGCTAAGGCCTTGCTTCTGCCGCAATTCCTTCAAGACTGCAATCAGTCTAGTAACCAGTTCGTTAACATCATCATTTTTCATGTTGATGAAGTTAAAGGGATCGTATAAGCCGTTATAGGCAATTATTGTTGCGGCAACGGATGTTGCTGAATTTATTGGCGGTTTAATATCAGTAAAGCGGGAAAGCTTATATGCGAATTTTAAGGCGTACTTCTGCCATTTTTTTTATAGGTGTGGGAATAATCATCACTCTTGCAGTAGGCACATCCCATGATGATTTGATTACAAAAATATTCATTATTCTGATTCTAGGGATAGTTCCCATAAAAATCGGATTCTACCTTTTACGAGGCAAGTCCTCTGATGTAGCTAAAACTCCTACTGAATCAGCGGGTGAGAGCCTTTTATATAAAGCAAATACCAAACTTATTAAAGCCTTTACCCCTAAGGATGACTACAAACATATAAAGAAGAAAATCAAATTATATCGTAATGTTAGTTATAAAGGCGGATTTCCAAATGTAGGGAAGGGTTTTAGTAAATCTTTCGACATCGCAGCGTGTAAAGAGGGCGTGTTATTCATGAAGCCCTTTACTTCAAAAATAGTAGTTCACATTCCTTGGCAGCATTTGGTCGGTATCGTTAGTTCAAAAGAGATGAGCCAAAGTAGCCAATCAATACTTACGGGGATGGCTGTAAACTCTAGGAAAATAAGCGATGGAATCATAACTGGCGTAGCCGCTTCATTTATGCAGAGGAACCCACTTGTATTCCAGTATAAGCAGGGTGATCGGGATTCCTTCATTCAGGAAGCACTTTTTGACGATTACCGGAACAAAAAGATCAAGGCTAAAATCATGAGCAAAAGGGCCGAATTGTATTCGCCAGAAGCAGTCTTAGATCAGCCAATGTCAGCACAGATAGCGGGAATTGACTCCTTCGACCAGCTCAAGAAATTGGCGGAATTGCGAGATAAAAATATCATTTCCGAAGAAGAATTCAGTAAGAAAAAGAGTCAGATACTAGGATTCGTATAAACAATAATATTATGATATATAGAATTAAAGTGAATACAGACTCGCCATAAGCAAAAATGCCACCTATTCCTTGGCATCGATACGCTTTGCAAAAGGAAAAACAATGAGTTAGGTTGACGCCAACCAAATTAGGCGTATCGATGAAGATATTTTCTTCTCTGTTCATATCGGCAGTATTATTTGCGCCGCTTGCAGCCAATGCTGCTAGCTTCGATTGTCATCACGCAAAATATACCTTGGAAGTACTAATATGTGCTGATCCGGCAATGTCATCGTTGGATGATGAGGTGGGACAGAGATATGCTCAGATTCGGTCATTAGTACCCGAAGGAAGTAAAGATAGTACTCGGCTCTTGCATGAACAAAGGCAATTCTTAAAGGAAAGAAGTCAATTCTGCCCTATTTCGGATAAATCCGAATTATCTGAAAGTGAAACTAACAGCATCATAACGTGCTTAAAAGGTCACTATAGCTTTAGGCTTGATGTACTGCGGAAACAGTTAGCTAATCTTGCCGATCACACGCCGGAACAATTCCCAGTAAATGCCGCAGCAATTACCCCATCAGCGGGGGCGTCTAACAACATCATCACTCCTATTCACCAACAACCTACAAAAATTCCAACAGTAAGCGATTTCAGGCACCCACATGAAACACAAAGCCCGATAAAAGCTCCTGACACTGTAGCGCCAAAAGTTTTATCCAGACCTATTCCTGTTACTTCTTCTAAGGAATCCTCATCAGGCGCAGGTAGTTTTATTGGGTTTTTAATATTGATGTGGATTTTAAGCAAAGTATTCGGGACGAAGAAAAAGAAACCTACACCGAAACTAAATGCTACCCCAATCACTGTGACGGTATCTACGAGCGGAACCAAGCCGATTTCTAAGAAAGACGCTCGCTGGATATTACCGGGCGAAATTGTAACTATAGCTAACCATAGCATTTCGGCAGGATATATCTACGTTGGTACAAGTCTATCTGCTGATGTAGGAGCAGGAAATTATGGTGCCTCTCATACGCAGGAGCAGGCTCTTATTAATCCATCATTACCAGTAGCCGCCCGCGATCCTGATACGGCAGGGGCTAATATGGGATATTGGCCATCCTATAGCGAAATTAGCCCTGTTTGTCGATTGGCCTACGTGCAATGGCTGGCTGGTGGCAAATGCGATCCTGCCATTTCCATAGGCTACGTTTTTCTATATTTCTATGGTTTAGAACGGCGTCTTGTAACTGATGCACAATCGACGGATGAAATCCTTTCGCTCATCCAAGAAATTGAGCGACTTCGTAGTGTTTATTCAAGCAATCGTTCATTTGACGGATATTCTCAGCGCTTGCTGGAAGCGGCATTTTTTCTATTATCGTGCCGTAAATCAAAAAATCTTGAAATCATTCTTCCTCAAATTGAAAACGATGCGCCATCGGAACGTATGGTGCAGCTTGCTGCATTGGCGTATCGCACTAAAGATAATGTACCACTCTCTTTTGAATGGGCATTAGTGGGCTATTTTCTAGCATCGGGAACGCAGTACAAAGTTGCCGTTAAACGTGCTCGACCAGTATTCATTGCGCTTATGCGTAAGCGTTTCGAGAAAAAATGGCCTCAAGGTTATATTTCTCGATACCGCAAGGATGCCCATGCTTTCACTTATTCGTTCAAAGGCGCTAGTCGGTATATGTACGTATCCGATCTTATGAAAACTGCGGGTATGGATAAATTACTTGATCCTCAGTCCTTTATCTGGACCGCACTTGTCAAAATGGCTGAACAGGTGGAAGAAGATTTGGCGGGATATGCACGTGCAATAGGCCGTAATCCTGCTTTGGCAAATAGCCCGGAAGCAATTCTATTATTGCCTGCAGAAATTGCAGACGAACGACTTAATACTGTCGAGAGGCCGCTATCACAATGGCTTGGAACTATCGCCAATCCTATTGGCCGCATCAAGTTAACCGATTTAGTGAAACGTATTATAGGTGCGGAAACTGATTCTATCGATCAGCGAAAACTACGCTCTATATCCGAAATACTGGCGCGTCTTGGCTATGGATTTGAACCTGATCCAGACTTCGGACGCCCTAATACCAAAGCAGGTGAAACAGGTATTATTTTTGATGCGCGTGACCTAAAAAATATACGAACACCCGCCAGCACCAATTATTCATTTGCAACTGCGATTGCAACATTAGTGGCAGGTATTGGAGGTGCTTCGGAAACTGGTCTTGGCGAAGCTGAAATTCGTTGGCTAGGATGGATTCAGAAGACATTGAATCTTACCGCACATGAAGATAGACGCCTACGTGCCTATCTGGAATGGCTTGCTATCCAGCGCCTTACTATGGGGCAAATAAAGCGTGCTTTAAGTGAGGTTCCGGCACATCAGCGTGATACTATCGCCCGTTTTGCTGCCGCCGTTGCTGCTGCTGATGGCGTTATTGAAAAAAGCGAAGTGGCATTTCTTGAGAAAGTCTATGATGAGTTAGGCGTAGAGCGCAGCAAATTATACGGAACATTGCATGATATGGCTGCTGAACAAGCAATACCTGCCACCATGCCAGTGACGGTTGAATCATCATCTATACGTGCCAATGCAGGTTATAAAATAAAACCCGCCCCTGTTCTCAATATTGAGAAAAATACGAATCAAACACTTAACCGTAAGCGCATTGACCAAATATTGGAGGAAACAAAGCAAGTTTCCGGGATTTTAACGAGCGTTTTTAATGAACATGAGATTTCTCAAACCACCACACCCAATGCAATGAAAACAGAGGAACCGACCAATTCTCGCTTTGCAGGACTTGATGCCAACCACACTTTGCTTGCTACACGCTTAATCACGCAACCTGAATGGAAACGCGATGCTTTTGAGGAAATAGCGCGTGAATTCCGTTTAATGCCGGACGGGGCACTTGAGGTTATTAACGAATGGGCTTTCGAACATTTTGACGAGCCTTTTATCGAAGATGGCGATACCATTGAAATTAATCGCGCCTTAGTTGAATAAATTAATGAGACGGAGAACGGCATGACAGAGACAATTAAACTCAAAGAACGCGATGCCGTAGTGCAAGCATTAAGGGCTGGTGTAGTACCAAGGCTCGGGTTGCGCCATGTTCAGGTAGGGCGAGCGCGTGAAACGGATGAAATGCTCAGGGATATTGAACGTATTGCTGATGGTAGCTCTTCGGTACGTTTTATTATTGGCGAATATGGCTCCGGTAAAACTTTCTTTCTCAATCTTACGCGCTTAATTGGCATGGAAAAGAAGCTAGTCACGGTACATGCTGACCTTGCCCCAGATAGGCGTATCCATGCTACGGGTGGACAGGCAAGGAGTCTCTATGCAGAGCTTATGCGTAATATGTCAACGCGCACTAAGCCGGATGGCAGCGCCTTATCCAGCATTGTTGAGCGTTTTATAAGCGAGGCTCAAAAAGCGGCAGCAGCATCTGGGGAAAGTGTCAATATTGTCATTCATAAGCATCTTGCACCACTTCAAGACCTAGTATCTGGGTATGATTTTGCAAATGTCATTGAGCATTACTGGCTTGCATTTGAGGAAGGCAATGAGAACGGCAAAGCTGCAGCGCTGCGATGGTTGCGCGGCGAATATGCGCTGAAGACCGAAGCGCGGGAAGCCTTGGGGGTGCGTTCTATTATCGACGATGCAGGTGTCTATGATTATCTAAAGCTGATGGCACGTTTTGTCCGACTTGCAGGATATGATGGCTTTCTCGTGGTATTGGATGAAATGGTCAATATCTTCAAGCTAGTAAATGCTCAGGCACGTAACCAAAACTATGAGCAAATACTGCGAATCGTAAATGATGTATTACAAGGAAATGTTGAGCATTTAGGCGTGATCTTTGGTGGCACACCCGAATTCTTGATGGATAGCCGACGCGGCCTTTATTCCTACGAGGCATTGCGTTCACGCCTTGCTGAGAATAGCTTTGCACGTGATGGATTTGTTGATGTGTCGGGACCAGTTATACGCCTACGCAGTCTATCGCCGGAAGAATTATATGTGCTTCTTACCAAACTTAGGCACCTCTTTGCTTGTGGCGCTGCCGCCAAATATCTTGTGCCTGATAACGCATTAACTGCGTTTATGGAGCATTGTTCGCAGAGAATTGGCGAGGCATATTTCCGCACTCCGCGTAATACCATCAAGGCTTTCCTTGATTTATTATCAGTACTGGAACAGAACCCGGAAGCGCGGTGGGAAGAACTGCTGAAATCTGTAGATATTGCAGCGGATTCGCCATTAGCCGATGCCGATATTGATGATAATGCAAGTAGTACGGCGAGTAACATAGAAGAACTCGCCTCATTTAAGCTCTAAACATGTCACAAGCTGACGCATCCACTACATTTGAACGCTTGCATCCCAAAGTGCAGCGTTGGATATGGCGTCAGGGCTGGCAAGAGCTGCGAGATATACAAGAACTTGCCATTCCCGCACTTATTGAGAGTGATTCTGATCTTATTATCGCCGCAGCGACAGCCAGCGGTAAAACAGAGGCAGCATTCCTGCCGATTGTCTCACGACTTGGTTGGGCTGAAATGAAACCGGGTGAAGGTTTCGGAGCGCTTTATATCAGCCCTCTGCGCGCTCTAATTAACGATCAATTCGGACGGCTGGAAAGCCTTTGCGACGAAATGGAAATACCTGTTTTCAAGTGGCATGGCGACGTTCCTGCATCGGTTAAAGCTCGCGCCCGTAAGAAGCCGGAAGGCATAGTACTTATCACGCCGGAATCACTTGAAGCATTGCTCATGCGAAGTGGGCTTGAAGGGCCGCGTTTCTTCAGCAAGCTTTCGCATATCGTCATTGATGAGTTACATGCCTTTATGGATGCCCCGCGTGGTAAGCAGCTCCAATCCCTACTCAATCGTATTGAACGTATGGCAGGACGACGTATCCCGCGCGTTGGTCTTTCGGCAACGCTGGCAGATATGCGAATTGCTGCTGGTTTTCTTAGGCCGCTCGATTCTAGCAATGTAAAGATACTTCAATCAGCTTCAAGCGGTCAGGGACTTAAACTGCAACTGCGTGGTTATATCGAGCCTGCTAAACCATCTAAGCATAAGATAGAGCAGGATGATGAAACAGAAGGAGGTACAGCGAGTGCTATCCCTGCCATTTGTGAGCATTTATTTGAAACGCTTAGGGGATCGCGGAATCTGATCTTCGCAGGTTCTCGCAAAATGGTGGAAATAGTCTCTGCCAAATTGACTGATATTTGTGAGCGTACAGGTGTCCCTGGAGAATTTCTTACTCATCATGGCAGTCTTTCTCGGGCATACCGTGAGGAAGCTGAACGCCGGATGAAGGATGAACGGCTTCCTGCCTCTATCGTCTGCACAACCACACTGGAATTAGGCATTGATATTGGCAATATTGAAAGTGTTGCACAGATCGGTGCAGGGCATACCGTATCAGGTATGCGGCAACGGTTAGGACGTTCAGGACGCCGCCCCGGGCAAGAAGCCATATTCCGGGTTTATACCATCGAAGAAGAGCTTTTAGAAAATATCCATCCTACAGATGCTTTGCGTCCAGATACCATTCAGGCTATTGCCATGATCGAATTGATGTTTAAACGCTGGAATGAACCGCCCAATACCAAGCGGCTTCATCTTTCTACACTAATGCATCAAATTCTAGCTCTCATCTGCCAACATGGAGGGATAACAGCGCAACAGGCATGGGCGCTACTTATCGAAAGCAAAATTTTTCCCAATGTTGATAAGCCACTCTTTATTCAGCTTCTCAAACGCATGGGCGATTCTGAGGTTAAGTTGCTTGAACAGGCCTCTGATGGCACGTTGCTCTTAGGAGCAGAAGGAGAGCGCATCACTGCTTCTTTCGATTTCTATGCCGTTTTTGAAACACCGGAAGAATATCGCGTAATGCATGGTGGTCGTGAACTTGGCCGATTACCTATGGTGCTACCTTATCAGGAAGGCAATCTGCTTATTTTTGGTGGTAGATATTGGCGAGTTCTGCAAGTTGACTTGAGCCATCGAGAGATTTTAGTTGAAAAGGGTAAAGGCGGCATACCTCCTAAATTCGGCGGAGAAGGTGGCCCACAATCCGATATAGTGGTTGCTGAAATGCGTCGCATTTATGAGGATATTGCTATCCCACGGTATTTGGATAAAAACGCTATCGATCTGCTTCACCAAGCGCGGCGAACATTTACACAATATGAGTTAGCTAGCCGTTATGTAATTCAGCGGGAAGATAGTTTTCTTCTTTTTCCTTGGTTAGGATCAGCAGGACAGCGAACGCTTCAGTTAGCCCTTATGACACAAGGCCTAAATGCAAATTCGCAATCAACTGCGATTTCTGTAGAAAAATGCGAGAAACATGAACTTAAAAAAGCACTGGCTAAAATTGCAGATAGTGGCGCTATAAATGCCGAGGAACTTGCTAAATTTCTGCCTGAAAAAATTATTGATAAATTCGATCACTTCCTTGATCCAGACCTTCAAACCAGAAACTTTGCTAGTGTTAGTTTAGATACGTCAAAAACAATAGAAACCACCAATTTTCTATTAAAAGATATATGATTGCCAGAGGTGCTTTGTGTTCGAAAATAGAATTATTGCTTTCATCGATATATTAGGGACTAAGGCACTTTTGCATGATGATAAGAGAAAAGAAATATTGCCTAAGCTTATTGGTGATTTTGCAAAATTGATTACGGAAGGCGGCATTGAAGAGAAGAATGTAAGCAAAAGCCTTTTCCTTTTCGACCCGACGTGGAGAAGTGTAATCGAGGATATTGGTACTGATACAGAAAATCAGCGTAAAATTCGCTCTCATAAATTTGATATTGCTGCTTTCTCGGATCATATCGTCATCTCATTTCCTTATAACCCGGAAGATAATCTTATCCTCAAGAAATTGGGGCATTTAAAGATGCTGATTGCCGATCTCTGCATCAAAGCATTTGAGTGTGGTATTGTTCTTAGGGGGGCTATCACAAAGGGCGAACTATATCATAAGGGTGGTGTGGTTTCTGGGAGAGCATTAGTTGAAGCATATGAGATGGAAGAAAAGTGCGCCATATATCCACGCGTCATTCTTTCAGACTCCATAGCGGCTTTGATTAAAAATAATGCCGCTAACGGCTTTAGAAGGGCCGAAGATGGATTTTACTCTATCGATTGGCTTTATTGGGTGGTTTTGCTTCACCATCCAGAGTTGGTTGAGGTCACTGACGATGAAGGGAATACAATATATGAAAGTGATGGTTTTACCCCAAAGTTCGAGCCAACGGATAAAATAATTAGTGAAATAAATCCGGATGGTGCATTAATGGTAAAGCAGGCCGTTGAATCCCAAATAAACAGTGCCATAGAGAATGGGATTATTGGTAAATGGAGATGGTTGGCATCATATTACAACCAAATTATTACCGAGTTTGACTTTTCCAAAGATCACATGGATTTGCTTATAGAGATTACGTAATTGTCATGATTTCAAAAACCAAGGCCGCTAAAGAACAACTTGATACTGCAATAAGGTTGTTTTTCGAAAATCTGGATCACATATCTGCGTATACGCTTGCCTCTGCTTCGCGTGAAATTACTGACAAGCTGTGCGAGAAGAAAAAGAACGAGATATTTCAGAAGGAGTCTATTCGATTAGGGGATGCACTAAAAGTTCGCCTAAATTTTTGGGATGAACTCAAGATTCACATTAAGGATGAACATTTCAAGGATGCAGTAAAATTGGTAAATAAAACCAAGAATTTCTTAAAACATGCTGACGATGATCATGATACGGAAATCGAAGATATAACTGTGCAAGAATTGTCTTACTTAATTTTCTTTGCGATAAAGAATTTTGTACTATTAGAACAATCTTGGACGCCTGCTATGTCTACGTTTACCAGCTGGTTTGGGGCTGCATATCCCCATTTGCTTCTGAAGGGAGAGGAAGATGACTTTCTTCGCTTGGTTTCTAAGATGCAAAGGACGTTTTCTAATATGTTTAATGCTGCAACGTTCTATGAGATTTATAGCGAATTAATGGAACAGCCAGCTTACCGTATAAAAACATCTAATAAAATCAGCGGGTAACTCACCAAGATTTCCACTTGTTGATTTCGCACTTGCCGTATAATATCCCCGCTCTTAGAAGGCTTTCCGCCATAATGCTGATGTAGCTCAGTTGGTAGAGCACCGCATTCGTAATGCGGGGGTCGCAGGTTCAAATCCTGTCATCAGCACCATTTCTCAAAGGGTTATTTGATTGTTGTATCTTTCAATCACGTACCTTCCGTACTTTTTCTATAGTTTGACTGAAAATTCATATTGTCGAGAAGCTTTATGTCCAGCGCTATTACTACCGCCCTTCAACAACGATATGCAAACGCGAGTGATTCTTCTTTGGCAGACGAGATTGAAGCAGCTTATAAGCAGCATATTGCGCTTGGACTTGCTGATAACAATATCGAGCAAAGAATATGCTCCAAAAGTGATTACGTATATTGGCAGCAACTCTCAGAAATCCTACTGGCTCAGGAGCTAATAAAGGTAGGGCTTACACCGCTTCACCAAAATGAAGGGCCGGATTTCTTATTAGATTCCAACGGGCAAAGAATATGGATAGAGGTAATATGCCCGGAACCTCACGGCATTCCGGCTGAATGGCTTAACCCACTTACAAACGGTTCTTGGACGTTTCCTCATGTAGAAATGCTACTGCGTTGGACAGCCGCTATTAAGACAAAGGCCTTAAAGCAAAGAACTTATATTGAAAATGGGATTATAGGCGCTGACGATGCCTATGTTATTGCGGTAAATGGGCGATTATTACGCGGGCCTGCATTTCCACAAATAGAAGGGATTAGCCAGTTCCCATTCGCAGTTGAGGCAGCATTTCGTGTAGGGCCTTGGGAAATTCGTATTGATCGCAATACAATGCAAAGTACTGGTGCTGGGCATCAAGATCGCCCCTATATTCCTAAGCCTAACGGTGCTCAAGTGCCGACAGATACATTCCTAGACCCAGAATTTTCATCGATAAGTGCTATTTGGGCGGTCGATGTAGACGAAAATCTGTTGCTAGGCCGCTCTCGACCAATGACATTAGTACATAATCCCAATACGCCTAATCCAATCGCTCAAAATATATTACCTGCCCATTCAGAATACGTTGCGGTAGATGAAGGCGACCATTACGCCCTTACACATCACGCTGGACTATTATCAAACGAAGCGGCTGGTGAGCGCACAAATTCAGCGACTCCGTATCAATACCGTACTTTTCCTACATTGAAGATTCTATGGGGACTAATAAAACGAGAATTTCTGCGGATAAGAGTGAAGCTTAAATAGTTTGGCTTAAGCATTACGAATGCGGTGCTCTACCAACTGAGCTAAGACGGCATAACAAGCGATTTACAAACAATACCAAACTATTGCAAACCTTTTGCTGACATGGCGCTGACACGGCAGAGAAATCAGCGACATTATAATATTCTAACCTTTTGACCTATCAAACACTCTTTGCCACGGTTGCCCAGGCGCTCCCCGCATTACGAATGCGGTGCTCTACCAACTGAGCTAAGGCGGCATACCTTAAGGAAGGCAATTAATTAGCCAGAATAAGACTAAATTACAACAATAACCTAGCTGCTTGCAATACATTCAGTAGTTTCAGCTTATTAGCGGGGAAATAAAAAAGCCAGGCATGGGGGATGCCGGGCTAGCGGGGGGCTTTATTGCGGAGGCGGAGGTGGTGGCGTGTCGAGTCTTGTGACAGGCGATATTACTGAAAAAAAGGAAAATTGCCATTGAGGTGGGTGTAGCGGCAGCCGATCAGCTGGTCTACAGCAAGGTAATGTCGATAAAGCAGGTCTTGCCAGCGAAGTCGCTCATTAGCAGCCTGCCAAGGCTGCCGTGTCCGGCACCGCTTAATTCCTAGGTATTTGTACGATAATCGTGGTCTTTTTCCCTGTTTCGGCTTATAAGCTACGCAGAAACTGGTAAAAACGATTAAAAAACATGAAATTCCTAGACGAAGCAAAGGTTTACGTAAAAGCAGGCAATGGCGGTAATGGCTGCGTGAGCTTTCGTCGTGAAAAATTCATTCCGCTGGGTGGCCCAGACGGTGGCAATGGCGGGCGCGGCGGCAGCGTCATTGCCGAATGCGTCTCGGGTCTTAACACCCTGATCGACTATCGTTACCAGCAGCATTTCAAAGCTAAAAAAGGTCAGCATGGCATGGGCTCCAGCTGCTACGGCGCCTCCTCGCCGGACATGATCATGCAGTTGCCTATCGGCACGCAAATCTTCGCTGAAGACGGCGAAACACTCATCGCTGACCTTACCAAAGTAGGCCAGAAAATCGTCATCGCCCAAGGCGGGCAGGGCGGGCTTGGTAACGAATGTTTTAAAACCTCTACCAACCAGTCCCCGCGCACCGCAACGCCCGGTGAAGAAGGTCCGGAACTCTGGCTTTGGCTTCGCTTGAAACTGATGTCAGATGCTGGCCTGCTGGGTCTGCCAAACGCTGGTAAATCCACCTTCCTCGCCGCCACCTCGCGCGCCAAACCGAAGATTGCCGATTATCCTTTCACGACGCTCGCCCCCCAGCTGGGTGTGGTCTATGTCGACGGCCGCGAATTCGTGCTTGCCGACATTCCGGGACTGATCGAAGGCGCGCATGAAGGTGTGGGCCTCGGGCTTAAATTCTTAGGCCATGTCGAGCGTTCCGGCATCCTGCTGCATCTGATCGACGGCACGCAGGAAGATGTGGTCACCGCTTATAAAACCATCCGTGCGGAGCTTAAAGCCTACAGTTCCGAACTGGCCAAAAAACCCGAGCTCGTCGCGCTTAATAAATGCGACGCGCTGACCGACGAAGAGATCAAGGAAAAATCCGCCGCGCTTAAAAAAGCCAGCAAAAAAAAGATCTGGCAGATTTCAGGTGTGTCGGGCGCGGGCGTGACGGATGTGTTACGTGAAATGCTTACCGTTATCGGCGAAAAACGTGAGCAGGAAAAAATCGACGAAATCGAGATTCCTGTCGCCAGCGCCTGGGATGATTAATGCTTGGTGATTAGCGCCTGACACCCTGCTGCATGGCAATCTCATCCAGCAAATTCGCCGCATGCGGCGTAGCTCCTTTGACCACCAGCGTATCGCGTGAAATATCGGCCACCATTGGATTGGCGTGGTTACCCTCATGCAATTCGTGTTTGATTGCTTCTAAATAGTTAATTTTTTCCGGCGGCGATATTCTCGGGTCGCTGAAGCTGATACAGTAATCGGTGCCTTTTTTGATCACGCTGGCTTCGCTGAGGGCGGCGATACCGATTTCTTTCTGCACCACTTTTTCCATCGCCTTAATTGCATGCTCAGCGACGAGAAAGCCATTGACGTAATACCCGTCGGTCACCACCATCGCCAGCGGCTTGCCTTTGCCTTTCTGGATATCTGCGACGAACTGGTTGGTCATGTTGTCCTTGCTGCCGCCTTTGATCACAGCACGGGTAATGCCGTCGGCGATGTTATGTGCGCACGCCTGTTTAGCTTGTTCGTAGTGGCGTACGGCCATTTCCTGTTCGTCCTGCATGGTCAGGTCGCCGTTAGCCGGATAGGGCTTCAGGATGCCGTCGGAGGCCACCAGCAAACCAGATGTGAGGGTGGCGGTGTTGAGCCCATACTCAGCGACGGCCTGATCGATCACGGTTTGCAGATCGATGGTGCCGATGAATTCCGGGTTGCTGCCGATCTGGTAGGTTCCTTCGCGTGTGGGTTTCGTTCCCGGCGGGGCGTTGAGGCTGTTGGAAATTTTATTGCGCTGCGCGTCGACGCCGGTGGTGAGTTTGATGGCTGCGACTTTGTTGCCGTCGTCCAGCATCAAGAAGGCGGGGCTGTCGCCGCGGCTTCCGATGTCGACGGTGAAGCTCTGCGGATTATAGATCACAATGGTGCCTGTGGTGCCGCCGAGCCCGTCGCGCGGGTCGAAAATTTCCCCGGCGTTCTGCGCGGCCTGACGTGCATTATCCATCGCCTCGGTCGCAGCGGCGGCGGCCACCTTGCCCGCCTCGATCACGTCGGTAATGATTTCCTTCGTGCGATGTTCGGTGCTGACCGGCATTTCGGCGATGAAGCCGCGATCGTGGTTGAGAGGGTCGTTGTTGGCGTCTTTGTAGTTGCCTTTGGAGTTGGGCTCGCTGGAAAACGACACGTCATTGCCGCCGAGCGAGGCGTGCTGGAATTTCGCTTTGGACTGGTTTTCACTCCACATCGGCATAGGCTGTTCCCCCGCATGATTCATAATCATACTACATAGTCTATTATGATTAGTCAATTTATATGTTAAGTTTAGCAATAAGCCTTTAAAATTAACCTAATTTGCTGCCGTTGGTGGATAAATTATCCCGGCACGGCTAGCATCTCATCGCCACTTTCCATAAAAAAACCGCTGGCAGCGCTATTTTCATAAAAATCATCCCAGCTGGCTATCGACATATTTAACTCTTCTGTGTTACTGGTGGAACTAGTTGAACCTTAAGGCTTTACCATGATAAGCACAGCCAAACGCATTGTCATTAAGATCGGGTCCTCACTGCTGGCCGACGAGGCTGCGGGCAGCGTGCGCACCGCGTGGCTGGATGCGCTGGCCGACGATATCAAAGCGTTGGAGGCTACGGGAAAGGAAATCATTGTCGTCACCTCGGGCGCTGTGGCGCTGGGGCGCTTGCAGCTTGGGCTGAAAGCCAAATCCCTGCTGCATCTGGAAGAAAAACAAGCCGCCGCCGCCTGCGGCCAGATTGCGCTGTGCGAGGCATGGGCCAAATCGCTCGCCCGCCACGGCATCAAAGTCGCCCAGCTGCTGCTCACAGCCGATGACAGCATCGAGCGCGACCGTTATTTAAACGCCCGCAACACCATCGACACGCTGCTGGAGCTGCACGCCATCCCCATCATCAACGAAAACGACACGGTGGCCACCGCCGAAATCCGTTTCGGCGACAACGACCGCCTGAGCGCACGCATCGCGCAGATGGCGGGTGCCGATCTGCTTATCCTGTTTTCCGACATCGACGGGCTTTACACTGCCGACCCGACAGCGAATCCGGACGCCGTTCTCATCGAAGAAATTTCAGAAATTACCCCTGAAATCGACGGCATGGCCGGTGGCTCCCTCAATGCGGGCGGCACTGGCGGCATGATTACCAAACTTGCCGCCGCTAAGATCGCCATGCATGCCGGTTGCAACATGATCATCGCGCGCGGCACCCTCCTGCATCCGCTGAAAACTCTTGTGGACGGTGGCAAATGCAGTCGGTTCCGCGCCTCGGTCAGCCCGCTTTCGGCCCGCAAACACTGGATTGCAGGCTCGCTGCATCCGGCCGGTTCTATCACCGTCGACGACGGTGCGGTCACCGCGCTCAAATCCGGCAAAAGCCTGCTGCCTGCGGGTGTCACCGGTATCGACGGCGAGTTTTCCCGCGGGGACGCTGTGCTGATTTGCGACAGCCAGAAACGTATCGTTGCCAAAGGCCTGATCGCCTACGCTTCGGAAGACGCCCGCCGCATTCAGGGCAAGAAAAGCCACGACATCGAGGCTATCCTCGGCTTCAAGCGCCGAGACGTGCTCGTGCACCGCGACGACATGGTGCTGGAGTGAGAGCGGTCACGGCATCCGCTGGGTCACGTTACCTCGCCGGCGCCATAGATTACGCGCTTCTGTTTTTATGCTACAAGGTGATGTGGCACCATATTTACTATACGTGGCAGCCTATCGGCTTAGGGCTGGTCAATAACCTGATCGTCTATTTTTCCTATCATGTCGGCATCCCGCGCAAATGGGGAGCTACGCCCGGCAAAATGCTATGCCGGATTGCCGTGGTCGACGATGCCGACGGCACGCGGCTCACCCAGAACCGTACCGTGGCGCGCGCCTTTTACGGTTTGTTGCCGTTCATTCCGTACCTGCTGTTTTACTATCTTTACTGGCCATTCGTGCTTAGCGACCGTTACGATTTCCGCGAGGGTACGGGGCGCATCCACACGAAGATGGAAAACCATGAAGCGCTGAGCGAAGCCGAGCAGAAACGCTGGCATGATTTTATGGTCAACGTGCAGGAGCCGGTCAACGAAACGTGCAATCTTTCCTTGGAGGCGACCGGGTTGGCGCTTGCGGGCAGCGCCATTTTTATCGCGCTGCATCCGCGGCGAAAGTCGCTGCCCGATGTTATTTGCCAAACCCTTGTCGTATCCGGTAAAAACGCACTTTCCGCGCCGGAGCAAGCCGCCGGTAGCCAGAAGGAATAGGATAGGCTATAATAGCCCCCTATGAAATCAAAAGTCGTGACCCTCAATTCTGAAATTCATGATCAGATGCAAGCGATTGGCCGCAAAGCCCGCGCCGCGTACATTATCATGGCCGAAGCCACAAACGCGCAGAAGGACGCAGCGCTCGTCCATGCCGCGATGGCCATCCGCGATAACGCCGATAAAATTCTCGCCGCCAACGAAAAAGACATCGAATACGGCACGCTCAAAAAGCTCGACAGCGCCCAGCTTGAGCGCCTGACCCTCGACAAAAAACGCATCGAGGGCATGGCGGCTGGCTTGGAAACCGTCGTCACCCTACCCGACCCCGTGAACAAAAAACTCGATGAATGGGAGCGCCCCAACGGCCTCGTGCTCCAGCGCGTCAGCATTCCGCTGGGCGTCATCGGCATCATTTACGAAGCCCGCCCGGGCGTAACCTCCGATGCGGCAGCACTCAGCCTTAAGGCTGGCAACGCCGCCATCCTGCGCTGTGGTTCCGAATCGCTGCACTCGTCGCAAGCCATCGTCGCCTGCCTGCATGCGGGCTTAAAAGCCGCTAAACTCCCCGTCGACGCCGTCCAGCTCGTGCCTACGCGCGATCGCGCCGCTGTCGGCGAAATGCTCACCATGACCGGGCTGATCGACATCATCGTCCCGCGCGGTGGCAAGTCGCTGACCAAGCGCGTGATGGAAGAAAGCCGCATTCCGACCATCCAGCACCTCGACGGTAACTGCCACACCTATATCCATAAAAAGGCCGACAAGGACATGGCGGTGGCCGTGCTCATGAACGCCAAGATGCGCCGCGTAAGCATTTGCGGTGCCACCGAATCGTTGCTGATCGACGAAACCATTGCCAAAACCTTCCTGCCCGCTCTCGCCGAGGCGCTTTCCAAAGCTGGTTGCGAAATGCGCGGCGACGACGCGTCTCGCAAGATCGACAAGCGCATTAAAAAAGCTTCCGACGAGGATTGGGACACCGAATACCTCGCCCCCATAATCTCCATCAAGCTGGTGAAAGATCTGGACGAAGCTATCGATCACGTCAACCGCCACGGCTCGCACCATACCGATGCTATCATCACCACCGATATGAAAGCCGCCCGCAGCTTCCTGCGCAAAGTCGACAGCGCCATCGTGATGCATAACGCCTCCACGCAATTTGCCGACGGCGGCGAGTTCGGTTTCGGTGCCGAAATCGGTATTTCCACCGGCAGGCTCCACGCTCGCGGACCCGTCGGCGCTGAGCAGCTAACTACCTATAAATACGTTATTTATGGGAACGGGCAAACGCGCGCATAGCTAAGCACATCGAAAATTAATACTTTTTGGCTAGAATGAAGAGGTATAACAACCTCGAAGAATCCTATGCAAACCAGTATCAATCCCACCACCGGAGCTGTCATCCGTGACTATCCCGAGCACACGCCCGAACAGGTCCAGCAGATCATCGAACAGGGCCATCAGGCCTTTCTGAAATGGAAAAAGGTTTCGATTGCGGAACGAAGCGACTACCTGCGCAAGGTCAATGCCATATTATTGGCTAAAAAAGACCAGTTTGGCCAGGTAATCAGCGAGGAAATGGGTAAAACCCTGAAAGAAGCTATTACTGAGGTCGAAAAATGTGCCTCTACGGCCATATATTTCGCCGATAACGGCCCAAACATCCTCAAAAATGAGCATATACCTACCGAATATAGCAAAAGCTACGTCACTTTCCAACCTTTGGGCATCATTTTTGGCGTCATGCCGTGGAACTTCCCTTTCTGGCAGGTCTTACGTTTTGCCTTTCCATCGCTGATGGCGGGCAATGTCGGTTTGCTCAAGCATGCCTCCAACACCCCCGGCTGCGCGCTGGCCATCGAATCGGTCTTCCGCGATGCGGGACTTCCTGAGCATGCTTTCCAGTCACTGCTCATCCCCGGCAAACGCTGCGAAGAGGTCATTTCGAATCCGAAAGTAGCCGCAGTCACCCTTACCGGCAGCACGCCGGCGGGTAAATCAGTCGCCTCGCTCGCGGGAAAATATTTGAAGAAAACCGTACTCGAACTCGGCGGCTCCGACGCTTATATTGTTTTAGCCGACGCCGATATCGAACACGCCATTAAGACCATCGCAGCCAGCCGAATGCTCAATTGCGGCCAGTCCTGCGTTTCGGCCAAGCGCCTGATCGTGGCGGAAAGTCTGAAAGAGCGTTTCGAAGCCGGAATCGTCGAGATTTTCTCTAAACAAAAAATCGGCGACCCGATGGATGCCGCCACCACTGTTGGCCCCATGTCGCGCACCGAACTTCGTGATGAAATTCACGATCAGGTCCAGCGCTCGATCACATCCGGTGCGCGGCTATTGCTGGGCGGCAAAGTCCCCGAAGGCAAGGGCGCGTTCTACCCGCTTACGGTCCTGACCAATGTGAAAAAAGGCATGCCCGCGTATGAAGAAGAAATGTTCGGCCCCGTCGCCGTCATTATCCCGGCCAAGGACGAGGCCGAAGCCATCTACATCGCCAACGATTCCGTCTACGGTTTAGGCGGCGCGGTCTTCACTAAAGACACCGCTCACGGCGAGCTGATCGCACGCGAACAGATGGAATCGGGTGCGTGCTTCGTCAATATGATGGTCCGCTCCGATCCGCGCTTACCCTTTGGCGGCATTAAAGAAAGCGGCTATGGACGCGAACTCTCCTCCTTCGGCATGCGCGAATTTCTTAACATCAAAACCATCATCGTCGCTTAAATCAATTAACGGTTGTGAAATCCCGAATAACCGCTATTTTCTAACGCAGGGAAGCGTGGCCGAGTGGTTTAAGGCACTAGTCTTGAAAACTAGCGAGGTGCAAGCCTCCGTGAGTTCGAATCTCACCGCTTCCGCCATTTTTACTGAATACATTAGGGCTTATCGATGCAATGGATTTTAGCTCTATTTGGTGGCCTTGGCATAGGATCATTACTGACCACAATAGTGAATCATTTCCTTTCAAAGAAATCTGACGCCGCAGCCCAGCTATATCAGGAAAAACGCGAAGCGTACCTCGGTATGACTAAGGCTCTTTACGATGCTGAAATCGAGCCGGGCCCGAAAAATGAAAAGATGTTTGGTTATTATCTTAATGTAACAAAAATCTTTGGCTCCCAAGATGTCGTGCAAACTGCTAGAAAACTTATGGATAGTGCACCTAACACTCCAGACAGAGACACAGCTTTGACTAATTTTTATGGGGCAATAAGATAAAGATCTCGGAAATGGTTAGAATAGAATTTTATATCATCACCATGTCGTATGCCAATCACGATAGCAAAGACCAGATTTTCATGCTGGCCGATGGCAACGGCAAGCGCTGGCTCAAGCGCAAGGCAGGAAAAGAAACGAAGTAACCAAGGAACCATCATGAAACTAATCGTCCTCAACCTACCGCGCAGCTTTAGCGAAGATGCGCTGGCTAAACTTTTCAAAAAATACGGCAATATCAGGGCCTGCGATCTGGTGATGGACCCGAATACCGGCAATTCGAAAGGCTTCGGCTTTGTCGAAATGGCGGTAGCGCACGAAGCGGCTGCTGCCATCAAGGCGCTAAACGGCAGCATGCTGGAACAGAGAAAAATCCGCGTTAAAGCCGCCGATTAATGGTGGATACCCAGCCGAATAACCCGCTGCACGGGATAACCCTAAAAGCCATCGTCACGACGCTGGTTGAAAAACATGGCTGGGAAACCTTAGGCCGGTTGATTCCTGTCCGCTGCTTTACCCACGACCCCAGCATCAACTCCAGCCTCACCTTCCTGCGCGCCACGCCGTGGGCGCGGACGAAGGTGGAGGAGCTGTACGTGCAGGGGCTTGATTAATAATGCGGCGGCGGCTCGGGGGTTTTGTCGTGGGTGTTGTCGGCGGCATCGAGCATGGAGCGGAAACGTTCCGTCAACTGTGCCATTTGCTGCTTAAGCTTGGTCAGTTCCTGCTGCTGCGTGTAAAGCTCTTTGCTTAGATTGGCGATATCCTCTTCCTGATATCCCACAATCGTCTGTAGCTTGATCATCATGTCATCCATGCTGCTGATATAGTAATAATTGGTGGGAAAGCCAAGTATTTTCAATATAGTCACTAGAAATCAGATCACGGACTTCCCCTCGGCGGCATGAAAAAAATTCTGCATATCCTTACTTTTATGGCTGCCCTATACGCGCTTATCGTCGTGACGCTGAGCATTATGTATATTTTTGTGCCGCCGATTTCGACGCTGATGCTGACGCGCTGGGTGACGCTGGAGAAGGTGCACTATACGCCGGTATCGCTAAGCCGGGTCAGCCCGGCGCTGGTGCGCATGGTGATGCGGGCGGAAGATAGCCAGTTCTGCGTACATCACGGTGTCGACTGGCACAGCCTTGGCCACACCATCGAGGATGCGACCGAAGACGGCCCGACGCGCGGGGCATCCACCATTGCGATGCAGGTGACCAAGAACCTGTTCCTCTGGCCGCAGCAATCCTACATCCGCAAGGCGATCGAAATCCCGATGGCCATGTACCTGAGTGCTCTCTGGTCGAAAAAGCGGATGATGGAAAACTACCTTTCCATCGCCGAATGGGGGAACGGCATTTTCGGCATCGAAGCCGCGTCGCAGAACTATTTTCATAAATCCGCCAGGGCGCTGAGCTGGTCGCAGGCGGCGTTTCTGGCGGCGGCTTTGCCGAATCCCCGGCAGCGCAATCCGAATAACCCATCGGCGTATCACCTGCGCTATGCCACGAACCTGATGAAATGGGGTAAAGAGGATATGGATATGTCCTGCCTGCATTGAATAGGATGCGCAAATCTTCGATTCCCGCACTCGCCAGTGTCGTTCGCAAGGCATCGATTACAGCGCTTCGCAGCGCAAAAATGTTTTAGGGTGTAGCGTGAATGTGATGCCGTCAGCCCCGCCGTTTTGTGCAGCCGATTAAGCAGTTGGCGGCTGACATCGGTGAGTGCTTTGAACAATGTGTCTTCACTGGGGGCCATAGATTCATTATGCAACTAAAGGTTGCATGTCAAGCGGCTTGCGTAATCATCCCTCAAGGGGTTGATAAAATAAATTTTTACGGTAATCATGATTCACTGTTTATGAGCCGAGGAATTTATCAATAACGGGCATTATAGATAAAGCTTCGGGCCGCAGCGGCTAAAGCAATCCCAGTGATGCCAGTTTCTGGCGCATGGCGTCGGGCATGTCGTCGTCGTTTTTGCCAAGGATAAGATCCTTCGGCGCTTCATGGGCCGCAAGATAACGCCAGCCCTGAAACGCGCGGTAGTGGCGGGGGTTAACGCGTACCATCTCGTGGTCGAGCATCAGCCCGCAAGACGGTATGCCCCCCCGCGTCACCGGTCGAAGTTCGATAATTTCCTGACGTGCGCAGATGAAGCCTTTGATCACCCAGTAAAGTGAGCCGCCCGCGAGCACTTCTTCGGCTCGTTTCGGGGTGCTGCGGGTAATGTGCATCAGCTCGGGCGTGGTTTTGGCACGTTTGAATTCCTTGAGGCGCTGGGATTGCCAGTCGCTTAGTTCGGCCAACGTGTCGGCGCCGACGCAGAGTTTGATCAGGTGAACGGTCATGGTAGACTTATGCTATTATTCAGGCCTAATATTGGTATTTAGTGTGCTTGCCAATAAGTTCAAGAAGGCTCTCATGAAAACACGTTGCGCGTGGCTGCCTGAGGGTAAGCCGGATTATATGCTCTACCACGACACCGAATGGGGTGAGCCCGTGCATGACGACCGCTTATTTTTTGAGATGTTAATCCTCGAAGGCGCGCAGGCTGGGCTCAGCTGGTACACAATTTTAAAGCGCCGCGAAGGCTACCGAAAAGCGTTCAAAAACTTCGACGTGGCCAAGGCCGCGAAGATGACCGACGCGCAGCTCGAAGAGGTGCTTGCAGCCGGCGACATTATCCGCAACCGGCTTAAGGTCTTTTCCGTGCGTAAAAACGCCCTTGCGTTTCTGGCCATCCAGAAAGAATTCGGCTCGTTCGACGCGTATGTCTGGCGTTTTGTCGGTGGCACGCCGCTAGTGCGCAAGCATGCCAAAGTACCGGTCACGACGAAAGAATCGGATGCGCTTCGCAAAGACCTCAAAAAACGTGGCATGAGCTTTGTAGGCAGCACGATTATATACGCCTTCATGCAGGCGACCGGCCTTGTCAACGACCACTCGCAAAACTGCTTCAAAGCCGCTTAATGGTACCAGATATCCAGCGATTTTTGGCTGGCGGCGTCCCATTCGCGGTCGCGCTTGAGGAAGTAAACGAACGGTGCACCCATAACGAGCATCATTCCTGCAATAAGCATTGGTATTCCAAAAAAAATAACTTCCATACAGTCCCCTTAAAAAGCGTATGATCTATTGAAACATGGCCGCGCGGCGCCCACCTTGATCGCGATCAAATGCGTTTGCGCGGGGCGTGGGCTATGGAAGAACTAACGAAATTGCATGAGGAATAGGTATGTATCCGGTTGATTCGGCGTCACTATTTGCGGGGCTTGCGGCAAGTGACAAGGCGGCGTTCATGCGCCACGCGCGCACTCGCCGGTTAACACGCGGTGAACTTCTGTTCGCGCATGGCGATCCGGTGACGAGCCTGTATCTGATTACCTGCGGCAGCGTACAGTTGTTCCGCACCACGCATGAGGGCCAGCAAAAAACCATCGCGCTGGTCAAGGCTGGCCAGCCGCTATGCGAAGATGAAATCATGGACGCGTGCCACGGACGGCGCACTAGCGGCGTGGCGGTTGAAGACAGTGAATTATTAGAATTTCCAGTGGCGCGGGTCAAAGAAATGGCGCGTGAAAACGGTACGTTCGCGCTCAACCTTTTGTCCTTGGTGGCGGCGCGGCTGCATCTTGCCGAAGTGGAAGCAGAGCATCAGGCAGCAATGTCGGCAGCCCAGCTAGTAGCGTGTTTCTTACAACGCATGTGCGTGCTTTATGATTTCAACCAAGCGGGATTTGAACTGCCTTACAGCAAAACACTGATCGCCTCGCGGCTGGGCATGGAGGTGAAAACCTTTTCGCGCACCATCGCAAAGCTCAAAGACCACGGCATCAGCGTCGAGGGTAATCATGTGGCGATTCTTGACTTAAAAGCCGTGGGAAAATATGTATGCAGCGCGTGTTCCGTGGCTGGCTCCTGCAACACACATCAGGCGATGGAAATAAAAACCGCCCATTAAATTGTATCTTATTTTTTATCTCCCGGGCCTGACGGGTCCAACCCTTTGCTCAACGCCTGAACGAAAGCATTGCGAATAATGCCGCCGATGGCTGTCCATGTATTGGTTTTAATCGAATCGAGATTTCCGTTCAGCGGGATGCGGGTAGCAAACTGGTCATGCGAACGGTTAGTAAAAATATCCACCACGACGGCAACGACCGATTCCCACGCGAGCTTCAGTGGGTTGGTCTCCTTGCGCAAATCGATCAGCGAAATATCGCTGGCAATGGGTTTGACATAACCACTGACATGGTTGTCCTTGACCTTGATTTCAGAATACACGCTAAGCTTGCCGCCGCGAATATCGACCGATGCGTAGGCGTTACTGTAATCGCTCAACGCTGTGAGATTTACGTTTTCAAGCTTGGCGTCGAGGTCCATGTCCGGCACTTCTTTCAGAATGTTCATCCTGCCTTTGATATTCAGCGCGCCGTGGCCGATGGAATCGCCGTGCACGAGGATAGTAGAAGGTAAAGGTTCGGATTTTTCCACGACATTGCGCAAGTTTCGTACTTCGCCTGCCATGTTATGGATGTAGATATTGACCTTTGGTGTCGCCGAAAAATCCTGATAGGTGAGCTTGCCATTGTGGAAATTCACGATGTTGATGTCGACGGGGGCCAAATCCTTGATCGGTTTAGTCCAATCGACATTGGCACCAGTCTGCGTAGTTTTGCCGGATTTATCGACCGCGAAGTTAATCACCGGTTTTTCAAGGTCGAGATTCGACACAATACGCCCGTGGAACAGCGCGCCCCACTCAATCGATAGATCCGCTTTTTCCACATCGATAAACGGCACGGGAATTTTGCCAGTGGTTTTAAACAGTTTCAGATTATGGATAACATAAGCACCGCGATACAATGCGATGTCGATGCCTTCGACTGAACCTTCATAACCTTTGATATTATTAAGCACGTGGTTGACGTAGCGAGGCAGCCAGACGTTCAGATACAGGCGGGCCGCGATTAGTCCACCTATAAAAAGGACCAGCAAGGTGCCCATAATAATCCACTTGCGGCGCGGATGCGGCGTTCGCTTGTGCTGGACGTCCGAAGGGTATGCGGTACTAGCCACCATTATAACCGTCAATGATCGGCAGGATTTCGCCGGTGATGTAGCTCGAACAATGCGGGCTTGCGAGGAACACGTAAGCGGGCGCGATTTCCTCTGGCTGGGCCGGGCGTTTCATCGGCGTCGATTCACCGAAATGCACGATGTCTTCGCCCTCTTTATCGGAAGGATTCAGCGGTGTCCATACCGGGCCTGGAGCCACAGCATTGACGCGGATGCCATACGGAATCAAATGCGTGGCAAGCGACCGGGTAAAAGCATGGATGCCGCCTTTCGTCATCGAATAATCGAGTAAATCCTTATTGCCCATCAGTCCTGTCACCGAACCGGTATTAACGATGGCCCCGCCTTTACCCATTACGCCGATGGCCGCTTGCGCCATGTGGAAATAGCCGTAAAGATTGGTTTTAATAGTTTTGTCGAAATGCTCTTCGGTCAAATCTTCGAAGCGCGACACGTGCATCTGGAAAGCTGCATTATTGACCAGCACGTCGAGCTTGCCGAATTCCGCCACGGTTTTTTCCACGGCGCTGAAGCAAAATGCCCGATTGGTGACATCGCCCGGAATCAGTAGGCAGCGCTTGCCTTCGGCTTCAACGAGACGTTTGGTTTCTGCGGCGTCTTCTTGCTCGTCGGCAAGGTAGACGATAGCCACGTCCGCGCCTTCGCGCGCATATAAAATTGCTACCGACCGGCCTATGCCTGAATCGCCGCCCGTGATAATGGCCGCCATATCCTGCAATTTCTGTGAACCTTTATAATAAGGCGCGTCGCACATGGGCGCGAGTTTGAGGTCTGACTGCAGTCCGGGTTTGTCTAGGTGTTGCGGTTCCATCGGTGGTTGCGGATATTCGCGCGCGCCAGCCTGCATGGCCTGCTTGCTTTCTTTTTTCGGCGCGCGCTTGTCGGCGCCTGCCACTTGCTGCTGAATATCGCGCTGTTCTTTGGCGGTCTGTTTCGTCTGCTGGCTGTACGAAATTGACGGTGGTTTTTCTGCTGTGTTTGCCATACCGCGCTCCTATTTGATAAAGCTGGTGTTGATGCCTAGCAATTTGCCCCAGCCTTCCATCGCAAGAGCGACATACTGGCGCTGGATGTCAAATACCTGTTTAACGTTATCGCTCATCGCTTGCGCCACGGGCGAGATAAGCTCCTGCGCAGGTTTTTTCACTGCGGCTGCGATAGATGCCGTATTAGCCGCGATACGTTCCATTTCATCGACACGCTTGATGTTTTCATCGGCATACGGGGAATATTTTTCTTTGTTATTTTCGCGCGTGTCTTCGCCGGTTGCATGAACTTTAATCACATTGTTATGTTCCAGCAAATCCGCTTTCAGAGTTTTGGCGGCCTCTTTGCTTTCGATCAGTGTTTCGACTTCGAGCAAATGCTGCTTGGTTTCGTTGCGGATATTGTGATAATGATGGCGGGACATTGAAGGGCTCCTCATTGAATGTTAGCTGGGGGTCTTGATTACTCTAGGCGTCTAGGAATAAGGGCGTAAGCCGGTTAGGGCAGAAAAAACATCAGGACGCGATAAAGACCATATCCATATTGAAACTTTACGCAGTTTAGTTTGAATAATACGCGCTGTGACAGGCAGAACAAAAAATGAAAACCGACAGAACCGAATGGCAGTAAGCCAGCTTGCAAAAAAAGCTGTCGGATAGGCCCAAAAAAGGCTACAACCTGTTCGAACCTTTCGTGAAGAGCAGCCGTGACCGCCACTCCGTCCCGTTTATTTATTGTGTGCTTGCTTGGTGCGCTCAGCGTCATCAGCCCGTTTGCCATCGACATGTACCTACCAGTTTTCCCGCAGCTCGCGCATGATTTTTCCGTGCCAGGCACGATGATTTCGCTGACGCTATCGAGCTATTTTATAGGCATGGCCTTAGGGCAAGTGTTCTACGGCCCGCTGCTCGACCGCTACGGGCGCAAAAAACCGCTCTTTGCGGGCCTCGGACTCTTCATCATTTCTTCCGCTGGCTGCGCGATGGCGCCGACTATCGAATCGCTGGTGGTGCTTCGCTTTATCCAAGGATTGGGCGGGTGCGCCGCCGCGGTCGCTTCGCTTGCGATGGTACGGGATTTTTTCCCGGTCAATGAGAGTGCTAAGATCCTGTCGCTGATGTTTTTATTTATCGCGGTGTCGCCGCTCTGCGCGCCCAGCATCGGCGGCATGGTGATGATTTATATCGGCTGGCGTTTCGTGTTTTTCATCATGGCCGCCATCGTCGCTGCCGTGGTCGCGCTCATCTGGTTTTTGCTCCCTGAGAGCCACGCGCCCGATCCCAGCATCGAACTCAAATTCGGCCCCATCGTGGCCGAATATGTCGCCATCCTCAAACACCCGAAATTCGCGACTTACGCCTTTGCGGGTGCGTTTTCCTTCGCTGGTCTTTTTACCTATGTCGCCGGTTCGCCTATCATTTTCATGGAAAACTTCCACATGTCAGCTCAGGCCTATAGCGGCGTTTTCGCCATCATCGCCGTCGGTTTCATCGGTTGCAGCCAGTTCAACGGCCTGCTGCTTCGCCGCATGAACAGCGAAACATTGTTTATCCGTGTGCTCACCATTCAGGCGATCATCGGCGTGGTGTTCCTCGTCGGCACCTATAACGGCTGGTACGGGCTGGTGGCCACGATGGTACTGTTCTTTATTTTCCTCGCCTGCGCGGGCATCACCTATCCCAACGCGGCTGCCATTGCGCTGGCACCGTTTTCTAAAAACGCCGGCAGCGCTTCGGCATTGCTCGGCTTTTTACAGCTCGGAGTCGGTGCGGTCATTTCCACCGGCATCAGCATGTCACATTCGCATGAAAGCTTCCCCATCATCGCCATCCTCGGCGTTACCGTCAGCATCGCTTACGCGATTTTGCTGCTGGGCCGCAAGCGCACCCATGACTGCATGGTGATGGCATGAAAACCAACTGGCGTTCCACATGGCGTCTGATCCTGCCCTATTGGGTATCCGAAGACCGCTGGAAGGGCAGGGCACTGCTGGGCACGATTGTCGCGCTCGCGCTCGGGCAGGTGTATCTGTCGGTACTCTTCAACCAGTGGAATAATGGGTTTTACAACGCATTGCAGGACAAAAACCTGCCCGAGTTCGAACACCAGCTCGGCGTGTTCAGCATTCTCGCCGTCTTCTACATTGCGGTGGCCGTGTACCGCCAGTATTTCAACCAGATGCTGCACATTCGCTGGCGCTCTTGGATGACGCAAAAATACCAGCACGCGTGGCTATCGAACTATGCGTATTATCGCTTGCAAGTCATCTACAAAAGCACCGATAACCCCGACCAGCGCATCGCCGACGATATTGACGGTTTCACAAGCAGCACGCTCACGCTCAGCATCGGCTTGCTCAGTTCCATCGTGACCTTAGTGTCCTTCACCACCATCCTGTGGGGCCTGTCCGGCACGCTGGATTTCGCCCTCGGCGGCATGCAATTCCACATTCCCGGCTACATGTTCTGGGTGGCGATTGTCTACGCCATGCTCGGCACGCGACTTACCCACCTCATCGGCCGCAAGCTGGTGTCGCTTAATTTCGACCAGCAGCGCTTCGAAGCAAATTTCCGTTTTTCGATGGTGCGCCTGCGCGAAAACGCCGAAAGCATCGCTTTTTATAAGGGCGAGGCTGCCGAAAACGCCCAGCTCACCGAGCGTTTCGCCGCTATCATCGGCAACTGGCGCCAGATCATGCGCAAGCAAAAGCAGCTCACCTGGTTTACCTCCGGCTACAGCCAGATCGCCATCATCTTCCCCATCGTAGTCGCCGCACCCCGCTATTTCTCCGGCGCCATTCAGCTCGGCGGGCTGATGCAGACCGCGTCCGCTTTCGGGCGTGTGCAGGATGCGCTGAGCTGGCTGATCGACGTCTATCCAAGCTTCGCCAACTGGAAAGCCACCACTAACCGCCTCATCGGCTTCACCGACGCGATGGAGCTGTCGCATAAGGACATGGCCCGCACCGATATCGAACGCGCCACGGGTGGCGAGAGGCTTTTGGTCCGCAACCTCACCATCACTCTGCTGCAGGACGAGGCGCTATTATCCAATGTGTCGCTCACCCTCAATCCCGGTGACCGTGCGCTTATCACTGGCCCCTCCGGCAAAGGCAAAACCACGCTGCTTCGCGCCATCGCGGGCCTCTGGCCGTACGGGCAGGGGGCTATCACCCTGCCGCAGGACGCCAGCGTGCTGTTCGTACCGCAAAAACCATACCTGCCGCTGCTGCCGCTGCGCGATATCATCGCCTATCCGCACAGCGCTGGGATTTACTCTCAGGAAGCCATCGAAGCGGCGCTTGCCGATGTGGGCCTTGCGCGCCTCATTCCGCTACTGGACAGTCAGGACCGCTGGTCCCATAGCCTGTCGCTAGGCGAGCAACAGAAGCTTGCTTTCGCCCGCATCCTTCTGCAAAAACCCGCCGTATTGTTGCTCGATGAAGCCACCGCCTCCCTCGATGATACCGCCGAAGCGCAGCTTTATGGCTTGCTGATTGAGCGCCTGCCGCGCAGCATTCTCGTCAGCGTCGGCCACCGCGCCACGCTTCGCGCTTGGCATACTCAGGAAATTGGACTATAAAAAATCTCCCAAACGGAGGTCCTCATGCCCTTATTCCGCCTGTTCCTGATTGCCGCGCTTGCAGTTGTCGCACCCCATGCCGCGATGGCTTTCGATGTCGACACCACCAGCGCCACGCAAAAAGACGGTACGGCCAAATTTGGCGATCCTGATGATAAAGTTCCCTATCCGCACGTCGCCGATGACGGCGCGATGGAGCAAGCAAGCGGCCCGCAAAACGGCCCGTCCCTAAGCTTCAGCGTCAACGGCTTGCAGGACGATCCGTTCGCGCTGCGCACCCAGCCGTCGCAACTTCGCCGCTAAGCGGTTTTCTTAATCCTTGAATCGAACGACGCCCAGACGCCGCCCTCGCCGTGCCAGTCGCCCTTTGTAGCGGCTTTGGAGTATTCGGTCGAGCGGGCTTCGAAGAAGTTCGCATGTTCCACGCCGTTGAGCATGGCCGACAGCCACGGCAGCGGGTGTTCTTTGGTCTGCGTGTATTCGCCGTTGGTGCCGGTGAAATACCCGTAGCAGGGCGTGAGTTTGAGCTGCGTGAAGCGCCAGTCGGCGATGTAGCGCACATAGGACTGGATGTCCTTGGGCTTCATGCCCTGCACTTCGCCCAACTCAAAAGCGAGTTCGATGAACTTATCTTCCAGATCCACCATCGTCTTGCCGACATCGGTGATGTCGTCGGCAACGGATTTGGTCACGCAGCCGGTTTCGTCAGCCCATTCATGGTACAGGCGAATGACGGATTCGCAGTGAAGCGATTCGTCGCGCACCGACCAGCTGACGATCTGCCCCATGCCCTTCATTTTGTTGAAGCGTGGGAAGTTCATCAGCATCGCAAAGCTCGCAAACAGCGCCATGCCTTCGGTAAACGCGCCGAACATGGCGAGTGTGCGCGCCACGTCCGCGCAGGTATTGGTGCCGAAGCTGTGCATGTAGTCGGCCTTGGCGCGCAGGCAGGCATAGTCATGGAAGGCGTTGAATTCCGTCTGCGGCATGCCGAGCGTTTTGAGTAACAGCGCATAAGCGTCGATATGCACCGTTTCCATATTGGTGAACGCCGCCATCATCATCTGCACTTCCAGTGGCTGGAAGATCGGGATATAGCGCTTGAAATAATTATCACTGACTTCGATGTCCGACTGGGTGAAGAAGCGGAAAATCTGCGTGAGCAAATTACGCTCGGGCGGGGTGAGCTTATCGCCGTTCCAGTCCTTGATGTCTTCGCCGAGCGGCACTTCTTCGCCCATCCAGTGAATCTGCTGTTGGCGCTTCCATGCCTGATATGCCCACGGATAGCGGTCGATATTGTAGGAGCCGGAAGTGTCGAGCAGGCCGATCAGGCCTTTGTTCTGCAAGCTCAGCGGATTGGCGGTGGTGAAGTCGGTCATCTTATTCTCCTTTTGTCACCCCGTCGCATGACGGGGTCTGGATAACGGTAGTTCCGCCTGTTCTTGTACGTGGACCCCGTCATGCGACGGGGCGGCAGTTACTGGCAGGCCAGACATTCTTCATAGTCGGTTTTTTCGGTCTTCATGGCTTTCGCCTCTTTGTTGTCGCTGCCGACCTGCTCGGCGCGCTGGATGGATTTGGAGCGGCAATAGTACAGCGATTTGACGCCTTTTTCCCAAGCCGTCCAGTGCAGCATCAGTAAGTCCCATTTGTTCGCGTCGGCGGGAAGGAACAGGTTGATCGATTGTCCCTGGCAGATATACGGCGCGCGGTCACCGGCAAGTTCGATCACCCAGCGCTGGTCGATTTCAAACGCCGTTTTGTAAGTGTCTTTCTCATCGACGGTGAGGAAGTCGAGATGTTGCACCGAGCCTTCGTATTCCACAATGGATTGCCACACCGCATCGGTGTCCATGCCCTTCTCAACCAGCAATTTACGCAGGTGAATGTTCTTCACCGCGAAGTTACCCGACAATGTTTTATGCGTATAGATATTGGCGGGAATCGGTTCGATGCACGCGCTCGTACCACCGCAGATGATGCTGATCGACGCCGTCGGCGCGATGGCAATTTTGTGGCTGAAGCGGGCTTTAATGCCACGTTCCTGCGCATCCGGGCACGCGCCGCGTTCTTCGGCGAGCTGCACGCTGGCGGCGTCGGCTGCGCGGCGCATGTGTTTGAAAATACGCATGTTCCACGATTTGGCCATCGCGCTTTCGAACGGAATGTTTTTGGATTGAAGGAAGGAGTGGAAGCCCATGAGCCCCAAGCCCACCGAGCGTTCGCGCATCGCCGAATATTTGGCTCGCGCCATGCCGTCCGGCGCGGTGTCGATGAATTCCTGCAACACGTTATCGAGGAAGCGGAGCACGTCTTCGACGATCATTGGCTCGTTGCACCATTCGTCCCATGTTTCGGCGTTGAGCGACGACAGGCAGCACACGGCGGTGCGTTCCTTGCCGTGCTGGTCCGGGCCAGTGGGAAGCAGGATTTCGCTGCACAAATTGCTCATACGGACTTTCAGGCCCAGCTCGCGCTGGTGCTTGGGCATCGCCTTGTTGGCGGTGTCGATAAAGATGAGGTACGGCTCGCCGGTCTGCAGACGCATCTCGACGATTTTCTGGAAGAGCTGGCGGGCGTTGACTTTTTTCAGTACGCGGTTGTCTTTCGGGCTGCGCAGGCCGAACTCGGTGTCTTCGCGCACCGCTTCCATGAACTCATCGGTAATGTTGATGCCGTGATGCAGGTTCAGGCTCTTGCGGTTGAAGTCGCCGGAGGGTTTGCGGATTTCCAAGAACTCTTCGATTTCAGGATGATACACATCGATATACACCGCCGCCGATCCGCGGCGAAGCGAACCTTGGGAAATGGCAAGCGTCAGCGAGTCCATGACGCGTACGAACGGGATGATACCCGACGTTTTCCCAGCCCTGCCAACAGGTTCGCCGACACCGCGCACAAAACCCCAGTAGGTGCCGATACCGCCGCCGTTAGAGGCGAGCAGCACGTTTTCGTTCCATGTGGTGACGATGCCGTCAAGGCTATCAGAGACCGTATTCAAGAAGCACGAAATCGGCAGGCCGCGCTTGGCGCCGCCATTGGAAAGGATGGGTGTCGAGGGCATGAACCATAAGCGCGACATATAATCATAGAGGCGTTGCGCATGGTCCACATCGTCGGCATAGGCGCAGGCGACGCGGGCGAACATGTCCTGATAGGATTCGTTTTCGAGCAGGTAGCGGTCGTCGAGCGTGGCCTTGCCGAAATCGGTGAGTAGCGAATCGCGCGAGTGGTCGAGGGTGAGCTGCGAGGGGCTGAATTTGGGCTTTTCCGGGATTTCGGCGGCTTTGCGGTAGAGCTGTTTTTGCTCCTGCGTTTCAGGGAAGGAAACGATTTTGCGCGTGGGATCGAAATGGATCAGGTTGCCGTTTTTGTCGAAGTCATAAGCGTTGGTCAGCATATCTTCCCCTACTATTTTTTTTATTCTGTTCTAAATTCGGGAGAGAAACAAGCGAAAGGGTTTGCGCAAAAAAACGCAAACGCTTCAACGGTGCATCCTGCCCGGTGATTGCCATATGTCCTTGCGCGGCAGGTTTCCAGACTCGAGGCTTTAAGCGCCGTTTTCAACCTTCCCGGAATGACCGGGGGTGAATAGAAAACGACTCGCCGCTTACAATTGCGGGGGCAGTACCGGCTTGAATATGATCGCACCGGGTGCCCTTTTAAGCATAGTCAGGATTGGCCTGTGATGCACCGTAAGAACACTACATATAGTATAGTCGTCGCAAATTAAGTCAATATCTATTGTTGGCAGGGGGTATCAAAAAAATATCTTGCGGTAGCTGGCGTAGGTTTTTTCGCCTCTTGCATATAACAATTAAGACCGTATGGGAAAAATATGCGGCGTGCGTTTCACTCATCGCTGATTCCCGGTCGGACGACACACCATTAGTGGTATAGTTATTGCTCAAGCTGGCGAGCCCGCTATAATTCTGCTCAATTCGGCCACGATTTTCACGGAAAAAATCCCGCATGCAGCCATTTAAGAAAGGTTTCAATTCCAACTTCGTTCGCCGCACGCGTGCGCGCGTACAATGGAAACCGGTGTTGATCGGCCTCGCGGTGATCGGCATTGTGTACTGGATGTTCTTCAGCGGCGGCAGCGGCAAGGACCATAAAAAATCCGACATCCCCGTCACGGTAGCGTCCGTGGTGCGCAAGGACATTGCGGTCTATCTCAATGGGCTTGGCACCGTGCAGGCGAACAATACCGTCACGCTGCATTCGCAGGTCGACGGGCGGCTCGACGCTGTGCTGTTCAAAGAAGGACAGGATGTGAAAGTTGGCGACGTGCTGGTCAAAATCGACCCGCGTACTTATCAGGCTCAATACGATCAGGCAGTTGCCAATAAAGCTAAAGATGCCGCGCTGCTCGACAATGCGCGCCGCGACTTGAAACGTTATCAGGAGCTTGGCAAGAGCGTCTCCGGCCAGACCCGCGATACGCAGGCCTCGACCGTGCATCAGCTTGAAGCCACTGTCGCGGGCGATCAGGCCGCAGTCGATAACGCCAAAACCCTGCTCAGCTACACGACCATCGTCGCCCCGATGGACGCGCGCACCGGCATCCGCCAGGTCGACGTCGGCAACATCGTGCATCCGGGTGACGTCAACGGGCTGGTGGTGCTGACACAGTTGCAGCCGGTCAATATCATCTTCAGCCTGCCGCAGCAGAATCTGGCCGTCATCAACGAACAGCTAAACGTCGGTAAAACGCTGACCACCTTCGCGCTCGACGCCAGCGGTAAAACGGTCGACACCGGCGCGCTGCAACTGGTCGACAACCAGATTGACCAGAACACTGGCACGATTAAGCTTAAATCTTCCTTCCCAAACGCCAGCCGCGCGCTGTGGCCTGGCGGATTCACCAATGTGCGCCTGATGGTCACCACGCTTTCCAACGCGTTGGTGATTCCTTTGCCAGCCGTGCAGCGCGGCCCGAAAAATTCTTATGTCTTCATCTATAAGCCAGACGACAGCACGGTTGTCATGCGCCCCGTCACCGTGTCGATGACGCAAGATCAGGACGCGGTCATCACCGACGGCGTCACCGACGGCGAACAGGTCGTCACTGACGGTATGGCGAAGCTCCTCGATGGCAGCAAAGTCTCGCTGCCGGACGATAAAAAAGACGAATCCGCCGATAAGAAAAGCGGCGATGCGGATGAAGAGAAAAAAACGGATGGGGAGGATAAAAAGAAACATCACCACAAGAAAGAAGGATAGCCTCCAATGAACGTTTCGGCACCGTTCATTGCGCGTCCCGTCGCCACATGGCTGCTGGCCATCGCGCTTATGCTGACGGGTATTCTGGGGTATAAAAACCTGCCCGTCGCCGCCCTGCCGCAAGTCGATTTTCCGACCATTCAGGTCACCACTCAACTCCCCGGCGCATCGGCTGAAACGATGGCTTCGCTTGTCACCGCCCCGCTTGAACGCCAGTTTGGCTTGACCGCTGGCCTCACTTCAATGCTCTCAAGCAGTTCTGAAGGTTTAAGCGCCATCACGCTGCAATTCGATTTATCCAAGAATATCGACGTCGCTTCGCAGGACGTGCAGGCCGCCATCAACGCCGCCAAAGGCGTACTGCCCGCGAACCTTCCCTATCCGCCGACCTACTCAAAAGTCAACCCCGCCGACCCGCCGATCGTCACGCTTGCGCTTTCCTCCGACACGCTGCCCATGACCACCGTCAACGACATCGCCGACACGTTGCTGGCGCAAAAACTGTCGCAGGTAAGCGGTGTCGGGCGCGTGCTCACCGAAGGCGGGCAGCGCCCGGCGTATCGCATCCAGATCGACCCCGCCCGTCTGGCCTCTTATAATCTAAGCCCCGAAGATGTGCGCAGCGTGCTGGCCAAAGCCAACGTCAACCTGCCCAAAGGCAGTTTCGACGGCCCGGTGCAAGCCTTCACGCTCGACGTCAACGACCAGATCGACAATGTCGAAACCTACCGCAACATCATTCTCGCCACGCACAACGGCGCCATCGTGCGTATGCGCGATGTAGCCGAAATCGTCGAAAGCGTGGAAAACCTGCGCGTCGGCGGATGGGTCAATGGCCATCCGGCGGTGATCGTCGACATCCAGAAACAGCCCGGCGCCAATATTGTGGCCACCGCCGACCGCGTGAAAGCAGCCCTGTTGCAACTTAAAACCTCCATCCCCGCCGGCATCAAAGTCGAGATTCTCGCCGACCGCACCGAAACCATCCGCGCCTCCGTCGCCGACGTGAAATTCACGCTGGTGCTCACCATCGTGCTCGTGATCGCCGTGATCTACATGTTCCTGCGCTCGGCGCGCTCGACGATTATTCCCGGCGTGTCGCTGCCCCTATCGCTGATCGGCACGTGCGGCGTCATGCAGCTGTGCGGTTTCAGCCTCGACAATCTATCGCTGATGGCACTTACCATTTCCTCCGGTTTCGTGGTCGACGACGCCATCGTGATGATCGAAAACATCGTGCGAAAAATGGAAGAAGGCGCCTCGCCGATGGAGGCCGCTTATAAAGGCTCCAAGGAAATCGGCTTCACGGTCATTTCGCTTACGGTATCGTTGCTCGCCGTGTTCATCCCGCTGCTATTCATGTCGGGCATCGTCGGCCGTTTGTTCCGCGAATTCGCACTCACCCTCACCATCTCCGTCATAGTGTCGATGGTCGTCTCGCTCACGCTCACGCCCATGATGTGCGGCCACATGCTCAAACGCGAAGAACTTCCCGAAGAAGACCACGACGCCGACACGTATTTCAACCGCGCCCGCCGAAAATACGAAAGCACGCTCGAATGGGTGTTGGGCCGCCAGACGCTCACTCTGTGGGTGGCGCTCGCCACGCTCGTGGCCACGATTTTCCTGTACATCGTCGCCCCCAAGGGCTTCCTTCCGCAAGAAGATACAGGTCAGATCATCGCCACCACCGACGCCTCCGAAACTGTGTCCTTCACGCAAATGTCGCACCTGCAAACCCAAGTCGCCGAAATCATCCATGACGACCCGGATGTGGAAAACGTCGCATCATTCCTCGGCGTCGGCACCATCAACACCACGCCCAATAGCGGCCATATCACCATCGTGCTAAAACCCTCGAAACACCGCGCCTCGGCGCTGGCCATCGTTAAGCGCCTGATGGCCAGGCTCGACCAGATTCCCGGCATGTCCGTGCACATGCAGCTCGCCCAGGACATCCAGATCGGCACGCGCATCAGCCGCACGCAATACCAGTATACACTCACCGATCTCGACGCCGACGAGCTGTCCGAATGGTCCGCCAAACTACTCACTAAAATGAAGTCCCTCAAAATCCTGACCGACGTCGCCACCGATCAGGAAGACGGCGGCCTCAAAGCCGACATTCAGGTTGACCGCGATCAGGCCTACCGCCTCGGCATCAGCGCGCAAGCGCTAGACGACACGCTCTACGACGCCTTCGGCCAGCGCCAGATTTCCACAGTCTATTCACAGGTGAACCAGTATCACGTCATCATGGAAGTCGCCCCGCAATACCAGATCGACCCCGCGTCGCTGGCCAATCTCTACGTGCGCTCGGCCAATAATTCGCTGGTGCAGATCGGCGCTTTCGCCAAAATCAATATTGGCCCGGCACCGCTCATCGTCTCGCACCAGGGGCAGTTCCCGCAGGTCACACTCAGTTTCAACCTGCCCGTGGGCGAGAGCCTAGGCAGCGCCATCGACGCCATCGACAAGGCGCAAAGCGATCTTGGCCTGCCTAATACTATCGTTGGAAGTTACAGCGGAGACGCCGCAGAGTTCCGCCTGTCGCTGGAAAGCGAACCGCTGCTGATAGCTGCTGCCGTGATCGTCATTTATATCGTGCTTGGCGTGCTCTACGAAAGCACCATTCATCCCATCACCATCATCTCCACCCTGCCATCCGCGGGTGTCGGCGCGTTGCTCGCGCTCATACTCACCGGCAATGATTTATCGCTGGTGGCGCTGGTAGGTATTTTATTGTTAATGGGCATCGTCAAAAAGAACGCGATCATGATGATTGATTTCGCGCTGCAAGCCGAGCGCGAAGAAGGCATGTCACCGCGCGATTCGATTTTCAAGGCATGTTCCTTACGCTTCCGCCCCATCATGATGACCACGATGGCCGCCCTGCTCGGTGCCCTCCCGCTTGCCTTTGACCAAGGCATGGGCGCGGAACTGCGCCGTCCGCTCGGCATCGCCATTGTCGGCGGCCTGCTGGTGTCGCAACTGCTTACGCTCTACACGACGCCGGTCATTTATCTGGCGATGGAGCGCGTCAAAGCCCGCCTCACCACGGCCAGACCGCAGGAGCAGGCGGGATGAGTTTTACGGAATTTTTTATCCGCAGGCCGGTTGGAACATTTCTTTTAGCGGTAGGTATTTTTTTAATCGGCGTTGTCGCCTTCATGCTGCTGCCGGTAGCGCCCCTGCCGCGCGTCGATTTCCCCACCATCAACGTGCAGGCCAGGCTCCCCGGCGCCGATCCAACGACGATGGCCGCCACCGTCGCCGCCCCGCTCGAACGCCGCCTAGGCGAAATCGCCGGTGTGGACGAGTTGACGTCGGTCAGCTCGCAAGGCACCACCAGCATCACCATCCAGTTCTCCCTCGATCGCGATATCGATGGTGCTGCACGCGACGTGCAGGCTGCAATCAGCTCATCCGGCAACGACCTGCCCGTCGATCTTCCGACCCCGCCGACCTACCGCAAAGCCAGCCCGTCCGATGCGCCGATTCTTATCCTCGCCGTCACCTCCGATTCGCTCCCCTTAAGTACGCTCTACGATGCCAGCGATCAAATTTTATCGCAGCGTATTTCGCAGATCGAAGGCGTTGCCGACGTCACCGTCAGTGGTGCCGACAAACCCGCCGTGCGCGTGCAGGTTGACCCGCAGGCACTCGCCTCCACCGGCCTCGGCCTCGAAGATGTGCGCGCCATGCTTTCGAGCGCCAACGCCAACGCGCCCAAAGGTTCGCTGCAGAGTGCGAAACAGGGCATTGTTATCGACACGAACGACCAGTTGAGCAAAGCCTCGCAATATGCCTCACTCATCCTGCACACCGATAATGGCACCATTTTGCATTTGTCCGATATCGCGAGCGTCAAAGACTCGACCGAAAACAGCCATCAGGCCGGCTGGTACAACACCGGCAAATCGGTCATCATCATCATTCGAAAACAAGCCGACGCCAACGTGATCGACACCGTCGACCGCATCACCGCCATCCTGCCGCAGCTCGAATCGTGGATGCCCGCCAACACCCATGTCTCGGTTCTCGCCGACCGCACGCTTACCATCCGCGCCAGCGTTCATGATGTGGAAAAAGCGCTGCTGATTTCGGTCATCCTCGTCGTCCTCGTCGTGCTGTTCGCGCTCGGGCGCGTGACGCCTACACTTGCCGCCTGCGTCACCGTGCCGCTATCGCTCGCGGGGACATTTGCGGCGATGTGGCTGCTGGGCTATAGCCTCGATAATATCTCGTTGATGGCGCTTACCGTTTCCGTGGGCTTCGTGGTGGATGACGCCATCGTAATGATTGAAAACATCACCCGCCATGTTGAAGATGGCGATTCGCCGCTCGTCGCCTCCATCAAAGGTGCGAGCGAAATCGCCTTCACAGTGATTTCCATCAGCGTTTCGCTGATCGCCGTGTTCGTGCCGCTGTTGTTTATGGGCGGTGTCGTCGGGCGATTGTTCCGCGAATTTTCGGTGACACTATCGGTAGCGGTCGCCGTATCGCTGGTCATTTCCCTGACCGTGACGCCGACCCTTTATTGCTGCCTCATGCTCTGGCGCCGCAGCCACGGCCACGCGCGTTCCGACAAGCCCCACATGGGCGAGCGCATGTTCGACGCCATGCAGCACTGGTACGAAAAAGGCCTCGGCTGGGCGCTCGCGCGCGAACGTTTCATGCTGTTCGTTATGGTCGCCACCATCGTCATCACGGTGATGATGTATTACTGGGCGCCTAAGGGTTTCATCCCCTCGCAGGATACCGGCATGATCATGGGCACCACCGAAGCGCGCATAGACGTGTCGTTCAAAGCGATGGCGGAAAAGCAACAACTCGCCAATAAAATCGTGCTCGAAGACCCCGCCATCGACAACATCGCGTCTTCCGTAGGCTCCGGCGGCGGCTCATTCAGCCCGAATCAGGGCCGAATGTTCATCAGCCTCAAGCCCCTCGCCGAGCGGAAACTCAGCGCCGAAGAGGTGGTCAATCGCCTGCGTCCGAAACTTGCCAGAATCGAAGGCATCAACGTATTCCTGCAAGCCGCGCAGGACATCCGTGTCGGCGGCCGCTCCAGCAAGGGCGCGTTCCAGTATGCACTCTCCGATGAGTCGCTTGACGAGCTGCGCATCTGGACGCCCAAGCTCATCGAGCGCCTCAAACTCCAGCCCGGCATCACCGACGTGTCGAGCGATCAGGACGCCGTAGGCCAGCAGCAAAATGTCGTCGTCGACCGCGACATGGCCTCGCGCCTAAACGTCGACATGCAATCCATCGACAACTCGCTTCAGGATGCCTTCGCGCAGCGGCAGGTCTCGGTGATTTACGGCATCCGCAATCAGTACCACGTGGTGATGGAACTCGCCGCGCCATACCTCGAAAGCCCCACTTCGCTCGAAGCGCTTTACATTAAATCTTCCGATGGTAAGCAGGTGCGCTTAAGCAGCATCGCGCGTTTCGAGCCGGGTATCGCGCCGGTTTCGGTGATGCATCAGGGCCAGTTCCCGGCCTCGACGCTGTCGTTCAACCTACCGCCGGGTGCATCGCTGGGTGACGCAACGGACCGCTTCAACAGCATCGCCGATGAAATCGGCATGCCGCCGACCGTTCATGGCGGTTTCGCGGGCAACGCCAAGGCGTTCGCCGATTCCTTCAGCAGCGAGCCGATGCTGATCGGGGCGGCGTTCCTGTCCATCTACATCGTTCTCGGCGTGCTCTATGAAAGCCTGCTGCATCCGCTCACCATCATCTCCACCCTGCCGTCAGCGGGTATCGGCGCGCTGATCGCGCTGCGCATCGCGGGGCTTGATCTCTCGATTATCAGTGTTATCGGCGTAATTCTGCTCATGGGCATCGTCAAGAAAAACGGCATCATCCTCGTCGATTTCGCCATCGAAGTCGAGCGCCGCGACAAGCTCTCCCCGTCGGACGCCATTGCGCTGGCCTGCCAGAAACGCTTCCGCCCGATCATGATGACCACGCTTGCCGCGCTCTTAGGCGCGCTGCCGCTGGTGCTCGGGCATGGCCACGGTTCGGAGTTGCGCCGTCCCTTAGGTGTTTCTATTATCGGCGGGCTGGTCGTGTCGCAGATGTTGACGCTGTTTACCACGCCCGTGATCTACCTCGCGCTGGAAGACTGCAAGCAAAAGCTGGCCAAGCTGGTCTGGTGGAAAAAAACGCTGGCGATCATCGCCATGATCGTGGGGATTATTGTAGGGGTTGTGCTTATCGTGATGGTATGCATCTATCTGTCTAAGGCAGTGGTCGCGCTGGTCGGCGGAATCTCCGGCGTAACAGGAGGTACAGGAAAGTCATGAAACACATGAAATTAAAAACCGTCGCATTGCTGGTGCCGCTATCGGGCTGCGCCCTGTGGCATGATTTCGAACACCCCGCCACCGAAGCCCCCGCCAGTTGGACGACGCAGGCCAGCACCGATGCCGCATGGCCCGACGAACAATGGTGGAAGCAATTCAAATCCGACGCGCTCAGCGCGCAGGTCGAGCAAGCCAACAACAGCAATTTCGATCTTCTAGCCGCGATGGCCCGCGTGCGCCACGCCGACGCGCAGGTGCAGGTCAACGGCTCGTCGCTGCTGCCGCATCTTGACGCCTCGGCGGACGCCACGCGCACCCGCACGGGCCGCAGCTCGACCACAACCAACCTCAACGGTTTCAACAACCGTGTGCGCGTCAACAATTCTTATAACGCCACGCTCAACGCTTCCTACGAGCTGGATTTCTGGGGCAAAAACTGGGCATCCTACCAGTCGGCAAAATCGCTGGCCGATGCCAGCCGCTTCGACCAGCAGACGGTCAAGCTGACCACGCTATCGTCCGTCGCCACCAATTACTTCGATATCTTAGGCACGAAAGAACGCCTCGACGTCGCCAAAGACAATTCCAAAAACGCTGACGAGTTGCTCACTACCATCCGCAAGCGCTACAAGGTCGGTATTGCCACCGCCCTCGATCTCGCGCAGCAGGAAAATGTCGTGGCCTCGCAGAAGGCAACCATTCCGCCCCTGGAACAACATTTGCAACAGGACCTCGATGCGCAGGCGGTGCTGTTAGGTAAAATGCCCGAGTCGATCGAGCAGCCCAAGGAAAACTTAAAAGACATCGCAATCCCAGTCATCGTCTCCGGCCTGCCGTCGGAGCTGTTGCAGCGCCGTCCGGACGTGCAGACCGCCGAAGCCCAGCTGGCAAGCGCGCATGCCGATATCATCAACGCCCGCGCGCAGTTCTTCCCGAGTATTTCGCTCACCGGCTCGGGCGGATACCACAGCACGCAGCTGGCCAATCTGTTCAAACCCGATAGCATGCTGTGGTCGCTCGGCGGGTCGCTGGCGGCACCCATTTTCGAAGGCGGCTTACTGCGCGGTCAGCTTGATTTCCAGAAAGCGCGTTATGATGAGCTGCTACAGGATTACCGCAAGGCGGTGGTCGCGTCGTTTTCGGATGTGGAGGATGCGCTCGCGGCCGTTAAGCAATCGGCCGCCGAGGAAGCAGCGCAGGAAGTGGCCGTCAAAACCGCGCGCGAAGCCTATCGCCTGACCCAGCAGCAGCTCACCGGCGGCATCATCGACATTACCACGGTGCTCAACACCCAGCGCGTGCTGTTCTCTGCTGAAGATGCATGGGTACAGGCAAAGCTGTTGCATTTACAGGCAATGGTGGGATTATACCGTGCACTGGGCGGCGGCTGGAAGCTCGGCGGGCAGGATATCAAACCGCCCGAAGCGCCAGCCGCACCGGCGCCCGACGTACAACCGCTGATCGCACCGCCGGACGCAACACGAGGATAGGAGGCCGCATGAAAGTTTTGCTTACGCTGCTAGCCTTGCTGCTGCCAATCATGGCAAATGCCAATGTCGCCTTCAATCCTCCGCACGAATCGACCGCGGAGGCTCCCGCCCTCGCCGACCCGATAATCACACCCATGCAAAAAGCTGAGGACGAAGCCGAAGAAGACATTCGCCGCAAAGCCGAGGAAGCGCAGGCGAGCTACCGAAGGAAGATTGATATCGCCCGCAGTGAGGCCAATGTCGAAATCAACGCCTGCAAAACCAAGTATCTTGAAGGCAAACTTAAATCGCACGCGCAGATGGTTACATGCTTTAACACCAAGGTGATGTCGTATTTCCTCGCCGCCGGATATCCGTATCCGGATTTGCTGCGTGAGCTGGGCGATAAGCGCGTGCAGATGGCTCGCCTGATCGACAAGAAAATCTACAGCGAGCAGCAGGCCGAACAGGAACTGGCCGATTTCGAAAAAGCGATGGCGGATGAAGAGGTTAAACGCCGCGAAAAAAGCATGGTGCGTAAGTAAATATTTAAATTATTATTTGGCTGCATAAGAAAGTGCCTCCTCAACCATAGGAAAAGTGAGGTGCTATTACGGTTAACACCAAAGCACCAAATGTTGCAATTGGGACACAAAATAGCCCCCACAAGATAACTGATAGGGGCTATTTGCATTTAGTGAGTAATGGTGTGGTCAGAATATGGAACTCTGCCGCCTATTGCTTTTAACCTGACTCATGCAGGCGGGTTTTTTTATGCCTAGCGCCCGTTGCCTTGGCGCTGCATGGGAATCGCGGGCAGCTTGGGCGCTTCGATTTTCTCGTCGTATTGTTGGCGCAGAATATCGGCTTTTTTTGCAGTCGCGGCCGCCTGTTCTGCCAATGCTTTGCTGAAATCTTCCGACGAACTCGAAGGCTTAGTGCCGATAGTGTAGGAGGTTTTAGCGCTGGTCACATCTTGAAACCGCACCGTATCGACGACCACGAAATCCACGCTGTGGGTGGCGCTGTCGTCATAGCCGCGGAAGGTTCTGGTTTCAACCGTAACCCCTGCTGGGATGCCGGTGGCGTCGGCGGGTTTGCCGAAAAGAAATCCGCGTTCAAATTTTTCGTCGCATTCGCAGTCGCACACATCCACTTGTCTTGCAACCGACGGCGGCAGCTCGATGCGGTGATGCGCTTCTTTCAGCTCTTCCGGCTTATCATTTTTAATGGTGATATGCGCGCCCGCCGCCTTCTCGCGGAAGCTGAGATTCGCCGGTCCGCCGCTCACTACATCGAGGCGAACGCGGTGGCTGCGGTCGGTATGGGCCACATCGATGCCATAGCCTGCGCTATGAGCATTGAGGTCGATCTTAAAATCCGCGCCGGGCGGGTATGGGATAAGCCCATTCTTGGTGACTTCGCCGGTGCGCAGGTTTTCCACCGTCACACCTTCGCCGAACTCGATACCCTTTTCACCGAGGCGGAAGCCGCTGTGGGGCTTATCGAGGTTGAGTACCATGCGGTTTTTGAAATCTTCGGTGGTGGCGATGATGCGGTTCTTGCTGTCGCGCACGATATAATCGTTGTAGTTTCCGGCCATTAAATTTTTGGCCAGCGTTGCTTTATCCTGCAACTCGCCTGTGCCTACCTTATTAAATGGGCTCCACGTGCTAGTGAGGAAATAGGCTTCGCCGGGCAGCAATGTGCGCGGCTCTTCGTTTGGTAATTTCTTTTCGAATTTGTGCTGCTCGCGCCATGTGTCGCGCGTGGCGTTATCCTTCGGCACCGGAGCGCCGAGTGTGAATGGTAGTGAATCCAAGGCAAGCTGAGTGAGTGCGCTATACATAAACCCCCCGATTTTTGTTGTGTCAGCTGCATTGGTATAGTCCCCTAATGTGACAGTTTGATGACCGTTTGTAACTTTTGTAGCGCGCGTGCAATTTTTTCCCTTCCGGGTCACGCATGCCCGTGGCTTACTGTGTCTTAGCTTGCAAGGGAAAGAAAAAGCCCATCACCGCGGCAGGGCGGGGATGGCGGGGAGAGCCGTCGTGAAACCGGTGAACCCCGGCGTTCCTGCGATTAAACTGGGCCGGCCCATCTTTATTATGACCGACTAAAACAGTTCACGACCAATCCCTGGGCAAAAAAATCGCCCGGTGCTGATGCCTCCGGGCGATTTCCATATCAATAGTACGGCGAAGATTTATTCTTCGTCGATATACTGCTTTTCCATGCGTTCGTGGCGTTCCTGCGCTTCGATGGTCATGGTTGCGATGGGGCGTGCTTCGAGGCGTTTGATACCGATCGGCTCGCCGGTTTCTTCGCAATACCCGTAGGTGCCGTCTTCGATGCGGCGAACGGCCGAGTCGATCTTGCCGATAAGTTTCAGGTAGCGGTTACGGGTGCGCAGTTCGACACCCGCTTCGGTTTCCAGCGACGCGCGGTCGGACAGATCCGGTTCGCGCCAGTTTTCTTCCTTCAGGTTATTGATCGTTTCCTGCGACTCGGCGAGGAGTTCATCGCGCCACGTCACGAGCTTCTGGCGGAAGTAATCCAGCTGCTTTTCGTTCATGTATTTTTCGGATTCGGTAGGCTGGTAGCTTTTAGCGTTTTTAGCAGTCATTCTAACCTCAGCGTCCATGAAGAGTTAATATGAATAAAGAGACGGGGTGTATAGCTAAGTTAGACCAAAATTGCAATCGTTACTTAAGTGTAGCGCTTACCACGTCTCGCGCATGTATTGCCGTAATTTGGCAGCTTCCACCGCTGCGCGCAATTCAATATCGGCAATAATCTCAGAAAGTTTCGGATCGTTGACCACCTGTTTCTGAGCTTCTATTTCGGCTTCGATGTTGCGAAGCGTCTGGAATGTCAGTGACCCCTGGATCAGCTGCTGCTGGAGTTTCTCCAGCGTTATCAGCATGGAATGGCCCTGCTGGACCAGCTTTTTGCGGTGCAGGAATTCTTCAGGAACTTCCTGCAATGCCAGCAAGTTACCCATCATCGGGGTGGCGGCGATGTCTTGCGCCGCGTTCGTGGAGCTGGTTTCGGGCTCTTCGGCGGCCGACAGCAGGTCGGCGAAGCTCGAGGACGACACCCCCTTACGCTTGTTCGTGGCGGAAGTGCCGTTGGTTGTATTGATAGATCCGAAGCCGTCGATTTTCATGATTGGATTAGGATGGACCGTTAAGACTTAAGACTCCACCATCATAAACCTTAGTCAGATATACTCAAGGATTATTGCGTAATTTTCTTACATTTCAGTAACAAGGCAAAAAATGCCGGGCGTCGTCACATTAAAGAGGTGCGGTGCCGCACGGGAATTTTAAGTTCAGGCCCTTTGGTGGTATCAATCCGTTCAAATTGCACATGATTTTTAGTCTGCCGGATGTTGGCACGGGAATCGCTTATTAAATGGAGAGAATCAATGCAAGGGGAGTTCATCATGGGTCATGGGGGTCACATAACAATGCCGGTGCGCGGTGCGCGTTCCTTTGTGGCGGCATTTGCGACTGCCTGCGTCATGGTGGCCTCGCTCATCGCGCAGGACGCCCGCGCCGATGCCCGCATTAAAGACGTCGTCACCTTCGAAGGCATCCGCGACAACATGCTGATGGGCTACGGCCTCGTGGTCGGCCTCAACGGCACCGGCGACAAGCTCACCAACTCCGCCTTTACCGAACAAAGCCTGATCGCCTTCTTAGAGCGTCAGGGTGTCAACACCCGCGGCACACAGCTTAAAACCAAAAACGTCGCCGCCGTCAGCATCACCGCCAAGCTGCATGCATTTTCTCGCACCGGTTCGCAGATCGACGTGACCGTAAGCGCGATGGGCGACGCCAAGGATTTAACCGGCGGCACGCTGCTCGCCACCCCGCTTTATGGCGCCGACGGTGAAGTCTACTCCGTCGCCCAAGGTCAGATTTCCATCGGCGGTTTCAAAGCCGGTTCCGATGCGGCGGGCATCACCATCACCAAGGGCGTGCCGACCTCGGGCTTCATCTCCAACGGTGGCATCGTGGAAAAAGAAATCAATTTCGCGCTGAACGATCTGCCTGAACTCAAAATGGCCCTGCGCAACCCGGATATCACCACCGCACAGGCCGTGGCCAGCGTCATCAACGAGCAGGTCGGCCCTGGCCTCGCTAAAGTCACCGATCCCGGCACGGTGACGCTCGCCGTTCCCGCCGCCTATAATAATAATGTCACGCTGCTGCTCGCTGACATCGAAAAACTCACCGTGCCGACCGATCAGGTCGCCCGCATCGTTATCGACGAATCCTCAGGCACCATCGTCATGGGTGAAAACGTGCGCATCGATACCGTCGCGGTATCGCAAGGCAATCTCGTGGTCAAAGTCGAAGAAACCACCGCCGTTTCCCAGCCCGCCAGCTTCGCCCCCGACTCGGCCACCACGGTTGCCACCACGCAGGCCACTGTCACCGTCGACACCGGCAATGCCGGTCCGGGTAAGCGCATGGCCGTCATGCAGCGCGGGGCAACACTTAAGGACCTCGTTGCTGGCCTGAACGCCCTTGGCGTGGGACCTCGCGATTTGATCACCATCTTGCAAACCATCAAGGCCGCAGGCGCTCTGCAGGCCGATATCCAGACACGGTAATCGCATGGCCTCGACCGATAGCCTCTCTGTTTCTTATAATATCGGCAACTCGCCCGACCCGGCGACGGCCTATGCGGCGATCTTCAAAGGCGGCTCCAAAACCATGAGCCCGGACAAGATCGACGCCGCCGCCAGCGACTTTGAGTCCATGTTTGTGAGCCAGATGCTCGAACAGATGTTTGGCGAGTCCGAGGGCGACGAGGCGTTCGGCAGCGAGGAAACCAATGATGTATATAAAGGATTGCTCATGGAGCAGTACGGAAAGCTCATTGCCCGCTCGGGTGGCATAGGAATTGCTACCTTTGTTAAGCAAGAACTTCTGAAACAACAGGAGATAGCAAAATGAGTACGATGCAACAGCAGGGCGCAACGCCGCCAGTCATTAAAATACAAGATGTTATCCACCTGACTGCCCGTCTGGCCCAGCTTCTGGCCGAGGAAGTCGACCTTTTAGGTGAGATGAAAGTATCGCGCATCGAGGCGCTGCAGAAGGAAAAAATCTTCCTCACCAACGCGCTCGACGCCCAGCGCAAGCTGCTCGACAAGCATCCCGGCCTTGTCGACACCATCCCTTCGCAGGACAAGCACGACCTCCAGCAGGTGGTTAACGTGTTCAACGACATCCTCGCCGAAAACCACCGCAAGCTGATGCTGGCGCGCGAGATCAATGCCAAGATCGTCAAAGCCGTCACCGACGTGGTCAAAGAAGGCACTGCCAGCCGCGTTTACACCGGCAAGGGCACGACCGGCTATGCCCCATACGCGACGCTTTCCGTCACGCTGAACAAGCAAGTGTAGGGCACCGATCATGAGCGTATCGCTGAGTCTCAATAATGCGCTTACCGGCCTGAACGTCAACCAGCAGGCCCTGACGGTATTGTCGCAGAACATCGCCAACGCGAATACCCCCGGTTACAGCAAGCAGATCATCAACCAGAAATCGGTGTCGCTGAACGGGGTAGGCGAGGGCGTCAGCATCGACAGCGTCACCCGCAAGGTCGACGACTACCTCGCCAAAGCCGTGCAGAACCAGAACTCAAGCGTCGGCCAGACCTCGACCATTAACGATTACTACAGCAAGATCCAGCTCCTGCTCGGTACGCCGGGCACGAAGAACAGCATCGACTCCTACGTCAATAATTTCTTCAACTCGGTGCAGTCGCTGTCGCAAACCCCGGACAATACCGCCTTGCAACAAAACGCTGTCAACAACGGCGTCACCGTCGCCAAACAATTCAACCAGCTGGCTGGCGGCATGACCGACCTCCAGTTCCAGGCCGATAGCGACATCAATACCAGCCTGCAGACGATGAACAACGATCTGACCAACATCTTCAAGCTCAACCAGCTGGTGGCCCAGAACGCGCAGCTCGGCAAATCCGTCGCCGACGTGCAGGACCAGCGCGACAGCTATATTAAAGACCTGTCCACCTATGCTGGCATTTCCACCTTCCAGCACACCGATGGTTCGGTGTTCATCACCACCACCGGCGGCGTCAGCATCCTCGACGAAAACCTCTACCAATTCAGCTACAAGCCGACCACCTCGTCGGCGTCGTTCACCAATAACAGCGTGCTGTCACCAATCACCGTCGCCCCCACCGACCTCTCCGGCAAACCCATCGGCTCCGCGATTACGCTGGCCAGTCAGGATAAAGTCAGCAGCATCACCACGCTGTTCACCACCGGCAAGCTCGGCGCGCTGATGACGCTTCGCAACCAGACCATCCCGGGCATCACCAGCCAGCTCGATAGCATGGCCAGTGCGCTTCGCGATCAGGTCAATACCATTCATAACCACGGCACCGGCTATCCGGGTGCTAACAGCCTGACCGGCACCCGAGCCGTGTTCGGCACCGATTACAGCCAGTGGGGCGGCAGCACGCGCATTGCGGTGCTCGATTCCAACGGCCAGCCCATCACCTCGCCGTATCCCGACGAGCCCAACGGCGTGCAGCCGCTCACCCTTAACTTAAGCACTCTCGACACCGGCAACGGTGCGGGCAACCCCTCGGTGCAGGGCATCATCAACGCCATCAACCAGTTTTATACCCCCTCCAACAAGGCCGAAGTCGGCAACCTCAACAACATCCAGCTCGTGACCGATACGGCTGGCATCCCCAATAACGCCGCCAAGATGAATTTCGATTTCGACCTCACCAACATTTCGTCGACGGGTTCGAATTTCTACGTCACCCGCGTCACCGTCACCGACAATAACGGCAGCGTGATGAACACCACCTCACCGGCTCCAACCGTCGCCCTTGACCCCAATACTACCTACAGCACGCAATCCGGCAGCAGCACCGTCACCGTGAAGACGACCGGGGTGAACAGCTACAGGATTGGTCAGGTCGTCTACCTCGCCCCCGCGCCTGCTGGCCCTGACCTCAACGGCAGCTACAGCGGTATCCCCGCCAGCCAGATCGGCGGTTACGTCACCGTCACCGCGACGTCGACCACTGGCTTCCAGTTTACCACCAACACGCTCGCCTCCGCCGATAACAGCTTCGGCGTTGCCGGACAGACCGCCTCTTCATCTTACGCCTCGGCCACCCCAGGCGGTCAGTCGCGCACCGGCACCACGCCGAACACCCAGTTCATCACCGATTTAAGCTCCAACACCACCGCGCCGTTTTATAATGTCAGCGTTACCGTCGGTGTAGATGACGGTACCGGCAAGGTGCAGCCGTCGACCATCACCTATCAGGTTTTCAACAACCAGCCCGCGCTGTTTGGCACCCATATGGCGGCACAAACCGTCACCGGCGGCGGCAAGCTGGTCGCGCCGACCTCGATCAAGCCGCTCGTCACTGCCAAGCTGGTCAACGCCGACGGCGTTGAGTTGCCTAAAATCGGCGGCGTGTATACCTCACTTGAATCGGGTTTCTTACAGATTTCGGCAGCCAGTACTGGCGGTGCCATTTCCATCGACAGTCTCGACAGTTCCGAGCAGGGCAAACCTACCGGCCTGCCTCCGGTGCCCGCTTCCCACCGTGGATTCTCGCATTATTTCGACCTCAACGATTTCTTCAACAGCAACGACCCGATCGGCGGTGGCGACACGCAGGCGCGCAGCGCGGCCAATATTTCCGTCGCCCAGCGCATTCAGGGTAATAATGGCCTGCTGAGCCTCGGCCAGCTGACACAGTCGCCTGCCGCCAACGCCGCGTCCTCGTCGGTTAATTACACCTACCAGCTCAATCCGGGCGACAACAGCAATATCGTTAAGCTCGCCAGCCTCTCGTCGCTCGCGTTGCCGTTCGCCGCCGCCGGTGGTTTGAACGCCACCACGCAGACCTTTTCCGGCTATGCCGGACAGGTGATAGGCGCCATCGCCACTGCTGCTTCCAACGCTGGCACCAACAGCACCAACGCGCAGGCGCTGTACGACGCGTTTTCGCAGAAATCGTCCGCCGTCAGCGGCGTCAACCTCGATACCGAACTTGCCAACACTGTTATTTACCAGAATGCCTACGCCGCATCCGCGCGCGTCATCACTGTCGCCAACACGTTGTTTGACGACCTCTTACAGACATTCAGGGGTTAAGGAGATAAACCATGCCAGTCGCTACCGTTAGTACCTATTCCGTCCAGCAAACTACATTGAACGATGTCAGCAAAGTGGAAAACCAGCTGCAAAATGCGCAGGCCCAATTGTCGAGCGGTTTCGCCTCGCAGGATTTCGCTGGCATGGCTTCGAACGTGTCGCAGTATCTTTCGCTCGATAACGTGCTGGGCAAAGTGAACCAGTACTTAAGCGATAACAAAGTTGTCGAGACCCGCGTCAACACCACCAGCACCATCATCGGCCAGCTCATCACCACCGGCAACAGTTTCCAGAGCCTGCTGTCGCAGCGCATCAGCGGCGTGTCCAACTCGGCGGCGTTCGGCACGCAGGTCAACGGCCTGTGGCAGACCATCACCGGCCAGCTCAACACCACGCTCAGCGGCCAGTTTCTATTCAGCGGCAGCGCCACAAATAAACAGGCTGTGGACACCAACAGCTTCCCGAGCCTCCTGGTTCCGGGCACGCCGGACTCCGGCTATTACGGCGGTTCGAACCAGGACATCACCGCGCGCCCGCAGGACAATACTGAAATCATCTATAACGTGCGCGCCGATAATCCAGCGTTCCAGAAATTATTCGCAGCCCTCTCGCTTGCCAAGCAAGGCGACGCCACCAACAACTCCGCCATGCTTTCGCAGGCTGAAAATTTAGTGCAGGCGTCGCTTAAGGACATGGGCGGTTTGCAAGCGACCGTCAACGCCAATGCGGCGCAATTTTCGACCATCGATAACAGCCTGACCAATCAACAATTATATTATAAGGGTGTGCAGGAACAGGTCGGTAATACCGACATCGTTTCCGTGTCCACGCAGTTGTCGATCAACCAGGGAATTTTACAAGCGGCGTTCCAGGCGTTCGCCAAAATTTCGTCGCTACGCCTATCAGATTACTTAAAATAACTTTAACCTTACTATGGTACCTTTTTGGTATATAGTTATGGCAGACAGAGGGAAGTACATATGCTAAATCAATCAGTACTGACAACTACAGTTAGAACTATACACCCTATGACGGAAACCCTAAAAACCCGTTTCGGCGAGATTACGGTTGATACCAGTAAGAGCATTGTTTTCCCGCTTGGCATGCTGGGCATGCCTGATCGTTTTCAATTTGTGCTCACCAATTTCCCTAACCCGAAAATGGAGCAGTTCATGCTGCTTCAATCGCTCGAGGATACGAATCTTTCCTTCATCACCCTGCCGCTCAGCATGAATAACGCGATCATTGCCGCCGACGATTTGAAAACGGCGTGCCGCGACATGCAAATCGATGAATCCAACGTAGCCCCGCTGGTGATCGTATCGGTGCACCGCGCGCTCGACGGCGTGAAGCTGTCGGTCAACGCCCGCGCACCTTTGCTCGTCGACACCAATCTTAAAGTCGGCACGCAATACGTCTTCCAGCAGGACCGCTACAAAGTTCAATACATGTTATAAGAAAGTTATGGGTTGATGCATTCTGAGAGACTAATCGCATTGCCCATAACGCAAACGCCGTGACTGTTTTATTGCGCACGGACGTATTATCGCAGTTCACCTGTCTAGGTGATAAATGCGAAGACACCTGCTGTCAGACATGGTCGATGCAGGTCGACGATTTCACCCACGATCTCTACCAGCGCGAAGCGCCCGAATTGCTCGAAGCCACCGAGCAGGCGAAAGAAGCACACTGGATCATGCGCAAAAATCCGGCCACCGGGTTCTGCGTGAAGCTCGACGGCGGCTTATGCAGCATCCATGCGAAATACGGCGACCGTTTTTTAGGCGACGCCTGTCACTTTTACCCCCGCGTCACCCGCTCGCTGGGCGAACGCACCATCATGACCGCCACCATGTCCTGCCCGGAAATCGCGCGGCTCGCATTGTTCGAAGCGCCTCCATGCGGCGAGCATGAACATACCGTCGGCCGCTTGCCCGAGGCGCTCAAAAATTATCTGCCCGCCAGCATGGAAGCCAGCGACGCGCTGGCGGTGCATCACGCATTCATCAACGCGGCGAATGACGATAACGTTCCTGTCGAAGTTATTTACCTGCGCATCGCCTCGGCGGTGCGTTCGCTGGAACGCATCGATCCCAAAGACTGGCCCGCGATGGCGCCGTTCTATTTGCAAAACGCCGACGCGCGGCTGTTGCCCGCGCAGCGCAGCGATGTCGATCCGTTCCATTTGCTGCATGCGCTGTGCGGACTCGTCGTTGCGTCGCATAAATCACCGTCGGCGCGTTTGATGCAGACGATTGAAGAAATGGAAGCCGTGTTGCAAGTCAAACTCGACTGGGCAAATGTGCAGATCGCCATTTCCCCCTCAAGCATGGAAGCGCACGCGCAGGCGAAACAACTCTGGTACGCGCAGGCCGCGATGGATTATTCCCCCGTGTTGCGCCGCTGGTTGCAGATGCAGATGTCGCTGGGGTTGTTCCCGTTTGGTGGATTAGGGGGGAATTTCGGCGAGCGTATTACCATGATCGGCGTGCGGCTCGCAACAATTAAACTTGCGCTTATGTGTAATTATAGTATAAACGGGGAGTTACCAACACAAGATGTGGTGGTTCGTGTCGTACAAGGCCTATCGCGGTTCTTAGATCATCTCGGCGATCCGGTGTTTTCCCTCTCCATATATAAAGAGACGGGCTGGGTTAACGAAGCGAGAATGCGCGGCCTTTTAGAGTAAAAAAAATAAAGGTAGAGGCAAAATAACGTTATAAAACGTAATCACCCGCTAAAAAAATGATGTAAACCTTATATATGTTAACCTCGCGTTAACGATTGTACGGGTAGTATGGTTAGTAATATAGCCGTGGTCCTATGTATGGGGCTTAGGCGACTTTTAGTGAAAGCATGTAGCTTTCGAAACAACAACGTCCAAGTAGGAGAAGTCTTATGACAACCTCAATCAATACCAACATCGCGGCATATTATGCTCAGGCAAATATCACCGCAGCTTCCAACAGCGCACAATCCTCAGTAGCTCGTTTATCATCCGGTAACGCCATCGTTCAGGCTTCGGACAACGTAGCAGCACTCGCAACCGGTACTTCGCTGGCCACGCAGGTTAGCGCTTTGAAGACCGCCCAGACCAACGCAGCCCAGGGTTCCAGCCTCCTTCAGGTGGCCGACGGTGCTCTCGCTCAGATTCAGGGCATTCTCCAGCAGCAGCAGTCCCTCTCACTTCAGGCAGGTTCGGGCTCGCTGACCAACACGGACCGCGCGTTCCTTAACCAGCAGTTCTCTGCTCTCACAAACGAAATTAACTCGCTCGCAACCGGCACCACGTTCAACGGTGTAGGCCTGATTGACGGTTCAATCTCCGGTGGCGCCTCGATTAATACCAACACCACCAACGGCAGCTCCAACCTCCCGGTTAGTGCTTCCATCGCTTCGTTCGGCGCTAACGCAGTTGCCGGCGATACCATCACTGTTAAAGTATCCGGCCAGACCACCCAGACCTTCACGTTTGGTAGCGGCACCGGCCAGATCGCAGTCGGCGCTACCGCAGCTGATTCAGCTTCGAACCTCTCTTCTGCCCTCAACAACTCGGGTCTGTCGCAGCTTTCGGACTTCCGCTTCCAGACCGGTTCGGATTCCCTCGGCAACCCGAACGTCAGCGCTTACTACACCGGCCATGCTGCCTCGATCAGCAACATCCCGGCGCTGACCATCGGCACGACCAGCACCGCCTTCACGACCACTGCCGCTCCGGTCTTCACCGCAGCTACGCAGATCGGCCTTGTTTCCGGTAACATCAACGCAGGCGACACATTCAGCATCGGTTCGCATACCGTCACCTTCGCTGCTGGTAACACCAACGCGGCTGCTGGTGGTTATGTTGTAACCGGCGGCAACATCTCCGTCGATATCGGCACCACGGGCAACTCGACCGGCTCGACAGCTACCGCCTTCACCAACCTGGTGACTGCACTGAACACCGCTTCGGGCGCCGCTGGCTTCAGCGACATCTCTGGTATCAGCTTCTCGCAGACCACAGCCACCCCGGTTGCAACTGGTATCTCCACCTACGCACTGAATGCCGCTTTTAGCGGCGTTGGTGCTAACCAGCCAAAACTGAGCACGACGTTCACCCCGATCACCCCGACCAACTTCGGTGGTGGTTCTTCGCAGAACGTGAGCGCAGCAACGACCATCCTGACGCTGAATGCTAACTCTCTGACCAAAGGTTCGAGCGCTATCACCATCGGCAACGCCACGATCAACGTTGGAACCTCTGCCCAGGCCGCTGCCGCTCTGGTAAGCTTAGGCACGACCAGCGCCACCATCGACGGCGGCGGCGCGCTCGCTGCCACCCTTGCTAACGTCGTTTCGTACCTTAACGGTGCAACCGCCAACCCGCTTCTGGGTGCTGGTTATGCCGGTGCTGTGTACTCGACCGACGGTACGCATCTGTTCTCGAGCAACGCAACTAACACCAACGCGACGATCACCACGGCTCTGTCGAACGGTGGCCCGCTCGGTGCTACCGTGCTCAGCACTCCGCTGACTTCTCAGAAAGTTGCCGCATTCACGGTGACGGCTGGTGCGTTCGGTGCGGCTACTACGTTGACCCTCGCTGGTAACAACTTTACCTTCGCAGTCGGGGCCGCTGCGGGTAACACAGGTGCCAGCCTTGCGATCAATATCGGTGCGAACAACACGGAATCCCTTGCTGGTATCACCACCTACCTCAACGCCCATATCGGCACCAACACCCCGGCTGGCGTAACCTACTCATCGGATGCTACCAATATTTATGCTACCAACCCAACTGCCGGTTCGTTATCGGTTATCACCAACCTTACTGCAGCAGGTGGTAGCGGTCTGACTGGTAGTGACTCAGCAGGTGCTCTCGTTGTGGGTACTCCGAGCACGAACGTTGTGGCTGCAAACAATGGTACGATCCTGACCACCACGGGTGGCGGTGCTTCGCTTACGGTTGCTAACGGCAGCGTGTTCAACGTGGGCGGTGTCGATATCACCTTCGTTCCACTTGGCACAACTCCTCCTGCTACCTCGACCACGCATGGTTTCGTAGCACTGGGCGCTAACGACACGGCGACACTGGCCAACATTGCCACCTACCTCAACAGTGCGGCTGGTCAAGGCGCTCTTACCGCAGGCGGTACCTCGCTTGCTGGTCAGGTGTTCACGAGCGGTACTAACACCCTGTTAGTTTCCAACGCAACCGGTGCCACGGTCACTTCAGGTACTGCAGCCGTATCGTTCACCGCTGCCCCGACCGTTCCGCCGACAGGTACGACAGTCGTAACGGGCATCTCGCATGTGGCTTCGGCAGTGGTTGGTACGTTCAGCGGCGGCGGTAACGTCGGTTCTGGTGACGTCATCACCCTCGGCCTGACCGACACGGCGATCAACAACGCTTCGCTCATCACTGGCTCGACCGCTCTTATCACCCTTGGTGGTAAAAGCATCCAGCTGGGCACCGCTGCTCAGGTGACTGCAGGCACCGCGAACGTCGTTGCAGGTCCGAACAACTACGTGACCCTCAACAACATCGCTAACTACCTCAACGCTAACGCTACCACGCTCAATGCAGGTTTCGCCACCGCCGGTGTCGCTAACTTCACCTTCAGCACGGATGGCACCAGCCTGAAAGCTACCAACAACACCCTGGTTACTCAGACCACCACCGGCGCACTGGCATTCACCAGCGGCACCCCGGCGACGGCTCCGACGATCCCAGGTGCTGCGGGTGCTGTTACGGCCGGTACGACGGTTAACCTGCTTACCCTGGCTCCTGCCGCCACGACCCTCGTGTTCGGTACTGCTGCCCAGATCACCGCAGGCAAGGCTAACGTCCTCGTAGGGGGCAGCTTGGCAGCTTCGCTTGCCAACGCGACTTCTTACCTGAACAACCCAACTGTTGCGACGCTCAACACCGATCCGATTCCGAAAATCGCCGGTACGGCATTCTCGACCAACGGCACGCAGTTGCTCGCAGAGTTTGACGACAACACGGGTATCGGCAACACCTCGACCTTGTCCAGCAAGTTCTACTCTGCAAGCGCAGTCAGCTTCACCGGCGTTACCGGTCAGTTGATCACCGCAAGCAGCGTGACTGGCCTCGGCGCTGGTGTAACCTCCGCTCAGGGCCTGCCGGGTGGCAGCCTGTTCGTAAGCAGCAAAGGCACCGGCGTTACCAACTATGGTAATGCAGTTGACCTGAGCGCTATCTCGAACAACTCTGCCTTCGTAGGTGCGTTCGGTGGTGCCGGTTCGATCGGTGCGATCAGTTCGAACTACATCAACACGGGTGTTAACGCTACGTCCGGTGTACAGTTCAGCGTGAAGGTCGGTAACGACACTTACACGACGAACACCATCACCAACACGCAGCTGAGCAGTGCTACCGCTCCGGTGTCGCTGGTATTCAACGGCAACAACACTCTGACGAGTGCTGTAGAAGGCGGCAGCTTCACGCTGACCCTTCAGCCGCAACCTACCATCAACAGCCAGAACGGTGCTGACCAGCTCGCTACGGGCATCAACGCCTCCCTCGCCACGGTCTCTTCTTACCAGAACCGCAACGTGCTTAGCTTCAACAACAACTACTCGTCTTCGGTTAGCAGTACGCTTACTGCTACCCTGGCTGGTGCGTCGTTGTCCTTCAACTCCAATGACTTCTCGGCTGCGAGCATCTCCGGCATCACCGTAGACGCTCCAACGAACGGTTCGACGGATGCGAAACTGAGCGCGATCGTGAACGGTCAAACCTACTCGACCACTTCAGGTATCGGCGCCACCTTTGCTGCTAACAACGAGATCGTTCTCGTGAATCAGCAGAATCCTAACCAGACTCTGACCCTGACGCTTGGCTCTGCCGGGTTTGCTAACCTCAGCAACACCAGCAACGCCTCCGCCTTCCAGTCGACTCTGTCCAGCGCTTTAGGTCTCAGCACCGCCACGGGTGGTCTGAACTTCCAGCTCGGATCGACGGCTGCGGCAAACGTTTCTGTAACCATCGGCAGCGCGAAATCTACCGCATTGTTCGCTGGCTCTTCGCTCGACATCTCCACCCAGCTGGGTGCGTCGGCCGCCGCTAAGGTGGTTGCGAGCGCGATCGACGGTGTTACGTCGCTTCGTGCAGGTGTAGGCGCACTGGAATCGCAGTTCAACTTCGCCGCTGCGGCACTCCAGACCAGCGTACAGAACCAGGACGCTGCCCGCGGGTCGCTGCTTGATACGGACATCGCGTCTGAATCGACCAGCTACGCTACAAGCCAGGTTAAGCTGCAAGCCGGTATCTCGGTACTAGCGCAAGCGAACCAGTCGCTTCAGGCTCTTCTGAAGTTGATCGGTTAATAAGGATAGTCGGAATGCCCGGGGTGCTTAAATACCCCGGGCTGACCGATAGGAGGAACCCATGAGTACTATAGGAATCACTCAGCCGGGCTTACAATCAATACCGGCACTTTCTGTACCGGTTCAGGCCGTGGCTGCTGCAGGTTTACCCGCAGCTCAGCCTGATCTTGATAATCCTGTTGTCATACCTCAAACCATTGACATTCAGGGAGCCGAAAGGAAACGTGTAGAGACTCTACAGAAGGCAGCTCAGCAGATTGCGAACGTTTTCGTGCTGGGGGACCAGTCATTCAGTCTTTTCAAGGACGCTACCGGTCAGTACATCACACGATTCACTAGCCTGCGGGATGGAAAAGTTACGTATATTCCAGAACCTACGCTGTTTAAATTAAGCAGCTCAAGTCAGGAACCCTCCGTAACGTTCAAAGTGTAACGACAAGGCACAGTTTTTGCATGCGCTTTAATAAATGGCGTAATTGTGTTATAGTAATAATCAGACACAGGCGGCGCACAACAGGAGGCGTTATGTCGGTAAGTGCAGTAACACTGGGGAATTTCTTTACGACCAGCGACGGTAAAACCGTACTGGGCGGTTCAGGCGGCTCAGGTCTCGATACACAGACCCTCGTCAAAGGCTTAGTCACAGCTAAAAGCCTGCCAATTACGCAGGACCAGACCCACATCACTACCAATAACAGCCAGATCACGGCGCTCACCACGTTCAACACGCTGCTCACTAATTTCCAGAGCGCTTCGGACGCGCTGCGCAATCCCCCCGGTGTCAACAACGACGCCAGCAACGTTTTCGCATTCACCACGGGCAGCGTCGGTAACGGCGGCAGCGCGTATGTCAGCGTTTCGCCGACGGCGGGTGCATCTTTGCAATCATATAATATCAGCGGCATCACCAGCGTCGCTTCCGCCGCCACCCAAACGAGTGGCGTGTTCAGCCTCGCCAGCGTGAACGCCGACGCCACCACGAGTGCCGCCACCTACACCAACGGCGATATTGCATTCGCCCCCGGCACCATCACCTTCGCCAATAGCGCCACAGTTACGGTGCGTGCGGGGGATTCGCTGAACAACATCGCGGCCAATTTCAACGCCGCGTCCGGCCAGACCGGTATCACCGCCTCGATCATTCAGGTGGACGGCACGCATTTCAAACTCTCCTTCGCGGCCACCGCCACCGGTACGACCGCGAATTTCGACCTGTCCAACGTCAGCACGATCACCGGTGGTTCGGCCGTGCTTGCAGGCTTGAATTTTAACAGCGTACCAGCCGGCACCGTCGCCGTGGCAGGGTCTAACGCAGCCTTTAAAATCAACGGTGTGCCGATTAGCCGCCAGACCAATACCATCAGCGACGTGGTTAGTAACGTAACCTTCACCATCCTGCAAAACACGCCTGACGGCACCACCAATTATCCCGTGACCATCCGTCCGGACACGACGACCGTGCAGAACACCATCGTGCGTTTCACCACGGCCTATAACGCGCTGCAAAGCTTCGCCGCGCAACAGACACAGCAAAACAGTGACGGCACCTTCGCCACCACTGCGATCCTTGCTAACAACCAGACGTTCCGCCAGACGATGAGCGAGATCACCGGCCAGATTCTCGTGCCGGGCGCCGGGCTTAGCGGCACGCTGAAAGGGTTGAGCGATCTGGGGATTTCGCTGACCAACCAGGCCGCGACGGATACGCTTCCGGCTGTTAATAACATCCTCAATGTCGACGACACCAAGCTGACCTCGCTGCTGGCATCAAACTTCAGCGGCGTTAAAAACGTGTTCGGTTTCAACCTGTCGTCGGATAACGCCAACCTCGCGGTCTTTAAATCATCCAAGCCGCTGAACGTGCAGGATTTCACAGTGACGATTTCGAATTCCGCGTTTACCGCCAGCTACACCCAGAACGGGAACGCCGTCACCATTCCGCTGACAGCCACGGCCATCGGCAACGATCTCGGTTTCAGCCTTACAGCTCCTGACGGTAGCGCGCTCGAAGGGTTACAGCTGATTTACGGTAGCACTGATAATGCCACCATCCATGTCACCACCTCGCAGGGTGTGGCCGACAAGATGTACAATGTCGGCGTTGTAGCCACCACAACCAAAACTGGTTCCGTCGCCGTTGCCGTCAGCGGCATTCAAACCGCTACCACCACGCTTAATAGCGACATCAGCCGGTTGACAACACAGGTCAACCAGTATCAAAATCAGCTGCTTGCGAAATTCGCCGCGCTTGAGTCCGCCGTATCGAAGGTCAATACGTTACTGCAGAGCTTGAATGCGAACTCGAATGCGCAGATGTCGTCTTCCGGCCACTAATTAATGAAGTAGTGTTTTTATGCAGAAAAATAAATATCAGGCTTATGCAGTGGCAACGCAAACGGTTGCAAGGACAAAACAAATCGTCATGCTGTATGATGGCGCGATTCGGTTCATGAAGCAAGCCAAGGAAGCCATTGCCGCCAAGCGCATTGAAGACAGATATAACTGCCTGATAAAGGCCAGCAGCGTTATCACAGGCCTGCAACATTGCCTCGATTTTGAAAACGGCGGCGATATCGCCAAGATCCTGTATAGTTTTTATTCCCGGGTCGATGGCCGCATCCACACTATCCACCGCAGCAACTCCGCCGCTACCTGCGACGAAGTGATAGAAGAACTGCGCAAAATGCGGGAGTTGTGGCACGACATCGATATCAATGAATCCGAAACGGCAGCCATGTCCACGGCCGTTCCCGTTCCCCCCGCCACGCCTTCGGCTGCCATGACCCCCGGCGCCGAACCGGATAAAACCATTACCTTATCTGCCTGAAACCGGCAGTTTTTGCCCCGTGGCGCTTCCTGCCGCGCGCGTTTAAGAGCGGATTAGCACCTCTCCAATCTGACCTCCCGGACCCTGCCTGATTGGCGGTTTTTTGCACGACTAACCCACAGAAATACTAGATATTATATCGCTATATTCGCAATTGCCCGCCAGTTGGCACGAGGCTTGCTGATACTGTTAGGAAACTTACCTAGCAGGTTCTTTATGTCGGTTGCACCATTATCATCTTCCGCCCTTGCCGCCCTCACCGGGAATACGTCCCTGTCGTCCGCTGCGTCGCATGGCAAAGGGCAGGATTTTCTCTCCCTGCTGAACTTGTCAGGCCACAATGTGCCGAGCGGCACTATCAGCAACAACCAGAATGGCGGCGTGGCCGACATCCTGACCCCGGAAGCGAGCCCGCAGCCACAGGCGAAAACCGCCACGCCCGCTCCGCTGGACAACCAGTCGCAGCAGCAAAATAACGCCACCTCTAATAAGCAGAGCTTCACCACCGACCTCAGCGTCGTCACGGCCAAAGCCCCGGTGCCGCAGCAGGCCGACGCTAAAGTAAAAGCGCCGGAGCGCTTGACCAGCGACACCAGCCAGTCCGCCTCCACCCACGCCAAAAGCGATGACAAGGCGCCGGACCAAATTCCGGCCAAGGCAACGGATAAAACCAACAGCATCGCCGCCGCCGCCAGCACCCCCGCCACCAATACACAGGGCGACGAAAACGATGATAAACAACAGGTCAAGGCGCTCGGCGACCAGATCGGCCAGATCGACCAGTTGCTGGCATCCATGCTGCAACAGATGCTCGGCACCGCCGCACCGACCGGCCAGACGCTTACCGTAGGTGTGACGACCGCAACCACCAGCATCAACATTACCGCCACGATCAACCCGGGAAAGAACCCGGGCGACGCGCCGATCGTCACGGAACAGCTCAATATTCTTTCTGCCGCCAACCAGACACCCGGCGCGGCTCTTGCTAATGACGCCGGCGTGCTCGGCGATATACACGCGATGATGCAGCAGTTGCAGTCCTCATTGCAGGGTACCGCCACGCCTGCTCCTATTATTGATAGCAACGGGCAGGAACTGCTCGGCTTTCAGTTGGCCACCAAAGGCGATCTGTCGCCGCCGCTGCTCGATACGATCAAACAGGTGGTGGATACATTCACGCAGCTTTCCGGCCTGCCCGCCACGACTGAAAACGTCACCCATTCCGCACAAATCGCCACGCCCGCCGTTACCACTGCGGCGGACACCACGAAAGCGGTGCCCGCGGGCGATTTGAAATCTCAGGTGCAGCGCATTCTCGATTCGCTGCCGAACGCTAACCAGCAAGCCTCCGCCGTTACGACGGTCGATACCCAATTGCAGGTGGATAATGTTGCCAGCAAACCTGCGGTCACGCAGACTCCGGCGGCCGCTCCGGTTGTTGCAATCGCTGCGACGCAGACCGATACTGCCGCCGTCTCGCCGGTTACCGCCACTAACAGCGATACGCAGAATCTTACCTTGCTCGCCGTCGCCGGTGTGCAAGGGACGCAGGATAATGCCAACACCGATTCGGGCGGCAGCAACAACCAGAACCTGCCGGGCGCGCAGCCTATCGTGGCCGCAACCTCGCAAGCGCAGTCGACCAGCAATGTCAACGCGACGACCTTCTCGCGCCTTCTCGCGCCAACGGCGCAGCAGCCAGCGATTCTCGAACAGATCAATTTCCAGGTAAAGCACGGCCTGACGGACGGCAGCAGCAAAATCTCCATTCAGCTGCACCCGGCCGATATGGGCAAGCTCGACATTAAGCTGAGCGTGGACGCTGACGGCAAAACCAGCGTCGTGGTCACTGCCGATAACGCCAAGACGCTCGACATGCTCCAGCGCGACGCCAGCGGGCTTGCACGTGCATTGAGCGACGCGGGTCTTAAAGCCGACAGCGGTAGCCTGAGTTTTAATCTTGGCAATCAGCAACAGAATTCAAACCAGCAAGCACAGCAGGACAATTCATCCCAGCCAGTGCAGAGCTACCAGAAAATGCAGCCGGACGATGAGTCCGAAACCAATTTAAATATTCTCACCAGGAGTTACGTCGTAAACCTGAGTGAGGGTGTTGATATCGAAATTTAGGAGATTAGTTATGGTCGACGCAACAACAAGTACAACCGGTACTAGCGGTACTACCAAGACCCCCTCGGGCACCAGCGCGCAGCAGGGCCTCAACAACGATTACGATCAGTTCCTGAAGCTGCTCACTACCGAGCTTACCAATCAGGACCCGACGACACCGCTTGACACCAACCAGATCACCCAGCAGATCGCGACCCTTAGTCAGGTGCAGCAGACGATCAACACCAACACCAAGCTCGACACGCTGATTGCTTCATACAACGCGGCGGCGTCGAATCAGGCAGTGTCGTATATCGGCAAGCAGGTTGACGCTACCGGCAACCAGATCAATTTAAGCGGCGGCGCGGGTGCTGTGGTTTACTCGCTTCCTTCCAACGCCACGGGGGCCACCGTCACCATCAAAGACAGCACGGGCGCTGTCGTGTTCACTTCATCCGGCACGGCCACCCCAGGGCGCAACCAACTCCTGTGGAACGGTAAAAACAGCACGACCAAGGCCGCATCGCCGGACGGCATCTACACGTTCAGCATCGCTGCGACCGATTCGAAGAGCGCTGCGGTCACGGCAACTCCATTTACCAGCGGCGTGGTCACGTCGGTCAACACTCAGGGCGGCACCAATACGCTTTCGCTGGGGGCGATCACCGTGCCGCTTAACACTATTCAATCCGTCTACACGGCCGGTACCAATCCGAGCGCGTAATACAGTTTTAAAAAAAGGAGTCATGATATGAGTTTATATGGTGCATTATACGCAGGTGTTGCAGGCTTATCGGCCCAGTCTAACAAGCTCGGTATTATTTCCGACAACATCGCCAACGTGAATACGGTCGGTTACAAGCAGACCACCGCAAATTTCCAGGCGTTGGTCACCAGCTCAGGCGGTGCGGCCACTTACACCCCGGGCGGTGTACTTGGTAACTCCGAAGCGCTCGTCACTACGCAGGGCCTGCTGCAAACGACCACCTCGGGCACCGATATCGCCGTGTCCGGTCAGGGCTTCTTCGTCGTGAACCAGAAACCCGACCAGTCGGGCCAGTTGCTCTATACCCGCGCCGGTTCCTTTACGCAGGACGCGAAGGGCGATTTCGTCAACTCCGCAGGCTTCTTCTTGCAGGCATGGCCGCTTGATCGCAACGGCCTGCTGCCGGGCGAGCCGGGTAACGTCAACACCGAATCCAACGCCAACCTGTCGAGCTTGCGCACCGTGAACGTGCAGAACCTTGCTGGCACGGCAGCGGCGACCTCGCTGATCTCGATCGGCGCTAACCTCAAATCGTCGCAGACGGTACTGACCGGTGCGGGCGCCACGGCGAAACTCGATTTGCTGGATTCGCTCAACAGCCCTCTCAAAGGCTCAGCCATTATCGTGCCGACGGCGGTCGATAAAATCGTCAAGGGTGACACGCTTAATATTTCTACGGGTGTCAACACCTCGGGCTTCAACTACGTGTATGGCGGCTTCACCTATGGCCGCGACGTCACCAACGGCGCCACGCTCGGCGACGGTGAAAACGCGAAGGATCTGAAGACCAACGCCACCCCGCTTACGCCGCCTGTCGTTACCCTCGGCACGGCCGCATTACCAGCACTTGCCGCCGGTTCGCTGAAAACCGGTGCGAGCGTGGCCGGTGCCACCCCGATCATCGTTACGGCGTCCACCACTAATTTGAAAACGGGCGACTATGTTAACATCACCGGTGAAAGCTCAGCACTCGATGGCATTCCAGCATTCGAAATCAACGGCTCGCAGCAAATCACCGTGATCGACGCGACGCATTTCTCCTACGTCACTCCGGGCACGGCCTCTGTCGGCAACGTAAGCGGCGGCACCGTGGGCGACCTCGTCACCCCGCAACCGTTCTATATCGGCGCTGCCGTTACCGGCAACACGCCGGTTACGATTTCGCAAGCCCCGCCAGCCAACATTGCGGTGGGCGACTGGGTCACGCTTGCTGGCGTTACTTCGCCGGTGGATGGCATCACGCTTAACGGCACTTTCCAGGTGACCGTGCTCAACGACGCCAACCACTTCACTGTCAACAGCCTCGGCACGCCGACCGTTCCGCCCACCGCGACACTTAATACCACGGTGCAGACGCAACCGATCAACAGCATGCAAACCGGTCCGAGCGTGGCTGGCGCTACTGTCATCACGGTCACGGCCGATACTACCAATCTGCGTAACGGCGACTATATCACCATCGCCGGTGACGCCGGTTTCGACGGTATCACCGCTCCGCAGATCAACGGCGCTCACCAGATCACCGTCACCGGGCCGACCAGCTTCACCTTCGTTTCGACCGGCACGGCGACCGTGGGTAGCACCACGGGCGGCACGATCAACGACACCGTCACCCCCAATCCGTTCAAGACGGGCACTTCGGTTGCCGGTAATACGCTGGTTACCGTTTCACAGCCGCTTCCGGCTAACGCCAAGGTCGGCACCTTCGTTACTTTCGCCGGTGTTAACGGCGCGGTTGATGGCCTGACGCTCAACGGCTCGTTCCAGATCACCTCAATCACCAATGCTAACCACTATGTCATCAACAGCCTCGGCACGGCGACGCTTGGCAACGTTGCCGGCGGGACGACGCTTACGGCACTCACGGCGAAGCTCACCACCGGCGGCAGTCAGGCGGGCGGCTTGGGTACCATTACCTCGGAGCGTGCGCCGATTTCGACGACGTTAAACTCGCCGACGGTTTCCATCTATGAACCTGCCCACGGGCTGGTTACGGGTGACGTCGTGACGATGTCCAGCATCCCGGCGGGCGGTATCGGCGGCCTGACGCAGGCGCAGCTGACCGGCACCTTCATTGTGACCGTCGTCGACATTAACCACTACACCATCACCGCGGCTGCAAACGCAACCAGCAGTGCTGGCGGCGGTATCGCTTCGGTTGCCACTGCACGTCCGTATGTCGGTAATATCTTCGATGCGCAGAACGCTTCGCAGTCCTTCTTCGGCGTGACCGGCATCAGCGGCATCGACCCGAACGCGCTGTCGTTCAACATCACTACCTCGGCAACCGGCACGGTGAAATTCACTTACACGTCGACCTCGCCGAACGCATCGCCGGGTCAGTTCAACAACCTCAACAACCTCGCCGATGCGATCAATAACACGGTGGGGCTTACGGCCCGCGTGGTTAACAGCCGCATCTATGTCGGTGCGAGCGATGCGACGCAGGCGGTGACCTTCACCAATAACCAGACAGTTGCCACAACGGGCACCGGCGGTGTAGTGCAGGGGGGGGTAGACTGGACACGCGAGCTGGGCGTGCAATCCTATGCGCTGGGTGCGAACCGTTTCAATTCGCTCTCCTCGCTAGGCCAGCTGGTCAGCCTGTCTTCTGGTATTACTTCCAACCTTGAAAACCCGCTTGGCGCGTCCGACCTCAAGATCAACGTAGTGGACCCGACCGATACGATCAGCTTCAAAGACGGCGCCCTCAACACCGGCAGCTTGCTTGCTCAGCTGGGTATCGGCGCGTCGCTCAACGGCGGAGCGTTCGTGGCTGAATCGGTCGGCCCGGCCGGCCCTGCATACAATCCGCAGGTGGCGACCACCAACATGGCTTCGGGCGCAATCTCGCCGCAGTTCAGCCGTCCGGTGAGCATTTTCGACGGTCTGGGTACTTCCCATAACCTCAACGTCGCGTTCGCCAAGTTGCAGAACAACACGTGGGCCGTGGAAGTCTACGCACAGCCGGCAACCAACATCACCCCGGCTTCGGCATCGCTCATCAATGGACAGATCGCTACCGGCACCATCCGCTTCAACGGTGATGGCAGCTTGCAGAGCGTAAGCGCGTCGCTGACCAACCCGATCAATATAAACTGGACGAACGGTTCTACCCCGAGCAACGTGTCGTTCGACTGGGGTACGCAAGGCTTGCCGTTCGGCACCGTGGGCGCCGCATCAATCGGCAAGACCGACGGTCTGAGCCAGTTCGATTCCGGCTACAACGTATCCTTCGTGAATCAGAACGGCTCGCCGGTAGGCCAGTTGACCGGGATTTCGATTGACGCAAACGGCTTCATCACTGCCGCCTACAACAACGGTGAAACCCAAAAGCTGTACAAAATCCCGTTGGCATCGTTTACCGATCCGAACCGGCTGCAGGGCGCTTCGGGCGACGCGTATTCGCAGTCCAACGGCTCGGGTATCGCCAACCTCAAGCAAGCGGGCGCGAGCGGTGTGGGCTCGATTTCCCCGGGCGCACTCGAAACCTCGAACGTGGAATTGGCAAGCCAGCTGACCGACATGATCGTCGCGCAGCGTGCTTACCAGGCCAATACCAAGGTGATTCAAACCGCCGACAATCTGCTCCAGAGCCTTGACCAGATTATTCAATAATCGGTCAGGATTTTTTAGAGCATTTATGATGCGCCATCAGTCTTGAAACCCGCCGCATAAGCCATCAACCGGCTCATGCGGCGGTGTTTTATGGCATCAAGGGCTGATATGTATTTGTTAACAATCTGTTCTAAATGGTAAATTCTTTGTTGATAGAAGTTGACAAGGGGTTCAAAGTTATCTACTACAGTATGCGTGAGATACGAATGATGCGGCCATATATGGTTTTTCCAGCTATTTCCCCATCTTTTAACTGTACATAAGTAATAAAATTAACTTTCTCATTTCTGCTAAGGACACCTAATGAAAAAATTTGACCTGACGTCTAAGAGAATCGCTTCGCAGATTGCCAAAAAGACGCCGGATGCCGAACCGGAAATCACGAACATGATGCTGGACGCGCGCTATCTGCGCCAGTCGTCCTCGCTGATCCAGGATTCTTTGCAGAAAGGTTTTGATGTACTCCAGCTGGCCAATGGCGACATTGTGACCACGGGTACCAAGACCGTCGTGTACCACTATTCGTGGGACCAGGATAAAGGCAAACTCGTGAAATCCAAACCGGATGCTGGCCGCAAAGCGCGCCGTTTGGTAGAAGACGAAGAAGAAGTCGAGAGCGAAGAAGCATAAGTCGAGAGCGAAGAAGCATAAGAGCGCTTCGTTGTAAGCCAATAAAAAAACCTCGGCCAACAAGCTGGGGTTTTTTATTGAGTAAAGCGTAGGTTTTTTAATGGATTCTGAGTTCGCCGATGCAGTTGACGAACTTCGCGGGCACGACCAGCTTGGCGCTGGCGATTTTTACCGAGTGAAGCTTGCCTTCAATTTCCTTTTCCCAGAATGTCAGGAATTTACCCAGCACCGGAAAGCGCGGCGCGATATCCAGCTCCTGCCAGATAAATGTCTGCAAAAGGGCCGGATGGTCCGGCATGTGATAAAGTATTTCTGCTGTCGTAAGCCGGTAATCGTATAACAGCATCTGTTCGAAATCTGTCATGAATCACTCCCGTCTGGGGGCGCCTAGCTGGCTCCTTAGCTCCGATTATAGCGCAAAAAACAGCGGAAATCAGTAAAAATCCAATGCGCGCCGGGAACTAACAATTTGATAACCATGCTATTTTTCCATACAAAAAGGTGGAGTTGGTAAGAAAATAATGTTAAACTTATGCCCTTCCGCTTGCTAATCCCAAAAGAAATGTTACACCTGTGGCAACGCAGATTCTCGCGTCTTGTGGGCCGTTAGCTCAGTTGGTAGAGCGGTTGACTCTTAATCAATAGGTCACTGGTTCGATCCCAGTACGGCCCACCATTCTTTTCAATAGGTTACATGATAGCCATTTTTAGAAAATTCGCTGTGGCTAGCGTTTTGGCTAGCATTTTTGCGGGTATTACGTCCCACTAAATAATTATCGCATTCCTATACCAGTCTTGGCGTACCTCACATTTTGCAACCTGATTGTAGTGAGCCACTTGTTGCAGCCCGCTGAATCAACTTGACCCTGCCCGAACGCTGCCTATTATCGACGCCGTGAGCGCAATAGCGTTCATGGGGCGTTACAACCTCCCATACTATCGGTTTTGTGCACCGTTACCGCACTCCTCGCTTTGGCGGGGAGGCAATAGCGTATGTCCAAGGTGCAAGCCTAAAGGCTATTGCGAACCTTATAGTATGGGTTTTGTAAACTCCCCTGCCACCAGCGGACGCTGGTGGTTATAGCAACCAATAGCCGGGGGTATTATGAGACGTTATTTCATCATCACATCAATTTTATTATTAACCGCCTGTGCCCCGCGAATGACGCCGGAGCAGAACGCCGCCATGCTTGCAGCAGCAAATCGCCCTGTAACCTGTAAAGCCGGTAAGGATTGCGAGGAAAAATGGAGCCGCGTAACGCAATGGGTAAAGCAGAACTCGGCGTATAAATTTCAGACTGTTTCCGATAACGTCATGCAGACTATGGGGCCGCTTCCGAACGACCCTAGCCCTGCTTTTACCGTAACAAAAACTTCCGCTGGCAAAGGCACTTACTCAATTGAGCTTGATGGTGGTTGCGATAATATGTTTGGCTGCATTCCCTCCATGCTCCAAGCAAAGGCAAGTTTTGCAAATTTTGTAATGCAAAAGCAATAAAATATGGCTCTTATTATCTGCAAGGATTGCACAGAAGAGTTCAGCAGTGACGCTAACCTTTCAACAAAATTCAGAAGCACCTCCAAATGAATTTCCTTTCAAAATTATTCTCCACATCTAAGATTAATTCTAATCCTACAGCAGCCAGTACATCTAAATTTGTGCAAAGCCAGCCCCGTAAAACTCAAATAGATTGGCGCATATCCGAAGGGCATCAGCGACTTTTGCAAAGTTTCATATCTCCTAATGCTGGTGATGGCGTACCGAAATGGGTCGACTGGAATGAACTTCTCGGCGAATCGCTGGTTTCGGCAATTCAGACATTTAAAACAGACGGTGCGCTGCTTTCGGTTAATGACCCAATACAGCGCATCCTATACTATAGGGGAACAAATGAGTTGAAGAAAATCTGCCGTGAGCACGGGCTGAAAGTATCTGGCACTAAGCTACAAATGGCAGAACGACTTGCAAGCGTTGATCCCTCTGGCTTGAAGCTTGGTTATTCTGGCGAACTGTTAAAGTGTTCGGACGAAGCGGAGCAAATTGCAAGAACCAGAAGAGAGGCATGGGAGAAAACCCAACTGGATGACCAAGATTTGAAACATTCTTTTGACCAGCAGGATTTTGAAGAAGAAAAAGGAAGACTAAAAAAACAGTTCATTGGCAAAGGATTTCCAGAGCCTTCTGACGATGATGTTAAATGGGGAATGATGAACCGGCGAGCACTTCAACACGCCAAAAACAGTGATCTTGGCCTTTGCCGCAACACCTATATGATGATGGCAGACTATCTTGGTAGACGTGGCAAACTAAAGGACGCGCTAAAACTTTACCTAATCGTTTGTGCGTATGATTTGAATGGTGCTGCAAATCGGGGAGGAGCGTCTGCGGAGTTGCTTCGGCAATTTCCTCTATACGATGTGAAAATGGCATCTTTGGCTCCTATGATCGTTCAAAATGTACGGGATTTTGCGGAAGATCTAAATTTCTCCGCTGATAATGTGCGAGAACTATATCAGGAGTCCACATTGCCTATGAACTTCCCACTTGCGCCGGAAAAGACTTGGCCAGTGTTGTCTCTTGCGATTGATGGCCAGATTGACCTGAATGATCAGCCGCAATGCTTTAAGCGGATTCGGTCGCTGCTGATTTGACCCAAGGTGCATGAGCTACAGTGTGACGAGTAGCAAATTATATTTCCTGCATCATATCTTGGCATTGCCGGATCAAACCCCTGACTTCCCGACGCTCGGCTATTGCCAATGCTGTATAATGCCCGTGTTTCCGTGCATTTTTATTGCCCTTCGGTGCGCCGGTGGACAAGCCGCCGTGCATACGGCATCTACCGTTTGGCATCGCAGGGGATTGGCACGGATTGCCTTTTCGTGTCCGGGCTTGGCATTTCGCGTGCTGGTGCATAGTCAATTTACTTTGCAAGGGGTTGTTCCTCATTTTTATCTGACACCCCACCCCCCTCCGGGCGGGTTACGTTGCCGACAATCGCCTGACCACCGGAATGGACGTGGACATGTTCCACTGTCATTTTTTGCTGCCCTTTACCGCGATACCGCTGCAACGCTTCCATTTGCGCCGTATAGGTGCGAAGCAGCTTGATAGCGAGGTTGCTATTGGAATCTTGCTGCGGGATGGTTTCAGAATTTTTCATCTTACGCATTTGGCGCATGGCGGCGAAGTGAGTGGCAACCATTTGGCTAGCAAGCATCCCTTCGATTTCATCACGCGGCGCAATTCCGTGCATGGCGGCGATTACACCGTTTACATTCGATTCTTCATACGGTTTTACTATGCCGCCTCTACACGCGGCATCTATCATTTCAAGCATCAGGTATGATTGAAGGTCAGCGGAAGTAGTGCCGAATGCCTCCCATAGCGCAAGTTTGGAAACAAGCGCGTCGTTGGAAGGACTGATATTGGCAGGTTCACCGGGATTATGTTGTATCTTTAATTTAGGCGCTTCATGACGTGCTTTTGCCTTCTCCATGAAGCTCGCCATCATACGATATTCAGCAGGTGTGTACTCTTTCGGTGGCGCTACTTCTTTTTTTTCTAATGCGTCTGTTTTTTTAGATTTCATATCATTACATCCTTAGTGATAAGTTCGTTTATCGCGCCATACTAACCAGCGCCGCGATTGTTTGCCGGTTATTACGAATACCTCTGGCCATAGGATTCTCTCCGCATTTCCGCTGGATCACTGTAGCGGCCTGTCTTTTTATCATAATTCAGCATTACGGTTCCAAGTTGTCCCGCTGGCCGGAAGCGCACTTTGCGGATATGAATTTCCGTTTGTGGCGGTTTTTTCTCTGGTTCACGGTGCACAACGATGCCAATGTCCGCTTTGTTCACCCAGTTGGCACTACCGCTTATGTCGTAAAGTCCCGGTATGAAACGCTTGCCGGATTGATCCTTCATCATTTTAGCAGGGTGAGCGACGAACCAAACATGCACATCATGGTTTTGTGCGAAACGTTTTACCTTGCCGAGCATTTCAGAAACGTATTCGGTTTCCGTCATCGCCGCCGGACGCTTATGCTCAATCTCGTTGTACGGGTCGATTACCAGCCCCTTGATGCCGTAACGCCGAACCGCGCCTCGCGCTGCGTCGAGTATAGCGTCGATGGTCGGGGCATCATCGGCAAACTGCATAAAATGAAAATGATCGCGCACCCATGCTGCACCTTGTCTTAATTCTTGTTCATTCATGCGCGACGTGATTCCCGGCCAAAACGGTAAGCGCACTCGCTTTTCGACAAGCTTGGAGCGGTGCGTCGCTACTGGATTTTCAAAGCTGCATACCGCGAATTTCAAGCCCTCGTTTTCAGCGAGATTCACCATTAGCGCGTCAATCCATTCGCTCTTGCCGCTGCCCGGCGTACCGGTGACTACGGATAATTCGCCTAGGCGGATTTTCAGGTTATCATCAAGGCATTGCCAGCCCGTCGATAATGCTTTTTCATAGCCCTCGCGGTATAACGATAAGATGTCGGTTTCATCGGTGCCGATTTCCACCAGATTGCGGATTGGGTACGGAGCCGCCAACGCTATGCACTCGCGCAACACGTCCGCACCATGCGTCATCAACACTTCATTTGCATCCTTGCATGGTGCATCGCCAGCCGTAGGCCAATTCACACGCAGGCACTTGTCCCGGCCTATGCGCCGCGCCAGCTCCTCCTCCAAAACTTTGCCGGGTGCATCATTGTCGACTGCCAGTACGAATGTTTTGATATGCTCAAGCTGTGGCCATGAACTGCCGATATACTCGAATTTTTTATCATCCGGCGCGGTGGTTTCTTTGAGCTTGGCCGGTGCGCCGTCCGGTACGGATATGACGTTGCGGATGCCAGCTTCCTCCAGTGCCAGTTTGTCCATTTCCCCCTCGACGATGATGACGGTATCAACACCGGCGACGTCATCAAGGCCGTAAAATATTTTCTCAGCATCCTTCACTTGTCGGAAATGTTTTTCCATATCGCGGTATTTAATATTCACCACCTCGCCACCGCGCCGATAGGGAAATTGTATCGTACCTACCTCTTTGGCGACGGCTGGCATATATGCGTTGCCATAGCCTATGTTATTTCGCATTAGGGTAGCCTCTGTGATGCCTCTGGCCTTAAACCATGCAATGACATGAGCTGGTAACTCTTCACGCTTATAAAGCGGCTTTGCGGGCTTTTTCCTCATAGGGCAAGCGTCCGCTTTCTTTTCGGCGGTGCTGCCAGTGAATCCGCAACCGGCGTTGTGGCAGTTCCAAACCGCGCCGTCGGCGTCAATGGTAACGGAAAGGCACGGATCGGCTTTTTTGCGTCGCGTGTGGGAGCATTTCGGGCATAGCGCCTTGTGGTTGCCTTGGCGAACGCCACCTGGAAGCATGATTCCTTCGACCTGCAATTTGCTCGTGATGTCGTTCATGCCGCCGCCCCCGTCAATTCATCATGTCGGCGCAGGCGGCTGCGCGGCTGCGGTTTCGGAAATAAGCTGCAATCCAAGCCTTCGGATCAATGACCTGCTCTTTTTGCGCCTGTATTAAGGCTCCAATGATTTCTCCGTCATCGTAATCTTTTCTGAGTTTTCCAATGAAAGTTCGTGCCTGCTGTTCCGACACGCCTTTGGAGACGAAGTATTCCACGCCGATGTCGAACAAATTTTTTACCGGATTGCCATTGGCCGGTTTTTGATCGGCTCCGTAAGGAGTTTCTTTTATTTCTTTATCTTTGTTTCGCTCCTGTTCCACTTGCGTTCCATTGCCTGTTCCGGCAGGTGTTCCACCATTTTTAGGTAAACACTGATATTGATTGTAATTACAGATAGTTATAATTAACTGTCCTGTTCCGTTTCCCGTTTCAATCATTGTTTCGGTTTTTAATCGCTTCAAAAACCGCCATACTGTCGTAATTTTCCATTTCCATTTTTTGGCCAGAAAGCGCACGCTATGGCTGAGTTGTCCGCGTTTCAGTGCGATGATCCTGCCCTTGATATTGCACTGGGTATCCTCATAACATGAGTTGGCAATTAGCCATTCCCATGCGTCCCGGCGACTATATTCATCATTCTCAAAAAGTGGGTGTTCCTGCCAGCCCCGCGCCATGATATAGCGTCCGCTCATGGTAGCATCCTTTCATCGGTGCGCGGCTCAAAAATAGCGATGATCCCTCTCCATTCCGGCGCGGTGATTTGGTTGCGGGCATAAAGTGCGTTGGCCAGCACCTTAGCCATAGCCATACTATTCGCCAGATTGTCCGCGTGTGCCAGCTTGTCAAAGATACCGGCAAAATCGACATCGACCTGCTGGCCGGTGTGCGGTGCGGGGTAGCCTGAATGTGTAAAATTTAAGATTTCAGCCATTATATAGCCTCCAAATTGAACATCTTGAAAAGTGCTGTTGTTAGCCAATGGCCAAGCAAGCGGTGAATACGCGGACGTATCAGCACATGCTTGACGATTGCTCGCAGCAAATAGCGCTGATCAAGCAGTATCGTATCTTCTGGCAAGGGAATTTCTGATTTACGCTGTGGCATCATTAGCACTCCGTGATTCAAGTGCCGCCAAAATTTCGGAAAGCCAATGTCCACGCGAATTTGGCCCGAGCCGTACTGATTTGGGCCAGCACCCAGCGCGTTCCCAACGCCAACGTGAAACCCGTGAAACTCCAGTTAATGTTTTTTCTTCATGCTCTCGAATTATACGATCCCACGCGGGTCGCTGCGGCTGTTCATGAATCATCGTCTTTGCTCCTGATTGCAACGCCGTTAGTGGGGTTGCATCAGTAACGTTAAGCTTTTTGTATTTCACCAGTCAACGCATAACCATTTGATACATAGCTATTATATTTCTTCTACGCGTACAGGAATTTTTACAAATCCATTCATAATACTGTTTTTTGTAGCCATTCTCGGAATGCTCTAAGAATCCATTTATAGGTTGTATCCTTAGCACTGAGGACTTTTTCAATATGTGCCAGGGGTTCGCCTGTAGTTTGATCATACCAATCAGGTCGGAGTTTTGGCAGTATTCGCCTGATATCATTATCGATTATTCTACAATTAGATTGTCTAGGAAAATAATCAGTAGCGGTATCTTTCCACCATTTTTTTATCAGATATATTTTTTCATTATAGGCTTGTGTCCTTGCCCCGCGTACCTTCTTGGCTGCTTGCGTTTTAGCTTCCTTAATTACAAGTGGCTTCTCAGCTTCGCTAAAGTATTTTTCCATTGCCACAGTAATAGCAACAATTAATGCGCTACTTTTTTTGCTAGGGAAACCGTTTACAAGACGATCTTTTTTGATACTTTCAATGAGATCATTAATACCGATTGAGGCTAGCACTAAAGCAAGGTGTTTATCTTCATATCCGGGACTGCGGATAAATACTTTTTTTTGATAAATGCCCCATATAATTTTTATCCCTTTTTGAACGGGAGTTTCCGTTTCGGCTTCGTGTTTTTGTAGATTTTTATCATGGCGTACTATGGCTTGATCTATATCCTTAAGAATATTACAAATGGTATTCGGAATTTCAACAGTACAATTTACAGCGATCCCATTTTTTCCGCCTAGGAGTGATGTTCCGCCACCAGTTGTGTACGATTCAATGAATGCAGCTTGGAATATAATGTAATCAAGTCCTGCAAGCTGTTGCAGAATCTCAAAATTATTGACGCGTTTGGGATCAAACGTATGAAAATATTTAGAATAGAGTTCTCGTTCCTCACTGGTAAAAATATCGTGCATTACTTCGCCTGCTTGATAGGCACAACTTTGCCGCATTCTGGTTCTTCTTTGCCTGCCAATACTTCCTCCAGCTTTTTTGCCCATATATCGAGCGCGTGTCGTTTCTCCGTATCGTACCCATACCTGTCATAGACAGCAGTAACTCCCTTCTCAACGTGGTTCAGTATTTTTGAAACTACCAGCCGGGATATTCCGGCTCCTGTCATGTGGCTTGCTGCTGTGCGTCGTAAATCGTGAGGTTTGACATTTTCCAACCCTAATGTTGCTAGGTTATTCCTAAACGCATGGCCTAACGCGGATTCGTCGATAGGCTTATCTAAACGTTTCTCAGGTTTGGCGAAGGATTTCCGCTTAGAATCATTTTTCTTAGGGCTAAGTGGGGAAGGGAACAGATACAGGCTGTTACCCGAGTGAGGCTTTATTTTCTTTAGCAATTCTTCGGCTAGTGGCGATAACGGGACACGGTGCAGTAGTCCGTTTTTGGCCTTCTCACCCGGAATAGCCCACCACCTTGCCTTCCTGTCAAACTCGCTCCATTCCGCGCTTACGACTTCACCGGCGCGTTGACCTGTTACCAGTATGAATTTAATCGCCAGCTTGCTGTTATTGTGCATTTTGGCTTCATCGAGTTTATTCCATAACTGCTTTATCTCTGCATCATTTAGCACACGATCACGTTGATTTTCTGGACTCGGTAGAGATATACCGGCGCAAGGAGAGAAAGGCACGATGTCGCGTGATAGCGCGAAATTGAACATCTTCCGCACTACAGCCAGCGTCCGGTTAGCCTGTATAGGTGCGCCACGATTCACGATTTCATCCAATAGGCCGATCACATCGCGGCGATGGATATTCTTTGCCTTACGGTATTTCCACCCCGGCAACACGTCCTTATCGAGTACGCGCTGATCCTCTTTCCATGAGCGTTTTCTGGCTTTTGCCCATTTTTCAATATATTCTTCCGCCAACTCCTTCATGGTAAAGGCGCTACGGTCGGACTGTTTCTGTTCCCCCTGTTCAGCACCGGGGTCTATACCTTTTTTACGTTGCGCTTGTGCTTTTGCGTGGGCTTCGTTGGCATCCACCAGCTTAGTGTCGGGATATTCGCCCAAGCTCATCATGCGATTACGCCCGTCGAAGCGATACATATAGACGAAGGTCTTTTTACCCTGCGGCGATACGCGCACGCCGAAACCTTTGCCGTTATCGTCCCATGATATATAGCGCTGCTCTTGTGGTTTCAGGCTACCGATACTGCGATCCGTGAACTTCATAAAAACTCCGTGGCTAGCATTTGGCTAGCAAATATTACGCAACAGTATGAAGCATTGCAAGCGGTTTCATACCACTTCATGGAGCAATTATTTATTGATATATAATAATTAATAAGCCTTTTTATGAAACGAAAATGCATGCGATGAAACCAATAGAAACGAAGTATAGGCCGACTCTTAATCAATAGGTCACTGGTTCGACCCCAGTACGGCCCACCATTCATTACAAGGCGTTAGGCCTGATAATGCAGATCTCCGAGAAAGCCGAGTACCGTGCGAACACCGTATTCGGCCACTCTCTGACTGATTGAAAAAAACGCCCCTGAAATCGGCGGCGTGTGGGGGCAAAACGGTACTTAGAGTTAGTCAGACAATACCCCCCCAATGTAACGAGCTCGCCTACTCACCAGTGAAAAAAAGCTTCCAAGCCTGTTACCTTCGGTTGAGCTTTTCGCTAGGCAGGTTGGGATTATTATACAAGTAAAATCTACTGCAAATTTGCATGATAGATATGTATTCATAGATAGTAACAGTTGTTATAGCTCTGGCGCGTCTTTTAAATATGGCGCTAAGATGTCAGGAACAACCATTCTGCAAATTGAAGACGCTTTCAATGTTATGTGGGATACATATGAGAAGCTTTGGATTACAGCAAAACAAGAAATGTAGCTTCAACTACCTATTAAAAATTCTGGTTTAACCCTAAATACACCCTTTATACATTCTGGGTTTCTCACACAGATTTGAATGTGTGTCTTTTTGCGAAATCCTGCATCTGGATATACAGGGTCACCTTCAATAAATATGCCTTTAACAGTATCAATTTTAGGAAGGTCATCTATTTGATCTACAATTTCATGAAGGTGGTTAATTACAGCACAATCTAAATGGCGCAAATAACCCTTCTCATTTTTGGGCATTATAGTGGAGGCGGTATCAAAAATTTCTTTTAGGCTTTCGTATGCAGTTTGGAGGGATTCAATTCCGATAAGCGTAGCTAAATCCAAACAAACGCCATAATCAATAATTACCCCGACCACATAGGGTTTTTTATATTTGCACCTGCAGGATCGGAAGGCCAATCATGAGGGAAAACAGACCATTGGAAATGCATTGCATTATTTGGTTGTTATTATAAGCATAACTATGTCCTTAGAGCGTTATATTTCCTATTGGGTAGTCAAGACATGGCACATCAAGCCACTGCTGATACTCTACAACGCGCTGTATAAATTTACGGTGTATTCCGGCATGAGAGCAGCCAAACGGCGTTTTCTTCTGAAAATGATGCCAACCGGCGGCGTATGTGTGGAAATCGGCGTATGGAAGGGAGAATTTTCCCGCGAAATTTATCGTATAACCCGCCCCAAAGCCCTCTACCTGGTAGATGCGTGGATCTTTTTACCTGGGCCAGGGCAGGCCAATCGACATTACGGCACGCTGGAGGCGGATGGGCAGGCTTATATGGATGCGTTGCGCGAAGGCGTGAAACGTGATTTTTTTTCCATGCCGGAAGTGCAAATAATTGCAGCAGATTCACACATCGCGGCGCATCAATTCCCGGATAAGTTTTTTGACTGGATCTACCTTGACGCCAATCATTGCTACGACTATATAAAAAAAGACTTGGAGTTATGGTGGCCGAAAATAAAAACCGGCGGTTATCTCACAGGCGACGACTATTACTGGCATGATGATGAGGGTGTTGCAACGGTGGAAATGGCCGTTCAGGAATTTATCGCTACGCACCCGCACACTTTTTTCATGATTAAAAATAATCAGTATATCATAAGGCTCGATTGACCCTATGCCAGCAAAACGCTTTGCAGTAATCGGTTCCGGCCCCATGGGGCTGGCCTGCGCTTATGAATTGCTGAAACATGGACACCATGTCGAAGTCTTTGAGCGGGACAACCGCATGGGCGGCATGTCGGCATCATTTGATTTAGACGGGCTGATCATTGAACGTTTTTATCATTTTATCTGCGCTACCGATGATGCTTTATTCGAGCTGTTGGCCGAACTTGACATCAGTGGTCAGCTGAGATGGAAAAAAACTGGCATGGGGCACTACTGCGACGGGCACTCCTACCCTTGGTGCAATCCCTTCGATCTATTGGCGTTTCCCAAACTGACGCTCATGTCGAAATTACGCTACGCAATGCATATACTCTACTGCAAGAAATTTGCTGGCAGCCCTAAGCTTGATCAACTAAAAGCGGTTCCCTGGTTGCGATTCTGGGTTGGCGATCAGGCATATCAGCTTTTATGGGATAGATTGCTGACACTCAAGTTTCAAGAATTAAAGCATGAGGTTTCCGCTGCCTGGATCGCAACGCGAATCCAGCGTTTGGCGAAATCGCGCAGCAATGTCTTCTACGAAAAACTAGGGTATCTGGAAGGCGGTTCTAATACCTTTCTTAAAGCAATCGGCAACCGTATCGAAGCCTTGGGCGGCGTAATTCATTTGAGCGCGCCCGTAGAGCGCATCGTCTTTCACCACAATCAGGCGCGCTCCTTGATGGTAGGCGGTGTAGAGAAAAAATACGATTGTGTCATCTCAACCATTCCGCTGCCGTATCTGCCTGGCCTATTTCCGGATATGCCGGAGGAAATATTGCATAAAATCCAGAACCTAAAAAATATAGGAGTTGTGTGTGTCGTCTTCCGGCTGAAGCGCAGCATCAGTGAGTATTTCTGGCTGAACATTACGGATAAACGTATCGCTATCCCTGGAATTATTGAATATACCAGATTGAATGCTATGATCGATGGAAGCATCGTTTATGCGCCTTACTACATTGCCTCCACGCATCCTAAATATAAAAATAGCGACCAGACATTCATCGAAGAAACGATGTGTTATCTCCATTTGTTAAATAACGAGTTAACCGATGATTGGATAGAGGCCGTACATGTATCGCGCTATCATTGCGCTCAACCGATCTGTACGCCGGGTTTTCTGCAGCAATTGCCGCCCACTGATAGTGGGATTGGCGGTTTTTACATGGCCGATACCAGCTATTATTATCCCGAGGACCGCTCCATTTCAGAAAGTGTCAAGCTCGGCAGAACGCTCGCCCGGCAGGCAAGCGGAGCTCAAGGGGCAATATAACAAAGTTTAATGACGGATTTCCCATAGTTTGTATAGGATACGTTACACGCCTTCAAAATAGCGGGTGGTATGGCATAAGAAGTGACTAAAGCAGAAGAATTATCAAGTCTTATGGTCTTGCCTTCATGATAAAAAGTAAAGAATGCAATTTTTTCCTCTGGATGCGCTTTATGATATTTTTCCATCACAGTGCAATCATAAAAATTCCTGCTGGTTGGCATCAGATATTCAAGCTCAAAATTAACTCCGCATGAATAGATCCGGTAGCCTAGCTGCCGTATATGGATAAGTTCCATTCTGGCGCTTAGCATTTGCGGCATCGTCTTGTCCGGTTGATAGGCGCTGTTAAACAGGTATGTTACAGCAGAATATTGAAACACCGCAGCGCCAGCGATGACGGCGATTAACAGACTTAAACGCTTTGGATAGGATAGGAGCATAATCGCAGCTACTACTGCACCGGCGCCATAACCGGCGCATTCTATCAAATAACGATCATTCCCATCAGAATACGCCACCCACCAAAAACTATGCGTAATAAAAGCACCTCCCATCGCCAGTGCCAACAACTTCAGAGGAGCGCGGGTATCAGGGGAAACAGGAATGATTTTTTGCTTTGTCTTTAACAGCATTGTTACAAGGATAACAAAGAAGAATACCGCGCACGCAGTCACCGCCGCATGAAAAAATAGCGGGCTATGCAACGCAACTGAGATACGCGATATGATTTGCATTGCCCTGCCTTGAGGGTTGCCATTTGATAATCCCTGATAATGAATCTGCTGCATACGCAGATGGTAAAATTGCATGTAGCCCACCATGCCTAACGATATCAGTTTGATCAATTCGTACATTGCCACCGGCGCGGCAAAGCCAGCGAGTTGCCAGCGCAGGGACCATAGGCTGCTTATGCGACGCGTCGTAAAGAGCAGCCATAGTCCCGCTACTAGAGCAAATCCGATGGCACCAAAGATGGTGATGACTTTGGTTAGAAACGCAAAGCTAAAACACAATCCAGATAGAAAGGCACTCCGGGTATCCTGGGAAGCTGAAACACCGGATGCTACCGGCAGCCCACTGCAGCCGAAGCAAATGGCCGCCACGACCAGTAAGATCGCTAGCGCCTCTCCCATCATCAAATACCAGATATAATAATATTGCTTTTCTGTTTCCGTGAAAGTTGAGAGCAAAAGCAAAACCAAACCAGTGCAGCATCCACCCCATATTTCATACTTGAGTATCGGTTTCAATGCGGTAAAAATCAGGATGAAGCCCAGCAAAGTCATTATTGCACTGGCAAGACCAGGCACCCAATACTGATTGCCGAACAACTTTATCAGCAGTGATGCTGGCATTATCAAAATCGGTCCCGTGGTGACACTGACATTGAATGGGTAGCTTTTATCAAAGAAAACGGATTGATAGCCTTCCCCGGCCGCCACACTCTTCGAAACATTGGCGAACGACATGTCATCGCGCCAGACATGTCCCCCCAGAAATGCCTTGTATAACTGCATGGAAAGCAATGCGGCCAAAAGTAGCAAAGTCAACAGCTTGAAAATCTTTTCCATCGTTGATTCCATAGGTTGTAGTGCCGCTTAAGCAAGCCAATATGCGCAATAGTATTGATAATTTCAGCCTGACATTCAAGCATTGATACCATCATGGTCAATGGAGTGCTCGATCAGTTCAAAAATAATAAAGGACGTTTGGCATTTCCGTAGCATCTTCGGATTCCAAGCGTTTGATATTGTAATTGGCGAGCAGCACTTCCGCAATGCGATGGAAGGCTGCAAAACCTAAAGGATTCGCTTTTGGATTTTCATTTTCATACACTAACTTGCGCGATAGTGCTATTTTTTACCTTTATCGCTCAACACTCCGTGTAAGGATTAAGGCTCATAAGGGAGGGGAACAGCATATTCACAAATGCGGCTCCACTCATTGAGCATAACGATTTCGGAAACCAATTGGTATGCTCATAAGGTAAACAGGTTGATTATTGAATATACTATCTTATGTTATGTGCATGCGTCTGATAAAACACATTGCCATTATGGTGTTATGCCTGAGCCTCTCGCTTGGGAGCATACCCACCTATGCGCATCAGGAGTGTCTTGGGTACGGTGAAGCCAACCATCTGAATCCCAGCATGCCGATGCCACGCAAATGCATCACGATCACGATAAAGGGCATGGCTACCACGAGAAATGCTGCTTAAGCTGTGGCTTGAGCGCCATTCTATTAAATAATAGCTTCACACTTCCCCACACGGCTAGAATAATTAATGCCCAATATCCGGCAGAGGAGACTTTGCTCTCTCGCTTCCTACAAACACAAGACCGCCCTCCCAGAGCCTAATCCTATAGCTGTTTACGCCACCAGCGCGACTTCCGCGCATGGCAATTTCAACGCAACTAAAGGATTATCTATGCGTATACACCATTTATGGGTGGTGGCGCTGCTGGTGGCGGGCTTCTTCTCCCCACCGGCATTCGCCAAAACCACCGAATACAATCTTACGATTGATCGCACGCCGGTGAACGTCACCGGACAGGAAGTCACAAAAGTTACCGTTAATGGTGGCATCCCTGCACCGACATTGCGCTTCACCGAAGGTGATGATGCCGTTATTCATGTCACTAATAAAATGGATGAAATGACATCGATTCATTGGCATGGATTAATCATCCCCGGTGAAATGGATGGTGTGCCAACGTTTAATAATTTCCTAGGCATAATGCCCGGCGGAACTTTCACCTACCGTTTCAAAATCAAGCAAACCGGCACTTACTGGTATCACGCGCATTCGATGGGGCAGGAACAGGACGGACTTTTCGGCTCGCTGATCTTTGCGCCAAAGGGCAGGGATATGATTCAAAGCGACCGCGATTATGTGGTGGTGCTGTCGGATTTCAGCGATGAAAATTCGGATGAGATCATGGCGCACTTAAAAATGTCGTCGGATTATTACAGCACGGCGCGTCGTACGCTGGGCGATTTCTTTCATGACGTAAAAACAGATGGTTTCCGCAAAGCATGGAAAACCGCCAAAGAATGGGGCGATATGCGCATGGCGCAAACCGATTTGGCTGATGTTACCGGCTATACGTTCCTGGTGAATGGCAAACCGCCCGAGCAAAACTGGACAGGCTTGTTCAAGCCCGGTGAGCGCGTGCGCCTGCGCTTTATCAATGCTTCGGCCATGTCGTTTTTCGATGTACGGATTCCCGGCTTAAAAATGACCGTAGTGCAATCGGATGGGCAGGCTGTTGAACCGGTGAAAGTGGATGAATTCCGCTTCGCGCCCGCAGAAACCTATGATGTGATTGTTACGCCGAAGGATGACAAGGCCTATACCATCGCCGCCGAGCCTATTGACCGCACCGGCTTTGCTATTGCTATGCTTGCCACAAGTGAAGGCCAGCATGGCGAAATGCCACAGCAGCGCCCGCGCGCTTTGCTCTCAATGGCTGATATGGACATGGAGCAAATGATGAAGGACGATCCCAACATGGAGATGACGCCCGCCGATATGATTAGCGGCTGGGCAAAAACGGGAACGCCGGAAGGCCAAAAGGCACTGTCTTATGCCGACCTTCGCTACGCAGACGTGCAGAAAGACCAGCGCCCGCCGAAACGCACTATCGAGGTAAATCTCGATGGGAATATGGAGCGGTATATCTGGACGATCAATGACCAGAAATTCTCCGAGGCTGAGCCGATACACCTTAAATATGGCGAACGTGTGCGGCTCAAATTCACCAATCACACCATGATGGCGCATCCGATGCACCTGCATGGCATGTTTGTACAGCTGGAAAACGGCCAGCCCATCGCAAAGCTTCCGAATAAGCACACGGTGATCGTACCGCCCGGTGGGAGCTACTCGGTGCTGCTCACCGCCGATGCTGCCGGGGAGTGGGTGTTCCACTGCCATCTGCTCTACCACATGATGTCGGGCATGATGCGCAAGGTAGTCGTTGCAAAGCTTGATTCTGCCGATGTTCCGCACGCCACCACCTCAGCCGAAGGAGGTCACCATGCGCATTAAAACCTTACGGATTACGTCATGCCTAACGCTTCTATTGGTATATCCTGCACTGGCGGCGGATGACATGCAGGGCATGTCGCCCGAAGAAATGATGCAAGAGCATGGCGGCGGTATCTTTCACATGTTCCGGTCGGAAACCGATATTGGCCCAAACACCGATGGCAGAACCATCTCCAGCTGGGATGTAAAAGGCTATGTTGGCACGGATGAAAACCGAGCCTGGCTGAAAACCGAAGGTGAGCATGCAGACAATAAGCTGCAAACCGTCGAAGCATGGGCGCTTTATAGTCGCAACATCGCCACTTTTTGGGATGCGCAGGCCGGTATCCGGTACGATGTCAAGCCAAAATCCACAACCTATCTGGCTTTGGGGTTCAACGGGCTTGCGCCTTATTACTTTGATACGGAAGCGCATTTGTTTATTAGCGATAAAGGCCATGTCAGCGCACGTTTGCGCGAGGAAAATGACTTTTTGCTGACGCAAAAGCTGATTATCCAGCCCTACGCTGAATTCAATTTATATCTGCAGAATGCGCCGGAAAATGATGCTGGTGCAGGCATCGGGGACGGCAAGATCGGCTTGCAAACCCGCTACGAAATCACACGAAAATTCGCGCCTTATGTGGATGTCCACTATGGCCGGAAGTTTGGTGAAACCGCCTCCATCGCTAAAACGGTGGGTGAGGATAGACAGGAGTTGGTCGGCGCTGTCGGCCTGCGACTGATGTTTTAATCAACATAAAGGAACGAACCATGAAAAAGTTACTATTCACGATTGCACTGATACTGGCTGCAAATCCGGCCTTCGCCAAGGAGTACATCATTAAAGAAGTAACCGACGATAATGCAAAAAAGCACAACTTCTTTTCGCCTGATAAACTGACTATTCAGCCCGGCGATACAGTTACTTTTGAAGACGCACAGGATGGGCCACATGACGTGATGTTCAACGTTGTACCAAAGGCAGTAAAAGAGATGATTATGAGTCCAACGATGGAGAAGAAAGGCGAGAAATTTACTTATACCTTTACCATTCCAGGTACATACAAGTTCCATTGCCATCCGCACGAAGCTTTGGGTATGACTGGGACTCTGATTGTCGGTACACCCTCAAAGCCAGGTGAAACCAAAAAGGTGAGTCATCATGACATGGGGGTAAAAACTGCTGCTGGCGACCACCATGATGCGACCGCGTCTAATCTTGTGCAAGCCACTGGTTCGGTCATTAGTGTGGATGCTGAGAAGCATACGATTAAAGTGAAACATGATCCCATTAAGTCGCTTGGCTGGCCGGTTATGACCATGTTATTCACAGCAGATAGCAGCGTTGACCTTTCTAGCATTCAAGCGGGCGATTCCATTGCTTTCACCCTCAAGCCGGTCGGTAAAGACGATTACACCCTAACCGCTTTGAAAAAATCCCAATAATCCTACTTCCCGGCTCTCAGCTTCTGGGAGCTGGGAATACGCCACTGGTTTCTTTTTTGCCCCGCGATTACTATAAGTTCATGCAATATTTTTATAACACATCGCTTAATGTGATTTGATGCAACATCAACATGATATGCCCATTGAGGTTAATACCAACAAGGTGAAAGACCCTGTGTGTGGGATGAATGTCGATCCGGCTACCGCTAAATATAACCATCATTTAGGCGATACTGATTACTATTTTTGTGGCCAGCGCTGCCTTGATAAGTTTAAAGCCAGCCCCGGCGACTATACCCGGCCAGCTAAAGTGCGTGCCAGTTGCTGTCAACATGATCACGGACATGAAAAGCCAACGCCGCTAGCAGTCGATACTGGTAGCATGGATATGATTTACACTTGTCCTATGCACCCTCAAATACGGCAACCAAAGCCAGGTAATTGCCCCATTTGCGGAATGGCGCTTGAGCCTGATAAAGTGTCGTTGAATGCTCCACCTGATCATGAACTAACCGACATGACGCGTCGTCTATGGATTAGCGCCATTCTTTCCCTGCCTCTGCTTGTCATAAACATGGGCGCGCACATATGGCCGGGTATGCATAGCTTCTTAATGACACCCGCCTCCGCCTGGCTACAATTGTTATTAGCCACGCCTGTGGTCTTATGGTGCGGCTGGCCATTCTTCGAGCGCTTTTGGCAATCCCTCAAGAATAAAAGCCCCAATATGTTCACATTGGTCGGTATGGGAATCGGTGTGGCCTATATCTACAGCTTGATCGTCACGCTTGTACCGCAACTGCTGGCCGGATTGATGGCCAGCGATGCTATGCCACAGATTTATTTCGAGCCTGCCGCCGTAATTACAGTCTTGGTGCTGCTCGGCCAGGTAATGGAATTGAAAGCCCGCGCGCAAACCGGCAATGCTATTCGTGCACTTTTGAAGTTAGCACCAGATACGGCATGTAAAATCAATGCCGATGGCAGCGAGCAAGATATTCCACTTTCGCAAGTGCAAGTTGGTGATGCTTTACGCGTTCGTCCGGGCGAGAAAATCCCGGTCGATGGCGTTGTGTTGGAAGGAGCAAGCTCCGTTGACAATCCATGATTACCGGTGAGCCAATGCCGGTTGAAAAGCATCCAGGCGACAAAGTGACCGGTGCTACCATTAATGGCAATGGCAGCTTCATGATGCGGGCGGAGAAAATTGGCGGCGATACGCTGCTGGCGCAGATAGTGAATATGGTCAGCCAGGCCCAGCGGTCGCGTGCGCCGATTCAGCGGCTGGCTGATAAAGTATCGGGATATTTCGTGCCGCTGGTGATATTAGTAGCTCTTATTGCAGGGATCGCTTGGGCTATTTATGGTCCGGAACCTCGCCCCGGCTATGCCATCCTGAATGCGGTTGCCGTGTTGATCATTGCTTGCCCATGCGCACTCGGACTGGCCACGCCTATGGCGATAATGGCGGGAACCGGCAGGGGCGCGAAAGCCGGATTACTCATTAAAAACGCCGAAGCATTGGAAACCTTTGAAAAAGTCGATACGCTTATCGTCGATAAAACGGGCACGTTAACCGAAGGCAAGCCGAAGCTCATGAATGTGATAACAGCCGAAGGTTTTGACGAAGCAACTGTTCTGTCGCTTGCCGCAAGTTTAGAACGCGGCAGTGAGCATCCGCTGGCGGAAGCCATTGTGAAGGGTGCGGAAGCAAAAGGCATTCAGCTTATAAACGCCACGGAGTTTCAAGCAGTCACTGGTAAAGGTGTCACGGGCAAAATTAATGGCCGAAGCGTAGCGCTGGGTAATTTGGCTTTACTAGAATCCTTGGGCATCGCGGTAATGGGCGTGAAAACCAAAGCGGATAGTTACCGTGCACAAGGCCACACGGCTATGTTTTTAGGCATTGATGGCAAAGCGGCAGGTATTATAACCGTAGCCGATCCAATCAAGGAAACTACTGTCGAAGCCATCAAGTAATTGAAAGCCGAAGGCCTGCGCATCGTTATGATAACAGGCGATAATAAAACCACGGACATGGCCGTAGCTAAAAAGGTGGGCATCGAAGAAGTGTAAGCTGATGTGTTGCCGGATCAAAAGAATGCAGCAATCAGAAAGCTTCAGGAACAAGGGCGCAAGGTGGCAATGGCAGGTGATGGCATCAACGATGCGCCCGCGCTTGCACAGGCTGATGTTGGTATTGCTATGGGCACCGGTGCCGATGTAGCGATGGAAAGCGCAGGCATCACATTATTGCACGGCGATTTGATGGGGATCGTGCGCGCGAGGCATTTAAGCCGTGCCACGATGAAGAATATCCGGCAGAATTTGTTCTTCGCCTTTATCTATAATGCGCTTGGCGTGAATGCGCTTGGCGTGCCTTTGGCTGCAGGTGTTCTATACCCGTTCTTCGGCATATTGCTTAGTCCCATCATTGCCAGCGCGGCTATGGCCTTAAGCTCGGTATCGGTGATCGTCAATTCTTTACGTTTGCGTTCAGTAGAACTTTAATATTATTCTGGTTTAGTTTATAATAGAGTCATGAATTGAGGCATTATCTATGCATTATTGGCTGCCATTCTATCTGGAGCGAGCACACCGTTCGCTGAATTACTAGGCGGTGATATCCCCCCAGTTTAGCGCGATAGGATTACAGGGTTGGCGTATCATCCCGCGATTCAGTCCGCGATAAAACGCTCGATTCCCTGCGCTGCCATCACTCCGGTACTGAAGCACGCCTGCAATAAATACCCGCCCGTCGGCGCTTCCCAATCCAGCATTTCACCAGCGGCGAAGACGCCCGGTTTTTTTACCAGCATGAAGTTTTCGGTGAGTTCGCTGCGCTCGATGCCACCGGCGGTGGAGATGGCGCGTTCGATGCCGGTGGTGGCGGTGAGTGTGAGGGGGAGCGATTTCAGATAGGTGGCGAGGGCGGCTGGGGTGGCGGTGGCGATATCGGGGAAGGCTTCGCGCAACAGGGCGATGATGAGGGGGGAGATTACCGCCCGCTGGAGGTGGTTGCTGAGCGATTTGTTGCCACGTGGGGCGTCGAGTTTGCGGGTGAGGCTATCAGTCGTCATACTTGGGCGCATGTCGAGCTGCAAGGTGGCTTTGCCGTGGTTTTCGAGTGTCTCGCGGATGGCTGACGACAATGCGTAGATGGCGCCGCCTTCGACGCCGCGCGCGGTGATCATCAGTTCGCCCTGACGGGTGATGCCTTCATGGGTGAGGGCGACGGGTTTGAGCGGGTGCCCGGCGAAGCGTGTGGAAAAATAGTCCGACCACGGCGTGATGAAACCGCAATTGCTGGGGCGGAGTTTTCGTATGGCGATGCCTTCTTGTGTCAGGAGATCGGTCCAACTGCCGTCCGAGCCGAGGCGTGGCCATGAGGCGCCGCCAAGGGCGAGCAGGGTTGCGTCGGCGTGTGCGTAGATGTCGCCAGCTTGCGTAACGAAGCGCAGTTTGCCGTTGTGCCAGCCTTGCCATTTGTGTCGGGGCGCGTAGGTGACGCCGAGCTGTTCGAGGCGTTTGAGCCATGCGCGCAGGAGCTGGACGGCTTTCATGCTTTTGGGAAAGACCCGGCCGGAACTGCCGACGAAGGTTGCCTGACCGAGGCTTTCGCCCCAGTCGCGAAGCGCTTGCGGCGGATAATGGTAGATGGAGGGTGCCAACCAGTCGCTGGCGGTGCCGTAACGTGTCAGGAACATTTCCAACGGTTCGCTATGGGTGAGGTTAAGGCCGCCGCGCCCGGCGATGAGCAGCTTGCGGCCGGGGCTTGCCATGCGATCGTATACGCGCACGCGGTGGCCGGCGGTGGCTAAGTGTTCGGCGGCGATGAGGCCAGCGGGGCCAGCTCCGATGATGGCGATATCGTGGGGTTTTTCCATAAGGGTTTGCATCTTAGCATTATATAAAGAGGCGTACAGCAGGGAATTAGGCCGGTTGGCATGCTAATCAATGACTTATGACCTTAACGGCAAATATTACTCGGCAAAATGGTTCGGCTAAGCCATTGAAAGACGGTTTTTGATTGGCGGTGACGGGCCCGGCTAAACGGCTGTAAGCCAGGGCTGGAGCGATTCGCAGGCGGAACAATCCAGCATGGCTGAGGGCTCGGCACATTTGTTGCATATATTACCCCATTACAATCAACATGGGAGGTTTTTATGAATGGTATTGCAGGGTTTTATGCGAGTATCAGCGCTTATTCAGCCAATACGACATCTTCAATATCTTCATCGTCCGCGGCCTCGAGAGCATCGTCCACGCAGGACATGTCCAACAATAGCTCGGCGCAGGATTTCCTGCTGTCGCTGAGCGGCGCGTCATCGGCTGCCACGAACTCTCAGGCGAGCGGGCAATATTGCGAAGTCGACGAATCGTTTTCATCTTACTCTAACACGGGCGCCACGTCTGTCAGCGGTTCTACAGGCTCGACGGGTTCTACCGGCAGCAAGCATGGGCATATCCATTTCTCGGAATTCAGCTTTGATATCGATAGCGATTCCACAGATTCCAGCGATTCGACCGACCCGACCGCTTCCACGAATGCGTCGCAAAGCGCGGCTTCGTCTGCTGGCGGCGCCTCAGCTGGCGTCGGCGGTATTGATGCGCTGTTCCAGTTCATCACCGAAATGATGGACAACGCCGAACAGTCGCTCGAACAGATTGGCAGCAACTCGACCGCAACCCCAGCCTTGATCGGCACCACCAATACGGACAGCACGCTGAGCACGGTCCTTGGCGGTGCGTCAGCTAATGGCAGCACGCCCACGGATCAGGCCATCGTCGATATGATGAACAGCGCCGGTCCGCTGCCGCAATTCCTCAAACAAGTCGAAGCCTCACATCATTTCAGCGCCGCACAAGATAAATCGCTGGAAAGCATCGCAGATAAATACTTGACCGCCAGCGGCACGCCGGACGTGTCGAGTGTTGCTGCCGACCTGGCGGCTGCCGGGCTCTCCTAAGCCCGTGACGTAAAACTTCTGTGCATGGGTGGGAAATAGGCCTATTATGCGCCTATGACCCATCCGCACGATCCGCCACCGCAAAACGGCATCATCATCCTTGAGGATATGGAAACGCCGTTTGGCCGCATCAAAATCTACGAATCGAAAAAAGACGGTTCGCGCACTTTTTATCAAGACGCTTGTTTCCATAGCCGCGCCGACGCGAAAGGCCAAAGCCTGATTGCATATATTCACGCCATGCATACGCTGATCGTGCAGGCGGGAGCGAAGAAAGTGGCGGTGTTGGGTTGCGCTGGCGGGACGCTTGCGACCATGCTGGCTACTTCGGGATGCGAGGTGACGGTGGTGGATGTCAACCCGTTCGCGTTCGATCTGGCCAAGCGCTATTTCTGTCTGCCGGATACGGTGCGCTGCGTTGAGGCGGACGCGCGCGAATTCCTCGAAACTTCGCATGGAACGTTCGACGCGGTGGCGCTCGACGTGTTCGATTGCGGCGAGATTCCCGAGCATCTGCGCAGCGTGGAATTTTTCCGGCAGGTGCATTCGCTGCTTGACGGCTGCCGCGTGCTGGTGGCCAATGCCATTATCGCGCATGACCTCGATTTGCTTGCCGACCATGTGGGGGCGAGCATGCAGGAGGCGATGGGCGGGGAGGTGACGTTGTACGACGATATGTTGCAGCCGGACCGCAATATTGTGATTTGTGCCGGGGGTAGCGCCCATGCGCCGCTGGCCATCGGCGACCAGCCGGAATTCATCCAGCTTGAAATGCGCGCGATGCATCCGCGCGGCGTGCGGGGCCAGGGAAAAGTGCACTGGGATTCAGGCGATGCGATTAGCTGGATTGCGACCGACTAGTTGAAGCGGAACCGAATGGAGCAGGACGGGTCATTGCCGCCGGTGAGGATATTCACGTTATATAAATCGTTGGGGTCGGTGGCGTTGCTACCGCTGGTCATGCATTTATTGGCGGTGGTACTTGATGCCCATGTCGGGATGCCGTTGACGCCGTTAGTCGAGCCGGTGTCTCGCGCGATAATAATGCCCGTATTGGGCGCGCCGTCATCGAGCTTGGTATCGATGTTATAAGCTTGTAGCGGCGTGATGCCGGTGGTGCCGTAGGTATAGGTGGGGGTGGCGGTGATGCTGGCGATCGGCATGAGCTGGTAATAGTTCAGGCCGTTATCGGCATAGACGATTATGTAGTTGGTCAGGTTGATCCTCGTGGCCGGGACGGAAGTCGAAATGTTGGTGACGGTGCCGGTGGCTACACCTGTGCTGGTGACGATAAGCGCATTGCCGACGGAGCCGAATGAACCGTCGACAAGGTTGGCGTCCGACAGATGGCGCCAGAAGGTGAGGGTTTCGCCTTCGGGAAGCACGCTGTTGCTGGCGTCGCCTTCGAGCAGGCCGTTACCGTCGCCTTGTCCGAGCGCCGTGGCGTTGGAAAGCGCGAAGAGGCCGAAATTGCTGGCGCTGCTCTGCGGCAAATCGCCAGGCAGGCCGTTAAATTTGCTGCGGAAGGTATTGACCGCGGAATTGTATTTTTCAATCTGGCTGATGGTGGCGCGGATTTCGGCGGATTTAATCATGTCCTGACCCACGAGAATACCGCCGACAATCAGGCCGATGATGACCAGTACAATGGATAATTCGAGAAGGGTGAAGCCTTCCTGCGGTTTAATAGGCGTAACGTTCATAATTATAACATTATAGTTTGCTCTACATTTGACGATACAATGCAGAACTTAACAGGTCCTTAACGGAACGTATAAAGACTATGAATACTAATCAAATAGGGCAAAAAAATTGCTTGAAAGTTAATCGCCGCCGGGGGTGAGGGAGTGCAGGTCGGTGGCTTTGGCGGTGCTGCGCTGCTCGTGCAGGCGTTCCAGATAGGTTTTCGTGTAGTTTTCCTTGAGTTTATCGATAGATTTTTTCGAACCCAGCGTGTCGGAGATTTTGCCCGAAAAACCGTTGGCGCCGATATGCGCGGTCAATGGATCAAGGCCAATTTCCTGTAGCGTCTGTTCGAGGCCGGCGCCGTGGAGATGTTGTTTGAGTTCTTCTTCGAGGCCCTTTTTCAAATCTTCGGGTACGCCGCCGTCTTTAAAGAACTGGTCGCGCACTTCGTGGACTTTCAGCACGAAGGCTTCGACCTGTTCGGGGGTGACGTTATCGAACCACGGCTTGAGTACGCCGATGGCGTAGGTTTCGAGAAGCTCAGGGTTGGCGCTTTTGTTGTTCACCGATTCGCGGATGATCAAGTCGAGCATGCCCGGAGGGCCGAAGGGGAAGAGCGTGGAGTTGTTCGACCAACCCTTGCCGAGCACCGGTAAGGAGACTTTGCGGCCCGAACCCATCGTGTAACGGGTGCCGAGATTGGTCATGTAGTTGATGCCGGGGATCCATGCGAAGCCGGACGAGCCACCGAACAGCGCCGTGACGGCGGAGAGATACCCCCACGGTTTAGCCTGCGCCATCGTCGCTGCTTCTTCAACTTCGTCGAGGAATTTCGGGTTGCGCGCATCTTTTTCACGGTCGGCGAAGAACAGGCCTGAGGCTGCGACCACGGCAGCACCGCCGATGGCAGTGGGAACGCCCCAGCGCATGATCTGCATCCATTTGTCCTTAGGTAGATCGCTATGCGGGTTGAAGGCGAGCTGCTTAAATATTTTTTGCAGCGGTTTTAGCACGTCTTCTTTTTTTACCTGAGCGCCGAGGAAGGTGACGCCGGTCAGCGCTTTCATGACTTCTTCACCGAGCCAGCTGCCAGCCGACAGGCCCACTGCACAGTACAGGCGGTGCGAGTTTACGCCGTTGATGACGTTGAACATGTCGGTCAGGCCTTCGGCGGCGTCTAAGCCTTTGCCGTTAAGCATGCCGTATTGCTTTTTCGAGTGCAGAACATGACCGTGGGCGGCTGCTATTGCTTCCGGGGTGATGCGCGAGCCGAAAGCCGGGTCGTCCACGGTCGGGCTGGCATCCTTGCGGGCGGCGATGGCGCAGAGTTCGGACGCGGGGTCGGTGCATTTGAGTTCTTTTTCGAGCAGCGAGCCGGGCTTGGGGTCGGAATTCAGATCGCCGACATTGGCGTCGCGGGCCATCGCGATGGCGCCGAAGCCGGCGGCGCCTAAGCCCATTGCGCCGTAAGCGGCGGCTTTTTGCGTGTTGGAGGCAACGAATTTATGCGCGCTTTCGTCGAAGCCTTTCTTGAGCAGCTCAGGATTGCGCAGCTCCATGCCTTCCTTGACGAGCTTCCATGTTTTTTCGGTTTTAGCGCTGGTGTTCTGGCCGAGCAGATCGCCCATCGTATGGGAAATCATGGTGATGAAACCCTGATCGCCGAAGGAGGCTTCGCGCGGGTCGAGGCCGAGCTTGATGAAGGTTTTTTCAAGGCCCGCGTCACTCACGAGGCCTTTGATGGCTTCCTTGACCTTGGCGTTGGCGGCTTCAGGCAGGCGGCCTTCTTTCAGGAACTGCTCGCGCTGGGTTTTGATGATATTGGCGAAACCTTCGACCTGTTCGGGCGTGGCTTTGCGGAACCAAGTCTTCAGGATGCCGTTGGCGTATTCATTGAGCGCGGCAGGGTTGGCAGTGGGGTTGCCTGCGACGTATTCGATCATGTTGGTGATCATCTTCGTCGGGCGGAACGGGAAATGCGCGTGGCTATTGACTAGCGCACCCAGCGGTGCGGCAGCGCGTTCGGAACGCATCACGAACAACGTGCCGAGATCGGCGCCGTAATGGTTGATCGACGGGAAGAGGCCAAAGCCGGAAGCCGAGCCGAACAGCGCCGACGTGCCGGTCATCAGACTCCACGGCGCGGACTGGTGGTAAAGCGACTGGCGCTCGGCGTCAGTCATGAAGAACTGCTTGGCGGGCGCGGCCATTTTGGCCTGCACTGGTTCCATGAAATTTTTGTTGAAGAACGATTTGCTGCCCGCGCATGCGCCGATGCCGCCGACCACGGCAGGCACGAGGCGATCGAACACTTTCATCCAGCGCTCTTTCGGGTCGTCGGAGAAATGATCGTACGGGATGATGCCAAGGAGCGGGCGAAGCGGTGCCGGTACATCCAGCGGGTCAACAACGGTGCCGTCTGGTTTCTGGCCGACGGCGATGTCCATGACTTTGCGGCCCAGATACAGACCCAGCGTGAGACCTACGGCGTTTCGCAAGCGGTGGAAGCTCGGCGGCACGTTCACATATTCCGTCGTCAAGCGGGCCGCTTTGTACAGCGGTCCGTTTATGATACCCGGACTATTTCCAAGGTTTGAAACCATAAATCCTGCTCTTGGCCGTTTTACTTTTTTATTTTTGGTGACAGCGACTGACCAAACATCCTGTCAAACCCACCATATCACATTGGTTTTTGCCGTGAAATTCCTTATTTGTTAACTATTGCAAGTTTAACAGATCTGTCACAAAAAAAAGGCCGCAGTCACCGCGACTTAACATTTTGATATTAAATCAAAAATTCGGCTTATAAAAAGGTCGTAAATGTTAATACGACGAAGAGAGCAGTTTTTTAAGCATGAAGGCGAAGCGGCCGCGCTTCTCTTTGCGCTCGAAATCGTCCCAGCTACGCAGCCATGTCGTCTGGATCACGCGGCGTTCGCCGGTGAATGGTTTATGGCCATGCCATGAATTCTCGGTGCGTTTGAAGGCGAAGAAGGTGCCGAATACGGGCGGAACCTCGGCGACGGTGGAGTCGAAGCTGTTTTCGTCGCGCAGTACGCGCAGACGCCCAGCGTCGCCTTCCGGCCATGTTTCATTTAGGTAAATCAATGAGGTGCAGATTTTAGCCGCGCCGTCGTTGTGGATGCGCCCGTCATTACCGGCAGACCATTTGCGCACGGTGATCATGCGGGGTTTGTCACGCAATTCAAGGCCTAGCTTATCACTTAGCATGGCGGCGATTTCCGGCCCTTCGAGATCGCGAAGCAGGGCATCGAACATGCCTTTGCGCTCAAGCAGGCTCAGCGGCAGATAGCCGTTTTTTTTGATCACGGGAAAGTCGGCACCAAGCGCTGGGGCGATCTCAGGCGAGAGTGCGCCGGAGACCAGCAAATACGGGTACGGATCGCGCTCGGGGCGGGCCGACAGGATGGGGCCCATCTGCAAGACGGGCTTACTCTGTGAGTACGAGGCAACGGAGGCGAAAGCGGTTTTCATATGCGGAGTATAAATAGCCCGTTTGCTGCTGTCAATCTAGGTATAGCTAGTAAAGATAGCGCTTATAGGCATCGTTCAGAAGAAAAAGCGACTCGCAATCGTCGGGCTTGGCAACGGCCCCGCAACGTTGATGGATGCAAGCATTTTCCGGAAGGATGACCTCGTCAAAACCCGCTGCCACGGCGGTGCTCAATATGGTCGTCAACAAGGTGGTGTGGAACAAATTGCCACTTGCAGGTATGTGGATGCTGGAAATGGCGCTGATTTCACAAAAGGTGTAGGCAACAGGCAAGTACGCGATGGCACCCGAACAACACCAACACCATAAGCAGCGATTGTATCAATAGCCAGCCGGGCGAAAGGCGTTCAAACACAAATAGGTGCGAGCGACCATTGCTGTAAGGATGCCGAGGTTTCGGTTATAGGCGGCTGCGGGCAAGAAAGCCGCGCATGCTCAGGTCTTATTTCTATCTTCTTCATCGAGCTGCTGGATTTTAAGCAGCACATCGCGCGCGACCGGCGCTGCGGTCGCGGCACCGCCGCCGCCGTGTTCGATGGCGACGCAAACGGCGTATTTCGGGTTGTCGACGGGGGCGAAACCGATGAAGAGCGCATGGTGGCGGTATTCCCACGGGATGGTATCCTGCTTGACACCGCGCTGCAAGATTTTGCGCACCTGCGAGGTGCCGGTTTTGCCGCCCATCTGGAAGCGCGGTTCGGCGATGCGTTTGCCATATGCCGTGCCGATCTGTTCGTTGCATACGGCGCTCATGGCGTCGATGGCGTTGTGCAGGCAATCGGCTTTGATGTCGATCGGCTCGAAGATGGGCTTATCGTTATGCGGTGCCCAGAGGCGCGGCTGTACGGCATAGCCGCCGTTGACCATGCGTGCGGTCATCACGGCCAGCTGCATCGGCGTGGAGAGTACGTAACCCTGGCCGATGGCGCAGTTGATGGTGTCGCCGCCGCTCCAGCGTTGCTTATAGCGGTTCATTTTCCATTCCGGATCTGGAATGATGCCCGGTTTTTCGCCCGTCAGGCCGAGCGCATGCGTTTCGCCGAGGCCGAATTTGCGCGACATTTTCGCGTAGGCGTCGATGCCTAAGCGTTCGCCAACGGTGTAGAAAAACGTATCGCAGGACTGGGCGACGGCGGTGTGGAAATTTACCGTGCCGTGGCCGCCTTCTTTCCAGCAGTTGAACTTGTGGTCGCCCAGGAAGAACTGGCCGGGGCAATAGACGGTGCTGGAAGGTGTGATAGTGCCGTTGTTGAGGCCGGCGAGGCCGACCATGAGCTTAAAGGTCGAACCCGGCGGATACTGGCCTGAAATGGCCTTGTTGAGCAGCGGACCTTTTTTATTGGTCGATAGTTCTTTCCAGTATTCGGAGCTGATGCCTTTGGAGAAGCTGTCGGGGTCGAAGCCGGGGATGGACACAAGGCACAGCAGATTGCCGGTGTCGACTTCCATGACGACGACGGCGGCACTTTCGTCCTTGACCAGCGAGGCGGCGTAATCCTGCAAACGTGAATCGATGGTGAGTTTAATGGCTTCGCCGGAAACGCTTGGTTTTTTGCCGACTTCGCGCACGGGCACGCCGTGCACGTTGACTTCGAGCTGGCGGATGCCAGCGGTGCCGCGAAGGTGGTCCTCGAGCATTTTTTCCACGCCATTCTTGCCGATTTTGAAATCGGGCAGGCGAAGCAGCGGCTCGCTGTCGGTCACTTCGTCTTCTGAAACGGCGCCGACATAGCCCACGAGGTGTGCGGCGCGGTCAACGAAGGGATAGTGGCGGATCTGTCCGACGTCGATGTAGACGCCGGAGAGTTCAAGCATGTGCAATTCGATCAGCGAGACTTCTTCCCATGTTAAATGCTCCTTGAGCATTTCGGGCATGGAGGCGGAGGAGACGCGGGTTTTCTTGAGCTGGGCGAGTTTTTTTTCGCTTAAGGGAACGATCTGGTTGAGCTTTTCGAGCGTAGCGCGGAAGGTGGCCTGACTGAGGGTGGAATAATCGATAAAGACGCGATAATTTTTTTCGTTGGTGGCCATCGGCGTGCCGTTTCGGTCGACAATGGCGCCGCGTTCCGGGGCGATGAGCTGGAGTTTAATGCGGTTGTTTTCCGATAGCGTCGCGTATTCCTGTGCGCGGATGAATTGCAGGTAGTACAGCCGCCCGGCGAGGGTTGAAAACGCCGCCGCCTGTACGCCGCCGAAGATGACGGCACGGCGAGTGAAGATGCGTTGTTTTTCGTTCTCTTTTGGCATGGGATTCGGCGGTGGGGTTTACGCTGCTACCATACGCAAGGCGGCTCGCGTGCGCAACTGATCTTCGTAAATCTATCTATGCTCTCGCTAGCCTGCTAGCGAGAGCATAGATAGATTTTAGACGCCGTGGAGTATTTGCCAGCGGCGCGAGCTGATATATTCGAACAGCTCGTCGAAGCCTTTATGCATGAACGGGTAGCAGCAGACGGTGAAGAACCACTGCATGAAGCCGGGGAAAAACGCTTCGGAGCGTGCATTGAAGAATGTCAGGATAATCCAGTTGAGGCTGCAGGTGACCCCGAGCAGGGCGGCGAAATAGCCCCATTTGATCATGAAGCCTTCCTTATGAATGTATTTGCGCTGGGCATGCAGCAGGATGAGGAAAAAGATATATAGCAGGGACGATAGGCCGAGCGGCAGGCCCATAACGGCATCCATCACCAGACCGAGCAGGAAGACGAACCAGTACGGCATATCGCGCGCATGCGACATGCCCCAGTAAAATACGGGAATCAGCGGCAGGATGGGCATGAAATGGTTCAGGCCGCTCACATGCTTGGAGATGAGGAAAAACACAGCCAAAAGCGTGGTAATCAGCGTGGGGATGGCTGACAGGAAAATCAGTTCAAAGCGTTTGGACGGTTGCAGCATTCAACCGTTATAACGCAGCCGGATTTTGATTAAAAGGAATAATCGACGACGCTTACGTATTCAACGCGGGTAGCGTCGACATAGGGCGTCACTTTCACGGCACCGCCTTTGGTGACGGAGGTCACGATGCCGACGGGGATGCCTTCGGGGAAGATGCCGCCGTCGCCGGAGGTGACGATGCGTTCACCGACTTTTATTTTGCTTTCGCCGCCGATGTAGCTAAGCGTAGGCGCGTCAGAATTGTTGCCGACGAGGATGCTTTTTTCATGGCTGGTTTCCGCGATGACAGGCACGCGGGAGTTGATGTCATTAAGCAGCAGGATGCGCGCCGAGGAATTGCCGACATCGACCACGCGCCCGAGCAAGCCGTTATCGCTGATGGCAGCTTCGTCTTTCTTGATGCCGAGATCGGTGCCACCGTTGATGAGGGCGGAATGGATGTACGGGCCGCCGATGTCAGAGACGACGCGGGCGGTGATGTAAGTGCTTTTTTCAGCGGGCACGACGTTGAGCAACGCGCGCAGGGATTTGTTTTCAGTTTCCATCGCTTTGGCCTGTGCCTGCCATTTGAGGAGCTCGATATTTTCGTTTTTCAGGGCGACGTTATCGGTGCGCAGGCGGGAGATTTCGCCTATCCACGTGCCAGCGTTATGGATAGCGTCCATCGGGCTGGAAGCCACGCTCAGCAAGGGCACGACGATGTCGGCAATATGCGAGCGGAGTTTGATGACGGCGGGATTGTTTGTTTTGCTCATGACCATCAGCGCCATCGACATCGTCACCAGCATCACGACGGAAGCGCGGTAAAACCATTGTTTTCCGGGGAGGAGGAGAGAATTGCTTCTGATTTTCTTTGCAGCCATGACGTCGATTCCACTTAAGTACTTGGCGGGATTTTTATTTTCCAGCCATCACTGATACAATCTATTCTTACTGGCTATTCTTACTGGACACACTCGCGTGTGCAACAGAAATTTTGCCTAAGTTCAATTTTTTTCTTACTGAATTATAGACGTAATTTCGTTAAGTTGTGGTTAAAATTTTGGGGAAATCTGCGCCTGGCCTCATTAAAACGCATTTGCTTGTCTAGGCCAGGCAGAGCGCGCTATTATTGCGGTTCCCCTATGTATAAGGATATACCCATGCCGCAAGTCGCCGATGAATTGTTTTCCTTCCTCAAAGCCACGCTGAGCCTGCATCACAAGGGAGGCATGAAGGTGACGGCGCCCGAGGATGGCAGACTGGTGGCGGAGCTTGCAAGCGACGGGGCAATGAGCCTCGATGCCAAGGTAAAAGAGGCTAAAACAGCCCAGATAAAATGGGCCGGGGAAAGCCAGGCCAAGCGGGCAAGCATGCTGGAAGTGTTGTCGGCAGCAGTTAAAAAACATCGCGACGCGTTGGCAGGGCTGATTCACCTTGAAGGGGGCAAAACCGCGAAAGAAGCGGGCGGGGAGGTGGATGGTTCGGCCGATGTGCTGCTGAAAACCATTAAAAATGCGAGTTATGCCGAGTTATCGGGCATGCTGCGCACGAAAGAGCGCCCGCCGATTGGGGTTGTCGGGCTGATTACGTCGTTTAATTTCCCCTTGGCAGTGGCGAACTGGACGTTGGCGCCCGCATTGCTTGCGGGCAATAGCGTTATCTGGAAACCGTCGGAGAAAACGCCGCTCACGGCGCTGGCGTTCAAGGCGTTGTTTGATGAGGCCTTCGGCGAGTATAAGGATTTATTGCAGGTGATTATCGGCGGGCGCGAAATCGGCTCGGGCATGGTGTCGCATGAGGGCGTGGATATGATCAGCGCCACGGGCAGCGTGGGTATGGGCAAGGGCATCAAGGCGGATCTGGCGAAGAAAAAAAACAACGCGGTGAAGCCGATTTTAGAGCTGGGCGGGAATAACGGGGTTATTATTTCTGAGAAGATGTCGCAGGCGCATCTGGAATTTTCGCTCGCATCGTTGCTGAATTCGTTCCTCGGCACGACAGGACAGCGTTGTACGAATACGCGGCGTTTGATTGTGCATGCAACGCTGTATGGTAAAGCGGTAGCGATTCTTACGCAAAAAATCCAGAGCTTTAACTGGGAAGAATTCGGCTACAACGCGCTGATCGATGAAGACGCGTTCAGGCGTTTTGAAAAAGCCAAGCAGGACGCGGTGACTGAAGGCGGCAGCATTGTCATGGGCAATCGTATTCATAAAGAAAATGATGGGTTTTACGTGGAACCGGCGCTGGCTTTGATGCCCGCGCATGGAAAAATTATGGAGGAAGAAACCTTCGCGCCGCTGCTGTTTATCGCGCCTTATGAAGGTGATATCGACGCGGCGATTGCGCTGGTGAACCTTCCGGCTAATGCCGGGTTGGTGAATGGGATTTACACGCAGAGCCAGACGGAAGCAGACCGGTTTGCGAGCGGAAATCAGGCGGGACATGGAGTGATTAATTCGCCTAAGGGTACAGGCACGCCCGCGTTTGACATGGGTTTTGGCGGGAATAAAGCCTCCGGCGAAGGCGAGATTTTGAACTCGGTGGATCCGCTGCGGGCGTTTACGCGCGATACGAATTTTACGCGCGTGGCGCAGAATAAAGATATTGTGATGGATCAGGACTGATATTGCCCCCCGCTGCATTGCTGAGTAAAGCCGCCGACCATTTTTTAGAAATCGATCTTCAAATCCGACACCTCGCACGGGTAGCAGAATTTGATGCTGGCGATGTGATCGGCGTGCACGGGCCACGGGCCAACGCTCGGGTCTTTGTCGTAGAGGGCGGCGGATTTACTTAGGAAAATGCCCGAGAATTTCTTTGGAGCGGTGAAAGCGGTTCCGGAAGGTACGGCGACGGCGACAACCTGATCTTTTTCAATCGACTCCATTTCATCGTATTGGTAGACGGCATATTCCATCGTGCCTGCGGGTTTTCTGGTGAAGTCGGCAACGGTCTGGATGGCGTAGATGTCTTCGGATTGCTTGACGATTACGCTGTCAGAACGTTCTGGTACGGAGGCGAGCGACTGGCAGGTCTTGGCCATGAATACCTGATCGTGGGCGCGAAGAGTGTCGCCGTAATGTAGGTCAGCGTAGGTGATGCGCGGGTTGACGTGATAGCCTTCGAAAATGCCGTTTTCCTGTACGTAGATGGGAGAGACGGAGGTGAGGCCGAGCGTATGTAACAGTGACAACGTGAAGCTGGCGGCATTGTAGGGCGCGGCGGGGTCTTCATGGCGGCCTGCTTCGATGCCGGTCTGGCTTTCCATTTCGTCGTGAAACAGCGTGCCGAAAATGGTTTTGAGAGTCTGGACGGTGACGTTGCCGGAGGCGTGGGCGGAGATGGCTTCGGCGAGGCCCGTGAGCACTGCGCGTATGGGCGAATCTTTTAAATCCGTGATGCGTTTGTAATCGGTGATGCATAGCATGTTGCCGCGCGCGGAATGGATGTCGACCATGCCCCAGATATGCTTGCCGATGGCGTGAAGTTCCTGCGCGCGTTTGGTGTGGTGGTTATCGGGGTTGCGGGTGAGGAAATCGACGGGGATGCGGTTCATATCCGGCAGTAAATCGCCAGTGTCGCTGAGACCGCAGCGGAAGGCGTCGCGGGTTTCCTGCCGTGTAGGCGGGTTTTTCTCTAACGCTTCGAAATACTGGCGGGCGGCGAGCGGGTTGCCGATGGCGGCGATGACGTCGCGTTCCAGCAAGCCAGCGCTTGAAAGTGCCATCGCCAGCAAAATACCGGCAAGACCTGCGGGTTCGTTGCCGTGGAGCTGGGCGAGGATGGCGTAGGGGTGGTCGGAGGATTTGCCGGGAATGCGCATTGCGGCCGGGATTTCCTTGCCGTCGAGGGTCACGCTGGCTGCCATCATCTCATGGCAGATTTTGCGCAAATCGCCCGCGACAAGCGTTTTTGCAAAAAAACGCTTGGAAAACTCGGCAGGGTTTGCGGTATCGGAAAAATCGTGGTTGAATAGTTCCCGTAAAATCGCCTTACTCATAAGATCATATGCTCACTGACCAAGTTATAGAAGTTATTTTCGTGGGCCTGCCGGGGTTGACCCACCATTACGGCGGCTTGTCGGCGGATAATAAGGCCTCGACCCATAACCGCGGTAGTGTTTCTAATCCAAAACAGGCGGCCTTGCAAGTTCTGGAGCTGGTATGGCTGCTGAAATCGTTAGGCATCGCCACCGCCATCCTGCCGCCGCAACTTCGGCCGCATTTGCCGCTTTTGCGCCAGCATTTCAAAGGGGGTGACGAGGATGTGATCGCGCAGGCCGCCGTGTCGGCGCCGCAATTGCTGGAAAAGGCCTATGCTGCGTCGTCGATGTGGGTAGCCAATGCGGCGACGGTGACGCCGGGCGTGGACGCGGGCGATGGCAGACTGCATCTGACGGCTGCGAATTTGTTTACCAATTTGCATCGCCGCATCGAGGCGGACGACACCTACCGTGTGCTGAAAGCCATTTTCAGGCAGGTGCCGGATGCGGTGGTGCATGAGCCGTTATCGGCAATGATGGGCTTGCGCGATGAGGGTGCTGCCAACCACATGCGCTTAGCGCCGACGCATTCGGATAAGGGGCTGAACGCGTTTGTGTATGGTGCCAACGATAAGCCCAACGACCCGGCTTCGGCGCGCCAAACGCTCTCGGCGTCGCAAGCGATTGCGGCGCAGCATGAGATGAGCGAGCATAACGCAGGATTTTTGCGGCAGAACCGCGATGTGATCAATGCGGGCGTATTCCATAATGATGTGATTGCGGTGAGCAATGAGAGCGTATTGCTGGTGCATGAGCATGCCTATGAGCAGGGCGTGCGCGATATTGAGTCCGTGGCGGTAGCGTATGAGGAGATGAATCCGGGGCAGGAAATGTCGATCATCGTCGTCGGTGAGGGTGATTTGAGCGTGGATGAGGCGGTGGCGTGTTATTTCTTCAATAGTCAGATTGTGACGCGGCCCGATACGAGCATGGCGATTATCGCGCCAGCCGAGGTAAAGCTGTTATTCGAAGGCCGCGCCGCCGACATGTTGGAGCGCCTGCGGATCGACCCGGCAAATCCGGTGAATGAAGTGCACTATGTCGATCTGCGCCAGAGTATGCGCAATGGCGGGGGACCGGCGTGTTTGCGCCTTCGCGTGCCGATGACCATCGAGCAGATGTCGGCGCTGTCGGCGACGACTGGCGTGATGGCGGACGATCATATTATCGAATCCATCGAGCGCATTATCCATAAGTTTTACCCGGAAGAGCTTTCTGCCGATGACCTAAGTAATCCTGAGATTTACCATGCGAGCCGCAATGTGTTGCAGGCGCTGTCGGAAGTGATGGGTTTGCCGCTGCTGGCGGATTAAACTTCGACGTCGGGCTTGGAGGGCATCAGGGCGAGCAAGGGGCCGCTGATGCGAGTGGTCAGGCAAGAAATCAGCCATAACGGAAGATAAAGGCCGAGCGGGAAAGCAATGCGGCCGCGCTTTTTGGCAAGGCCGTGTGCGATGATGCGGGCGGCTTTGTCGGCATCCATCAGGAATGGCATGGGGAATCTGTTGATGGCAGTCATCGGCGTTTGGATATAACCGGGGCAGGCGACGCTGACGGTGACGCCGCGCTTACCGATCCATCCGCGAAGGGCTTCGCCATAATAGCGCACACTGGCTTTGCTGGCGCTGTAGGCCGGGCAGCTGGGAAGCGGACAAATGCCAGCGAGCGAGCTGATAATGGCAATCTGCCCGGTATTGCGCGCGATCATGGCGGGGATAAGGGGCTGGATGGTGTTGATGACGCCGTCGATATTGGTGGCGAAAATCTTGCGTACCTGGGCTGCGCTTTCGCCTTTGCCGCCTGTGCCCGCCGAGATGCCTGCGTTGGCGATAACGAGGTCGATGGGGCTTTGCGCGTTGGCGTGCTCCAACCATTCCTGCATGGCTTGGGCATCGGTGACGTCGCCGGTCTGGGAGAAGACGGTGGCGCCGCGGTTTCGGCAGGCGGACGCGGTCTCTTCAAGGCGTTCGGTGTTGCGACCTTGCAGGTGGAGCGTGATGCCGGGGGCGGCGTAATACAGGCTGAGCGCGGCTCCTAAGCCGGAGCTGGCGCCGGTGATAACGATGCTAATCGGCTGGCTCATGGGGGCTTTCGACATGGTAAAGCGTTAAAAAAGTGTTAGCCCGAAGCGAAAACTTACGTATTTACAAGGAAAATATCCGTTTACCTGTCGCTCATGCAAGCATAAAATAGAAGGTGACACAGACAGAAAAAAATAGAAGCAAGAAAGCGGTGATAGCATGAATAAACTAAAGTCCCTGTGCGTCTTTTGCGGCGCATCTAATAATGTTCCCCAGAAATATTTAGATATCGGCGCGGAGTTCGGCAAAATGCTGGCTGAGCGTGATATCCGCCTTGTCTACGGCGGCGGCGATTGCGGCGTAATGGGCGCGGTTGCGAACGCCACGATGAAACATGGCGGGAAGGTCACAGGCGTGTTTCCGGTGTCTTTACGCAATATTGAAAACGAGCACCAGTCGCTGTCGGAAATCATCATCGTCGATACGATGCATGAGCGCAAAATGAATATGTTCGAACGCACGGACGCTTTCATCGTCTTCCCCGGTGGGTTCGGCACGATGGACGAGATGTTCGAGATTATCACGTGGAAACAGCTACAGATTCACGATAAGCCCGTGGTGATCTTCAACTATGAAGGCTATTGGGATCCGCTGATCGGGCTGATGAAAAACATTATTGAGGTGGGTTTTGCCAAACCTGTAACGTCCACCTATTACCATGTGGCCGACGAGCTCGACCAGATCATGGATATCTTAGGCGTTTAAACTAAATTCCGGGCCAAATTGCGGGCATAAAAAAACGGCCGGACAATTGCCGGCCGTTTTTGACGCTAAACGCCGCAATGATTACTTTGCGGTGTTTGAAGTGTCGGTCGGAGCAGCTGCATCGGTGTGGTGCATTTTGCCATGATGTTTTTTCATGTGGTGCTTTTTGCCATTGAGGTGATGCTTCTTACCATGATGCTTACCTTTGTGGTGGTGCATTTTGCCATGATGGGTCGTGTGGTTTTCATCGGTATTGGCGGTATGATTAGCCGACGAATTGGTCATGGTATCCTGGTTCATGGTGCGGCTGGTGTGATCCAGACGAACTTCCGATGCGCCCTGCGAGTAGGACGGGGTACGGAAATTGCGCACGTCGCTTGGGGTCTGAGCGAGAGCCGGAGCTGCCAGAGCCAGGGTTGCGAGAGCTGCGATTAAAGAGAGTTTCTTCATTGTTTCTTCCTTTCGAGTTTTTAGACAAAATTAAATTTTTAGATTCCGTTGCGGCCAGTTATTTGAACTTTAACACTACGCCTCTTACTATTATGCCGACATTAGAACAACATTAAATTTGATCTATCTTGATTAAATTTAATCCATGTTGCACTTTTCCCCTTGTAGAGGCGATATCTAAACATTTAGTAAACAAGGCGTAAAAAAACGATCGTAAATTGATATATTTACGATCGTTGTGGCGAAATAACCATTTACGCGGCGGTTTAGCAAGCATAATATAAAGAAAAGATAAATAGAGCAGGAAGTTGCAGGAAGAATGAGCGAAATAACGTCCCCCAAGATTAAATCCCTTTGTGTTTTTTGCGGTGCATCAAACAATGTCCCCCAGAAGTTTTTAGACATCGGCGCGGAGTTCGGCAAAATGCTCGCTCAGCGAGGCATACGCTTGGTTTACGGCGGTGGCGACTGCGGCGTCATGGGTGCTGTGGCCAATGCCACGATGAAGCATGGCGGGGAGGTGACAGGCGTGTTTCCTGTGTCGTTACGCAACATCGAAAATGAGCACCAGTCCCTGACCGAGATCATCATCGTCAACACTATGCATGAGCGTAAAATGGGCATGTTTGAGCGTACGGACGCTTTTATCGTCTTCCCGGGCGGTTTCGGGACAATGGACGAAATGTTCGAAATCCTGACATGGCGCCAGCTGCAACTACACGACAAACCGGTTGTTATCTTTAACTATGATGAATACTGGAACCCATTAATATCGCTTATGAAAAATATCATCGAAGTCGGGTTTGCCAAGCCGGTCAACGCCACCTATTACACCGTGGTGGACGAGCTGGAAAAAATCATGGATGTGCTTGGCGCTTAACTGCTAACCTGCTATAATCAATAAAAAATTGAATAACGGGACATTGGATGGGAGTCGAAGGCAGCAGCTTTGTTGTCAGGGTGCAGGGGTATCCCCAGCGCAAGGACTATACCGTTTTTTGCGAGCAGGCGGTTGACGGGCTGCTAGATGCGCGCCCCAACACCATCAACGAATTCACCCGCGCCATTGCCCCCAAAATCAAATGGTACCGCCGCGACGACAGCCCGCGCGAAAGCCTCGGCGAACCGTTGCGCTTCGGTGTGCTGTATGACCGCCTGCAGGACGAAAGTTTAGGCACGACGCTGGTCGGGCGGTATGAATCCTCCTTTGCACGCGCCCTTGAGCGCCACTGGCCGCAGGATGCAGCCACGCAAAAAGACCTGTACGAACAGTTCCGCTTCACGACGCACGATGCGAAGCCCGGCGACAAACCGATCCTGTTGTCGCAGTTCAGCCGCGACCGGGGCGCGGGCAAAATCACCAACAACTGGGGCGTAAATAATTCGGAACGCCTATGGCGCGCCATCACACAGGCCTTCGAGAAAAGCGTCGATGAGAAAAGCTCGCTGACAAACCGGCTGAACAACGCGCTGGAATGCTATTAACTGTTATCGCACGATATGCCGTTCGAGGCGGGCAGCTCGATGGGGGGGGCATCTGATGCTGGGTTATCTGTTTGAGCGCGCCGGGGTGCCGCTTCCCAACATGGCCGAAGGCTACTATTTGAATCTCGAAGCGTTGATGAGCACACCCGAAGAATTCAGGCGCAATTGCGCGACGGGAGTGTATTTCGACACCAAGGTGATGCCCAGTGATATCAAGCGCTGGCAGGAGCGCGAAATGAAGCGCCAGTCAGTGCCTGAGATCGGCGTCGGGCATATCGTCGACATGCGTTTGAGGTCAGAAGCGGCGGGACGATCAGCTCGCACGAGCGCTACCTGATGAAAAACCATATCGACCATCCCGATTCGCCGGAATCGAGCTTTGACAACCCCATCCCCAACAGCGTCGAATTCCGCTCCCACGGCGGCAAGCAGCAGGCGCGTTTCCACGGGCTGCATAACTACATCAACGAAGCGCTCTACGATAAGAACTCCGAGGCGATCTCCATGATTCGCGAGGTCAACGATCATCTGCACGACACATGGCTATGGGAAAATGAACGCGGCACGTGGAGCGGCTATATAGCTGACCGCGGTAGCAGGGGCATCCCCGGGCATTACGTTTAAAACAGCTTGATGGCGACCGTCAGGCCTTCTTGCGTGGCGATCATCGTCGTGAAATATTTTTCGTGGTCGGCGAGGCGCTCGTTGAACCGGCGCATATTGTGCCACGTGGCCGGCGCGATGTTCTGCGGCGGCAGGTCGAGGCCCATCGTGCCGTGCAGGAGCGTGTTGTCGGCCACGATCAGGCCCATTGGGCGCACGTTTTTTTCCGCCCAGTCGAGGTAGTCGTTATAGCTGATTTTATCGGCGTCGATGAATATCATGTCGAACGGCGCTTCGCTCGATAATTGCGGCAGCACCGCATGCGCGTCGCCTTCCAACATGGTGATCGAATCGCGCACTTCCGACTGGTCAAAGAAGTGGCTGGCCATTGCGATATGCGCGGGGTCTTTGTTGACGGTGTAGATATGGCCGCCCGGCGGCAGCGCGCGCGCCATCCATATCGTGGAGTAACCTGCGAGCGTGCCGATCTCGACGATCTTTTCGGCGCGGTGCAATGTGATCAGCATTTGCAGCAGCTTGCCTTCTTCGGCGCCGATGTGAATCGGGATATTCAGGCGCAACAGGCTCTCGTCGATACTCGCCAGAAGCGAATCTTGCGCCGCGTAGAGCTTACGGATATAGTCGATGCTTGGGGTGAGGTGCCGTGCCATGATGTATCCTTAGCACGGCGTGGCTTATTGTTAAACAAATTCTCAGGAAATCATGATGCTGGCACAGCTGGAAAATGCTGATATTTCGCTTACACACCAGCCGTCGTTGACAGGTCGCCACTGGCATATCAAGGAAGCTGATGAGCGCTTAGTCGCAGCATTTACAAGAACTTATAACCTGCCGGATTTGCTGGCGCGCATCCTTGCATGCCGCGGCATCGGGCTGGAAGACGCGGAAAAATTTCTAAACCCGAGTTTAAAGGCGTTGATGCCGGACCCTTCGCACCTGCTGGATATGGACGCTGCCGCGACGCGCGTGGCGAGTGCGATTTCGGGCGGTGAAACCATCGCCGTGTTCGGCGATTACGATGTGGACGGCGCGACATCCTCAGCGCTGATCATGCTTTACCTGCAAGCGCTTGGCTGCAAACCGATGGTGCATATTCCCGACCGCATGATCGAAGGCTACGGACCAAATACTCCGGCATTACTGGGATTGCAAAAAGCCGGTGCGACGCTGGTGATTACCGTCGATTGCGGCACGATGGCGTTTGAGCCGCTGGAAGCGGCACATGAGGCGGGGTTGGATGTGATCGTGGTCGACCATCATATCGGCGAGGCGCGTAAACCCAAAGCCTATGCCATCGTTAATCCGAACCGGCTGGATGAAACTTCGCCGCATGGGCAGATGGCGGCGGTGGGCGTTGCGTTTTTGTTGATCGTGGCGGTAAACCGCGCACTTCGGGTTAGCGGCTATTTTAACGAAACGCGCAAAGAACCGGATGTGCGCCAGTGGCTGGATTTAGTGGCGGTCGGCACGGTGTGCGACGTGGTGCCGCTGACCGGCGTCAACCGCGCCTTTGTGGCGCAGGGGCTGAAAATTCTTGGGGGACGCAACAATCTAGGTTTGCGCACGGTGCTTGATTTAGCGGCGTCCAGCGGTACGCCGAGCGTGTATCACTGCGGGTTCGTGATCGGGCCGCGCATTAATGCAGGCGGGCGCGTGGGTAAATCCGATCTGGGCGTGCGGCTTTTGAGCTGCGCCGACGAGGTGGAAGCGATGATGCTGGCGCGTGAGCTGGAGCTGCACAATGCCGAGCGCAAGGCGATTGAATCGATGGTGGTGGAACAGGCAATGGAAATGGCCCACGGGCTGGAATCGCAGCCGGTGATGGTGGTGGCTGGCAAAGGCTGGCATCCCGGCGTCATCGGTATTGTCGCGGGCAGGCTGAAGGAGCGTTTCCATAAGCCTGTGGCGGTGATTGCGCTTAACGGCGGCGTGGGCAAAGCTTCCGCTCGTTCCGTAGCCGGATTCGATTTTGGCGGCGCGGTGATTGCCGCACATGCGGCTGGAATTTTACTCGGCGGCGGCGGGCATGCGATGGCGGCGGGGTTCAGCATCGACGAAGGCAAAGTGCAGGATTTAACTGAGTTTTTCGCTGCCCGCGTGGCGGCAAAACCATTGGCGACCAGCCATAAGCTGACGCTGGACGGGATTATCAGCATCGGCGGGGCTACCATCGAATTGCTCAGTGAATGCGAGCGCCTCGGGCCGTTCGGGCAAGGTAATCCGAGCTTGCGCCTGATGGTCGAGCGCGTGGTGAATTTCAGGCCGGAGATTGTCGGGGAGCACCATATCAAAACTTTGTTCATCGACCCGCAGAGCAGCTCGAAATTGCAGGCCATCGCGTTTCGAAGCGTCGGCACCCAACTTGGAGACGCGCTGCTGAACACGCGCGGTAAAACCGTGGATGTAGCGGGGCAGTTGAAAATTCAGGAATGGAACGGGCGCGTGAGCGCCAATCTCACCGTCGACGATATCCGTCTGGGGCAATAGCATTTTCCAAAGTTTGCTTTTGATCTGCGACAAGGTGGTGGGTGAGCTGATGGCGTTGAGCGCAGTAAGCATTACTAGCGGCCGAACCAGCCTTTTTCCTTTTTCGGTTGTGGGTTTTTCGTTGCTTCGCGGCGTTGCGCTTCCATTTGCTTTAGCATCCTGTGGGCGGCACTGGCGGTGGTTTTCGAGGCATGTTCCTGTTTCGGGCCGACTTTGACGGCATATCCTTCGATGGCGGGTACGATTTTATCGAAGGCTTCCTGCGCCGTTTTACCGGCGGGTGGGTTGATATAGGCAAATGTTTACCCAGATGGCATTTCGCCGAGTGATTTGTTGAGCATGAACCCCTTGTCTAGCAGCGCCATATTAAGCGCGCGCGTGTTGGCCTGCACCTGTTTTTCCATTCGTGATTGCCCAGCGCCCCTTCGAAATCGAAGGTTAACTCGACCATGCCTTCGCCGAGCGAGGCGGTGAGGGGTCATGCCCGGATATTCAGGATCGGTGACGGTTTTGTCTTTGATGGTAATGGCAGACGGATTTTTAGCTTGAATCAGGCTCATATAAGTCCCCCGGAAAAATTAACACAAATTAATTGCTAGGACGATCAGGGAGAATAGTAAGGCTTCTTTTCAGCCTTAACTCAGCGTAAAATCCGTGGATGTTGAAGACCCGGGAGATTCCCTCAGCTTGCCATGAAGCTGGCGTAGCGATGTGAGCACGGAATTGTAGGCAGATGCCACATCTTTGCCGCCGGTCGGGGCGAGGAAAACGGTGTTGCTCCGTTCGTCGTCGGTGATGTCGGGGGCAAAGAATTGCTCGTCGGCAAGCTTCTCCGACGGCACGATTTCGAAGTTCGGGTTGCGCTCCAGCTGGCTAAGTAATCCTGAGGCCTGGGCTTGCAACTTGTCGCGGTTTTCGATGTATTGCATGCGCCGCATCAGCAACGAAGGCACTTTGCGCAGGTCGCGCATCGAGCCATCAAGGACGGCTTCGATCTGGGCAATGTGCTTGCGCTCAAGCTCGGTGAAAGGTTCGATGGGGGCTGGAATGTCGAATTTGAGCAGCACGTGTCCGGCCTTGCGCATGACTTCCACGTTGAGTTTGCGGAAGCCAGACAGGCGTGAGCTGAACGTCACGGCGATCTTGTCGGGCAGTGTTGGTTGCATATCGTCTCCCCCCGGAGATAATGTGTAGTCTTACAGCATATTATCCTGAAATGGCATTTTTGGGCATTTATTTCTTCGCTGATAACTGCTAGAAACTGTGGCTGCACTCGTAATATCCCGTTTTTAAGGACATATTTTGGCCTCATTCCCAACCCTTGCCTTGCATAAGTTCAAAGAGCCGAGCGTCATCCCCGGTTTTGGGATTACCTTAGGGTTTACCATTGCTTATCTGGCCATCGTGGTCATTATCCCGTTGTCGGGGCTGTTTTTCAAGGCGGCAGAACTCACGCCCGCGCAATTCTGGCAGACTGTGACGGCAAACCGCGTGCTGCATGCGTATAAGATCAGCTTTGGCCTGTCGTTTCTGGCGGCGGTCATCAACAGCTTCTTCGGACTAATCATTGCGTGGATTCTGGCCCGCTACCGGTTTCCCTTTAAAAAAATCGTCGATGCGATGGTGGATTTGCCGTTTGCATTGCCTACCGCAGTCGCCGGGATTGCACTTACCGCGCTGTACGCGCCGGACGGCTGGATCGGGCGATACCTCGTGCCGATGGGCATCAAGGTCGCGTTTACGCCGCTGGGGATTATGATCGCGCTGCTGTTCGTCGGGCTGCCGTTTATCGTGCGCACCATTGAACCGATTTTGCAGGATGCGGAACGTGAAGTGGAAGAGGCCGCGCTGAGCCTTGGCGCCACGCGCTGGCAGACGTTTTTCCAGATCATCCTGCCGAGCATCACCCCGGCATTGCTGACCGGGTTTGCAATGGCGTTTGCGCGCGGGCTTGGCGAGTACGGCTCGGTGATTTTCATCGCGGGGAATATTCCCAAAGTTTCGGAAATCGTGCCCCTTATCATCGTCATCAAGCTGGAGCAATATGATTATGCCGGGGCGACGGCCGTGGCATGCGTAATGCTGGTCGCATCGTTCATCTTGCTATTCATTATCAACTGGCTCCAGCATTGGGCTGGCAACGATAAGGCGGATATCTGATGCGCCTGAATCCCCGTTCCCCGATTGCCGAACCTTTCTGGGTGCAGGCGGTGCTGATGTTTAGCGGCTTAAGCTTCATGGCCGTTTTGGTGTTGCTGCCGATGCTGTCGGTGTTTGTGGAAGCTTTCCGGCAAGGCTGGGAAGCGTATCGCGATGCGCTGATGAACCCGCAGGCGATTGCGGCGATCGAGCTTACGCTGCTGGTAGCGGCGATTGCGGTGCCGCTGAACGTGGCGTTCGGCCTTGCCTCGTCATGGGCGATTGCGAAGTTTGAATTCAAGGGCAAGCGGCTGCTGATGACGTTTATCGACCTGCCGTTTTCCGTGTCGCCGGTGATTTCAGGTGTGATTTATATCCTGCTGTTCGGCTCCGGCAGCGCGCTCGGGCGGTGGTTGGCGGATAACAACATCGAGATCGTATTTGCTGTGCCGGGCCTTGTGATCGCCACGATTTTCGTTACCTTCCCGTTCGTGGCGCGCGAGCTGATTCCGCTGATGGAAGAGCAGGGCACGGAGGAGGAAGAGGCCGCAGTGATGCTGGGCGCGGGCGGATGGCGGACGTTCTTTTCGGTAACGCTGCCGAATATCAAATGGGGTTTGCTCTACGGCGTATTGCTTTGTAACGCCCGCGCGATGGGCGAATTTGGCGCGGTATCGGTGGTTTCCGGGCATATTCGCGGCAAAACCAACACTATTCCCCTTCATGTGGAAATATTGTATAACGAATACAATTTCGTGGCTGCGTTTTCGGTCGCTTCGATACTCACGATTCTGGCACTGGTGACGCTTTTGCTTAAAACCTTTATTGAATTTAAGTTCGCGTCGGAACTTAAGGCGAAGCACAAGGAATGACGTAGGGATGGGAATCGAAGTCCGCAATATCAAGAAAAATTTTGGCGGTTTCGCCGCGATCAACGACGTGAACCTGAAGGTCAACGACGGTGAGCTGGTCGCACTTTTAGGTCCGTCAGGCTCAGGCAAGACGACGCTTTTACGCATTATCGCCGGGCTGGAATACGCCGATTCGGGCCAGGTGCTCATCGACAACCGGGAAGCCGGTTCGCTGCATGTGAAAGAGCGCAATGTCGGTTTCGTGTTCCAGCATTACGCCCTGTTCAAGCACATGACGGTGTTCAACAACGTGGCGTTCGGCCTGCGCGTGCGCCCGAAACATCTCCGCCCCAGCCCATCGGAAATCAACGACCGCGTGATGGCGCTGCTCAAGCTCGTGCATCTGGACACGTTTTACGACCGTTACCCCTCGCAGCTTTCCGGAGGCCAGCGCCAGCGTGTCGCACTTGCCCGCAGCCTTGCGGTGGAGCCGAAACTGCTGCTGCTCGACGAGCCGTTCGGCGCGCTCGACGCCAAAGTGCGCAAAGAGCTTCGCCGCTGGCTTCGCCGCCTGCATGACGACATGCATATCACCTCGATTTTCGTGACGCACGATCAGGAAGAGGCGATGGAAGTGTCCGACCGTGTGGTGGTGATGAATCAGGGCCGCATCGAACAGGTCGGCACGCCCGAAGAAGTGTATCACCAGCCGACAAACGGCTTCATCTACGACTTCCTCGGCAACTATAACGAATTCATCGGCTGGAAAGACGAAAACGGCGAAATTCATTTAGCCGAAGACGATTTGTGGGAATCCAAAACCACCGACTCCACGCCCGTGTCGCCCGCGCGCAGCCATTGGCTGAACCGCTACCCGGAGCTGATCGGCGCGCTGCGCAAAGTCGTGCCGGGAATTCCGCTGCCGGTGGATCCCACGGCCCCGTCGCAGATTGCCAAAATTAACCGCTCGCAGATGCGTGTGTTGCTGGCGGAGCGCGGCATTCCGGTGCGCGTGTTTGCCCGCCCGCATGAAATGTTCGTCACAAAAACGCCTGATGACAATCACGAATATATTCCCGTGAACGTGGTGCATATCAACCCTGCGGGTGCGCTCGCCAAGCTGGAATTGCAGCGCAAAAACGGGCTAATTCTACAGGTCGAAATTCCCAAAACCATTACCGATTCGCTGGAAATCAGGCGTAACGATCAGGTGTTCGTGAGGCCTAAAAACGTGCGGGTGTTTGAATGAACATTCGCAAAAACCTGCCCAATTACCTTACCTATTTACGAATTGTGGCGATTCCGGCCATTACGTTTACGTATTTTATCAATGGCGACTGGGGTTTCTGGCTGTCGACGCTTTTGTTCTTCCTCGCCGGGATTTCCGACTGGTTCGACGGCTATCTCGCACGCATCTGGAATGCGCAGTCGAAGCTCGGCCAGTTCCTCGACCCGATTGCCGACAAGCTGCTGGTGGCCACTATCCTGATGCTGCTGGTGGATAAGGAACGTGCGGCACTCCTGCCGTCGATTGCGATTGTCTGCCGCGAAATTCTGGTGTCGGGTCTGCGTGAATTCCTCGCAGAAATCCGCGTCAGCGTGCCGGTCTCGAACCTTGCTAAAATCAAAACGGGGGCGCAGATGCTGGCGATTGGCTGCTTGCTGCTCGGGCCTGCCGGGCCTGAGTGGCTGCATGCGCCGTTTTTGGGCAGCTTGCTGCTATGGACGGCGGCAGGGTTGACGCTCGTCACCGGTTACGCCTATCTGCGCACTGGCCTTAAGCACATGACTTAACGACAGCAAGGCAAACCTGATGTAACGACCATGCATTTCAAAACTTCGTTCCGCAACCACCGCTGGTCGCGGGCAGGTTTTGTTTTTCAGTCTTACCGGCTGATTATACGTTATTTACTTTAAAAAAAGCATCCAGATTAATAATCACTTACGTAAAACCGCGATTCCCGCTATGCTGCATCCATTCGCGCTTTTGTTTTTTAAACAAACGCTTTCGGCTCATGCACATCGCCTGAGTCCGTCGAAGACACCACGGAGTTTCGTTATGTCCAGCATTCTTAAAAGAGCGCTGTAAGTCCTGCGGGAAACTCAACTATTCCCGCACGCCGCCTAACGCCCTAACAGTTTCACTGTCCCATTACCCCTCACGGAGGAACGCTCATGATGCTTCATATCATCGGTGAGCTGGCTCGGTTCGTGTTCGCGCCGTTCTACTTCGGCTACCAGTACCCCAGCTTTGAAGCTGCGGGGAAGGCCAGCTGGCCGGGGACGATTTTGGTCATCGGGCTGCAAGCCGCAGTCTACTATGTCCTGTACCTCATCGCCAAGCGCGATGTGGAAGTCCTTCAATTCACCGGCGCCCTGTGGGTGCTGTCGTGGGTTATCGCCCGGATTCTAGAAATCTTTGCCCGGCGTTTTAAAGCGCGTCACCCGCAAGGGCACGCGTAATGCAACACCATGCCTTTCAAAAACCCCGCTCACCCCAAGGTGCAGCGGGGTTTTTGTTTGTCATACAGCCGAAATATTTCTTTATATGGCTGATAGTTATAATAAAAACGTTTATCTTGCCATAAAATATTAACAATCATTAGCGTAGTGAGCAGGCTATACTGAAGGCTCGTGCTTTACTTTTTTTGAATCCACATTACCAATGTGGCCTCATTAAAGCGGAAGCTTTCGGGCTCTTTCCCGTTCCTTACCTGAGGATGCCATGCGCATCGTCTACGCGGTTCTGCTCTCGCCGTTCTTCCTCCTCGCGGAGGTGGTTCGGTTCTGCTTCACCCCGGTCTACGTCCCGATCGTGCTGCTCATGCCCCCCAAGGGCAAGGCGCGCAACACCATCTGGGTGCCCGCGGCCCTGCTGCTCGGTGCCCTGCTGTCGTTCGCGTTCATGGCGGCGCAGTCGGGGATGATTCAGGCGACGATCATCTCGAAGGAGATGTTCCAGTTGCTCCAGTATAACATCTGGCTGCTGCTGTTCATCGCCGGTCGCTGGATTGAGATCACCAAAAACAAGGTGCTCTGGGCCGAGATCATCAAGGAGTAATTAAACCTGCTCCGCACAAAACCCGTTTCATGGCGACTAACCATGACACGGGTTTTTGTGTTTTATGCCAGATTTTCGTTTCAAACCGTTCTTATTTTTTGACGACTGGCCGTTCCCTGTTCGCCACGGTTGCTGGAAGTTTCAGCCCAATTGCCTTTACTTAGCTCCTTCTGCCTTGCGGTAAGAAGGGCGTCTATCTGTGCATGTGCTGCCTCTGGCGTTTTCCAGTCAAGATCTATCCTCGCCCAACTGTTTGACTTATTCTCCAATCCGAGATCGGCCAGAATCCTCTCAAGGGTTTTCATGGTTTCACCGTCATTATCTGGTGTATTCAATACAAGCTTATACTTAGGGTTATGGTCATGTTTGCTATAATCATTGATGTAAATACCAACACCATTTTCAGGTGTTTGTAAATTCTTAGGCACCTAATTGTTTGCATCAATGACAGTCGTGCGTGTCGCTAACCCATAAGACTCTAAAAGAGCCTCAAATTTTTGAGTTAAGCTTAAGCGTTTTAACAGGGACTGATCCAACGTGTTCATACATACATCCTCTAGTATAGGTTTCTCTCGTCGTGAGTAAGCGAAAGTCTCATTTTAGGCACTAATGATTAATATAATCATATTCCGTTCTAATTCGGTTATGGCTGGTCTCGATACATTTGCCTATTTTTTGTGCACAAAAAATAGGCAAATGTCCAAAATCTAAGCATGCCGATAGGGGTAAATGCCAGCAAATTGGCTCTCAGAGCCAATCTCAGAATTGGCACAGTTCTTGTTATACCTAAGGCTCATAATAAAGACACTTAAGGGTTACTATCATGCGCAATATACATAGCTCATTCACCAAAGCAGCCCGCGCGGCACTCGCGCTTGTGGCGCTTTTAAGCGTTTCGGCCTGTGCGCCGGGGGCGGCGCCCCACAACAACGTTGCGTGGGAAAACGTGTATGGCGGACTGTTGATTGAGAATATCTACACCGGCGACGACCATATCTAAGCCCTAGAAGGCATTTTCCAATATAAGATTGCGACCGGGAAGTGGTTAAGATCAGCCAATGGGCCGAGAGTGAAAACCACCTAGACAAGTTGGTGTAGCTCCCGACGGAACCACCCTCGTAATAGACTCTTCCTGAGCGCACCAACGTTTAAGGGAGTTTTTTTATGCCTTGGAAACGAGGTCTGTATACGCCTGCATCAGGGTTTTGGTGACGGGGCCGACGTCGAAGAGCTGTTCGCCGATGCGCCCGATGGGGGTGACTTCGGCGGCTGTGCCTACCAAAAACACCTCTTGAACGTTGGAAAGCTCTTCAGGCTTGATGTGGCGCTCGATTACCTTAATTCCCTTGTTGCGTGCCAATTGCATGACCGTACGGCGGGTGATGCCGTCTAGGAAGCAGTCGGGGGTGGGGGTGTGGAGTTCACCGCCAAAGACGAAGAACATGTTGGCGCCCGTGGCTTCGGCGATGTAGCCCCGGTAGTCGAGCATCAAGGCGTCGTCGAAGCCTTCCTGCTCGGCGGCGTGTTTGGAGAGGGTGCAGATCATGTAGAGACCCGCGGCTTTGGAGGCGGTGGGGGCCATATTCGGGCCGGGGCGTGCCCATTTGGACAGTTGCAGCTTCAGGCCGCGCTCCTTGGCTTCCTTGGAGAAATAGCTCGGCCATTCCCACGCGGCGACGGCCACATGGATGGTGGTTTTCTGGGCGGAGATGGCCATCATCTCGCTACCGCGCCATGCAACGGGGCGGAGGTAGCCGTTTTTGATGCCTTGTTTTTCAAGCACTTCATACTGGACTTTTTCCAGCTCTTCGACGCTGTAAGGAATTTTGAAGCCGAGCAGTTCGGCGGAATGGCGCAGGCGCTCGGTATGCTCGCGCAGCTTGAATATCTTGCCATTATAGGCGCGCACGCCTTCGAAAACACAGGAGCCGTAATGCAGGCCGTGGGTCAGCACATGCACTTTCGCGTCGCGCCAAGGCAGCATTTTACCATCCTGCCAGATGAATCCGTCGCGGTCGTCGAAAGGTATCAGGGTCATAATCGGTCTTTCTTACGTTGTCTTTAGTTATCCATCGCGATGGCTGAAATCTGGCGGCCATAAACGGGTTCGCCGCGAAGGGTGGCGCGGCGGAAGCTGTAGAAATCGTCCTCTTGCGAGCAGGTGTCGTGGGCGAGCATGTTGACGTGGCTGGCGCCGGCGTTTTTGAGGCGGTCCTTGACGTAGGCTTTGAGGTCGAACATGTAGTGTTTTTCACGCGGGCCAGCGAGGAAATACTGGGCGTTGGCGTCGTCGGCGGCGAGGAACCGGTCATGGAATTCCATGCCGACTTCGTAGGAGTTCTGCGCGATGGCCGGGCCGATGGCGGTGGTGATGGTTTCGCGCTTGGCGCCAAGCGCCACCATTGCGTCGAGCGTGGCTTCGATCACGCCGCCGAAGGCGCCCTTCCAGCCCGCATGGGCGGCGCCGATGACGTGGTGTCTGGTGTCGGCGAAGAGCACGGGTACGCAGTCGGCGGTGAGGATGCCGATGGCGATGCCGGGTTCGTTTGTGACGATGGCGTCGGCCTCGGGGGCGTCGGACCAGTGCCACGGTTTGGAAATGGTGACGGCGACCGGGCTGTGGATCTGGTAAGCGGTGCACAGGCCCGTGGGTTCGACTTGAAGTGTGGAGGCGACGAGAGCCCGGTTTTCGGCGACATGGGCCAGATCATCTCCGGAGCCGTAACCGCAGTTAAGCGAGGCATAGAGGCCCGCGCTTGCACCGTCATGGCGCGTGAAAAACCCGTGGCGGACGCCTTTGACCGCCGATAAAGCGGGGCAGGTGACGGGCGTGAGCAGTTGCACTGAGGGCTGGGAAGCATGTTTCATGAGGCGGAATAATAAATGTTTTTTTGTCCGATGCCCAGAAATTTATTGATGCGATTTTGGGGCGATTAGGGGTTGTAGTGGTAAGGTGGGGGATGGATTGATTGACAATTCTTGACATTCCTCGACATTTTCGAAACCAGCGCAGTGGTTAAGCTGCTGTGAAATATCAGTATACTATGTGGTCAAGTGGTCGGGCAGGAGGTGTTTTAGAGGCAAGTTCTTGTGAATTGTAATTCTGGTGAATGCAGATCCAGCTTACCGCGCGGATGCACGGATCCGTCATACGACGGGCTCATATTCGTACATGCCTGATTCAAAAACGAGTTCAAGACCCAAATTGAATCTGGGGCTCAAAAAACATTCAAATTATAGAGCTTGAATTTAAAACCCTTCGGGCTTCGGCAGATGCGGGTCTGTGATGCACAATGCTTTGAAAAGCTCGCCCATTTGGTCAACGGCGGTGAGGCGCGCAAGGCCGGAAATGAGGGTTTTTTGCTGGGAGGGGGTGGCGGTGGCGCATAGGGTTTCGATACGTTCCTTCGCGCCTAGGCGGTTTAGGAGTTCGCCCTGGCCGACGGGGCCGTAGATGACGCAGCCGCCTTCGGCTGCGGCGTGGGTCAGGTTGTAGAAATCGACATGGGCGGTGATGTCGGCGGTGCCGGGGTCGACTAGGACGTCGTGGAATTTATGTTCGCGCACGGATTGCAGGGTGTTGCCGCCGACATTACCAAAGGGGGAGCCTTCGTAACCGTAGTCAATGATGAGGCCGGTGCCGCCGTAGGTGGCGATGCGGTTGGCGATGACGACCATCAGGCGGTGGCCCGCGTCGCAATGCTCGTACATGCGATCGGACTGGGGTTCGTGTTGCAGGAATTCAGGCGGGGCTTGCGGGACGAAAATGAATTCGAGCTGGTCGTCGTCGTTCAGCGTCACGCGGCGTTCTTTCCAGCCGTCGGGGGCGTGGAGGTATTGGCGGATGGGGAGCGCATCGAAGAATTCGTTGGCGACGAGCAGCAGGGGCTTGGGCGGGATTTCGGCAAAGCCGGTGTGCCAGAGTATGTCGGTGTGTTTTCCGGCTAGTGTGTTCCATTGTTTCTGGCGCAGGGTGGTGGAGATTTCCATCAGATGAACGCTGATGGATTCGTGGAAGCCTTTGACATTGGCGGTGGCGCGCAGAATGTCGGCCATCAGCGTGCCACGGCCCGGACCGATTTCGGCCAGCGCAGATTCGGGTTTACCCATGATCACCCATTGGGTGACCAGCCATGCGCCGATGAGTTCGCCGAAGACCTGGGAAATTTCAGGCGCGGTAGTGAAATCGCCCTGCACGCCGAAGGGGTCCTTGCGGATGTAATAGCCGTCTTCGGGATGGGCCAGCGCAAGGGCCATGTATTCCGAAATTTCGATCGAGCCGTTGGCGCGGATGCGGTCTTTGATGAATTGTTCGACGGTCACTGTAAGGCTGGTCCTGGGAATTGGTTGGGTTTGCGCACGATTAGATAGAAGCCGAAGGCGAGCATTGGCAGCGAAAGCAACTGGCCCATCGTGACGGCGCCGAAGAAGAAGCCGAGGAAATCATCCGGCTCGCGCACGCATTCGACGATCATGCGCGCGATAGCGTATCCGGCGATGAAGGTGCCGCCGAGCATGCCGGGCTTGTTGCGGGCGTTGGTGTATTTGCACATGGTGTTTAATATGGTGAAAAGTACGATGCCTTCAAGGCCTGCTTCGTAGAGCTGGCTTGGATGGCGCGGCAAATCGCCGCCGCGCGGGAAGACCATTCCCCACGGCACGTCGGTGGCGCGGCCATACAGCTCACCGTTGATGAAATTGGCGATGCGGCCAAAGAACAGGCCGAACGGAGTGGCGCAGGCGATGACGTCGATCAATTCGAAAAAGGGAATTTTGTTTTTGTGGCAGAATAAAATGAAGGCGAGGATGACGCCTAAGCAGCCGCCGTGAAAAGACATGCCACCTTCCCAGAGGTGCAGGATCTGGCCGGGATGTTCCATATAATAGTCGGGTTTGTAAAACAGCACGTAGCCTAAGCGCCCGCCGCCAACGATGCCGACGACAGCCCATGTGATGATGTCGTCCAACCCGGCGCGGGTGAGGTTGGGGATGGGCTTGCGCGCGTGTTCCCTGACGACATACCACCAGCCAAGCAGGATGCCCGCGATATAGGCAAGCGAATACCAGCGGATGGCGAGGGTGCCGATATACGGAATGGGCCCGATATGGATGGCGACGGGGTCGATGTTAGGAAAGGTGAGCATGCAAGAAGGCGACAGGTTAAAATGAGACTTTATAACAAGCGGCAGCAAAAAGATAGATGCCGTTGGCGATGGGTTTTATTGCCGCTCTGCGTAGGATGCAAGCTGATTCAGGAGAAAAAAATCAGTGCTAGTATTCGTCCCAGCTTTTCTTTTCCATCATTTCGGCGGGCACGTTGGCGCCTTGATGGAGTGCGCCGGCGTTGGAGGCAGCGGTGGGGAAGGCGAGGGAGATTTCCGCTTTAATATCCGGCGGCGGTTCGCCTTTGCCAGCTGCGATGACGCTACCGTAATCGCTGATGGTGAATTCTACATCCTGTTTTAAAACAGCATTGAGCGCTTTGAGTTCTTTGATGCTGACTTTCAAATAGCAATAAATAAAATCGCCAAAGACGTTTTTTCCGCGCAGCAAAAGGATAGCGAACTGGTCTTTGAATAAATCATCAAAGTCGACGCCACCGTTTAAAACTTCTGCGCTCCATTTTGTCGACATGTGCGTCTCAAAAATTCCACAAGCAATTAAACTTTCCCCCAGAGCAAGCGCTTAGGAGCATTACAACATGCACTTATCCATTTTTAACTATAATGGAAATGTGCCAATTGTAAATGTAAAAACAATAAGTTAATTTCTATTTAATTCTGGGGAGAAACTATGCCGGTTCGGCAGTTTATTATAGCCGATAAGATTTTTTCATCTTACGTATCAGAGGATTAGGAGCGTCCCTCGGTTTTTCCTGCACCTTGGCCAGCGCCTACGGTTGGAGCGTTTACTGTCATGTTAGCGGCGGTGGAGTTTTTCACGTCCAGTTTCGCCGTCTGAAGCGTTTCAGCCATCATACCCTTAGTGGAGAGGGTGCTGCCCATCTCTACGAGGCTACCTTTGGTAACCAGCAGGCTTGCGTCTAATTGGGGAAACTGAAATGCCATATTCGTGAACTCTGTTTCGTGTTTGTTTGTGCTCTTAGATTCATAGTACGCAAAAGGCAGGGTGCTATCAAACGCAATAAACGTTGGAAACCCATTATTCATCGACCTGTAACGTTGTTGTAACGCAACTGTAACAAAGCCGAAACGTAACTGTCAAAAAAGGGGGTGGTTGTGTTAGATTTTATCTAATTCCGCAAGGTGAAATATCGGTAAAATAATTATGTGTCAATATATTAGATCTTTTATTCGTCAAAATCCCGGTAAAAATTACAAAATCGGCTTTGGAGGGGGCGAAAAGGAGGAGAAGAGGTTTTGGCTGACATGCTTCGTCTTTTTTGCTCCTGCTTTCCAGAGGCGGTTTATGGGCAATTCAGGGGGGTAAAAAATCCCTTCCCGGGGTGAGCCGGGAAGGGTCAAGGGAGGGGATGGAAACCAAAAACTCAGAAAAATTAGAAAATACTCGCGTTCGTGCGGGCGCTTGTGGGCAATTTGCCAGCCTGGAGTGAGAACTGTACCTCCGGGATATCGTTATTCATCCGCAACAGCAAAGCGCTGAGCTTATGCTGGAGATTGAGCAGGAAGCCGACGCGGCTGTCATCGGACGCGAAAAATGCCTGTCCGTAGGCGGCGTCGACGGCTTCGTCGAGCGCCTGATGGGCTTCGCGAAGGGCGATGGGCATGTTCAGCGGGTTGTAAAGTTCGCTCAGCGGTGTGCTGGCATAATAGGAGCGCAGGTTCAGCACATGGGCGGCGCGCTCTTCAATGGCGAGGATGTGCGCCTGCGTATGGGTGATTGGCCACGGGAAGTTCTTGATCGTGGGGCTGTGATGCAGGCGATCGTAGCAGGCGACGCGGCCGGAGACGCATTTAATCCACGTCATATGCATGGAAGAACTCAAAACGCCGAACTGGTAGAGCTGGCTTTCGGGCAGGATGGTCCAGTAATTCCCGGCGTTAATTTTATTGGTAATCGCGACGGGAAGGTATTCCCAGCTTTCGTAATTGGCGCGGGGAACCACGATGTAATTGGGGTTGGCGATCGGCTCCATGACACTCTCCTGTTAATATTTCTCATTTTTATTTAGAGGTATAATTAACGTCTTGGTTAAAGAGCAGCAACGATTGTGCCAATCGCTACTGGTTAATTTAATGCATTGATTCTTTATGATTATTTGTGTTAGCTTCCGCCTTGGATATGAGCATTTTTAACCTAGTAAACCTAGCCGGAGACCCCAAAATGATGAAACAGACAGGAAAAATGGTAGCAGTAGTGGCCGCAGTGCTGGCGCTTGCCGGTTGCAACAAAATGGAAAAGAATAACGATGAAATGAAGGCCAAAGTCGTCGGCGTCGGCCATGAGCACCTGATTCTGGATGACGGAAAGAACACCATGTTCATCGAAATCAATGAAGCGACGCGTGAGCATTTGAAGGGTTTGAAGAAGGGCGATAAGGTTATCGTCGTCGGCAGCCAGTCGAAGAGCGATCCTGATGTGACGGAAGTGCGTGAAATCATTAAACCGGACGGCGTGCCGGTAGAAATCAGCAACTAAGCGTTGCTATCGTCATTCCCGCGGAGGCGGGTATCCAGTTCACCTCGCGGTAGCGAGGGATAAAATTCTTTACGCTGCTGCCGTAGCTATGGATTAGATACCCGCCTCGCGCGGGGATGACGGCTTAAGTGAATCAATCAAAGCTTCCAGGAACCCGGTGCCCTTTTATTTAGGGCTTTGCTGATACCGCCGGTTCGCTTTCTCACACGCGGGCACAATAGTGCCGTAGTAAAGCCTGTAGAGCGCCGGTTCGGTGGTGCGCACCGCTTCATGCCCCCATTTGACGACTTGCTGGGGCACGCGGGCGACAGCTTCGATGACGACAATGGCTTCCTGGGCTAAGGGATCCGAGCGGGTGTAGGCTTCGTGCTGGGGGTAGAGGTTGAAAATCTGGTCGCGGAAGAATTTGACCATGAGGGTGGCGGGGTAGCGATCTTTCTGGATTTTGGTGATGCCTTTGAAACCGCGAATTCGCATGATGATTTTTAGGATCTGCCACGCGAGGCGGCTTTTGGTCCATGCCCAGCGCGAGCGCATGTTGTTGAGCTTATTGTCGTGGTAGAATTTCAAATGCCGCTCCCATTCGGCGATGCGGTGTAGCCCGAAACGGCGGGCTTCCTTGTAGATATGGTCGCAGCGTTTGGCGTCGCGACGGCGTCCTTTGCCAGCGATGTCGCTCGGGGCGCGGTCCCAGTTTGAGGCGGAATAGCGGCCGATCCACTGACCATATTCGTTGCGGATCATGTCGCCGTTATGGCCGGTTTCCTGACCAGCGATGATCATGCAGCGGGCGAGTGCCGGGAACCCATCGCCGCTGTGGTTGCGCTCTTCGCCTTCTAAAAACGGGTGGCCGCCGCAGGACACGTAGACGGCGTTTTCACCGGCGCCGACGGCTTGCAATCCGTTGCTTTCGCCGACCTGCTGCCATGTGGCGATGTCCATCACGTCGCTTACCGTGTGGCCGTAGGAAAGGTAAATCTCGGCCTTTTCGAGATGGATGAGGCGGATGACGGGCAGCGCGTTGCAGCTGACGAAAGCGCGCGCCATCATCACTTCGATTTTTGGTAGCACGGGGCGACGTTTTTTTAAATTGGCGTTGACCATCTTCATGTAATCATCGGTCATCGATTGCGCCGCTTTTTCGCTGTGGCGTTCCAGCAGCACGGCTTTCATGCGGGCGTGCGATTCCTTGATGAGTTCAGGCTCGGCCATTTCGCGGAAGGTGAAGGTGAGGTTGATGCGTTCCTGCGGCATCTGAAAACGGGTGAAATTCGTTTCGTCGTCGGCGTCGAGGCGCATGCGCCCGGACGCGATGATGGTTTGGGCAAGCGCTTCGGCTTCCTTACCCAGTTTCTTGTGCACCTTTGGCTGTTTGAACAGCACATCGTAAACGTTACTCATATCGGTTTTTGGTGTGAGTCATCCCTTGTATATGGGGCTTAAATTATCAAATAAAAGTTACCCGATTAAAAAGATTGTCGTGTTATTTACGGCACAACCACTCAAAAAAGCGTAGTAAATCGAGCATTGCTCAGGGTTTTTTAAGGTTTGATGGATAGGTTCAACCACATGGATGTCTGTCTAACTGGTTGTCGCAAAATAAGAAAATTAACGATTGCCAGCATTAATCTCAAATATATATCAATAACATGCTAAAAGGAGTATACTAAACTTAAGGGTGGCCATGACAAAAAAAGCCCACGCTAACAAAATCACCGCAGGTTTAGCCACCGCAGGTTTTACGCTTATAGAGTTATCGATCGTGCTTGTCGTGATCGGGCTCATCGTGGGCGGTATTTTCGTCGGTACGGATATGATTAAAGCGGCCGAATTGCGCGGCACCATGCAGCAGGTGGAAAAATACAATTCCGCCGTCAACACTTTCCGAACCAAATTTAACGCTATTCCCGGCGATATCCTGCAGGCCTACGCTTCCGCGTTCGGTTTGTTTACGCTCACCGCCGGTAGCTCCGGCGAGGGGGACGGCAACGGGCTGATTGAAGGGGGGGCATCGGCCTCGACGGCGCCGTCGGGCGAAACGCTGGTGTTCTGGCGGCATCTGTCGGACGCGAACCTGGTCGACGGCGCGCTCGGCACCAACGGCAACGGCGCGATTACCGCCCTGACCGGACTTTTAACGACGACCAGTAATTCGATTTCGACCTCGCTGCCGCCTTCTAAAATCAGGCCGCAGCAATATTTCATCGTGTATGCCGACAGCGGCTTCAATTACTTCCAGCTTTATCCAGTGACGCAGATCAGCAACGCTGGCGTCTACACCAGCGGCCAGATCGGCATTACGCCTGTGCAGGCCTATAATATCGACGTGAAGATAGATGACGGCACGCCCAACGGCGGCAGCGTGCTGGCGCGCCAGACGAGCCCGGTGAATATGCCGGCGAGCTGGGCGTCGAGCTCGACGGCCAGTAAGTGCCTGTCAAATGGCGCCAACGCCACGGATATAGCGGCGACGTATAACCGCATCCCGGCGACAGGCGGCAGCGACACTAGCTGTTCGCTACGGTTCAGGTTTAATTAAAGGCGTTTATCCCCTAGACGTATGTATTGACAGACGCAGGCAATCTGGGGCATCTTCAGCAATATGTGGAAAGCCATTCAATACATTTATTATTTTTTCAGCGGCCTTGGCCTGTTCCTATCATTTTGCGGCAAGTCTATACTGCCAGACAATTGGCCTGCAGCAAAAAACGGCATGAACACCGTGGACACATTCATATTTAACCACGCGGATTACCCGATGCTGTTCTCGCTTTTTACGGCGATAGTCTTATCAACCGTGTTATTGCCAGAAATTTTGCGCCTGATACGCCATCGCATGGAAAATGCGGAACTTCTTGCAACTGCGAAAGCGATTCACGCGCTTGCAGACGAATCGCGGCGTCAACATGAATCTCGGGAGCGTCAAAACGACCCTATACTTAAGGCAATGACAGAGGCTATTGAACATAAGCAAAGAAAAGCTTTAGGATTGCTGTCATCAAGTCTTGCGCCTGCCAACACAATTGTTCACGCTTTACAAATAAAGACCGGGACAGATGGCGAGTTTCAAAACACCGAGGCTACTCCATATCGAATCACACGCACACACAGGGTAGCTGTCGAAAATACCGGCGATGGTTTTGTATCGAATTGCAAATTGCACGTGACATATTTCCTCTATGACAAGCAGTTAAGCGCCCTGCTGGAGGATACCTTTACCCTACAATCGGGTGAAAAGCGGTATATCGATGTAGTGTCGTATGGGGAGGGAATCGCAGGACATGACTCAGACACTGACATCAGGATTTGTGCGCCTCTAGCGCCAGTGTATGATGGCGGGATAATTCGCCTTCCCTTGACTTCCCAGATGCTCATTTTACGTGCTACATCTACCGAAAGCCAGCCCCATGAAGTAAAATGCCTTGCTTGGATAGGCCAAGGGCAGTTGCGTTTTGAGGAAATCGGATAAGGAGTTATTTAGTGTCACGAGGGAAATATCTCAGTCTAGAAGAAGCTCGAAAACTAAAGCAGCTAGATCGCTTCTGCAAAGAGCACCCATCAACGGCGGATGAGGCCGCGTTTGACGAACTGCTAGATGCGATGGCGAAGGGTAAGCCTAAAAGCTCAACAGAAGGCGGGAAAACATGAACTCTGGGTTATTCCGCATGTTGTACCTGTACTCGAATTCAGCCAGATACTTGCTCATGTGCTTGGCGGGGACATGAACGTGCGTGCCACGAATAGACAGCTTCAACCTAGCCCAGAAGCCTTCCATGCTGTTGACGTGGCGGGAAGCGCGGACGTACTCGCCATGTCCGTGATTGACCGTACCGTGATCGTAGCCCAACTTGGCAAGGCTGCTGTATGTCGGCAATTCATCGGTGCTTATAGTGCTGCCCTGAGTAACCTTCTCCGTCACAATAGGAAGCAGAGTGTTGCGGCGGACGTTCGGGACAACCCTTGTCATGACATCGCCGTTACGCTCCAGCATCCCAAAAACAACCGTCTTGTTAGGAGCGCCACGGCCACGCTTGCCGCCAGTGGTGCGGCCACCGATATAGGTTTCGTCAATTTCAACGTGACCGGAAAGGTTTTCGTCACCATCAACTTGTCCGAGATACTTGCGTATTTCGTGACCCATGCGCCAAGCGCACTTGTAAGTTACGCTCAACTGGCGTTGCAGTTCTTTGGCGGGAACGCCGTGGCGCGAGGCGGTGAACAGGTACATGGCGTAGAACCACTTTTGCAGGGGGGTGCGGGAGTTCTCGAAGGGAGTGCCAACCATCGGGTGAATGTGATGGCCACACCATGCGCATTGATAGGCGGGAATTTTCTTGATGCGGGTGAACTTGCCGTGCTTGCTGCATTTCGGGCAATCAAGCTCCGTACCAAAACGAACCTGCATTAGGTGATCGAGGCACTTGTCATCATCACGAAACCGCTTGAAGAAATCTTGTACCGAAAACATTTTAGCCATAACCACTCCCTAAATATGAGAATAGTATATGATAATTTATTACATACGTCAAGGGGATAATCACCTAATTAAAATCAGCTTAGTGCAAAGAATCAGGCAGCTTTGGAAATCGGTTTGACGGCTGAGAAACGGCCGATTAGGGGGTATTCTTTTTCGAGCGTTTTCATCATTTCGCGCGCGTAGGTGGTGGCGAAGAGCGGAGCTTTGATGAAGCTGTTGATGCTGTTTCCGTTGCTGAGTTCCGGATAGGTTTCATCGATGGATTTGCCCTGCTGGGCGTATTCGGCCTTGGCATAGCCGTAGCTGGCTTCGAGGGAGTGCAGGTATTGTTCGATGACGCTGGATTTGGCGCTTTCAACCCATTCGGTGAGGGCTTTGATGTCGGTGAAGCTGATGGAGGCGTCCTTAGTGACGCTGTGCTTGATGCAGGTCAGGATGACGACGACTTCGTCGATATAGCTCCATGCGGGTTGTTTTGAGAGGCTCATGAAAATGGCTTCCGATTTGTCGTAGCGCTTTTTCCACTTGGTGATTTCGCTTTCGACCATCGCGATCATGCTGATGAAGCGCAGCTTGGTCGGCTCGGTGATGATGATGTTTTCAAACATGATGGAGTTGATGCGCGGGGCTTTCATCAGCCTTAAGCCGAAGAAAACGCAGGCCCAGCAAGAGATAACGAAAATCAGCACTTCGCTGCCGCCGGTGACGTGGGCGAGGGTGGTGATGAGGTAGGCGATGCAGGGGACCACTAAAACCGCTGTGGCAAGCAACACCCACCAGCTGACTTCTTTAAAATTGACGTCTTTTATATTCACTTTTTTTGGCCCCGGAACACGCTTAAAGCGTTGTTATGACGCTCAAGGTATCAGGGATAGGTTAAAAAAGGATTGCTAGGTCAGCTGGCCCTTTTCCGGCTTCTTGACGGCACCTGACGGCAGGTCGGGCCGGAATGTGCCGGAAACGGGCTGTTCGCCTGGCTTGGTGGTGCCACTGAGCAACGACAGCAGCGAGCGGCCGATATCCAGTGATTCGTTACCCATGGTGGCCGCACCCACCTGAGTGGTCTGCGCGGTCAGGCCCACGGCCGGTGCGGGCGTGTTGGCGGAGGCCACGAAGTCCTGGGTGCCGAAGACCTTGGCGACCGAATTTCGCAGCGCCAGCTTGGTTTCCGGGTGTTTCATATCGTCGCTGTAGCGATCGGAGAATTTGATCAGATTGCCGATGGCGCGTTTCTGGTCGGCGGTCAAATCGTATTCGCGGCCGTCAAGCTCCAGATCGTTGATCGCTTTGGAGACACTTTCTATGCGGTTGCCGAACCTGTACTTGGCCTCCTCATAGACCGCATCGTCGTATTGCTCGTCGGTCATGCCGGTTTTGCGTTCGACGATGCCGTATTTCTTGAGGTCGTCGATGTAGGTGCTCATATGGATGACGGCGCTGGCGGCGGCGGTGTTCATGGCAGCGACTTCGGCTTCGGTAAGCAACTGGTCGCCTTCGGCGAGGTTCACGCCGTAGCGTTCCAGCGTCTGCTGTCGGAATTCGCGGACTCTGTGCATTTCGTAGAGCAGTGAGTCTTCAGCAAAGGCCTTGTCGTTGATGAGTTCAAGGCGCTGGCGGGTGAGGTTCCCGGCGTCGTACTGCACGAGGATATCGGCCTTCTGAGATTCAAGGCTTGCGACGTCTTCAGGGTCGCCTTTACCGTCCTTGTCGTCGCGCCAGCCGCGCGTGAGCTTGTCTTCGGCCAGAGAGCGCTGGGTATCAACATTTTCAGCACGTTCGTCGAGGGCCTCGATGTCTTTGGCGGCCTGCGCTTTGACTTTCTCGTCAGGATCGGAAAGCTTCATCTCGAGGGCTTTTTTCTTGAGGACGAGTTCCTTGGCTTCGTCTTTGAATTTAGCGATCTGGTCTTTCACTTTGACGATATCGGCGTCGATCTTTTCTTCCTTGGCTTTCAGCGAGGCGCGAATTTTGGTCACGTCGAGGCCGGAGATCGCCGCGTCGGTGGCGGCGTCGACACCCTTGGTGCGGCGGGTAATCGTTTCCTTTATCTGTTTCTGGATTTTCTGGTCGGCGAGTTTCAGCGCGGCCAGCATGACATCCGACGGGATTTTGGCATTGCTGGTCTGGGTGACCATCGTGCCGTAATCGAAGGTTTCGACTTCGGCGAAGCCGTAGCGAGCGGTGCCGTCTTTGGTGTTGCTCAGCAGTTTATTGGCCATTTGATCGACCGTGATGAACGTCGCGGCGAGCGGGTTGTTAACGTCGGTGTTGCGCTGTGCGTAGCCGGTGCTGCTGTTCATGTAGGTGGTGTTGCCATCCATCACTTTTGTTTCGGCGGTGAGCAGCTGTTTGCCGGGGGCTTTCCACTGGGTGATGAGGGCGTTGACGCGCTCTAAGCGTTTGCCCACGTCTTCTTTGACGTGCGGGATTTTGCCGTTGGCGAATTCCTTTGTAAGCTGTGCGGACACGCTTTCGAGGATGCGCATGCGGCGCTGCGTGAAGCCGAGCTTAGCGAATTCGTCGAGCTGGTCGCCGTTGGCATAGCTGCCGCCGACGGCCTGTCCCTGTTTCATCACCAGCGTGTCGATGCCGGTGAGCGAAGCGATCAGCCTGTCATCGCCGAGGACCGGCACGAGATTTGAGGAATCGTAGAACTTGTAGGCAGTACTATTAGGCGCATATTGGATTGTAGCGCCGTTGATCAGCTTGCCATTGTGGTTGACAGCCATATCAATGCCTTTGACGAGGCGCGGATCTTGCGATTCGGTGCCTGCGGTGAGGCCAAGGAAGGCTTTCGCCTGCAGCAGCTTTACGTCGGACGGAAGGGCGGCAAGTGCGGTGAGCTTGGTCTTGAGTTCGGCCGGGAGCTTGCCGATGGCGGCATCGTTTTTCTTGAACTCTTTCACGCGTTCTAGATAGATGCCCGCGTTGCCCCATTCCTGTTTGGGGGCGGGGGTTCGGGGGAAGCGGTGGTAATCGCTGATAGCATCTTCATAGCGCTTCGGATCATTGACTTTGAGCGCCTTCATTTCAGGCGAATCGAAATACTCGCCCGCGACTTTACGGTAGTTGTCGCTCAAGCGCTTGTAGGTGTCGGCCAGTTCGGTGGTGCGCTGTTCGATAATGGCTTCGAAGCCCGGCGTGTTGGCGTATTCGATGTACATGTCCATCGTGTTGCCTTGATAGCCTTTGGCGATGCGGAATTTCTCGTAACCAGCGACGACCGGATCGGTCTTCATGAACTCTTCGAGCTTGGCTTTGGCGCCAGCGGCCTGCTCTTCGTTGTACTTTTTCTCGTAGGCTATGAACTCCGGCGTTCCGGTGAAGTTGTAGAACGAGTTGAGGTCTTTCGGCATCTTGGTTTTTTCCAGGAATTGCAGGAATTGCTGCTCGAGCGGATGGCCCGCGATGGCCTTGAACGTGGTTTCGATAGTGAGGCGGGCGGGTTTGTTTTCATCGGCGAATTTGTTGATGACGGCGGTCATCAGCGTGTTATGGTTCCTTGCCATCTCGTAGGCGTTTTCGAGCTTGGCGGGGTCGATAACGTTCCACGTGAGATCCTGCGCGGTGCGTGCGTCCTTGGTGAACATCTGCGAGACTTTATCGACCATGTCTTCGGCTTCGGCGCGGGTGACGTCGTATTTAGCCTGTACGAGGCGGGTGAGATCGTCGCGGTCTTTGCTGGCGAAGATGCCCAGATTGCCGGTGATGTATTCACCCGCCTGGCCGAGGATAATGCTGGCCGGCATGGTGCTTTTGCCATCGCCAAGCGAAGCCAGACCGGTAATGACAAGGGATTTATGGCGGAATTCGGTGCGCGTTTTATAGGCCGATTTCTGGGCAAGCTGCGGGATGTTGTCATTGGTGGGCAGCGCCATTGTGTCGGTCTGGACGTCGAGATGGCCGCCAGCTGCGTTTAGCTTGGCGTTGGCGGCAACGATCTTGCGGGCGGTTTCCGGGTTAAGCTTGCTCAGCGTATCGATGAAGCGTTTCTGCATCGTGGCGGGGTCGTACATTTCGAGCGAACCTTCCTGCACCTTGTCGGCGTAGAGCATTTGCAGCGGATTGAATTTACGGCCGTCGAATTCGTTCCTGCCGTAGGCAAGCACAAAGGTCTGGTAATTGCGCTCCAGATTCTGGCGGGTTTCGATCATCTGGTCGACCATCTCGCGTTCGCGGTCGGCCTGTTCGCGCTGTTCGGGCGTGGAGGCAAGGCGTTGGCGCTCGATGGCGGCATCGGTGATTTCCTTGGCCCAATCGACAAAGGCATTGGCGCTGGCTTCGGTTTCTTTGATAAACTTCGCCTGTTTCGGATCGGCGACGCCGTTCTTTTCAAGATGGGTGAGGAAATCGTTTTGCGCGACGATGGCGTTGCGGTTCGAGGTGGCGAGCGTTTCGGAGAGTAGGTCTTCGTTGGCGAGCTGGCTGGCGGAGAACACCACGGCAGGCATGTTTTCGTAGAACACGTAATCGTACGAGCCGTAGGTTGTGCCGTTAACGGTGGTAGCGCCGCGGTCGGTGCGGGTGTAGAGGTTGCTGTCGGAACGGGCTTTACGGATGTTGTAGATAATGGCGAGTTCGCGGTCTTCCAGGCCCAACTCGTTATAGTGAATGTTTTTCTTGCCCTGCTCCTGCAAGAGCTTCATGGCGTTGTGCGCCTTGGCGAGCACGCGGACTTCTTCGTCCTTGTTCAGCCAGCCTGCGAGCATGGTGCCGCCGGCTTTGTCGTCGGCTTTGAGCACGCGGGCGCGGGTCGGGTCGGGCTTGCCGTCGGTTTTGCCGGTGAGCAGGCCTTCCCAGCTTTTGGCGTTCTTGGTAGCAGCGCGGTCGAACATGGCTTCGAACTGCTCGCGGTTGATGCGGACCTGTTCGTCGAGCATGGCTTTTTCGAGTTCGACGGTTTCTTGCTTGAAGCTTTTGGCGCTCGGGTCTTTGGCGTCGCCGGCAACGGCGATGCGGTAGTGGTCGAGCTCTTTGGTGAGGGCGGTGTCGTTGATGATGGCGCGCATTTTGGGAGCGTTGGCGAATGTGTCTTCGAGGATGTAGCGCACGGCTGCGGCACGCTGCGGACCGCTGTTCTGGACGCCTTTATAGTCGGCGAGTCGCTTGGCAAGTTTATTCTTATAGAAATCGCCATTTTTGACGTGATCGGGTACCGCGGTCATGCCTTGCGGGGTGTGTTCCGCTTCGGTTTTGCGCACGATGGCGTCTCGTTCGAACACTTCGATGCGGGCGAGGATTTTTTGTTCCAGATCGTCGAAACGCTTGCGCAGAGTAACGGCTTTTTCGTTATGGGCCGTAATGCGCGCCATCATTTCCGGTGTGTATTTCAACTCGACATTGCCGATGGATTCGTAGCCGTGTGCGAAGGTGACTTTGCCATCTTTTTCGATGCGTTCGCCGCCCGGCTGGGTCCACGGGGTGAGGATTTTGACGTCGGTGGACATGGTCGGCAGATCGTCCTGCTTTACGGTGTCGGCTACTTTTTTTGCGGCTTGCGCGCGCTGGAGGTTGTAGTTCTTTATGGTTTCGTAGTTGCTGGCGTAGCTGACCATGCGGATCGGCTGCCGGTTTTCTTTTTCCAAGCTGCCGATGTCGCGGGTGACATCCTGGAAGGTGTCGATGCCGGTCTGCTGGCGCACGCGGAAGGCGCGGCCTTTACTGCTGCCGCTGCCGACGTCTTCTTCGCCGAAGACTTCTTTTTCCGCGCCTACGAGCGAGGCAAGGGCCATTTCCGACGAGTCGATGGCGAGCAGGCCGTTGCCTAAGTCTCTGCGCGCTTTAATGTCGGCGGGGTCGTTCATCTTGCCTGCGGCGTAGGCGCTGTATACAGGCAGCCACCACCAGCCGTCGGGCTTCTGGACGTCGATCATTTTGTCGGCGCGTTTTTTCGCATCGAGGACTTCGTCGCGGTTGAAGCCGTTATCGGCGATAACTTTTTCCTGCACGGCTTTAAGTTCCTTGCGGGCCCAGTCGATGCTCTTGCGGATCTGTTCCGGCGAGGCGGACTCGTCGAGGAAGAAGTCCATCTTGTTGACGCTCGGATCCGACAGGCTCGGACCGGCGCTGCGGGCGAGCTCGTTGATCGCGTGGGACGCGGTGGTGAGGTTCTTGTACATGCTGAGCTTCGGCATGCCCGGTTCTTTGCTTGGATTAGCGGGGTCCGGTTTGAGCTGCGTGATAAACTCGTTATAGCCCTTTTCATTGACCGCTGGCTGCGCGCGCGCCGACATGGTTATGCGACCGAAGGTGGAAAATTCCGTGGAAGCGCGTTCGCAGTCCTTGAGTGCACCGACGACAAGATCGCTGTAAATAGAGACGCCGATGAGAACGACGCCAATTGGACCCGCCGCGGCGACCCAGCCAGCGCTGCCGAAGCCTGCGACGGTCGCAACGCCCGCGCCGGTGAAATAACTGCCTGCGGCGATTTCGGTCCAGCCGGTGGCGGTGGCGGCGTTTTTGCCGATTTCGGTGTCTTCGTCTTTGGCATGTTTGAGATGATCGTAACCCTGAATGATAGTCAGGCCGCCACCGGCGACGCCGAGGCCACCTGAAGCACGGGTGAGCGGGGTGACGCGGCTGAGGGCGCTGGCATCCATCGTACCGGCGGTCACGGCGCGCTGGACGTTGGCCATCTGGCGGGCGGAGGCGAGTTCAATGGCCATACCGCTGCCGCCCATACCGGTCATGCCGCCGCTGATATACATATCGTGGCGCAGGCTGGCGGCTTTGGCTTCATAGGCGGGGTCTTTCGGGTCGAGCTTGCGGTATTCGCTCATCTGCTCGTTTAAGGATTTAGCGCCCATGCCAGTGGCGAAGATGTGCATGCCCCAGCCACCGCCTCGCTGGTTGACGGCACCTTTTGTGCCCCAGGTGTTCGGTTTGATGGCAGCGCCCGTAGCGGCCGCCGGGGTCACCACGGTTGCCGGTTCGGCAGCGATAGCGCGCACGCGGGTGGTGAGGAAATCGTGCGGCGGTTTGGTGCCGGTGGCTTTGCCCGCTTCGAGGACTTTATCGTATTCAACGGCGAGGCGCTGGATTTGTTCCGGCGACAGCTTGCCGCGCAGGGCGAGGACGTCCGCGTGGGTAGTGGCGTTGAAGGTTTCGCTGATATGGGCCATGACCTCGGTTGGGTTGGCAAGCTGCAAGGTGCGGATCGGCTCAAGGTGGCTGAGTTCGGGCGCTTTGGTGACTTCGGTGACCTGCTGGCCTTTAGGTGCGCCTTCATTGACGCGGAAGAAGCGCGTGCCTTCGGCATTTTTGAACATGCCCTCGCCGAGACCTGCTTCCGGCGGAACTTTGACGACCGGGATTTCAGCTTCGTTGACCGGGCGCAGGGTGAATTCTTTCGTGCCGCCGAGGGCGCTGGTGTCGGCGGAGGTGAAGTCCGACGGCATCGGGCGTGAGATCGGTTTGAGTTCGCTTTCGCCGGAGAAATATTGCTGTGGTCTGCCGGGCGCGGCTTTGGTGCGGTAGGTGTTCTGACCAAGATTTTCCGAGGCAGGAACTTTTTCAACGGCGATGGGGGCGGTGCCGTCTTTCGGGTCGACGAAATGGCTTGTGGTGCTGACTTCTTTGCCGGTAGCGGTATCGAAGCTGGTAGTGGATTTGGTAACCAGCGTCGGGCTGATTTTAACCGGTGAGGGGCGCGCGGCGGTGGCGGCAGTCGGTTTCAGCGGGTCAGTGGCGGCGGGTTTGACGGATTCAGGTACAGTTTCCGGGGCTTTAACAGGCTCGCGCGAGGCGACCCCCGTAATTTTTTTGGCGAGGAAATCATTGCCCGCCGTTTTGCCGCCGGTGGATTCGACTTCCAGCGCTTTACTGTACATTTCGGCGATTTCTTTGACCTGCGCCGGGCTCAGCTTTTCAGCGAGCGGCTTGATGTCTTTGGCGGCGAGGGTTTCGGTTAAGTGTTCCATCACGGTTTTGCCGTGTGGCATGCGCAGGATTTCGCTGGCGCGCACGCCTTCGGGCGTGGTGGTGATTTCGCTGACGGTTTTCCCGCCGAGCGGGGTGCCGTCGGCTTTTTTACCCTCGAGGACGCGGTAGATATGCGAGCCGTCCTGCGAGCTGTAGACTTCTTCGCCGAGGCCCACGGCAGCGCCTTTGACCTTGAAGACCTCAATCGAGCTGCGGCCTTCGATGCTGATGCGCGTATCGACGCCGCCGCCGACGATGTCGGTGGAGGAGAAGGTGGAGGTGGCAGGTTTTTTAATCGGGGTCAGTTCGCCATCGGTGCTGCGGTAATAGGTGGGTTCGGCAGCGCCTGTGGTTTTTGTGCGGTAAACGTTGTTGCCGATGCCTTCTTCGGCGGGGGCCAGTTCAAGCGATACAGGCTTGCCTTTTTCCATCATCGAGAAGGTACGGTTGGTGACGGTTTTGCCATCGGCATCGACCATGCTGCCTTCGGTGACGAGCAGTTTAGCAACCGCACCGGCGGCGGTCGGTTTCAGCGGGTTGACCGGCTTGCCGGGTTTGGCGGCAGCTGCGGGTTCCGGTGTCGTTTCAGGCTGGACGCCCGGGATATTGCCGGCTTGGGTGACTTTTTCGGTTAAGTAAGTGCTGGCGGGTTTTTCGCCGCGGGTGAGGGCCGCGTCGTATTCCTGCGCGATAACTTTAAGCTGCTCGGGTGAGAGCTTGCCGCGCATGGCGCGCACGGCGGGGTCCTGCGTGGGGTCGGTCAGGGTTTTCATCACATCGGTAATTGTATTGGCGTTTTTGAGACCGGCGTTGCGTAAGGCTTCGAGCTGGCGGACTTCGAGCGTGGCGGTCGTTTCGGTGACGGTATAATCGGCAGCACCGGGGAGTTTTTCGGCTCGGAAATAACGGCCGTTTTCATCGCGGAAAATATTGGCGCCAAGGCCTTCTTCGGCGGGAACGGGGCTGACGCTGCGCGCCGGTTCGTTGACCGGCGAAAGCTGGTGTTCGACCCTGCCAGCGAAGCCTTCTTCAAGACCGCTGAGGTCGATGACATTGAAGGCTGCTTTCGACGGGGTGATCGGCTTGACGGCGCCGTCTTTGACGGAGTAATGCTGGTATTCGCCGCCCGGGCCTTTGGTGGTGCTGCGATAGATGTTTTCACCGTAGGCGGGATCGGCTTTTTCGACAGCGATGAGGGCTTTGCCCTTTTCTTTCAGGTCGATGGTGTAGATGGTGCGGGTGACTTCCTTGCCGGAGGCGGAATCGAAGCCGGTTTTGGTGGCGGTTTTTAGCTCTGGACCGGCGATTTTAGCAGGTTCGACCGGTTTAGTCGCAGCCGGTTCGGGCGCGGTTGCGGGTTTCACTGGCTCGGGAACTTTGGCTGCGGGTTCAGTCGGCGTGGCGCCGGGTGCGGTGGGTTTCACGGCGGCGGGAACAGGTTCGGGAGCCGGGGTGATGCCGGTGTTGGTTTTGATGATTTCGCTGACGCTGGTGCGCAAAGAACGGACGCTTACGTCCTGAGGCGCACCCGCAGGGCGCGACAGTACTTTGTCGATAGCCACGGTAGCTTCGGCGACAGCGCGGGCTTGGGCGACATGGCGGTCGAGGCCGGTGGGCATTTTTTCAGCGTGGGCTTTGATGGCGACGGTGGCTTCTTCAATGAGCGCGGCGCGCACGCTTGCTTTCAGCTCGGGAAATTTTTCGGTGAATTTGCCGAGTTCCAGCTCGGGGTCGAGAATGTAGGTAGCCGATTCGCCGGCGGCGCTGTAGCTGACGCGCACGCCTTTGGGCGCGCTTTTGGGGTCGACAAACTCGCTTCTGCCCTCGGGCGTAATGCGGATGACGTCGCCGCCACTGTCAACAACGACTCCGGGTGCGCCGCCCGGTTCGGTGGGGGCGGTGACTTTGATGTCTTCAACGGGTGCTCCGGTAAGGCCTGTGGTTTCGTTCCAGAACTGACGCAACAGGGTCGGGTTTTCCCTGTAATAGGCGCCAAGACGCGCGCGCATCGGATCGATATCGCGCGTTCCGTTCATCAGCCCTTTAACGGCGCTGCTGCCGGTGGCGCGCTTCATGGCTTTGGCTTCGGCTTTGGTCGCCAGCTTTTCGGCGGCGGAGAGTTTTGGGTTGGCTTCGCGGGCCTTGATGTCTTCAAGCGCCTTGATGGCGTTTTCCTTGATGCCTTCAGGCGTGGCCCACAAACCCGGCATGAGACCATTGCGCAAGCCAAGTTCACGCGGAGTGCCTAGCTTGCCGGTGACCCAGCGGGTGATGGGGTTGATGCGGGTAAATTCCAGCAGGCCGTTGACCCTCGGCTGCACAAGGCCGCGCTGCAGGGCCATCGCAAGCCCGGTTATGGCGAGCGTCGGCACGGTCGGGTCGTTGACTTTCAGGCGCGAGGCGGGGTTGCTCGGGTCGTACGGATTATTCGGATCGACTACCTGGCCTTCAGCGAAAACTTTTTGCGCGTCTTTGAGCAGGGTGCTCTGATCGGGGCCTGCGGGGCCGTCCTTGCCATCGCCCGGGACGCCGGGGGCGGGAAGGCCTGTGGGCGCTGTGGGGTTACTGCCAGCGGCGGGTTTGCCGTACTGGTTCGAGATTTCCTGCGCGGCGAAGCCGCCCATCAGGCCGGTGAGCAAGCCGATAATCGCACCGCCGATACCGCCGGTGAAGATGCCTAAACCGCCGCCGAGAACGGCGCCGATGATCATCATCCACCGGGAGCGGGATTTCTTTTCATCGTCCGGCGGTGTCGCGAGCGGCGTTGCCGGTGATGGTGTGGGCGTTGTCGTGCTTGACATAGTATCGTCCTAAATCAATGTTTTACGGCGTGTTCGCCTTGATGTGCCTGAGGGTAAAAAGTGGAGCCAGAGGACACATCTCATTCGGCTATAATATCATGCAAATATATGGTGGTTAATGAAACATTTATGACAAGCATTATGACAAAAAAGTGTTAAGAAAAACGCAATCTTAATGGTTTTTCGCTAATGTCATAGAGTCTTCATGGAATTGTCACTGGAAAGCACACCATAGCGATGTGATAATGGCTTGAAACATGGCTTAATCTAGACATGTAGAATCTATTGGTAGCCAACGAATGTCTGACGAAGACGACAAGAGAAAAGCGGAAGAAGCTGCCCGGTTGGCCGCCGAGGAACTCGCACGCAAAAAAATCAAGGAAGAAGCCGACGCCAAAGAGCAGAAGGACGCGGCGGAACGCGCCCGCAAACTCGTCGGCGACAGCGCTGAAACCTCACAATTCCCCATCTGGAAAATGATCACCGACCAGTTCACCCGCCGCGCAACCGGCGACACGGACTGGATGAAAATCGGCATTACCGGCGTGGGCGCGGTGCTGGGCGGAGCGATGGCCGGGCAGACGGGCATTTTAGGCATGGGCGTTTCAGCGCTTCTGGGCGCGGGCCTGGCCGGTACGGTCGGTGTGTTTCTGATGGATTTCCTGCGCGGCGAATCCGGCAGCAAAGTGAAGCCGATTCCGCGCGGCGTGGACCGGCCCTTCGCAGGGCAGGCTAATGAATTGGTGATCGCGCGCAGCCAGTCAGTGTTTCCTGAAGTCCCGGCGCTGAAGGCCACGAAGCTGACGGTGACCATTCCGACCTATGATAAAACGCAAAACCCGGCGGCACTCGCCAGCCGCGCTGAAATCGAGCGCCTGCGCGCCATCGCGGGCAAAGGCATCGACGATAGCCGCTACGCGATCGACGCGAACAACTATTACCTGCGCAGCTATGTGCGCCAGCTTGAAAAATCCGCCAATTCCAACGAGCTGAATCTGCGCTACCTCAAGGACGAATTCCCCAAAGCCCTGCAAGCCCCGGCCGAAGAAGTCGAAAAATACTTAGCCCAGTACGGCGAAGAAGCGCGCGCATCGCTGTCGGTCAAGCTCGATCCGATCATGACGCCCAAACTCGCGGAAAAAGGCCTGAAAATGGACGATGTCCCCGGCCAGCAAGGTAAGCTGACCGACGAGCTGGACGCATATGGGCGTGAAATCAAAGCCAAGCTGATCGCCGAAATGGCGCAGATACGTGGCGTCTCGGCGGACAGCCTGCCGCTGGAAGAAAAAGCGGTGATGTTCGATAAGGCTTGGGATAATTTAAACGTGATCGCCAAGCGCAATTTGATTACCAACTTCGCCAACCGCGCGATTTTCGATGCGCTGTCGCAGCCGGGCAATATGCTGTCGTATTTCCCTGAGGAAAATTACAGCCTTGACCGCCTGATGGGCGCGAGCGATTTTGCCACCGCCGCGAAAAAACAATTTTCGATCGACAGCGGCAACGGCGATGTGTTCTACCGCCCCAATGTGCTGTTGCGCCCCGCGACATTCCTCGGCGAACGCTTAGGACTCACCACACGCTCGCCGGGCGATAAATTCTACGACGCGTACCGCGAAGGCAACCTCGAAGAAATGGCCAAGCTGCTAGAAGCGCGCCTCGCCAAGGACGACACCGAACGCGCCGACGGCAACCCCACAAAAAAGATTCACCTGCTGAGTGAAAAATCGCGCAGCGAAATGAAAACCTACATCATGGGCTTCCGCGCGCATGACAAAAATCTGGCACTTGACCGCTTTATTCAGACCGACCTGATTCCAAAGCAATTGCCGGCGCTGGAGCAGTATGAAAACGGCCTGAATGCGCATGCGTGGAAGGTTGATCGCGTGCGCAAGCGCATCGCGGCGTTTGAGCAGGGTGGCAAGAAATTCCTGGTGCTTGACGAAGGCACGATTGACGGTCAGGAACAGACGCTCAAACTGCTCGACACGCGCGACGACAAGCGCAAATCCGTGAAGGTTGAAATCGCTTACGAGGCAGCGCCCGTGTCCGGCAAGCCGCGCACGATCAAGAGCATCAAAATCAACGGCGAAGACCGCACGGTGGGGCTTAAAAATAAAGTTTTGCCAGCCGGTGATATCGCCCGCATGGTCGGCCTCGAACAGATACTGGAAGATCCTGCGATTTACGCAGTTGCCGCCTCCGAGCGCGCACCCACGGCGTTCGATCTGGCCGCTTCCGAGCGTGGTGCTTCACCGCTACTGACCTACACCGACGCCACGACGACCCCGGCCAGCGCGCCTGTGTGGTCCATGCCGCCTGCCGACCCGGCACTTAGCGATAAAGAGCCGAAACGCTAAATTCATTGATATTTCTTGATTTGGCCAGTGCAGCCACTACATTGGGCCGATAACCCATTGCCGGATGCCTATGCCGCTTTCCTGTGTCGCCGTACTCCCTGCTTATAATGAAGAAGGCAATATCGCCCGCGTGGTGGCCGATTGGAACCGCGAACTCAGCCGCCTGTTCGGCGACGGCTACCGCATGCTCATCGTCAACGACGGCTCGCGCGACAACACCGGCGCCATGCTGGACCGCTTGGCCCGCGAATTTCCCCGCCTGATCGTGCACCACCAGCCTAATGGCGGCCACGGCGTAGCGGTGATGAATGGTTACCGCATAGCGGTGCAGATGGATACGGATTATATTTTCCAGACCGATTCCGACGACCAGTTCGAAGCGGCCGATTTCACCCTGTTGTGGGAGCGGCGCACTGAGTCTAAATTCATCCTCGGCATGCGCAAGCACCGCAACGATTCGGTGTTCCGCATCGTGTTTTCCAAAGTGGCGAATTTGCTGGTGTATGGGATTTTCAAGATTAGTTTTAAGGACAGCAACGTGCCGTTCCGGCTGATGGAGCGCGGGTTCCTCGCCGAAGCGTTGCCACTGGTGCCGCGCGGCGCTTTCGCGCCGAATATCTGCCTCGCTGTGATTGCAGCGCACCGCAAGCAGCCGCTTTTGCATATTCCGGTGCGCCACCGCGCCCGGGTGTCGGGCAAATCCATCGTCAGCTCGGCGCTGTTGCGGGGCGCGAAAAAATCGCTGAGCGATCTGCTGGAGATGCGTAAAATTTTATGAAGTCGTTTGCATCACGTTTCGGATCCGGAATAGTAGTGGCACTGTTCGCCGCGTACTGCGTATATAATACGACGATGAATAACGCCTATGAGTATGGCTCGACGTTCTACGATTCGGCGGAGTTCGCCACCGTCCTCTGGCACAGCGGGTTGACGCTGTTCATGGGGCCGGCATTTGGCGGTTCGATTTATTCGACGCATGCGTCGACGATCAATTATTTCCCTACTGTGCTCTCGTATTTATGGATGGGCGAACGCATGGATTTTTATGCGCTGGTGTATGCGTGCGTCTATGCTGCCACGATTTTTACGGCGTTTCGTTTGCTGCTGCGGCTGGCGCCCGCGCCGTGGATGGCGGCACTCGGCGCGTTCATGCTGTTTTGCGGCGAGATTATTTTCGGCGGCTCGTGGGAAATGCGCAGCGATTATGTGGCACCGCTATGCATGCTGATGGCATTTTCTGCGTGGCAGTTGCGCCGGTATCGCGCCTGTCTTGTCTGGTTTATCCTGACGACGATGGTGCGTGAGGATTTGGGCCTGATGGCGGCAGCGCCTTTGGCGCTGCTGGCGGGGTGGCAGTTCTGGGTTTTGCGTAAAAGCGATAGGGCGCTTGCACGTGAAAAACGCGGTTGGGCTTTGCGGATACTCATCGTGACGGTGGTGTGGACGATGGCCACGATTTACGTGCAGAAGCATTTTTTCCAGGTCTACGATTTGTTCCATGAGCAGTATTACGATGCGGTCGACCCGTTCCATCATTTAAGCGCTAAGCTGATTGCGGACCGCGCGTGGCATCTGTTTAGCGTGCAGCAGGGTATTTGGTTGCCGCTGGTGGCATTGGCGGTGGCGGGGGTGTGGTTTAAGGATGTGGAGTTGCTGATCGGGGCGGTGGCGTTTGCGCCATATTTACTGGCGATGTTTTTTTCCAAAAGCGAGATGTCGGCGCAGTGGTCGAGCTATAAGCCGTTCGTGCTGGTCCTGTGCGTGATGTGGCCTGCGGTTATGGCGCTGGCGCGTCCTGAAAATGAGCGCAGGCGCTATGCGGTGTTGCAGGCTGTGGTGCTGGTGTGTGGGCTTGCTTCTATGCGCGCGCAGACGTTTCATCAAGCGGCCAGTCGCTGGCTGCCGCAGCCGTTGGTGTCGCATGCCAATCTTTACCGTGAGTTTGGGCAAAAACAGCTCGAAGCCGAAGGGTCGTTGAATCCAAATGTGCGGGCGAGCCACGGCGTGCTGGCGCTGTACCCGTATCAGTTCGGCGCGTATTGGAGCACGTGGATCGTGTCGATAAAGCCTGAGGAGATGGGCAACATCCAGACGCTCATCTGGTTCCGCGGCGACCGCGACCAGCCGCTGATCGATAAAGCGTTGATGACCGGCAGTTTCGACATCAAGGATATCGAAGGCACCAAGCTGCGCGTGGCGCATCGCCGCTAGGCGTTATTTTTTCTGAGGGGCTTGCGCGGCGGGAGGCGCGGGCTCGCTCGGCAGCATTTCGATGACGGTATGGCGAACGCCGTTTTTATCCCAGTATTCATTGCGTTTGTAGAAGGGTTTTAGCGGGGCTTCCTTCGGCTTCTGGCCGGGTTTGACAGCCTGTTTGCTCACGTATTTTTTCGGCTCGCCGACTTGTGTGATGAAGTTCTGCACCACCATCGGATGGCGCTGCCACGGAGCGCCGAAATACCAGAAAATCCCGGTCATGATGCCGATATCGAGGAGCACGAGAATCTGCACGATCAGCATGATCTGCGTGACCGGCGTTTTGACCACCATCTGCGTGTAGGAAACGCGGCCCTTGGGCGTGACGGAACGTGCGGCACCTGCTGTGTGCGGCTCGGCAACCGGAGCGCTTTCGGCGGGCGCGGGCGGGGCTTGCTCAGGCGCGGGTTTTGCCGGAGTTTCGATGACGCGTTTCGGGGCGTGCTGGCGTTCGAGATCGGCGTTATCGAGGCGACTGTCGATGGTGACGAAGCTCAGATTATCCGGCAGATCGGCGTTCATCTGTTTGCGGTTTTCATTCAGGGGCTTGAAGGTGGAAAAATCGGGAAGCTTCATTTTTCCACTTTCTATTTTTTCAGGGTTTCGAGAATGGTTGCAATCCAACCTTCGGCGTCGGTTTTAATGCGGAATTCGACGCGCTGGGAGCGGATGGGGTCTTCGTTACCGTCAGCGCCCAGAATCGGGTGCGAGGAGGAAAGGCCGTTGGCGGTCATGTGTTTTTTAAGCCACGGCACCTGCTGCGACACGGGCGGTTCTTCGAGCACGTAGCGCAGCGTCGAGCGCGTGCGCGACTGCGACAGTTCCATGTTTTTGAAGTAGGCCTCTTCCGGCGGGGTGTTGGGGCCCCACTGGCTGGAGGTGTGGCCTTCGATGCGGACTTCGGTGATCGAACTTCCCCATTTCGGGTCCGTAACAATGCGCACGTAGCGCGGGAAGAAATCAGACATGATCGACTGGAATTTTGGTTTCAGTTCGTCTTTGCCGGTGTTGAACAGCACTTCGGGGTCCTTGAAACGGAAAATTAAATCCTGCGTGATTTCTGCGCCCCAGACGGGTAAATCCTTGCCGAATTCGCGCATCAGCTCGCTGTAGAGTTCGAGGCGCACCTGATCATAGAGCACGGCGACCTGCTTGGTTTTGAAGTTCTTTTCCTCGACTTTGAGCATGAAGGCGATGGCCAGCAGCAAGAAGATCATCATGAGGCCGGTCATCAGATCGGCCAGTGAAATCCACTGGTCTTCATGGCCGTGGCTGGTGGAGAGGAATTCGTCTTCGTCCGACATCGATTAGCCCGCCAGCTTCAGAACGGACTGTAGTTTCTCGGTGATCGGGGCGTAATCGGCGACGAATTTTTGCGACAGGGCTGCGAGCTGACGCCCTAAGCTGTCGAGCGATTTGGTAAGTTCTTCGGAGAGCGCGTTGTCGAGCACCAGCACTTGGTCCTTCGTATTCTGGATCATTGTTTTGACGTTGAGGTTGAACTCATCGTTGCCGGTTTTAAGGCCTTCGCCGATCTGGCGGGTCATTTCGACAATTTTGCGCTCGATTTCGGGCAGACCGGTAGAGGCGGTGTTGATCAGCCCGGCGAGGCTGCGCATGTTGCCGTCAAGCTGCGTGCGCTGTGTTTCCAGCCCTGCCAGCAGCATGGTGAAGCTGTTGGCGACGGTGTTGAATACGTCGGCGTTCTGGACGAGTACCTGATATTTTTCCGTGGCTACCGCCATCGAGCGGGCGGTGATGCCTTGCTGGTTGATGAGGTCGGTGATTTGCTGGGCGTAGCTTTGCTGCCATTGCAGCATTTTTTCGAGCGCTAAGTTCATGTGTTTGAAGTTTTCGCCGAATTGCTCGCTGATTTTGTTGTTGAAGTCATGCACGACTTCCTGCAGGGCTTTGATCAGCGCGCGGGAATTGGCTTCAGCGACTTTGTCGAAGAAGTTTTCCAGCGTGTGGTTGAGCATGGATAGTTTTTCGTTGCTGTCCTGACGGGTCAGGCGCATCTGGCCGATAAGCGACAGTTCGGTGGAGGCGGAGAGCGAGCGGTTCAGTTCGTCCATGCCACCTTCGATGGCTTTCAGGCTGCTGGCGAGGTCGTTGATGGTAGCGCCGCTGGATTTTTTGGCACCAATGCGCCTACCCACGAGAATATCGCGCAGCTTCACGGTCAGCGCGCAGCCGATGCCGCAGGCGGATGCCCAGACGGCGGTTTTGATGCCGTCGATCAGGGTGGGTACGCTTTTTTGTATGTCGTTGGCGTTGAAGTCGAGCAGGCCCATCGCGATGCCGATGAAGGTGCCGAGAATGCCGAGTGTGGTGAGGAACGAAGGCGCTTTGGCGACGTTATCGGGGGTGAAGCGGATGTGGAAGAACAGGGCCGAAACAAGGATGGCTTCAATGAACCATTTCGTTTCCTGATTCATCGAGGCAAATACTTTGATCCAGAACTGGGTATTATCCATGCATGACGATCCTTAAGGGTAAGGACATAGTATACTGAAATGTGGCGATAAAGTATATCGTTTCAGTTGCGCGGCCGCGCATTTGTCGCTTTGTAGGGATTACGAGGCTATTTAAGCCGTGCGAACAGCGCCGAGACCGGCGCGCACATCGGGGGTTAACAGCGGCGCCAGAGGATCGGCATGCGTTGGATCCACGTCCGGAGTGGCGGCTGCGAAGTTCATGCTGTCTTTGACTTTCTGGGTCAGCATGCCGATGATTTTTTGCTTCTGGCCAGCCATTTCATAATCGACCGTGCCGATATTGAAACTGCCGATGGAGCCGATAGTGATTTTCGGATTCGGGAAGATGCCTTCGAAGGTTTTGCCGTCGTTGAGCTTGGCGGAAACGCGATCGGCGACCGTTTGTTTCTTTTCTTCATCGGAGAGTTCGAAGAACTGGCGGCCGTCATAGGTGGCTTGCGCGGCTTCGACGGCGGCGTCGGAGAAGACTTTTTTCAATGCGGTGCGGTTGATGCGGTTATAATAAGCATCGACTTCCTGATCGACCTTATTGTCGACAAAGGCGTCGGCCTGCGGCTTGAATCTGCGGGCGGCGGCGCTGGCGGGCCAGTACATTTTGCTAGGGTCGAGCCAGATATCGCCAGCTTTGATTTCGGCCTTCATGATGTCTTTGAGCGGCGCGAAGGCGGCATCGGCATCTTTGCCAATTTTGTCGCGCACGATGCGGGTCGCTTCGTCGAGGTTGCGGATTTTATCCTGCGCTTCCTGTTCGGGCGATTTTGGGCCTTTCATACGCTCGATGAGGGATTTGCTGATACCGTCGACCACAAGGGCGCGTTTGTCCTTATCGGTGATAGCGCCTTCGCCGGTGGAAAGCGCTTTGTCGATGGCGTCTTTCAGGGCGGCAGGGTCGGTGTTTTCCACGACCAGCAGCGGAGCGAGGGCGGCCGCGGCTTTACTGGCGATCAGTTTCATGCGGTCGGCACCGCCGCCAACGCCAAGGCCCAGCATGTTGGTACTCGGGTCTTTTTTGAAGCCGTCTTCGATTTCAGCGGTGAGGTAGGTGCGGGCCATTTCGGTCTGGGCGACGGCGAGGCGCGGGTCGGTTTTAATGTTGAGACGCGGTTTTTCAGCATCTTCGAGGGCTTTATTCACCGTCTGCATGGCGGTGTTTTCGGCCATCGAATCGTAGAGTTTCAGGGTTTCAGGCGTGGCGGCTGGGTTGTCAGCGCGCAACTTGGCGGTGATGCGTTTCTTGGCTTCGGCAAAAACCTCGAAGGCTTTTTCCGGGCTGGTTAAAACGGCTTCGTCCTTGAATTTAAGCTTGCCCGCGTCGGCATCGAGCACGAACAGGCCGCCCGGATTGTCGCTGGTAACGACGATGCCGCTGGTGGCGATCGAATTAGCAAACGGCGCGATGATGGTTGCGCGCGCTGCGCCACGATCGGCAGGCGGAGTTTTATTGAGGCCGGTCATCTTGTTGAAGATTTCGGCGGAGGGGTTTGAGGTGCCGTCCGGTTTTTTATCGGCCAGCGTTTCGTTCATTTTGATTTCGATTTCGCCTTTGAACAAATCGATCAGATCCTGTGCGCTGAGCTCGACGGGCGGAGCGGAAGGCGTGCTGCCGGAGCCAGCGCCGGGAGTGCCGGAAGGGCCAACAGGCGGTGCGGGCAAGGGTGGGGTGCCAGCAACAGGCGGCGAAGCGGGAGCGGTTCCGGGAGCTGCGCCACCCGGAACCGGAGCGGCGGGTATCGACGGAGCGGCTGCAATCGGGGTGGTCGTGGTGATCGCGCTAGCGAAAGCAGCGACGACGGTTGGGTTGTTCAGCGCTACTGTAAGCTGCGGTGCCGTCGTTTCCGCCAGTTTTTTGAGGGCGAAGTTGATCTTACTTGGATTGTCGAGCACCGGTTTGATCTGGCGCAGCTTAGCGCCCGCCACTTCACGGAAGGCGGTGTCAGCCATCATTTTATCGGTAATAGCCTGTGCAAAGGCGGCCTGCTGGCCGGGTTGCAATAATTCAGGGCGTTCTTTGGCCACTTCGAGGCCTTTTTTGACAAACTGCTCGCGAGTCGCAGCAAAGAACGGGTCGTCGGCGGCAATGACGACGCCTTTGGCGGCTTGCGCCTGCATGCCTTTGAGCATTTCGTCTTTCGTGCCGTCGAAGGTGGTTTCGAGGGCGATTTTAACTTTAGCGTAATCGACGGTCGTGCTTGGAGCTGGGGTGCCCGGAGCCGGAGTACCAGCGCCGTCGGGAGCTGAGGTGCCGGTGCCGCCCGGAACGATTGGAGTAACAGGGCCTGCGCCGGGGCCGGCCGGAACGGGCACGGGGCCGCCGGGAGCCAGCGGCGGGCGTGTGCTGTCGGTCACACGTTTGCTAAGCTCCCGCAGCATAGTTTCGTTTTTGGTGACATATTCAGGTACTTTGTCGGCGATGGCGGTGATGTGCTCATTACTCAGCGTAAAGGAGAAGAAACCGGGTTTAAGGGTGCGAAGGTCGTTGCCGACTTCTTCTTTCAGCAGCACCTGCATGTCTTCCGTGCTCAGTTGGCCGGGTTTTTTAATTTTGAGTTCGGCGATGAGGCGTTCGTTCTTGCCGTTGTATTTGTAGGCCGGGTCGGTGGTGACGCGGGCGATGGTGGCGGAAACGGTGTCGGTGAACTTCACCGCGTCTTCGGGGCGCGGTGCGAAGCCGAGGAGGGCTTTACCCATGCCGATGATGCTCGGCTTGCCATCGACGCCGACAGCGCCTTTGACCACGTCGAGCATGTCCTTGCCGACGCTGTCGCGGATCATGCCGTGGGCATGGCCAGTGACGAGGCTGGTGTAGTGGCTGCCGGGATTGAGTTCGGCGAGCTGCTGTTCAGCATTTTTGCCTGCGGGCGCGCCACCTGCGACGCGAGCCTGATCGCGCATGCCAGCACCGGCGGCGGAAATAGCGTCAGGCGTCAGCCATGCGCCGATGCGGGGATTTTGCCTTGAAAGGGCGGTCAGGCCGGTTTCGAAGCTTTCCGATGCTTCTTCACCGGTGCGTTCGGCGGCGATTTTTTTAACATGGCTGAAGAACCCGCCGATGCCGCCTTCGATTTTACCGGCGAACAGATCACCGAGGGCTTCGAACAGCGCGCTGATAAGCGTGAAAATGCTGGCGCCCATGATGCTGAACGGGCCTTGCGCTTTTTTAACCGAACGCTGGGCGACGCGCGCCACTTCTTCTAAATCTTCGGTCAGGGGAACGAGGTCGGACGGTTTGCCGCCCAAGTCTTTTTTCTGCTGTTCGTCCATCAGCTCGTCGAGCGTTGACAGTTCGACGGTTTCGCTGCCGTTCATTTCTTTAATGGCTTTGCCGGAGTCGCCCGGGAAGGTGATCTTACGATCCTTGATCGCCTGCGCGGCCATTACAAGATATTCTTTATCCGTCGGCGGCTTGGTGCCAGCGGGCAAGGAGGCTTGCATCTTGGTGAACAGCGTTTTGAACTTTTTCGCAACTTCTAACGTGGCGTTGTCGAAAATCCCATCGCGTATCTGTAGGTCAGTTGGCATGCGTTATCCTGATTCATGATTCAAATCTATTCTAACCCAAGAAATTACTAAGGATTGTGAATGTTTTGTGAAACTGGCCGGGTTTTTGAATGGTTTATTTTTCGTTAATATATATAAACCAATAGCTTGTCATTTATGCCGAAAAAGTGACTTTAACTTTTTAACGTTAGGTGGGCTATAGAGCAGCCCCATGAACAGGGCAAAGGCGAACAGGTAAAACACCCAGCCGACATAGGAATGGAACAGCGCAAGGGGCGCTCCTTGCAACAGATGCATGAAACTCCATGCGCCGGGCTTATAGGCCCAGTAGCCGATAATGAAGAAGACCGTGATGCGCAACACGTTCATCAAGAACATGTACAGCACGCCGGTGCAAAACAGCAGCGTGATGCTGTATTTGTGCAGGAGCTTCCAGTCGAACAACAGCGTCGCCGCCAGCATGAAGTTGAACAGGAACACGCCCTCCAGTCCATTGCAGCCGATATTGACCCATACCTGAAAATATCTTGAAATCAGGGCGATGGTGGTATCCGTGATCGGGTGGACGACGGCGACGGCGTTCAGGTCGAGAAGTTTCAGCAGGGCATACGCCCCCATCGTCGTCCACCGGCACATGGCGAACCAGATGGTCAGCATCAGCCAGTAGTAATTCACCGCCGAGGTGGCGCCGATGAGCGCTACGACGCTCAGGCGCTTGTTCTGTGTGATTTGCCGTATCACCTGTTTAAATGGTACGAACACGAATAAACTGCTCAGTATCGCCGCCAAAAATGTACAGCGCGGCAGCGGCGCCGCATCAATGTTGCTGTTCATCAGCACCAGCGCAAGCGCGCACAGGCCAGTCGCGATAGGGGAGAAACGCAATTGAAACGGCGTTTTTTGCTCCACCGCTCGCACCCACAGGATAAACATGATCGGAATAGGGGCGAATTCCACGGCGCGGGGCGCCACATGCTGGGCATGCACCTGAACGAAATGCCACTCCCCGTTCAGCGCGCAAAAAGCGAAATAGGCCAGTGCGATCGCCAGCGACACCCCGCCGCTTTTGCAAACCCGGCGCAGGTGAAGCATAAAAGGCGTGTTAAAACAGTCAGGCGCCTTCATGGACGGATAAAATAGGTTGGGGTTATTGCAATGCCCTGCGGCGTAAATACACCATGACGCCACTGGCAGCGAGGATGAAGGTCATGGCAGCATAGTCGGACATTTCAGGGGTGGTGGCCGACTCGATAGCAGCCTGGCATTGCATAGTACCAATGTTGCACGTCGAACCGATGGGGCAATCTGCATCTGAGGTACAGCCGCAGATGATGACGCTTTCGCCGTTTGGTAGGCATGTAAAGGCAAAGGCGGACGGCGTCGCTGCGACCAGGAACAGGCTGGTCAAAGCAAGCGTTTGGCTGATGGCCTTAATGTGTGTGGTGAGTGCGCGCATGAAAACCCTGCTGAAGAATAGCTGATAACTTTATTCTACCATAGATAAGCGTTTGCGATCAATAAGTTTAATCGCTGCCTTTCTTTAATGAATTGCGTTGTTTGGGGGAGAGAAACTGGAGCGGGCGAAGGGATTCGAACCCTCGACATCAACCTTGGCAAGGTTGCACTCTACCCCTGAGTTACGCCCGCTTCCGTGTTCGTTTAATTGCATAAAGCAACTAAAGAGGAACCGGATAATAGGCAATTCCATTTCGTTTGCAAGTGTTTCCTTGCAAGGATATTTTTACCGGCGGAAAGCGCCTATTTCTCAGGCTTTACCGCGGCTATAATGTCTTCGAGTTTCACGCCCATTCTGTTCAGCATGGCGTGCAGGATGTTATTTTGGTATTCCAGATGGTGCAATATGACCTCGATTTCCTGTTCGGCCTTGATGTTGACCTCGAGGTCGTTTTCGGCGCGGGCGTCGGCGTGTTTGCCTTGGATGTTCTGGCCGACCATAATCAGCGGCATCAGCATGATCTGGATGAGGTTGGAGATGAACAGCCAAAGCACGAAGCCCATCGGCGGGTCGAACTGGTACTGGGCGGGGGCGATCAGGTTCCAGCCCAGCCAGCAGACCGTCCAGACGAAGATGATCAGGAAGAATCCGATAGTGCCGACCCGGTTGGTGATTTTAAGGGCGAGCTTGTCGATGGGGCGCATCTGCTCGCAGATGGCATTATTAACGTTGTGCAATGGCTTGCGGCGGTGGCGAAGTTCGCTTAGGCTTATTGGCTTTAACATCTTCCCTCTTGATTATTCAAATACTTCCTCGGGGTAGACCCCCCAGAGATATTGTTTTTCCATCCAGCCCTTTCGACCCGACACCTGAATGCGGCACCAATCGTGCTGGCATTCCATGAGCTTGGCGGTGACCATCGGTTCGGTTTTGAGCAAGGGCTTGGCGTCTTTCTCAGCTTCTATGCGCAGGATCTTGGCATCCTTGCCTTTGATCATGACCGAGCGCTTGCCGTCCAGCATGGTTTTATGCACCCAGCCGGTGGTGCCTTCGAAGTCGCGGATTTTGCGCCATAGATCATATTCTTCAATGACTTCTACTGGCATGCCGGTGCGATGGTAAACCCATTGGATGGGGTAGCGTGTGCCCGGGCCGGTGCGCACGTTGATTTCGTCGTTTTTCAGCGTCACGAAACGTGGCACGGGCAAACCAGACGTATTGGCGGCAAGCGCCGGAGGCGTTACGGTAAGCGACAGCAGGAGCAAAATGAGGGGGGCATGCCGGGAAAACATAGGGTAATGAGTAGACCTTACCGCACCCGATGGCAAGCCCATTTCAACACTGGGTTTCAGGCGCAGTGGCGGCAGGCGGGGTCTTTGGGAAGGGTGACGGTACGCAGGTGAATAGTTAACGCGTCGAAGATCAATAACCGCCCGGAGAGCGATTCGCCGATATCCAGAATTTCCTTCATAGCTTCGAGTGCCTGCATGCTTCCCATCATTCCGGCTAGCGGTCCGATGACTCCATCAAACTCACAGGTGATCTCCCGTTCGGGTTGGCTGGGGACGAGGCAGCGGTAGCAGGGGTGGGGGGAACCAAGATAGGGCTTGAAGGTAGAGAGCTGGGCGGAGAATCCGCTCACAGCAGCCGATATCAGCGGAATATTTTCGGCCATGCACGCCTCCCCTACGGCAAAACGGGTAGCGAAGTTGTCGCTTCCGTCGATGACAGCGTCAAAATCCTTAATAATTGATCTGGCATTATTTTCATCTATTTTACAATGGAATAATTCCACTTTTGTGCCGGGGTTAAGCTCTTCGATACGGTCCTTGGCGGCGTCGGCCTTGCTGCGGCCGATATCGGAGGTTTCGAAGAGCAACTGGCGTTGCAGATTGGACAGTTCCACCCGGTCATGCTCGACGATGCCGAGGCGGCCCACTCCGCCAGCGGCAAGATATGCAAGGGCCGGGCTGCCGAGGCCGCCAGCGCCGACGACTAAAACGGAAGACTGGAGGAGTGTGCGCTGCCCGGCCTCCCCGATTTGGGGTAGGACGATATGTCGGGCATAGCGCCTTAATGCATTAACTTCTAGCGGTGCCGAATTCGTTAATTCCTGGGGCAATTACTTTCCTAATCCCTGATCCTTTTTCGCCGCCTATACGCGGTTGGCTGCCAGTTTAGCGGCTACAGATTCAAAGTCCACCCCCGCTTCGGCCAACTCTTTGCGCATGCCAGTGATTTCACCGAGGGTATGGTGCACGAGCTCGCAGGAGGTGTTCTGAGGGTCAAAGCACCGGCAGGTCAAGATTATTCTGCGAATAAATCGGTCGAAATATAGCGTTCGGCGGTGGAGGCGGCGATAACCACGATGGTCTTGCCTTTCATTTCCGGGCGGGCGCCAACTTCGAGCGCGGCGGCGATGGTGGCGCCTGAAGAGATACCGACCGGGATGCCTTCGAGCTTGGCGAGCTTGCGGGCGGTGGCAAACGCAGTTTCGTTGCCGATAGTGATGACTTCGTCGATCAGATCGCGCTGGAGCACGTCGGGGATAAAGCCCGCGCCGATGCCTTGAATTTTGTGCGGGCCGGGTTTGCCGCCGGACAGGATCGGGCTGTCTTCCGGCTCAACGGCGATAATGCGCACGCTGGGTTTACGGGATTTCAGCACCTGCGCGGTGCCGGTGATGGAACCGCCGGTGCCCACACCAGTGATGAACACGTCGACTTTACCTGCCGTGTCGGTCCAGATTTCTTCCGCGGTGGTGCGGCGGTGGATGGCCGGGTTAGCTTCGTTTTTGAACTGCTGGAGCATGATGGCGTTCGGATTGGAGGCCAGAATTTCCTCGGCTTTTTCGATCGAGCCGCGCATGCCTTTGGCGGCTGGGGTAAGCTCAAGCGTGGCACCTAGGAATTTCAGCATCTTGCGGCGTTCCATCGACATGCTTTCGGGCATGGTGAGGATAAGCTTGTAGCCTTTGGCGGCACACACGAAGGCGAGTGCGATACCGGTGTTGCCCGAAGTCGGTTCCACCAGCACCGTGTTATCGTTGATTTTGCCCGAGGCTTCGGCGGCTTCGACCATCGACAGCGCGATTCGGTCTTTCACCGACGAGAGCGGGTTAAAGAATTCGGCTTTCACGAGGATATCAGCCACGCAGCCTGCCTCAGCAGCGATGCGGTGCAGGCGAATAAGCGGGGTATTGCCGATGGTGGCGAGGATGGAGTCATAGACGCGGCCGCGACCGGGTTTGTCCAGTTCAGCGGGGGCGATTTTAGCGGTGTTTGGCATAGCAATTTCCTTGTTAAAATTTAAATAGCAAAGTCCATTTTTTCTTCCGACTCTTTGCGAATCTGCTTGTTGGAAGCCTGTTCGCAAAGCTCTGCCAGGTTGACCTGTTTCAAATAATCCATCGTGTTCTTATGCACCGAATCCCAGACGCGGACGACGATTTCTCCACCCAACGGCGTGCCCGCGTAGCCTTGTAAATCCTGATCGTCTTTGTCATCGGTCAGCACTTCGCAGATGTCGCCCACTGTAATACGGCGGCGTTCCCGCGCAAGCAAATACCCGCCATGCGGTCCCCGCACGCCGCGCAGGATACCGCCGCGCACGAGTTTCTGCATGAGCTGTTCGAGGTAGCGGGCGGGAAGGCCTTGGCGGGTTGCAATATCGCGTCCCGAAATGGGCCCCTGCTGGCCATTATAGGCCACGTACAGCACGGCTTCCACCGCGTAGAAAAGTTTTTTGGAGGGCATCATCATGGGTTACGCCTGCACTGCCTTTTTCGTGTGAACACCGGTGGAGCCGAATCCGCCTGCGCCCCGTTCGCTTTCGCCCAAGGATTCGACCTGTTTGAACGAAACCTGAGACACGGGAGCGACCACCATCTGGGCGATGCGCATGCCGTGGGTGACGACGAAGTTTTCGTGGCCGAGATTGATCAGCAGCACTTTAATTTCGCCGCGATAGTCGGCGTCGATGGTGCCGGGGGTGTTGGCGATGGAGATGCCGTGCTTGAAGGCTAGGCCTGAGCGCGGGCGGATCTGGGCTTCATAGCCTTCAGGCAGAGCGATGGAAATGCCGGTGGTGACAAGCATGCGGTCCATCGGTTTCAGCGTGATATCCGCGTCGATGGCGGCCATTAAGTCAACACCGGCGGAGAATGCGGTGGCGTATTCGGGAAGTGGCAGCGATGCGCCATGCGGAAGCTGGACAAGTTGCACTTGAATCATGAGAGTCCTATGATGTGGGAGGGTGAGGTAGCGCTAAGGCTACGGAGAAAAAGTCGGGACACGGATATAAATCGTATTCTTTATGGGTTATTTATTATTCCACTAAACAGGAATGTGAATCTATTCCTAAAGAACATGGATTGCAAGTGAAACTAAGACTTCCACAGATCAGGAGGCCATTTCCTTTAATTTATAAAGGATTTCAAGCGCCTGTTTAGGAGTGAGGCTATCGGGGCTGGTAGCATTAACGGCTTGCGCCAGCTCGGCGAGCTTGGGGTCGACCGTAGGGGTCGGGGTGTAGGAGAAGAGGGGGAGCGAGGCGGGCATTTGGGCCGCGCCCGATTGCTGGGCTTCGAGCTGGTGCAGAATTTCAGCGGCGCGCGCGGTGACGCCGGAGGGAAGCCCTGCGAGTTTGGCAACATGGATACCGTAGGATTTATCCGCCGAGCCGTTCACCACCTGATGCAGGAATAGCAACTGGCCCTTCCATTCCTGCACTTTCATGCTGTGACAGGACAGCGCGTTTAAGCTGTCGGTGAGTGCGGTTAGCTCGTGGTAATGCGTGGCGAATAGCGCCCGGCAGCGCGTGGCGTTATGGAGGTGTTCCATAACCGCCCATGCGATGGACAGGCCATCAAATGTGGCCGTGCCACGGCCGATTTCGTCGAGGATGACCAGCGAGCGCTGGCCCGCCTGATGCAAGATAGTGGCGGTTTCGACCATTTCCACCATGAAGGTGGAGCGCCCGCGCGCAAGGTCGTCGGCGGCACCCACGCGTGAAAACAGCTTGTCGACGATGCCGATATGGGCCGACGCGGCGGGCACGAACGACCCCATCTGCGCAAGTACGGCGATGAGCGCGTTCTGGCGCAGGAAGGTGGATTTACCGGCCATGTTCGGCCCAGTGAGAAGCCAGAGGCGTTGGTTGGATTCGAGGTTGCAATCGTTGCCGATGAAGGGCGTATCGCTGGATTTGCTTAAGCTCGCTTCGACTACTGGGTGGCGGCCTTCCTTGATATCGAAGGCAAACGTATGGTCCACTTTGGGACGGGCGTAGCGGCGGTTGGCTGCCAGTTCGGCGAGGCCGGCGAACACGTCAATCGTGGCCAGCGCGTGGGCGGTGGCGCTGATCTGCTGATGGGCATTTTTAACGCTGGCCACAAGCGCTGTGAAGAGTTCCATCTCTAATTTAAGCGCCTTGTCGGCGGCTTCACCGATTTTACGTTCGAGTTCGGAAAGCTCTACCGTGGTGTAGCGCAGATTGTTGGCCAGCGTCTGGCGGTGGATGAAATCCTGCGTGACTTTGCTTTGATGCGCGACGGTGATTTCGATGTAATAGCCGAGCATGTTGTTGTAGCGGATTTTTAAGATTCCGATGCCGGTGGCATTGCAGTATTTCTGCTGCAATTGCATGATGACGCGCTTGCTTGCGTCGCGCAGTGCGCAGAGTTCGTCGAGGGCGGCGGAGCAGCCCGGCAGGATGAAATTACCGTCGCGCGCCAGAATGCCGCAATCGGGCTTGATCGCGGATTGGATGGTGGCGACCATTGATTCGTGGCCACCGAGCTTGTTGCGTAAGTCGCACAAACCATCGGGCAATTTCGGGGTGTCCTGTTTTTCCATCAGCATGCGCACTTTGGTGGCCGCCTGTAAACCGGCGGCGATGGAAAGCACGTCGCGTGGGCCGCCACGATTCAGACATATGCGCGACAGGGCGCGTTCGGTGTCGCCGGCTTCCTTGAGCATGGAGCGGGTAGCGGCTCGCAAATGCTCGGCTTCCAGCAAATGGCCGACATTGTCGTGGCGGGCGGTGATAATTTCTTTATCGGCGGACGGCGCTGCAAGCCAGCCGGCCAAGCGGCGTGCACCGGCGGAGGTAATCGTTTCGTCGATGACGGAAAACAGGCTGCCACGGCGCATTCCCGATAGGGTTTGCAGCAGTTCCAAATTGCGCGCGCTCGCGGCGTCGATCAGCATGTAGTCGCTGCTGCGCTGCTGGCGCGGCGGGTCGAGGCGGGGTATGGTGTTTTTCTGGGTGACCATGAGGTAGTCGAGCAACGCGCCGCAGATGGCGGTCATGCCATTGGTGAATTCGCCAAACACTTCGAGCGAGGTGATGCCATAGCTTTCCTTGATGCGGCGCTCGGCGCGGCGTATGTCGAAGGTGCTGAGCGGTTGCGGGGCGAGTTTGGTTTTCCAGTCTTCGAGGGCGGGGAGGGCCTGCAAGCTTTCGGGGACGAGCAATTCACGCGGGGAAATGCGCGCCAGCTCGGCGGTTAAATTGCTGGGCACGACGACGGTGACGTTGAATTCGCCGGTCGATAGTTCCAGCCATGCCAGCGCAAAGTGCGGTCCGTCCTGCACGAGTCCGGCTAAATAATTGGACTGGCGGGCATCCAGCAAGGATTCTTCCGTAATGGTGCCGGGGGTAACGATGCGCACCACATCGCGATGGACCACCGCTTTATAGCCGCGCTTTTTGGCTTCCTCCGGGTCTTCCATCTGCTCGCAAATGGCGACTTTGACGCCAGTCTGGATGAGCTTTTCAAGGTAGCTATCATGGCTGTGGACCGGCACGCCGCATAGTGGAATGTCCTGTCCCGCATATTTGCCGCGTTTGGTCAGCGCAATATCGAGGATTTGCGAAGCGCGGATGGCGTCTTCGAAGAACAGCTCGTAGAAATCTCCCATACGATAGAACAGGATACAATCCTGATGGGCAGCTTTGAGCTTTAAGTATTGCTGCATGGCAGGCGTCGCCTCGGAAAAATCGGGGCTCGGCAGGGGCTCTATGTCGTGGGTCAGGGTGCTCATGGCCCTCATTCATAGCAGGTCGGATAACGAGCGCAACGAGGAAGGGCGGCGGAGCGCCGCGGCCAATTTTTTTAGGGATTTGGGGCAAAAACCCTTGGTGGAGTTAATTATGGTAAATCTGTGAATCCATTAATTACAATATGTTACGCTCCAAGCGCAGGGCTGTTTTAGGCATGAAATCCCCAATATGCCCGTGGGGGGTATTTCTTTCTGTGGCCGAGGATTAGTGCGGGTTTGCGGGGAAGTTACCAATGGTGACAATGCATAGGGGGTGCCCGCCACACGCATGGCACTAATAGTCTTATATTTCATGTGAATACCAGCTTATTTGGCCGTTGTTACACAATCTTCACAATATGTCCCTGTAACCGCGATACGAAAGGTGGCATGATAGAGTCGCGGAAATATTCACACCGCTTAGCAAAGACATATACGAAATGCATGACGCAGATCGAAGCCAATAAAAAAGTAGAAACGGCACCCGCGCCGCAGACTTTGCCGATCGAAGGCAAGTTTGCGCGCTATAACTCGCCGTTTTTACAGCTGATGATTCCGATGCTGACCACGCGCTACATGTGGCAGGCGCTGGAAGAAATCAACCCGTTTAACGTCCTGCAAAAACCGAATCCCGCGCTGAAACCCGAATTCAAGGCGTGGAAAGAGCCTACCTTCGGGCGCTACGTGTCGCGCAATATCGCCGCACTCGGTATGGGCAGCGTGGTGCTTGGTGTCATTTCATATTACAGCAAAAAAACATACAGCGACATCCACACGGTGTACGCCGAAGCGGTGGGCTATGAGCTGAACAAAAAGCCCGAAGACGTCACCACACGCGACCTGATGAAAAGTGACAACGCCGCGCTGGCCGTGACGCGCGACGCGTTTATCAAGCGCACGGCGATTCGCATGGCGGCGGGTGCGTCGTTCTTCCTGCCGTGGCATCGTTTGCGTGCCTGGGCCAAAGCTGGCAGCATGCCGAAATTCGCCGCCAACGCCAACGCGGGCGTGGGTATGGTGGGTACGTATCTGTCGATGGACGGGTTTATCCGCAAGCAATCCTTCTTTGAAGCCGAGCAGAGCCTCGTTGCCGATGCGCTGAACCACAGCGACACCAACACCAGCAAAGTCATTGCCACCGCCGATATCGAAGCGTTGATGCTGCTCCAGCGCCACCATCTGGATAATAATTATAAATGGCCGCTGCTGAATAAACCTGAGGCCGACGAGCAGATGAAGCTCGCCTCGCGCATCGCCGAACTGATGAACCAGACCTATCACAACACCGAGAAAAAAGAGCACGCGGATTTCACGCTGGGCAAATTCAATTTCCTCATTGGCTTCGGCCTGCTGGACCAGTATCCTGAAGCGCTTGAACTGGTCGAAATCGCCAATAAATCGCAGGATATGAGCGAAATCAAAACCGTAATCGCCGGTGTAAAACGCGGCCAGACCGTGCGCAACGCGATGGAAGGCTTGCCGGTTCCGGCGGTCCATGAACATGCGCCCGCTGAAGACCCTCAGAAATCATTCGCCGCGAAGGTTCGCCCGCATGCCGCGAAAATTCCCGAAGTCGCCCGCAATGCAATGGATTTTGCCGCTACCACGCCCGACGCGCTGATGCGCTGATCGGAATTTTTAACCTTACGGAGTTTGATTGTGAAAGTTTTTGCTTACGGTACCTTAAAAAAAGGAGGTGTTTTACACGAGCATATGGTTGGGGCCGTTTTCCTTCGCAAAAAGAAAATTAAAGGCTATGTGCTGTATCTGGCGCCCAATGAGATGTATCCGCTGCTGTACCATACCGGCAACGACAAGGACGTGGTGATCGGCGAGCTGTGGAAGATCGACAAGAACATCAAGCGCAAGCTCGATAAGCACGAAGAGGGTTATGTGCTTAAGAAAATGTTGAAATCGCCCATCATGACCTACTATCCGGATTTCGATATCAAGCATCTGTGCTCGAAGATTCCCAAATCCAAGCATGGGCATTATAGTTTCAACGTGGCGCGCAATCACTACCGTGGTTTTTACCGCACGCAGCTGGCCGCGCAGCGCGCCTGACCCCGCTTCTCAATCCCCGGCAGCCCGCAGAAAACATACGCTTTGGCGCAGATTTTTCTTGCATTAACGCCCCCACTATGTGAAAAACTCGCTTTATCAGTGAAAATCATGAACTTATGTTGCGATGCACAATCGCACGGCTCATAAAACCAATTAATTTCATATACTCAGGAACCTACCCATGACCAAAGAGAAAGAACCGATCACAGACGCAGAAGCTCTCGCCTATCATTCCGAAGGCAAACCGGGCAAGCTGTCGATCCTGCCGACCAAACCGCTGATGACCCAGCGCGACCTGTCACTCGGTTATTCTCCCGGCGTCGCGGTTCCTTGCATCGAGATCAATAAAGACCCGTCCAAAGCCTATGATTACACGGCAAAAGGCAATTTCGTCGCGGTGATTTCCAACGGCACGGCCGTGCTCGGCCTCGGTAATCTCGGCGCACTTGCGTCGAAGCCCGTAATGGAAGGCAAAGCCATTCTCTTCAAACGTTTCGCCGATATCGATTCCATCGACATCGAAGTCGACACCACCGACGTGGACGAATTCGTCAATTGCGTGAAGCTGCTCGGGCCGAGCTGGGGCGGCATCAACCTCGAAGACATTGCGGCTCCGGAATGTTTCATCATCGAACAGCGCCTGCGCGAACTCATGGATATTCCTGTCTTCCATGACGACCAGCACGGCACCGCCATCATCTGCGCTGCCGGCCTTATCAACGCCGCGCATCTGACCGGCCGTAACTTTAAGGACATGAAAGTCGTGGTGCTCGGCGCCGGTTCCGCCGGTATAGCCTGCTTGGAACTCATCAAGCGCATGGGCATCAAAAACGAAAACGCCTTCCTCGTCGATAAAACCGGCGTGATCTACGAAGGCCGCACCGAAGGCATGAACCAGTGGAAATCCGCCCACGCGGTGAAAACCGACAAGCGCACGCTGGCTGAAGCGATGGAAGGGGCCGACGTATTCTTAGGCCTCGCTTCCAAAGACGCGGTCACTAAGGACATGGTCAAATCCATGAACAAAAACCCGGTGATCTTCGCAATGGCGAATCCCGACCCGGAAATCAAACCTGAAGACGCGCGCTCGGTTCGCCCCGACGCCATTATCGCCACGGGGCGTTCGGATTATTCGAACCAGGTCAACAACGTGATGGGCTTCCCGTATATCTTCCGAGGCGCGCTCGATTGCCGCGCCTCGCAGATCAATGAAGAAATGAAAGTCGCCGCGGCTGAAGCGATTGCAGCGCTTGCGCGTGAAGAAGTGCCGGAAGAAGTCTCGGCCGCCTATTCAGGCCGCAAGATGGAATACGGCCCGGAATACATCATTCCCTCTCCGTTCGATCCGCGCTTGATGACCACCGTTCCCGTGGCTGTAGCGCGTGCCGCTATGCGCACCGGCGTTGCTCGCAAGCCGATCATCGATATCGCTGCGTACAAAAAAGAACTCGAAGCGCGCCGCGACCCGACCGCCAACTCGATGCAGCACATTTTCGACAAAGTTCGCTCTAATCCGCAGCGCATGATCTTTGCCGAAGGCGAAGAAGAAAAGATCATCCGCGCCGCCGTCCAGTGGCGCGACAATGGCTATGGCGCACCGATCCTCGTCGGCCGTGTCGAGCGTGTCCAGTCGCTGATGAAGAAAATGGGCGTGGCCGATTTCGAAAATATCGAAATCGCAAGCGCTGCGGTATCGCCGCATGTCGACGAATATATCGACCTGCTCTTCCCGCGCCTCAGCCGTCAGGGCTATCTCTACCGCGACGTGGCGCGCATGGTGAAGAACGACCGTAACATCTTCGCTTCGTGCATGCTGGCCCTCGGCCACGGTGACGCGCTGATCACCGGTATCACCCGCAACTACACCGTCAGTTTGGAAAACATCACCCGCGTGATCGACACCAAGGTGGACGAGTTCCTCTTCGGTATTTCGATCATCGTGGCCAAAGGTAAAACGCTGTTCTTCGCCGATACCACGGTGCAGGAACTGCCTGACGCCGAACAGCTTGCGCATATTTCGGTGAAGACCGCCGAAGTCGCCCGTAAAATGGGCCATGAGCCGCGCGTGGCGCTGCTATCGTATTCGACATTCGGCAACCCGATGCGCGAAAAATCCGCCCGTATCCGCGATGCGGTGCACGTGCTCGACAGTATGAAAGTGGATTTCGAGTATGACGGTGAAATGTCGGCTGGTGTGGCGCTCAACAAGGAAATGATGAGCCTCTATCCGTTCTGCCGCCTCTCTGCCCCGGCCAACGTGCTTGTGATGCCTGCGCTGCATTCAGCACATATCGCCTCGCATCTGCTTCAGGAAATGGGCGACGGGGTCACCATCGGCCCGGTCACTATCGGCTTACAGCGCCCGGCGCAGATTGTGCAGATGACGGCGACGATTTCGGAAATCATGAACCTCGCGGCGGTTGCGGCACTGGAAGCGATCACCGAGCAGGAAACCAAAGTCGCCAAGATCAATCCGAAGCCGAATAAAAAGGCCAAAGGTAACGCTTAAGTGGGATGGTTCGGCAGGCTTTTTTCAAAACCGGCCGAACCAACCAGCTGGGAGCAGAGCGTGTTCAGCTCGCCCAACCATGAGGCGGAGTTTGAAGCGGTCATCCAGCGCTTAGAAACCGAAGAGCCGCATCTGCGTGCCGCCGTGGGCTATGGCATCTGCTTGGCTCAATCGGGCTACGCGACGCTTTATCCGGAGGATCAGGATTTTATCGCCCAGCCGCTTGCCGTGCAGATCGAGTATTTGACCTCGTGGCAAACGGTGCAGGATTCACTGATGGAAAAGGCCGACGACCGGGAAGCGGCGCTTGGCATCGAGCTGTTTAAATCCTATCTCGGCGCATTGATTGGCGGCGATCCTGCAATGGCCGGTCGCATGGTCGAAAAGCTGGAGCCTATCCAGCAAGAGGGCCTGCCGTTGTTCGTGCCCGACGGGTGCTAGTAAACGCTTCCCCAACCTAGCGCAGATAGTCACGCTCGTGTTATTCCCTGAAACCAAGGATTTATCATACTTGCGGGTATTAAATCATACCAGTAAGTATTAATTTATCTTTACTATTTTTTCTCTTATGTTATACTGCATTTATCTTCTCCTTCATCTTTGATTCACATCATCGATTAATGGACTTTGTAGGGAATACCTACTCAGAAGACACCTCAAGGTGCGGTATGTTTCGACTTTGGTAGTTGAAGCCTGCATCGGTGAGTAACTCCTATTTTATGGGAGTCCGGAATGTTCAACGTTCAAAAGGTTGTTGCTGTCGCGTTCGATCTTCGTAAAGGGATCATCTCTAGCGCCAAGGCGTTGGGGAAACTGCAAGTGCTCTGCACTGGCAGCGGTCTCAATCATAAGCTCGACGCATGGAAGATTTCCAATCTTCCCGAAAGCCAACTGGCTTCGCTCATCGACCATGAAATCGAGCCTGTTCTTCGTCAGAAGAATCAGGCGATCAATGACTCGTTGAGTGATTCGCTTGATGATTTGTATCTCCAGGAAGAGAAACACAATCATGACGAAGATGGCCTGGCTGACTAACAACCGCTAACTTCGCCCCGAAGATGTTTTGCCCCAAGCAAAACATCTTCAGGCGGTGTTCATTTCCCCTCATTTTCCTTAGAACTCACTTCGAAATCATTCTTGCGGTAGCGGTACTGCGCGGCGATCATCAGCGCCTTCAGCACACGCAGGCTTACCAAAGACCCCACAATAATAAATGGAATCCAGATCACTGCATGCACCCAGAACGGCGGGGACAGCTTGATTTCTACAATGGCCGCGCCGATGGCCGTCAGCGCGCCGACCAGCAGTACGCCGAGGAACGCCGGGCCGTCGCCGATCTCGTGGCCTTTTAAGGACACTCCGCAGGCATGGCAATAATCGGCGATCTCTAAGAAATTGCGGAACAGTTTGCCCTTGCCGCAGGCCGGGCATTTGCCCAGCAGGACGATGGAGGACATGGAAGGAAGTGGTTCAGACGGCATCGTCATTCACGCTACTTCCAAGCAAAAAAAATCCCCGGACACGCGGCAGCGCACCCGGGGATTTTTGCGTGGTTTCATTAGTGGTGGCTGCCGACGACTTTGGGGAGGCCGCCTTTGGCCAGCGTGCGAACGGCAAGTGCGCCGAAGACGACGATGGCAAGGACGAAGGCGATCAGCAAATTCGTGCCCGTGAACACCGCCTGGAAGGACGGCATCAGGATGGTCGCGAAATCGCAGTACACGAAGAGGAACAGGAACAGCCAGACCACGTCGACGAAATGCCAGTACCATGCAGCGAATTCGAAGCCCAGATGCTGTTTCGGCTCGAACTGATTCATGTAGCTGCGCGCGAGGCAGACGGCGAGGAAGATGGTGCCGACGATCACGTGGAAGCCGTGGAAACCGGTGGCCATGAAGAAGGTGGAGGCGTAGATGCCGTCTTTGAAGCCGAAAGTAGCGTGGGAGTATTCATACGCCTGGCAGCAGGTGAACAGCATGCCGAGGATCACCGTGAACCACAGGGCGCGGATGGTGTCGCGGCGGTTATTGGTCACGATGCAGTAATGCGCCCACGTAACGGTGGTGCCCGACAACAGCAGAATCAAGGTGTTGAGGAAGGGCAGGTGGAACGGGTCGAAGGCTTTGATGCCTTTGGGCGGCCAGATGCCATCGCCCATCGCCCAGACGTCGCTGAGTGGGGTTTTCGGCAGCAGCGAGGAGTTGAAGAAGGCCCAGAAGAACGCCATGAAGAACAGCACTTCGGAGGTGATGAACAAAGCCATGCCGGCGCGCAGGCCGCGGCTGACGGCCGGGGTGTGCGCATGGTCGACACGGGCTTCATGGATAACGTCGCGCCACCACACGTACATCGTGTAGAGCACGAGGAATATACCGGCGATCATCAGGATGACGCCGCCCGATTTCTGGTGGAAGAACATGGCGCTGCCGAGCGTGGACATGAAAAGCGCCAGCGCCGCGAGCGCGGGCCACGGGCTTGGGTTGACCAGATGATACGGGTGGGTTTGCTTCGACATGGAAAGAACTGCTCCTAGATTAGACCTTGAATCAAGCTACATATTTAGCGGAAAAAACGTATAAGACAACGTAATTGTTGAAACATCTTTCATTTCTGGGTCGTCCATGATGGATGGGTCGATGTAAAAAGCGACCGGCATGTTAACCTTCTGACGCGGTTGCAAAGTTTGCTGTTTGAAGCAAAAGCACGCCGTTTTAACGAAATATGAGCCAGCCGCGAACGGCACCACGTTATACACTGCCCGTCCGGTGATGGCCTTATTAGAATGGTTCTTCGCCACGAAATGGGTGAACCCCTGCGCGCCGACTTTGAGCTTTACTTCGCGTTCGCCGGGGGCGAACTCCCACGGCAGGTTGGGGTCGATATCGGCGTTGAAACGCACGGTGATAACGCGGTCGAAAACTTTGTCGGGGGCATGCGCGGATTCCTGGGTGGTGCCGCCGTAGCCAGTGGTTTTACAGAACAGGCGGTAGAGCGGGACGGAGGCATAGGCAAGGGCCAGCATGCCCAACACGATGAGGGCGAGGTTAAAGGCAAGCGACAGGTTTTTATCTTTGGGGGTGGCCATTAATGAGGGACATTATTGGCCGGATTGCATGCGCATGATTGATATGGCGTAAACCAGCACCATCAAGACGAGCAACACCGCGAGCAGGGCGAGGTTTTTGCGCTTCTGGTTATTATCGGGCGCGGGATTGGTCATGATGGATTAGAATTTTTTTTCTTCTTTGTTGCGGCGGACGAAGTCGAGAACGAGCAGCAGGAACAAGGTGAACAGGCTGCCCAGAACAAAGCTCGCGCCCATCAGGTAGATGCTGTTCTGGGTGAATTCCAGCATGCCTTGGGTTGCTTCAGGGGTAAGGTGTTTTTCCATGCGCCGCTCCGTTGATTGTTTGCTTCAAGCCAGATGACGAGTCCACCAGCCATCGACCATCATCATCGTAAATAGCATAAAAAGATAGAGAATGGAAAAGCCAAATGTTTTCTTCGCCCATTTATCCGTGGCATCGTAGCGAACGCGATACACATGGTATAAAAACACCGCGCCGAGTACCGCGGCGCTGACCATGTACAGCATGGCGCCTACGCCGAAAAATGGTAGTGCGATGGTGGCGCCGACCAGCAGCCACGTGTAGAAAATCATCTGCTGCTTGGTTTTGAGCGGACCGGCGACGACCGGCATCATCGGCACGCCCGCGCCGGTGTAATCGGCGTTGCGGTAGAGCGCCAGCGCCCAGAAATGCGGGGGCGTCCAGAGGAAAATAATGGCAAACAGCATGAACGACTGCACGGAGATATCGCCGGTGACGGCGGCCCAGCCGATCATGGGCGGAAAGGCGCCAGCGGCACCGCCGATGACGATGTTCTGCGGCGTGCGGCGTTTGAGCCACATGGTGTAAATGACGACGTAAAACGCGATGGCTCCGGCGAGCAGGAGGCTGGCGGTCAGGTTGAGCGCGAGGTCCATCAGCATGACGGATGCCGCCGAGAGGAACAGGCCGAATGCCAGCGCGTCTTGGGCTGCGATGCGGCCTGTGGGTACGGGGCGGGCGGCAGTGCGCAGCATCAGCGCGTCGATATCGCGGTCAAACCACATGTTGATGGCGCCACCCGCGCCGGAGGCGAGCGAAATACAGGCCACGGCCATGAGTTGCTGGAAGAGGTTCAGGTGTCCTAGCCCTGCGAATTGCGCGAGCAACATGCCGGCAAGGCCAGTAAAGACCACCAGCGACATGACGCCGGGTTTCATCAAGGTGATGTAATCTCGGACGGTGGACTGGGCGGCGGGGAGCGATGCGGTGGTCATGCTTACCTGCTAAAGGATGGGGCAGTAGTTGTATAGCCGGGATTGGCGAGTTCGGCGATGTAATTCTGTAGCAGCTCTTTCACTTTCGGAGCGGTGCGGGCGCGGCCGACGAGATGGTAGGCGCTGATCTCCTTATCCATCGCATGATGCGCGGCTTCCAGCACGGCGAGGTCGCATTTCGGGATGGTTAAGGATTTGCCCAGCGTCGCTGCGGCGAAATCTTCGGCGAGTTGCATCAGGGTTTCTGTGCCGAATTCGTTTTCCATGATTTTGCCACCGCTACCGGCGAGGGCGACTTTGTCTTCGATCACCAGCAGTGCGTCGGGAAGAGAGGGTGGGGTGGCGCTGTTTTGCTGCTCGACGTGCGCGGTGACTGTTTCCATCAGCGTCTCAGGATCGTAGAAGATACGCACATTCGCGCCGTTCTTTGAGATTGCGTCTGAAAGCAGCGCGGCTTTATGGGGGCTTTTGATGAGGACGAAAAGTGTCATTGGCATGGGTTTACTGCTATTTTTCGAGTGGCGCGTGATCGCGCATTTGGGGCGTAAAATACAGAGGAAAACGAGGCGCGTCTATGGTTTTCCGTAAGGATATATTTAATTGTATATCAGGCTATTGGCTTAATTCAACGGCGCGGGTTCGCCAATAGTTGAACAGCGCTTCGAGCTGGCGGGGCTTGCAGCGGAAGAAGGCGGCGGAAAAGTTTTTGGGCGTGCCGTTATAGCTGTAGCTCACGCCGTTGGGATTGGCGATGAACGGGGAGCAGCCAGTCCATTCGTAGCGGGCTTTGTTAAACAGGCTGTTAATGGAAAAACCTGCGGCGTCGAGGCGCAACTCCTGTTTGGTGCGCAGGTCGAAAATGAACAAGGTGGTGATGCCCAGTTCGAACAAGAGGACTAAGCAGAGCATGAACTGTCCCAGGCCCGGCAGGTCCATGAAGCCGGGGCCGTATTTCATGATCAGGCGGGCGGCAAAAAGAGGCACGATCACCACGAGCAGCAACGAAAGCTGTTTGGTTTTCGGCATGCATATGCCTTCGCTGGCGGGGGTGTGTATCAGGCGCTGGATGTCGGTGTCGAGGAGATAGCTCATGGCGGGATTCCATTAAAGAAAAACCCCGGTGTTGCCACCGGGGTTTTTTGGCTGGTTATTTAATAACCGGCTGGGTTTCGAAGGTGTGGAACGGCGGCGGTGAAGGCAGCGTCCATTCCAGTGTGGTAGCGCCTACGCCCCACGGATTGACCGGGCAGGGCTTGCCGTATTTCATCGTGCGCCATACCAGCAGCAAGAACACCAGCACCGAGAAGCCGCCGAGATACGCGCCGAGCGAGGAGATGTAGTTCCAGCCCGCGTAGACATCCGGGTAGTCCGGGATACGGCGCGGCATGCCGGCGAGGCCTAAGAAATGCTGCGGGAAGAAGGTAAGGTTGGTGCCGATGAAAAACAGCCAGAAGTGCAGGCGAGCCAGACCTTCTGGATATTGTTTGCCGGTCATTTTGCCGATCCAGTAGTAGAACGCCGCAAAGATCGCAAAGACCGCGCCAAGCGACATAACGTAGTGGAAATGGGCGATCACGTAGTAGGTGTCGTGCAGCGGGATGTCCATTGCGGAGTTGGCGAGCACGACGCCGGTGACGCCGCCGACCACGAAGAGGAAGATGAAGCCGAGGCAGAACAGCATCGGCGCTTCGAAGGTGAGGGAGCCGCCCCACATGGTGCCGAGCCACGAGAAGATCTTGATGCCGGTCGGCACCGCGATGATCATGGTCGCGACCATGTAATAGGCCATCGTGTCAGCCGACAGGCCCACGGTGAACATGTGATGCGCCCAGACGATGAAGCCGAGGAAGCCTATCGACGCCATCGCGAACACCATGCCGAAATAACCGAAGATGGGTTTGCGCGAAAAGGTGGCGGTGATTTCCGAGATGATGCCGAAGCCGGGCAGAATCAGGATGTACACTTCCGGATGGCCGAAGAACCAGAACAGATGCTGGAACAGGATCGGGTCGCCGCCACCTGCGGGGTCGAAGAAATGCGTGCCGAAGTTACGGTCGGTGAGCAACATGGTGATGGCACCGGCGAGCACTGGCAAGGAGAGCAGGAGCAGGAAGGCGGTGATCAGGATGGACCAGGGGTAAAGCGGCATTTTGAACAGCGTCATGCCCGGAGCGCGCATGTTGAAGATGGTCACGATGAAGTTAATCGCACCTAAGATGGAGGAGATACCGGCCAAGTGCAGCGCAAAAATCGCCATGTCGACGGACATGCCGGGGTGCGACGCGATGGTGGAAAGCGGCGGATACAGCGTCCAGCCGGTGCCTGCGCCTTCGCCGATGATCGACGAGAGCAAAAGCAGCATGAAGGACGGCGGCAGCAGCCAGAAGGAGATGTTGTTCATGCGCGGGAAGGCCATGTCGGGCGCGCCGATCATCAGCGGCACTGCGAAGTTGCCGAAGCCGCCGATGAGTGCGGGCATGACGAGGAAGAATACCATGAAAAGCGCATGCGCGGTGACGACCACGTTATAAAGCTGGTAATTATCGCCGAAGAGCTGGCCGTTTGGATGCGCGAGCTGAACGCGGATGAGGATGGAGAAAAAGGTGCCGACGATGCCAGCAACGCCTGCGAATAGCAGATACATCAAGCCGATGTCTTTATGGTTGGTGGAATAAAGCCAGCGCTTCCAGCCGGTTGGGGTGTGGTCATGATCGTCGTGTCCATGAGCGTGAGCGGTGTTATCGGATTTACTCATCGTGGGTGTTCCTTATGTATTATTCTTTATCGCTGGATTTGTCGGCGTCTTCGTCAATGACGACAGGCTTGGTAACAGAGCCTGCGCTTGGGGCGAGATGCGAATCGGTAACGGCGGGTTTTTCTTTGTCTTTACCCGGAGCGGATTTTTCCTTTACCTGGGCGGCAGCGTCGCTTTTAGCGGGGGCGTGCTGTTTCACCCATACGGCGAAGTCTTCTTTGCTCACGACTTCCACGACAATCGGCATGAAGCCGTGGCCGACGCCGCAAAGCTGCGAACACTGGCCATAGTATGTGCCGATTTTGGTGACCTGGAACCAGCTTTCGTTCAGGCGGCCCGGAACGGCGTCTTTCTTCACGCCGAAGGCGGGAACGGCCCATGAGTGAATCACGTCGGCGCCGGTCATCTGCACTTTGATTTTGGTGTCGACGGGAACGACGAGCTTGTTGTCGACCGAGAGCTGGCGGTGGTCGCCCGGTTTCAAATCTTCGCCTTTTTTGATGTAGGAATCGAAGCCGAAGCCGCCATGATCGGGATAATCGTAGTGCCAGTACCACTGGTAGCCGACGACTTTGACGGTCATTTCGGCGTCGACGGGCTGCTGCATATAATAATGCAGGCGTAAGCTCGGAATAGCGATGGTGACGAGGATCACGATCGGGATGGTGGTCCAGATGATTTCGAGCAGGGTATTGTGGGTGGTTTTGCTCGGGACAGGGTTTTTGCTGCGGCGGAAGCGCAGGCAGATATAAGTCATGACGCAGAGAACGAAGATGCTGATGACGGTGATCAGGATCAGCAATGCCGAGTGCAGGTTGTATAAATGTTCCATTACCGGGGTTACGGGCGGCTGGAGGTTCAGCTGGTAGGGGTGCGCCATGCCCTCGTAATGGGTGTCGTTGGTGGCGGTTTCAGCCAATGCATTAAATGCAGCGCCCATCACTAAACTAAAGGTGGCGAGGCCGGTAAAGGCTGCCAGGGGCATAACGTGGGATAAAAGTTTTTTCATTCTAAACCTTATGGTGGCGAGGGTATGGACAGATAGACGTATTACTAAATGTAGGTTTTGTAATCTTTCCTTGGCGGTTGTGCAATATTTTTTCTGTGTTTATACTAGAATTGATATTTCAATACATTACAGGGAAGTCTTATGGCCGAAATTCATGCGCTCGATGAGCTGTTTTTTACCCGCACGGGCATGGATAAGGTCCGCACGCAAGCCGTGCTGGGCGATACGTTGGCAGGAATGGATGACGGGGAGCTTTTTCTTGAGTATTGTCAGTCGGAAAGCTTGCATTTTGATGACGGTAAATTAAAAAACGCCAGCTTTAACACGAGCCAAGGGTTCGGCCTGCGCTCGGTGCTCGGGGAAGCGACGGCCTATGCCCATGCGTCGGAATTATCGGAACAGGCGCTGCTGCGCGCGGTCGATACGGCGCGCGCGGTGCATCACGGGCAGGACGGCGTGACGGCAGCGATTGCGCCCGCTTTTGGGACGAACGCGCGGTTGTATACGGATGTGAATCCGCTGAACGAGGTCGCCTTGGAGGTGAAAATCGAGTTGTTACAGAAAATCGACGAATATGTGCGCTCGAAAAATCCGCTGGTGAAGCAGGTGTCGGTGTCACTGACCGGCCAGTGGCAGGCGGTGCAAATTATGAAGGCTGACGGCGCGAGCGCGGGGGATATCCGCCCGCTGGTGCGCCTTAACGTCAACGTATTGGTGGAAAAAGACGGGCGCATGGAAACCGGCTCGGCGGGCGCGGGCGGGCGCATGGGCTATGCGGATTATATTGCGGAGACGAGCTGGAATAAGCTCGCCGACGAGGCGCTACGCCAGGCGGTGGTTAATCTCGATGCCGTGCCGGCACCGGCGGGAGAAATGCAGGTGGTGATGGGCGCGGGTTGGTGCGGCGTGCTCTTACATGAGGCCGTGGGCCACGGGTTGGAAGGGGATTTCAACCGCAAGGGCACCTCGGCGTTTTCGGGGCTGATGGGGAAGCAGGTGGCGAGCAAAGGCGTCACCGTCGTCGATGATGGAACGTTGCCAGACCGCCGCGGGTCGCTGACTATCGACGATGAAGGCACGCCGACCAGCCGCACGATGCTGATCGAAGACGGCATCCTCACCGGTTACATTCAGGATCGCCTGAACGCGCGACTGATGGGCATGAAAGCCACCGGCAACGGGCGGCGCGAAAGCTTCGCGAGCCAGCCGATGCCGCGCATGACGAACACGTACATGCTTTCAGGCAAGGATAAGAAAGAAGATTTGATTGCGAGTGTCAAAAACGGTATTTACGCCGCGCATCTGGGCGGCGGGCAGGTGGATATCACCTCGGGGAAATTCGTGTTTTCCGCCTCGGAAGCGTACCTTATTGAAAACGGTAAGATTACCAGACCGCTCAAAGGCGCGACGCTGATCGGCAACGGGCCGGATTGTCTGACCAAAGTGCGTGGCATCGGCGACGATTCTGCGCTTGATGACGGCATCGGAACCTGCGGCAAGGCCGGGCAGAGTGTGCCGGTGGGCGTGGGCCAGCCGAGCATGTTGATTGATGGGATGACGGTGGGAGGGACCAATATCGGCTAGTTCATTGAGTATGGCGACGATACGCGCAGTCAGGGATGGGGATTATGCCGGTATCGCCCGGTTGCGCCGCCACACCATCCGCCATGTGAATGTAAAAGATTATCCGCAGGACGTGATTGATGAATGGTCGGCCAAGGTCAGCGCGCAAGCGCTCAGGGAAAGTGCCGTTGGGTGTAAACGGTGGGTCGCGCTTGATGGGAAAGCCATCGTGGGTTTTTGTGAGCATAGTCTTGGCTGCGAGTTGTCCAGGTTGTATGTGCACAAGGATTATTTGAGGAAAGCGATTGGTTCGCGTTTGCTTGCCGTTGCGGAACAGTCCCTTGCGCGGCAAGGGTGCACACGCGTTAAGCTTGAATCGACGGTAACCGCAAAGGATTTTTATCTCGCGAAGGGCTATCGGGTGATGGAAAAAATGGCGTGCGGTGAGCAGGTGGATGCGCTGGCTTATACAATGAATAAAATAATTTGAACTACTGCCGCTACCCGCTCCGATTTTACGGCAAATGTGAGGGAAAGCAGATGAATAATGGTTCAATCAATTAATCTACAATGACATCGCCTGTCAGAATTCGCTGCACATAGGCCGGGACAATTTGCGTAGCTGGGCCATACACTTTCTCATGGAACATGCTCGAACCACCGGACGGCTCCATGTTCAGCTCCACCGTGTGGGCTTTGCCATGCATGCGGGCCATCTGCACGAAACCTGCAGCCGGGTAGACGTTGCCGGAGGTGCCGATGGAGATGAACAAATCGCATTCGGCGAGCATGCGTTCGATCAAATCCATGTAGAGCGGCATTTCGCCGAACCAGACGATATGGGGGCGGAGCCTTCCGGGTTTGTTGCAGCAGGGGCAGGGTGTGGCGGTGGTCATGTCGTCTTCCCATTGGAAAATTTCTTCGGTGACTTCGCAGCGGGCTTTACGCAGTTCGCCGTGCATGGGCAGGAGTTTGTAGCGAGGGAGTTTTTTGCCGGCTTCGGCGCGCAGGTGTAAATCGTCGACATTTTGGGTGATCAGGAAGGTGCGGCCTTCGAAGTTTTTGGCGAGTTCGGTGAGCGCCAGATGGGCGGCGTTGGGGTGGGCGTCGCGCAGTTCCCTGCGGCGTTGGTTATAAAATTCATGGACGAGGATGGGGTCGCGCTCGAAGGCTTCGGGGGTGGCTACGTCTTCGACGCGGTGGTTGCACCATAGGCCCCCACCTTTATTATTATTTTTGGGATCGCGGAAGGTGGCAAGGCCGGATTCGGCGGAAATGCCTGCGCCCGTTAATATGACGATGGTTTGCATGGCACAAGGCTAGCGCGCACAGGCTGCGTTGGCAATACCGGAAAATCAGATGCTGTTTTTGCGGCGCATCGTTTCAATGACTTTGACGAGCTGGTCTTCGTAGTCATTACGCACGCCGTAGTCGCGTTCCATCATTGAGATGATGTCGGAGGGAACGTCGATGCCTTCACCGGCTTCTAAGATGGTGCCGTAATCGGTTAGGCTCATCGAGCCGCTGTCACGGGCTTTCTTGAACGATTCTGCCATGCTCGGCTTGATGCAGAGATACGCCCAGAAATCGCGCTTGTATTTATCTTTGCCTTTGCACAGGACTACGATGGTGGTGAGCAGGTCGGCCATCGACTGGGCGGAAAGCGGTGGCGGTGTGATGTGGACTGTGCTGCTCATGGTTCCCATCCCTACGATAACATCGGGCCTTTAGAGGACGGCAGCGCCGGAAGCATGGTCGAGCCGGAGCGCTGGAGCGCGGCCTTAGGCATGCGGTCGACGGCAACGGCCACGGTATTGAGCCCAGCGGTTTCGCCGTTGGACAGAATGATGCCGTTGTCGTTGGTGTTGAGGCTGCCTAAGCTCAGTGCGGTGGAAAGAGTGGCGGGCGTCATCGTGCCTGTTGCCATGATGCCGGCGAGGCCCGTGGCGCTCACCGTTTGCGGGCCGAGATCGGCCAGCGTCATTTTGGAAATCGGAGGCAGTGCGCCCCTTGACTCGTTCGTGCCCATTAGTATCCCCCGTTACTATGTTCGTACCGATCTGCCATCTGTGGGTATTCCCACTATCGTCGGCAGGCGGCTATGTCTTGGTATCTTCCCTGTTACAGCCGGTGTTTTGTAGTGCCCCCACGCATTGCTGTATTTCCTACTTCTTAAGGTAATGATACCACTTGCAGATTAAACAACCATTAATTTAAAAACGGTTTGTCTATATCAAATAGTGGAAATTCAGTCGGTTATTCTGATTGTCGTTAAACGCTATGCGATTTATTTTTGTAAGGTGACCATTGATTGCGTGTGGCTGGCCGTGCCGGAACCAATTTACTGTACGAGTGTGAGCAGGTAACTTGTGTAGCATGATGGCATAGAATTTTTTGAACTACAAACTTTTTTTGTAGGTCATTCTATCCCCGCGCTAGCGATGTAGATGTGCGCCGCGCGCTGAACCAGATTGAGCCTGAGTTTGCTCGCGCATGGGGGTGAAGCGGCCAGTGGTTTTATCCAGCGCGGAAATGCGCTTGGTGTGGGTGTCGACCAGCCATCCATGCACGGCGATGCGGCCTTCTTCGAGGGCGTGGGCGATAATGGGTTCCTGTTCGAGCATGCGGATGCGCTCTTTGACCAGCGCGTGGTCGAGGCGGGTTTGTTCTTCGGGCGTTTTGCCTGCGAACATGTCGTTATCCGTATGGCCGAGCACGACGACATCTTTGACTTTCATGGCATCTACGGCGAATTCGATGGCGGCGCGCTTGCCGGTGGTGACACCGCGGCCGGGGATCATGATGTCGCGGTAGAGCAGGGCTTTGCCGTAGGGGACGTTCAAGTGGGTGGCCGGGTTGATGCGCGCGTCGAGATCGCCCAATATCAGCATTTCGGGCTGGTGTTTGGTGGGGTCGTCGCCTTCATTGAGGCCCATATTATGCGCGGTGTGCACGGCTTCGATGGTGTCAGTGGGAATGGTTCCGTCGGCAGGGGCGGGGCGGGTTTCCAGCGTGGAGAAGGTCGCGTTTTTGGCGACACCCTGCTGCCAGTTGCTGTGGTCGATCTTGTCCATCTCGCGCAGCTCGTGGCTTGCGGTGTCGATGACCCAGCCGTGGATATCGAGTGTGCCAGCGGCAAGCGCCTCTTGCACTTCCTTATAGGTCAGCAGGTGGCGTATGGATTCTCGAACAGACTCATCTTCTAGGGAATGCAGGTGGTTATAAGATTTTTCGTGGCCGACGATCTCATCGCGGGCCTCGCGGATGGTGGATAGATGTTCATGTACGGCGGGCAGCTTGGCGTCGTCGCCGGAAAGGCAGGCGCAGAGGCCGCCGCATTTGGAATGGCCGGAGACAATAAGGTGCTTCACGCCCTTGCGTTTTATTGCGTATTTGAGCGTTTCGGTCAGGTCGTCGCCAACGCCGCGCGGTGGCACGAGGGCGGAAATAGTGCGATGAATCAGCGCGTTGCCGTGCGGAATGCCGATATGGTCGGGATTGAGGCGGGCATCGACGCAACCGATATATAGCGTATCGGGATTATGTTCGGGAAGTTCCCGCTCGACGGGGCACCAGTCTTTTTTCTGATGCTCGAAGATGCGCTGCATGGTTAAGGTCGGCATGAGGTCCATTGGTTGATAACAAAGGATTTTATTTTTAACCTATAAATGACCCTCTGTCATCCATTAGCATGATAATTCAGATTTTTATATTTATTATCAATTGGTTCTTTTGACGATATCTACCGTTTGGAATCAACAGCTATCACTGTTGCCTCCAGACCGCCGCACGCTGGCTTCAGGGAAAGCCGAAACGACAAAGGCCGGTATGCGCAAGCACACCGGCCTTTTTACGTCAGGATGAGGCCTGCGCCCCAACCCTTATTTCACGTCAGGAGGTGACGCCCTCCGAAGATCCATAAAAATGGTTGAGACGCAGGCAAGTCATGTGACAAGTAGGCATCGGATCACCTCCTTTCAGTTGTTGAGTACTGATAGTGAATATAGCGGAAAATGGGGTGGGTTTCAAGGGGGGCTATTTGTCAGATGTTTGCAATTCAACGTTCAATGCTAAAAGACCAATCTTAAAAGTGGTATTTTGGTGGTTTATACATGCTATGCAGTAAACCAACATGAAGGTAAGACATAACGCATGTATTGTTTTTTGCATATATTATGCAGCAATCTTTGCAGTAGACAAAACGCCATTGCGACAATCAGATAATGCATACGCTTTACCGATAGCTCTGGAGTATCTATGCAAGCGATTACAAAGTGCAAATTTTGTCCAAGGTACTCCACGGCTGTTTAAAAATAGTTTTCCACTTGGATTCTTGATTATAAGTTTGCTGAGTACTTCGCAGGCTTCGTCGTTTAAATATATAATTCGAGGTTTTTGACCCGCTCTGGATACGCCAGCTGGAATACGAATACACTTTTTATCAAGGTCAATAAAATCAGCTTCTAAATGTCTTATTTCTTCTGGTCGACAGTCACTATTCCAAATAAGAATTAGAACATCTCTAAAGCTATCTCCTTCCTCAGCTTGAGAGAGGATTTTTTTAAATGTGCTTATGGGCATAGGATTATTACGTTTAGCGGCTTTTGGCTTTTCCATATTTTTAATCGGACTTTCCGATATATGGTTTCTTTCCACGGCCCAATTATAGGCTGCCTGTAGCGCCGTAATCGCACCACGAATATACGTAGGTCCCCAGTCTTTTTGATTGTGCACCCATTCATCAACTTGAATAGGCTTTAAGCTTGTGGCCGGTTCTTCAGCAGCTTTACCCAAGTGTTTTAAAAAGTTTGTAATGTAACCGAGATACCATTCATGCGTCCTGACCGAGCTAAATTTATCGCAATAAGCCAAGTAGATATGAAGAAGTTTAGAAATAGAGATGTTAGATTCTTGTGAAAGCTGAGGTGTGTTGGTCAGTACAAATGTAATATTCTCAACCAATTTTTTTCTAAGTTCCTTGCGCCAACCGGGGGATGTGGAATTGTAAGGAATTCCCGCTTGGCCGCGAATATCAAAAGGTAAATCTTTGGCGGGACGTTTTGATTCATCTCATAATATAAAAGTGGGTTTTTCTAACGCATCAGCCCAGCCAACTTCGTAAAAGACATTCAAATTGTTTGGAGTCACCTCTGCAATACAAATTGTTGCCTCTCTGATAGAGGACCGAATTTTTTCTAATGGGGGTTTAGTCCCCAATATTTTATCTGCTCTGAAACAGAGGGCATTCGATTCTTTTACGGCTATTTCGATAACATCGTCATAAAGCTCATCATAAAAACCACCTGAAAACTGCTGAATAATAAAACAAATTGGCTGAGGCATATAGTAGTACTCTGTTAGTGTTGAGATGTTAATGCATCTATAGTGAACACTATCAAAGTGCTGCATCTGTACACTTTTGAAGTCAAGTTCTTTTGTTGGTATTTCTCATAAGCTAATGGTTAAGAAGCAACTTTCTGATAAATTTCCCCGCCGGATTCCTTGAACTTCTCCGCCATCTCCTGCATCCCGGCTTCAATCTTCTCCGCCTCTTCCTTCGTCGTGCCCGCGTATTCCACCGCGCCTTTTTCGCGTTCGGTCTTGGCGTAGTCCCTTACGTCCTGCGAGATTTTCATCGAGCAGAATTTGGGGCCGCACATGGAGCAGAAATGGGCGACTTTGGCGCCGTCGGCGGGGAGGGTTTCGTCGTGGAAATCTTTGGCGGTTTCGGGGTCGAGGGAGAGGTTGAACTGGTCTTGCCAGCGGAAGTCGAAGCGTGCCTTCGAAAGGGCATCGTCGCGCAGGTAAGCGCTTGGGTGGCCTTTGGCGAGGTCAGCGGCGTGGGCGGCGATTTTGTAGGTGATGACGCCGACTTTAACGTCGTTGCGGTCGGGAAGGCCTAGGTGTTCCTTTGGCGTGACGTAACAGAGCATGGCGGTGCCGTACCAGCCGATCATGGCAGCGCCGATGCCGCTGGTGATGTGGTCATAGCCGGGCGCGATGTCGGTGGTGAGGGGCCCGAGGGTGTAGAAGGGGGCTTCGCCGCAGAGTTCGAGCTGCTTTTCCATGTTTTCTTTGATGAGATGCATCGGCACGTGGCCGGGGCCTTCGATCATGGTCTGGACTTCGTGTTTCCACGCCATTTTGGTGAGTTCGCCTAGTGTTTCCAGTTCGCCGAACTGGGCGGCGTCGTTGGCGTCGTGCTGCGAGCCGGGGCGCAGGCCGTCGCCTAAGCTGAAGGCGACATCGTATTGCTTGAGCAATTCGCAGATGTCTTCGAAATTAGTGTAGAGGAAGTTTTCCTTGTGGTGGCTCATGCACCATTTAGCGAGGATGGAACCGCCGCGGCTGACGATGCCGGTCATGCGGTGTTCGGTGAGCGGGATGTATTGGAGGCGCACGCCGGCGTGGATGGTGAAGTAATCAACGCCCTGTTCGCATTGTTCGATGAGCGTATCGCGGAAGATGTCGTAGGTGAGTTCTTCGGCAACGCCGCCGACTTTTTCGAGTGCCTGATAGATCGGCACGGTGCCGATGGGCACGGGCGAGTTGCGGATAATCCATTCGCGGATATTGTGGATGTTGCGGCCCGTGGATAAATCCATGACGGTGTCGGCACCCCAGCGCGACGACCAGACCATTTTTTCGACTTCTTCGGCGACGCTCGATGTCACGGCGGAGTTGCCGATATTGGCGTTGATTTTGACGAGGAAGTTGCGCCCAATAATCATCGGTTCGGATTCGGGATGGTTAATGTTGTTGGGAATGATGGCGCGACCACGGGCGATTTCGTCGCGCACGAATTCCGGGGTGATAAGTTTCGGCAGTTTCGCGCCGAAGCTGTTACCCTGCTGGTAGGGTTTCGTTGCATCGGCAGCGGCGGCGCGGCGGCCTTCGTTTTCACGGATGGCGATGTATTCCATTTCTTTGGTAACGATGCCTTGCTTGGCGTAGTGCATCTGGCTGACGTTTTTGCCTTGTTTGGCGCGAAGGGGCCGGGCGTTGATGTTGGGGAAGGCTTCGACAAGCTGGGACGACTTGCCCGCGAGTTCGGCGGATTTGAATCCGTTATCTTCGGGACGGATGATGCGCGCGTCGTATTCTTCGACGTCGCCGCGTTCGCGAATCCATTGGTCGCGCAGTTTGGGCAGGCCCTGGTAGATATCGATTTTGGTATTGGAATCGGTGTAGGCGCCTGAGGTATCGTACACAGCGAGTGACGGCTCGCCTGCGGAGAGATGTATTTCGCGTAAGGGCACTTTGATATCCGGGAAACGTTCGCCGGAAACGTATATCTTATTCGATGCGGGAAGGGGGCCGGTGGTGACGTTGAAAAGCGCGGTGGGTTTCTTTTTGGTGTCGGTTGTCATGGCCTGTTCCTTGCAATCGTTTAAAGGGGTTAATACCATACATGGAACGTAGGATTAGACAAGTATAGTCTCGGATGGTAACCAATACTCCCATGACCCGTCCTATCTATACGAAAAACCGCACGATTGGCCTGCTTGGGGGGTCCTTTAACCCCGCGCATGGCGGGCATCTGCATATTACGTTACATGCACTTTCAAAGCTGAAATTTGATGAAGTCTGGTGGCTGGTAAGCCCACGCAACCCGCTTAAACGCGCCGAAACTTTGGCCGATTATGAGCAGCGTTTGGCGTCCGCACGTGCGGTGGCGAAGGCGTATAAGCGCGTTCGGGTGCTGGACATCGAGCGCGAGGCGGGCACGCGTTTTTCCTATGAAACCGTAACACTTTTACAGCAGAAACACCCCGGCACGCGCTTCGTGTGGATGATGGGTGCTGACAATCTTGCCCAGTTCCACCGCTGGAAACGCTGGGAGCAACTATTGGCTACAATTCCGCTGGTGGTGTTTGACCGCGCACCGTATTCGCACACGTCATTGCGCAGTAAAGCCATGATAAAGGCACGTAAATTCTTATTTAAAAATAATGCACTTAGCAATTTTGATAGTGTGCCGAGCCTAACCTTTATACACTTAAAACGCGACCCGCTCTCGTCTACTTTTTTGCGAAAAAAGCTTGGAGAAAAAGCATTTCTGGGGCATAATAATAAATAGCAGAGACAGGATAGACACTCTGCTCGAAAGGAGAAACGACCATACATAACAAAACGTTTCCTACCAAGCCGTCACTCACAAAGCTCGAACAACTCATCTCCAAATCCCTCGACAGTCACAAAGCCGAACGTATCGTTTCGATTAACCTCGAAGGCAAATCCGATTTTGCAGACCGCATGATCATCGCCTCGGGCACATCGCCGCGCCATGTTTCCGCGCTTGCCGATTACGTCGTCAGTGCGCTTGAAAAAGCGGGCTGCGGCAACATCCATGTCGAAGGCAAGGAAGGTTGCGAATGGGTGCTGGTGGATGCGGGCAATATCATTGTCCATATCTTCAAGCCCGACGTGCGCAGTAATTATAACCTTGAGAAAATGTGGTCGGTATCGCTTCCGCACATGGAAGCCGCCTACTAATTTCTTAACGTTCCGCCCTACGAAACCTTGCGGGTTCGCCGGTAGCTTGCTACGTTCGTAAAAAAATGCAGCACAAGCCCGGGGGATACAAGGTGGATAAGGACAAGCTTCTGATGGCGGTGCGCGCCATGATCGAAGGCCAGCCAGCGCGGCCCTTGCTGCAATCCATGCAGCTTAACGATCTTCAATTCCTCTGTAAAAAACTACAGGCTATTTGCGAGCAGGATAAGCCGCTTCCCCAAAATAACGAAGACATGTGCGAATATATCATCGACGCACTCAATTACATGCATGTGCTGCAAGCCACCAATTTCACGCCCGGCGGCGATGCCGAAGTGATGGGCACGTTTTCGGCAGATGGCCCAAGGCTACATACCGGCAGCGTGCGCGGCGCGAAAGTGCAAGGCGCGGTGGTGCCGGAGTATTGCAACAACTTCATTTCGCCGTCGGCGCAGGCCAGGCGCATCGGCCTTAAGCATTACGAGGACGCTCCCGGCGCCATTCGCAACGTACTGGACGGCTTGATCAAGCGGATGAATAAAAACCCCGAAGCAACACTCGAGATCAACGGCCAGCGGCACCCGATCAAAGACCTCGTCAGCTACGGGCATTTCGCGGGGCTTAGCCATTATACCTATTATTCGGACCCGCTGCTGACGACGCCGCCGGACGAGTCGTGCTGGCTGTTCAAGCAGCTCGGCTTGCTGGCGGCGCGCCCCGAAGGTTGCACGCTGGTGCCTTATGCGGATTTCATGTCTCATTACCTGCATGTTGACAGGCGGGATTACGGCGAACGCGTACGCACACTGGCCGAGGCGGTGATGACGCATCCGCAGGATTTTGCCGATTTGCCGAAATCCGAAGAACCGCTGGTCGCAAATTACCGGTTCGGCACCCGCCAGATTTTGCATATTTCGCCAGCTCTGGTATCGTTTTTCGAACGCCGTTCCGGCTTGCCGCAGCATCTGGAAAAACGTCCCGATACGATCATGCCGATCAGCGATATGCTGCCTGCGTTGGGCTTGCTGCGCTGCAAGCACCATATGGATAATCTGTATGAATTCCTAATCGAACAACTGCTCGAAAATCCCAACCGCGTGGTGAATGTTAAAACCGGCAAAACACTGCGCCAATCCATGAATTATTATCGCATCGTCGGGCCGCACGCGATCTATCTCGATTGCGATTTGCAGCCGTTTATCGAGCGCGAATGGCTTTGCGCGCGTCCGCGCAACGAGGAGGGCAAATGCTGGCTGACCGGCGTTGAGCTGTGCACGGCGTTGCGGCTGAATGTCCGGGAACGCGACAAGGCGTGCAAGGCGTTGCAGGAGGTGATGCAGGAGGTGCGCGATGAGCATAAGGAGGATGTCATGCAGGAAGGGGAGCCGGGCGTGCGCGACCTGATTCGCCGCTTCACCCAGCCGAGGATGGGCGGCACGGCGCTGTATATGCACACCGATGCCATCGAATCCGGGCTGGTGACGCGCGACATGGTGAAGAACCACATCGGCGAACCGCTGCACACGATGGCAGGTTATGTGCTCCGCAAGCGCGACGAGGCGAGGGCGGAAACCGGACGCAAGCTTGCGCGCACTTGATCCGATGTTCACGCTCTTGATGTACATGGATAAATAATCGGCTGGTAACATCCTAAATTTTAAGCATTACTAACGCTTTTACGGCTTGCATATTTCCGACTTGACGTTTGCTATCAAGTCTTTATTGTCGCCCATTCCAACTATGGTAGAGAATACTGATAACTGACCTAAACTATTTAAGGATAAACATCATGAGTGATATTGCTGAACGCGTTAAGAAAATCGTCGTTGAACACCTGGGCGTAGACGAAGCCAAGGCAGTTCCCGAAGCCAGCTTTATCGACGATCTCGGTGCGGACAGCCTTGACACCGTTGAACTGGTTATGGCGTTCGAAGAAGAATTCAACATCGAAATCCCGGATGACGCGGCTGAAAAAATCCTGACCCTCCAGGACGCGATCAATTACATCCAAAGCCACGCAAAAGCCGCTTAATCTTTTTGCATAATCTAAGTAGTCAGCTCCCATGAGACGCGTTGTCATTACCGGTCTAGGCCTCGTAACCCCACTTGGTTGCGGCGTAAAACAAACATGGGATAATATTCTTGCATCACGCTCCGGCATTTCCAACATCACGCTTTGCGATGTTTCGGATCTGCCGGCTCGTGTGGCGGGCGAAGTCAAGCGCGGCACGGGCGAAGGCGAATTCAACCCCGACAATTACATCGAGCCCAAAGAACAGAAGAAGATGGATACGTTCATCCACTTCGCAATGGGCGCGGCCACCCAAGCCGTTGAAGATTCAGGCTGGAAACCCACGGAAGACGAAGAGCAATACCGCACCGGCGTGATGATCGGCTCCGGCATCGGCGGTTTGCACGCCATCGAACAAACCACCCTGCTGATGAAAGAACGCGGCCCCAAGCGCGTGAGCCCCTTCTTCATCCCGTCGGCGCTCATCAACCTAGCGTCCGGCCAGCTTTCTATTAAATACGGCTTCAAAGGCCCCAACCACTCGGTGGTCACCGCATGCTCCACCGGCGCGCACGCCATTGGCGATGCTTCGCGCATCATCCAGTTCGGCGATGCCGATGTGATGGTGGCTGGCGGCGCGGAAGCCACGATCTGCCGCATCGGCCTTGCCGGTTTTGCCGCAGCGCGCGCGCTGTCGACTGGTTATAACGATACTCCCGAAGCAGCCTCCCGCCCGTGGGACAAGGGCCGCGATGGCTTCGTCATGGGCGAAGGTGCTGGCGTTGTCGTCCTCGAAGAATACGAACATGCGAAAAAGCGCGGCGCTAAAATCTACGCTGAAGTCGTCGGTTACGGCATGTCAGGCGACGCCTACCACATCACTGCCCCCGCGCCTGAGCATGACGGTGCGTTCCGCTCCATGAAAGCCGCGCTTAAGCGCGCTGAACTGAACCCAGACCAGATCGACTACATCAATGCGCACGGCACCTCCACGCCGCTGGGCGACGAGCTGGAATTGCAGGCCGTGAAGAACCTCTTCGGCGACGCCGCTTACAAACTCTCCATGTCCTCCACCAAATCCGCCATCGGCCATCTGCTGGGTGCCGCAGGCGCGGTGGAAGCCATCTTCTCGGTGCTTGCGCTGCGCGACCAGGTGGCCCCGCCGACACTTAACCTCACCAATCCGTCCGAGGGTTGCGACATCGACCTCGTGCCGCTCACCGCGAAGAAGCGCAAAATCGATTATGCGCTATCCAACTCCTTCGGCTTTGGCGGCACCAATGCGTCGCTGGTGCTTAAGCGGATCTAGTAGGCCTGCTCAAAAAGAGCGCTCTTGCCATCTGTTTCCTACTTGCCGTTATAGCGCTTCCATTCGTGCTGGTGTTACCGCCTCACGGCGCGCTGCCGTATAAAGACACATCCGGCACGCTGCTATTGTTAGGTATGCTGGGGTCTTTCCTGTTAAGTTCGATCTGCTTTCTGTTTACCGAGAGCATGGATTCTTATTCGCACAAAATGGGCCGTGCGTTCGTGTTGTTGCTTGGCACGGGTTTCATCTGCTGGGGCTTATGGATGTTCGGCGACAAAACGCGTTTTGCCAGTCACAGCGTCGACGATTACCTCTAGCACCGTCAAGAAAGCTACGAGTCTATCGGCCACCATAACCAGCCGGATGGAACTGATAAAACTTGAGGACATTTCCCCTTGATTGGGATATGACGTTGCCATCAAATCGGGGGAAAGCATGGGCGCGTTTTTCAAATTTCTTGGGCTGTTGATTGTGCTGGCCGGTGTCGGCGCGTTGTGCATCGCGATTTATGCGTTCGACTATGAGCGCGGCGAAGGGCCGCTGACCGAGCCGAAGGTGATTATGTTCGAGCGCGGGCATGGGTTCCAGTCGATGGTCGACGAGATAGAAAAACAGGGCGTCATCGATAATAAACAGCTTTTCATGCTGGCGGCGATTGCGACCGGACGCGCCCGCGAATTCAAGGCGGGTGAGTATAAATTCACCGAGAAAATGACGCCGCACGCTATCATCACCATGATATCCACCGGCAAGGTGCTGCAACATAAATTCACCGTGCCCGAAGGCCTGAACGTGCGCGAAATCACTAAGCTTTTGCAGGCGGAGCCCGCAATGGAAGGCGACGTGCAAGCCGGGATTCCCGAAGGCAGCCTGCTGCCGGAAACCTACCAGTTCGCTTACGGCTTCAAACGCGCCGAGATGATTGCGCTCATGCAAAAAGCCATGCGTACGACGCTCGATGCCGCATGGGCCAAGCGGCAACAGAACCTGCCATACGATACGCCGGATAAAGCGCTGGTCATGGCGTCGATCATTGAAAAAGAAACCGGCCTTCCCAAGGAACGTCCGCATGTGGCCAGCGTGTTCATCAACCGCCTGCGCAAGGGCATCAAGCTGCAAACCGATCCCACCGTTGCCTACGGCGTCGAACAGGCGCTCGGCGGGCCGATGGGCCGTCCGCTTACCACTGTCGATTTGCAGACGGCTACGCCCTACAATACCTACATGATCGATGGCCTGCCGCAGGGGCCGATCTGTAACCCGGGTAAGGCGTCGCTGGAAGCGGCGATCAATCCCGTGGATTCGGATGATCTGTATTTCGTGGCCACCGGCTCGGGCGGGCATAATTTTGCCGCGACGCTGGAACAGCACAACGCCAACGTGGCGCATTACCGGGCGAAGATGAGGCAGTAATCAGCGGATTGGCTTTTGGCCGTTCCAATCATCTGTGTATGATTTAATATTGTGGCAATTGGCGCACAGGCACGCGAATTCGGTGCCCTCGACGCGGCCACTCACATGGTCCATATGCAGCGCGCGTACGTCAGCAAAGCCGCATTCCTGGCAGCGGTAACGGCTGGCGCGCGCGGCGAATAATGCACTTGCCCCATAGGTTTTCCTAAACCTGCCATTGGTGCGGGTTTTTAGCCATTTGATGACTTTCAACTCCGCCGGTTCGAGATAAGCTTGCGCTTTTTTAAAGCGCACAGGTGGAAGATTGCGCGGGCCAGCCTGATGGTAGAGATAAGTCAGCGCCGATTTAAGCGAGCCACGGTCAATCTCGGGAATGGCGGCGAGGCGGGTTGCGAGATAGGCGTCGTTATCGAAGCGCGAAGCATCGATCACGAAACTCGTCATTTTGAGGCGGATTGCAGCGTGTTTTCCAGCAGACACGCGATAGTCATCGGGCCGACGCCGCCGGGGACGGGGGTGATGGCGGAGGCAACCTGAAAACATTCGTGGAAGGCGACGTCCCCGACGAGCTTTGTTTTGCCGTCGGGGAGGGCGATGCGGTTAATGCCGACGTCGATCACCACGGCGCCTTTTTTCAGCCAGTTATGCTTGACCAGCTCAGGCTGGCCGACGGCGGCGATGACGATGTCGCCCATCTGCACGAGTTGCTCGATGTCTTTCGTTTTGGAATGGACCACGGTGACGGTGCAGTCTTCTTTCAGCAGCAGCTGCGCCATCGGCTTGCCGACGATGTTGGAGCGGCCGATGATGACGGCGTGCAGACCTGCGAGCGGTTTCGCGCCGGGGCTGGCTTTGTTGAAATGGTCGCGCAACATCATCATGCAGCCAAGGGGCGTGCAGGGGACGAAGCCGGTATGGCCGGTGGCTAAGCGCCCGGCGCTGATGACGTGGAAGCCGTCAACGTCCTTATCGGGGCTGATGGCGTTGATTACAGCGGTTTCGTGCATATGCTTAGGCAGCGGCAGCTGGACGAGGATGCCGTGGACATTGGTGTCTTTGTTAAGCTCGTCGATCTTGGCCAGCAGCTCGGCTTCGGTGGCGGTATCTTGCATGTGAAACTCGTAGGAGTTCATGCCGACTTCCTTGGTCTGCTTGGCTTTGTTCTTCACATACACTTCGCTGGCAGGATTTCTGCCGACGAGGATGACGGCCAAACCGGGGATGATGTTCTTGGCGGTTTTAAGTGCTGCGACGCGCTTGGCGATATCGCCGCGGAGGTTTTCGGCGAAGGCTTTGCCGTCGATGATCTGATGCTGGGTCATGCGTTTACTTGCTCAGGTGCCGCGAAGGCTGGCCCCGGCACGCCGGAGGTGGTGGAGTATTCGAAGTGCAGCGCCTCGTTCGGGTGCACGAGCTTGTAGGCGGCATGCGCTGCCTGTGCAGCTTCGGCGAAGCCTGAGAGGATGAGTTTCAGCTTGTTTTCGTATTTGGCGATGTCGCCGATGGCGAAGATGCCCGGCGAGGAGGTTTCGCAGGTGGCGGGGGTGATGCTGATATGATTGTTATCGAGGTTCAGACCCCACTTCGCGATCGGGCCAAGCTCCATCGACAGGCCGAAGAATGGCAGAAGCACATCGGCATCGAGCGGTTTTTCCTCGCCTTCGAGGGTGGAGACGATCACTTTGGACAGCATACCGTTTACGCCTTCGAGGCGGGCTAGCTGGTAGGGGATAACCATTTCGATTTTACTGGCTCTTTCTAGCTGGTCGAGCTTGGCGGCGCTTTCAGGCGCGCAGCGGAATTTTGGACGGCGGTGGATGACGTAGAGTTTTTCGGTAAGTTCCGAGAGCGAAATCGCCCAATCCACGGCGCTGTCGCCGCCACCGGCGATGACGACTTTTTTGCCGCGGAACTCTTCGCGTTTGGAAACCATGTAGAACACGCTTTTGCCTTCGTATTCTTCCAGCCCTTCGAGCGGCGGGCGGTTGGGGCCGAACGCGCCGCAACCGGCGGCGATGATGATGGCTTTGCAGGAGATCTGCGTGTTTTTGGAGGTGGTGAGATGCCAGTCGTTGCCAATTTTTTTCAGGGTTTCGACGCGTTGGCCCAGATGGTAGGTGGGGTTGAACGGTGCGGCTTGTTCTTTAAGTTTTTCAATAAGATCGGCTGCCATGATCGACGGATAGCCGGGAATATCGTAGATCGGTTTTTCCGGGTAGAGCGCGGCGCACTGGCCGCCAACCATGTCGAGCGCGTCGACCACATGGGCGCGCATTTTCAGCATCCCGGCTTCGAAAACGGCGAAAAGCCCGACCGGCCCCGCCCCAATAATCACGATATCTGTCTGAATACTCTGCATAAGGGATAGATATGTAGCAAAAACTAATGAAAAGGTAAGGCTTTTTTGGCATAATTAGAAAAATATTTACAGGGATTTTTATGACCAATGCCGTGATCTGCGCTTATGCCCGCTCTCCGTTTACGCTTGCCAACAAGGGCGAGCTGGTCAAAACCCGCCCGGACGACATGCTGGCGCAGGTGGTTAAGGGGCTGGTTGCCAAGTCGAAAATCAATGTTTTCGACCTTGAAGATCTCCTCGTCGGCTGCGCGTTTCCGGAAGCTGAACAGGGACTGAACATGGCCCGTATGGAGGTGTTGCTGGCGGGCTTGCCGTTCACTGTCGGCGGGGCGACCGTCAACCGCTATTGCGGTTCGTCGATGGAGGCGATTCACATGGCGGCGGGCAAGATCGCCTGCGGGGCGGGGGAAGCTTTCCTGTGCGGCGGTGTCGAATCTATGACGCGCATTCCGATGGGTGGCTATAATCCGCTGCCGAATCCGGCGCTGTATGAGATGATGCCGAATGCCTACATGTCGATGGGGCTGACGGCAGAAAACTTATGTAAGAATTTCCCGATTCCGCGCGCGCAGCAGGAAGCGTTCGCGCTTTCGAGCCACCAGAAAGCGGCCAAAGCGGATATGTCAGACGAGATTATCCCGATCATCACGCGCAAAACCACGATCAGCAAAGACGGTTGCATCCGCGCCGACGTATCGGCGGAAAAAATGGCCACGCTCGCCCCCGCTTTCGATGCCAACGGCACGGTGACCGCTGCGACGTCGTCGCCGCTCACCGACGGTGCGGCCTGCGTGCTAGTTACCAGCGAAGCATATGCCGGCAAGCACGGGCTCACCATGCTGGCGCGCATCAAGAGTTTTGCGGTCGCCGGGCTCGCCCCGGAAATTATGGGCCTCGGGCCGGTGGACGCGACGAAAAAGGCGCTTGCTCGCGCCGGGCTTGAGATGAAAGATATCGATATTATCGAACTCAACGAAGCGTTTGCGGTGCAAGCGCTTGCGGTAATGCAATCGCTGGGTATGGACCCGGCCAAGGTGAACCTCGAAGGCGGCGGCATTGCCATCGGCCACCCGCTCGGCGCCACCGGTGCGAGAATTACGGGCAAGGCGGCGCAATTGCTGCACAAGCACGACAAGAAATACGCACTTTCCACCCAGTGCATCGGCGGCGGGCAGGGCATCGCCACCATCCTCGAAAAAATCTAGGAATTTATGGCGAAAGCGCAAAAAAAATTCTCATACGCGCAATCCGAGATGCTGTTTGCGGTAAAGCTGAACGATAAGCAGCGGCCGGAGCAGAGCCTGCTTTGGCCACAAAGGCTTCGATGCAAAGATGATTGTCGATAATGGGAAGGGCGGCGAATATCTGCCGCGTATCCTCGGGGCGTGGCGGTTGCAGGATGTGTTCGCGCCCGCCAACTGGCGTGGCCGGGAGAGCGAAGCGATGATGCTTTATGAGGAGATGAAACCCGCCATGCCGGAATATTACCGCCAGGAATATGCCAGGATCGATATGGCGGCCATTCGTGAACATGCGATGGATAGTGCCTCACAGTCTTCGGCGGTGGAGCGGTTTAAGCGAAAGCAAAAATCTGACATTCTAATCGGATCACGAACGTAGGGGAACGATGACCGACGGGCAAATGCTTTCAAAACCGCAATCGGATTTGCTCGTTGCCGTTCAGTCGAACGATCTCGATCTGCTGAAAGCAAGCATCGGAAAAGGTGCCGACGTTAATTTTAAATAGGATTATGCCTCGGACGATGTGATAATTCCGCCGACGGATTTATCCTTGCTCTGCCTTGCCATTCATCAGGAAAAAGTCGAAATCGCCTTCGAGTTGGTGCGCGCGGGGGCGGATGCGTTGGCGCCGTTCAACAACGAAATCGCACTCACGATGGCAACGCGGCGCTACGGCATGAACGGTGTGGTCAACGACGGACCGTCGGCGGTGGAGCGTTTCACGCGCAAAGGCGGCCAGAAACCTGGGATACAATGAACGGAAGGGGGAAGCCATGTCGAGGGAAATGAAAACATACGGCGCATCGCGCATTGTCGACTGCGAACTCGCGTTGCAGCATTTCGAAGGCGAACTCGCCAGTCACGACAAAAGCGACGGGGTGGGGCATATTTACGTCGAAATCGGTGTGCTCAGCACCAATATGCGCGACTATCTCGCCGCGCGCAGGGCAGACGCCGACGATCCGCTACCGGCGCGGGATTTCCCTAAGGAGAAATACAATAAATGGAGCGGCGAAACCAAGCTTGTGCGCGGTAGCTCTTACAGCGACCCGCTGCATCAGGCCGAACACCGCATCGCCGTCAACGCGCATATCATGCTCAACCACATCGAAGACTTGCCGGGCGATAAAACTGAGTTATTCAAGGCCTTCCGGCTGTTTGCCGACGAGCTGGTCAATCTCGGGATTTTCCTTGATCAGGGGGCGACATATGCCAATAAAACCACGATGCCCAAGCTCGATAAAAAGCGTGAGTGGGTGCCTTCCGAGCCGCGCGGGCATACGGCGTTGTTTACCCGTCTGAACAAGCTGGACTCCGGGGGCCACGAGCGCTAAACTCAATCTCCTCGCACCTTCATTCGGAGTATCCCCATGACTACCACGATCAAAAAAGTCGCCGTGCTCGGTTCCGGCGTGATGGGCAGCGGCATTGCCGCGCATGTTGCCAATGCGGGGCTTCCCGTGGTGTTGCTGGATATCGTCAAACCCGGTGAGGCGAATCGCAATGCGCTGACTGAAGGCGCGGTAGAAAAGCAGTTAAAAGCCAACCCGTCCGGGTTTTCGCATAAGAAAAACGCTAAGCTCGTTACGTGCGGCAATCTGGAAGACAGCCTTGACCTGCTCAAAGATTGTGACTGGATTATCGAAGCGGTGCTGGAAAAACTGGAAGTGAAACAGGAAGTCTACCGCAAGATTAATAGCGTGCGCAAACCCGGCTGCATCGTGTCGTCCAACACGTCGACGCTGCCGATTCATGCGCTGATCGAAGGGTTCGACGATTCCTTCGCTAAGGATTTCATGATTGCGCATTTCTTCAACCCGCCGCGTTTTATGCGCCTGCTGGAAGTGGTGAAGGGCCCGAAAACATCGCCGGAATCGTTCAAGGCGGTGGAGCAATTCGCCGATGTCCATATGGGCAAGGGCATCGTGCATTGCAAAGATACGCCGGGGTTTATCGCCAACCGCATCGGCGTGTACTGGATGATGGTAGCACTACTGGACGCGATGCGCCTGAACGTGACACCTGAACAGGCGGACGCGGTGATGGGCCGCCCGGTGGGTATTCCTAAAACCGGTGTGTTCGGGCTGTTTGACCTGATCGGCATCGATTTAATGCCGTTGATCGCCAAGGAAATGCTGTCCAACTTGCCGGAAAACGACGCGTTCCGCACGCTGTACAACGAGCCGGAACTCGTCAAAAAAATGATTGCCGACGGCTATACGGGGCGCAAAGGCAAGGGCGGTTTCTACCGCATCAATAAGCAAGGCGACAAAAAAACCAAAGAGGTGATCGACCTGAAAACCGGCGAATACGCGCCGCAGGGTAAAAAAGTAGAATTAGCTAGCATCGACGCGGCGAAAAAAGGTTTACAGGCGTTGGTGAGCCACCCGGACATTGGCGGGCAATACGCGTGGTCCGTGCTATCGCAGACCCTGCATTACGCGGCTTCGCTCGTGCCGGATATCAGTGACGACATCGTCGGCATCGATGATGCGATGCGCATGGGTTACAATTGGAAATACGGTCCGTTCGAAATGATCGACATGCTCGGCGTGGACTGGTTCACGGCCAAGCTGAAAGCCGAAGGCAAAAGCGTGCCGACTATGCTCGAAAAAGCAGCGGGCAAAACGCTGTACAGCAAGGACGGCGCGTTTAAAACGGCGCTGTCGCTAGCGGGTGCGTACGAACAGATCGTTCTCCCGGAAGGCTCGCTCATGCTCATCCAGACCAAGATGGTCAAGAAGCCGGTGATGAAAAACCCGTCCGTGTCGCTGTGGGATATCGGCGACGGGGTGGCTTGTCTTGAGTTGACGTCGAAGATGAATTCGATCGATATGGATATTCTGGACATGATCGAGCAGGTAATTCCGGTCGTGAAGAAAGATTTTAAAGGTCTGGTGATCGGTAATGATGCGGATAATTTCTCCGTGGGCGCGAACCTTGCGCTGATGCTGATGGCGGCTAACATGGCGGCGTGGAGCCAGATCAGCGACATGGTGCGCAAGGGCCAGTCGTCGATGATGGCACTGAAATACGCGCCGTTTCCGGTGGTGGCGAGCCTTGCGGGCATGGCGCTCGGCGGTGGCTGCGAGCTGGTGTTGCACAGCCACGCGGTGCAGGCGCATCTTGAATCCTATCCGGGACTGGTGGAAGTGGGCGTCGGCCTGATTCCGGGCTGGGGCGGGTGTAAGGAAACGATCCTGCGCTATGTCGGTAACGAAACCGGTGGCGGCGTGATGCCGATGCTGAGCAAAGCTTTCGAGCAGATCGCAATGGGGATGCCCGCGTCGTCGGCGCAGGTCGCCATCGACATGCGCATCATGCGCGACAGCGACAAAATCAGCATGAACCGCGTGCGTGTGCTTGCCGATGCCAAGGCGAACTGCTTGGCGATGGCGCAGAAATACACGCCGTTGCAGACGCAAAGCGTACGCCTGCCAGGGCCGACGGCTAAAACCGCCTTCCTGATGGCCATCGACGATCTTGCCGCTAAAGGCAAGGTGACGGAGCATGACAAGGTGGTCGGCAAGGCGCTGGCTTACGTGATTTCCGGCGGCGATACCGACATCACTGAAACGGTGAGCGAACAGCAGTTGCTGGACCTTGAGCATGAGGCGTTTTTGGAGCTGATCAAAACCAAAGGCACACTTGCGCGCATCGAGCACATGCTGGAAACGGGTAAGCCACTGCGTAATTAATGTTTTTCAAGGATTACCCCCGCCGGGTATAATCTTTACGACTCCTTTACTTTGAGGTTGCTTTTGGCCGCCCACCCGATTAACCATTGTTAACGTAAACAACGTAATGGGTGGAACGCAAGACATGCGCATCTTTATCAACCAGAAAGAACCCGCCGACAACAAATACAAAACCAAATTTTTCCAGATGGCGGCGCTGTTCGCCGAGGAATACAATAAATATGTGCCGGAAGATGCGCCGGAAGAAGACAAGGCGCGCATCGTCATTCCCTATTCGTTCCTGATAACCAAGGTGAAGCTGCTCTTCCCAGAATGTCTCGATGCGGTGCAGCCTGGGCAGGAAGAGCGCAAATTCGTGACCGCTGTGCGCGGCAAGCGCGATTTGTTCGAATTTGTGCTGACGGAGGAAGACAAAACGCTTTACCGCCAGTTGCATTGGCGTGCCGCAGCGCTCGTGCGTGAAAACGTGACGTTTCAGGAAGAGCCGGTGGCTGCCGCGAAAGAAGCGCATGAACACCATGTGGGTGTGTTGGATGAGGTGAGCGTGCAGGGCGTGCGCTCGAAAGCTAACGATATCAACACCACGCTGGAATTGACCGGGCACATTGCCCAAAACTGGTTCGGCGATCGTAAAATCGGCAGGGACAGCGATTTCCCTGCGCTCAGACCTGCGTCCGATGCGGGCACGACGGTGGGTGGCGTAGGGTTATTTCTTGCCATGTTACAGCGTGAAGAAACGCGCAAGCTGCTCAGGGCGCCTATCGGCAAGCTGCCGCCGATGGTGGAAGAAAACGCGCCGCTCTACCGCGATTTATTCGGCAGGGCTGCCGATCTGGTGCGTCGGATCAACGATGATACACTGACCCGCCAGACGATGGATACCCAGCATAAACACGTGGAAAAAATGCGCGGTCGCAAGGAAAAACCGGTCATCAGCCGCGGGCAGGTGGGCGTTATCCTCAACGATGCCAAGCGTTACGGCAAGGCGTTGGCGGATTTGACGCCTGAATGGCTTGTCGAACGCGGTATCTGCTCCGAGGGTCAGGCGGTAGCGTATCAGGGCGTTAGCGGCGCGGCGCTGTTACAGGCAATTGTCGCCAACCGGGACGCGCGCAACGAAATGAAAATCGAGCCGCTGGTCGATGAGACCGTGGATCGTGCGTTCACCCAGCTGGTCATGGGGCCGGGGCTGAAAAAAGGCACCACGCTTTATGCCGTGGATGATCGGGAATTCTTTGAAAAAGTCACCGGCGTCAACCGCGAAGCGCAGATCATAGACGGCCAGACGACCATGCAGGTCACCCGCGCCAACGAGTTGACCAAGCCGGATAAGGACAACATCATCAAGCTCGACGTTATCAAATCCGGCATGCTGTACGCCAACATGCATGCGCGCCTGTCAGAGCTTAAAAAGGGCCATCCCGAGCGCGATGAGTCCATCAATAAAACCCTTGCCGCCATGCATGAAACCATCCAGGCGCATGGCCACAGTAATGGCAGCACCAAACATCCGCCCCTCGAAGAAGAAATGCGCGCCACCGAGCTGCCGGGCTTCACTGCCCGTCTTGAAAAACGCGATCCTGCCGTGCATGGGCAGGCGGTGAGCGATATCGAGCAGTTGCTGGCCAAGCACAACGGCAGCTTGAACGGCGAAGTGGTCGATGCGCTGAGCCGCGCCGCCCGCAAAGCGCGTTCGCTCACCACGCGCCAGTACATGCCGTCTACCAACGGCAACGGCAAATCCGCGCAAGATTTGTAGGCTGCACTTTTATTTTCAACGTTCAATTTTAGCCAGAACATGCTAGGTTGCTGCCTTTAACGAAGAAAGCGCCCTCATGCGGAATTTTGCCGCCAGTATCCTGGTCACCCTATTCGCCCTCGGCGGCTCGCTGTATTGGGGCGGGGTGCATGCGCTGATGATCTGCGCGCTGATGATTATGATGGAGGTGAGTTTTTCCTTCGACAACGCGGTCGTCAACGCCGTGGTGCTTAAGAACATGACGCCGATCTGGCAGAAGCGGTTCCTGACATGGGGCATGCTGATCGCCGTGTTCGGCATGTATTATTTCTTCCCGATTTTCATCGTGTCGATGGCGGCGGGAATTTCGCTGCCGCAGGTGATGCATCTTGCGATCGATTCGCCCGAGCAATACAGCCACCATCTTGAAGCGGCGCACACGCAGATCGCTGCGTTCGGCGGCATGTTCCTGATGATGGTATTCCTGAAATTTATCCTCGACGAAAGCAAGCATGTTCACTGGCTGGGCGTGATCGAGGAAAAGCTGTCGGTGCTCGGCAAGCTCGAAGCGCTGGAAACGATTATCGCGTTGGTGTTTCTACTCGTGCTGCAATCCTTCCTGCCAATGGAAGAGCGCCTGCCGATGCTGGTCGCAGGCACGCTCGGCGTCGTGCTATATGTCGGCATCAACAGCGCCATCGGCATGATGGGCGTGGCCAATATGGGCGCCCTTGACAGAAAATCCGGGCTGATCGGTTTCATCTACCTCAACCTGCTCGACGCCTCGTTTTCGCTTGACGCGGTGGTGGGCTCGTTTGCCATCAGCAACGACATCGTCATCATCGTGCTGGGCCTGACGGCGGGGGCCATGTTCGTGCGCTCTCTGACCATCCACATGGTGCGCCAGGGCACGCTGGACCAGTATATTTACCTTGAGCACGGCGCGCATTACGCCATCGGGGCTCTGGCTGTGATCATGCTGGTCAGCATTATGACGCCGGTGCCGGAAGTGGTGACCGGCTCCATCGGAATTTCCCTGATTGTGCTGTCGTTTATCTCCTCGGTGCTGCATAATCGCCAGAACCGGGGGTAAGACGAAGGTTGTTAATGGTTTTTTAGCCGGATTTCAGCTATAATCGGGTATAGGAAAGGTCATTCCACATGCCCCAATACAAAGCCCCCATTCGCGATTTCCAGTTTATCCTCAGCGAGTATCTCGATCTCGCGCAATATGCCGCTGTGCCCGGCTTCGCCGACGCCACGCCGGACCTTATGAATCCGTTGCTCGACGAGGCGGCGAAGCTGTGTGAACAGGTGCTGTTCCCGCTTAACCATAAGGGCGACAAGCAGGGGTTGAAATACGACGCTGGCCGCGTGATCGTGCCTGACGGCTTCAAGGAAGCTTACAAAACTTACATCGACGGCGGCTGGCCCTCCTTTACCTGTGACACGCAGTATGGCGGGCAGGGGTTGCCGGAAGTGCTGAACATGCCGCTGATGGAAATGGTTTGCTCGTCCAACCTGTCCTTCGGCCTCACCCCCGGCCTGTCGCATGGTGCCTATAACGCCATCTACCAACATGGCAGCGACGCGTTGAAAACCAAATATTTGCCGAAGCTGGTCACGGGCGAATGGTCTGGCGTCATGTGCTTAACCGAGCCGCAGGCGGGCACGGATTTAGGGTTGGTGCGTACACAGGCTAAGGCGAACGACGATGGGTCTTACAGCATCAACGGCGGCAAGATTTTCATCTCCTCGGGGGAGCATGAGATGACGAGTAACATTATCCACCTCGTACTTGCGCGCCTGCCTGATGCGCCCAAGGGCATCAAGGGCATCAGCCTGTTCCTCGTGTCTAAATTTAACGTCAACGACGATGCAACACTCGGCGCGCGCAACGGTGTGCACTGCGAGGGCATCGAACACAAGATGGGGCTGCATGCGTCGCCCACGTGCGTCATGCGTTACGATAATGCCGTGGGCTATCTCGTCGGCGAGCCGCATAAAGGCATGCGCGCCATGTTTACCATGATGAATGCTGCGCGGCTTTATGTCGGCGTGCAGGGATTAGGCGTCGGCGAAGTAAGCTACCAGAACGCGCTTGCCTACGCGAAAGACCGCTTACAGGGCCGCTCCATGACGGGCGTCAAAGCGCCCGATAAACCCGCCGACCCGCTGACCGTTCATCCCGATATCCGCCGCATGTTGCTCACCATGCGCGCTTTCACCGAAGGTAGCCGTGCGCTCGCCCTCGAAATGGCGCTTAAAACCGATCTGTCGCACCGGCATCCCGACCCGGCTATCCGTCAGGAAGCCGACGATTTCGTGCAACTTTTGACCCCCGTCACTAAATCCTACCTCACCGATGGCGGGTTCGAGACGGCCAATCTCGGTGTGCAGATTTTCGGTGGTTACGGCTATATCGGCGAATATGGTATGGAACAATACGTGCGCGACGCGCGCATCACCATGATTTACGAAGGCACCAACGGCGTGCAGGCGCTAGACCTTGTGGGCCGCAAACTGCCGCAGAATACTGGCCGTTATTTACGCGCTTTCTTCCATCCGGTTGACGCGTTTATCACCAAACATAAAGATAACCCCGCGATGAAGGAATTTATCAAACCGCTCAGCAAACACGTGGAATATTTGCAACAGGCCACCATCTGGATCGGCATGAACGGCATGACCAATCCCGACGAGGCAGCTGCGGGTGCTGTCGAATACCAGCGCATGTTTTCGCATGTGGCGCTCGCTTATATCTGGGCACGCCAAGCTGCCATCGCGCTGGAAAAATCAGGCGGCGGAGAAAAGGAATTCTACGACGCCAAGCTTTGCACGGCGCGTTTCTTCATGCAAAAAATTCTGCCGTCCAACCTGTCGCTACTCGCCTCGATTACCGCTGGCAGCAAATCTATGATGCAGGCAACGCTCTAGGGTGACAGAGTGAACGGCATCGTGTAAGACTTCCCTATGGATCATGAACAGATGCAAGCGCTACGCGTTGTGGCCGAGTTTTTCCTCACCGTATGCGTGGGCTTAAGTTTCGGCAGTTTTGTCACGCTTGCCAGCTACCGGCTGCCGCTGGGGGAAGACATCGTGGTCAAGCCCTCGCGCTGCCCGAAATGCGATACCAAGCTCGGATTTTACGATCTCTGGCCGGTGCTGACATGGCTGGTGACGCTCGGGCGCTGCCGTTATTGTAAAGCCGCTGTGCCGATGCGCTACCCGCTCACCGAGCTTGCCACCGGCATTATGTTCGGCGTGTTGTATTTCAAATACGGGATTACGTTCCAGTCGTTGTTGCTCGCGCTGCTCTGGGTCGTGCTGATGATCATGATCGTGGTCGATCTTGAGCACTACATCATCCCCGACCAGCTGCATTACGTACTGCTGCCTCTCGGCCTTGGCTATAACGCCTCCATCGGCACGCCGTGGGACGACGTGCTAAACGGGTTCATGTTGGGGGCGGGCATTGGCCTTACGCTGCATTTCGGCTATCGCTATTTGCGCGGCAAGGAAGGGTTGGGTTTCGGCGACGTGAAGTTCATGGCCCTTGCCGGTATCTGGCTTGGACTCAAGCCTATCGTACCGTTTTTGTTCTTCGCCGGGATTTTCGGCGTGGCCACGGGACTGCTGTGGCGGGCATTGAAAAAAGGTCCCATTTTCCCATTCGGCCCATCGCTGGCCGTGGCACTTTACTTCTGCATCACCTTCCCGGAAGTGTCTAACCTATTCTGGAACATAGGACAATTCGTAAAATAATGCATAATAATAATGTATAATGCATAAATTGCACATTATTATTGTTGAAATTATGTCGTAATCACTCTAAAACCTTGTCAAATCCACAAGCGGAACCCTATGACTGACGCCATTAAACTATCCAAAGCAGAAACCATCAAGCGCGAAAGCGACTATTTAAAAGGTAATGTCGCCGCCGAACTTGCCGACAATTCCTCGCAGGAAGTGACCGACGAAACCTACGAGCTGCTCAAATTCCACGGCAGTTATTTCGGCTACGACCGTGATTCCGCTACCGCGCGCAAGCAGCAGGGGCTGGAAAAAGAATTCGAATTCATGGTGCGCATGAAATGCCCCGGCGGCCGCCTGACGGCTGCGCAATATATCGGCCTCGACACGCTGGCGGAAAAATACGCGAACGGCAGCTTACGCATCACTACGCGCGAAACTTTCCAGTTCCACTGCATCAAGAAAACCGGCATGCAGCCGCTGATTGCCGATATCAACCACTTACGCCTCTCGACGCTCGGCGGTTGCGGCGATATCACGCGCAACATCATGACCTGCCCCGCGCCGATCAAAGACAATATCCACGCCAAGCTGGAAGAAGATTGTTTCGAGCTCGCCCGCCACTGCGCCCCGAAAGCCGCCACGAATTCGTATTACGAAGTCTGGTTGGACGGACAGCGCATCGACGATTATCCTTTCAACCCTGCACCTGCCGTTCAGGGCGAAGCGCCGGAGCCGCTGTACGGCACCACCTACATGCCTCGCAAATTTAAAATCGGCATCATCACGTCGGAAGACAATTGCATCGACGTGCTCAGCCATGACCTTGCCATCCTGTCGTTGTTCAACGGGCAGGAGCATGTCGGCTATAATTTTGCGCTCGGCGGCGGCATGGGCATGAAGCATAACTCGGCAAAAACCTATCCGCGCGTCGCCACGCAAATCGCCTACATCCCGCCGGAACTTTTCATCCCTGCCACCGAAGCGGTGATTAAGCTTCAGCGCGACCACGGCGACCGCGGCGACCGCCAGCATGCGCGCCTGAAATATGTCATGGCCGAAAAGGGCGACGCATGGGCGAAAGCAACGCTTGAGCAGTATCTTGGCCGCGAACTCGAAGCGCCGCGCAAAACCGGTAGTTTCGCCGTGGAAGAACATACCGGCTGGCACGAGCAGGGCGATGGAAAATGGTTTCTCGGCATCCCGATTTTGAGCGGCCGCATCGCCGATTTCGAAAATGCGCAAATCCGCAGCGGCTTGCGCGCCGTCATCATGGATTACGGCATGGATCTGCGCCTGACTGCCGACCAGAATATCATCTTGTGCGACATTGAAACGGGTGAGAAAACCGTCATCGAAGAAAGTCTGCGCAAGCACGGCATCAAACTTCGCGAAGACATGAGCGCCGCCGCGCGCAACGTCCTCGCCTGCGTGGCGTACCCCACTTGCGGCAAGGCGCTTGCCGAGGCGGAGCGCGTCGCATCACCTTTGATGGATAACATCGATAGGGTTATGGAACAGCAAGGCCTGCTCAACGAACACGTCGCCATCCGCATCGCTGGTTGTCCCAATGGCTGCTCGCGCCCTTACGGCGGGGATATCGGCATTGTAGGCCGAACGCCTGACCATTACGCGCTTTATATCGGCGGCGATTTCGAAGGCACGCGCCTCAATGAAAAGATCTTCGACAAAGTGCCCTATGAAGCCCTGCCAAACGCGCTCGAACCCATGTTCGGCCTATGGCGCGACCACCGCAAAGCGGGCGAATCCTTCGGCGATTTCTGCCAGCGTTACGGCGTTGCGAACGTCAAACAAGCGGCCCTCACGCAGCTTGCCGGTAACGATTGGGCGAAATAAATGTTTCCCATTGCGCTTGATTTAACCACGATTCCTGTGCTGCTGGCCGGTCATAGCGAGCTGACTGTAAAGCGCCTTGCCTATCTCGACGAGGCCAAAGCGGCTAGAGTCGCGGTGTTTAGCGACAAGCCGTCGGATGAACTGCGCGTTGCCGCAGGCACACGCCTTGTAGAACGCATGCCGAATGAAGCTGACTTGAGCGCTGCCACCGTCATTATGCTCGCTGGTCTTGAGCGCCCGGTAGCGGAAGCTTATGCCACGCAGGCGCGCGCCGCGGGCAAGCTTATCAACGTCGAGGACGTAAACGATCTGTGCGATTTTTACTTCACGGCCAATGTGCGCCGGGGCGATCTTATCATTGCGGTGTCCACGTCCGGCGCCTCGCCAACTCTTGCGCGCAAAGTGCGTGATTATATCGGCAATCGCTTTGGCCCTGAGTGGGAGCATTATGTCAGTGAAATGGCGGGATTGCGCAAAGGCTGGAAAGCGCAAGGCTTCGGCTTTCAACAACTGATCGATAATAGTGAAGCATTTTTAGCAGCCAAAGGATGGCTGGTATGCAAATGTCGGATTCAAAGCGACGATACGAGGAAATCGGCATGAGCCAGATTTCGCTATCGCGCTTGGAAATGTATCATGGCAATCTTGATGCCATGCCGCTGCTGCGCGCCATGATTCTCGACGAATTCAAAGGCAGAATCGGCCTGATTTCTTCCTTTGGCGCCGATGCGGCGCTGATGCTGTCGCTCGTTTCCGAAGTCGAACCCACCACGCCGGTGCTGTTTCTGGAGACGCAAAAACACTTCCCCCAAACCCTCGAATACGCCCGCGATTTAAGTTCGCGTCTTAACCTCACCAATGTCTACTGGCTCAAGCCAGATCCGGACATGGTCGCGCGCATCGACCCCAACGGCGATCTGTGGAGCACCCAGCCCAACCGCTGCTGCTGGATGCGCAAAGTCGAACCGCTCAACCGCGCCGTCGAAGAACTCGGCCTCACCGCGCTGATTACAGGCCGCAAGCGCTACCAGACCCCCGACCGCGCCGATATGCGCACCATCGAGCTGGACGACAAAGGCATTTTCCGTATCAACCCGATTGCCCTATGGACGCGTGAACGCCAGAAGCAGGAGATTGCTGCGCGTGGGCTTCCCGAACATCCGCTGGTCGCTAAGGGCTATCCTTCCATCGGCTGCCAACCTTGCACCGCGCAGGTACAGGCCGGACAAGACGAGCGTGCCGGACGCTGGGCGCATACCATCGGCATCGATAACGAACAAAAAGTCGAGTGCGGCATCCATTTGCCCACCGGCGACGTGACCAACTGGAGTGTATAATGGACCATCTAGACAGACTTGAAGCGCAAAGTATTTTTATTTTCCGTGAGGCCTTCCGCGCCATCGACAAGCTGGCCATGCTGTGGTCGTTCGGCAAGGATTCCAACGTGATGATCCACCTTGCGCGCAAAGCCTTTTTCGGCCGTGTGCCGTTTCCGCTGATCCACTGTGACACCGAGCTGGAAATGGAAGAGGTCTACGCCTTCCGCGATATCTACACCAAAGAGTGGGGCGTGAACCTGCTAAGCCATATCTGCCCGCCGATTGAAGCTACCGACGCTACCCTGCCGAACGCCGCGCGCGTAGCTTCGCGCAAGACGCTGGGGCTGAAGGAAGTGGTCGAAAAATACGGCTTCGTCGGCATCGTCGCCGGGATTCGCCGCGATGAAGAAGCGACCCGTGCCAAGGAACGCGTGTTCTCCCCGCGCGGTCAGGAAGGCGGCTGGGACGTCAAAGACCAGCCACCGGAATTCTGGGACCAGTTCAAAACCGATTTTGCCCCCGGAACGAGTTTGCGCATCCACCCGCTGCTCCATTGGACCGAGCTTGATATCTGGCTGTATATCCAGCGCGAGAATATCGCCATTGTGCCGCTGTATTACGCTAAAAAATACGATACGCTCGAGGGGCGCGATTTCGGCGGTAAAATGATGCGCTTCCGTTCGCTCGGTGAAAAAGGCATCACCTGGCCGATCGAAAGTTCGGCGGCCACGCTTGATGAAATCATCGCCGAACTGCGCGTCACTAAAGTCTCCGAACGATCCGGCCGCCCGATGGGCGCCGACGAAGACGAATCCAGCTTCGAGCGCTTGCGCGCCGACGGCTATATGTAATCAGGAATCCACCCTATGACACAGGCAAGTACCTTACCAAAGATCCAGCCATCTACTCAACGCGATCAGCTCAAGCTCGTTATCGTCGGCCATGTCGACCACGGAAAATCCACGCTCGTTGGGCGTTTGCTGCATGACACCCAATCGCTGCCGGATGGCAAAGTCGAAGCGATTTTAGCTAGTTGTAAAAAGCGCGGCATGCCTTTCGAATGGTCGTTCCTCATGGATGCGCTGCAGACCGAACGCGATCAGGGCATCACCATTGACACGACGCAAATCTGGCTGAAAACCCCGTCGCGCGATGTGGTCATCATCGATGCACCGGGTCACAAGGAATTCCTCAAAAACATGATTACCGGCGCGAGCCAGGCCGATGCCGCGCTCGTGCTGATCGATGCGAAAGAAGGCATCCGCGAGCAAAGCAGGCGCCACGGTTACCTGCTGCAAATGCTCGGCGTAAAACAGATCGCCGTCATCGTCAACAAGATGGACATGGTCGATTACGGCGAAGGCGTGTTCCGCCAGATCGAGCGCGATTACCGTGAATATCTGGGCGGTCTTGGCGTCGAGCCGCTGTGCTTTATCCCCGTTTCCGCGCGCGAAGGCGACTGCATGTCCGGCCCCTCCGAGCACATGACATGGTACAAAGGCCCTGCCGTTACCAAGATGCTCGAAAAGTTCGAAGTCGCCGCACCCGCCGATCATCTGCCGCTGCGCTTCCCAGTGCAAGATGTGTACAAATTCGACGAGCGCCGCATCATCGTCGGGCGTATTGAAACCGGCAAGCTGAAAGTGGGCGACACCATTATCTTCTCGCCGACCAACACACAAGTGAAAGTCGCCAGTATCGAAGCATGGCCGCCGGGCAAACCGGTGACGCAGCTGAGCGCCGGGCAGTCCGTCGGCATCACGCTTGAGGACCAGATTTTCGTGGAGCGCGGCCACGTGGCAAGCCATACCGAAAACTCGCCGATGGTTACCAACATTTTCCGCGCCCGCATTTTCTGGCTCGGCCATAAGCCGCTGGAATTGCAAAAACGTTACAAGATCAAACTCGCGACCACGGAAATCCTAGCTGAAGTCAAAACCATTGAACATGTCATCAACTCCGACACGCTGGCGCGTGTCAAAGCCGATCGCGTCGAGCGCGGCAACGTCGCTGAAGTAGTCTTCCGCATGCGCGGGCTCACGGCGGTTGATGATTTCAACGCCAACCCCAAGCTTGGGCGCTTTGTGATCGTACAGGATTACGACGTGGCGGGTGGCGGCATCATCTCCACCGAAGGCTTCTTCGACCAGCGCTGCGCAGATTCGCGTCAGGTTAAATCGAAGAATATTTTCGATGTTGATTTCGGCGTCGGCCCCGAACACCGCGCTTTAGTCAACGGCCATAACGGCGGGATTCTGTGGTTTACCGGGCTGTCCGGCTCGGGCAAATCGACGCTCGCGAAGCAGTTACAACGCCGCTTGTTCGATAAGGGCTATCAAGTCGTCTGCCTCGACGGCGACATGGTGCGCAAAGGCCTCAACCGCGATCTCGGTTTTTCGCCCGAAGATCGCTCGGAAAACATCCGCCGCGTGAGTGAAATGGCGGCCCTGATGGCACAAGCTGGCATGATCGTCATCGCGTCGTTCATCTCGCCATACCGCGAAGATCGCCGCAACGCGCGTTCCATCGCGCCGGATTATTTCCACAATATTTACATCAAAGCTTCGCTGGGGGCCTGTGAAAAGCGCGATACAAAGGGCCTGTACAAGCAAGCCCGCGAAGGCAAGCTGAAGGAATTCACCGGTATTTCCGCGCCGTATGAAGAACCGCAGAATCCTGATCTCGTTATCGATACCGATATCAGCAGCGTCGATGACGGCGTAAACACGCTCGTGCATTATGTCGAGCACCAGCTCGTCGATCCGGTCAAGAACATGGCCATCGAAGGTTCCGGCGATTACGCGGGCACGGGAATTTAATGGCTTTGCTGCGTATCGTTGCGTTTATATTGGCACTGTTGCCGGTGGCTGGCTATGCGCAGGACCGCGGGTGGATCAAGCCTGCGCTGCAAGCACTGGTAGACGATACGCAGGCAACGCATTATGCGTTTAATACATTCTATGTTCCCAAGGGAAAAACGCCGGTGGTCCTTTGGGTCGAGGCCAATACGCTGATACTGCTGGAAGACAGCACACCGCCGCGGCGGAAATGGGATTTAAGCAAGGATGTCGTGCCGCTACCGGACGATGTCGCAAGCAGCACATATTTGATCAGCCGCGAGCAATCGTTCAACTGGATCGGCAAGGCGCTCGCAGGTAAGAAAATCATCATCCATCCGAAGACGGGGGCGCAATGACACAGAATAAAACAATTCCCGTAGCATCGCTGGCCGAACTGACAGCGGTCGCGTTCTGGTCGGCGATGGACCCGAATGACTGGTTTACATGGGGGTTGGAAACCTTCCCGGCATTTATCGCGGTCGTTCTGCTAATGGCGACTTATAACAGGTTTCCGCTTACAAACCTGCTCTATCCGCTGATTGCGCTGCACGGCGCTATTTTATTTATCGGCGCGCATTACACCTATGCGCAAGTGCCGGTAGGCAACTGGGCGCGCGATGCGTTTCATCTGTCGCGTAATCATTATGATCGCATCGGGAATTTTTTTCAGGGTTTCGTGCCTGCGTTAGTGGGCCGTGAATTGCTGCTGCGACAGACCCTTCTAAAACCTGGGAAATGGCTGGCGGCTATTATTATCCTTGGTTGCCTTGGCATCAGCGCGTGCTATGAATTGCTTGAATGGCGCGTGGCGGTGAACAACGGCGAGGCGGCGGACGCGTTCCTAGGCACGCAGGGCGACCCGTGGGACACGCAAGGAGACATGGCCACCGCGCTCGTTGGCGCATGCGTGGCGCTACTATTACTGAGCCGCACGCATGACAGGTTGCTGGCCGCGAATCAATTTGTAAAGGAATGACGATGCAACTGAAATGGGACCTTACATTTGAGGATCTGTATAACCGCGACGGGCTGGTAAAGCTCGATGCCGCGTTTGTCGGCGAAATTGCCGCCGACGTGGAGTTGCATAACCGCTTCATGGCCGGGCGCACGCAGCCTGAGTCGCTCGATGACAAAGCGCGTTCGCAGCTGCTGCTCGACCTCGCCCCGCACGTAGAAGATTTTATCGGCAAGCTGTTTGGCATCAGCGATGAAATCGGCATCGTGGCGGAGCGACATCATGCGCTGGCACCGCTCTACGCATGTAAGCGCCTGTTCGTGCAGCGCCGTGCCGCCAAGGCATTGTCGGCGGAAGAAGTCGAGCGCGTAAGCGGGCCGATGTTATTGCAGATGCTGCCGATTGTGCCGGTGGAAGATCCGCTGTTTGAGCTGGTGTTTGCCAAAGTGGTGATGAGCTGGCTGGAAAAGGAAGAAGATAACAAATCGCTGATCGAAATCGCCGCGCGATATGCCGCGTGGGCGTTGCTTTCGGTGGAAGGCCGCAAGATGCATGGCGGTGGAATTTTATTCAGGCAGCCGAAAAAGCTGGACCCGATGAACCTTGTACACTGCGCCACGGAAGTGCGCGACGGTGTCACGATTTTGCGTCTGCCGAAAAGCCATTATCGGGAGCGTGACGGTTTTAAGCTAACCGATGAGGGCGGCACGCTGGCACAGGCACTGGACCAAGCCAATTACTGCATTTTTTGTCATAATCAGGGCAAGGATTCCTGCTCGAAGGGCATGAAGGAAAAAACCGGGGGCTACAAAACGAATGCGCTCGATATACCGCAAGCCGGTTGCCCGCTGGAAGAAAAAATCTCCGAGATGAATTTGCTGAAATCCGAAGGCGTGCCGGTTGGCGCGCTGGCGATGGTGACGGTGGATAATCCGATGTGCGCGGGCACGGGACATCGCATCTGCAACGATTGCATGAAGTCGTGTATTTACCAGAAGCAGGAGCCGGTGAACATTCCGCTGGTGGAAAGACATGTACTCAAGGACGTGCTGAAACTGCCGTACGGGTTTGAAATTTATTCGCTGCTGACACGCTGGAACCCGCTGAATCTCAAGCGTCCGCTGCCTAAGGCCGATACCGGTTACAACGTGCTCGTGTCCGGGTTGGGGCCGGCGGGTTATACGCTGGCGCATCATTTGCTCAATGACGGGCACACGGTGGTGGGCGTAGACGGTTTGAAAATCGAGCCGGTGAAGGAAGATTTTTCCGGCGTGACGCCGCTGGGCAAACGCGTAAAATTTTTTCCGATCAAAAATATCGCCGACCTCAACGAAGCGCTGGATGAGCGCTCGCTGGCAGGGTTTGGCGGCGTAGCGGAATATGGCATTACGGTGCGCTGGGATAAGAATTACCTGAAGATTTTGCGCCTGCTGCTGGAACGCCGTGGGGCGTTTACGATGGTAGGTGGGGTGCGTTTCGGCTCAAGCCTGACCTACGAAAATGCTTATAAACTTGGATTTGACCACATTGCGCTGTGCATGGGCGCGGGCAAGCCGACAGTGATCGATATTCCAAACGGGCTGGCGCGCGGTGTGCGCACGGCGTCGGATTTCCTTATGGCGTTGCAGCTGACGGGGGCGGGCAAGAAGGATTCGATTGCGAATCTGCAATTGCGTTTGCCGGTTGTCGTCATCGGTGGTGGCCTTACGGCGGTCGATACGGCAACAGAGTCACTGGCTTATTACCCGATTCAGGTAGAAAAGTTTTTAAGCCGCTATGAAATGCTGGTTTCCGAGCGTGGCGTGAAGGCGGTGCGAGCAAACTGGAACGAGGAAGATACGGTGATTGCCGAAGAATTCATTCGCCACGCCGAGGCCATCCGCCATGAAAAAGCCAAGGAAAACCCGGATGTCTGGAGCTTGCTTGACCAGTGGGGCGGGGTGAAGCTTGTGTACCGCAAACGACTGATCGATGCGCCGAGCTACCGCTTGAATCACGAAGAAGTCGAGAAAGCTTTCGAAGAAGGTATTTTCTTCGCCGAGATGTTTGAACCTGAGCGCATTGACGTCGACAAGCACGGCGCGGCGGAAAGTATTACGCTCAAAAAAGCAGGTTCTGCTGAGCTTTTCACCATCCCGGCGTGCACCGTGCTGGTGGCGGCGGGTACGAATCCGAACACGGTGTTGCAACGTGAAGACCCCACGCATTTCTCGCTCGACGGCAAGTATTTTCAGGCTGTTGATGAAAGCGGCAATAAGGTAAAACCCGAGCGCACGTCGAAGCCCAACACCGTGCAGGTGATGATGTCGGTGGAGGACAACGCGTGTTCCACGAGCTTCTTTGGTGATCTGCACCCGTCCTTCGCTGGCAACGTGGTGAAGGCGATGGGTAGCGCAAAGCAAGGTTATCCGGTCGTTTCGCGCATGCTGGCGACAAAAGCGCCGGTGTCTTCGCTGGCGTCCGCCGAATTTTTGACCATTATGAACGCGCAGCTCCGCGCCACCGTGCACGCGGTGAACCGCCTGACACCGAACATCGTAGAAGTCGTGGTGAAAGCGCCGCTTGCAGCGCAGATGTTCGAGCCGGGGCAGTTCTACCGGCTACAAAATTTCGATGCGCATGCGGTGCAGGTCAACGTCAATGATCGCCTGACGACGCTTGCGATGGAAGGCGTCGCCATGACTGGCGCGTGGGTGGATAAGGAGCAGGGGCTGGTGTCGGTGATTGCGCTTGAAATGGGCGGTTCCTCTGATCTTTGCGCGCATCTGGAGATCAACGAACCTGTGATTTTAATGGGCCCGACGGGCATGCCGACGCATATTCCAGAAAACGAAAATGTGATGCTGGTTGGCGGTGGGCTTGGCAATGCGGTGCTGTTTTCCATCGGCAAAGCGATGCGCGCGAAAGGCTCGAAAGTACTGTATTTCGCGGGCTATAAAAAGTCCATCGACCGGTATAAAATCGAAGAAATCGAGCAGGCGGGCGACGTGATCGTCTGGTGCTGTGACGAGGCGAATTTCACGCCCGGAAGGCCTCAGGACCGAACCTTCCACGGCAATATCGTCGAGGCGATTCGCGCATACGGCGAAGGAAAATTAGGCGAGATGACGGTGCCGCTTAAATCAGTCGACCACATTATCGCCATCGGCTCGGATAAGATGATGCAGGCGGTGGCGCTCGCGCGGCATGGTGTGCTACATCCGCATCTGAAACCTGAGCATGTGGCCATCGGCAGCATCAACTCGCCGATGCAGTGCATGATGAAGGAAATCTGTGCGCAATGTCTGCAAAAACATGTCGATCCGAAGACGGGCGAGGTGAGCTATGTCTATTCCTGTTTCAATCAGGACCAGCTCCTCGACGACGTATCGTTCGCACATTTGCATGATCGTTTAAAACAAAATTCCGTGCAGGAAAAACTCACGGCGCAGTGGATCGACTGGTGCCTGATATTTCTGCAATGGCGTCAAAAAGCAGCCTAAAAGGAGATAAAAATGAGCGTAGGACAATTAGTGATTATTCGTCATGGGCAAAGCGAAGCGAACGCCAAGGACGTGTTCGCCGGATGGGTGGATACGGGGCTTACCGACACCGGCAAGCAGCAAGCACATAGCGTCGGTGACATCTTGCGCAAGGACGATTTCAAGCCGGACGTGGTATTCGCGTCCACGCTCACGCGCGCCATCGACACGGCAAAAATCGCGCTCACCGCGATGGATATGCCCACCAAGGAAATCGTTCAGGCGCCCGCGCTTCTAGAGCGCCATTACGGAGGCCTCACCGGTATGAACAAGGCCAAGGCAGCCGAAGAATTCGGCCCCGACCAGTTCTTCAAATACCGCCGTTCCTTCAACGAGCCGCCGCCGCCGATGGACGAGGCGCACCCGGCGCATCCCGATCATCCGGGCAAAGGTGAAAAAGTCATCGGCCTGCCGTCCAACGGCAAGGGCACCGAGTCGCTCGAAGACGTGGTCCAGCGAGTGAAACCGTTCTTTAATAAAGAAATCCTGCCGCGCATGAAACGTGGTGAAAAAGTCATGATCGCCGCGCATGGCAACTCGCTTCGCGCGCTGTCCATGATCATCGAAAGCATGACGCCCGAAGCAGTCAGTACGTATGAAATCGCCAACGGCGCGCCCATCAAGTACACGCTGAACGTGCCAGCCCGCGGTCCCTGGTCGTTCCAGCGGGAAATGATGACGGGTAAGGGCGCAGACAAAGCGGCCGGTTGATCGCCTGTTTCGGGTGTAAAAACAGGCTGCTGGCTGGCGTTGGCAACGGCGTAGAAAAACAATTGAGGTTCAGCATCTTAACCTAATTTCAATTCTTTTTGGCTATAAATAGATTACGCGCGCATGTATGTGCGCGCCAACCTGTTGATTTATTTATGTCAAGTAGCACACCCACACCAGAAGATCCGCAAAGCGCCGTTCCTGCCGCCGAAACGCCCACGGTGCCTTACCAGGCGCCCATGCTGCCGTCGATGGAAGCGCAGGCGGCTGCGGCAGAGGCACCCGTTGAGCAGCCGAAACTCGTGCGTCTTGGTGAGAAACTGCTTGGCCTCGGGTTGATTTCGCCTGACCAGTTGCGCATCGCGTTGACCGAACAAAAGCAAACCAAGAAGCTGCTCGGCGCCTTGCTCGTGGAAATGGGCTTCATCACTGAGTCGGCACTGGGCGAAGTCCTCGCCGAATCGTCGGGCGCAGAAAAATTTGACCCGAAATCGACGATGCTCGATAGCCAGGTGGTTCGCCGCATCCCGAAAGAAATCGCCGCGCGCCATAAAGTCATTCCCGTCGCGTACGAGGGCGACAAGCTGACGCTGGCGATGGCTGACGTATACAACCTGCTCGCCATCGATCAGGTGCGCAGGCATATGCCGCGCAATACCAAAATCGTGCCGGCGTATTGCACCGAGTCGGAAATCCTTGAGCTGATCGACCAGTATTACGAATACGAAATTTCCGTGGACGGCATCTTAGGCGAAATTGAAACCGGCATCCGCGACAACACTAACAAATTCGATGGCCGTCAGGAAGGCTACGTCAACCCGACTGTGCGCCTCGTGAACGCCTTGCTCGTGGACGCCATCAAGATCGGCGCGTCGGACATTCACTTTGAGCCGGAAGGCTCGTTCCTACGCCTGCGCTACCGCATCGACGGGCATATGGTACAGGTGCGTTCATTCCATCGCGATTACTGGAACGCCATGCTGGTGCGCGTGAAAATTATGTCGGGTATGAACATCGCCGAAACGCGCAACCCCCAGGACGGACGCATTACGTTCACGGTGCTCGGGCGCGAAGTCGATTTTCGTGTGGCGACCCAGCCGACGGTACACGGCGAGAACGTGGTGATGCGTCTTCTCGACCGCGCTGCGCTCGTGCCGCTGGAGTTGCTCGGCTTTTCCGACCATAACGTGTCTGAGCTTAAAAAAATGCTCAAGCGCCCCGAGGGCATCATCATCGTGACCGGCCCGACTGGCTCGGGCAAAACCACGACGCTGTACTCGGTGCTGAACTACATCAACGGCATCGACACCAACATTATGACGCTTGAAGATCCGGTGGAATATCAGCTGCCGCTTATCCGCCAGAGTAACGTGCGCGAAGGCACGGGGCTAGATTTCTCCAACGGCATCCGCTCGCTGATGCGTCAGGACCCTGACATCATTTTCGTCGGCGAAGTGCGCGACGAGGAAACGGCCCTGATGGCCATGCGCGCGGCGCTTACGGGTCACCAGGTGTTCACCACGCTCCATACCAACGATGCGCTCGGCGCCATTCCACGTCTTGGCGATATCGGGGTTCCGGCGCATCTGCTCGCCGGTTCGCTCATCGGCTGCCTTGCGCAGCGCCTTGTGCGCCGCCTCTGCGTCCATTGCAAAAAACCGTACACGGCAACGCCTGAAGAATGCCAGATCCTTGGCGTTCACGCCGATAACCCGCCGACATTGTACGATGCCGAAGGTTGCCAACGTTGCGGCCAGAAGGGTTACAAAGGCCGTACCGCCATCGCCGAAATCCTGCGCATGGACCGCGGCATGGACGAGTTAATCGCCACGTCTTCGACGCGTCGCGTGCTGATGGAATACGCGCTATCGAAAGGTTTCATCACCATGCAGCATGATGGCATTCGCCGAACGCTCGCGGGCGAAACGTCGCTCAAAGAACTTATGTACTCCATCGATTTATCGGACAGGTTATAACCCATGCCATCATTCAATTACATCGCCATCAACGAAGCGGGCCGCCGGGTTCGCGGCACCGTGTATGCCGATAACGAGCTGGATCTGGAGGATCGCCTGCGCCAGCTGGGCCTTGATATTCTCGAAGCGAAAATGGCAAAGGTGAAAAAGCAGTCCAAGCGCGGCACCGTGCGCATGAAGGATTTGATCGTGCTGTGTTTGCACATGGAGCAGCTTGAGCGCGCCGGCGTGCCACTCATGGATTCGCTGATGGATTCGCGCGAGGCGTGCGAGTCGGCGAAGTTGCGCAACATCATGAACGCGGTGTATGAGCTGGTAAAAAACGGTAGTTTGCTTTCAGCGGCGCTCGCCACCTTCCCGAAAGTATTTAGCGATGTGTTCGTCGGCCTTGTCTCCGCGGGTGAAAAAACCGGCAACCTCGCCGACGCATTCCACCATTTGGGCCACCATCTCAAATGGTCCGCCGATATTCGCAGCAAAATCAAAAAAGCGACGCGCTACCCGATTGTGCTTTTGATCGTCATCAGCATCGTGATTACGGTGATGATGCTATTCGTAGTTCCGAAGCTCGTCGACTTCATCGTGGCGCAGGGTTTCTCCTTGCCGATTCATACACGCGCGCTGATCGCGGTATCGTGGGCGTTCCAGAATTACTGGTATCTGATTCTCGGACTGCCCATCGGCTCGATCATCTTGCACACGATCATGTACCGCGTGTCGGAGAAATGGGCATATAAGACCGATTCGCTGCTCATCAGGGTCTGGCTGATCGGGCCAGTGGTACGCAAGATCGATCTGGCGCGTTTCACGCACTTCTTCTCGGTGATGTTCAACTCCGGCATCGACGTGCTGGAATCGCTCTCGGGCGCACGCAACGTGGTGCATAATCGCGTATTGCGCGAATCGGTAGAGCTGGTGCGCGTGAACGTGAGCGAGGGTAACTCGCTGACATCGTCTTTACGCCTTTCCAACCAATTCCCTAACCTTGTCGTGCGCATGTTCAAAGTGGGCGAGGATTCGGGCAACATGAAAGAAGCGCTGGAAAACGTGAACTTCTTCTACGGGCGCGAAGTCAACGACTCGGTGGAAAGCATGGTCGGCGCCATCCAGCCGATCCTGACGGTTGTCATGGGCGGGATTATTTTTTGGGTAATCGCCGCCGTGTTCGGTCCGCTGTACGAATCCTTCAGCAAAATGAAGTTATGACCCTCGCATGGCTCTGACCCTAGGAAAACGCGCGCGAGACGTTGACGACGAGGCGGATGACGCCAAAGGGAAAGCTGCAAAAAAGAAACACCACAAGTTCCTCCGCGGCTCGCGTTTCGTGCTGTTTATCGGCGATGAAGGCGCGATTTTGCTGTATATCAAGCTCAACAATGTAATCAGCCGCCAGTTCGTGCCCGACGCCAGCGAGCAGAACCTGCAGGAACTCAAGACGAGTTTAGATCAAGATACCAAGGCGCCGATTTCTATCGCGCTTGATTCGATGGATCAGAATTACACGCAGCAAACGCTGCCGCCGGTGTCGTCCATGAGCGTAAAAAAACTCATCGACCGCCGCCTCCAGCGCGACTTCGCGCCGACCGATATCAAGGGCGCGATTCTTTTAGGGCGCGAGAAAAAAGGCCGCAAGGACTGGAACTTCCTGATGGTGTCCATCGAGCGCAGCCGTCAGGTGTTGATTTGGCTCGACTTTGTGCAGGGGCTGCCGAATCGGTTCCAGGGCATTTATCTCGTCTCGGTGGAAACGGAGATCGTGATCAGGAAACTCGAAGAATCGATGCGCCTCGAATCGGGCGTTAAAAAAGTCAAAATCAAAAAGAAAACCCAGAAAGAAGAACGCGTCACACCGACGCCGACCAATTGGAAATTCTTTGTCAGCCACAACAAGGTCGGCGGGTTCCGGCAGGTCGTGCTGCGCGACGGGCGCATCATCTTCACACGCATGTCGCAGCCCATCGGCGAGTCGACGCCCGAAGTTATTGCGGGCAATATAGAACAGGAAATGCAAAGCACGATCGAGTACATGAAGCGGCTTACCTTCAACGTGCAGACTGGGCTGGATGTATACATCATCGCCTCGGCGGCCATCAAGCCGCTTATCGATAAAAACAAGATTGTCAGCAATTCTTTCAACGTGCTGACGCCGTACGAGGTGGCACAGTATCTGGGTATCGAAGGCGCCACCCAGCCGAGCGATCAGTTCGGCGACGTGATCCTCGCCGCCAGTATCGCCACCAGCACGCAGCACGTGCTGACGCTCACCACGCCGGAATCGAAGCGCTACGACAAGCTGTATAATATTTTCCGCGCGCAGCGCATGATGTCGGCGCTAATGGTGCTCGGCGTGCTTGGTTATGCAGGCAGCATCGCTTCCGATATTTACCTGAAATACCTTGATTCGGAAGATCTCGAACAAGCCAAGCACGTACACCAGCGCAATCTGAACGACCTTCACGATGAAATCAAAGCCTCCAATCTCGACGTCGACCACACCGGCGATCTGATGGACCAGTACCAGCTGCTGCTTAAGCAGACGAAGCTGCCGTTCGGCTTTATCAATAAAGTACAGCAAACGCTCAAATCACCCATTGTGATCAAAAGCTTCGACTGGTCGGTGGATGATAAAACTGCTATTGGTAACGCGCTCCTGCCGCCTAAAATGGTCGTGACGATCCTGCTGCAATTCCCCGGTGTCAACGATGCGGAAACCTTCAAGGCACTCTCGAAAAAACTGCTCGAAGATTTGAAACTGCAGTTTAAAACCTTCGATATCGCCTTCAGCAAATTGCCCGCGAAATACACTGAAACCGACAATCTCAACGTTAATTTCGACAGCGCCGCCGCGCAGGCCGCAGCCGCGAACAAAGAAGCGCCAGACGTGACGCTCACGTTCAAGGAGCAATGACATGAAGTACGACAAGCTCAAACGGCAGTCCTTCATTGAAGCCATCGTGGTGGTGGTAGTCGTGCTTGTTCTTGGCGCGATCGTGTATCTCATCAGCGCCATCGACGATGACTACGATTCCAGCAACAAGAGCCTGCAAAAACAGGTCGACGCCATTGATTTAGAAATGAACACGTTGCGCGGACGCTTCACCAACATTCAAAAAAACATCGACTTGTACAACGAGGTCAAGAGAAAGCAGGAAGACGGCAGGCTGGTGATCAATCGCCAGGGCGTGCAGGAGAAATTCAATCAGTACAAGGCGCAGTACGGCTTAAACGGCATGCGCATGTCGGTGACGCAGGTGCAGGATGTCAAAGACGTTATTTTCAAGCATAAAAACAGCAACGTGAATTTCGCGGACGTGACGGTAGGCTTCGACGTCACGATCGATCAGGGCATTTTCCAGCTGGTCAATTCCCTGCGCGACGAATTGCCAGGCGTGTGCAAGCTGATTCGCTTCAACGTCACACAGCAGCGCCCGCTCAATGAAGAGACACTGCTTGAGATAAAGCAAAAAGGCGAAACCGCACTGGTGAAGGCGGAAATCCGCTTTGTCTGGTTCGGCATTAACAGCATCGATCCGGAAAAAGCCGCTTCGGCCCCTGCCACCGCCACTTCTCCCGCAACCCCAGCTGCACAGGTGCCGCATGCAGCCAAACCGTAACATTATGCCCGGAATGTGGCGGCTGGCGTGGCGCGGGCCGGGGCTGGCGCTGCTGTGTTTCGCGCTGATGGGGGCGCAGGTAATCATGGCGCAGGTCAATGCAAGCGCGCCTGCCACTGCAGCGGGTGTGCCGGTGATTACGCCTGTGGTCGTCGCACCGGAGGAAAAACCCGATAACACGCCGCCGACAAGCATTTTCTTCAGCCATGAAGATTTGCAGCGCGTCAAAAACGCATTGGAGGCGTATGAGCGCTCCAAGCGGGAAAAGCAAAACACCGGCGAAACCAAGGCCAACGACTTCCTGAACCAGTTGACCGACACCGCGCCCGCCAAACCACCCGAGCCGAAAATGTTCACCTATCCACAGTTTTTCCTTAATTCACTGGTCTACCACACATCGGATGACTGGGTAGTGCTGGTTAACGGCCAGCGTTTCTCCTCACAAGTCCCGCAGCAGAACGCCGAGCTGCGCGTGGTGGGGGTCGATAGCGACAAGGTGACGCTGGAATGGCATCCGCAGAAGCTCGACAAGGTCATGGAAAGCTGGGATCGCGGTCCGAATCCGGATGTGACGTTCGACCGTGTCAATGGCATTGTCACGTTCACGCTGTTGCCCAACCAGACATTCTCGACCTATGTCATGCGCGCCGCCGAAGGTAAGCTCGCGCCGATGACGGTTAACCTGCGCCCCAACGAACCCTAACCCGTGGTCGACCAGTCTGCCAAAGCCGCCCCGGATAAAAATCCTGAGAATATGAGTACCGAGGACATGAAAAATGATGTAGGGGTAAAAGCATTGGATAAAACCTACAAGCGTATTGGACTCGGAGGAGATTAATATGAGCGCATCGCCACTACAAGTTCAGGCCGTGCACAAGAGCTATGCAAACCGCAAAGTTCTTGAGGAAATCAGCTTCTCGCTGGTGCCCGGCGAAATCTTCGGCCTCATCGGCTTAAACGGTGCGGGCAAGACCACGCTGATCAAAATTTTGCTCGATTTGATCGACGCGGAATCAGGCGGCGCTATGCTGTTCGATATTCCGGCAACCGATCTGCGCGCTCGCAAAAACCTGTCATATTTGCCTGAAAAATTCCAGCCCTCACGCTACCTGAAAGGTCTGGAATACCTTGATATCGCTCTGTCGTATTACGGGAAGAAACTCGATGCGGCGCTCGCCCGCCAATACGCCGTGCGCCTTGACCTCGACCCCAACGTGCTGGATTCGCGCGTCGGCTCGTATTCCAAAGGTATGGGCCAGAAACTTGGCCTGCTGGGTGCGTTTTTGATCGACTCGTCGCTGCTGATTCTCGACGAACCGATGAGCGGCCTCGACCCGAGCGCGCGCATCAAACTCAAGCAGGTGCTGATGGATAACCGCGAGCTTGGCAAAACCATCTTCTTCTCCTCGCACATCCTGTCGGACATCGACGAAATTTGCAACCGTATCGGGGTGATTCATTCCGGGCAGTTGTTCTTCATTGGCACGCCGCATGAATTCAAGGAAAAATACCAGGAAGCCTCGCTGGAAAAAGCCTTCCTGAAATCGATCAGGGCTGCCTGACGCCAGTGTCGATTTCCGGCGAGCGCTGTTTTACCTGCTCCCAGATTTTTTCAAGTGTCGACGTGGCGGGACGCCAGCTGGGTATGTCGCCGATCTGGTCTTTAATCCGCGTGGTTAGCACCATACGCGCCTGCTCTTTAGGTGTTTGCTCTAGCGCCATAAATCCGCCCTCATGGCGGAAGGATTCCAGATAATGGTTGATATCCTCGGGGCTGAAGCCTGACACCATGCCGTGCACTACGTCGAGCACTTCCTTGCTGTCATCCTTATCGAAGCGCAGTTGCGCCGCCGCTTGCGGATTCAGCGCGGCCAGTTTTTCATAAACAGTCAGCATTTCCAGCAATTCCTGATGCTGCATGAATGTAGCAAAATAGTAGCACACCTGATCGTTTTCCCTGATCTGCTCCAGCGTCACCGGATGATTGAGCGCCGCTGCGAATTGCTGGACGCGCGCGTCAAGCAGGGCAGGGTGTTTTTCCGTATCGTAAATTTCCCAGACCTTGTGCTGCAATGTCAGCCGGTCAAAGCCGGGTTCCTCGGGAAACACGTATCGCCCGGCGATACCGTTCAGGCCATAACGCTCTTCGAATTCAATAGCAAATTGATGTGAAATTTGATCACGCATCCCATTATCTTAGCTTATGCTGAGCGTTTCGAATGTTAAGAATTAAGGAAAGTTAGTTTTGTCAAGATATTATAAGACTTAAGCAAGCTTAAGCACATAGAAAAGCTGCCCATTGAACGGTGATTTCGAGCGTTCGCCCGTGGCATAATTGATCGACCAGCGCTCAGTAACCCGCAACCCGGCTCTGGCAAACAGCCCGGCCATTTCGCCCGGCGTAAACAAATGCCCCGAAGCCAGGAAAGATTGCCCGCCGATATTCCAGTCGTAATACGCGTCGCCGCGCGTTTCATCGAAAGCAATCACGTCAATGATGCGGCGTTTAAACACGTTCCAGCGCCCGTAGGAAAGCTGGTTGTGGCGGTTGTTGACGTCGAGCATGATGAAGCCTTCCGGCTTCAGCTTACCCGCCATGCAGACAAGCGTCTTGATGCGTAGTTCAGAATTGGCCATATGCCCGAACACGTTCCACAGCGCGCTCATCGCATCGAACGGCGCTTCGGGCAAATCGCTCAGAGTATCCCCGCACATTTCATACACATTGAAGCCCGTTGCCTTGCGGCACAACGCAGCCATTTCCTTGCTTGGTTCCACCGACACCACATCGGTCAAACCCACGGCAGAGGTAATTTTAGCCAGCCTGCGGCCATCGCCCGAGCCAACATCGAGCAGGCGCATGCCGGGCTTCAGATGCTCGATCGCCATCGCGTCCACCGCGCTTAAATAATTGCGGTATTTCTCGGAGTATTCCGCATAAAGCGGCGCAATCGCGTCATACGCGCGCAGCGTATTCTGGCGCTGGACGCTCGCGTCTACCATGCCGTCCACCCGCCATCGATCACGATGTGCTGGCCGGTGATATACGCCGCTTCCGGCGACAATAAAAATGCCACCATGCCGGAAACGTCGCTTTCCTTGCCCATGCGCCCCAGCGGCGTGCGCTTATGGTAGCGCTCCATGAATACCGGGTTCTGCCCGCGCTCGATACCACCCGGCGACACCATGTTGACGCGCACCTCAGGTGCCAGCACCGTGCTCAGCCAGCGTGTGGTCGACAGCAGTCCGCCTTTGCTCGCCGTATACGCGGCCGGGTTGCACATATCCGTGCCCTCATACAGCCCGTGGTCCGGGCCGGTCACCGCATACATCGTGCCGATATTAACGATGGCGGCGTCTGGCGACGTTTTCAGCAGCGCATGCAGCGCCTGCACAAGGAAAAACGGCGCGAGCAGATTGACGCGCATCACCTTCATCCACGCTTCGTAACCCTCGGCTTCAAACGGCCCGCCCCAGCCCGGCGTATCGTCGTAAAACGCCGCATTATTAACGAGGTAATCCAGCCGCCCGTAGCGCATTTCGACAGCATTCTTCACCGCAGCAAACGTCTCCGGCTGCATCAAATCCGCTTCGATAAAGCTGTGCTTGCCGCCATAGGTTTTGACCAGCTCGGCTGCAAACGCCTCGCCCGACGCCGCATTCTTATCAAGCACCGCCACATCAACCCCGCGCGCCGCCAGTTTATGCGCAAATGATTGACCCAGATGCCCCGCACCGCCGGTAATGGCCGCCACAAATCCTGTCATGTCATTGTCCTTTAAATGGCTGGCTGAGCAGAAGCTCCGCCAGATGTAAATCATAATACGTATCGATATCAAGCGCGCGCTCCGGCGGAATCCTCACATAACCGACGCGCCCTTCCATCAGCTTCGCGCAAGACTGCACATATTTGCTATCGGCCACATATACGCAGGTCGTCACGTCATACATCGCCGGCACATCCTGCCTGCGCACGGCGGATGAGCCGCTCATCGCAATCGCAATCAAATCATTGTCATCAACGACGACCATGTTGAGATAGGGGTTGCGGTGCGCCGGGCTGATGCCAAACAGCACATCGCATTTGCCTTCCGCAAACTTCGTGATCGCCGCATCGACATCTTCGCTGGCGCGCAGGGGCGAGGTCGCAGGCAGCGAAATAAACGGCTGTTTCCTGTCTTTAAACAATTCTGGAAAACTATCGATCGCATGTCGCCACGACAGGATTTCCGATGCCGTATCCGATGCGAGTTCGGCGGGCCGCTGCAACACATCCGCCCCGTATTTTTTTGAAACATCCGCAATCGCCGCATCATCTGTCGACACGATCACCTGGTCCACAAATTTACTCGCTAACGCCGATTCAATGCTATGCGCAATCAGCGGTTTTCCCGCCACCGGCATGATGTTTTTCTGCTTCACGCCCTTGGAGCCACCGCGAGCAAAAATAAACGCTGCAAACCCGCTCATGCCGCCACCTTCAAGCGCATGCCGGTTTCATTCGCTTTCTTGGCTAAATCGACAAGGGCCAGCACCTGCGCGGCACTTTCCACACTCGCTGGTTCAATCCCATCCGCACCATAGCGCGGTGCATAACCGGGCAGCGCTTTACTGAAGAAATAATCGCACTGGCGCAGGTAAATATCATTCCCGTTTGGGAGTTTTTCGCATTCCACGCGCACGCCGTTCGGCGCCTCCGGCGTTACCAGCCGCAGCTCTTCCTTGATCAAATCAGCGTAAAGCGTTGCTTTTTCGCCCACGATCTGCACCGCCATGTTAGCTGTGCGTTGCAAGAAATCCAGCTGCACATCGACGCGCTTATGCGCATATTCCATCACCAGCTGCGCACTGTCTTCCACATCGATATCCAGAGCGCTCAGTGTGCTGCAGCTACATTGAATGCTGCGCGGAAACCCAAAGAGCCACGTGGCATAATCGATCTCATGACTCAGCTCCAGCAGCGCCCCGCCGCCGAGTTTTTTCTGCGCGCTTACGCCCTCGCGGTAGTCCGAATCCGGCCGCCAGTCCGGCAAATATTGTCCCACTTCAATCCGCGCCGTATACACCGCGCCGAGCATTCCGTCCGCGATCATGTGTTTGATTTTATACAGCGCCGGCAGGAAGCGCAGCACGTACGCTACCATGATAAAGCCTTTTGCCGTTTTCGCTTGCGCGACAAAATCGCCTAACACCTGCATGTTCGCAGCCAGCGGTTTTTCAATAAACATCGGCGTACCGCGCGCGATAAACGCGCTCGCATTGGCGATATGCTCGCTCGCGGGCGAGGAAATCAACACCGCGTCGGGCTCAAAGGCCATAGCTTCTTCCATGCTGGAAAGCAGCACGTCCGTATGCTCCGGCACGCTGGCATCCCCCCGCGTATGCTGGCGATACACGGCGATCTTTGCATCGGGCGCAAGCGTGCGCGCATTGCGCACATGGCGCTTGCCGATACTGCCGAGGCTGATGCACAAAAGCTTGGTCATTTAAAATCCGACCACATGATGGGTTGATCGTGCTGCTTGTCTTTCTTTAGCGTTTTACCACAGATTTTATCGATATCATAGGGTTCCACCGCACCGTCCGTCCACGGGCGTTTTACGCCTAACATTTCCAGCATCACCGCCGTTCCCGCCTTCATCGAAGGGGCCGCGCACACCACGCTTTTACGAATCAGCGCCCGATTGGCCGATTCCGCCGCCACCGGCTGTTTTACCCCGTCACCAAGTGACGCGCTTGCCGCGCGCACGGCCTTCACATACTCGCGCAATTCCGCAATATCCAGCGACGCCTTATGGTCTGGTCCCGGCAGGTTTTTATCGAGCGTATAATGCTTCTCCAGCATCGCCGCCCTAAGCCCTGCCGCTACCACGCCCGCCACATGTCCCGGCGTGTGGTCAGAATACCCTACCGGCAGCCCGAACGTGTCTTGCATAGTGCGCATCGCTTTCAGGTTCGATTGCTCCACCGGTGCCGGATATTCCGACACACAGTGCATCAACGCCAGTTCTCGCGTTCCCACTTCGTTTACCCATTCCAGCGCTTTCGCGCATTCATCCATGTAGCTCGCACCCGTGGAAATCAGCAGATGCTCGAACGAACGCGCCATATGCTGTAACAGCGGCTTATTGGTAATTTCAGGCGAGGGGACTTTGACCGCCTTCACGCCGAGTTTCTTGGCAAGGAAATCCACGCTGCTATGCTCAAACGCCGTACACAGGAAACCAATCTTTTTTTCTTTGCAATACTCGAACGCCTTCACAATCCATTCATCGGGCAACTCAAGCTTCTTGGCCATCGCCAGCTGGTTGTCGCCTTGCCCAGCTCTTTGCTGGTAATCCGTAGCGGCAGCGAAAGTGGATATTTCTTCTTCAGAAATAAAGCGCTGCAGCTTGATGATGTCGAGCCCTGCGGCGATTCCTTCGTCGATCAGGCGAAACAGCATCGCCTCGTCGCGGTTATGGTTGACGCCGATTTCGCCGATAACGACGCAACGTTCCCCAGGTTTAAAATCAAATTGTTTCGATACAAAATCCATTGCCTGTCCTTATGATCGCCAGAAAATAATACGCCCTGTGCCGGGGTCGCCATGTTCTTTTGCCCATGCCTCGCGAACACTCGCATAGGCGGTTTCATCCAGAATACGTTTGCCAATATAAAACGCCGCCGTGCCGGTTGCATTGCTTTTTTTGAATAGAAGTAGCGGGTCGTCGGCCGCCATCGTGCGCCCGCCGGTCATGTTGATAAAGGTAACGCCAGCGCGCATCAGCCCCCGCGACATTTCAAACAGCGCCAGATTTCCCGCCCCTGACTTCGCATGCTCCGGCAGGCTCGCGCCGAGATGATACAGTCCCGACGCCCCGTGCGACACCGACATGCTTGCCGCCACCAGCGCCTCGCCCGCGAACACGCCGAACAGGCGCAAGCCATAGCCGAGCAGCATCAGGTTCTGGTAATACGCATCGTCATACCAGAAAAACTCCGGTGCTTTGTTGCGGTTCATCGTATCTTCGTACAGCGCGCGGAAAGCGGGAAGTCCCGCAGGCAGCGCCAGCTCGCGCGCGGCAAGCCCAGCGGTTGCGGCTTTACGCAGCATGTTGCGGGTTTTGGGCCCAAGTTTTTGCAGGAGTTCTTCTTCGCTCAAAGGCAGGTTCGAGGCGGCCAGCGTGCGGTTTTGCTCGATCCGCGTGCCCGGATGAGCGAAGCGCTGGTTTTCGTTAAACGGGCTGAATCGAATGAATTCGGCAATGATATTCTGCTTGGCCGCATAGGCGTCGAACTGTTGCCATGCGCGTGTCGTGACTGCGTCTCTCGTGGCGATCGGGCCGGTGTAGCCGTAAATACCAGTGATATCGTAATGGCTGGTGCCCGCTACGGGCGTGAGCAAAAAAGGATAGACGAAATGCCCGTCATTATCGCTGTAATGCCACAGCAGCGGCTTCGAATCCTTGATGCGAAGCGCGTAAGCCAGATGGTATTCCGGCAGATACGTGGCATCGATCTGGCCGAAAGGGGCCAGTTGCGCATGCCATGCAGCGCGTTCATGCGCGGGGATGATACCGTGGGTGGTCATTGCTGCAGTGGGTCGATGAAGTGCTTGGCGAGCAGGATGGCCTTGGGGTAAGGCTGTTTGATGCTGTCGAGAATCACTTTCAGCGTGCCGGGATAGACGTAAGGGTTCGCGCCTGTTAGGGTTTTGCGGAATTCCGGTGCGGAAACTTTGGCGATAGCTGCCTTGGCCTCTTCGATCTCAAGCGCCACGTTCACGACGTTATCGCCATGCACGCGACCCTGCTGGCGCGGGCCGATATTGATCACCGGCAGCGAAAAACTAGGCGCTTCCCATAGACCGCTGGAGGAATTGCCTATCATAAAGGCAGCATGCGCCATTGCGGCGTAATAGGTTTCGATGCCTAAGCTTTCATGCATCTGCACGTTGGCGTGCGTCTGCGTGAATGCTTTCATTTTTTGGAAAAACAGCTCACTTGCGCCGTCCGGATTCGGGGCGGTCAGGATAATCGGCATGCTGATATTATCAAGAATCGCAAGGAAACGTTCGATCTGTTCTTCCGGCGCCACCGTATCGAACGAGGTCGGATGGAAGGTCGCAAGCGCAAACGATTCGTTTTTGTTCAGCCAGAATTTCGCGTAAATATCGCCCGCCGCTTGCGCAAAATACGCCAGTTCAGTAAGCGCCGGTTCCCCCGTAGTAATCACGCGCCAGTCTTCTTCGCCCATGTTCAGCAGGCGTTCGCGGTGCTGCGGAAGTGCCACAAGATGCAGGTGTGCAAGGCAGGAAAGCGCATAGCGAGTCTGGTTATCGCTTGAGCCCTGCGTAATATCGCCTCCGGAATGATGGATAACAGGAATCTGCAACATCGACGCAGCACTCGCCACCGCCAGCATTTCCCAGCGGTCCCCGACGATGAAGATGGCGTCGGGCGCGCCCTTAGTAAAAATATCGACGAAGACCTTCACCGCGCGGGCGTAAGCAGCCGCCAGATCTTGCGGGCTGTTGTCGGTTTCGAACAGGAAATCGGCGGTAGCATGCACGGGAAGCCCGTCTTTTTCAATCTGTTCGATGGTGTTGCCGAAACGCTTAAGCAAATGGCTGCCACCCGCAATCACCTTCGCGTCAATCTCGTTATCGGCGAGTGCCGCGCGTATGACGGGGCGCGTGCTGGCATAATCGGAGCGGCTGAGTGTGATGAAATAGATGCTGCGCATTAGGCCGCGGCCTTTTTGAATTGGCAGTGCAATTCTTCGATATCCTGTTTGGCGCTAACGTCCGTCCGGAAAATCGTATCGATAGCGATGGTGTCGAAATACTTGCAGAACAACGCATCCACGCCCTTGCGGGTGAAGAAATGTGACACACCCATATGCGCGCACGGCCCGCTTGGAATATTATCGAACGTGCCGGGTTCCAGCTCGTTGCCGGTGCCGTAGCCAGTGCAGCGCGTGCCCCAGAGTTTTGCGTAGAACAACCCGCCGGGTTTCATTACGCGCTGGATTTCTGTCAGCGCGTTTTCGATGATGTTCGTGGTGTTGGCATAGAGCGCAAAAATATCGGCTACCACGTCGAAATGATTGTCCTGCCACGGCAGCTGCGAAAAATTGCCAACGCGCAAATCCGTTTGCGGGCTGCGGCAATCCTTATTTTCCGTATCGAGTCGTGTGCCTGCCAGCCCGATAGCGGCAGGCGAAACATCGATGGCCGAGACGCAAAAACCTTCGCGGTGCAGGAACCACACATTCGCGCCCGGCCCGCAGCCGACTTCGAGTACGTTCACCTTCGCCTTATCGGCATCCTTGAAATTTCGGCCCATGAAACGCACGAAATCTTCCGGCGGATAGCGGCCCCACGCGCGGGTGGAGAATTTTTCGTCCCAGTGTTGCGTGTAATCTTTGGCCAACGTTTCCATCAGGCCACTAGCGACAGCAGGTGCAGCGAATCGAGATAGATATCGCGGCGGAAGAAGGGTTTGACGTCGCGGAAGAGGATGCGCGGATTGCGTTTGCGCACTTCGTCGCTGAACTCGGCGATCTTGTCGTCATAGCCGAGCTTGGCGACTTTGAACGTTGAGGGCAGGCGGATAACTGCGTGGTCGAGCAATGTCGCGTCGCTGGAAACGACACCGAGCGCTTTGCATTCTTCCCAGATAGGCATGTGCAATTCCTTGAACGCTTCCCATTCGATCGAGCCGATAGCGGCGGGGCATTCGCAGGTGATGAAGCTTGCGCCTTCCGACGTAATCTGGTTGCCGTAAATCCCGGCAGACGCTGAGCGGAAGGTGATGCCTTCGGGATTGAAGTTCTGTAAATAGGTGAAGTCTTTGATGTGTTTCGCCTGTGTAATCATCACGGCGAACAGCATCGGCGTGCCGGAAATATAGTCGTTCAAATCAAATTCAAAGCCCAATGTTTTGGCTAGTGCTTGCGTGTTGTCATTGGTCCAGATAATCTTATCCGCCTCTATGCGGCGCTTATCAGTGACGATAGTGATGTTATCGCTGCCGTTTTCAATAGCGGTAATATTTTCACCCAGGCACATCACCGCGCCTTTTTTCTCCAGCCAAGTGGCCGCGCGCGTGCACCAGCCGCGCATCGCTTCGCCGGTGTCGGGATAGACGGAGACGAAATCATCGACTTTACCCATCGATTTGCGGCGTGCCGCGAGGACATTATCGAGGAAGGGGCTGGATTGTTTCAGCGCCACCATCTCGGGGTCGTCCAAGTATTTCAGGCGTCCGAGCGAGGTTTTGGAAATCGCGTCGGGCTGCACCACATTCGCGTCGATGTTGTAAATATCACGGAAAATTCCGGCGAAAATATGCCCGGCGGTTTTGCCGTAGCGGTCTTCAAGCAATTCGGTCAGGTTCTTAGGTGTGCGCGCACTCCCATTGGTGGCGGCCAGCGCCTTTAATTCCGTAGTAATCTGCGCTTTGGTTGCTTCATCGAGCGAGGATAAATCCGGCAGCGAAAACCCGTCGGTCAATTTGCCATTAAACGCGCTGACTGAGACAAAATCGATAGTGCGCACCTTGCCGTCCATGATTTCTGTGACGATATCGCCGAGTGCTGCCGGCACGCCGTCGAACATATGCACGCCTTTATCGACAGCAAACCCTTTCAGATCGATCGAATAGGAAATCCCACCGAAAAACGGCTCCTTGTCGATAATATATACTTTATGGCCAGCGTTAAGCAGTTGCATCGCATCGCAAAAACCACGAAAACCAGCACCCACCACCACATATGTCTTGTTCATCTTTCCTTGCATCCCTCAAAAGCTAAAACCGCACTATATGTGATAAAACGCGCTTGTGCAACGCTCTCAGTTCGCACCTTTTCCAAGCGCAATCTTCAAGGTTTTGAGTAGGATGGACAGGTCCATTGCAAGCGTGTGGGCGCGTGCGTATTCGAGATCGAGGGCGAGGCGGTTTTCTGTGGAAATATCGCTGCGACCGTTGACCTGCGCAAGGCCGGTAATTCCGGGACGCACGGTGTGGCGAAGCGTCCAATTTTCTTCGGTGTAATTGGATTTTTGCATCGGCGTATCCGGGCGAGGGCCGATCAGGCTCATGTCGCCTTTGAGTACGTTGAGTAATTGCGGCAGCTCATCAAGGCTGGTTTTGCGGATGAAACGCCCGATGGGCGTAATGCGCGGGTCGCCTGACTGTGTCTGGAAACCTGCCTTATCGGAGCCTACTCGCATGGAGCGGAATTTATACAGCTGGAACGGCGCACAGCCAAGACCGATGCGGGTCTGGCTATAAATCGCCCCGCCGCGCGAGGTCGCGCAGATCGCAATCCACAGCGGCACGAAAATCGGCACGAAAAGCAGGGTGAGGGTCAGTAAGGCGGCGGTTCGGTCGATTAACGTCTTGAGCATGGCGGTCCGGTTGACTAGTGGGCCACTTATCTATAGTAAGATCACCATGAAAAAGAAGCTTTTATTTGTGACCTACGGTGGCGGCCACGCGCATATGGTCTACCCGGTGGTGCATGCTTTGCGCAAAGCGAATGCGGAGGTCGATATCACCGTGCTTGGTCTGCCTGCGGCAAAGCTTACCCTCAACCGCAACGGCGTGGACTGCATCGGTTTTACTGACTATCTCGACCCGGTGGCGGACGCCGACGCGCTTGCATGGGGCACGGAACTGGCCAAAATCCACCATTCCCCGACCATCGGCATTCCGCTTGAAGACTCCGTCGCCTATCTCGGCCTCAACTACAAAGATTTGGTCAGCCGCCTAGGCAAAGCAGGCGCGGAAGCCGAATTCGCGGCCAAAATCCGCCACGCGTTCTACCCGCTGACCATCATGGAGCGCATCATGGATGATGTAAAACCCGACATGGTCATCACTTCCAACTCCCCGCGCAGCGAAGCCGCCGCCATCGAAACCGCCAATAAGCGCGGCATCCCGACGCTCATCATGACCGATTTATTTACCGGCCTCGGCGGCTACATCCTGCAAGCAAAACACGTGACTTTCCTCAATGAATTCGCCAAAAATAAATTCATGGAAGACGGTCTGCTCAATCCTGCCGCAAGCACCTTTCATTACACCGGCAATCCCGCCTTCGACACCATCCTGACCCTGCCCAAAGACAAGGACGTGGCATGGATTAAAGCCCATTTCCCGGCTGCCGCGGGCCGCAACATTGTGCTCCATGCCGACATGCCCGCTTACTGGCACCCCCCTGAAAAACGTTCGTATTTCAAAACCGACGCCGATATACTGCAAGAAATGAACGCCTGTTACGAGGCCACCATCATCAACGGCGCGGTATACCTGATTCGCCCGCACCCCTCGCAAGCCCGCGAGCTGTATATCGAGTGGCTCCAAGGTAAGAAAGACGCCTATCTCGCCGCCGATTGCGACCTCCACGCATTGCTCGCCAATATTGACCTGCTCATCGCCCGCACCACGACGGTCGCCCTCGAAGCCTCGCTCATGAGCAAGCGGATTTTGCAACTTGATGCTGATTTCCATGACGATATGCCGCTGGCGCGCATGGGCGTGGCGTGGGGCGTCAACGGGTATTGCGAACTCACGGACGAAATTCTCAGCGCCCTGACCGACAACAAAAAACTTGAGAAAATCCGCGATAAGGCTAAACATTTGTTACCGCGCGACCCCGCAAGCGCCAAGATTGCAACCATCATTCTGGACACATTATATGAATAAGCTGGCAAAGTACGAAACCGACGCACCTAACGAGGCTTATTACGGCCTGCCGCAACAGGTGGAATTCTGCAAAACCTGCGTCATCTCCAACCAGCGCCCCAACTCTACCATCGAGCAGAAACACACCCGCGCCACCAAAAAAGAAGTGATTGCTTTCACCAACGGCATCTGCGACGCCTGCCTCACCAAACAGCACAAAAAAGAAGTGGACTGGACCGAGCGCGAGCGCCAGCTCGAAGCGCTGCTCGCCCCCCATCGCTCAGGCGGCACGAAATACGACTGCCTCGTCCCCGGCTCGGGCGGCAAGGACAGCTTCATGCAAGCCCACCTGCTCAAATACAAATACGGCATGAACCCGCTCACCGTCACCTGGGCGCCGCATATCTACACCGATTGGGGCTGGGAAAACATGCAAGCGTGGATCCATGCGGGCTTCGACAATAACCTCGTCACCCCCAACGGTCGCGTGCACCGCTTGCTTACCCGCCTTTCCACCGAACGCCTGCTGCATCCGTTCCAGCCTTTCATCATCGGACAGCGTCATCTAGCCGCTAAAATGGCCGCGCTTTACGATATTAAACTCATCTTCTACGGCGAATCCGGCACCGAATACGGTAACCCCGCCGCCCAGAACGAAAGCTCCAAGCGCGACTTCAAGGAATACGAATATTTCACCAGCTCCGACGATTCCGACGTCTTCCTCGGCGGTACGTCGTTCAAGGAACTGAAAGAAGATTTCGGCTTCAAGCAACACGATTTCGAACCTTACATGCCCATCGACCCCCAAGTCGTCGAAGACAAGGGCATCGAAGTCCATTGGCTAGGCCATTACATCAAATGGCACCCGCAATCAGCCTATTACTACGCCGTCGAACACGGCGATTTTCAGGCCGCCCCGGAACGCACGCTTGGCACGTATTCGAAATACAATTCCATCGACGACAAGGTCGACGATTTCCACTACTACACCACTTTCATTAAATTCGGCATCGGACGTGCCACCTACGACGCCTCGCAGGAAATCCGCTCCGGCGACATCGATTACGACGAAGGCGTGGCGCTGGTGAAGAAATTCGACGGCGAATACCCCTCCCGCTTCGAAAAAGAAGTATTCGAATACATGTCCATTCGCGAAAAAGAGTTCGGTAAAGATATCGTGGCTAAATTCAAACACCCGATCATGACGCGCGAAACCTTCGCGGAACTTTGCGACGAATTCCGCTCGCCGCATTTGTGGAAGTACGAAAACGGCCAGTGGAAACTAAGGCACTCCGTCTTTAACACATAAAACCATGACGCTGCGCTCGCTCTTTTCCGCAGGCATGCTGGTGACCATCGGGATGCTTGTGGGCCGTCTTGTGGGGTTAGCCCGCGAAATGCTGCTCGCCGGAACGTTCGGTGTCGGGCACGAGGCCGACATGGCCATCTTGCTGCTCATCATCCCGGATTATATCACGCTGACGCTCATCGGCGGCGGCGCCTCGGCCACGCTGATTCCCGCCTTCGGCAAAGCATCGCGCGAGGAGGCGCTCGCGATTTTCTGGCAATCCTTGCTCCTCAGCGTGGGCATTTTCGTTGTTGTCGCGCTGGTGGTGTTCTACACCGCCGGTCACATCGCCGATGCCATCGGCCACGGCTGGATGCTGCTGCTTTTCCTACTGACGCTTCCCATGACGGCCGCCAATTCCATCCTCACCGCATGGCTGCAATTTCGAGGACGCTACACCGTTCCGGCATTCGCCAACGCCATTTTCAACGTGGTCATCATCCTCGCGCTGTGGCTCGCCAAAGCCAGCGTCGCCACCCTCGCGGGCTACGTGTTCCTCGCCGTCCTCATCCGCCTGATGTTCCATGCGGCCGCGTTTTACCGCGTCGATGACATTCTGCCCCGGCCCATCGTCATGTTAAAAACCGGCTGGAAACTCGATAAACTCCTACTCAAAAGCTACCTCACCACCGCCACCAGCAACATCTTCAGCATGTTCCCGCAATACGCGCCGTACATCGCGCTGGCTATCACGGGCAGCGGCATCGCCATTTTTAACTACGCATTCAAGCTCATTTCCACCCCCGCCATGCTGGCACAAACCACCATCCAGATGGTGCTTTTACCGTGGCTCGTGCAGCGTCGTGGGGCAGGGACCAGCAACGATAACGTCAACGCCATCACGCTCCAGTGCACATGGGTGCTGTCGCTGTCGCTGTGCCTATCGCTTACGCTCGCCAGTCATGACATCACCGCGCTGTGCTTCCAGTATGGCCGCATGACCGGTGAAGATGTCGATGCGGTGGCACAGGTGTTCGCCATTGGCGTCTGGGCGCTGCCGGGCATGCTGCTCGCTACTGTCTGGCAGCAGATTCTCTACGCACATGAAGCCCCGCGCGGGCCGCTGGTCGCCAACGCTTTACTCGCGGTGCTCGTCTTGCCTGCCTGTCTGGTCGGCAAGGCGCTGGCAGGACTCCCTGGCATGGCGCTGATGTTTGCCGCAATCCAGCTTGTGCCGGTCTGGTGGCTGGTGCGTGCCGCACACAGCTTGAAGCTCTCAAGCCACCGTCCTGCGCGCGCCTATCTCACCACGGCCCTTGCCATCGTGATCGCATGGCTGCCGTTGGCGCTCCTCTTCCGCGGGCTGTCGCTATCGCCGCTCGGAGGGTTGCTCGCGAGTATCGTTGTGGGCGGCGTGTTGCTTGCGTCAGGGCTTGCTGCCTGCAGACCGCCTAAATTATGGGTGCGCAAAAAAACGATGTAATTGCATGTAAATTACAGTAGCTTCAGCGCATGAATCCCGCGCAGCCATTTTACCTAAGTAGCCTGACCTATCCCGATCGCCTCGCTATTTCCGAAACGCAGCGCGAGCTTAACTATCGCGATTTTTCCTTGCTCGTCCGCAAAATTGCTGCATGGCTGCCCGCAGGCAAACGCCCAGAGCGCGTAGGCATTCTCGGCTCTCGCAGCATCGAGGCTTGCGCCGGTGTGCTAGCTGCTAGTTGGGTAGGGGCGACCTACGTTCCCATCAGCCTCAAACTCCCGCCGGACCGCTTAAAAGCCGTGCTCGAACTCTCCCACCTCGACGCGCTGATCTGCGATGCCAACGGTGCCAAGTTGCTCACCGATAATATCCGCGCCGCATGCCCCGCTCACCTTCTGGCACCCACAGATTCCCTGCCCACCCCCATCGCATTCACGCCCGTCGCATGGCAGCCCGCCGACACCGCCTATATCATCTTCACCTCCGGCACCACAGGTGCCCCCAAAGGCGTGATGATCCCTGCCAGCGCGTTGGATTGCTACGTGCGGGTTCTTCAGGACAAGCACCACCTCACGCCCGAAGACCGCGTCGCCGAACCCGTGGATTTAAGCTTCGACCTCTCGGTTTCCAACATGTTCACCACATGGAACGCCGGGGCATCGTTACACCTGATTCCCGCTACACAGGTTATGGCCCCCGTCAAATTCGTGCAGGGCCACAAGCTCACCTTCTGGTTTTCCGTGCCGTCAGTCATCACCTTGATGAAAAACATGGGCATTCTCACCCCCGGCCTGTTCCCTACTTTACGCTGTTCACTTTTCGCAGGTGAAGCTCTGCCGCTTACCGCAGCGCTCGCATGGCGCGAAGCCGCGCCAAACAGCGTCATCGACTGCACCTACGGCCCCACCGAAACCACCGTCATCTGCACCTCGCACATCATGACCGCCACACCCCTGGTCACGCCCGGGCGCGATATCATCGCCATCGGCAAAGCATTCCCCGGCACACAAGCTGTCATCGTCGATGAGCACCTGCAACCCGTGCCGCAAGGCCAGCCCGGTGAACTCGCCCTTGCCGGCGAGCAGCTCGCCACGGGATATTTCAACGCCCCGCATCTAACCGAACAACGTTTCCGCACCATCGACGGCACGCGCTGGTATTTGAGCGGCGATCTCGCCATGCAGGACGCCGACGGCAATTACCACCATCTGGGCCGCATCGATAATCAGGTCAAAGTGCTCGGCTACCGCGTCGAACTCGAAGAAATCGAAGCGCATCTGCGCGACATTTGCGGCAGCGATATGGTCGCCGCCGTGGCGTGGCCGATGGAGCATGGCACCGCCAGCGGTATCGTCGCGTTCGCCTCGTCAACGGCACGTACTCCGAGCGACATCCGCGATGCCATTCGCAAGCGATTGCCGCCCTACATGGTGCCCGCCAACACCCATATCCTTGACACACTGCCGCTCAACGTCAACGGCAAAGTTGACCGCAAAGCGTTAATCGCCAGGCTGGACGCTGGCGAATGCTGAAACTCGAAACCAGCGCGCGAGACTTTGCGCAAACAGTCGCGGGCAAGTGCTTCTTACTCGCCGTGTTCGGTTTCGCCTTTTCCACGATGGTCGATTCCGTGCCGGTATGGGCTATCGCGATATTGGCGCTGGTGGGCTGCACGTTCGCGCCCGCGCAGCGCTGGCGCATTGTGGCGACGGCCACGTTTGCTTCGCTGCTGGTGCACCCATTCTGGTATAATCCGACGCTGTCTCAAATGATCGCCGATCGTGAGCATGTAGACATCGACCTGCCAAGCTTACGCTATGCCATGCTGGCCGTGTTTTTCCTGCTCGCGGGGCTTACGCTGCACATCATGCGAGTGCGGCGGATTCGCCGTCCGGTGCTATCACTGCTGGTATTTTTATTCGCGCTCCTGCTCTTTGCCGATTCGCACCTGGTGCACGGCGTAGCGCTGGTAACGCTGTGGGAATTTATCAACGTGTTTTCCTCCTACCTCTGGTTTTTCGCTTATGCGCTGATCGACCATAACCACAAGCAGCGCAGGCTTCCTTTGCAGCTTGGCGCATTCCATGCGTTCTGGAACTGGAACATCTCTATCGTCCCGCTGGGTAAAGGCTTAGCAAACCTAACCAAGCTGCAAGCCAAAGACGCTGGCCAGCTCGCCGCCATGCAAGTGCGCGGGCTAGCGCTGCTTCTGGAATGCATGCTCCTGAAAATGTTCCTCGTGATTTTCGTCTTCATCGCCCATGCCAAGCTCAATATCCCAAGTGACCAGCACGCCTTTATCCGCCAGCTCGAAGGCTCACCGTACCCGTGGTATACCTGCTGGGCGAGTCTATTTTGTGCCTTCATCGAATCCGTGCTGCGCTTAGCATTTCTGGGCAATGCGTTCGTCGCGTGTGCGCGGGTGGCCGGATTCAACTTGCTGCGCAACACCTACCACCCGTTCAGCGCCGCCACCATCGCGGAATTCTGGAATCGGTATTATTACTACTTCAAAGAGCTGCTGGTGGATTTTTTCTTCTACCCCACCTTCCTGCGCTGCTTCAAACACCACGAGCGTCTGCGTTTGCTATTCGCCACGTTCATGGCGTCCTGCGTGGGCAATATCGTATTCCATTTCTTCAAAGATATCCGCGCCGTTGCCGAGTTCGGGTTAGTAGATGCCATCACCGGTTTCCAGACCTACGCATTTTACGCGCTTTTGCTCACCCTCGGCATCTGCTGTTCGCAACTGGCGAAACCAAAACCTCGCAACGCATTGCTAGGCCGCGCCCGGGTCTGGTTGTTTTTCTGCCTGTTACAGGTATTCGCCTATGAGGGGCGAGACGCGCATCTGGCGCAGCATTTAGAGTTCTTATTGCATCTTTTCGGGTTCTCAGGGACAATGCGGGCATGACCGACAACCACAAAAAAATCCGCGATTTCCTCACTGAACTGCTCCGCGATAAGGGAGACCCCCTGCCGTTTGCCGATAACGAGCCGCTGTTTTCCAGTGGGCGGCTGGATTCGTTAAACGCAGTCAAAACCGTGGTCTTCCTCGAAAAAGAATTCGACGTCGATTTTTCCGCCATCGGCTTCGACCAGGAACTGATCGACACGGTCGACGCGCTAATCATGCTCACATGAAACCCTCGAAACTCGCGCTGCTTTTTTTCATCATCTTCATCGAAGGCTACGTTGTCTTATCCTGCGAATTGCTAACCATCCGCGAGCTTATCCCCTTCGTCGGCTCCGGCACCGACACGGTGTCGATTATCATCAGCGCCGTACTGATGCCCCTTGCCGTAGGCTACCATCGCGGCGGGCAGGCGCTCAAGCGCACCAAGCGTTCCGCGCGCAGCATCCTGCTCAAAAACATTCTCTATGCGCTGGCGATCTTAGGCATCGGCTTGTCATATCCGTTCATGAACGCATTCTTCACTCTGCTCACCGCCGCGGGCGTGTCCCATCGCCTCGCTCAGACGACTATTTACTGCTTGCTGTTTACCGTCTGGCCCGTCTTCGTGCTCGGGCAAACCGTACCGCTGGTGAGCAATTATTTCTCGCGCCAGCGCATCAGCGAAATCACCGGCAAAATGTTATTTTTTTCGACCACAGGTTCGTTCGTCGGCTCGGTGTTTTCCACGCTGGTGCTGATGATGTGGCTTGGTGTTCACATTACGGTTGTCATCACGATGGGGCTGTTATTCCTGCTGATTCCGTTATTGTCGCGCCGTTTCTTATCCTCGGAAACCATCACCGGTGCAGTTATCCTGTCGCTGGTTGTCATGCTCAACAGCAGCGAATCGATGCGCAATATCGGCGTCGTTTCCAATAACGACTACAACCTCGCGATGGTCGGCGAAACTAACGGCGTGCGCTATTTAACGCTCAACCATTCCAACTCCTCGGCCATCGGCGCCATCGACCCGGAATCGTATAAATTCAACTATATCCGTTATATCGACGATAATTTCCTTAAGCCTCTGCAAGCCGCCAATCCCCCACGCGACATCCTCGTCATCGGCGCTGGCGGGTTTACGATGGGGCTTTCCGATACCATCAATCATTACACTTTCGTCGACATCGACAAGGATTTGCTCAAGATCGCGGAAGAAAATTTCCTCAAAGCAAAACTCACGCCTAACAAGCATTTCGTGCCCGCCTCAGCGCGCGCCTTCGTGCACGGCGACACACACGCGTATGACCTCGTAATTATAGACGTTTATACCAATATCCGCTCCATCCCTATGGAAACGGTTACGCAGGAATTCCTGCAAGAAGTGAAGCGCCGCCTGAAGCCCGATGGCATCGTCATAGCCAACGTGCATACTTTGCCCAACATGGGCGACCGATTCAGCGTGCGCTATTCCAACACCTTCCTGAGCGTCTTCCCGCACGCTACGCGTCAGCTTTTTGCGCCCTATAACGCATGGGCCGGTACTGGCGGCATCGCGCCTTTACCAGCGGCCAATGCACTGTATATTTACTACAATAACAGCGAATCTAATGACTTAACCGTCTACACCGACGATAAAAACACCTGGGCGCTGGACCGGAAATAGCTCGATTTTGCCCGCGTTTGGCGATACAAGCATGCCATGCTGAGACTCACCGAAATCAAACTCCCGCTGGACCACCCGCCCGAAGCCATCGCGCAGGCCGCCCTAGCGCGCCTCAAAATCACGCCGAAAGAACTGCTTTCGTGCACAGTTTTCCGCCGCGCTCATGACGCGCGCAAGAAAGCCAGTATCGTGCTGATTTATTCCCTCGATGTTGAGGTGAAAGACGAAGCGGGAATCCTTAAGCGCTACGTCAAAGACGTAAACGTGAAGCCCACGCCGGATATTGATTACAAACCCGTGGCCAAAGCGCCCGCGAATTTGAAATCCCGCCCCATCGTCATCGGCGCCGGGCCATGCGGCCTGTTCGCCGCATTGCTGCTCGCCCAGATGGGCTTCAAACCGATCATCCTTGAGCGCGGCAAGGTCGTGCGCGAGCGCACCAAGGACACGTGGGGATTGTGGCGAAAATCCATCCTAAACACCGAATCCAACGTCCAATACGGCGAGGGCGGGGCGGGCACGTTTTCCGACGGCAAGCTCTACAGCCAGATCAAAGACCCGCGTCATCTCGGCCGCAAAGTTCTCACCGAATTTGTCAAAGCCGAAGCGCCCCCTGAAATCCTGATCGAAGCGCACCCCCATATCGGCACGTTTCGCCTCGTCAAAATGGTCGAAAACATGCGCGCCACCATCGAATCCCTCGGCGGCGAATACCGTTTCGAAAGCCGCGTCACCGACCTCGATGTCGACACACACGCCAACGCCACGCGCCATGTGCGTGGCGTGGTGCTCGCCGACGGCACGCATATTGCCTCCGACCACGTGGTGCTCGCCATCGGACATAGCTCGCGTGATACGTTCCAGATGCTGCACGACCGCGGTGTCTACGTCGAAGCCAAGCCGTTTTCCATTGGCTTCCGCATCGAGCATCCGCAGTCCCTGATCGACGTGGCGCGTTTCGGCCCGAGCGCTGGCAATCCCATCTTAGGTGCTGCCGACTACAAGCTCGTCCACCACGCAAAAAATGGGCGCGACGTGTATAGCTTCTGCATGTGCCCGGGCGGCACGGTGGTCGCCGCCACCTCCGAGGAAAACCGCGTCGTCACCAATGGCATGAGCCAGTATTCGCGCGCCGAGCGCAACGCCAACGCGGGCATCGTTGTCGGCATCACCCCGGAAGTCGATTATCCCGGCGGGCCGCTCGCGGGTGTCGATTTCCAGCGCATCTGGGAATCCGCCGCCTTCATCGCCGGCGGCAGCACCTACGCGGCTCCCGCCCAGCGCGTCGGCGACTTCATCGCGGGTCGCGCGTCCACGTCGCTGGGCGATATCATCCCCTCCTACAAACCCGGCGTCACGCCCACGGATTTATCCTCCTGCCTGCCCGACTACGCCATCAGCGCCATCCGCGAAGCACTCACCGCCTTCGGCCGCCAGATCAAAGGTTACGACATGCCAGATGCTGTGCTCACCGGCGTTGAAACCCGCACCTCCTCGCCCATCCGCATCAAGCGCGACGAGAGTCTTCAAAGCCTCAACACTAAGGGCCTGTTCCCCGCCGGGGAAGGCGCTGGCTACGCGGGCGGGATTTTGTCCGCCGGTGTCGACGGCATCAAAATCGCCGAGGCCGTGGCGCTGAGTATGCTTGCCAGTTAAATAGGCTATATCCGGCTTTAAATAATGCTATAAGTGTTCCATACCAACTAATGGTATAGAAAGTTAGTAATAGCAATAAGTTGCTGATACCTAAGGAGGCTCTAAGAGACTGGAGCGGGTGAATGGAATCGAACCCTTGTTACTAGGATGATGGTTTATAGTGGTTGATAGTGCTATATTTTCCCTTGAATTTCTGAATTTGTGCAGTAAGTTTACTGCACAAACTGCACTCGTTTTATGGCCTCCATTTACAAGAAGAAAAACTCGCCCTTCTGGTTCGTCCAATTCATGGATAGTGACGGAACGCGTCGTAATAAATCCACCGGCCTGCGGGCAGATGATCCCGCAGAAACGGTCAAGGCACGTGTCCTACGTGCGCAACTGGAAGCCAAAGAACTCAACCGTAACGTAGGTGAACTTAGCGGTGGCGGCTGGGATAGCTGGGTGCATCAGTATCTGGAACGCCATTGCGAAAGCCCTAGCACTTTCCAGCGTTATACCGGTAACTGGTCTTGGCTAGCAAGCTGGCTGCAAGAAAACCACTACCATTCACCCCGTGCCATTACCTACCGCAATGCTTTGGAGTATATTGAGTGGCGTACAAGTTACAAAAAGAAAACCGGTAAAACAAGCGGGCGCAATACCGCCATTATGGAATTGAAGCTCCTCGCCATGATTATGGGTGAAGCAGTACGTCTTGGCCATGCCGATGCCAACCCGCTTGTAAGCCTCAAGCTACGTCGTGACAAGGCTGCTAAGAAGCCAGAACTGACGGATAAAGAAATACATGTAATCCAAGAAGCATTGAAAAGCGAACCGGAGTGGATGCAAATTGCGTTTGCTATTTCCCTGCATACGGGCTGTCGTTTGCGAGAAACGCGCTTGCCGCTCCACTGTATTGATTTTAAAGAGAACAAAATCACTTTCCCTTCACCGAAAGGCGGCGAAGATCGGGCATTCTCTGTTCCGATGCCGTCTGCACTACGCCCATTATTTGAACGCATTCATAAAGCAAAGCAGGAATTCACAGTTGAATTCCCCTTCCAGCCATCACGCCGCTGGCAGCAATTTTTTATTTAAATCAAAATGTCACATTTATGTTTCCACTGCTTGCGCGTCACCTACGTTAATCGACTACGCCGTGCGGGTGTGCCTCGTGAAGTGGCGATGCGCCTCGTCAATCATTCCTCTGACTTGATTCACCAGATTTACCAACGGGAAAAAGTCGAAGACGTGGCACAATGGCGTGACGCAGTGCAATTTCCTACACAGGCCATAAGGGGTTAATTAAGGCGGTAGCCGTATGCCCGGCAGGGCAACTTATCGTTGAGCACAATGTGCGAATAAGACGTAATGTTAGCCAACATTACACATCCTGCCCACCTCGTTATTACATCTTGGCTTAGCCTTTTCTTGCTTGTTCAGCGATTTCGATAGCCAGCTGGACTTTGCTGATATTGCCTTTGCTATCCACAACATCACTCGCACCATTTATGCCTACTTGAGGTGCTACCTTCTGTTTGGCGGCGGAGATAAGTGCGGCGATATTAACAACAGGTGCTGCGGTGGGTGCTACAGATGCTTGCTCTTTAGCTCGTGGTGTAACAGGTGCGGATGAAGTCTCAGGGGAAGTGCTGGAAGACGCAGGCTGATTTGCAACAACTGCCTGTGCAGGTGCGCTTAAACTCACATTCACTGCTTCTCCGAAGGTACTTTCAGAAGAACTTGAAGGGGATGCTATCGCCTGTTTAACCTGTGGGCTTGGCGACTGTGCTTGTATTACTACAGGAGTAACCGGTGTGCTGATAGATGTCATGATATTGTTTCCTACATGAGATGTTTCATGCCATTACATATAGCACTTGTTTATAGTACGCTTTAAACGTTACTAAGTAATTAATTAGCTGGTTGCAATACGATTGGCGGAATAAACTTAATACAAACTAATCAATATGTTGTTTGATTATGTCGTTTTGTTTCCAAACGTCTTACTGACAAAATTGCAGTATCTCTTTCAGAGGTTCCAGATGTTTCTCATAATGCCGCCATCTTCCCGCGGATTGCTGGTATATCGGTTGACGCACCTGCCATTTGCTAGCGGTTTCTACTGCGTATGGATTGGTATGGGGAGAAAGGCATCGCTCATCCCATTCCAAATCCAGAAACTCTATCGCTTGTCGCGCTGTTTGCTCCGTACCTGCAATCATATCCTCATAGCTGATTTCAAGTAGTGGCAAAGGAATAATTTTACGCCAATGCTTCATGACTTTTGCATATTGATTATAAAAATGCCCGACATTTTCTAAATCGAATGAATAATCAAGAGACAATAAAAAACGCTGGAAATAATTGGAAAGAGCGGTATCTAAAGGATGGCGAGTACAGTGAATAATCCGTGCCTTGGGAAACAACATGGCGATTAACCCAAGATGCCTGAAATTGAGCGGTTGCTTGTCAATAATGTAGGTAATATCAGGTGGAGCATCACGTTTCAGTCGGGCATTATAGGTGTGGATAAAATGTGAGGCGACAGCAGGAACAATATGCTTCGCTGCTTGCGGATAGGCTATGATGTTTCCCATTAGTTTTGGTAATTGTGAGGTAAAGTCTATTATTGTGGATAATTCCCCTGCGGTATGTATCGCGGGGTGATTGGATAAAATACTCGCCATAAGCGTAATGCCTGACCGTGGCATACCGACAATAAACAAAGGGGATGGGCAGTCCGGCGCAATCGAAAGCAATGTATTCAGCAAATCTTTGCTGAATACATTGATGATATCGTCATCAAACTTGCTTAATTTTTTGGCATTATAACAAACCTTAGCATTACAGAGTTGGTTGTCCTGCCGGTAATATTCAAACGCCTCATCATAAGCACCGCAATCATCAAAAATTTGCCCAACGCGAAATATAGCAATTCTTTATCATCTGACGAGGTATCAGGTTTAGTGAGTATTGTTTGAATGGTCTTTATATCCACATGATTAACGTTACAATACTTTCGGATACTGGTCAGATTGATAAAGGCATTTGCAAAATCCGGTTTTAGCGAAAGTGCTTTGGCAAACATTTCCTCTGCTTCTGGCATATCGCCCTTGCTCACCAAAATGTCGCCCCGATTATTGTAAGCCATCGCGTAGTCCGGCTTAAGTGCTATGGCTTTGTCACAACTGGCCAGTGCCTCGTCATATCGCTTTAATTCCCGTAAAGCCGCGCTGTGATTGTACTAGGCTTCCGCATAGTCGGGGTCAAGGGCAATGGCATTGTCGCTACTTATCAGCGCATCGCTGTAGCAACTGATTTCAAGCAAGGTTATGCTTTGGTTATTATAGAGCATGGCAGAATCAGGCTTTAGCACTATGGCTTTAGCATAACTTGCTAACGCCTTGGTGTAGAGCGTCATGGCATGGAGGGTCAGGGCACGGTTATTATACGCCTTGGCATAATCCGGTTTGAGTTTGACCGCTTTATCGTAGCTGGCAAGCGCATCTTTATACCGCTTCATTTCATGCAGTGTAATGCCACGGCTATACCATAGTGCAGCATTATCGATTTTAAGATTGATGGCCTGGTTATAACTTGCCAGAGCCTCATCATAGCGTTCCATATCCTGAAGGATGGTTCCCCTGTTTTGCCAACCCATGCTGTATGTGGATTCGAGTGCAATGGCTTTATCGCAACTCACCAAAGCCTCTTCATACCGTTTCAGCGTTTGCAGTATGACTCCCCGGTTATTGTGAGCCATAGCATAGTCGGGTTTAAGCGCTATAACCTTGTCGTAAATAGCCAAAGCCTCATCATAACGACCCATTTCGCGCAAGGCGCATCCCAGATTATTACAGGCATCTACATCGTCAGGAGTTCTGGCAAGAATAAGGCGGTAAATACCTGCGACGGTTTTGTAATGTTTGCGCGTGTATTCCTTGACTGCCAATACGTTTGCCTGTGCAAGGGTATAAGACCTTCCGAGCCAGTGTATTACAGCCTTTTCCTTGGATGCAGGCATTTTACCCTCAAGCAGAAACAGGTGTTTTTATCGCCTTCACTGACAGCCGAACATAATCAGCGTGCCACATTCCCTCTTCATTGCATAATAAAGGGCGCATGAGTTTTTCGGCTTCATCAAAAATATGGCTGTGCATTTCATGAGGAACGGCAATCAGAAACTGATGTGCGAAAATTTCAAGCCATGCTCGAATACCATTGCGTAAAGGCTCCATGATGGGAATCAGGTGAATGAACTCAACCTTAAGCCCATGACTTTCAAGCATGGCTTTGTAATCGGTTTCATCAAGATTGTACCAAGGGCTGTGAGCATCGAATCCGGCGTTGATGACAGCGTTTATCAGGCTCGATTCAATAATGCTGACATTTCCGATGCCGCCACACTCTGCAATAAACCGTCCGCCATTTTTTAATGCCTTAGCAACGCCTTTCACCACCATTTCAGCCCCATTCATCCAGTGAAGCGAAGCATGAGAAAATACGGCATCGAACTCTTCATCAAACTTCAGAAAGCGCGCATCCATGAGTTGCACGTTTATATTACGTGATGCACAGGCTTTGATCATCTTGGGGCTGGAATCAATGCCTAGCGTATGGCAACCCATAGACTGGATTTTTTCTGTTAATGTGCCTTCGCCGCAACCTAAATCCAGAATTTTCTCTCCCGCATTAGGCTGGAGGAAAGTAAGTGCAATAGTCCCTGCCTTTGGCAAGGAGTTTACCAGTTTTTGGTATTTTTCAATATCCCAGCTATCGCGTTTTTCAATCATGGTTCGCCTATCCACAGGTATCATGAATGGTTGCCAGCTTTTCTGGACGTACATAAAATACAGACAACCATAAGGATGGCGATGACTGCTGAAGAACTGAAACGGCTTAAGTCCAGCCCCCCATGCTCATGTGTTTTGGTAAGAATATCCCCGACCGTAGCACCCAGTGGACGAGTGAGGATAAAGGCTGCCCAGAACAATAAAGTGCGAGATAATTTCGTATAGTAATAAGCGGCAGCTACTAACACTAACGAGGCGGAGAAAACCAGCGCGCCGCCTTCATAGCCAAGCCCGGAACTGTCAGCAAGGAAATCACCAAGAGCGGTTCCAAGCGTGTTGGAAAACAGGATAGTAACCCAGTAGAATGTTTCGACTTTACGTGAAGTAATATGCGTTACAGATACAGAGCCGACAGCGAGATACCACAATCCAAGCACCGCCATCAGCATGGCAAAAAGCGCAAGGGAACCCCCTATATAACCAATGCCAAGGGAACGATCCGCATAATCTGCCATTGTTGTGCCAGCTGTAGTGGTTGCCACGATAACTGCCCAATATAAAAAGCGATGAAAAGATTTTGCAGTTACTTGAGCAATTACGCTCACAAGGAAAAAACCAATAAAAATGACGCTGCCTATAGCATAGCCAAGGTTCATCGACATGGATACGGCATCACCCCCCGTTTCACCCAGCGTTGTCGCAAGGATTTTAATGACCCAGAAAGCCAGAGTGACGACAGGCACTTTGCTCATGCTTGGTTGATGCTTCATAGCTATGATGTTCATGTTGCTATTAAGGCATTTTTGAGGATTTGGCATCTTGGGCATGTTCGACGGCCTCTTGTGCGGCGCTTTCATGCTTATGTGAAAGGATTTTTCCCGTTCCGGCATCAATCATAATTTCTTCAAGCCCTGATTTTTTAGTAATGCGGATGTCGAAGGAATAGATAAGACATCCATTTTCAACTTCTAACTCACCATCAAGCGTTTTCTTGTTTTTTGCTTTAACATCATCAAGAGCAATTTTTTGCGCATCCGCTTGAGTAATCTTTGCAAGATTGGGAAGGTCGATGGTAGGTGTATCTGCTGCTGGGCGAATGCTACATGAAAGCCCTTCCGCAAGGACTGGCGTGGATAAGCCTATTATCAGCAGTGTTGGGATAATAATTCGCATCATAACCATCTTTTATTTAGTGTGGTGAAGCGTCGAAATAACGCTTCAAAATATTCCCCTAACGCTTTCATGAACTCATAAAAACGTCAGGGGTGGTTTTTACGACGCTACTTATGCGCCGCTTGTACCATTGACAATAGCTTGTGCAGCCGGACTCAAACTCAGTATTACCGCTGAATTTGAGAAATTGCTGCTTTGCGGAGCAGGTTGCTTCACAGCCCCGCCTCCCGCCCCATCTCCATCAATATCGCCGCCAGCTGCCACAGGGGCAGTTTTAGGCAGCGACAGTGACGCGACAGGCGCACTGCTAATGTTAGTCATACATTGACCTCCTTTATCAGCGGTACATGCCAACCGCTGGTTGAGTGAAACATTGGCATGTGAGTGATGGGCAGGGTTATTCTACGCCCTGCCCAATGCCGTTATGCTTTGTGAGTAGTGAATTCGGTCAGTTTTGTAATGACCGCGTCGATACCGTTTGCATTCGCCAGCGCACTGAATTGCTGCCGATGGGTGGCAAGCAGGCTGATGCCTTCGATGGTGATGTCAATCACCTTAAACTGCCCTTCTTTCTGGCGCAGCAGGTAATCCACTTTTACAGGAGGCTCAGTACCACTTTGCACGATTTCAGTATGGGCAGAGAACGTGTCGCCTGAAGCTTCTTTAATGCCTTTGACTTTGATGTCCTTCACCTTGCTTCCCGATTCTTCATCAAATTTGGAGACATAGGTTTCGGTCAGGTAAGTGCGATAAAGTTCGGTGTATTTCTCTTTTTGCTGTGGTGTCGCTTCTTTCCATGCCTTACCCAGCACAAATTTGGCAATCCAATCCGTATCGACGACTTCCGCAAACATGCTGCGTAGTGCAGCTTGTTTTTCGGCAAAGCTTTTCTTATCGTTTTTCAGCACATTTGTTACTTGTTCCGCCATGTTATCAATAAATACTTCCTTGGTCATGGCTGTGTCCTTGGCCGCTTGCTTCGCTACATGCTGGCTGGAATCCGCAGCATAGGAAACACTGGCAGGTAACTGGAGAAAGGCGGCAAGAAGGATAGCGGGTACAATGGGAATGTGTTTCATGAAGTGTGTCCTTTGGTTTGATAATTAGTCATCGAGTTGTTTGATTTTGCCATTACGGGAAACAAAGCTTTTATTCTGTAAATAGGCACTCCGCATTGCAATGTATGGTTCAAGCGAATTGTCGTAAATCTCATCAATCAGTGTCGCGTTCTGGTCGCGCTGGTCGACCACTTCCACCACTGTCAGCGCATTATCAATCCGTGCCGGGGTAATATAGGTGAATGGGTCGATGACAGTATCCACCACATCACCCGCCGCATCACGCACTGTGGATGGCCCAAGCAGAGGCACGACAAGGTAAGAACCAGAGCCAACCCCATAGGTTTCCAATGTTTCGCCAAAAGAATATTTATGATGGATTAACCCTGCGTCATGCCCGGCAAAATCGCGTAATCCTGCAAAGCCAAAGGTGGAATTTAATGCAAACCGCCAGAAGGCAGTGAAACTCTTTTGCGGGTTTAATTGCAAAATGCCGTTGATACAATTGACGGGTTCACCGAGATTATCGAAAACATTGCCAATCGACTCACGCACTACACCAGGAAAAACCCAGTGATACCCCTTGGAAACTGGCTTCAAAACATATTTATCCAACGTGACATTAAAAGAGAAAATGGGGCGATTAAACCCTTCCAGCGAATCGTTCGCCGGAACCTCAGCTGAAGCAACGGGTATATCCAGTTCATCATCATTCGCCATGTTTGCAGCATTGGCCATAGACGAAAAAATGGCGGCAGACACCATGCCCAAAGCCAGTATTCGTATTTTAGGTAAAATAGTCATAGCTTTATTCCCAAGGGCACTGCTATGCCCAGTTCTTAACAATTGGCAAAACTACTCTGCCAAACTGAATGAAAACTGAAGTGTGAGAGGGAATACGTCTAAAGAGCTAGAAATGATAGCTTTATACCAAGCCCCTGATGGGTGGTGGGAGTGAAAAGCATAATTCTAATATTCAGAATTTCTGCAATATTTTGGACAATGGCAAGCCCTAGGCCACTACCTTCCTGCGTATTGCCTTCAAGCCGGTAAAAACGTTTGAAAACATTTGGATATTCATTTTCAGGAATGCCGGAGCCATTATCGACAATCATTAGAGTGGGTATATTCTCATCCATACCAACACTTAATGTGATGTTGCCTTCAATGGGGGAGTACTTGATGGCGTTATCAATGAGATTGCCAAGCAAGATGGCTAAAAACGGTGCATTTGAGAGTATTTTTATGTTTTCTTTGCCACCTAAAGATATGTCAATTTTCTTCTTCAGCACTTCAGGGTAAGCGGCCTTAACAGCTTTTTGTGTATGGTCATACAGGGTAATTGGTGCGAGTGGAATGATCTGATGGCTGATTCTTGCCAGTAAAAGCAATTGGTCTAGCAGCTTCGAGGCTTTACTTACACCTTTGGACAGCTCTTGTAAGGCACTATCGCGTTCGCCCTGGTTATGGGCATTAAAGATAACATTGGTCTGGATGCTTAATATGGCTAAGGGGGTGCGTAATTCATGCGCAGCATTTTCAGTAAAAAGCCGCTCTTGCGCCAGTGAATTTTTTAGCTTGGCAAGTAATTGATTGATAGCTTCGGCCAACGGTTCTATTTCATGCGGAATATGCGCTGTATTTATATTCGATAAATCATCAGGAGAGCGTCTTTTAATGGCAGAAGTAAACCGCCGCAAGTCTTTATGACCCCATTGAATGCCTTTCCAGATAAAAAATATGATAACGGGTAGTGAGAGTATAAGCGGTAATAGCAATCCCGTCATTATCTTCTCGATAATTTCACTTCGCGCCGTGCGTTTTTCAGCGACTTCCGCGATACTGTGTTCATCCTTGATATAAAGGGAAAACACACGCCATTCCCCGTCTGTCAGCACTGTATCGGTGAAGCCTTCTAGAAAGGGAGGGGTGGATTCTGGCAGTGCATTGTCGGAAGCAATCACAAGCTTGCCATTCTTCCAGTAACGGAAAGAACGCCATTTGGCATATTCGTTTAAGGCTGCCTGATTTTCCTCTGAAAGATTCAGGCTTTCGGATGTCACCTTAGTTGGAGTTTGGCTTGGATTATGTCCACTCTTATCCATTGACCATAACACATTCGCCATCGTGATAAGCTGTGAATCATAGACTTCAAAAATTTCATCTTCAGAACTCCAATACGCTAGGATTCCCACCACAATTATCACTGTAATAATCGGTAATGTGACTGTTTTTAATAATTGGGTAGTAAGTGATTTTTTTATCATGGATTGACTACATAGCCTACGCCGCGAATAGTCGTGATAAGCTCATGCCCGAGTTTCTTGCGGATATTATAAATACCGACTTCTATGGTATTGCTTTCGACACTGCCATCCCAGCTATAGATTTGCTCCTCAAGCTCTGATTTGCTTACGATTTTACCTACGCGTTGCATGAGCAAAGCAACTATCTGGTATTCTCTGGCGGAAAGTTTAATCCATTCGTTTGATTTTTTGATGGTGCGAGCCACGGTATCGAGTTCTACGTCCATGCAGCTAATAATAGGATTAGTGCGATTCTGGCTACGCCGTACAATCGCCCGAAGACGGGCTAACAATTCAGGTAGCTCAAAAGGCTTTACAAGGTAATCATCCGCGCCTAGGTCAAGCCCTTCGACCTTCTGGTCGAGGCTGTAGCGGGCAGTCATGATAATAATGGGTACATTGGAAGACAGTCGGATTTGCTTGAGCACCTCCAGCCCCGATAATTTGGGTAGATTAATGTCGAGCACGATGGCGTCGAAAACATTGACCTGCGCTGCTAGCAACGCGCTTTCCCCGTCTTGCATCCATTCCGGTTTATAGCCAGCTTGCTTAAGCCCGGTTTCCAGTGCTTTACCAAGTAACGGATCGTCTTCAATTAATAATATGCGCATAAATAACTGATTTTTTGAGCACGGGGGGGGTAAATTATCGCTTAAAGATTAATGCGTTTTGAGGATTATTTATATCCATATTATTTTTTTAGCGCATTTCCTTTACTGTCCAAAGTGAGCTAACTAGGTTATAGAGAAAGTTGAGGAAGTAAAGTGGGCAGGATGTGTAATGTTGGCCAACATTACATCTTATTCGCACTTTGTGCTCAACGATAAGTTGTCCCTTTGGGCATCTAGCTGCCGCCTTGTTTAAGAAAAAGCCCCTCCAAATCCCATCTCCGACGACATAAACAGGATTACTCCTACATATTATGGCACTGGCTACCACTCCCATAGAACATGTAATGGTTGTAAACTAGAATTATGCGCCATGTGAGGCGTTAATTGCTACTTTATGGGCAATCTTATGGACATGAAACCATCGAGATCGAGGCAACGAATACATCATCTTCGCGTGCCTGTATTACCCGCAGAAAATATAGCTATCAAACAGAATGCTAAAAATTGCTCCATGTCAGTTGCCACCTATTTGCGCAATCTTGGATTGCATTACAAGCCCAAAGGCATCTTTGATGCCGATGCAGTGATGGAAATGTCTAAAGTCAATTCCGACCTTGGAAGATTGGGCGGCCTGCTCAAAATGTGGCTAACCAATAATGACGGCTGGCAGGCATTAGCTAAGGAACAGGAGTTGCCGAATATTCATACATTGCTGCATAACATTCAAGCAATTCAAGACTTGCTGCTTGAGACGGTGCAGAAATTTTAGCATTGGTGGCATTGCATATGGCTAGCAAAACCCTAACGCGTGCAGCTCAAAGGCAAGATAAGCAATTGCGAGGCATCACGCTTGAAGCCGTCATGGAGAAGCGGCATTTGGATCAAGCTTTGAACGCCAAAGAATTTGCCGTCTGTGCTGGCGTATCCTATTCAACGGCACGTGAGTGGTTTCATCTTCCGGGATTTCCCGTATTTCGCGGTGTTATCTTCTGGAAAGATTTTGTCCGCTGGCGCAATAGCCAAAATGGGTTGAAAAAAGTTTTACCCAAACAACGCGATAGCAAAACAGCTCTTGTAACCTCAAAACTTCCACCTCGTGCCGCACAGATACTTCTGGAAGCTTAAAAGCTTTAGCCAGACAGTCCTCTCATGCTTACCGTTTCACTTATGAATTAGAAGAGAAAAGATTATTTTTGCATGTCAGTTTACTGCATTTTTACTGCATATGCATCTAAGTCATTGAAAAATAATGGAGCGGGTGAAGGGAATCGAACCCTCGTATGCAGCTTGGGAAGCTGCCGTTTTACCATTGAACTACACCCGCATCATCTGAGGCTTTAAGGATTGCGCGGCGGAAAGTCAATCATTCCCTTTGGGAATGACGGGTGAGGGATTGATAAGTTATCCCCTGCCTTTGTCCGTGGCTCTGGCTGCTACAGGCAGTGCTGGAACACCGCCGACGGCGACACTCGTGCCCGTGGCCAGCGCCGCAGCGAGCGCGTCACGATTAGGTAGTGCTGCCGGTTCTTCTATATCTGCGGCAGCCACGCCGCGCTCCAGTGCATCTTTCATCGGATCGACAGACGATTTACTTTTATCACCCTTTTTTTCCGGCTCTTTGTGTGGTTCTTCATTGATCACTTTCACCTTGCCGACAGTCTTTGGCTCGATACGGTCCAGCCCGTGGTATTTGGCTTTTTCCACGAAGTCTTTTTCGGTTTTAATGGCGGGGTCGGTGCGGTTGATGATGCCTTCGGAACGTTTAAGAATCGATTCGCGGAATTTGTCGTAGCCGCCTTCGGAGCCGATATTAAGTTTCTGGCCTTTGACCGGTTCGCCGACATCGCCAGCACCCGGTTTGGCAAAAGTCAGGAACGGCTCAACTACTTTTCCCGGCGCGGGTTTGTCGCCCGGATTTAAAAACTGTACGCCTGGTGCGCCGTCTTCGACGATGAGGGTGGCCGGGCGGGCACGGTGGCTCATTTGCAGGCTGGTAGCACCCTTAGGCGAAGTGTAAGCCTTATCCGGACTGGACAGTTCGATTTTGCCGGTCAGCTTCGGCTCTTTATCTTTATCAAGTACGGGTTTGCCTTCTTTATCGACTTCGGGAATGGGGATGGTGGTCAGGCCGATAACACTGGCATGGTGCGCGGACATGCGAATCATTGCCTTGCTGTTTTTCGTCTGGCGGAACGAACCGCCGACGAGGTTGGCGGTTAAATCCATGCGCACGCGCGGTGGGAAACCGCCGGCGGTTTTGGTTGCGGGGTCGGCATTATCGGCGATGGTGAGCGTGGCGTGTGCGCCAGCCGGGCCGTCGACATGCAGCGTGTCGGTCGCTTTGAAATCGTTGAGCAGCACCTTATCGTCGACGGTGACCTTGTAGGTGCCTTTGTTGGCGCCTTCGGTCTGGTAGATCATCACGATCTGGGCGTTGGTTTTATCTTTAACCTGGACGAGTTTATCAGCCATAAAAACCTCTGGTTACTATATGCAGACGGGCATTATAGCATATTACTCGGCGAAAACTAGCCTTAGCCGCGGCCACCCTTGTCAATCGCAGCAGCTTTCAGGGCCGGGGGGAGGCTCGCTGCACCGCCGACGGCAACGCTCGTACCCGCAGCAAGCGCTGCGGCGAGGGCGTCGCGGTTAGGCAGGGCCATCGGTTCTTCGGTTTCAACCGTGCTGGTGGCAAGACCGCGTTCCAGCGCGTCTTTCAGCGGATCGGCGGAGGCGGATTTCCCTTTGCCGCCGGATTCCTTACCGTCTTTCTTCTCATTGGCCTTTTCCGCAGCTTTCTTGAAATCTTCCAAAATCTTGGCCTTATCGATAGGCACGATTTTCTGGTTGGCGTTCTGCGGCGTGCTGTCCGGGAAACCGTAGCTGTGGCGCAGATCGGCGAGTTCCTTAAACGCCGGGGTATTCTTCGCCGACAGCGGTTTTTTTAAGATGTTCTGGAAGTTATTGAGCGTCGAAATGCGCATTTGGGTATAGTCATCCACGGCCTTTTCCTTATCGGAAGTTAATGTCAGGAAGCTTTTGCCATCCGGTTTCGACGCCGACACGAAATCAGCGCCGGGGGCGTCTTTTTCGATGATAATCACCTGCGGCGATTTGAGCGCAGCGCCATGATTCGTCGGTGCGCTAACCTGCAGGTCCTTGTCCGGGGTAGCGGTGATGCGCGGGTTACTGGCCAGACCGTCCTTAGTGCTATGCACAGCGGCCATGTCCCAGCGTGTGGTGAGCACCAGCGGTTTTTCTTTGCTTTCCTTGGCGACGCGCACGCTGCCGCCGGTCACTTGCGTGCCGGGTGCCTGAAATTCGACGCGGATCGGGGTTTCGTAAGGCAGTTTGAGTTTGCGGTCTTTGCCATCGATGGCAAGGGTCATAGTTTTCGGGTCAAACTTGGCTTCCGCCACTTCAGCGCCGAAGCTGACTTTATACGTGCCGTCGGAATTGGCCTTAAAAGTGATTTCGCCTTTGTTATCCGCGCCGATCGTTACCGTTTTTGGGTCTGCCATAGATGCTCCTGTTTTTTTAATCACGATAGAGCTTTATAATAGCACAGAATTTAATGATATTTTTTAAGATTTTGTGACAACGTTAATTGATTAAAATCAATAAGTTGTTTTTGTAAAAACGTTAATAAATCGTGAAATTTCTACAATCAGCGTAAATCGGCCGTAATCGGGCCTTCGGCACGGCCGTGAACAAACTGGTCCACATAGGCGTTGCCGCTATCATCGATGCGCGATACATCGTCCTGCCAGATGAGCTTGCCTTTGTAGAGCATGGCAACGCGGTTGGCGATGGAACGAACGCTAGCCATGTCATGGGTGATGGACAGGGTCGTAGCACCCAGCTCCTTCGAGCATTTAACGATCAAGTGGTTGATCACGTCCGCCATGATGGGGTCCAGCCCGGTTGTCGGTTCGTCGAAGAAAATGATTTCCGGGTTTGCGGCTATCGCGCGTGCCAGCGCTACGCGCTTTTGCATACCGCCGGAGAGTTCCGAAGGCGACAAATTCGCCACGTCAGGGCCGAGGCCCACGGATTTCAGCTTCTCAATCGCCAGCTCGCGGGCCTTGGGTTTGGAAATCTGCTTGTTCTGCAACAACGCAAAGGTGATATTTTCCCATACGGAAATCGAGTCGAACAGCGCCCCGCCCTGAAACAGCATGCCGAATTTGCGCATAGTTTCCTGCCGCTCGTATCGCGAGAGCGTGGTTACTTCGATACCGTCGATTTTGATGGAGCCTTCGTCGGGCTGCAGTATGCCTAGGATGCATTTAATCAGCACCGATTTGCCCGTGCCCGAGCCGCCGATCACCACCATCGATTCGCCTTTTTCCACCGTCAGATCAATCCCGTCCAGCACCGTTTTGGCCCCGAAAGATTTGCTGACACCGCGAAGTTCAATTTTAGGATTGCTCATTTGCCGAACAGTAACGCCGTTAAAACATAGTTGGAAAGCAGGATCAGGATCGACGCCGACACCACCGCATGCGTGGTCGCAGCACCTACGCCCTGCGCACCGCCCTTGGAGTGGAACCCGTGGTAACAACCCATCAGCGAAATGATAAACCCGAACACCGACGCCTTGATCAACCCGGACACGACGTCCTTCTGCTGCAAATACTGCGCGGTGGATTTAAGATAAGGCATCGGCGCGAAATGCAGCTTGTGCACGCTCACCATGTAGCCGCCGAACACGCCGAGGATATCACCCACCAGCACCAGTATCGGCAGCATGGTCAACCCCGCCAGCAGGCGCGGCAGCACGAGGTATTTATAGGGGTCGGTGGATAGTGTCGTCAGCGCGTCGATTTGCTCGGTCACGCGCATGGTGCCGATTTCAGCGGCATAGGCCGCACCGATGCGCCCGGCCACCATCAGCCCGGCCATGACGGGGCCAAGCTCACGTGTAATCGCCAGCACTACCACAATGGCCACCGAGCTTTCGGCATTAAAGCGCGAAAACCCGGAATAGGTTTGAAGCGCAAGGGCAGCGCCGGTGAAAATCGCCGTCATGCCGACAACTGGAAGGGAATAATAGCCCAGCTCAACAAGCTGTTTAAGCAGCATGCGCGTATAAAACGGGCGGCGCAGGATACCGCTCAACGCGGCCCACACGAACAGGGCCAGACGGCCCGTTGCAGAAAGGAAATCGAGGAAAACGCGCCCGATAGGAGCTAGGAAATTCATGCGGTGGAAAAAATCTGAAAGTTGCTTCAGGGATTTTTTACGCGATGGAAGCGCCGTTTGCAAGCCCCGTATTCGTTAGCGTACGGTGCTTAAGTCGAACGTGCCTTTCCAACTGTGCTGGCCGAGTACGGTGAAGATGCTGCCAGCCCCGGTGTTGGCGCCTACCTGCGCGTCGGGTGCGCCGACAAGGACGTTGCAGATGCCGAAATTATACGCGTCGCCGCTGGCAACGCTCATGCCCGCATGATCGCCCGCCACCGCGCCGAAGAGGGCCACGCCCTGGCTGCCGTCGAACAGGCCGACATCGAGGGTGGAGATGGACGTCGCTGCGCCAAAAATAAGATAGCCGCCGCCAGCGTAAGTGCGCGCCGCTGGCGATTTGTAGGGGGCACCGATGATTAAATCCGGGATGCCGTCGCCGTTGACGTCGCAGTGGCCGTGCAGCGAGGTGCCGGACTGGTCGCCGGCCAGCCCGTCGATGCGGAAGCCCGTTGTATTATAATTCACGGTATTGAGGTCGAACGTGGCGCCGAAGCCGCTGACTTTACCGTAGACCACATAGGTGGAACCGGCGTTGACGCGTCCCATCGGGTTGGCGTTGGGTGCGCCGATGACCACGTCCATGATGCCGTCGCCGTTCATGTCGCTGACCTCAAGGGCGGTGCCGGAATGATGCTGGGTGGCCACCCCGGTGAACACCGTGCCGCAGCTTCCCGGCGCTCCGGGAATGCCGGTCAGTGTGTTGATATCGATGGGGGTGGTATAAGTGCCGTTGCCGCCGCAGATGGCGTAGGTTTTGCCCGCTTCGGGACGTACGCCCACCTGCGCGTAAGGTGCGCCCATGATGGCGTCGGCGTAGTTATCGCCGTTGATATTGCCCATCGCCGCCGAGCTTCCGAACTTGTCGGGCAAACCCGAGTTGTTCCTGAGTTTAATCCCGCAGGTCGGCACCGGGCCGGGCATTCCCGCAAGTCCGCTGATGGACATTGACGCCGCCCACGGGCCGCCGCCGCCGCAGATCAGATATCCCGCGCCAGCGCTGGACGCCGCGCCGTTGGCGCCGATTAGGATGTCGTCGAAATCGTCGCCGTTGAAATCGCGCGAGGCGACGGAGCTGCCGAATTTATCGCTCGTGGTTTCGCCGTCGATGCGCCAGCCGCGCGTGCCGTTGCCCGCACCGCCGCTACCGACGAGCGCGCTGATGGTGAAGCTTGACGGCCACGCGCCGTTGCCGCCGAGCACGACATACACCGCGCCGGTGTTGCTGGCATAGGCGCTGGTGCCGATGATAAGATCGTTGATGTCGTCGCCGTTGACGTCACCCGTGGCGAGGCTCGAGCATAGATGATCGCCCGCGTTGGTGCCGTCGATGCGCACGCCGTTGGAGCCGTTGAGCGTGCTTAGATTGATCGCCGTGCCGTAAAACGTGCTGCGCGAGCCGAACAGTACATACAGCGAACCCGCGCCCGTGCGCCCGCCCGGTGAGGCGTTCGGCGCGCAGACGGCGATATCGGACAGGCCGTCGCCGTTCAAATCGAGGGTGATGAGCGCATTGCCGACGGCGTCATTGGTCGCGGTGCCTTGCCCGGCGAAGCCCGCGGCGTTATTGCAGGCCTGTCCCACGCAGCAGGTGTTTTTCATCGCGTCGAGGTAGTAAATCGTGTCGTCGTATTGGGCGGTGCGGTCTTTGGCGTAGAGGGTGTTGGTGAAGTTGGTGGTGTTGTACAGGAAGGCAGCGTTCACCCCGGCGTTGTTCTGCTTATCGGCATCGGAAATGCCGGTGTTGACGCGGTTGGCGAGTGTCGAGCCTTGCGCGGGCCATGCGCCGTAGCCGCCCGGGCCGTGGGTTATGTAGGCGTACATCACGTTATCGGTGTTGCGCACCGTGCCGGTCGGGTCGCGGGTTTTGACGGCGAGGCCGCCGGTGTGAAGGTTATAGCAGGTGCTGGCCTTGGTGGCGCGGATATCGACTTCGTAGGTGAAGCGACGGCCCCATGCGTCATACGCGTAATCGTCCGGCAGACCGAGTGTTTTGGTGGGAATCGCCCCCGCGACGACCAGCCCGCTGCCTGCGTCGGGCCCCATATTGGCGGCGGGCGAGCCGCCCGTGCAACCGCCCACGGGCGAGTTAGGCGTAACCGTGCCCGCTTCAACCCCGAAATTCGCGGCGTTAACGTCCCTGGAGGCATCGGCCGGGCAGGGGCGGCGTCCCTGCACCGCCATGAAGCGGTTCATGCCGTCTTCAACTTTGTTGAGTTTGGCGATGCTATCGAGAAGTTTCTGGTTGGCGTCGCCTGCGCCCTGACCCGGGACGAAGGAGATCAGCACCATCGCTGCCATCATCAGGATGATGCTGGTTTGCAGCAGCGAAAAACCGCTCTCGCGGGTCGCTACCGGACGTGTCACTGGGCTTCCAGATATCATGCTGTAACGTATTGTAAAAATAGTTAATGAATTAGTATAAGCCTTATTCATTAACGATTTATTATGATTTATGGTCGTATACGGGTATTAAAAGCGGTTTTTCCGTTGTTTTTCATCCGTACAGACGCAACAGGGGATACGACCATGCACCTATTCCGATTCGCAGTCTTGCTTTTCGCGGCCTTGCTGGGCCTTGCGCAGCCAGCATTCGCCGACAGCAAAACCAAACCAGTTTTGTTCCTGATGACCTCCAACGCCGAGCTGTTTGGCACGGGCAAAAAAACCGGCGTGTGGTTATCGAGCGTGGCAGTGCCGTATTACGCGCTGAAGCAGGCGGGATTCGCCGTGAGCATGGCCTCGATCAACGGCCTGACACCGCCCATCGATCCGCGCAGCAATGACGAAAAAAATCCTGCCAACGCCCGCTTCCTCGCCGATAAAGACGCTATGCAGATGTTCCACAACGCCGCACCGCTCGCCGATCTCAAATCCGCGGATTATTCCGCCATTTACATGCCCGGCGGCCACGGAGTGATGTGGGACCATCTCGACAATCAGGCGCTTACGCGTCTACTGTGGCATCTTTATAGCGAAGGCAAAATCATCGCCGCGCTCGACCACGCGCCGATGGCGCTCTTCGGCATCAATGATAAGGACAACAAGTCGATTTTGCCGAAGCTTAAAATCGCCGCGTTTACCAAGGCGGAAGAAGTGCAACTGCATTTTGAAAACGCCGTCCCCACCTATCCCGATTTGGCGCTCGAAATGAGCGGTGCGGTCATGGTGCTCGCACCGCCATTCAAGCCCAGCGCCGTGCACGATGGGCAGATCATCACGGGGCAAAATCCGCAATCGGTGGATAGGCTGACCGCGTTGCTGATCAAGGCGCTTAAGAAGCAATCCGCTAAATAGCGCGTCCCGCTTCGTGGCCTGCGATTTCGTTGAGCTTGTCGAAGCCCTGCGGCGGCAGCCCGATAGTGTAATCGTTGCGCGGCTTAGGTGCCTGGAACGGGTAGACTCCGTTAGCGTGGAACAGCATCTCCAGCGCGCGCCCGGCATTCATGAAATCATCACTTGCGAAAGCGTTCGTTGAATTCGCCAAAAATGGTCTTCGGCTCATCGTATTTGTTGCAAAGCACGCGCGTGCGTTCAAAAACCGGCATATTACATCGTCCTCCCGACGCGTGGGCTATCGTTCGATAAGCCCAGTAATTTCAGCGTTTCGTGGCTCGCGCCGAAACAGGGCGTGAGCGACAGTTCAGGATTGGCATAGCTGATCGGCTCTTTAGTTGTGGCATCGACAATCTCACCGCCTGCGGCTTTAATCACCGCGTGCGCCGCCGCTAAATCCCAATGCGAAAACGGGCGTTCGACCACGCCGATATCGACCAGCCCTTCGGCTGCCGCGCAAATCCTGCCGCCACCGACTTCCGGCACGGCGATGATTTGGCACGCCGCGCCCGTCATCGGCCACGCTCACGACTTTCACCGAGCCTGGCTGCGGATTTGGGGTTCCGGCGGCCACGCCGAAATTCTGGGTAATGTGATCGGCCAGAACGGTCGGGTATTTCGGTGGAAAGGCGGCGAGCAGCTTTTCCTTAGTTGCCGCATCGATTTCATACGCATTAAAACCCATACAAACCTCCTGATGATGAAGGAGCAATATAGCAATTAAAGATTACAACTTTTATATTTCTGTATTATAATGATATTTCGCCTCACCCCACAGCCGGAGGAGGGTTTCGAGCGACGCTTGCGCTATCGTCGTGCCCTCAATATGCAGGGCCTTGCCAACATAATCGAAACGCTCAATAAACTTGCGATTGGCGGCATCAAGCGCGCTTTGCGCGTCAATATGTCGGTCCTGCGCATAGCGGGTGATTTCAGCGAGTAACTGCGCGATATGCCCCCGCGCGGCGTCCATATCGCTGGCGGCAAGCGCCGTTTCAACCGCGCTCGTGTTCGCGCCCATACTCTCGATGCTGGCCTGCGCCGATGCTTCCGGCACTGGAACAATCAGCCCCTGCGGCTCGGTTTTCAAAAAGCACACCAGCGTCACCGTTGCCAGCAACAGATCGCCAAGTTCTTCTTTTTCATGCGCCGAATCGGCGCGATCAACTTCTTCCAGCTCTTCGCGTATTTTTTCCAGCACGCTGCGGGCATCGGGCCATGCAAATCCCGCTTTCGATGCCTTCGCCTCAAGCGCATGCGCACGCAAAAACGCCGATGCGCCCGCAATGTCGCCAAGCGCCGAAACGTACATCAGGCTTTTTTCAGGAAGCAGGTTTTAAGCACCAAGCCTTTGACTTTCTCGGCGTTGCACTCGATTTCCTCTTCGTTATGGGTCAGGCGGATATTGCTGATTTTCGTGCCGCGCTTAAGCGTCACGTTGGTACCTTTGACGGGCAGGTCTTTGATCAGCGTCACGGAGTCGCCGTCGTTTAAGATATTGCCGTTGCTATCCTTGGTTTTGATGTCTTCGTCGCTCATACCGCCCTCCGTGATTCAGACGGTAGATGTACGCTTTTATGCGCCCAATGCCAACTTGATTATTCGGGTGGCTTTCGTGTCATGCCCTACGCCACATAGCCTAGCTGGTTACGCGGTAATGGTGCACCCGCGCGGAGAAACTTCGAACCGGATTTTGGAAATAAATAGAACTCTCCAATAATCGGATGCTTTATGCTCGGCTTGCCCATGAGCCTCTTGCAGTTAATGCGTCAGAATTAAATGCATTACGATGGTCTTGACGGTATGCTACCTGATTTTCAACATGGTCGCTGTATAGAGCTTTGCCCTTTTCTGTTTTCAGGCGTGGCCCGGCGTAATCGGCAAACTCTTTGAATAATCCCATTTGCTGCGGATATTTTGCTTCGTACTATAAAGCGACAAACAAAGGATCTAGCTTATCGACATCATGCACCCAATGCGACTCGGGTGTCTTTTGTTCTTCGTATTCTTTTATCAAGTTTGAATTTCATCTAATCACGGCGAAGATTGATAAATCACCTTTACTGCCAAAACTTCTAAAGCAGCTAGAACCCATATTCAATTGCTACATGAAGCAGCTGAAGCAGAAAATCTGTATGCTTGGGTGGATATTATTTACCTTTGTTTGCTGCTGCAGCTTTATCTTCTACTTGTTCGGCTTTTACTTGTTTGGGGCTTTCGTGCGTATGCGAAAGAATTTTCCCCGTACCTGCGTCAACGGCAACTTCCTCAGTGCCAGATTTGCCAGTTACTTGAATATCAAACGAGTATATGAGGCAGCCATGTTCCGCTTCAAGTTCTTTGTCACCAACTTTTTTGCTCTTGCCCTTAATGCTATCAAAGGCAATTTTTTGGGCATCATCCATAGTAATCTTGGCGAGTTTTGAAAGCTCTGATTCGGCAGTATCATTCGGCGTTTTAATGCTGCAAGCATTGCTATCTATTTGTTCGTTTGCAGCGGCGGTGAACGCAAATAGTACAAGTGGGAGAGTCAGAGTGATATGCCATTTCATATATGATTACTTTCTAATTATTTGGTTTTTCTAATCTGTCTCGACTTGTAACGAATTTGTAACGAATGGAGTGTAAGGAAGCTATATACGAATAAATCTATTCGTCGAACAAAAGCATATGGTCATTCAACTTGTTAGAACCGTTCATCTTGTTGAACTCTAAAGATTCATGCCTCGATTGCACAAATTGGGTATCGGAAATTCAGAACCAGAGCCAACTCAGGCTCCCACGCGGACTAGAACCGTATTTCGGGACAGCTATTCCGAAATGGTGCCCCTAGTCGGACTCGAACCAACACGCCTTGCGGCACTCGATTTTGAGTCTAATAACGCATAAAATAACATATTGTATTTACTAAATATTCAAGTATCAAAAATGTGTATGTGTAAGAGAATGTGTAAAATAGTGGTTTTTTAGCTCCTATTGGTCATTACAGAAGGTTTCTATAATTTGGTAATAATGCTGAGAATGGCTGTCACAGTCAACATTGGTTTTATTTGATGTGCCTGTGGAGGTGTGATTTGCTATGAAGTTCTTAGCGGCTAACTGGCATAACCATTTCCCTAGAATGATGAAGATCATTCTCATTCATGAAGAGCGATGTAACAGCTCTTCGAAGGGGCTTGGCCCCGATTGATGCCGAAGGGCATTCTCTCATATGCCAGTGCCGCAGCGCTATCGCGCTGCAAATCATTAGCATCATTATGCAAGTCACTGCCTAATAGTTATTTGCAGATCCTAGGAGTTAGCTCCTAAGTTTATGATAATTTGATAAAAAATCTATTTCTCAATAGTGATATTTTACATCCTTCCTCCTATATCCATTAAGGTCACCAAACTTTATGAAGGAGGTTATATGCCACATCAACACGATTCCCACATGGAAGACTGTATCCGTCAATGCTGGGAATGCCGCGACGTCTGTCAGGATATGCTTTATAATCACTGCTTAGAAATGGGTGGAAAGCATGCCGAGGCCGAGCATGTCAAGCTTATGACCGATTGCATTCAGGCTTGCCAAACAGCAGCGGATTTTATGCGCAGAGGTTCACAAATTCATGCATCTGAATGCGCAGCTTGCGCTGATGTATGCGAAGCCTGCGCAGAATCATGCGAAAGCATTGGTGGTGAAGAAATGAAACGCTGCGCTGAAGCATGCCGGGCCTGTGCAAAGTCCTGCCGCGAAATGGGCAAAATGAAGAAGGCGGCATAATATGAAAATGCTTCTGACCGCCTCCGCGCTGGCTTTCACCTTAGCACTCTCCCCCATCGCTTTTGCCCATGACCGCAGCAAAAGCGATTCCATGATGCAAAGTTCGCCTCATGCGGCCAAAGCTCCCTACGATATTCAATATCTTGATACTATGGCTGAACATCACCGCGAGGGCATCAAAATGTTCCAGATAGCGGTCGATAAAGCAGAAAGCAAGGAGCTACGGGATAAAGCGCAAACAATGATCGATGCCCAGCAAAAGGAAATTCCTGAGCTGAAAGCCATGCGTGATGATGTGAAACCGAACATGCCGGAAGCCATCAACATGAAGCTGCCGGGCATGATGATGATGGATATGAGTAAGCTCGAAGCTGCTACAGGCAAGAATTTTGACCATAAATTCATCGATATGACTATCAAGCATCACCAAGGAGCGCTAGATATGTCGAAAGCTGAACTCAAATCCGGCAAAAACAAGATGGTGAAGGGCAAAGCGCAGGAAATCATCGACATGCAGACCAAAGAAATCGCTGAGATGAAGCAAATGCGGGAAGCGATGAAGTAATAAACATATGTAATAAATACCATATTACACATGGATTATTAATATTACATTTTTTAGAGATAAAGCTGGGCTAGGAATAATTCCTGTCCATATCATAATAGGATAGGATTTTTTATGAAAAAGACTCTCGCAGTAATTGGCATTCTCGGCATGTGTAGCGCAACCTCGGCTTTCGCTATGGATAATATGATGGACATGGATCACATGAAAATGATGGTCGATAAACATATGAAGATGATGGACACCAACGGCGACGGCATGATCAGCAAGGAAGAACATGAAGAAGGCGCTGAGAAAATGTTTAAAATGGCCGATACCAACAATGATGGCATGGTGTCCAAGCAAGAAATGATGGATATGAAAATGAAAGAGATGAAAGACATAGGTATGATGGATAAGAAATAATATCACGGGGCGGGTAGACTATTTCCCTCCTTCAAAGGTGGGTACGAAGTTTATTCGCCCCTTTTTCATATGCACAACATTGTTCGTCTTCTCTTAATAGGTCTATTTTTTGTGAACTTGGCGGCCTGCGGTGAAACAGCGCAGCTTCCGCCAGAAGCTGGCTTTGGCGCTCAGCCTAATCTTCCATCACCCAATCAAACACTCATTCCTACGCTAAACATTGCCCCAGCAATCGGCTGGCCTGCTGGTAAAAAACCCACTGCCGCCGCCAATCTTGCGGTAAATGCCTTTGCTGCGAATCTCGATCATCCACGTTGGCTGTATGTTCTGCCGAATGGCGACACACTCGTTGCGGAAACCAATGCGCCTCCCAAACCGGATGATAGCAAGGGCATCAAGGGCTGGGTTATGAAACTGGTCATGAAGTCAGCGGGCGCTGGCGTACCAAGCGCCAACCGCATCACGCTTTTGCGCGATACCGATGGTGACGGAATCGCAGAAACAAAAACGACATTTTTGGAAGGCTTGAATTCGCCCTTTGGCATGACGTTGATCGGTAATAATCTATATGTCGCCAATAGCGATGCCATTCTAAAATTCCCCTACCATAGCGGCGATGCCAAAATCTCTGCGCCGGGTGAGAAAATCACCGATCTGCCCGCTGGCCCGATCAACCATCATTGGACGAAAAACATCATCGCGAGCAAGGATGGAAAGCGGCTTTATGCCACGGTAGGCTCCAACAGCAACGTAGGCGAAAACGGTATGGACAAGGAAACCAACCGCGCCGCCATCCTTGAGATCGATCTTGCCACCGGCCAATCGCACATATTCGCCTCCGGCCTGCGCAATCCAGTGGGAATGTCATGGCAGCCGCAAAGCGGCGCTCTGTGGGCAGCGGTGAATGAACGTGATGAGCTTGGTAGCGATCTTGTCCCCGATTATATGACCTCGGTGAAGGATGGAGCATTTTACGGATGGCCTTATAGCTATTACGGCCAGCATGTCGATGATAGAGTGGAACCGCAGCGTCCTGACCTGGTTGCTAAAGCGATCATGCCCGACTACGCGCTTGGAGCGCATACAGCTTCGCTGGGGTTGGTATTTTATAGCGGAAAACTATTGTCAAAGCATTACTCCGGTGGCGCATTCGTGGGCCAGCATGGTTCATGGAACCGTGAGCCGCGTAGCGGCTATAAAGTGATTTTTATCCCCTTCGCCAATGGTATGCCCGCAGGAAATCCCGAAGATGTACTTACCGGCTTCGTAAATGCCGATGGCAAAGCGATGGGTCGTCCTGTAGGGGTGGCGGTGGATAAAAAAGGCGCACTGCTGGTCGCCGATGATGTAGGAAATGTCGTATGGAGAGTATCGCCGCAGCGTTAATAAGTGTAAGATACCGCGCTTAATATAAATGCTTAAACTTTATCATCAGGGGCGAGCGCGCAGCGGTGTTTGCCGTTCCCGATTTCTATCTGAATGGTGGCATGCTCGATACCATAATCATCGTGTAGCGTCTCTGTTAGCTTTTCTAAAAACTCATCGCCTGGGTGCTGATCTGGTATCAGAAGATGCGCTGAAAGCGCAACTTCGGTAGTGCTCATACCCCAAATATGCAGGTCATGTACTTCCTTCACGTTTGGAAGTCCTGCAAGATAGTCTTTTACCTTGGCAAACTCAACGCCGGTCGGTACTGCATGCAGCGCAAGATTTACCGAATCGCGCAACAATCCCCACGTTCCCCAAATAATGACCGCTGAAATTGCAAGGCTTACCGTGGGGTCGAGCCATAGCCAGCCGGTGCGCGCCATGATAAATCCGGCAATCACCACGCCGACCGATATCACTGCATCCGAAGCCAGATGCAGGAAAGCGGCTCTGATATTCAAATCCTCCTGGCCTTTGCTAAACATCCAGGCCGTGAAGCCGTTAATCAGAATACCTAAGCCCGCTACCCACATTACAATGTCGCCAGCAACTGCTTCATACGCGCTGAACCGCTGTAATGCCTCCCAAGCTATGCCCCCAATCGCCACCAACAGCATTACGGCATTGATCAGCGCCGCCATGATCGAAGTGCTGCGCAGGCCATAAGTATAGTACGGCGTCGGCGCACGCTTGGAAAGCCACCATGCGCCCCACGCTAACAATAACCCGATCACATCGCTAAAATTGTGTCCAGCATCGGCCAGCAATGCAAGTGAGTTAGCTTTGATGCCGTAAATAATTTCTGCGACGATAAAAACACTATTCAAGCTGGCAGCGATCAAAAAGCTGCGTCCGAAGCTCGTTGGCGCATGCGAATGGCCGTGGTGATGATCGTCGTGTGAATGGTTATGCGCCATATATTTCTCCTGGTAATTCTTCAAACTGTAAACATTCCCACCGCCGCTCCGAACATAAGGACAATAGTGATTGCCACAATTATTTGGCTGAGCTTAGAACTGGGTTGGTTCACCATGACTTTCCTATCTCTTGCAACGAGAAAGATTCCGATCAGAAGGAAGGGTGCCAGCAAGCCATTCACCACTGCTGACCAAAACAATGCTTGCACTGGATTAATGCCTAAAAAATCGAGGCCGATACCGCAAAGGACGGAAAAAATGATGACGGCATAAAACGCTCTCGCCTGCTTCAACTTTTCATCAAGCCCCTGCGACCAGTCAAATGTTTCGGCAAAAGCATAAGCCGCTGAGCCTGCAAGCGTAGGAATAGCCAGTAACCCAACTGCTACGATACCCACGGTATAAAGCAAGGTGGCCAAGTTTCCTGCTAACGGTCGCAATGCTTCCGCCGCTTCCTTCGAGGAGGTTATATTGGTGATACCATGCGCGTTTAACGTTAGGGCGGTTGTCAGGATAATAAAAAACATAACGATATTGGAGAGAAAAGTGCCTGCTCCCACATCCATCATACGGTCTATAAGTTCGATTTTAGTGGCACCGAGACGGGCCTGCATACGCCGCCCCATCGCCTTTTCCTCTTCCACTTCCTGCGCCGCCTGCCAGAAGAAAAGGTAGGGACTAATGGTGGTGCCCAGGATAGCGACAATAGTTTGCCATGCTTCTTTGCTTTTCGGAATGGAAACAGAAAAGGTTTGTTTTACCACCAGCGACCAATCAGGATGGATAATAAATGCCGTAATTACATAGGCGAACAGAGAGAGGGCAAGCCATTTTAGTATGTTGGCAATCTGATGGTAACGAAACCTTACAATGCTGAATCCAATACCTGCTCCAAAAATAACCACGTAAAAATGCGAACTTATCCCGCTCAACAATTCAGCGGCATCGGCCATACCCGCAAGATCGGCTGCTATATTGATAGTATTGGCAATGAGCAGCGCGAAACAAAAGATAACCAAAATGGATTTAGGAATCTTTTTACTCAACGCGCCCGCAAGCCCTTGACCTGTCACCATCCCTATGCGGGCGCACATCATTTGCACTGCGGCCATCAGCGGCCATGTAATCCATGCCATCCATAGCAATGATGTACCAAGCTGCGCTCTTGCAATGGAATAAGTCGCAATGCCTGACGGATCGTCGTCTGCCGCTCCGGTCACTAAACCGGGGCCAAGAGCGGTGAAGAACCTTTTTAAGATCGGCTTTTTTTCCGTGAGATTATTTTGCACATTCTATCCATATTATTAGGTTGGCCGCACCCGCACGACTGCACTTCCTAAAAGTCGAACATGATTCCGCAATTCTTGTTCCACTTTTTTTGCCATCTCGTCTGCTTCGCGTACTGATAAATCGGGGTTAACGTCAATAACCACATCTGTATGAACGCGATGGCCAATCCAACGCGCCCGCACGTCATGCACACGCGTGACACCGCTTACATGGGTAGGAGCATGCTCAATTTCCGCCAGGATTTCCGGCTCGATACCATCGATCAAGCGAACCCATACCGATTTAGCCGCATCTTTCACGATGAATAAGATAGCGATGGTGATACCAACTCCCACCAGCGGATCGATAATCGGTAGGCCAATCCACACGCCAACAACGCCGAGCAATACTGCCAAACTGGTGAAGCCATCAACTCTTGCATGATAGCCATCCGCCACTAACGCGGCGGAGCCGATTTGCTTTCCGACGCGGATGCGGTACATGGCTACCCATTCATTGCCGATAAAACCAACAATCGCCGCTGCGATCACCCAGCCGAGGTTATCAATAGGCATCGGATGGATGATTTTGCGGATGGATTCATATGCGGCGACGCAGGCAGAGAAAAAGATAATCAACACGATCAACACGCCAGCTACGTCCTCGACCTTGCCATAGCCATAGGTAAATTTACGGCTAGCTCCGCGCCGTGCTAAGGCAAAAGCAATCCACAAGGGAATGCTGGTGCTGGCATCAGCAAAATTATGAATGGTGTCGGCCAAAAGTGCCACCGAACCCGACGCTAGCACGATAGCTAACTGAAACGCTGCGGTTACACCGAGAATGAGCAACGTAGTTTTAAGCGTCTTGATACCAAGCTCATGTGATTCCATCGCCGTATCCGTCTTATCCGCAATGGAATGCGAATGGCCGAATAAACCGCGCAGCTTGCCCCACATGCCATCGCCATGATCGTGTGCGTGGTCGCCGTGGTCATGACCATGTTCTCCGTGTGCGTGTCCCTCATGCCCATGACTATGCCCTTCTTCGGTGAATTTCACCTGATAGCTATGGGTATGATCTCTATGCCCAATACCGAGCGTTACCTCAAATTCATGGGGTTCAGGTAATTCGGTGGTTGCCTCCAAATAATCCTGTTCCTGCCGGAAGATAAAGTCTTGCCGGTTTCCGCCCAAACGCAAAGTTTGCAAAGATATGTCACCGGCATGTTGTAATAGGGCAGGTTTGCCATCGAAATCATAGAAATAAAGCCGGAAGCGTGGCGGCACTCCTGTTTCAAAAACACTAATCTCCACCAAACCTGAGTCGGTTTTCACCCAGCTGCCACCATGTGGGCCATGTTCTTTTTGGTTAATGCGCATGTGCTTCCTTTTATAAATATTTGGCGATTTCTTTAAACTCAGCAATCCGATCTTTCTGCTCAGTACTCATTCCTTTCGTTTCTTCATCCAGACAATGCTCAATGTGATCCTGCACATAAGCACGTTTGGCATTAATGAGAGCGCTGGTGACAGCCTGCATTTGCTGCGCAACGTCAAGGCAAGGCGTTTCTACTTCGATCATTGTGATGATCTTATTCAAATGCCCGCTGGCGCGTTTCAGGCGTTTGATAATATCGGAATGGGAAGTGTGTGCTGTCATTCGCATATCCTAGGGGGGAGGATACCGGGGTGTCAATCTAAAAGTCAAATAAGATACTCAAATAAGTCAGAATTATTTACGTAAATAATGTCTTCCCTCATAGAGATAATACACCACTGGAATCACGATTAGCGTAAGCAGTGTAGTTGATACCATACCCCCTACCATCGGCAGGGCGATCCTACGCATTACGTCCGAGCCGAAGCCTTCAGTAAAGAAGATCGGTAGCAAACCAGCGATGATGACCGATACTGTCATCAGCTTGGGGCGCACGCGTAAAACTGCGCCATGCATCACCGCATCGAATAGTTCATGGAGGTTTTGGGGAGGATGGTGGCGCACTTGCTGATCGAGATAGATCAACATCACTACTGCGGTTTCGACGGCAATACCTGCTAAAGCTATAAAGCCGATTGCTACGGCAACGGAGAAGTTATAGTTCGCCAGATAAAGCGCCCATACGCCTCCGACCAGCCCGAAAGGCAGGGATAGCATCACTATCAGCGTGCGATCCAGCCTGCCGAAATGCAGGATCAGCAACACGAAGATAATGGCAATAGTGGCAGGGATAGCAATATTGAGCCGGGCGCGAGCTTCCAGCATTTGTTCAAACTGACCTGACCAGCCGATGGAATAGCCGGGTGGTAATTTCACCTTTTCCGCGACAATTTTCTGCGCCTCCTGAACGTAGCTGCCAATATCACGCCCGACAATATCAACAAACACCCAGCCATTGAGACGGGCATTTTCTGAAACGATCATCTGTGGGCCGGGTGCGAGCTTAATAGTTGCTAATTCACCCAGCGGTAACTGAGCGCCATCGGGTGCTGCAACTAATATATTGCTTACGTCCTCAATCGATTCACGGAAAGGACGGTCATAGCGCAACATGATACCGTACCGTTCCCGTTCCTGTACGGATTCTGCCAGCCGCATGCCGCCCAGTGCCGTAGCGATGACTTCCTGTACG
>JANYES010000015.1 GCA_025362975.1 Alphaproteobacteria bacterium | reverse complement strand
AATGATCATGCCGGGTGACAACGTGTCGATCGAAGCGACGCTGATCTCGCCGATCGCAATGGAAGAAGGCCTGCGCTTCGCTATCCGCGAAGGTGGCCGTACCATCGGTTCGGGCGTTGTTGCTAAAGTTATCGAATAGTTGAGTAGGAAGCTGAACCATGCAAAACCAAAAAATCCGTATCTGGCTCAAAGCTTTTGACCACCGCATTCTCGATCAGTCGACGGCTGAAATCGTGAACACGGCAAAGCGCACCGGTGCACGCGTTCACGGGCCTATCCCGCTGCCGCGCCGCATCGCTCGCTTTACGGTTAACCGTTCGCCGCACATCGATAAGAAGTCGCGCGAACAATTCGAAATCCGCACGCACAAGCGTATGATCGACATTCTCGATCCGACGCCGCAGACGGTAGACGCGCTGATGAAGCTGGATCTGGCTTCGGGCGTTGATATTAAAATTAAAGCAGAGGCGGCTTAATCCAATAGTTGGATAGCCCTCCTTGAGGCAACTTAAGGCTCTGTGGAAATTAAAAAAGGAAAGACTATGAGGACTGGATTAATCGCTAAAAAACTAGGCATGACCAGTGTCTATACGGAGACCGGCGAAGTGACGCCTGTGACCGTATTGATCGTGGAAAATTGCCAGGTCGTTGCCCAGAAAACCAAAGAGAAGGACGGCTACACCGCCCTCCAGCTCGGTGTTGGCAAGGCCCGCGTTAAGAACGTGTCGAAATCTCTTCGCGGTCACTATGCTAAAGCTAAAGTGGAACCGAAGCAGAAACTCGCTGAATTCCGCGTGGCCGAAAACGCCCTGCTGGAACCCGGCACCGAAATCGTGGCTACCCACTTCGTTCCCGGCCAGTATGTCGACGTTTCCGGCAACACCATCGGTAAAGGTTTCGCAGGCGTTATGAAGCGCTGGAACTTCGCCGGTCTCGAAGCGTCGCACGGCGTATCCGTCGCGCATCGCTCGCATGGTTCGACCGGTCAGCGTCAGGATCCGGGCCGCGTCTTCAAAGGAAAAAAGATGGCCGGCCACATGGGCACCAACCGCATCACCCAGCAGAATCTCCAGATTGTGCAAGTTGACGCGGAACAGGGCATCATCATGATCAAAGGTGCCATTCCGGGCGCCGAAAACGGTTACCTCCTCGTGAAAGACGCAATCAAAAAGGGTTCACACCCTGATGCTCCGTATCCCGCAGGTGTTCGCCAGACTGCTCAGACAGAAGCTCCAGTAAATGAAGCGCCTGCTCCTGACGCAACCGAAACTCCTAGCGCGTAAGAGAGTGACATATGAAAGTACAAGTTGTTAGCTTAGACAATAAGGCAGCCGGCGAGATAGAACTCGACGCATCTGTCTTCGGTCTCGAAGTCCGCAAGGATCTCCTGCACCGCATGGTGGAATGGCAGCGTGCGAAAGCCCGCGCCGGCACCCATAAAACCAAAACCGTGAGCGAAATCTCCGGCACGACCAAGAAACCGTGGAACCAGAAAGGTTCGGGCCGCGCCCGTGCCGGTTCGCTCCGCGGCGCTCAGTTCCGTGGTGGTTCGACCATCTTCGGTCCGGTTGTTCGTTCGCACGAAGTCGGCATGAACAAAAAAGTTCGTAAGCTCGCGTTGAAGCACGCGCTCTCGGCTAAGAAAGCCGAAGGCATGCTGTTCATTATCGACAGCCCGACCGCCACCAAAACCAAGGCGCTTGCCGCAACGTTCAAGAAGAACGGCTGGGATCGCCCGCTGATCATCGACGGCGCTGCTGTTAACGAAGCGTTCGCAAAAGCTGCGCGCAACATTATGTACGTAGACGTCCTGCCACAGATCGGCGCGAACGTGTACGACATTCTGCGCCATAAGCAGCTCGTATTGACCAAAGATGCCGTGAAGCATCTTGAAGAGAGGCTGAAATGAAGAAACTGTTTAAGAAAAAACCTGCTGCCAGCACCGTTCAGGCCCGCGCGTATCACTACGATGTGATCCTCGCTCCTGTCGTGACCGAAAAATCGACCGCCGCGTCGGAACAGAACAAAGTTGTGTTCAACGTGAAGCTCGAAGCAACCAAAGAAGACATCAAGTCGTCGGTTGAAGCCTTGTTCAATGTCAAAGTGAAAAGCGTCAACACGCTGCGTCGCCTCGGCAAAACCAAGCGTTTCCGCAACACCCTCGGCAAACAGTCTGACACCAAAAAAGCGATCATCACCCTGGCTGAAGGCCAGTCGATCGACCTCAGTGCAGGAGTAAAATAACATGGCATTGAAAACTTTCAAACCAACCACCCCGGCACAGCGCCAGCTGGTCATCGTTGACCGCTCGGAACTGTACAAGGGTAAGCCAGTAAAGTCGCTGACTAAGGGCAAAACGAAAACCGGTGGCCGCAACAATAACGGCCGTCTGACTTCGTTCCGCGTCGGCGGCGGTCACAAGCAGTCCCTGCGCCTGATCGACTTCAAGCGTCGTAAATTCGACGTGCCGGCAGTTGTCGAACGCATCGAATACGATCCGGGCCGCACCTGCTTCATCGCGCTCATTAAATACGAAGACGGCGAACAGGCATACATCATTGCTCCGCAGCGTCTTGCTATCGGCGATACCGTTGTGTCCTCGGACAAAGCGGACATCAAGCCGGGCAACGCGATGCATTTGAAATCGATCCCCGTCGGTACCATCATCCACAACGTGGAAATGAAAGAAGGCAAGGGCGGCCAGCTGGCTCGTTCGGCCGGTACCTACGTGCAGCTCGTCGGTAAAGACGGTGGCTACGCACAGGTGAAACTGCGTTCGGGCGAACTTCGCGCCATCCGCGGCGAATGCCTTGCTACCATCGGTGCCGTATCGAACCCCGATCACCAGAACATCGTGATCGGTAAAGCAGGCCGCAGCCGTTGGCTCGGTATCCGCCCATCGGTACGCGGTGTTGCAATGAACCCGGTTGACCATCCGCACGGCGGTGGTGAAGGCCGTACCTCGGGCGGTCGCCATCCGGTGACCCCGTGGGGTAAAGGCACGAAGGGGACCAAGACCCGTTCGACCAAGAAGAAAAATAAACTCATCATTAAAAACAGGCACGGTAAGTAAGTATGGCACGCTCAGTTTGGAAAGGTCCGTTCGTTGATGGTTACCTGCTTAAAAAAGCAGATGTAGCCCGCGCATCCGGCCGCAATCAGATTATCAAAACCTGGTCGCGTCGTTCTACTATCTTGCCGCAATTCATTGGCCTCACTTTCGGTGTGTACAATGGCAAGAAATTCATCCCTGTGGCTGTCAACGAAGACATGATTGGCCATAAATTCGGCGAGTTCTCCCCGACCCGTACCTTCACCGGTCACACGGCTCAGGATAAGAAAGCCGAAAAGCCAAAGAAAGGTTGATTAGATGAGCAAGAAAGCAACAGAGCGTTCGCTCGAATTGAATGAAGCAAAGGCGGTCATTAACCGCCTGCGCATTTCCCCGCGCAAGCTGAACCTCGTGGCCGGTTTAATCCGTGGCATGAGCGTTTCCAGCGCGCTGGTCCAGCTTTCCTTCTGCGGCAAGCGTATTGCCGACGATGTGAAGAAGGGCCTGCAGTCGGCGATCGCCAACGCGGAAAACAACCATAACCTCAATGTTGACGCGCTCTATGTTAAAGAAGCGTATGTAGGCAAGAACCTGGTGATGAAGCGCATGCACACCCGCGGCCGTGGCCGTTCGGCTGGCATTTTGAAGCCTTTCGCCAACCTGACCCTGATCGTTCACGAAAGGGAAGAGGGCGAAAAGAAAGTCAAAAAGGCCAAAGCGGATAAGTCTGCCAAAAAGACCGACGCTGCTGCACCAAAAGCAAAAAAGGCTGCTGCTCCTAAGGCGAAGCCGGCCAAGAAGGAGTCAAACTAATGGGTCAAAAAGTAAATGCAATTTCGCTTCGCGTTGGCATCAACAAAACCTGGGATTCCCGTTGGTTTGCTGGTGCTGATTATGCCGACAAGCTGCACGAAGACATCAAGATCACCGCGTATCTCAAGAAGAAACTCGATGCGGCCGGCGTAAGCAAGATCATTATCGAACGCCCGACCAAAAAAGCCCACATCACTATCCACACGGCTCGTCCGGGTGTGGTGATCGGCAAAAAAGGCGCTGACATCGACGTGATCAAAAAAGATCTCGCCAAGTTCACCAAGGACGAAGTGCATATCAATATCGTGCCGGTGGCTAAGCCTGAACTCGACGCGACCCTGATCGCTGAATCGATCGCACAGCAGCTCGAAAAACGCGTGGCCTTCCGCCGTGCGATGAAGCGCTCTGTTCAGTCCTGCCTGCGCCTCGGCGCACTCGGCATCCGCGTTAACGTTTCGGGCCGCCTCGGTGGCGCTGAAATCGCGCGTATGGAATGGTACCGCGAAGGTCGCGTGCCGTTGCACACGCTGCGCGCCGACGTTGATTACGGCATCGCACGCGCTGAAACCGCATACGGCACCATCGGCGTTAAAGTCTGGGTGTTCAAAGGCGAAATCCTCGGCAAGAAAAAAGACACGATTCATGACGAAATTGCGCCTAGCGAAGGTGCTGCGGTTCTTGAGTTACCGTCGACCGATAGCAAAAACTAAAATAGTTGGAAACTTAAGCTTATGATGAGTCCTAAAAAAACAAAATACCGCAAGATGCACAAAGGCCGCATCAAAGGTGTAGCTAAAGGTGGTTCGAGCCTCAACTTCGGCCAGTATGGCTTGAAGGCTCTCGAGCCGGAACGCGTCACCGCCCGCCAGATCGAAGCGGCCCGCCGCGCGATTTCGCGTTACGTTAAACGTGTCGGCCGTATGTGGATCCGTATCTTCCCGGACGTTCCGGTTACCAAGAAACCGGCGGAAGTGCGCATGGGCTCGGGTAAAGGTTCTGTTGAATTCTGGGCTGCACGTGTTAAACCGGGCCGCATCATTTTCGAAATCGACGGTGTGGATGAAAAAACGGCACGCGAAGCGTTTGAACGCGCTTCGGCCAAGTTGCCGATCAAGACTAAATTTGTATCGCGTCAGGGCGAGTAAGGAGAGTTATGAAAATTGCAGAATTACGCGCCAAAAACAAAGACGAGCTGAAGGATCTGGTCCTCGGCTTGAAGAAAGAGCAGTTCAACCTGCGCATGCAAGCCGCGACCGGCGCCCTTGAAGGCAAAAGCCGCGTCAAAGAAGTGCGCAAAACGATTGCTCGCGCCCACACTTTAATCAAAGAATCGGCGTTAATGAACGAAGAACCCAAAGTGGTCAAAGCCAAGGCAGAAAAGCCCGCTAAGAAAACCACTTCTAAAGCGAAGAAAGGTTAATCCATGCCAAGGCGTGTACTCACTGGTGTCGTAGTAAGCGACAAGAACGATAAAACGGTTACTGTTCGCGTCGATCGTCGCGTCAGCCATCCGATTTACAAAAAAACCATCGCGCGTTCGAAAAAATACGCGGCTCACGATGAAAAAGAGCAGTTCAAATTAGGGGACAAGGTGCAGATTATCGAATCGCGTCCGTACTCCAAAAGCAAATGCTGGGAAGTCATTTATGACGCGGCTGAAGCTAAAGCTAAAACCGCTAAGAAAGCGTAAGGGACAGACATATGATTCAACAACAAAGTAATCTTGAAGTAGCTGATAATTCCGGTGCACGCCGCGTGATGTGCATTAAGGTTATCGGCGGTTCCCAGCGCCGTTACGCTTCGGTAGGCGACGTGATCGTCGTTTCCATCAAAGAAGCGATTCCGCGCGGTAAAGTGAAAAAAGGCGAAGTGCACCGTGCCGTGATCGTGCGCACCCGCCGCGACATTCATCGCCCGGACGGTTCGACCATCCGTTTCGATAAGAACGCCGCCGTACTCATCACCAAACAGAACGAGCCGATCGGCACCCGTATCTTTGGCCCGGTGACCCGCGAACTGCGCTCGAAATCGTTCATGAAGATCGTGTCGCTGGCACCTGAAGTATTGTAAGAGTAGGAACAGACAATGGCTACGAAGTTTAAAGTAAAAAAAGGTGACGAAGTGATCGTCATCGCCGGCAAGGAAAAGGGCAAGAAAGGCAAGATCACCAAAGTGATCACCGATTCGTCCCGCGTGATCGTCGGCGGTGTGAACCTCGTGAAGAAGAACACCAAGCCGTCGCGCACCGGCGCTGGCGGTATCGTTGAAATGGAAGCGTCCATGCACGTATCGAACGTGGCTTTGCTTGACCCGAAAAGCGGTAAAGCAACCCGCGTCGGTTACAAAGTAGCCGCCGATGGCACGAAAACTCGCGTGGCACGTAAGTCAGGAGAAGCAGTATGAGCGATCAGGGTAAAGTAAAAAAAGAAAAAGCTACCCCGAAGGTAAAAGGCGAAAAGATCGCCAAGACCCCGGCAAAGGCTGGCTACACGCCGCGCCTGCAGGCGCTGTACGATAAAGAAGTTCGCGCCACCATGCAGAAGCAGTTCAACTACACGAACGCCATGCAGGTGCCGAAACTCGACAAGATCGTGATCAACATGGGTGTTGGCGAAAACGTTAACGACTCGAAAGTGATCAACGCCGCCATATCCGACATGACCCAAATCGCCGGCCAGAAGCCGCTGATGACCAAGTCGAAAAAAGCTATTGCCAGCTTCAAGCTGCGCGAGAACCTTCCGATTGGTTGCAAAGTGACCCTGCGCAAGCAGAAAATGTATGAATTCCTGGACCGCCTGATCAACACCGCGCTGCCGCGCGTTCGCGATTTCCGTGGCGTTTCCCACAAGAGCTTCGACGGCCGCGGCAACTATGCCCTCGGTCTGAAAGAGCAGCTCGTATTCCCGGAAATCAACTACGACAAAATCGACCAGATCCGCGGCATGGACATTATCATTGTCACCACCGCGAAGACGGACGCTGAAGCTAAGGCATTGTTGACTGCGTTCAACATGCCCTTTATTAAAAATTAAAATATCAAGAATTCATAAGATAGAGGTAGAACCGTGGCTAAACTGAGTTCGATCAATAAAAACAACAATCGCTTGAAGCTGATCAAGAAGGACGCGCCGAAACGCGCTGCCCTGAAAGCGATTATCATGAACCGCGACCTGCCGTTCGATGAGCGCCTGCAGGCCCAGATGAAACTGGCGGCAATGCCGCGCAACGGTTCGCAGACCCGTTACCGCAACCGCTGCGAGCTGACTGGCCGCGCACGTGGTACATATCGTAAATTTAAACTTTCGCGCATCAAACTGCGCGAACTTGGTTCGTTCGGGCGTCTGCCTGGCCTGACCAAAGCCAGCTGGTAAGGAGCACCCTTATGTCAATGAATTATCGTCTCGCAGACATGTTTTCCCAAATCCGCAATGGCCAGCAGGCTCGTCTGGACCGCGTAGCGGTTCACGCGTCCAAGCTGCTCGGCAACGTGCTTGAAGTCCTGAAAAAAGAAGGCTTCATTCGCGATTACCGCCGCGTTGAAAAAGACGCGAAAGCAACCTACGAAATCGAACTCAAATACCACGAAGGCGAACGCGTCATTAAGGAAATCGTTTGTATTTCCAAGCCGGGTCGCCGCGTGTATTGCGAAATTTCGAAACTGCCGAAATATTACAATGGCCTCGGTATCGCCATCCTCTCCACCTCAAAAGGTGTGATGTCGGATTTCGATGCTCGCGTTGCCAATGTCGGCGGCGAAGTTTTGTGCAGCGTATTCTAGTTATTAAGAAGGAAGAACACCATGTCACGTGTAGGTAAGCAGCCCATCGCACTCCCAGCGGGTGTGACCGTTTCGGTCAGCGGTTCGGATCTGTCGGTTAAAGGCGCTAAGGGCGAAATGAACATCCGTCTCGCTCCGGAAGTTAAAGTCGAAGTGAAGGACGGCAAAGCCTGGGTTCACCCCATCAGCAAAGCCACCCGCGCACGCACCATGTGGGGCACTTACCGCAACCAGCTCAACAACATGGTGAAGGGCGTTTGCACCGGCTACTCCGTAATCCTGGAAATCCAAGGCGTAGGTTTCCGTGCGGCTGCCGACAAAAACTATCTGACGATGGCGCTTGGCTTCAGCCATGAAATTAAATTCGCGATTCCGGCTGGCATTGAAATCAAATGCACCAAGCCGACCGAAATCGTTATCAGCGGCTTCGACAAGAAGCTCATCGGGCAGGTCGCCGCTGAAATTCGCTCGCTTCGCAAACCAGAGCCGTATAAAGGCAAAGGCATTCGCAAGCAAGGCGAGTACGTACGTAAAAAAGAAGGCAAAAAGAAATAAGATAAGCATTAGCAGCTTGCTGCTTAGGTTTATTTTATCCCGTCGAATGGCGGGATCCGGGCAACAAATAATAATCGAACAGGTTTTGCGCAACATCGTAAAGCTAGTGTTCACAAAGAAAGAGAATTTATGAGTCAGGCAGTCAAATCAAAGGCACTTTTCACGCGCCGTCAGGAACGCACCCGCATCCAGATCAGGAAGAAGGCCGTTGGTCGCATCCGCCTGTCGGTGTTCCGTTCGGGCCAGCATATCTACGCCCAGCTCATCGACGATACCAAAGGCGTCACCATTGCGAGCGCTTCGTCGCTGGATAAAGACGTGAAAGCCGCTGTAAAGACCGGCGCGACCCTTGACGCGGCGAAAGCCGTCGGCGCGGCCATTGCTAAAAAAGGCAAAGACGCTAAAGTACAAGCGGTCGTGTTCGATCGCGGCGGTTATCTGTTCCACGGGCGCGTCAAGGCATTGGCCGAAGCAGCTCGTGAAAACGGCTTAGCTTTCTAAAAAAATTGGGCATTCTAATAACGAATCATCAGGAATCAGGAACGAGAATATGGCAAGAGAAGAACGTAACGATCGCCAAGGCCGTGAAGAAGGCAGCGAGCTGATTGACAAGCTGGTTTCCATCAACCGCGTCGCAAAAGTAGTGAAGGGCGGGCGCCGCTTCGGTTTCGCTGCTCTCGTCGTCGTCGGCGATGGCAAAGGTAAAGTCGGTTACGGCTCCGGCAAGGCGAAGGAAGTCTCTGACGCCATGCGCAAAGCGCTTGACGACGCCAAGAAAAAAATGGTCCGCATTCCGCTGCGCGAAGGCCGCACCCTGCATCACGATCTCTATGGCCGTTTCGGTGCTGGCAAAGTCATCATCCGCACCGCGCCTGTGGGTACCGGCATCATCGCCGGCGGCCCGATGCGCGCTGTGTTCGAAGCGCTCGGCGTGCAGGATGTCGTTGCCAAATCCGTTGGCACCTCCAACCCGCATAACATGCTGAAAGCGACCTTCGCTGCACTTCAAGACATGAAATCACCACGCGCCGTCGCTGCTAAGCGTGGCAAAAAAGTGGGTGACATCGTGGAACGCCGCGAAAACGAAAAGAGCAAAACCAAGACCGACGTTAAGGAATAAGACCCCATGTCTGAGACAAAATCCGAAGCAAAAGCAAAACCGAAAGCCAGCAAGGCTCCGGCAGCTGCAAAGCCCGCTAAAGCCGCTCCCGCCGCTAAAGCGAAACCTGCTGCGAAAGCCTATTCCAACGTTGCCGAAGGCCAGATCAAAGTCACGCAGGTCGTCGGCTCGATCGCTCGCCGCCACGATCAGGAAGCGACCCTCAACGGTCTCGGCCTCAACAAGCGCGGCCGCAGCAAAGTGCTCGAAAACACCCCGTCCGTTCGCGGCATGGTGTACAAGGTGCGCCATCTGGTGAAGGTTGAGAAGGTTTAATCGACTCGCCATGAACGCCGAAGGTACTAAAATTCTGCTGAAATCGCTGCTATCCGGCAAACAGTTCTTTGCTCAGATGGTGATTCCGGCGGATAACGACAATGTCGAGCACGACCCGATGCACCAGAAGGTGATCATCGCCCTCGACGACGATTTGTTCCGTCGTATTTCAGGCAACGGCCTGAATTCGATCCAGTCGTCGGAACGCCTCGAACACGAGCTGCGCCTGATCGGCGTCAAATCGTCGCTGAGGCCCGCGGAAGAAGTGTTTGTCAATACGCCTGAGATGCGTCGCGAATTCCCGAAGAAGGCGAAAACCTTCCTCGAAATGTCCAGCGACAATTTGATTGCTGCCTATCGCCGCAACGGGCTGACGAAAGAAGCGCATAACCTGTCCGATTTTATCGATGGCCTCGCCATTCAGATAGAAAAGGGCCGTGATACGGTAGTCGGCCAGTTTGCCGAGTACATTGAAGAAAAAGGGCTGAAGGATGAGTATCCTGAGCTGCTGGATCGTGGTAACTGGGCGGTGGAAGCTGCCGTGCGTACCCGTCGTGCGGGCCAAATTGGAATGTAATGTAGAAAGCATCGAGGATTTTATGAAACTGAACGAAATTAAAGACAACGAAGGCGCCCGCCACCGCAAAATGCGCATTGGCCGCGGCATCGGTTCCGGCAAAGGCAAAACCGGCGGCCGCGGCGGTAAAGGCCAGACGGCCCGTACCGGCGTTCGCATCAACGGCTTCGAAGGTGGTCAGACCCCGATTCATCGCCGCCTGCCGAAACGCGGTTTCAAAAACCACATGCGCGAAGAATACGAAGTCGTGAACTTAAGCTCGCTGCAAAAAGCGGTTGATGCCGGCAAGCTCGACATCAAAGGCAAAATCGACATGGACGTGCTGAAAAAAGCTGGCCTGCTTCGCAAAGCCGCCACCAAAGTGAAATTGCTCGCTAAAGGCACTATCAGCGCAAAGCTGAACCTCGAAGTGAGCCTCGCTTCGGAAACCGCGAAAGCCGCTATTGAAAAAGCTGGTGGCACGCTTACCTTAGCTGTAGCTAAAGAAGCCGCTTAAATTAGAATGTCCGACCCCCCCCCCCCCCCCCGGG
>JANYES010000001.1 GCA_025362975.1 Alphaproteobacteria bacterium | reverse complement strand
CCCCCCCGTTAAAAAAACATTAACAATAGTCCAAAATAAAAAGGCACCATCGTTTGGTTGTGTAAATAAAACCCATTTTCTGTAAATAAGAAACATTCGTATGCATCAGAAAATGATGGATTTTTTGTGCGTGGCGCGAAGGTGGCGAGGAATGCTTCTGGAGAAGGTACAGCTTCAAAAATATCGACACAGTTTCGTCAATACGCTCCCTCCTTTCACCTTTGGAGGGCGCGGGCTTCACCTTCAGCGCAACACGAAGGTGAAACGACCTTTGAGCAAAGTTAAAGAAGTGGTTGGCGGCTTTTCCAGTATCAGGAATTTCAAAAAATGCTCACAGCAACTGAAATGCAACACCTTTTGGGCTAGAAATCATAGTGAGAAAACCATTGCCTATAGTGCACAAGAAGCCGCTACCAAATGAATGATAGCGGCTTCTTGTGTCTTTAATGACATGCGTGGTCAGAAGATGGAATTCTGCCGCCTATCACTATACCCCCAGTTTATTGCTGGCGGTTTTTTATTTCACATTCTCACCCGCTGCATGGCGGGGTCCGCCTCTCGATGAGGAAACGTGGACCCCGTCATTAGACGGGTGACACATAAAGATGGAAATTACTGGGTTTTGGTTTCGGTTTTGGCATCGATGACTTTGCCGTCAACGGCGACTGCCTGCGAGGTGGTGACTACGCCGTCTTTGACCTGTTCGGTGTTGGAGGTGTGGACGACGTGAGGGGGGGTGGCGACACCGTCGGTGACTTTGGTCGTGGTGGTGTTTTTGCTGGTGTTGCCCATCGCGTCGACGCCGACTTTAGCATTTTTCTGGTAGGTGGTGGTGTTGCCTGCCGCATCGGTGCGGGTGGTGGTATTGGTTTCGTCGTAGTTGCCACTCGAATCCTTCTGGACTTTGGTGGTGGTCTGATAGGTGTCGTCGGCGAAGGCCGGGGCGCTGAGGGCGATGCTGGCAGTGGCGGCGAAGAGAATGTGTTTGATATTCATAATGTGGTCCTTTTATGGGTAAATGAAGTGGCGCAAGGATAAAGCCGACCCCGTAATAAAACGAGAATGATTAGGCGTTTGGTCTATAAGGATTACATAAAGAATAGTTTTTGAGGGCATGGAGGAACTGGTAACAACGGACGACTATCTAATACAATGGCTTAGTAAGACCCTTGCTTGGCATGGTCCTTGCAAGGATATAGGGAGGTCTTAATTTACATAGGGTATTGGTATGAGTCTGTTTGGATCGTTAAATATCGGTATTAATGGCTTGAATGCGCAGAGCACAAAGCTCGACGCCATTGCAAACAATATCGCCAACGTCAATACCAACGGTTACAAAGCTAACGAAACCAGCTTCGAGCAGCTGATTTACGATAGCTCGGGCAATAATTTCAACATCAAAGGCAATGCGCAGCCGGATGTCGGCTATTCGCCAAGCGGCGTCAGCGCAACGGTGCGCACGCGTGCTGACAAGCAGGGCGAAGTGCTGGGCACGACGGTCAACACCAACCTCGCCATTACCGGCAACGGGTTCTTTGCCGTAAGGCAGCAGCCGACGACAGGGGCGGGCATTTTATACACGCGCGAAGGTTCGTTTACTCCGGATAAAAGCGGCAACCTCGTCAACGTTTCGGGCGATTACCTGCAAGGCTGGAAACTGGATGCGACCGGCAAGCTGACTGCGGGGCTTGACGCGACGAGCGTGTCGTATTCCACGGGCGCGGCGGCGTTGCAGACGGTCAACGTCAACAATTTGACGGAAGCGGCGGTGCCGACGACAACGGCTTCGATCAAAGGCAATTTGAAATCTTCGGAACCGGTCTATTCGGGCACGCCCGCGTATGACGCCACCCTGCCGACAGCGGATATGGCGTCTGGCGCGATTCCGGCGGATTTTTATAACACTGTGTCGCTGGTGGACAGCAAAGGCGTGGCGCATGACGTGCGTGTCGGGTTTTTGAAAACCGCAACGAATACCTGGGCGGTGGAAATCTATCCGCCGAACGCCGCCAATGTCAGCGGTACGAACCCGCAAATTGCCGCAGGCACGATTACGTTTAATGGCGCGGATGGAACGCCCGCAAGCATTTCGCCTTCGCTGCAAACGACGATAGCTACTACGTTTGCCAATGGCGGCACAACGAGCGTGGCGTTTTCCTTCGGCACTGCCGGTGCGCCGTTCGGTACTCCGAACGCCACTGCGATCGGCAGGAGCGATGGGCTGACGCAGCTGGATACGAATTTCAGTTCGAACTATACGGCGAACGGCACGACGGCGGCGAGCCTCTCCAGTATTAACATCACTTCGGACGGGACGGTGCAAGGTACCTTCGCCAATGGCACGGTGCAGAATTTTTATAAAATCCCGATTGCGGATTTCCGCGATGCGAACACGCTCAACCCATTGACCGATGACGTGTTCACGCGCACGACGCAGTCAGGCACGCCGACCTTCCAGCAATCCGGCGGAACGGCGGGGAAAATCAATACCAGCGCGCTGGAATCGTCGAACGTGGATTTGTCTCAGCAGTTGACGGATCTGATTATCGCGCAACGGGCGTATCAGTTTAACAGTAAGATCGCGTCGACGACCGACTCGATGTTGCAGACGCTGACCACCAATTTCGGCGCGACGTAAGCCTTAGTCGGCCGGTGAGGCGCCTTCACCTTTACCTCTATCCTGCTCGCGTTCTACGATGCGGGAAGTGTGCGAACCGAGGGCGCGCGGCGGTGGTTCTGGTTGCTGCTGCACAGGCGCGGCTGGCGTGCCGCCGAGCATGAGGGCGATTACGTTAGGGTCGGTGATGTTCATACCCTGTAATTGCTTAAGTACGTCAAGCTTCGCCTGGGTAATGGCTTTGAACGCTGCCACCGCTTCCCTGCCTGCATAGGTAACGTCCACTTCCTTATCCAGCGCGCGTCCGATGACGCGGTAGGTGCCGGTGTGTTCCATGCCGCGTTCGGCGAGGATGCTGAGCGGCTGGTTTCCTTTGGCATCCGGGCGGACGGCAGTGTTGAGGCGCAGTAGCATGGCGGCCATGCGCTCGACCAGTGGGTTTTCGGTTTTGTCGTAGGATTTGCCGTTTTTGACCATTAACGCTTTGATGAGCAGGGAGCTGTGATCGTCGGTTTCGCGGTTGGCAACGTCGGACATGCCTTTATCCTGAGCATAGTCGATCAGTTGGGAAAGATGCTCGTCTTTCTTAGCTTTGATGGCGGCGTGCATGGCTTCGAAGATGGTGTCTTCATCAAAAGTATTGCTGTCGAGCAGTTTCTTTAAATTGTCGAGCGAACGCTCTTTGGCTTGCTGCGTTCCGCCGCTGCCGAGTTCAGAGCCGACTGCGGATAGCAGGGTTTCTTTCGGGTCGATTTCGCTACCGATGCGTTCATTGAGCAAGTCAAGGATTTCGGCGGTGCCAGTGGCGGTCATGGTTTTGTGCAGTTTTTTAAGCACGTCGTCGCTGGTGCGTTCAATAATGCTTTTCTGGCGGTCGAGGAACTCGGCGTTGTGGCCTTCGAGCTGGCGCGAAAGTGCCATCGCTACTGCATCGACGCCTTCCTGGTCGAGGCGGGCGGCGACGAGGTCGAAGCTTTCGCGCGAGCCGCTGTTGAAGCAGTTCGGGTCGTTGGAGATGGAGCCTTGCACCGAGTTGACGAATGCCGCGCGGGCGATGTCGGCCATTTTATCCGGGGCGCTGGCATCGATGGCTTCGAGAATCGGTTCTAAGCGACGCGCCTGCGGACCGGGGCGGGACACGATGTTAGCCAGCGCATTGCTGACCATAATGTCGCCTGCTTTGATGGCGTCGGCGAATTGCGGGGATTTAACGGCGGCGAACATCATGTTCGGCTTGATCGGGTTGCGCGTGGCGTCGCCGATGCCAGCGTAATTGACCACGATGCGCATATCGAGATTGGTGTGGGCTTTGCCTTCTTTGATGTGGAGGTCGTTGCTATCCAGATCGGTCACGGCGCGCATTTCGACTTCGCCGGTCGCGAGGCCTTTTTCCAGCGAGTTGTCGCCGGCACGCAGCTTGTTAATGGTGTTCGCGATGCGAAGCAGCGTGGTGAGCATGGCGCCGTTATCTTTGCGCGCGATTTCCGAGACGATCTTGGAAAGATCGTGCGGGAGTTCCTGTTCGCGCAGCACTTTGCCGAGCTCCTCGTTGAATTTTTCCATGTTGCCGGATAGGGTGGCGTTGTACAGTGGGCTGGTGATGAAGTCTTTGCTCATAATCCCTAGGTATTTCAGGTTGATGTTGATGAGGTAATATGGGGATTAGTTATACAGGAAAAGGGGTAAAAGTAAACAAACATTTACTATTGCGGAGATTTTGTAAGATAACGCTAAAAGACGTTTTTTCTGCCCGGATAGTGCTGTCGCACTCTGTATTATAAAGAGTGTTTAACGTGTTTTTCAGCGTCGGGGCCGGTGTTAAAAATCAGGTCTAGGATGGTGACGCCGGATTCGAAGCCGGGGAAGCACTGGCGGTATTTGGGATAGGTGTAATCCATCCATTGCAATTCGATGTTGGCATCAACGAATTTTTCCGGCTGCATGTAGGCTTTCGCGCTCGGGCCGGAGAGGTAGTTTGTGGCATTATAATGCTCGCAAACGGCGATGAGATTGTCGGTGCGGTCGCCGTTGCCGAGCGGTTCGCGTAGGGAATTTAATGGCGTGGTGATGTTGAGGATGGCACACAGGCCGCTCAGGAAATGCAGGTTTATGTCGCTTAAATTATCGCTGGTGCAAGATTCGAAGAGCGCGCGGATGGGCGTTGCATAGGCGTCGAAATGCGGTGCATTGGCGTAGAAATTCTGGATGGTTTTCCAGTGCTGGCCGGGCCAGTCCATCTCGGCGGCGCGCATGTCGCTGATGCGGGCGTCGCGGGGGGCGTGTTTCATGGGGATGGTGAGCCAGCTCAGGCCTTCGCCGGTTTTGATGAGGTTGCGATTGCGCCAGTCGCGCGCTGTGTATTGCACGCAATCGTAGAGCACGAAGATTTCGCTGCGGCGGATGAGGTCGAAATAGCCTTTCCACGGGATGTAGCTGGACTGGACGATGCCAAGGGTAGTCATATGTTGGTGAGTTTGTGGCTGGGCAGCGGATGGACGGGAGTGGATTTGCAGGCATAGACTTCATCGTCGGCGGTATCTTTGAGCACGATGGCGCCCGCACCGATCACGTTGTATTTGCCGATAGTGATGTGGTCGCGCAGCGTGGCGTTGACGCCGAGGAACGAGCCTTCGCCGATGGTGACGCCGCCGGAGACGACGACGTGCGAGGTGATGAAGCAATGGTCTTCGACGGTGACGTGGTGGCCGATGTGGTTGCCGCTCCAGAGGATGACGTTGTTGCCGATGTTCGAGTAGGGTTGAAGGGTGTTGTGTTCGAGGATGAAGGCGTGTTCGCCGATGGATTCGCTCCAGACGATGGCCTTGGAGCTGATATAGCTGGCGAGGGAATAGCCGAGCGATTTGAGAGCGGCGCATTTGTCGCGGCGGTTGCGGTTGACGGCGGATGAGCCGATGGCGACATAGATGTCGCAGTCGCCGGGTTTGTAGTGTTTTTGCATGTCTTCAAAAGAGAGCACGGGGGTGCTGCGCAACGTGGATTCTTTCGGCGCGTCGGCGGTGAAGGCAGCGACGTCGCGGCCCGCGTCGCGCGTGAAATAAAACGCCGCGATTTCGGCGAACTGGCCGGTTCCGAAAATGACGATGGGTTTCATGGCTGTCCTTGGCTGGGTTGCAGGATTTTATGGTACATATCGCGCCAGACCTCGTAAAGCAGCATCACGCCTTCTTCGGCGAAGGGGCCGATGGTGAGCAGGTTGGCGATGTTTTTCTGCACGAGCTCGGCGCGCATGCAGCGGATGTCACGCATGTAAACAGTTGTGCAGAGTGCGTGCAGATTTTGGGTGCTTTGCGCGGCTTGGGCGACGATGCGGCAGCCCGAGGGCAGGAGTTTCATTTCGCCCAGTTCGCGAGTGGCACGTTCGATGGCGGCCATCGGGCTTTTGTCGGTGGACCAAAGCTCAACGCAGATGGGGTAGCCTTCGGCCGTGGCGGCGGCGGGGCAGTAATTGGCGTAATTGGTGACGCGGAAAGTGCTGTGGGATTCTTCGAAATTATAGAAGTGGTAGAGTCGTCCCATGCGCGGGGCGTGGCTTAGGCGCAAATACACCATCCAGCTACGTGGCGGGGGTGCGGCGTTGTGGGTGGGGTGCAGGAGTTTGTAGGCGGATTGCAGGCCTCCCGACGCGATGACGCGTTCTGGCGCGGTGATGGTTGTACCGTTGTCGAGGGTGAGGTTGGTGATGCGGTTGGCGATGGTTTCGCAAGCGGTAATGCGGGTGTTGAAAGCAAGCGTGACGCCTTGCTCGGTGAGCTGGCGTTGCATGGCTTCGATGACGCGGTTCATGCCGAAGCGCTTGGGGTAAAGCGCGCTTTGGCTGGGGATGCGTTTGAGGGGGAAGGTGAGTTGGTCGGGCCATGCGAGGCGCTGGCGCAACGCATCGTCGGTGAGTTTGTCGCGCATGACGTTTTCGTCGTAGAGGATGACGCGGTTCATGGCGGGTTGGAGCGTGGCGGAGGCGTCCAGCTGGGGGGCGAGGATGTGGTAGAATTTTTCAAGCACCTGCGTGAGGTAACCGGCGGTGATAGGGCCGAAGCGGTTGCGTAGAGCGTCGGCGGCATTGGCGGCTGGGGTGGCGGTGGCTTGCAGGATTTCTTGTTCGCATTGCTGGTGGAGCGGTTTGGATAAGCGGCGCAAATCGAGGTAGGGGGAGTTGGTTTGCAGGGCGCCTTGCCAGTAAACGCCGGCGATATCTTTTTCGTTATCGGGGTAGATGTGCCATTCGTGCTCGGGGAGGATATTGCGAATGACTGCATCGAGTGCGGGAAGGCCGGTTTCGTAGATAAAACGCATGGCGAAATCGCACGCGCCGAAGCCGTCGAGTTTGACTTCGCGGTAATGGCCGCCGGGGGTGTTGGCGGATTCGACGATGAGGATGTTGGCATTTTTATCGCGGGATTTGATGAAGAGCGCGGCGAGCATGCCCGACATGCCCGCACCGATGATGACGATGGGAGTGCGCTGCATCTAGCGCGGCCTTGTGGCGTTTGCGTGCCAGCCCTGGAAAGCGGCGGACCATGTCATGGGTAGCAAGCGCAGGGCGTTGAAGACGAGGCGGTTGGCGAGGCCGGTGATATAGATGGTCTTGTTTTTATCGAGCGCGGCGAGGGCTTGGGTGACGACGCTGGTGGCGCTGGCGGCCTTGCGGTTATTGTTGCCTTTTGTGTGGGTGGAGCCGGGGCACAGGGCGAGAACACGGATGCCGCGCGGGCGCATTTCGCTGGCCAGCGCTACGCTGAAATAGAGTAGGAAAGATTTAGTGGCGGCGTAACAGGCGAGGTAGGGCATGGGGGCGAGCGCGCGGCGGGAGCAGACGTTGATGATGCTGCCTTTGCTGCGGGAAAGCATGCCGGGGAGGACGAGGCGGCACAGATGCGCGGGCGCGGCGCAGTGGAGATCGATCATGCCTGTGGTGGCGTTTGCAGAGGTCTGGTCGAGGGTGGCGAGGGCGGAGAAGCCGAAGCCGACACCGGCATTGTTGATGAGCAGGTCGATGGTGGGATTGCGCTGGATGAGGTGGTCGCGCTGGGATTCAATGGTGAGGTCGGCGGTTTCCGTTTTGAGGACGAGGGTGGGGTCGTTTTGCCAGAGATTGCGGATGTCTTCGCAGACGGGAGCCAGGCGCTGCGTGTCGCGCGAAACGAGGATTAAATTCCAGCCGCCTCGCGCGGCAAGCGCGAGGGCGAATTCCTTGCCGATTCCGGATGACGCCCCGGTGATCAGGGCCGTTTGGGTTGGCATTGCGTCCTCGAACGATGAAACATGCTGTATACGGTAATGGCTAACAAAGGTTCGGGCAAGGAGATCATTGCATTTCCTGCTGGATTTCAAGGGTTTTGACGTAGTCCTCACGCCATTGTTCGTAAACTCCGAGCTGGAAGAGCGCGATGGTTTTCAGGCGCTCGGCGTCGAGCAGGTCGCCGTTGGTGATGAGGCGGAGTTTTTCGTAGTATTGGCGCAAATCGGAGTTCATGTGCGAGGTGTCGCCGGTGCGCCGGGCATGGACGTAGCTCTCAGGAAAGGCGCGGCGGAAATGACCGGCGGTCCATTTGCGGCCCAGCTTAACGGGCATGCGCGACAGGAGCGGGTCGGTGAGCGCCAGAGAGTCGATGATGGTGACCTTGGGGCCGGCGAAATAGCCGAGCATGCCGACATTGCCGGTGGCGACGAATTTTCCGGGCGTGTCGTCGCTTCGAAGCAAAATGCCGCGAAGGGCGCGAATGTGGCTGACCTGCTCGCGTGGATATTGGCCGGGCGAGAAGAGAGTGTTGGTTTCAAGGTAGTACTGGCGGGGATCGCAGATATTGTGGTTGGCGATGGTGGTGGTGGAGAGGTCTTCCATGTCCGATAGCACGTTGAGCTGGAAATTGAATAAGCCTGCGGTAAGTGCGGCGATGGTGGCGAGTTTGGCGGCGGGTAGATTTGGCCATGCGTGATAGAGCAGGAAAACGCTGAGGTAGAACGGGGTGACGAGGAAACGCCCGACCATGTAATCGCCGCCAACGGCTACTACATAGGCGATGGAAGCGGCGATGCCAAAGCCGAGGATGAGGATCGTGCGGGTGCGCTGGGTGATGCTGGTGATGAGGGCGGCGATGATGCAAAGGCTGGCGATGATGTCGAAGAAAAGGAATTCCTGCAGGTAGTAGAAGCCTTGGCGCACGTAAACCCCTAACGCGAAATCGGCGGGGAGTTTGGCGTATTTGGTGTTGGGAAAAATGAAACCGTAATAAAACAGGCTGAAGGCGCACCAGAGCAGGAAGGGTAGGAAGCTTGCAAGGGCGCGGGTGATTTTGAGGCTTTTTCGGTTTGTGTAGGTGAGGCTGGCGAGGGCTGGGAAGAGGGCGACGGCGTTGTCGTAGCGCGTGAGCATGCATAATGAGGCGATGAAGAAGAGGCGGTAGAGGCGCGTTGGTTGTGCGATCAGCGTATGGAAGAACCAGCCCATCAGGCACAGGGTGAGTGGGGTTTCGAAACCGGAGATGATATAGGTGTCGAAGGAGGGAGACAGGATGAGCGGGAGCAGGCCGAGGACGATGCGGTATGGCAGGGGGCGGGGGGATTTCAGAAGGAAATAAACGGCGCCCGCGCCGATGACGGCGGATAGGCCGATGGTCAGGCGGAAGATGTGGCCGAAGGCGGCGTAGAACGGGATGTGCAGCAGCATCCATAGCGGGTGGGTGAAGACTTGCACGCGCTCGTCGATGTTCCAGCGCAGGCCGTAGCCGTGTACGAAATTGTCGATGACGCGGAAGGTGATAAAGGCGTCTTCATCGACCCATGCGTAGGAAAAAACATAGGCGAAACCGGCGGCGCACAATGCGGCGAAAATAAGGCGGGCGGGCATGGAATGTTGAGAGGTCATTGCGGGGGATTGCTCAGTCGGGGGCATGGTGGGCGCGGTAGTCGTGCAGTGAGGCCGTATTCTGGCTTGGTTTTTCCAGCCAGCAATCGCCGATGACGAGGATGTCCATGCCGCAACCCATGAAGCAGCGGAAGGCTTCTTCAGGCGTGCAGACGATGGGTTCGCCGCGGATGTTGAAGCTGGTGTTGATGAGAATGGGGCAGCCGGTCTGGCGGAAAAATTCGCTGAGCAGCGCGTGGTAGCGGGGGTTGCTTTCCGGGGTGACGGTTTGCAGGCGGGCGGAGTAATCCACGTGCGTGACGGCGGGGATAGTGGAGCGCGGGACGTTGAGTTTTTCGATGCCGAATAGGGAGTGCTGTTCACGCGTAAGCGGTAGGCGGTGTTTGGGTAAGAGATCGGCGGTGAAGAGCATGTAGGGGCTGTCGGTTTTGATGTCGAACCATTTTTCGGCTTCTTCGCGCAGCACGGACGGGGCGAAGGGGCGGAAGCTTTCGCGGAATTTGATTTTTAGATTCATGGTTTTTTGCATGTTGGGTTGGCGCGCATCGCCGAGAATGGAGCGGTTGCCGAGGGCGCGCGGGCCGAATTCCATCCGGCCCTGGAACCAGCCGATAACTTTGCCGGCGGCGAGCGCCGCGGCGGTTTTTTCAAGCAGTGCGGGTTCGATGATGGTTTCGTAAACGGCGCCTGCGGCGGTGAGTTGCTTTTCGATGTCGACGTTTGAATAGCTCGGGCCGAGATAGCTGTATTGCAGCGCGGAAGCTGAGGGCGTGCGTGGGAATTGCTTGAACTGATAATAGGCGGCGAGCGCGGCACCCAGTGCGCCGCCTGCGTCACCGGCGGCGGGCTGGACCCAGATGTTTTCGAAAATGTTTTCTTTTAGCAATTTGCCGTTGGCAACGCAGTTAAGGGCGACGCCGCCGGCGAGGCAGAGATTGGTCATGCCGGATTCTTTGCGTAGCGCGCGGGCGATGCGCAGCACGACTTCTTCCAATACGGACTGGACGGAGGCGGCGAGGTCGATGTGCTTTTGCGTGATGGGGTCTTCAGGGGTGCGGGCGGGGCCGCCGAAAAGCTGGTCGAAATGGCGGCTGGTCATGGTCAGGCCTGTGCAGTAATTGAAGTAGCGCAGGTTGAGGCGGAAGGAGCCGTCTTGCTTGATGTCGATGAGGTTATCGAGGATTTTCTGGCGGTAGATGGGCGTGCCGTAGGGGGCGAGGCCCATAAGCTTGTATTCGCCGGAGTTGACGCGGAAACCGCAGTAATAGGTGAAGGCGGAGTAGAGCAGGCCGAGGCTGTGGGGGAAGTGGATTTCTTTTTGCATGGAAAGCCCGTTGTGGCTGCCGATGGCTGTGGAGGCGGTGGCCCATTCGCCGACGCCGTCCATCGTAAGTACGGCGGCTTCTTCGTAAGGAGACGGGAAGAAGGCCGACGCAGCGTGGCTCTGGTGGTGTTCGGCGAAGAGGAGTTTGGAGTTCCAGTCAATGCCGGGGGCGAGGGCGCGCAGTTGTTTGGCTATCAGGTTTTTTTGGAATAGTTTTTCCTGTAGCCAAACCGGTAAGGCTTTGTGAAACGAGCGGAAACCGATCGGGGCAAATGCGAGATAGGTTTCCATAAGACGTTCGAATTTGATGAACGGTTTTTCGTAAAAGGCGACGTGGTCAAGTTTGGAGGCGTCTATGCCGCCTTCGCGCAAGCAGTATTCGATGGCGTTTGTGGGGTAGCGGCTGTCGTGTTTTTTGCGGGTGAAACGTTCTTCCTGAGCGCCGGCGACGATACGGCCATCCATCACCAGCGCGGCGGCGCTGTCGTGGTAGAAGGCGGAGATGCCGAGGATGTTCATGTCAGAAGATGGTATAGATGAAAGGCGCGGCGGCGCTGCCTTTGAGTAGAATGATCAGGCCGCCGAAAAGCGTCATCATGAACAGGATTGGCAGGAGCCAGAATTTTTTGCGGACACGCATAAACGCCCATAATTCTTTGATGAATGCGAGCATGTCAGAACTGATTGAGCATGGTTTCGGGCTCTGCGGGCTTGCGGGTGATCCAGTAGGTCTGCACTTGCGGGTCGAAGTCGAGGGGCAGCGGGCGTTTGCCTGCCACGCGCATGAGAAGGCCCATCGGGACGATGGTGGAGTAGTAGAGCAGGCCGAGGATGATGGGTGAGATGATTCTGGATAGGGTGTGGCCGATGCGCGACCACAAAGCGTTTACGGGGGTGATGAAGGCGGGGGTTTTGTAGATGAAAACGATGAAAAGCCCGGCGCACGCGAGAAATAATTCGGCGGAGGCGCGTCCCTGGTAAAATTTACAGATGCCGATGAGGGTGAAAACCACGGCAAAGGCAGTGCAGAATGAACGGTTAGAGGCGCTGGGAGCTTCGTCGCGGTCAAACAACTCGTGAAAGGAATGGCGGCTCATGGGTTTTCCTTGCGGTTCTTGAGCGACTGTAGGGTTGCGGGGGCAATAGATCAAGTATTTCCTGTGGACGTTGAAGCGCTTGTATATAATACTGCGCTTTATGCGTTCTAAAGCGATTTTTTACCTGTGTGTGATTGGCGGCGTGTACGCGGCGATGGAAGTGCTGTCGCTGGGCGTGTATTCGGCTGCGGCGGGGCATGCATTTTCGTTTGAGGATATCGCGGTGCGGCAGTCGGCGCGTCGCGTAGTTGCGGCGGAACAAGTGCAGGGTAAGGACGAGGCGGCGACGGCGCTGTTTAACCGGCAGGAGTTTTATCCGCAATTCGCGCTGAATCCGTATCTCGGCTATACCCGCAATGTGACGGGCGAGGATTTGCGCCTGAGCCCGTATGGGTTTTATGCGGAGCAGGACCCAATCGTGGCGAGTGCTGACAAAGCGGTGGCCATTGTCGGGATTACGGGCGGGTCGGTGGCGGAAAACATGTATGTCAACGATCCGGCGCGGGGGATTTTGCATCACTACCTTGATAAGAAATTCGCGCCGAGAAAAGTGGTGCTGGCGATGCTGGGCATGAAAGGTTATGCGCAGCCGCAGCAGTTTATTGCGGTGTCGCATTATCTATTGCTTGGCGGGCGGCTGGATATGCTGGTGAATCTGGATGGGATGAACGAATCTTATAACTACACCGACAATCAGCGTCGCGGGCTGTTCCCGGATTATCCGTGGCTTTGGTGGGGCGTGTTTTTGAATGATTTCGACCCGGATTCAATGGCAGCGCTCGGGCATATGATGATGTGGCGCGAGGGGCAGCATACGCTTGCGGATGCGTTCAGCCATGCGCGATTCAGCGTGACGGCGTCTACGCTGTGGAGCTTGCTGGATGGGTATTTCGAGGCGCATATGGTGCGTGCCGAGCTTGGGTTGCGCAAGGAAAATGCGGTGCCGCGCTATTCGACCACGGGGCCGGATACGATGCGCAGAGCGACGCCCGAGGCGTTGCAGGAATTCAAGGTAAAGCTG
>JANYES010000008.1 GCA_025362975.1 Alphaproteobacteria bacterium | reverse complement strand
GTACAGGATAAATCAGGCCACAAGGTGCTTTACTGGTACGATCCTATGAAGCCGGGAACACAATTCGACAAACCGGGCAAATCACCCTTCATGGACATGGAACTGGTACCAAAATACGCCGATGAATCAGGCAGTGCAAATGTTGGGGGTAAGCCGGTCGTTTCCATCAGCGGTGAAAATCTGCAGAAAATGGGCGTGAGAATTGAGAAAGTTGGCAAAGGGAATTTCGGCGGCGATCTGCGCACCACCGGCATCATCATGGAAAACGAGCGCAACCGGGTCGATCTGTTCAGCCAGGTCGAAGGCCGCGTTGAGGATTTGAAATACAGCGCCGAGGGCGACCAGGTAAAGAAAGGCGAGGTATTCTATACACTGGTCAGCCCGGAACTCACCGCGCTGCAGGGCGATTATATTGCTGCGCTTTCAGGCGGGTTGAAGGACATGGCATCCGCAGCGCGTAAGCGCATGAAACTGCTGGGCGTCGATGAGCTGACGCTTGATACCCTTACGAAAACCCGCAAGGCGTTTGACAATGTGCCCTTCCATGTCCCCGCCGATGGTGTGCTGGCCAAGCTCGTTATCAAAAATGGCCATTACCTGAAAGCCGGTGATGAGATTGGCCATATCCAGAATTTATCTACGGTATGGGTTGAAGCCGCTGTGCCGGAGCAGGATTTAGTTGCGATCAAAGAAAAGCAGAGCGCTAAGGTCATTTTTAGCGGTAATCCGCAAAGAAACGAAGCGATGGTGGATTATATCTATCCTACCATCAATGCTGACGCCCGCACTGGTAAGGTACGGCTGGTAGTGGAGAATAAGGATGGCAATCTGAAGCCCGCTGGTTATGCTACGGTTGAGTTTGCCACCGCCACTACTTCCGAACGCATGACCGTACCCTCCGAAGCGATCCTGCGCAGCAGTACTGGCAATCATGTCATTATCGCGTTGGGCGAAGGTAAATTTCAGGCACGCGATGTTGAAACCGGCGCAGCAGGGGGCGGGCAAACAGAAATTATCTCAGGACTCAAGGAAGGGGAAGATGTCGTGATCAGCAGCCAGTTCCTGATCGATTCGGAATCAAGCCTTAAGGAATCACTGCAAAAACTGTCGGGGAGCAAGAAATGAGCAATCTTTCTCACGATCCGACACAAACAGCGGTGGCTAAGGTTATCGAATGGTCGGTCAAAAACCCGCTGCTGATCTGTATCCTGGCTTTGGTGATTCTGGCGGGTGGCGTTTTCGCCGTAGGGCGCACGCCACTTGATGCGATTCCGGACTTATCGGATACGCAGGTTATTATCCGCACCGATTTTGAAGGCCAGGCCCCTCAGATTATCGAGAATCTTGTCACTTATCCGCTATCCACCGCCATGCTGGGCCTGCCGAAAGCCAAAATCGTGCGCGGGTTTTCCATGTTCGGCGCATCGTTTGTGTACGTCATCTTCAAGGATGGCACCGATCCCTATTGGGCACGTTCGCGTGTACTGGAAGCATTATCCAAAATTCAATCTTCGTTGCCATCTGAGGCTAAAGCGCGAATGGGACCGGATGCTACGGGCGTTGGTTGGGTGTTCCAATATGCACTGGTCGATAAAAGCGGCAGGCATGACATGGCGCAGCTACGCTCATTGCAGGACTGGTTCCTGCGCTTTGAACTGGCCACTGTTCCTGGTGTGTCGGAAGTAGCCAGCGTCGGTGGCTTCGTCAAAGAATATCAGGTGCTGGTTGACCCGGTGAAATTACGAGCCTTCGATATACCCTTATCCCGCGTTGAGGAAGTGATTAAATCCTCCAGTCAGGAAACAGGGGGACGGGTTATTGAGCAAGCGGAAACTGAATTTGTTGTACGTTCGAAAGGCTATGTAACGAAAATAGGTGATCTGGAAAAGCTGGTGTTGAAAGCCAAGGGCGGAAACCCGGTTAAACTGATTGACGTTGCACGCATCATTGAGGGGCCAGAACTGCGGCGTGGCGTGACCGAGCTTAATGGCGACGGTGAAGTAGTGGCTGGTATCGTTATCATGCGTCCTGGCAATAATGCGCTTGATGTCATCAAGGCCATTAAAGAAAAGATCGAAACGCTAAAGCACGGCCTGCCGGAAGGCGTCGAGATAGTACCGGTTTATGACCGCAGCGGTTTGATTGAAGGTTCGGTAGATTACCTCAAGCACAAGCTAATCGAGGAAGCGATTGTGGTTTCGCTGGTTTGCCTCATTTTCCTATTGCATGTGCGTTCGTCATTCGTAGCAATTGTGACTTTGCCGCTGGGCGTGCTGGCAGCGTTCATTATCATGTCATGGCAGGGTATCACTGCCAATATCATGTCGCTGGGCGGCATCGCCATTGCTATCGGCGCGATGGTGGACGCCTCAATCGTCATGGTCGAAAACGCTCACCGTAAGCTCTCAGAAATGCCTAACGCCACAGTACAGGAAAAACGTGATGCGTTGTTGCTGGCAGTAAAGGAAGTCGGGCCGGGATTGTTTTTCTCGCTGTTGATTATTACCGTTTCGTTCCTGCCGGTTTTCGCGCTCACCGGCCAATCGGAACGGCTGTTTACCCCGCTGGCCTTTACTAAAACCTACTCAATGGCGGCGGCTTCGATTCTCTCTGTGACCGTGGTACCGCTCCTGATGCTGTGGTTGATTCGCGGGCGCATCCGCACTGAGGACGCCAATCCCATTAATCGTTTTTTTGTGACCCTTTACCGCCCTATACTAGCAGCGTCATTGAATGCTAAGTGGCTGACGCTGATTATTGCAGCTGTACTACTGGCAAGCATGGCAATCCCCATTTGGCGCACCGGCACGGAATTCATGCCTGCCCTTTATGAAGGCGACCTGCTGTATATGCCGACCACCTTGCCGGGTGTATCGATCACGAAAGTAAAGGAAATCCTGCAAACCACCAATCGCGCCATCAAACAGACGCCAGAAGTGGAACTGGTGTTTGGCAAAGCAGGCCAAGCCGAAACCGCGACCGATCCAGCGCCCGTGTCTATGATCGAAACCTGGGTAAAATTAAGGCCGCGCAGTAAATGGCGACCAGGTATGACCGTTGATAAACTAATCAAAGAAATGGATGAGGCTACCAGAATGCCCGGCTTAGTGAACAGCTGGGGCTATCCGATTAAAATCCGCCTCGATATGGTAACCACCGGCATCCGAACGCCAGTCGGTATTAAAATTTCTGGCGCGGATTTAAATACTATCGGTGAAGTTGCTTTGCAGGTGGAGCAAGCCGTCAAAGACGTGCCCGGTACACGCTCGGCCTTTGCGGATCGCGTGGTGGGTGCAAAATACCTTGAGATTGAGCCGAACCGCGATGCCATCGCCCGTTATGGCATTGATCTGGGAACCGTACAGGAAGTCATCGCTACGGCACTGGGCGGCATGCGGCTGGCAGAATCCGTACAGGAACGGGAACGGTACGGTATCATGTTGCGCTATGACCGTCCTTTCCGTGAATCGATTGAGGACGTAAGCAATATATTAGTTGC
>JANYES010000018.1 GCA_025362975.1 Alphaproteobacteria bacterium | reverse complement strand
AAATTCTGAATGAAAGAATTTGTGTATATAACCGCCAGGTAGGAGCGCAGTGTATGAAACTGAAAGTATCACATAAAATTCTTTTGTTAGCTGTCGGCGCCACTTTGAGTGCAGGTCTTGCGATGGCCGCGATCAGTGCCTACCAGGCCAAAGTTGCAATTATAGAAATGTCTGAGGCAAAACTTCAGGCTTTGGTTGCTGCTCGCAAGAGCGGCATGAGCAATTACCTTGTGTCAATTGAAAATGATATAGCTTCTTTAAGCAGCAATGACATGACGCTGCAGGCGCTTGAGGCTTATAATGAAGCGTGGAAAGCCATTCCCTCTGGAGAACAAGAAAAAATTCTTCAGAAACTTTATATTCAAGACAATGTTCATCCTGCAGGAGAAAAAGAAAAGCTGGATGCTGCATCTGATGGATCGCAATATTCCGAGCTACACGCGCATTATCACCCATGGCTGCGCGAATTCTTACAAAAACGTGGCTATTACGATATTTTCCTAATCAACAAACAGGGTGATGTCGTTTACACGGTATTCAAAGAGATGGATTTTGCCAGCAATGTCGTTCGTGGCAGTGGTAAAAATACGGATTTGGGAGCCATATACAAAATGGCGATGGAGCAGCCATTTAAGGATCATTTTGTTGATTTTAAGCCTTATGCCATTAGTGCCAATGCACCCGCAGCATTCATTGCTCATGCTATTACTGGAAAAGACGGAACGCCCGCAGGTGTATTAGTTTTTCAAATGCCCATCGAAAAAATAAATACCATTATGAAGGAATCGATAGGAATGGGTGAAACTGGAGAAACGTATCTCGTTGGCACAGATATGTTAATGCGAAGTGATTCGCGTTTTTCCAAGGAAACCACGCTTTTGAAACAAAAGGTGGATACTGAGACAGTGAGAGCTGCGATAGCGGGTGAAAGTGGCATTAAAAAGATCAATGACTATCGTAATATATCCGTATTCTCCGCCTATATTCCCTTTGAATTTTTAGGAATAAAATACGCTATGATCGGTGAACAAGATGAAGCCGAGGTGATGAAGCCATTGTATGACTTGCTCATTAAAATAGCTATAAGTGGACTTGTAGTTGTTATGGGCATTGTTGCTATATCCTATTTTGTATCACGCGGCATCACCGTACCACTAAATAATATTCTTCGCCAAATTGGCTTGCTTGAAAAAGGTGATAAATCATTCGACGTTGCGTACAAAGAGCGTCCCGATGAAATAGGTGATCTGGCACGAGCGTTAGAATCATTTAAAGATACATCTATCAAACAAGATAGCCTTGCAAGTGCAGAAAAAGCAAATCAGGAGCAACGCCTGACGCGTACAAAAACCATAGAAGACTTAATAGGTAAGTTCGAAAATGAAATAGGACAAATTATAAGTACAGTTGCCTCAGCTGCTACAGAACTTTCAAATACCGCTCAAGAAATGACACAATCTATTGTTACAAGTGCAGAACTTGCAGGCGGCGCTACAGATGCCGCCACCCAAACTACGGCTAATGTACAGACTGTTGCTGCCGCCTCTGAAGAATTATCAGCTTCAGTAAAAGAAATATCCAGTCAACTTCAGAAAACAAGCGAGCTTGTTCGGTTATCGAGAGAGAAGGCTGAGAATGCAGATGTATTGGCAAATGCTCTGACGGTTGCTTCTGACAAAGTAGCTGGGGCAATGAACATAATCGCAGCTATTGCCGGACAGATTAACTTACTTGCACTAAATGCCACTATTGAGTCAGCGCGTGCAGGGGATGCTGGAAAAGGCTTTGCTGTGGTTGCTAGTGAAGTAAAAAGTCTTGCTAATCAAACCGATAAATCAGTAACAGAAATTCAATCTGTGATTGCTTAAATGCGTAATGCTTCTAATGCCATTATTGCCGCCCTGAACGAGATAAAATCTTCGGTTGGGTCTATCACCGAAGCCACAACAAGTGTGGCATCAGCAGTAGAAGAACAATCCGCCCACCACCAATGAAATCGCCAAAAGCATGCAAATAGCGGCGACGAGTACCCAGACCATATCGGATAATTTGAACAACGTCAGTGCATCTTCTACGCAGTCAGGTATAGCCGCCGACCAGATGCTGCAAGCAACCAAAGAGTTATCTCAGCAAGCTGAGGGACTTAATACGCGGGTAGATGCATTCTTGGTGAAAATAAGATCAGCTTAAACAAGGGTGCTTGTGATGTTAGAAAAACGACTCCCAGTAATGAGCTGAAGTTTAAGAATGCCAGGTTTTGGCTTGATCAGGCAATGAGTGAAAGCAAGCAAATACGTGAGTTGCTTTCTTTCACATGCTTGGCAATACCTTCGCTTACACAGTAGGTAAGTCAGACTGTGTGCGTGACGGTGTTTTTGTGCCACCACAGCAATTACTCACAACAGAATCAATAGATATATCTACATATGTTCAACAGCATATAGGATCAACCCGACCTAATGTAGGAAGAATAATCGAAAGAATAGATTACTGGCGGGTTTTTTACTGCGTAAAAAAGCTTAAGCGGCCTTTAAAGCCTCATCATTCGCCTGCAATGTCACCACGATATTACCGTGCGTGGCTTTCGAATAAGGGCAGATCGTGTGCGCCAATGCCACAACTTTGGACGCAGTCGCGTTATCAAGGTTCGCAATGCTCACGTTAAGCGTAACGCTCAAAAAATACCCATTGTCATCCTGATTCAGCGACACATCCGCATGCACCGTCGGTTCTTTCAGTTCCAGCTGCAATTGCTTGGCCGCCGCCTGCAGCGCGCCGCCGAAACACGCGGAATAACCGCACGCAAACAACTGCTCAGGATTGGTCGTGCCCGGCTTCGCGTTCGGCGCACCCGGCGATGCGAGGTTGAATTTCAGCGCGCCGTCATCCGTGCTCGCCTGACCGTTGCGGCCGTTTGTTGAATTGGCATGCGCCGTGTAAAGTACTTTAGACATAGAAATCTCCTCAGAGTTTTAAAAATAACATTGCCGGCAGCATGCCACTGGCATCGCTAACCGGCAATGAAATAATTGTAACAGCTTTGATTTACATATCGTTCGACCAGTCTTTCAATTCCTGCCACCATGTATTGAGCTTGGCAGATGCTTTGCGCGCCACGCTCGGGTTCTTTTTCGAGATGCTGTGCTGCAAGCTGTTGACTTGTTTACGCATGCTCACGATTTCATTGTGATGGCTGCCATACTCGTCGCTGTTTTCCATCGTATCGAGTGCCTTATCGGCATGCTTGAGCGCATAGCGTGCACCGGCATAATTGCCCGAAGCAAGGAAATTGCTCGCAAGGTGAATATTGTCGCGCGCCTTAACCAGCGGCAACGCTACCTTATTATCCACCGTCACGGTTTCTTCCGTCAGCATGGCAAGCTGGATATCCGCCGAGCCGAGATGCCCGTCAGTGATATCCTGCTGCGCCTGATCGAGGCGTTTCATTGGCTTGTTGCCGCTCAAATCCACCGTCAAATACACGATATCAGCATCGGTAACCGCGAGATCATCCTTCGCCCACATCGGACCGTGGCCATATTTTTTAACCTGCACTGGCCCCGTCTGGATCGGGAAATAATGGTACTTGTGCTCCGAATCGCGATTATAGGTCACGCGGCCCGCTTCGAGATTGTCAATGCGTTGTTCAGTCGTGGTATTTTCCATCAGCTCGGCGATGCGGCGTGCTTCGCGAACATGTTTTGCAGCGCGGTCGGCATCGTTATGTGCCAATGCTATACGCGCATAGTTGATATGACCGACGAAATCCTCAGCCGCGCTGCGGGCATCCGTCGATACCTGTGCCTGAGAGACATTAGTCTGCGTATGGGTGTTTTTATTGGTCATGCTGCTATTAGGGGAGCAAGCACTCAAGCCCACCACAGCAACCGAAACAAGAAGCGAATTTTTAATATGCATAAGAAGTCCTTACGTAAATGGTTAGGTAACCACACATAAAGACCAAGACAACAACATTCGATATGAAGTTCACCTGATTTTATAAGGAACCCATAAAAAAAGAGGAAGCACAAAGCTTCCTCTTTTTTTACGAATCCGCAATCTCCTTAGAGAGGCGGATTTGCCCTGCGGCCCGTAAGCAGGCTGTACACCAGGCTTGCGACGAACAATACCACGAATACCATCGCAAGGAATTGCGCGATACCGGCGAAGTCAGACGCCAGACCGCCAAAGCCCAGGAAAGCAGCAAGTACTGCCAGCAGGAAAAAAGTAACAACATAATTCAACATGAAAGTCTCCAAAGCTAGAGTTAATTAATTAGATTAGCGCCAGATTGGCTTGCCGAGATTAACGTCGCGGCTGTTGGTCAGCGCGCCGCCGGCAGCACCGACAGCACCACCGATAAGAGCACCGGTAACGGGGCTACCGCCAGTTACTGCACCCACGAGGGAGCCAGTGCCGGCACCGATACCGCCGCCGCTAAGCGCGCGATCGCCGGTGGTGTTGCCACAAGCGGTTAGAAAAGAAAGAACGGCAATCATTGCCACTGTATTTTGAAGCTTTTGCATAAACACTCCTGTTTGCTGGTTACATATCTAACCTAACCCCCCGGTCATAAGATTGCCGTAGGGGACACACATTAGTAGTGTAAAGAGAGCGTTAAGAAGGTTAAAAACCTAGCATTCCCGTACGGATTCCCGCGTTTTAGCAAGGTTTCGTCGCAAATGCTCCCGCCGATAAAACGGCACGTCCGGGTTGGCAATCTGGGAAAAAATACCCTGTCTTTCGCCCGCATCGCGCTTGACCTGCTGTGTCATACAGTGCACCGCCCCTTGCAAAATATCCCACGCCCCCGTCGGCAACCCGATCTTTTCCGGCGTCACCACTTTGAATCCTTCATCCATCAACGCTTTTTCCAGCGCCTCAGAACACGACGGCATCACCAGCGTATTGCCCGCCGCCATCAGATTCGCAAAGAAACGTTGTTCCTCGCGTGGAATCTCGATGATGTTTTCCCGGCCGATCAGCGTCTGCAATTCCTGAAACGCTTTTTCCTCAAGACACGCAGGGTTGATTAAATACTTCCCCATCGGCAGCGGCACGATCGCCGTATCGAGATGGTAAAAATGCGCCGACATCCGCTTAATACGAATCACTTTGCACCCGGTGATCTTGCTCATCACATCCGCATCGTCCTGCGTAAATCTCCGGTTCACTTCAAACCCTGCGCGGCCCAGCCCAACCAGAATCAGCCTGCGCACCGGGTCATACACCATGTCCCCGCCCTGCGTGTAGCCACTATACTTCGAAACCGTATACTCCAGCTTCTTCAGCGCCCCGACCATATCCGCCACATGCGGGTCGGCATCCATCGCCCTGAATTCTTTCTGCATCGACTGAAAATCCGGCACCAGCACAAGCTTAGGATCATGCAGCACCAGCACCGGATCGCGCGTGAACACCTCCAGCGACTGGTCGTCCTTGTTACTCCCCTTCGGCGCCCGCCCCGCATCCAGCTGCACCACTTCCGCGCCGAGCGATTCCAGCACCTGTTTAAGCGCGCACCAATGCTCCTGATGGTCCATCCCGTTCGCGCATGATGCAATCGTCGGCTGTCTCGGCAACGACATCAGCAGCCGCGGTTTTTTCTCTTCCTTGCCCACCGTACGAAATGCTTCCGCCTTTTTGCCCACGCGCGCGGTGCTGCCAAAGCTGCGAAACGCTTTTTCCATCTGCGCAGCCACCGCTTCAACATCCGCCAGATCCGGTGCGCGCCCATCAATCGCAATCTCCAGCAACTCCTGCCCCGTCACCACCTTATAACCGTCCGCCACCTCGCGCATGCTCATGCGCTGGTCGTCGATCACCGCCAACAACTTTGCCGCATCAAGCTTCAACCCGACTTCCAGCACATCGCCTGAAAACAGCCTGCCGTAATTCCATTCCGAAGCACCCAGCACCGCTTTCCACAATTTCTGGCTCCCGGCAATCTCGTTCGCATTCGGTTTAAATGCTTTTCGCTGACTGCTTAATGTTTTGATTGAAGCCTGCGGCATCGGCGCCACCATCGCGCGCGGCGTAGGTTCCTGCGCGCCCGCTTCACCTTGCAAACCGGCAAGTGCCGTTGCAAGGGCTATCTCTCTAGCCCAGTGTTTCATGTTCCCCCCGAAATCATGATTTAACGCCGCAGCGTAGAGCTTTATTAACAACCCGTAAACAACATTGTGTGTAAAACTTAATTACCGTTGATACGCTGAAAAATGATGAAATTAAAAAATCTTTTTATTGGCTGAATTTGCTGAACTAATTATAGTCCACCGCAATCCTCGTAGCCGCCCGGAAAGAATCATGCGAACCACCGATGCAAAGTCCCGCTTCTCCACCATCGTCCTGATGCAGGCCGTGGCCGCATTGCTCACGTTGCTGCCGCTGTTATGCATCAACCTCGCCAGCTTCACCGGTAACACCGATTCGCTTTTTTACACCACCATCCAGCGCTTAACCGCCCACCACATGGCCAGCGGCGAACTCTTCCCCGGCTGGCTCCCCGAAGCCAACGGCGGCACCGGCAGCCCCGTCATGGTGTTCTACAGCCGCTTCGCCTACCAGCTCACCGCCATCCTAGGCTCGCCGCTCTCGTTCATCGACCCGCTGGGCTGGAAGCGCGTCATCTTCAGCATTTTCGCGGCGCAATTCGTCGGCGGCCTGTCGTCATGGTTCTGGCTCAACCGCCATTTCAGCACCAAAGCCGCCATCATCGGCAGCCTGCTTTTCACCCTCTTTCCCTATAAATGGATCTACATCTACCTGCATATCAACTTAGCCCAGCTCTGGGCGCTCGCGTGGCTGCCGCTGCTCATGGCCGCAGCAGAAGACATGGCGCTGGCGCGCCGCAACGCTACCATCTGGTACGGCATCTGGCTCGCCATGCTCGCCATCACCCACCTGCCGACTTTCATCGCCTTCGGTCTCGTGCCCGTCATTTACGTCGCGATCTTCTCTACCAAAGGCTGGCGTTCATGGCTTGTAACACTCGCCGAAGCCCACCTCATCGCCCTCGCGCTCAGTGCGTTCTATCTCCTGCCCGCCATCCTCAACAAATCCCTCGTGCAAGCCGCCCAGTTCACGCGCGAGCAATGGAACTACGCAACCAACCTGAACCACTACGACCTCGTGCTTAACTTCCACTACGCCATCCTCGTGGCTCTCGTCATCGGCATGATGTTCCGCGTGCCCGCATGGCGCCAGACCGCCGCCGGACGTCACGCCCGCTTCTGGCTAATCACTTTCGGCGTCATTGTGTTCCTGTGCGTAAGCCTCAGCCGATTCCTGTGGGACCATATCGGCCTGCTGCAAATCATGCAGTTCCCCGTCGCACGTTTCCATGCCGTAGCCCTCATCGCCGCCTGCGCCCTCACGGCCCTGTTCATCGACAACCGCCACCGCATCATCCCCGCCTCCCCTCTCTACTCGACCTACGTGCTGCTAACCGCAGTCGCCCTCATGACCGCCTACGATTTGCGCTACGTTTTCCACGTCTACCAGCAGCCCAACGACATCACCATGCACTACGTTGAAGAAATGCATGACTTAAACGTCATCGCCCCGCGGGAATACCTGACCAAATGGCAGCCAGCAAACACCAACAGCTTAGAGCTAGCCGAATCCGCCCACGACCTCCCAATGGCTATCATCACCAAAGGTGCGGGCAGCAGCGCTGGAATCGTCAATGAAAACGGCACCATCTCCGTGCGTGCCAACGTCATGAGCAAGGAAGCCACGTTGCATGTCCACCAGCTCTACTGGCCCGCATGGCGCTCTTCAGGCGTCGCCCCCGAGCCGGATAAAAACGGTTTCATGAGCTTCACCCTGCCCAAAGGCCAGCAAGGCTTCACCCTCACGCTCGGCCCACTGCCCGGCGATCTCGCCGGTGCCATCATCTCGCTACTCGCATGGTTGATTACTTTGCTGTTCTTCAGCTTCGAAGCCACTAAAGGCCGCGATTAACGCCCGATTAACGCCCGATCAGCGAACGCAGCCACTTCTTCGATTCGTCCGGTAACAGCTTGCAGGTGTAAAGTGCTGCCAACCCGTTGACGCCCGACATCAGCAAAAACACCTGCGGAATCGTGCACCCGAGCGCAAACAATCCAAGCGTCGCCACCGCCGACCCCACCATGAAAATAGCATTCACCACATTGTTCGCCGCGATAATCCGCGCCCGTTTATCAGGGTCGCTGTCATGCTGCATAATCGTATACAGCGGCACGATATAAATTCCCGAACACACCGCAATCATAAATAAATCCACCAGAATCCGCCACCCCGTCGGGAACATCAGATAGGATTTCAGCCCCATCTGCCCCGCCACCGCCATCACCGTATGCATCCCGCCGGAAAACGCGAGGCTCGCGAAATACAAATCCGTCCCGAAAAACGTAATCCCCAGCATCGCAATCGGCACATACCGGCTATGAATCTCTCCCCGCAACAGCTTGTTGCACCACACCGACCCCACGCCAATCCCCAGCGAAAAGCTCGCTAAAAACAGCGTCACCACATCCGCCTGCGCATTCAGCACATCTTTCACATAAGCAGGAAACTGCGACAAAAACGTCGCCCCCACCAGCCAGAACCAGGAAATCCCCATAATGCATAAATACACCCGCCGGTTTTCCCTGCTGTACCCGATAATCGCCCGCGTCTCTTTCCAGATATTGAAATTCACCTTCAACCCAGGCTGCGGCGCATGCGCTACCGGAATAAACCGGCTCGCCGCATATCCAAGCACTGCTATCACCAGCAGCGCCACCGACACCATCATCTCGCCATTACTCTCCAGCACCAGTACCCCGCCCAGAATCGTTCCGAGCAAAATCCCAAGAAAACTCCCCGATTCGATATACGCATTACCAATCAGCAATTCCCCTTCGAGCAAATGCTGCGGCAGCAGCGCATATTTAATCGGCCCGAAAAACGTCGAATGCACGCCCATGCAAAACAGCACAAACAGCAAAAACCACACGTACTCGCTCACAAACCCAATTGTCGCGCACACCATAATCCCGATTTCCACGATCTTGATAATGCGCGTGAGCTTCGCCCGGTCGTACTTATCCGCGAGCTGCCCCGCCGTCGCCGAAAACAAAAAATAAGGAAGAATAAAAATCGCCCCCGCGATAGTCACCAACACCTGCGCGTTCGCTCCGGTTTTCGCCGCGATGCGAAACGTCACCAGCATCACCAGCGCGTTCTTGAGCAAATTGTCATTAAAAGCGCCCAGGAACTGGGTCAAAAACAAAGGCAGGAAACGGCGGGAAAAGAACAACATGGCAGCGACTATACTCGCAAAGCCATTATTTTTCCACTATAGCGATAAGCCGGGGTCTTTATCATACTGATCGAGCATATCGTGCAAATCCATAAGGTCCACGCGCCGCGCCGTGGCATTCGCCGTAAACGTAAGCTTCACCAAAAGGTCTACCGAATCCGACCCGCGCTTTGGCACGTGATTGAACGACACATTCACATGCTCGCCGATATTAAATCCCAGCACCTCCATCTTCGTCTGCAACTCGCTGAGAAAAATTTCCTGTACCTTCAGCGCCTCGAAACGGTTCCCCGCTTCAATAACCACCAGCCGTTGCTGCGGATCGCTAAGCTGTTTCAAAGGGAAAACGCGCGGTCGCGGCTGACGCGTTCCAGCGCTGGCAGGGTTTTATCCAGCAGCGCCTCGTTTATCGCCGTCACTTCGGCAAACAGCGAATACACAGCGTTGCTATCAGGTTTTATACATTCCATTCTGATGGTGATGTGATTATCCGCGTTGGCATCTTTGCTTTCCTTATAAAACTCCACCTTCACCGTCGGCCCCACGCGGCGTACAATATCCGCTTTAAGATCGCGCGCCGATTGATCGAGATACGGCGACGGCACATAACCATGCTTCACCAGAACGCTTTTCGTAAATTCTTCCATATGAATCCCCCTTTATAATTGGGCTTATTTTAGCCCACGGGCAAATATCCGCAACCCCTAAACCTGCAAGTTAAAACAGTGCTTTACTACTTTCCTGCCGGGGTCTCAACCTTCGCGTGCATATTAAAACCCCCGCCCATTGCCTTCACCAGCTGCACGCTGGCCACCATCCGCCGCGTCTGGATATCATACGAATTCAACTCCGCCTGCAATGCGCTGTTCTGCGCAATCACCACTTCCAGATACGTCACAATCCCGCCGACATAGCGTTCCTTGGCATGTTGCAAATTGCGTTTCGCCGCGCGCGTTGCGCTGTTCTGGCTTTCGCTTTCCGTCTCCAACTGGCGCAGCGCCACGATGTTATCTTCCACGCCCTGATACGCGCTCAGCACCGTCTGCTTATAACTCGCCACACTCGCGTCATACGCCGCACGCGCCTCATCCGAAAGTGCGCTGATGCGCCCCGCGTCAAACAACGACACCGCCGCCGAAGACCCAAGCGACCAGAAACTGCTCGGCGACGTTAAAAATCTCGAACTCTCCGACGAGAGGAATCCCGCCCCGCCCGTCAGGCTGAATGTCGGAAAATACGCCGCCCTCGCCACGCCGATATCCGCATTCGCCGCCACCACCCGGCGTTCCGCCGCCGCAATATCCGGCCTGCGTTCCAGCAAGCTAGAAGGCAACCCCGGATTAATCGCCGGTGGCGTCACAGCAATACTAGACGGCATCGCCGCGAGCGAAAACCCCGTTGGCACCTGCCCGCTCAGCACCGCAATCGCATGTTCAAGCTGCGCACGTTTCAAATGCGTATCCGCCGATTGCGTCTTCGCTGTATCCAACTGCACGATCGCCTGATCGACATCCGCCGCGTCTGCCGCCCCACCCTTGTGGCGCCTCTGCGTCAAATCCAGCGCTTTCTGATACGCAGCCACCGCTTCATCCAGAACCACCTGCGCCGCGTCATATCCCTTAAGCGTAAAATACGCACTCGCCATTTCCGCATGCAGGCTCAAATCCACATTCGCCAGATCGCCCGCGCTCGCCTTCTCCCGCGCTTCGCCCGCCGCCACAAGGTTGCGCACCCGCCCCCACACATCAAGCTCATAATTCAGCGCCACACCCGTAGAAAACGCATTAAACAACACGCCCGCGTTCGACGTCACCGCCGTCGAAGACGTCAGCTGCCTGCCATATCCCACATTGCCGGTCACGCTCGGAAAATACGCCGCCCACACCGCCGACGCCGCCGCATGCGCCTCGTCATACTGCGCCAGCGCCAGCTTCAAATTCTGGTTCGCCGCCGTCACCTTCTCCTCCAGCTCATTGAGCTGCGGGTCGTTATACATCTCCCACCACTTGCCACGGTCCACATTATCCGCAGGCTCCGCAACCTTCCAGCCGTCCAACTCCTTATACGCTGGCGCTTCCATCTTCACGTCGGGCTGCAAATAATCCGGCGCGAAATTGCACGAACCCAATAAAACCGTCATGCCCGCGAAGGCGGACGATCCTATAGTGCGGCGAAGCCAAATCCAATACACCTTGCGCAAGCAAGGGTAAAAACCCTTTGACGAATGAAAGCTCATGATTTCTTATCATCCTTCGCTTTTTCATCCTTCGGCTTCTCCACCGCCACATGCACCGTCTGCCCCGTCACCAGCGAATCCGGCGGATTAATAATCAGCGTATCCCCCAGCGCCACGCCCGACGAAATCTCCACCTCCGTGCCAAAATCCCGCCCGATCTTCACCGGCTTCAGCAACGCCTTACCATTCTCATCCAACGTCGCCACTTGCGAGCCTTCCGCGCGGAACAGCAACGTGTTCACCGGCAAGCGAATCGTATTCTCCGCTGGCTTAATTTTCATATGCGCCTCGACATACCCGCCCGGCAGCAAATCGCCGTCCTTATTATCAAGCAAATATTCTGTCAGCAACGTGCGCGCCACCGGCTCAATCGCATCCGCCGAATGAAACAGCTTCACCGGATACGCCTTATCCGGATGATCCGGGAAATACAAATCTGCTTCCAGATCCGGCGTAATCAGATTTGCATACATCTGCGGCACCTGCACATAAATGCGCAGCTTCTCGGTCTGTGCAATGCGGAACAAAATCTGCCCCGTCGTACTGCCAGACGTAATCAACGCGCCGATATCGGTCGTGCGCGAGGTAATCACCCCGTCAAACGGCGCTGTCACCTGCTTGAACGATTGCAAATCCTTCAAGCGATCCATGTTCGCCTGCGCCGAATTCACCAGCGCTTCCTTCGCCTGCGCGTCACCCATTTTCTCATCCGCTTCCTGCTTGGAAACCGAATCCGTTTTCAACAACCCCTGCCAGCGTTTCGCCGTCGATTGCGCCAACTTGTTATTCGCCTTCGCGGTCGCCAGATCCGCCTCCGCCTGTTTCAACTGCGAATCCACTTCCGGCGTTTCGATTTCCGCCAGCAGATCACCTTCCTTCACCGGCGAGCCCATGCCCTTGGTCCAGCTTTTCAGGTACCCGTTCGTGCGCGCATAAATCGGCGCCTCGTGCCATGCCTGAACCGTGCCCGGCAGCACCACCTCTTCCTTCGCCTTCGAGTTCTCCGCCTTGATTACGTTGACGGTCAGCACCGACTGCTCCTCCGTACTATTACGCAGCGCCGATGCCGCATGCATGCGCATGCCGATAATCGCGAATGCCACGAACGCCGCCACCAGCCCAGCGCGCACCCGCTTGCTTTTAAGCGACTCCTTGACCTGACTCATTGAAAAACGCCCGCTCATGGCTTTACTCCTTCATTACTGTGTTTGCGGCGTTCATGCCGCCTTGTGTGAATCAGGCAGAACACTGCCGGCACGAAAAACAACGTGGCCATCGTGGCAAATCCAAGCCCGCCGATCACCGCGCGCCCCAGCGGTGCGTTCTGTTCGCCGCCTTCGCCAAACCCCAGCGCCATCGGCACCATGCCGATAATCATCGCCAGCGCCGTCATCAGAACCGGGCGCAGTCGCGTATATCCTGCTTCCAGCGACGCCGACAGCGCGTCATCGCCAACCGACATGCGCTCGCGCGCGTAGCTCACGATCAGAATCGAATTCGCCGTCGCCACACCCATACACATGATCGCCCCCGTCAGTGCTGGCACCGAAAGCGTCGTATGCGTCAAAAACAGCATCCACACAATGCCCGCAATCGCTGCTGGCAACGCCGTAATAATAATAAACGGGTCCGTCCACGACTGGAAATTCACCACGATCAGCAGATACACCAGCACAATCGCAAACACCAGCCCGCCGTATAATCCCGTAAACGACGTTTCGCGCGTTTCCATCTGCCCACGCACGCTCAAGCTTGTACCCTTCGGCAAATCCTTCTTCGCCTCAGCCACAATCTTATTGATCTCATCCCCCACCGCGCCCAAATCCCTGTCCTGCACCGCAGCGAAAATATCGATCACCGGTTGCACGTTATAATGCGACGCCACCGCCGTTCCCGTGCCGCGCTCAATCGTTGACAGCGCCCCTAAAATCTGCGGCTTCGTCACCATCTGCCCCGTGATCGGAATGTTACGCAGTGCGTCCAGCGACGTCAGCTGATACTGCGGCGTTTGCGTCACGATGGAATACGACACCCCGTTTTTCGGGCTAAGCCAGAAAGTCGGCGACGTCTGGAAACTCCCCGACAATGAAATCAGCATATTCGTGGCGATATCGCGCTGCGTAAACCCAAGCTCCTGCGCCCGCGTGCGGTCCACGTTCACCCGGAATTCCGGGTTGTCGAACGCCTGCTGGATGCGCGTATCCACCACGCCCGGCACATGGCGCAGCTTCTCATAAATCGCATTGGCCACCTTGCGATTCTCATCCGTCTTGAACCCCACCACCTGAATATCAATGGGCGCCGGTAACCCGAAATTCAAAATCTGGCTCACGATATCTGCTGGCAAAAACGAAAACGTCACCCCCGGAAATGCCTTGGGCAATTCCGAGCGCAATACGCGTATATAATCGAACGTCGATTTATGATCTTCCTTCAACGAAATCAAAATATCCGCATCCGCCGTACCAATCGGCGCCGAGTTGCTATACGACAAATTTGTGCCCGAAATCGGCAGCCCGATATTATCGACCACGCGGAACAGCTCGTGCTCCGGAATAAACTTGCGAATCACATTGTCGATCTCTTCGCACAACTTCGCCGTCTCCTCCACGCGCGTACCGCTATGCGCCCTCACATGCAGCTTGATTTCACCACCGTCCACCGATGGGAAAAAGTCCGACCCCAGCCACGGCCCGAGCAGCAACAACGACACAAAAATAACCCCAAGGAACGTCATGATAAACAGTTTCGTATGCGCCAATGCGCGCTTCAGTAAATCGTGATACGCCTCGCGCAGCGCATGGAACTTTTTCTCAAACGTCATCTGGAAACGCTTCAACCGGCCAAAGCGCGAGCCGCTAGTTTCCACCAGATGCGCTTCCACATGCTTATGCAGCATATACTTCGCCATCGTCGGCACCAGTGTGCGCGATAGGATATACGACGCCAGCATCGCAAACACCACGGCTTCGGCCATCGGCACGAACAGGAATTTCGCCACGCCCGAAAGGAAGAACATCGGCACGAAAACAATACAAATACAAAGCGTCGACACCAGCGCCGGAATCGCAATCTGCTGCGCCCCGTCAAGAATCGATTCCTCAACGTCTTTCCCCTGCTCCAGATGCCAGTTGATATTTTCAATCGCTACCGTCGCGTCGTCGACCAGAATCCCGACCGCAAGCGCCAACCCGCCCAGCGTCATAATATTAATCGTCTGCCCCAGCGCCGACAGCACAATCAACGACGCCAGCACCGAAAGCGGAATCGACACGACAATAATCACCGTCGACCGCCAGCTGCCTAAGAACAGCAGAATCATCACCCCCGTCAGCGCCGCCGCAATCACACCCTCACGAATAACCCCATCAATCGCCGAGCGCACGAACACCGACTGGTCCGAAATCGGCTGCACAATCACTTCTGGCGGAATCGAATCGCGAATCTTCGGCAACATCGCCTTCACCTTGTCGATCACATCCAGCGTCGATGCGTTACCCGTCTTCAAAATCGACATCAGCAACGCGCGGTGATTATCCATATGCACGATATTCGTCTGCGGCGCAAACCCATCACGCACATGCGCCACATCGCGCACATGCAGCGTCGACCCGTTCACCGTCTTCACCGGCAGATCGTTCAACTCATCCACCGCCGTCGGCGACGCGTTGAGCTTGATGTTATATTCATAAAGCCCGATCTTCTGCGTCCCCGCCGGAAGAATCAGATTCTGCGCACCCACAGCCGCATTCACGTCCTGCGCCGAAACGCCGTGCGCCTTCATCGCCTCCTGATCGAGATCGACCTGAATCTGCCTGCTTTTTCCGCCATACGGATATGGCAGCGCCATGCCCTGAATTGTCGCCAGCTGCGTGCGGATAAAGTTATTGCCGAAATCGAACAGCTCCTGCTCGGAATATTTCGTGCTCGAAAGTGCTAATTGGATCACCGGCACCGTCGATGCGTTATAGCTCAAAATCAGCGGTGGCGTCGTCCCCGGCGGCAACTGGCGCAACATCGTCTGCGCCACAGCGGTCACTTGGCTCAGCGCAATATTGATATTCACATTAGGCTGAAAATACGCCTTAATCACCGCCACGCCCGACAGCGACTGCGACTCCGTATGCTCGATATCATTCACCGTCACCGACATGGCGCGCTCAAAATTCGCGGTAATGCGGTTGCCCATCTCATCCGCCGGCAGGCCGGTATAGTTCCACACCACGCTCACCACCGGAATCCCGATATTCGGAAAAATATCCACCGGCGTGCGCATAATCGTCAGCGGCCCCATAATCAGCAGCAGCAGGGCCAGCACAACGAACGTATAAGGGCGCGACAGCGCAATCCGCACAATCCACATACGCTACCCCTTCACTTTTTTCAGTAATTTATTCAAAAGCATCACCAGCGTTTCGGCTTCCTCGCGGGTAAAATCTTCCAGCCATTCATTATACTGGTCGATCAGCAGCGGCAACACCGTTTCCGTCACCGCAAACCCCTTATCGGTGATGAGCAGCTTCACCACGCGCCGGTCCGTCTTGCAGCGCTGGCGCTCCACCAACCCACGTTTTTCCAACTGATCGAGCACCCGCGTAAGCGCCCCGCTATCATGGCGCAGATTCTGGCACAGCTCGCCGCAATTGCCGGCAAGCCCGAAACGCAGATTCATCAGAATGGAATACTGGATAAAAGTCAGGTCTTTTTCAGCAAACAACGCCTCGATTTTCGGCATGATATAATTACTGCCCGTGCGTATCAAATGTCCGATACTATCGCGCGCATCATACGAATCTATTTTATAGAATTTCTTGACCATCCTGCCTGCACAGTATCTGCTTAGGCAGATACTCTAGCATTATGCCTAGACTCCGGCAACGACATTAGCTAACATAATAAAAACCACGGTGGGACAAATGCTTAACCAACAACAAGACGCCTTTCGGCCCAAAATTCCCGCCACCTATTGCTACTATTGCGGCCACGCGGAATTCGCACCGTTCTGCACCGATGTGCACGACCGCCTCAAAATTTCGCATGAGTCATGGGCATTTGTCCGCTGCACCTCCTGCCAAGCCGCCCTTCTTTCCCCGCGCCCCGACACCGCCGATCTCCCCCGCTATTACCCCACCCACTACACCTTCGAACCCGGCAAGCAACCCGGCAAGTTGCGCCGTCTTTTCAGCTTCGCCGAGTTTCAGTTTTTTTACCGTTGGTTTTACGAGGCCCAGGTCTCCATCACCCTGCGTCTGCTTGGCAATCCCGCGCCGGAAAACCTGCGCCTGCTGGATGTCGGCTACGGCAGCGGGTTGCTGCTGAACAACTTCAAGCAACGCGGCTTCAAAAACGCCGAAGGCGTTGAAATGCGCCAAAGTGCGGTCGATCATGTCAACGAGGTCTTCGGCATTACCGCCCGCGTCATCGAACTCGACCAGCTCGAAATTACCTACGGCGAAAACGCCTTCGACGTCATCACCATGTTCCATCTGATTGAACACATCACCAACCCGGCCGTGATCGTGGCGCAATGTTTCACCTTGCTCAAACCCGGCGGCGCGCTCATCATCGCCGTCCCATTATCCGACGGCCCGCTCATCCGGCTGCGGGGCAACCGCGCCGTCACTCTCACCGAAGCCCCGCGCCACGTGTCCTTGCCCTCGCATGCCTCGCTCATGCAACTCTGCAAAACCACCGGCTTCAACCGCTTCGCCCATCATTCAGACAGCGCCCTCAATTGTGCTGCCTATTACGGCTTGACATTTTTCCCCGAAGGCTGCACCACCAGCCAGCACACCGTCTCGCGTTTGCTACCACTCATCAACCGCGCGCTGATGGCCGCAAGCGCCTTTGCCTGCCTGCCGCTGGTCCTGCTCATCAACCGGGTCATGAAGAAACCCGACGCCATGATTTTCGCCGCCTTCAAACCGGCATAAAAAAATAGCCCGAGCCAAAGCCCGGGCTATCAAGTTTGGATACCTACGAACGATTAGTTATGTTCAGCTTCTTTCTTCATGCGATGTTTGCCATGACGATGCTGCTGCCTGATGTCTTTGCTGTTTTTGTTTTCTTCCTTGTTCAGGCGGCGCTGTTCCTTTTTGGTCAAATGGCCGTTGTGCTTGGCTTCGTCTTTAGCAACCTGATTCTGGATATGCTCAACGCGTTTTTCATCGCGTGCGCCCTGCGCCGGGGTGATCGTGCCGTTGGCTTCGCCGCGCTCGATGCGTTCCTGCTGGTTGTTGATGCGGTTTTCCACTTCGTTGACGCGCGGATGGCCGGGATCGATCTGGGTCTGGGCGAACACCGGATTAGCCAGCATGATGGTAGCGGTCGCAAGTATAAGTGTTTTAGTGATATTCATAACATAGTCCTTTCTAAAGTACTGTTTTGGTTCGTTCTTACAGCGGGTTTCATTCGCTTGTACCTATTCTACGGTCCACATCCGCCAATCCTTCATGAATTCTTTGTAATGTTGGCGGCGCAGGATTTTACCTTGCCAATCGTTTAACATTTGAGACCCCATAAATCCAAGGAGCCTGCGTATGAAAAAACTAACCGCCGTATTAGCCTTAAGCCTCATGCTCGCCGCCCCTACCTTTGCCTACGCGCAAGACGCCCATAAATCATGGAAGGACATGACCGAAAGCGAACGCGCCGAGCACAAAGCCGCCATGAAAGAAGAGTTCGATAAAATGTCGCCCGAGGAAAAACACAAATTCAAAGAAGAACGCCGCGCAAAAATGAAAGCGCGTTACGACGCCGCCACTCCCGAAGAACAAGCCCATATCCGCCAGCGCATGAAAGAACGCCGCGAACACCGCCAGGGCAGCAACACATCCTCGGACGCAAAATAAACCCAATGGCCCATGCCTCAGCTTTAACTGGTGGTAAGGTTCTATCTTTGCTAACGTCGCTGCACCAATTCATCAGCGACACCATGCAACCTGCCACCAGCCTGCCGGACGCCTCCGCCCCTGACGACCATGCACTCATGGCCGCCATCGGTGGCGGCGACCAGCGGGCCTACGAAAAGCTGGTCAGCCGCCATCTAGGCCGCGCCGTCGGCTTCGCCTACAAAATGCTCGGCAACCGCGCCGACGCCGAGGATGTAGCGCAGGACGCCTTCTTCAAAGTCTGGAGCGAAGCCCCCCGCTGGAAACCACAGGCGCTATTTTCCACATGGTTCTACCGCGTGCTCTATAACCTCTGCATCGACTCGACGCGCCGAAGTAAAATCCCCCACGTCGAAATGAACGAAGAATACGCCGATGACCGGCAATCCGTCGAAGAAGAACTCGACCAGCGCCACGAGGACAACCTGCTGCGCCTCGCCATCGCTGGCCTTCCCGAAAAACAACGCGCCGCACTGGTCATGTTCCACTATGAAGAACTCAGCCAGTCCCAAACCGCCCAAGCCCTCGCCATCTCCGAAAGCGCCCTTGAATCGCTGCTCTTCCGCGCCCGCAAAATCTTGAAAGAAGCATTAGGCACATGATGGACATCGAACGCTTTATTCAATTCACCGCCGCCTACGGGAACGATATCAACCGCTGGCCCGAAGCCGTCCGCACCGACGCGCGCCACCTGCTCGGCAGCTCTATGCAAGCCATTCAGTCCGCCAAGGTGGAGCAAGACCTCGACGACGTGCTTTCCACCCTCATCGACATCAGTCCGAGCGCTACGCTACGCGAGCGCGTGCTCGCCATCCCGTCGGTGTGCAACATGTCCTTCGTCTGGATTTTCCGCCCCTTCCGCCCCGTCATGACCATTGCGGCTTGCGCCGTTTTTGGCCTGCTGGTCGGGCTTTCCGATCTTTCATCCATCACTTCGTCCGACAACATCGCGCAAGAGTTGTTCGGCCCCGACGAACCCGAGGAGTTGAACATATGATACGCTCGCTTGCCCAGAATAACCGGCTGCTGTCGCTGGTCTTCGTCCTCTCGCTCGGCGCCAACGTCGCGTGCCTGTGTTTCTTCGCCGCCATCATGCTTAAAAATTCGCACAAATCCATCGAGCAGCAAGCGGAGCAGCGCCTCGAATCCGTCTTGAAACTCATCCCGGAAAATTCCCGCCCCCGCGTGCGCGAAGAAATGCAGACCAACCTCGACACGGTCGCCGATAACTTAAAAACTATCCGCACCGAGCGCCGCAAAATCGCAGGCCTCCTTTCCGCCGAAACTGTCGACGACCCCGCCATCCGCGAATCCTTCACCCGCATCCGTCAACTCACCTCCGAAAGCCAGCGCATCTATCAAGAAGCAATGGTCGCCGCCGCCGCCAAACTCCCGCAGGAAGACCGCCGCAAAATGGTAGATAATCTCAAGAAACACCGCAAAATCGCGATGGAAGACTAATCTTCCTCCTCGTCATCCCCGCGAAGGCGGACGATTCTATATCGCGGCGAAGCCAACTCCAATGCGAAGGCGCGTCTGCGCCGGGAAGAGTTTTTACCCTCGTTACCGCGAGGTGGACTGGATCCCCGCCTTCGCGGGATGACGGTGCTAACTAGCCAGCAATCCCGGTATCATTTGCACCCCGTCCGCATTCGGGAAAATCGTCGTATCCAGCGCTTGTGAATTCACCCGCATGTGCTGATACAGCACCGTCTTGAAAATAGCGCGCATATCCGTCGTCGGCATCTATTGCTACTACTGCATTAAACAGCTCTCGCCGCCATTTCCTGCAAACAGGCAAAAAAACGGCCCTGCGATGAACAGGGCCATTTCTTGAGCAAAACAATCGCTTATTTAACCATCTGCCAGTTCGGATCGTTCGGGTGATCTTTGTGGTAGCGCAAATCGCGGGCTTTCTGGGCCGCAACCGAGTCGCCTTTACCCTTGGCGGCGTGCTTAACGACAGCTTTCTTTTCCGCCTTCGGCTTTTCAGCGTCCGCTTTCTTTTCATGCTCCACTTTAGCTTTACCGTGCTTAGCCACAACGACAGGCTTGCCATCTTTCAGGTCTTTAGCGATGCGCTCATCGGCAGCGTGTGTCGGTTCTTCGACTTCAACCTTTTTGCCAGTGAAATTATTATCGTGCGGGATATCGCCCGCAACCGTCGGAGCAGTGGTGTTCGCCGGTTTCGTTTCAGCCGCAGACGGAGCCGCAACAGCCGGAGTCATCGTCGCAGCCGGGGCCGGGGTCGAAGCAGCAGGTGCTAAAGCCGGAACCGGTGGCGTAGCCCCCGCAGGTGCCGTCGTCGTCGCCGGGCTGACAATCGGTGCAGCAGGAGCCGCTACAGCAGGTGCAGCCGCTTCAGGCATGGCAGGAGCCGGTGCGCTCGCAACAGGCGCAGCCACAACAGGTGCGGGCGCGGCGGTTACATCGGCAGGTGTCGTTTGCGCATACAGCGGCACGCACACGCTCGCCGTTGCCAGCAAAGTAAACACAAGCAAGGATTTTTTCATGGATGGCCTCTCAGTTATTAATTCTTTTTCCCTAGTGGCACGCACCCTAGCATGCAGCTATGCCCGATTAAAGCCTAAAAATTAATTTTTTGTATTGTTGAAAAACGTCCCTATATTGCATGTGCGCATGCGCGGAAATTTACGTTCCCGCATGCTTCACAACCAAGGAGAAGTCTATGCCTCGCGCACTTTACAGCAGCTCAGTCCCGGTGATCGTCCGGTTCCTGAACAACCTCTCGGGCATTTTGAAAAAAGCCGAAATTTATTCCACCTCTAAAAAAATAGAACCCGGCGTACTCATCAACGCGCGCCTCGCGCCTGACATGTTCCCGCTTTCGCGCCAGATCCAAATCGCCTGCGACGTCGCCAAGGGCGGCGCAGCCCGCCTCGCCGGTGCCGAAATCCCAAGTTTCCCGGACACCGAAACCACCTTCGAGCAGTTGCAGGAACGCATCGCTAAAACCATCAAATTCGTTCAGGGCATTCCTGAAAAGCAATTCGAAGGCAGCGAAACCCGCGACATCGCCTTCAAAGTCGGCGGCAACGACCTGAAGTTCGTCGGCACCGACTACCTCAACAACTTCGTCCTGCCGAACGTTTTCTTCCACATCACCACCACCTACGCCATCTTGCGCCATAACGGCCTCGACATCGGCAAAGGCGACTTCCTCGGCAGCCTCACCTGATGCTAAACGCCGCCTCCACCGACACGGATGAGGTTGAAGAACCCCGCCTTGAAGGCGAGGCGGCGCTTGCCTTCGAACTGCTCGAACATACCTCGTTCAACATATTCCTCACGGGCCGCGCCGGAACCGGCAAATCCACCTTCTTGCAATATTTCCGCCGTCACACCGAAAAGAAAATCGCCGTCATCGCCCCGACCGGTATCGCCGCCCTCAACGTACAGGGCCAGACCATCCATTCCCTGTTCCGTTTCAAACCCGGTTTCATTCATTTAAAAGACATCAAATACGACCGCCGCAAACTATTCAAAGAATTGCAACTCCTCATCATCGACGAAATCTCGATGGTGCGCTCCGACATCTTCGATGGCATCGACCAGTTCCTGCGCCTCGCCCGCAAATCCGAAGAGCCCTTCGGCGGCTTGCAGATCTGCGCCATCGGCGATCTTTTCCAGCTCCCGCCCATCGTCACCAACGACGAACGCACTTTCTTCGCGCAGTTCTACGCCTCGCCGTTTTTCTTCGCCACCGACGCCTTCAGAAAGGCCGATTTCAAAACCATCCAGTTCCAGACCATCCACCGCCAGAACGATCAGGAATTCATCACCATCCTCAACGCCATCCGTTCCGGCGACTGCGACAACCAGCTGCTGGAAAAACTCAACGAACGCCTGCGCCCCCGCGCCGTGCCTGCGCCCGGCACGCTGGTGCTCACCACCACCAACGCACTCGCCGAAGACACCAACGCCACCCACTTGCAAAAGCTCCCGGACTCCACTCGCACGTACCCGGGCGAAACCAAAGGCGATTTCGGCATCAACGGCCCGCGCCTGCCCGCCCCGCAGGAGCTGCATTTAAAAACCGGCGCGCAAGTTATGTTCGTGAAAAACAGCTCCGACGGCCGCTGGGTCAACGGCACCATCGGCATCATCGAATCCATGAATTCCGACATCATCAAAGTCCGCGTCGGCCATGAGCTGATGGAAGTCGAGCGCGAAAAATGGAAAACCATCGGCTACGAATTCAGCGAGATCGAAGAAAAAATCGTGGAAAAAGCCTTGGGCACCTACACCCAGTTCCCCCTGCAACTCGCATGGGCCATCACGATTCATAAGAGTCAGGGAAAAACGCTAGAGCGTGTCATCATCGATTTAGGCCACGGCGCCTTTGCCGCCGGACAACTCTACGTCGCCCTAAGCCGCTGCAAAACACTCACAGGCATCGCCCTCAAACAGTCCGTCAGCCACACGGATATCCGCTGCGACGGCGCAATCGTAACCTTCATGAATAAAATTGAAATGACAACAGCCGAAAGCCTAGACCAGCAAAGCCTGTTTACTAAATAATTGGTCCGCGACCTGTATCTGCAGCCGCGCCGCGCACGCCTTCGACACCGTTGCGCATGCTGCCCAGATCGTCCATCGTCGGGTCGACATCGGCCGCCGAAGCCACCGAAAACCTTCCCGCATCCGCCGAAGTCGAGAAGCCCACGAGAGCAGTTTGCAACTTGCCATTGTTAGTCAATTCCGTATCGAGCGAACCAGCCGAACCGCTTGCCGTCAGGCCGTTAGCCCCGTTCTGAAACGCAGCGACGCTCACACTGAACTGCTGGTCCGCCTGCAACGGAACAAAGCGCAGATTACCGCTATCATCCTTGCCGCCGATTTTATCAAACACCACCGTGTTGCCTTTGACCGTCCCCGAAACCATCAACGTTTCGCGATCCGCGCCATTGCCCACTTCAACCTGCATGGTCACCGGCTTGCTGGGTTCCTTCTTCGAAATGCCTTTCATCGTCACGCGGACCGGGTCCTGCTTGCTGCGGATTTCCGACATTACCTGTGTAAAGTTTACCTGATCGCCGCTGGCAGCAAAGCTCATCGGCGGAGTCATCACGCGCGGAGCCAGCGTCGCATCAAGATTAGCGGGATCCGGCGTACCATACGCGCTCACCACGAATTTCCCATTTTGCATTGCGCCCACCACAGCCGCCATCGGCCTGCCATCGGCACCTTTGATAACATAGGTCGTAGGCGTTGCCGTCGTTTTCAACTGCGGCTTATCGAGCGTCACTTCCACCGATTCTGCCGTCGCCGGTGCAGCCGCACCCAGCGTCGCGCGCGGCCTGATCGCCGTCACGGCCTCCGTGCGTGCGCCGGCAGCCGGGGCATCTACACCGCCCTGTGCCTTATTAACTGCCTGCATCAACTGCGGCGTAGCACCCTGAAGTGCATTATATAACAGCGGCGGCGAAGAAATATCGCCACGAATCACCAGACCCTGCCCCGGGAACACCACCGGAACGCCGTCAGCGCCTGTAATGCTCCCGATTGCAACACCCGCATGCGGGCTGCCGCCAGCATATCCGGCTTGCGCGCGGTATTTTTTCGTTGAGCCATCGCTCATGCGCGCATCGAAGGTAAAGCTCTGGTCGAAGCCCGTGCCTACTTTGCGAATATTGGTAATACCAACAGCCGTTGCCGGTGGTTTCGGAGCCGCACCCGCACCCGCGCCAGCACCCACACCCGCGCCAGCGCCCGTACCGCGACCCGGACCATCCGGATTCGCACCACGCGCCCTTGACGGCGAATCAGCCGCAGGCGGCGTCGCCAGCGCAGCGGCGTCAGGCGCCTTTGCGCCAGTCACAGCCTGATACAGTGCTTCCTTATCCACCGAACCGTCCTTCGGATCGATGTCGATCTCCAGCGGCGGATTATATTTCTTACGTTCCATGCCTTGGCCCGGAACGGTTGACAGCGTCACCGATTCCGTCACCAGGAATTTGCCGTTTTCATTCGCCTGACCTTTAATAATGGTCTTGCGATTGCCTTCAAGCGGCATGCCGATTTCCATCACCGGCGTTTCGCCTTCCGGCGTACGCACCTGGAATTTCGTATCAGTCGGGCTGAGCGTGAGGCTTTCCTGCGCTTCGAACGGGCTGTTCCCACCGAGCATCATGCCGCCAAGCGCGCCAACCAGCAAACCGATAATCGCGCCAATCGGCCCGCCGAGCATAAATCCAAGGATACCGCCAAGACCCGCGCCGATCAGGCTGCCGGTGCTCGTCGCTTTATCGCCAAGGCCTTTGCGTTTACCATACGCCATTTTCCCGCCGGGATTACCACCGCCGGTCACAGTGCCAGCGCCCGCGCCATCGGCGCCGGGTTCGACAATGCCGTTACCTTCATCAAGCTCTTCGCCCGCCGCGTCGAACGCTTCAACATCCGCTTCCGCGATTTTCGGCGTAGCACCGCTCATATCCACCGGCACCGTCAATTTGCCGCTATCCAATTTCTTCGGCGTTTTCACTTTATCGAGCGCAATGCCCGTATCGCTCGAAAGCGCATCGGACGGCACTTCCGCCGTCAACGTAATCGTGCTTGGATTGCCCGGGCTGTCAGACTTTTTCGTCTGGCCGAACGCCACCATTTTCTTGCCTTTTTTCGTCGTCACTTCAACAGCGGTATCGCCCAGCTGTTCTGCAAACTGATCCTTCACTGACTTGGTCATCAGGCCTTTATCGTCAAAGACTTTTTTCGGGTCTTTCAAATCTTCCAGCAGCTTCTTTTTCTTATCGCCTTCCGGCAGACCGTTGGCCAGCTTTGCAAGCTTAGCGATCATCGCCTTTTGTTGTTCGTCGCCCTCGGCTTTCACCGACAGGATTTTATCAATCGCTTTCGTGCGCTCATCAGCCGACATTACGCGCGCCTGCGGCTTCACCGGCGGTTTCGGCGCGTCAGCGGGCTTCGCCGCCTCGGCAGCTTTAGCAGGAATTGACAGCGGCGCAGCCGGTGCGCGCACCGACGCGAGCACCTTCATGACTTCTTCCGAGCTTGGAATTCTAGGCAATTCCTCGCCCATCACCTTCTGCGTTGGCGGCGGCACATCCGCCACCGGCACCATCAGGCGCACATTGAATTTACCATCGACCACCACGCCCGAAGCGCGATACTGAATACCGTCAGCGCCTTCAATCATCGCCGTGCTCGTACCCATCCCCTGCGTCAGCATAGGAAGAAGGTCTTTACGCGCGCTTTCTTTCAGCTTGCCCGCTTCATCGAACATCAGTTTCGGGTCAGCCTGCGCCATCGTGATACGTGCAATCGCGTTGCTGCGTTGCGTGCGCTCGGCAGCGGTCGTGCCCGGCATCTGCTCAACAATTTTTTTGAAAGCCGCCAACACCTTCTGCTGATCGTCCGGCGCTTTCGCCGTTACGAACACAAGACCCGCTGTCAATTGCGCGCCTGAGGGTGCTGGTTTAACTTCTGCCATTGTGGTCGCGGCCATAAAAAAACTCTTCTTACACTGGTTTCATACTAGTTCATTGTACCCTAACCACCCTCAGGTACAAATTAAGCTTTTATGACAATATTTTGCTTCCGGACCGGCCTTAAATTAACCATTTAAAAGCAATAATCCTATTTTATTTCATTGGTATAGCCAGCCGCACCCCATCTTACTTCCTTAACCCTAACCACCCCTGGAAAACCCCAATTTCGGCCCATACCAAAGGTTGTGTAAATAATTATTTTCCTCTAGTATAAATAGAAATGCACTTAAAATACAGGGGCACACCATGACTCAAAATGAACACGACTGCGACGACGAACCACTCTTCCAGCCCTTCCTCGCCCTCCACGGATTCCTGACTATCGGCTGCCTCATCACCGCCATCGCCGCCCTCACCTGCATCACTTTGCTACATCCGTTCAACCTCACCCTGCCGCCAGTATTCATTTGCTCGCTTGTCGCCACGCTCTCCATCGCGGCCCTGCTCATCCTCGACACCATCCAGCGCACCCCGCGTGAAACCAACATCCCCGGCAACAAACCCGCCAGCGGCACCTTCACCAGCGCGCGCATCCTGCTCGCCGAAGACAACCGCATCAACCAACACGTCGCCGTCAAACTACTCGAAAAATTCGGCTGCGCCGTAGATACCGCCGACAACGGCGAAGAAGCCGTCCAAGCCATCCAGTCCGGCACCCATTACGACCTCGTCCTCATGGACTGCCTCATGCCCATCGCCGACGGCTACGAAGCCACTGGCCTCATCCGCGAATGGCAGTTCAAAAACCGTGTGCCCCGCACGCCCATCATCGCCTTCACCGCCAACACTCTCGAAGGCGATATCCAGCTCTGCCGCGACGCCGGCATGGACGATTACATCACCAAACCCATGCGCGACGACGATCTACAGCGCATCCTGCTCGACTGGCTCCCCAAAGAAAAATGCGTTCTCGAAACCACCTCCAAAGCCACCCTCGACGAATCCGTCTTCAACCGCTTCAGCGAAATAGTCGGCACCGAAGCCGTCCCCCTCCTCGCCTCCCACCGCGAAGCCAGCCGCAACTATTTCCACATCATCAAAACCTCGCTCGACAACCGCGATTTCCCCGAGCTTTCCAAATCCGCCCACACCATCAAATCCATGAACGCCAATCTAGGCGCACTTAAAACCGTGCACCTCGCACGCCAGCTCGAGATCCTCGCCCAAAGCGAATCCCCCGACATCACACTGCTTCGGAATTTAACGGAACAACTGGAACTGGAAGCTGGCCGCGCCGACGCTGCCATCAGCCAATGCATGGCCTCTAGCGCGTAGCCCCATTCTCGGCGCTTCGCGTCCGGTCAAACGCAATCGCCTTGCCCCACACCAGCTTCGGCTCATCCGCCAGCGGTGCTTTGTCCAGCATATCCACCGGCTCATACGTCGCCGACAGCATTTCCCTGAACGGCGGATAAAACAACATCTTCTGCGCCGCCTTATCAATCGCCCGCTCCAGCGGCCCAATCGCCTCCGTCACCAGCGGCTCGCCGTCCTTAGGCCGCACCACCACCCGCGCCTTAAACGTCTTCGCATCGTTATAAGGCGAGCGCGCCAGCTTCGCCATGCATTCCACCTCGAACAACCCGTCGCACACCTTGTGCAAAAATTCCAGCCGATCACCCTTCTTCACCTTCGCCCGTTCCAGCTCCATCTCAATCAGCGGCGGCGTATACAAATCTTCATGATGATACATCTTTCCATAATACCGGAAGAACGTGAGTATCGCCGATTGCCGCGCCACTTTGGTCGCCTCTTCCGCCGACGCATATTCCCCCGGGTCCACCGCATCAATCACCGGCGCCGAATAATCCTTCCTATCCCGCAGCGGCGGCAACCCGTCCCCGCGCGGCGTAATCAGCTCATGGCTCAGCACCACCAGTGCTGCCGGAACCGAATGCTTCTGCCGATCAAACAACGTCGCCTGCACCACATAACTCTGCTTCGTCTCGCGCACCAATTGCTGCTCCGGCCCATCCCCCTGCGGCGTCTGCAACACCGAATTATATTGCTTCAACTGCTGCATCTGCAAAAACTCAAACAGCTGCTCCGCTAACACCGGCTGGTCCTTTAACTGCTGGAACGCGAAATCCTTCAACTCTTCCCAATGTCCGTCCTTGCGCTGCTCCGCCAGCACAATCAGGCTATATAAATTCTGCACCAGCGCCCCAAGCTCCGTATCCTCCAGCCCCTTCTCCGGATTCGTCTCCCCACTCGTCTGCATCTGCTGGCGCATAAACGCCTTCATCCCCATCGTAATGCGCTGGCGCACTTGAGCCGCAAACACGTCGTTATTATCCCCGCGCCGCGCCGCCGCCTCCAGCAACCGCGCAAACGACCCCGCCGACCATTCGCTAAGCAACGCCGCATCCGTATTGGGAAACACCGTGTTAATCCAAGCCGTCGTCTCCGAAAAATCCCTCCGCCGCACGCGATTCCCGCTCAGCGTATGATTCAGCTTCGAAGAAAGCGCCACCAGATCATTATGCTTATACGGCATCTGCAACATCTGCACCGCCTCGATCACCTCTTCGGTTTTCGAATTCCAAAAGCGCTCCTTGACCCCGCATGCCTTAAACGCCGAGTGAATACTGTCCACCAGCTCCCGCCGCACTTTAATCTTCGCCGCTCCCTTATCCCCCTGCTTATAATGCGACGCCTTCTCCAGCAATTCCGGCGCATGATCCCACATGATGTAGCGAATTTTCTCCTCCGGTACTTTCGATCCCGACGCCGCCACACTCACCACCGCGTCCACCACATCAATGCCCCAATGCATCATCCGCTGGTTTACCAAATCCGCATAGCGCCGAATCGGCGAAGTCACATGGCTATACGCTGGCGAATCCAACCCGAAATGCCCAATATTTTTTGCACTATATTCCGCCTGATTCGGCTCCAGCCTCCCGCGCGCGTTCCCCGCCGCATCCGCAATCCCGGCCTTCTCATACACCACCCGTTCTTCCCCGCCCTTCGGCGTAAACAAAAAACTGTGATTGCGGAAAACGAAATTACTCCCCTGCATCATTTTCGCCGCCGCCTCATTGGCCGCAATCATACATCCCTGCACCATCGCATACGCCGACAACTCATCCGGGCTAACATGCCGCTCCACCCCTTCCGAGTCGGTGTAGCACCCCGTCGCCTCATCATAATGCGGCAGATTCGTAAGCCCCGTTTTATTCTTGAGTAACTGCCCCGCCAACACCGCAATCCGCTGAATCGGATGCCCGTGGCTCTGAATATCAATCGCTGCCCCGCGATAACTCTTACATTCCGTCGTTACCCGCGTGCGTGAAAATTCCGTATGGATAGCATTGCACTTCGAATCGAACGTAATCGAAATCGTAAGCCCCGCCCGTTCTTTCCCGTCTTCCAGACTCAACCGGTCCTGCAACGTGCGCGGCAACATCGGCGCCACCCCGTGCGAGAAATACAACGTCTCGCCATTATTCGCCGCATGGTTATCCAGCGCCGTCAACCGCGCATCCCCATTCACCATCGCCCCTCCCGGCGACACCGACGCCACATCTGCAATCGTCGCATGCAGAGTCACTAATTTACCGAGCACCGGGTCGTCGTGAAATTCAATATTCACCGCATCGTCGCGATCCATCGGCGTCTTCGGGTTCGCCCCATCCACCGCATAAGCGCGAATGGGTTTGCGCCCTGCCAGATCGATCGGTTTTTTGGAAATGCTAGCCGCCGTGAGTTTAACCGAAGGGCTCTCCGCGCGCGGCCCGGTGTCAGGCTGAAAAATGTGGACAGGTCGCCCAAGCGGTTCGTCGTCTGCTGGTGTGGTTTTGTCGTTTAACACGTAAACCTGCCTGTGGTGTAATTCTTATCGTATTATACGCCAATTTGCTGCTCTTGTCACCCCGCCGCATGACGGGGCCGCGTTCATCCACTACAGCCTGAGTATCAAGCTGCCTTATCCATAAACGGATAATCAATATACCCCTTCTCCGTCCCGCCATAAAACGACGAACGGTCATACGGATTAAGCCCCGCATGCAACTGCAATCGCTTCGGCAAATCCGGATTGGCAATAAACAACCGCCCGAACGCCACCGCATCCACATACCCTTGTTCCACCGCCTCGGGCGCATTCTGTACGTTATACCCGCCCGCCGAAAGATACACGCCGCTAAACACCCCGCGTAGCTCATCAAACGCCACCGGCACGTCAACATTTACAGAATCCGACGCACCCGAAGCTCGCGGCTCGATCACATGCGCATACGCAATCCCACGCTTGCTCAATTCCTTCAGCACATACGTAAACAACGCCTTCGGATCGCTCTCACTCATCCCGTTGAACGACGCATATGGCGACAACCGAACGCCCACGCGCCCGCGTCCCCACACACCCACCACCGCATCCACAACCTCAAGCAACAACCGCGCCCGATTTTCAATCGACCCGCCATAATTATCGTGACGTTTATTCACTCCATCTTGCAAAAACTGGTCAAGCAAATACCCATTCGCCCCGTGCACTTCCACCCCGTCAAACCCGGCGGCTTTAGCATTTTCCGCCCCTTTACGGAACTGCTCCACAATCCCCGGCAACTCACTCGTCTCCAGCGCCCGAGGCGTCTCATACGGCACCTGTTTCCAATCCGCCGTAAACACCTTCCCATCCGGCGCGATAGCCGAAGGCGCTACCGGCAACCCGCCATCCGGCTGGTGCGACGTATGCGAAATCCGCCCCACATGCCAAAGCTGTAAAAACATCCTTCCGCCCGCCTTATGCACCGCATCGGTGACAATCTTCCACCCCTCAACCTGCGCGTCCGAATGAATCCCCGGCGTTGACGGATACCCCTGCCCCTGCTGCGAAACCTGTGTCGCCTCCAAAATAATCAACCCCGCGCTAGCGCGCTGCACATAATACTGCGCCATCATCGCATTGGGAATATTCCCCGGCTGCGTGCTGCGCATCCGCGTCAGCGGCGCCATAAACACTCGGTTCGGAACGGTGATATCCCCCACCACCAGCGGATCGAAAAGCGTCGTCATCGGAATTCTCCTTGGCTAATTGAATCGAGATGAAATATAGATCATAAAACACAAATAGCAAATTGGGCCACTATCCATGATGAATTACAAAAGCAAATGGGCGCTCATCACCGGCGCTTCCTCCGGCATCGGCGAAACCTTCGCCCGCAAACTCGCTGGCCGCGGCGCCAACGTCATTTTAGTCGCCCGCCGCACCGATAAACTGCAGGAATTGGCCCACATCATCACCCGCGATTTCCCCTCCGATATCCACCTCATCACCCAAGATTTGAGCCTGCCCAACGCCGCGCAAACCCTCTTCGATGCCGTCGCCAAACTCGGCTGCGACATCGACATCCTCGTCAACAACGCTGGCATCGGCGCCTTCGGCCCCCTCGCTGAGAGCGACATCGCCACCAACCGCCAGATGCTCAACCTGAACATCCTTACCTTAAGCGAACTCACCCGCCTCTACCTCCCCTCCATGATCGCCAGAAAATCCGGCCACATCTACAACATCGCCTCCACCGCCGCCTTCCAACCCCTCTCTTACTTCGCCAATTACGCCGCCACCAAAGCCTTTGTTCTTTCCTTCAGCGAAGCGGTCGCAATGGAAGCAGACCCCCACGGCGTGCGCGTTCTCGCGGTCTGTCCCGGTGCCACTGCAAGCGAATTCTTCACCCGCGCCAACATCGAAAAACCCCACCTCACCTTCGACACCACCGACACCGTCGTGCGCGACGCCCTCACCGCAATGGAAAAAGGCAAAATCACCGTCGTCTGCGGCAATTGGAAAAACACCGCGCTCACCCTCATGCACCGCTTCTTCCCGAGATACCTGACCGCCCTGATCGGCAAGCTGGTCATGGAACGCTCAATGGGTAAGTAAATCAGACACATACAGCCGTCCTTGACCTAACCCCGCGAAACCTCTAGGTTGCGCGCTCATTTTGGACGACAAACATGCTTTTTATCAACGACCTGACCTACCGCATCGCCGGCCGCACGCTTCTGGACAAAGCGACCCTCACCGTCGGCGCCAAAGCCCGCGTCGGCCTGGTCGGCCCCAACGGCACCGGTAAATCCACGCTCTTCAAGCTCATCGCTGGCCAGATCGCCGCCGACGGTGGCGACATCACCATGATCAAAGGCGCATCAATGGGCATGGTCCGTCAGGACATGCCGTCCGACGACACGCCCATCATCGACATCGTCCTTTCCTCCGACATCGAACGCGAAGCCCTCTTCAAAGAAGCCGAAACCTGCGAAGACCCCGACCGCATCGGCTACATCTACACCCGCCTCGACGAAATCGACGCGTACGGCGCCCCGTCGCGCGCCGCCCAAATCTTAAACGGTCTCGGCTTCGATGACAAAGTCCAGAACGACCCGATCTCCTCCTTCTCCGGCGGCTGGCGCAACCGCGTGGCGCTGGCCTGCGCCCTCTTCCGCAAACCGAATCTCTTGCTGCTCGACGAACCGACCAACCATCTGGACTTCGAAGCCATGATCTGGCTCGAAACCTTCCTGCAAAAATACTCCGAAACCCTGATCGTCATCAGCCACGACCGCGAAATCCTCAATAAAACCGTCGACACCATCGTCCACCTCGAAAACCAGAAACTCGTCCTCTACACCGGCACCTACGACGAGTTCGAACGCCGCCGCGCCGAACGAATGCTCGGCCAGACCGCCATGCGCGACAAACAGCTTGCCCAGAAAGCCCACATGCAGGCCTTCGTCGACCGCTTCGGCGCCACCGCCTCCAAAGCCCGTCAGGCACAATCGCGCCTCAAAGCCATCCAGAAAATGGACATCGTCGACGCCGTCATGGCCGACCGCGTCACCCGCTTCCAATTCCCAGAGCCCGAAGAACTCAAATCCCCGCTGATCACCATCGACAGCGTCGACGCTGGCTACGGCGACAAGATCGTCCTCAAAAACCTCAACCTTCGCATCGACGCCGACGACCGCATCGCGCTGCTCGGCGCCAACGGCAACGGTAAATCCACGCTGGTGAAACTCATCTCCGGCCGCCTCGCCCCCTTCAAAGGCGACATCCACAAACCTGGCAAACTCCGCGTCGGCTATTTCGCCCAGTTCCAGACCGACGAGCTGGACGTCAAGGAAACCCCGTTCGAAGTCATGCGCGCCGCCATGAAAACCGTCCCCGAACACCGCATCCGCGCGAGCTTAGGCGCCTTCGGTTTCGACAAACACAAAGCCGACACCAAAGTCGGCGAACTCTCCGGCGGCGAAAAAGCCCGCCTGCTTTTCTGCCTCATGTCCTTCGACGCCCCACACATCATGCTCCTCGACGAACCCACCAACCATCTGGACATGGACGCCCGCGAAGCCCTCATGCAAGCCCTCAACCACTACAAAGGTGCTGTCATCTTAGTCAGCCATGACCCCCACCTCGTCGAATGCGTCGCCGACCGCCTGTGGCTAGTCGCCGACGGCGCCTGCAAACCCTACGAAGACGATCTAGAAGCATACAAATCCCATGTCGTCCAGCAACGCAAAAAAGAACGCGAAGCCGCAAAGCAGGAAAGCAAAAAATCCAAAGGCGAACCCACCGCCGAAGCCCCCAAGTCCTTAAGCAAAACCGAAAAACAAGCCGCCAAACTAGAACAAAAAATCGCCACCCTAACGGCGGATAAAGACAACATGGAAAACCAGATCGCCACAGTAAGCGCCGAAGGCGACGCGAAACAGTTGCGCGACCTGACGAAGTCGTATGAGGAACTGCAAAAGCAGATCGGGAAAGTGGAAGCGGAGCTGGAAGCGTTGATCGCTACGCTGTAACCGTTATCCGGCAAAGGCAATGCCCAAAGCCTTCCTCACCCTAAAATAGATACCGTTCTTCACCGTTAGAAACCATAGCCCACCCCGTAATCCCCGCGCAGGCGGGGATCCAATGCGAAGGCGCGTCTGCGCCGGGAAGAGTCTTCCCCCCTCGCTACCGCGAGGTGTATTGGATTCCCGCCTGCGCGGGAATGACGAAGCGATTTGAAGTCATATGTGGAGCTGCAGAAGCAGATTGGGTAAGCGTGACGCATAACGGTAATGGGGTGTAGGAAAATTTGCCTACCCTAACAATCGAACAAAATATCTTTTATTCCAAAATCCCCCTTCCCGACCACGCCACCCCATGTTCTCCTAAACACAGTACGGCCGTACAAAAAGCCCGCCATCAGCCATGCAAGGAGCTGCGGCGGCAAAGGCGCATTGGGTACACCTTGCGCCTTTCACTGGCACCTCCACAATAAATGGGCGCGCCCACCTTTATTTAAACGGACATGAAACAGAGAAAAATGTGTAGAAATGTGTAGAAATGTAGATAAAAACCCTACTCGAAAAACTCTTCCACATCCGGAATCCGCGTAAACGCCACCTTCGTCCCGGAAAAATTCTTCCCTTGCGCCGGCAGCATCCCCAGCGCCACGCTGTCGCGCCCGTATTTCTGGTTCAGCTTATCCATCGCCCTCGACACCCGCTCCGCCTTCTTCCGCTCCTTCGCCCCTGATTCCGGCAGCACATCCAGCAGTTCCGGCTGCGCATCCGCCGCAGGCACCAGCCCATGCAGCACCACCGACACTTTCTTTATCGGCTCATTCCCCGCCGCCCCAACCGCCTCCACCCATAACGCCTCGAACACCTGCAACAGCATCAAACTATCCTGCACCCGGTAAAACTGCGCCCCGCGCGCATAGCGCAGTCCATTTTCGCACCGCATCGAAAACGACATGCACGTCGTGTAATAATCCATGCGCCGCAGCCGCGCCGCCGCTTTCAGCAGCAACCTGCGCCCCACATACCGCGCTTTCACCGGCATGCGCAGCTCAGGCGCCATCACATGGCTATGCCCCACCGAGCTACGATGCGTCTCCTCATCCGGCAAATCCACCCCGCGCAGATAATACCACATCTTCTCCCCCCAGATGCTTCCCCACACACGCCGCATATGCTTCGCATCCAAGCTCCATAACACATCCATATTGATTACGCCCGCCCGGCGCAGGCGCACCTCCATATTCCTGCCAATACCCGGCAAATCCGTAAGCTTCAGCCCCATAAGCGGCCCCGGCAATTCCTGCCCATGAATGATCGTAAACCCGTCCGGCTTCTCCAAATCCGTCGCCACCTTCGCGAGATACTTATTCGGCGCCACCCCGATCGAGCATTTCACGAACTCGCCCACATGCTCGCGCAACCCCTTCTTGATCGCCATCGCAATCTGCGTCACGCGCTCCACCGAGGTTTCATTATCCATCAGCTTACACGCCACCTCATCAATCGAGCACACCGCCGTCACCGGAATATGCTTATCCACCTCCACCAGAATCTTCTGGTGATACCGCACATATTTCTCATGATTCGCCACCACGCACACCAACCCCGGGCACATCTTTTTCGCCTCCCACACCGGCGTGCCCGTTTTCACCCCGAACGCCTTCGCCTCATACGACGCCGCAATCGCGCTCGTCGAATCCGTATCCACCGGAATCACCGCCACGGGACGCCCGCGCAGATGCGGCTGCAACTGCTGTTCCACCGAAGCGAAATAGCTATTGAAGTCGACATACAGCCAGCGCAGCGTGGCTACGGTGTTGGGGTCGTTGATCGGGGGCATGGCGCAAGTGTACGCCCATCGCCGCGTTTGTCAAAGCGCTTGCGCAAGCCCGGCGCGCCGACTATTAGTTAAAAAAACTTAATAACAAGGGGGCTAAAAAATGGCCAAGAAAGACATCCTCGAAGAAGAAGATAAAGTTTTCCTCGACTACATCAAACGCCGCCCCAACAGCGTCGGCAAGCGTTTCATCACCTACCACATTGAGCAATACGGCTTCGAGGCCTTCGAATCCTTCTGGCAAAAAATCAGCGACCGCCGCGACGATCTCGACATGGGCATGATGAACCCGGCCCCCGTCGAACTCTCCAAACGCGAAGCCCATTCCCTTGCCAAAGCCATCTATTCAAGCAACCGCCGCGAAATCCTCGAAGGCATCGCCGGCGGCATTATGCTTTCACTAGGTATCGTTTCCACCGGCATGGCTACCCACAGCTTCGCCGATGCCGCAACCAGCCTTCCGCCCATCTCGCTGGAAAAATGCATCGAAATCATTGCGGAAACCACCATTGGCCTACCTTCACTTATCATCGGCCTCGGCCTCACCCTTAAGAAAAATCCCAGCTCCGACACCATCGCCGACATCGCCAAGGGCCCCGAGGGTGAAAAGAACGTCGCCGACCTCGTGAGCGGCCTCGACGCCATGTTCACCCCCGTCGAAGCCGCCCTCGCCGAAGCCAACCCGCGCGGAAAATACGCCGAGCGCGCCCGCTAGCCTCTCTGTATTGTTTGATACTTTTGTATCGTGGTTAAAAAAGCTTTAATGCCACTGTCTTTTCATGCTACGGTGTCGTTGATCAAGTGAATCTCATACGCATCCGGGGGGGGAGCCATGAAGAACCGTCACGACCAGAATCCCACACCAGCCCAGACCATCGAAGTAGGCAAGTTCAAAGCCACTGTTTCCGAAGTGAAAGCCGGGTGGGACGAAACTGCCGAAATCCGCCTCAACTTCGCCTCCGAAAGCGACTGGCTGCTCAAGGTTGAAAAAGGCGAACTCAACAACGAACCGTCCGTCGCCGACAAGCTCCTCGCCATCGTCGAAGACGCGCTGCGCAGCAAAGGTTACTCGCTTCAGGTCATGGGCGACGACGTCGGCAGCGGCGAGAAAAAACGCGTCGCCACCGCCATCCGTACCATGCATAATTATGACGAAGAGCGCGAAGGTGTCGCCATCCGCGCCGAAAAAGGCCACTCCGACCACGAAGGCAAATTCGATTCTCACGCCCTTGCGCAGGAAATCGCCAATATCCTCCGTGCCGTCAACGCCGAAATCGGCATTCCCACCGCCACCAGAACCTCCGAGATCGTCGACGACCTCTACACCAAGCTCGACGTGCTGCAAAAATCTGCCGACGAAGTGCTGCCCACCAGCCGCGCCGACAAACTCCAGAAAAAATCCCCGCCGCAAAAACGCGCCGCTGAAAAATCACCCGCCGAGCTGGAAACTGAAATGGTCATCGCCGTCAAATCGCGCCTGCCCGCTAAATATTTCGACACGCCTGAGCTTCGCGACGAAGCCGCCAAAACCATCGCCAACGGCGCCACGGGTAAAGACGGCGTCGCTGCATGGCCTCGCACCCGCAACGAATCCCTGCGCGCTACCAACAGAGACCCGCTCATGGGCAAAATCGACGAAGTGCTCAAACCCGTTCTCAAAGCCGACGATTCCGTGCGCGGCTTGGTCGACGAGATGGTCTGCACCGAAGTTGAAAACCGCCTCGACGAGCGCTCACGGCGGGCCAGCCCCAGTTTAAATTAACAAAAGGTTAATAAAACCGCCCCCTTGCCCCAAATAAACCCGCTAAAACCCCTGTCCGTGCACTATTGGCATGGTATAATAAACGTCCACAAAAACAAAAACAGGAGACAATCATGAGCACCGTCAGCACCGCCACCCAATCCGCCCCCGCCCAACAAGCCGCTAAAACCGAAGCGCCCAAAAAACAAGAAGCCGCCAGCACCGAAGCCAAATCCCCCGCGCCCGACAAGTTCGGCCCCGCCGTGCAGGTCGATCTCAGCAAGGAAGCGCAATCGCATCTGGCCGCCAACAACACCGCCAAGCAGCAAGAAAACCAACCGCCCGCCCAACCCGGCGCCTAACCATCACTGGCGCACCACCGCCGGTGCGAGCGGCTTCATCGCCATCGCCTTCGGTGCCGCAGGCGCCCACGCAGTATCCGACCCGGCCCTTTCCGCCTTAGTTGAAAAAGCCTCGCTCTACCAGCTCCTGCACGCGCTGCTCCTGCTCTGGCTCAGCGACAAGCAAGGCACCGCTTACACCCTCGCCCGCTATCTAATCCTCAGCGGCACCATCTGCTTCTGTTTTTCCCTCTACCTAAAAGGCCTCAACCTCTACCCGGCCGCCACCCACGTCGCCCCCTTCGGCGGCATAAGCTTCATGGGAGCATGGCTAAGCGTCGCTTTTGCCAAGCGCTAAAAGCGAAACCTACACCCAAGAAAACGATTCGCCGCCATTCAACGGGTCGTCATTCCCCACGAAACAAATTGTCACCCCGGCGCATGACAGGGTGATAGCCTGATAGTATGATGCTTCAAGAAACCAATACCCTCACACCCCAAGCGATAAAAATCCCTCGCTCACCCAGCGCGCAAACCATTGCCGGAAACGCACCTCCAACCCTTCATCCACAAACGGCACAAACACGGCGTTGCCTAGCGCCATCCCAAGCGTACACCCTTCAGCAATCAATCCCAGCAGCACATACTCCGCCGCCTCCAGCCGCACACATTGCATCTCGCCTTGATCGCGCAGCACCATCACGAATTGCCGCCCCGCATTCGGCTCATCAGCATCCAGCCCTTCCCGAAGCGCAATCACCACATCCGCGACCGGATGCGCAAACGCCATCAACCGCGACGCCGTGCGAAGCGTAAACGACGCATTTGTCAACGACTCCGGCGTCTGCCGCGCCAGCCACTCTTCTTCCAGCGCCGGACTTTCCGGCAGATGATACACTTCGCGCATCGTGCGCTCGAGCGCCGCCACTTCCGCCACCAGCACATCATCCGCCTCCTGCGCCACATATTCTCCAAACGCCAGCGCATATTTATCGATGTTGAAATACCGTGAAGGCACCGTCGCAATAAAACAATCCAGCGCCGCGCCAAATTCGCCGTCCCCCATCACCAGCCGCAACGCCGAATAAATATTCCTCACCGTTTTATTCAACCGATGCCGATACCCATGCACATACACGCCGAGCTGGTCGCGCGGCGACAGCGATTTACCGCTGCGAAACAACTCATCCGCCTTCGGCTCGTCATGACTGAGCAACGCCTCCAGCATCCCGTCCAGCAATGCCGCATATTCACCCATCCGCCAGCGCCCTCGCCTTATCCAGCTCGCCGAGCAATACATCGAACTGCGGCACATTTCCGTCCACTCTATCATCACCGGCACATCGCGAAATTTCTTCATCGCATAGCGATACAATTCCCACACGCCTGCGCTTACAAAATCATCATGCGTGTCGATAATATGCGTGCCCTTGTTCCGATGCCCCGCCAGATGCATATACGCCACGCGCTTGCGCGGCACCGCATCGAGATACGTCTTCGCATCGAACCCATGATTGAACGCGCCGACAAACACATTATTCACATCCAGCAAAATCTGGCAGTCGCTTTTCTCCGCCAGCTCGCACATGAATTCCCATTCCGGCATCTGCTCAATCACAAACTCCGCATAAGTCGAAGGATTCTCGACCACCATCCTGCGCCCTAAAATATCCTGCACATGCTTCACCCGGTCCGAAATATGCGCCAGCGCTTCGCGCGTATACGGCACCGGCAGCAGATCATGCGTATGTACCCCGTGCGTTCCCGTCCAGCATAAATGGTCCGAAATAAACACGGGCTTGGCCACCTCCGCCAGCCGCAGCAGCTTTTTCAGATACTGCACATCCACCGCATCCGTGCCCCCAAGATTCATCGCCACCCCATGCATCACCAGCGGGTACATCTTCCTCACCCGCGCGATGAACTCGAAATACCCGTCATGCGCTTCCATGTAATTTTCCGAAAGCAACTCGAACCAATCCACCCCCACCCGGCTCTCCACCACGGTGTCGAAATGCTGCTCGCGCAGGCCAAGGCCGAAGCCCAATTTGGGATTGCTAAGAGGTACGCTGTGCATAACCATAGACATTACAATATATTAACCAGCAGCCAGCATGCAGCAAAAAAGAATGTAAATCAACTTCATAATGCCTTATAATGCTGCAAGTTAAATGATAGGCGCACCATGAACCCCAAATCTACAGCCCTCCTTCCTGCACTCGTCATCGGCGGTATCGCCGGTGCGGCATCGCTGTATTTTAAAGTCAAAACCGCCGCCATCAAACATCTGAACCTCGAAGGCGCCTTTAAAGGCATCCGCGAAGAACGCGCTGAGGCCATGCAAACCGTCACCGGCGTCGCCATCCCCCTCAACATCAAATCTCTCGACCAACAACTCGAAGACGAAAACCGCGAGCTTACCGACCCGCAGAACGTCGCCCTCAACAAAATCAACGGAAGTTTCCGCGCCAAAAAGCGTGACATCATCACCAGTCGTAATGTTGACACCTTCTCCGGCGCATGGAACACGCTCAGCGGCGGCGAAAAAAACCGCGCACTGGGCTTCTCCGCCGTCAACTCCATCGTCGCCGGCGGCCTGACCTACGCTGTCATGAACGCCGCGCGCAAATCCCGCAGCCGCAAAGGCGGTTCCAGCCACGACAGCACCAGCGGCGGCAGCGGTTGCAGCTATTCCAGCCATCGCGGCGGTGGCAGCCACGGCCACGGCTGCGGACATGGCTGCGGCGGCGGCTGTGGCGGCGGCTAAGTTAAAGCCACCACGGTCCTATAAGCCATATTCCCTTCTCAGGTCGCCACCTCATCTCAGCCCGTCCCCGATGGTAAAACTGTCACCCCGTCGCATGACGGTGTCCGTGCCTCCACAACGCCGTCATTCCGCTCCCGGCACATTCTTCCCACCCACCGGCAACTCCCGTCTCCCACACCCGATATATTAATCGAAATTTAATAATAATAAATTTTCTATTACTTTTCACAGACCCAACCACCTGCAACTCAACAAGAAAATTTATTAACAACTTGGCATATCACTTGCTCCATTTTCCTCATGGAGCCTCGCTCCGCACACAACTAAGGAGAAGGTCATGCAGAAAGCCACCGAATCGTTAAGCACCGCTAGCGCCAATCATTTTTCATCCTCGTCCTTCGCCGTCGATGCGGCCTACGCCCCGTCCTCCATCCTGCTATGCAACTGGCACGTCCTTCGCCGCCAGCTTCTCCAGCAATGGACCCTGCTCACCAGCGCCGACCTCGCCGAAACCGGCCCCAACTGCCGCCGCATAGCCGCCCTGATTTCGCAGAAATACGGCATCGCCACGCACGTCGTTGAAAACTACCTGCGCAACTTCGAACGCACTATCCCGTTGCTTTAAACTTACTCACCGTCGCAGCTTGCTGCCCGCGCAGTAAATCGCTACACTGCGCGCCATGCCGATTTTCCGCTTCGCACCCAGCCCCAATGGCCGCCTGCATTTAGGCCATGCCTACTCCGCCCTGCTCAACGCGAAACTCGCGCAGCAAACCGGCGGCACTTTCCTCGTGCGCATCGAAGATATCGACATCACCCGCTGCTCCCCCACCCTCGCCGACCAGTGCCTGACCGACCTTCTCTGGCTCGGCATCGAATGGGACGAAGGCGTGCGCATCCAATCCGAACACTGGGCCGATTACACCGGCGCCCTGATCTCCCTCATCTCGCGCGATTTGCTCTACCCCTGCTTCTGCACCCGCAAGGAAATAGCCGAAGCAGCCACGCAAAAAGACCCCGACGGCGCACCGCTCTACCCTGGTACCTGCCGTCACATTCCCTCGCACGAATCCGAAAACCTGATCGAACAGGGCGTGTCGCATTCATGGCGCCTCAACATGGATAACGCGCTCGCCCTCATGCCCGGCCCGCACAGCTACACGCGCTTCGCGCTGCACTCATTGGCGACCCAGTCGGTTGCTGCTAACCCTGCGCGCTGGGGCGACGTCATCCTCGCCCGCAAGGAAATCCCCACCAGCTACCATATATCCGTCGTCGTTGACGACGCGTTGCAAAACATCACCCATGTCGTGCGCGGCGCCGACCTCGAAGCCGCCACCGATTTGCATACGCTGTTGCAAACCCTGCTAAACCTCCCCAAACCGCTCTACCACCATCATCCGCTCCTCACCGGCGAAGAAGGCGACAAGCTCTCCAAAAGCAAAAACAGCCCCAGCATCGCGCAATTGCGCGAAGACGGCGTCACGCCCGCCTCTATCAGGCAGCAGCTTTTAGCGTAAAATTATTGAGATTGCGACGAAGCGAAAAAGTTCCACAGCGTCTGCGTGGTATTGAAGCGCTGCATCGGCGGGTCGAGCGGCAGCAGCTTGGCTAACCAGCCGGTGCGTTCCTTGCTGCCCGGCCACTGGTGCTTCGCTCCGTCGATCGTAATCAGCAGCACTTTCACGCCTTTCTCGCACATCGAAATCGACCAATGGGCTTTGCCCTTCTGGTTCGCCACCGGCGACTTGCAATGATCCGACTGGCGAAACACGTCCAGCGTCTGGTCCACGCCCAGCCAGTTGATCGGCGTCAGGCTTTTGCTGCCCTTGCCCCCGGCCAGCGGCACATGCTGGTCATCCGTGCCGTGAATTTCCACCACCGACACCGGCGCATGCAGTTTCGGGCACGCATACGCGAAGCTCCCCGCCACCGCGCCGATCGCCGCCACCGGATATTCCCCCTCGCACGCATACCGGTACGCCATCGCCGCACCATTGCTCATGCCCGCGATATAGATATTTTTCAGGCTGATATTCTCATCCGTCGCCAGCTGCTCAATAAGCTGCGTCAGGAACCAGACATCGTCGACGTTATTTTTATTCGCCTTGCCGCAGCATTCGCCACCCGCATTCCAGCTGCGCGATTTCCCCTCGGGATACACCACCACAAACCCCTGCTGATCCGCCAGCGCATTCCAGCCATAGGCCTCTTCCGCCTGCGCGGGCGTACCGAACCCTCCGTGCAGCATAATCACTACACTTGCCGGTTTTGATTTGTCAGCCTTTACAGGGCGATAAATCGTATACTCCCGCTCCATCGTGCCCACTTTCAGCGTGCGCGCCACGGCGCCCTCGGCGCGCGCATGCGGCATATTCACAACGAGACAGAATAAAGCGAAAATCAACAAACGCATCATGCAGGATGTCCAGATTACGATTTGAATTTATTTAAATCTTCTATAAGTATAGCGTGAAACTTCTCCAAAAATCAATGCCCGCGCAGCCAGCGCCCGGCGACATCACGCATGTCGCAACTTAGCACATATTTTGCCTTAACTCGACCGAGGGCAACAATTTCGCTTGCAATCAAGTTGGAAATCAAGCTTACTGTACATATTCAAACTTGATTAATTACGGAGGTTGGCAATGTCGCAGTGGGGAGGTTCCAGAAACGGTGCAGGTCGCAAGAAAGGCAGCTCCAATCGTCCGAAGTCCGATGTCATCCCTTTCACCGCCCCGCGCGGTGGCGCCCGCCCCAACACCGGCCCCAAACGCAAATTCGGCGAGCCCACCAAGGCGCTGCGCGTTCCCGCCAGCATGGAACAGTCGGTGATGAACTATGTGGAGAACAAAGGCTTCAACCTTCCCGTTTACGCCATGAAGGTGCCGATGGGCCTGATGAAAGCCAGCATCGACTTCGTCGACCGCACCCTCAACCTCAACGAACTCATCCGCCACCCCGAGCAAACCTTCTTCCACCCCGTCGAAGGCGATTCGATGGAACCCACGGTCTTTGCCGGTGACCTCGCCATGATCGACGCTGGCATCGAAGCCCTGCACGGCGACGTCATCCTCGCCTCTATCGACGGCGGCCTCACCCTCAAGCGCCTCATCAAGTTGCGCGGGCGCACATGGCTCGAAGCCGACAATAAAAAATACGATCCCATCATCCTCGACGCGGAGATGGAAAATATAATCTGCGGCGTGATGCTCGTATCCATTCGCCCGGTCAGTACCAACCACATCAAGCCGTTTTAACCTTCAGGAGAATTCGCATGCTTGCTTTCATACCCGAAACCACCAAAACCCCACGCGGCATCCGCGGCCTCTCGCTTCGCCGCATGATCGTGCTTTTCTTAACCTCTCCCGGCCCCATCTTCTAATCCCTCGCAGCACTTTAAATCCATGATGGGCGGGCACCACACGCCCATCATGGTCCTCTCAGCATCGCCTCCTTCATCAGCCGCCATCGAAACCCAGCTCACCGCCAAAGAGCCATGCATGAGCGTCACCAACCGCTATTAAGCCGTTTTCGTCAATCCCAACGTCGTTGAAACAGCAAAATTACTCGACGAACGCGACGAACAATTGCCATTCACCCTAGAAAGATTTTTTTACATGATTTCCAACATGCGCTCAACCCGGTTTGACAGGAGCAGTTCAGGCATTTTCGATGACGAGGCATGGCAGGCAGACAGGCAAGGCTTCATAGATAATGCCATGACCTCATTAAAAGCAACAGAGGCGCAAACCAGACAAGCTGAAGCCCCTATTCGTGGCGGAGAAAAAAAAGCCAAAACCCCGCGAAGGCGGTTAGTCGGAAAATACTTAGAAAGCCGCCATTATTAATCTGGGGCAAACTTGAAATGGTGCCCAGAGCCGGGATCGAACCAGCGACACAGGGATTTTCAGTCCCTTGCTCTACCAACTGAGCTATCTGGGCGCACAAAAGTGAGTAACGGGTTATAGAGCAGTTATCTCTAAAGACAAGTGCTTTTACCGCCAAGCCTCTAAACCGGCAGCTTTCGCCCGCGAAAACCAATACCCAAAAAACAACAACCGATTAAAAAAACTCATTTTTTCGTCACCGAGTCGCCAAAATACATCACGGTTTACACAAAGAGCCAATGGACTTAAAATGCAGCAACCGCAAACGCGAATAATATCTATTTGTCACCCCGCTGTATAGCGGGGTCCGCGATCACACACCGCTCAAACCGGCTTGATACTCACAACTTCGCCGTCTTCTTTGGTAAACAATTTCGGCACATTCTCCAGCAGCGTAAACACCACCTCCGAAGGCCTGCAAACCTTCGCGCCTTTAGGCGTCACCACAATCGGCCGCTCCACTAAAATCGGATGCGCCACCATCGCCGCAATTACCTGCGCGTCCGTCACCCCCGGCTTATCCAGCCCCAGCTCTAAACACGGCGTCCCCTTCACGCGCATAATATCTTTCGCGCTCACACCCATCGCCGCAATCAGCGCCTCCAACTGTTTTTTCTCCCACCCACCCTGCACATATTCCACCACCGTCGGTTCAACGCCGCTCGCACGAATCATCGCCAGCACATTGCGCGACGTACCGCATTTCGGATTGTGATAGATGGTCGCTTCAAAATTTTTCATGCAGATTTTGTAAAGCGAATCAGACCGCTTGTCCACAAACTGTCATCAAACTGTAACAAATCAGTTGACGACACCCTATCTTCGCCGCTAGGTTCTCGCCCAATGGTTCATCCGCAAGGATGATGAAAAGGGAATGTGGTACGGATTCATCTCCAAAGCCACGACTGCCCCCGCAACTGTAAGCGGCGAGCTTAAGGCAAACGACACACCGTCACTGGGTTCATTACGAATCTGGGAAGACATGCCAAGAGCCGCGACCCGCAAGTCAGGAGACCTGCCATTAAGTGTCACGCATGCTCAGGAAACGGGGTGTTTTCGTTGGAGTACATTGGTAGGGCCTAACCGCCCATCCACTCTTTGCAGTGCGGTGACACGCGCCGGTGTTTAACGACACCGGGGCAGGCCGTCAACGTCTGGGAGTGTGTATCCAATGCTAATGCGCAAGCTGTTTCAGCTGTTACACCCGTTTTGTGCCCCTCCCTATCGCAGTCGTCGTTTTTCGGCGCGCGTACGCTTCCACATATTTCAAACAATCCTGAACCTCTGAAAAGGAATAATCGTATGCGTTTTTCTGCCACATTACTCTGCGCCGCCCTGTGCCTCAGCGCCCCAGCCTTCGCCGACGAAACCAACGCCCGCCAGAAACTCTTCGACATGGATAAAGACACCGCGCTTTCCAGCTTCGACGCCACGCAACAGCAAGCCTGCCTCAAAGCCTTTAACACCCGCTATAAAGCTGAGTATACCATCGACGGCACCCTCGCCTTCGACGAGCCGCTGTCCAAAGTCGTCTACGACCGCCTGTTCTGGAAAGGCCAGGGCAATTTCCAGCGCGGCCTGATCTTCGCCGCCACCGTCAACGACCGCACCGGCAGCAAAGCCGGCAACCTGATGTGCTATTACTCCACCACCGACTCACGCCTCGATTTCCAAAGCGCCTACGTCCTGCCGGTGCAAATGAAACAAGCCTCCGATACTCCCGCGGGCAACATGATCCACGCTTCGTTAGTGACCCTTTCCAGCAAGGAATAACGTTATGAGCATAAACGCCGACTGCCGCCGGGAGGAGCTATCCTCCTGCCAGCCAGACCGCACCATCATCGTAGCAAAGCCCAAGCCCGCGCCTGACGCGTGCGAAAAACAAACGATGACCGAAAAGCAGTTCATGCGCGATCACTCGATCTATTCGGCGATTTCGTCGTGGCTGTTCGCCATCTCGGGCGCCACCAATATCGGCGTGCTCGGCGTTGTCTCGCAAAAAGTCTTCGCCGCCGTCGAAAAAGGCCTGCCGCTGTTCAAATCCACCGACCCCAAAGTGCCCGCCGTCTTCAGCAACAAAAAGTACAATAACCTGCTCATCGGCATGACTGCTTTCGGCGGCCTGTGCATGTGCGTATCGAACTGGCTGGAGAGCAAGAAAGTCGTCACCGAATGGCAGCTCGGCGCTGGCAAGCTGCAACGCAAATCAAGCGTCGCCGAAGCCGATCCCTTCAACAACGCGCCCCCTGCCACCCCCTGTCAGGCAGCCGCCGCCTTGCATGAGGATACCCAGACCCTGCCAAACAAAAAATGGGCCGAAGCCATCCAGCCCAAAGCTACCATCGACAACATCGCCCACCATCTAAGCCCGGGTTGACCAACAAAAAAAGGCACGGACCAAAGCCCGTGCCTTTTTAAAATCGAACGCTAACGCGTGGGACTTACGCCTCGCTGTTCAACTTATCTTTCACGTCGCCGATAGCCGACTGAACTTTTCCAACCGTTTTCTGCGCCGTACCTTTAACATCCAGCTTGGCACCTTCAGCCGCGATCTTCGCGCTTCCGGTCGCTTTGCCGATGGATTCAAGCGCTTCGCCCGTTGCTTTTTTTACGGAACCCGAAGCCTGATTGATTGCACCTTTTGCGCCTGTATTATTCATAACACTCTCCTTCATTGGTTAATTGCCTTAGTAAACAAAGCTTACGTAAACCAATGTAAGGAATCTGTGTCAAAAAGCCTACCGACGCATAATTTTTACATAACCAATCAAATCACTTAATTAACAATCAGTACCTTAAGCCGCTTTCTGCTTCTGGAAAACTGCGCCTGCCTTCACAAACTCAAGGATATCCTTAGTCAACCGATCGCTGGCCGTCATGTTAAGCCCATGCGGCTCGCCGTCATATTCAATCAAACGCGATTGCTTAATGCCTTTCGCCGCCGCGCGCCCCGCCGCATCAATCGGCACGGTCTTATCCTCCGTACCGTGAATGATCAGCGTCGGCACCTTGAATGACGCAAGATCGCCTCGGAAATCCGTATGCCCGAACGCTTTGGCGCAATCCAGCGTTGCCTTCAGGCTGCCTTGCAATGCCACGGCGGTTGCCATATCCAGCACCTCATCGCTCACCGGGTGCGAAATCATCCCCACCCCGAAGAACTGCGGGAAGAACGTCTGGCGGAAGAAATGCGCGCGGTCTTTTTTAATCCCGTCGGCAATATCGGCAAACATTTTTTCCGGCGTGCCGTCCGGGTTATCCGACGTCTTAAGCATATATGGCACCACCGACGAAATCAGCCCCGCCGATATCACGCCCTTGCCCTGATATCGGCTCATATAGCGCGCCACTTCGCCGCCACCCATTGAAAAACCTAGCAGCGTCACATCCTTGTCCGCGCCCGTTTCTTTCATCACATCGGCCAGATCGTCCGTCAGCGTATCGTAATTATACCCAGCCCAGGGCTGCTGCGAACGCCCAAACCCGCGGCGGTCATAAGCGATCACGCGGAAGCCAGCTTCTGCCAGCGCCATCGCCTGAGAATCCCACATATCCGCCGAAAGCGGCCAGCCATGCAGCAACACAACCGGACGGCCCTTGCCCCAGTCTTTAACATACAATTCGGTGCCGTCGCGCGTGCTGATCATCGTCATAATGCTTCTCCTGATGGTTTAAATGAAGTCCATATTTTATACGGCATGCGTTATAAAATCTTAATACGATTGGCGCCGGACACAGTGTCAAACGCCGTAAACATAAAAGAAGATTCCACGAACTGGAGCGTGACATTGCCGGTTTATGCGCCCATAATAAAAATCATTAACCCAGAAGGAATGAACATGGCTAAAGGACAAAAGTCGAACCGCGAAGCTAAAAAACCGAAAAAAACCCCGCCGCCGAAACCGCCCGCCGGTTCCAGCAGTCCTTTCGGCAAGCCCAAGCCCGCAGGCAAATAATAACGCTACGATTTGGCACTTCATGACAGCGGCGGTCATGCCGCCGCACCCCCGGTCAACGTTTGGTTGCCCGGCACTCAGTTAAAGAAACGCCACTAAATGCAGATGACCCAAAAGATAAAGCGTCTCAACACAAAAATAAAAAAGAATTGGGACAAGTTAAGCGACGAAGAAATCGCATCCTATCAGGAACAGCCTGAAGCGTTTTACAAGGCCGTCAAAGAAAAATACGGCATGTTCAAAGACGATGCGGAACGGCGCATCAAAAAATTAAAAGCAGAATCCCGTTTTTTCAACTGGTAATGGCCGCTATTGCCATTTCTTGCGTTTAGCCTTGAGCGCCTCGTCACCCGCGCCGCGCTTGCGCGCCTTTGGTATCACGACCACTAGCCCGCATTTCGGGCACACCGGCGATTCCTTATTCATATCGTAAAATTTCGTCTGGCAGCTGACTTCCGCGCAGGTAAACTTAGTTCCGTGAACTGACATAATACTTTCTCTTGTTGATCACCCGGACAAATAGAAATGCAGCGACTTTTTCAAACCGCGCATTCCGGTCTCAGATATTATTTCTTATCGGTAGCGGCAGGAGCTTCGTCCTTTTTGTCGAACGAGTCTATACCCATACACCCCCGATAGATACGATTATCTATTTGAAATATTTATATTATTTTATGCTGCCTTATCTCATATAAAGCGGACGGTTGAAGCATGGATTGTGCAAACCATACGACAAACTTACACGCAATACACTACACTCTACCTATCAAAACTCACAGAAAGGTCGGCATATGACGAAGAAAACCATCCCACAGGATCAGAACCCTAAAGCCATCCACAACCCCGCCAACGACAGTAAGGTGAACGACATGCGCGACATCGCGCGTCAGGAACACACTAACCATTTTACCAATCGTGCTCCGTCCGGTAAAAAATCATGAGCACTGAAACAGGAACGGACGTCTTTGGAAACCCCATCGGAACCGACGTGCAGGGCAACCCAAAAGACAAAAATGCCGAAGGCGAACGCCCTAAGGACGCAGAAGGCAACAGCACCAAGGATGTATTCGGCAACGAAACCGGTAACCCGTGACGCAAGTATAATTAGTCTGCACACCGACAACAGTATGCTACATGTTGTATATTAAATATAGAGCCATTAGTTAACCTTCCTTACGATAAAGTTCTGATCGCCTCCACTCTCTGGATGACGCCGCCACCTTCTCCCGCGCCCTCAACATCCTGCGCGAAGAAACCAACATTCAGATCGCCGGCAACAGCGTCACTATCGATTCCATCGACCGCCTGCTCAGCTTTGTAGGCGGCTGTTATTCACAGGCTCATCTCTAAACGGCAATTACGCGCCATCACTTTGCGCATTTTATCCGACGCAGCGGCAGAATACTCGCGCAGCGGCGCTGCTACATTTGGCCATGAATTGAACATCATGCCATAGAGCTTATTCACGCCCTCGAAATAATTGGTAGAGGCTTGTTCCATTAATTTATTATGCGATACCATCAACTCGCCCAGCGTCCGGCAGGCTAAAGCTTCCTGCGAAAGCGCTAAAAAATCAGCGGCCATACGGCTGCCGGTTTCTTTCATCTCATAGCCAATCTCGCTCACAACCGCCTCAGCAATCTGGTTTGATTTACATCAAAGAAAATTATTAGAAGTTCATAAGGAATGCTTACGCTGCGGTTGAAAGCGCCGATGATTTGTTGAGTGGCAAGGTAACGATAAAATGCGAGCCCATGCCCGGCCAGCTTTTAACCACAATCGTCCCATGCATCAGATGCGCCAAATCCTGACTGATGGTAAGTCCGAGTCCGGTTCCGCCGTAATTACGGCTGATGCTGGAATTTTCCTGCATATATTTGGTAAAAATCTTTTCGCGGCCTTTTTCACTGATGCCCACCCCCGTATCCGCAACCGTAATGCAGAGTTGTTCCGTACCATCGGCTCCAATCCCAACAGCCACATACAGCGTCACGCTCCCTTTTTCAGTAAATTTTACAGCGTTACCTAAAAGATTCAGCAGTATCTGGGAAATGCGCAACGGGTCGCCGATGCAATGCTCAGGCAAGCCCGCCGCAAGATGCACCTGCAGGTCGAGTCCTTTTTCCGCCGCGCTGGTTGCAATAATATGCACCGCACTCTGCACCATTTTAGCAAGGTCAAATTGGATATGCTCAATCTCCATCATTCCGGCATTGAGTTTCGACGTATCCAGCATATTTTTCATTAACTCCAGCAGCATGGCGGAGCTGTCGCGCAACATTTCCGCACATTCCATTCTCCTATTCTCCACCAAACACTTGAAATCCAAAGACTTAGCCTAATAAACAGGGCAGAGGTACTCCCAACAGGGACAATCCTATGTACAATCCTGCTTATCTGGTTCTATCGGAGTATCATGTATATCATTTCCGCTGGCCTATCCCGCTGCATTTCCTGCCGGATGCTAAACGCCGTTATGTCAAATTATCGCTAGGTACACGGCAGTCCAAAGCAGCACTGTATCTTGCTCAAATCCTAGCCTATCGTGCCAACAGCATAATACAGCAGGACTGGGTGAAGGGTATGCCACACCAACAGATAAAGGCCATAGTGCAGGAATACTGCCAGCGGTTCTTGGATGAGAAAAAACGCCGTATCCTTGAAGGTGACGTACTGCCACCTGCCGAGATAGCCCGTCTGCAAGCCACCATAGACGATACCTCATTTTTAAGCGACTTAGCCAATGACGGGGTTAGCCTTTATTCAGATGGTTTGACTAAGCTGATTAACACGATGCAGATCGACATAGCCGAGAACACACCGGAGTATGAACGCCTCCGCAAAGCATACGTAAAGGCAATGCAAGCGGTATGCGCTGAGATCATAAGGTTCAATCATGAGCAGGATAACTTTGATTTTACGCCTACAGCCATACCACCATCCATACCCTCACGGCGTAAAAATCCTGCTGGTGGTACACTTAAATTAGGTGCAATGGTCAGTAAATTTGTCGCGGTGCATGTAGCAGATAAGGCATGGAATGAAAGCACAAGGGAGAATAGACAAGCCATACTAAACATGCTTCTAGAGATCAAAGGTGGCGATTATCCTATCTTGGATATTGGGCAGGATGAAGCGCGTGAGATACGCGATACAGTTAAACAGTTGCCAGCGAACCGCCATAAGAATCCATTGGTAAAAAATTTGTCGCTTATGGATGCAATCAAATCTAACGCAAGCAAGATGTCGGCAACTACGGTCAAGCAATACCTGAACTGCTACGGAGCCTTCTTTAGCTGGTGTGTTGCGGAGGGTTATCTAACGACCAATCCGTTTACTAACATAAAAGCCAGCGTTGACAAAAAAGACAAGGATAAGATTGTCCGTAAGCCCTTTAATGCCCATCAGGTTCTTCATCTTCAGAAAGCAATCAGCACCACAAAAACAGAAGGCAAACATTATCAATACTGGGGTGCATTGCTGGGTATGTACACAGGAGCGCGTGTAAATGAAATTGCACAGTTAAAGGTAGAAGACATTAAGGAAAGCGCAGGTATCTGGTACTTCCATATCAATAATGATGCCGAAGATAAAAAACTAAAAACGGCTGCATCACGGCGCAGGGTTCCAATTCACACTGTCTTGTTACAGGCTGGCATTATTGATGAAGTAAAGCGGTTGCGTAAGCAAAAACATGAACGCTTTTTGTATGAACTGACTTACTGCAAGAAGAACGGCTATGGTAAGAAATTAAGCCATTACTTCAATGAAATACTGCTCGTCCAGTTGGGTATCAAAAAACGCGATGACAAGAAAACTAAAGCGTATGTATTTCATTCGTTCCGCCATACGGTTAATACCTGCCTGTACCAAGCTGACGTTTCACAGCCGATCATAGAGATGTTAATCGGGCATGAACGTACTGGAACCTCACAGCGTAATTACAATGCAGAAGGCTATACCCTCCAGCAGCTTAAAGCCGCAATGGACAAGTACGACCCTGCCAATATCGTTATCAATAGCGATTGACGTATTGCTGTCCCTCCCATACCCTGTAGCCAGAAGTCCGATAGGGCTTTTGAGGCTTTGTACCCTCTACATGCGGCTTAAATACAGCATCGGGCCGTAACCAATGATGCTGCCTTTCTCACCTTAGGGCTGAGGAGGCGGCTGAATATAATAGCGCAAGCGAATAGGCTGCGCCGTTCATGTAGCGGTACAAACTCCTCGGTCACCAGAGATTCATCTGGTGGCCGTTTTGCTTTAGGGAGTAGACCATGAACGGCTTATTTATCATTGGAATAGTATTTAATATACCGCTGGTCATCACTGTGCTGATAGCTCTCTACTTCAGGCATACGTTTCTGGTAATTGGAACTATTTTTGTAATGATGAATATAACACACCCAAGTGACAGCATATCTGGTAACATGGCTATAGCCGCGAATCTTTTTATCGGAGTATTACTGCAGAGGATTAAAACGCGCTGCAAGAGGTATCCGCTTGTTAGTGACAACTATGGGTTGATTCATTTCTTCTACTCTAAATTACCATTTAGTATGGCGAATTGGAGATGGTATAGCCGGACTAAGAATCTGCTAAACACACTGACATTCTGGCTGGATACGATTTCGATTCCCTTAGTAGCAGTATTACTATGCGCTGGCTTCATATCAGGGAATGAAAAGTATAGCGTAGTTATAGTTATCTATGTGATGGTATGGATAGTATACCTATTGTATATTGTTGCCCCACTTATGAGTATCGAATGTATAGGTAGGATATTGTATACCCTTACCGTGAAAGACAATTTTCCGGTACTGGTCAGTTGGATTGTCGGAGGCTTCAGGAAGTCGGAAATTCTCGTTACGCAGAGTAAGCCTTATACCAATTCAAAGAACTGGCTGACCGAAGGCTTTAAGCAGCCACCGGAAGAGCAGTAATACCGTATTCATATAAATTATAACCTTGTCTCATGCTTAATAAAATTACCCTGATTACCTCTGGTATCAGTTTCAAAATCTATCCTCACGTTAGCGATAGCGGGTGAGCGAAGCGAACACGTGGATTACATACCTGAATAGCAAATAAGCAGTACAATCATATCAATATACTGATTTAATTTTAGATGGCAGAACATAGTAATATTACAGATGTAAGCAACAGAAATGTGTCATCTAAATAATATATATTAATCAATACACTTATATCTTTGCCTCATACTTAGTAGAAGCCTTAATCCCCATGTGAGCGAATAGCGGCACGAGCGAAGCGAAGAGAACATGGTTACATTTAGCGAAATGTGAACAGTAATTATATCACCAGTAATAATATCAGATGTAATTATTACCAGATACATACCAGTAACCAGTATGGCATGTACCACCATAGATAACCGGAGATGATGCACGTACGTGCGTTAACATAGTATGTATACGAGTACACCAGTTACAAACTGACTATGTTTGTTCTCACTATCTATATCTCTTGGCATTATGATTTTAAGCCATACTATCGTGACATTGCTTTACAGCCTGTATAAACAATCTGGTATAAAGAACGGTTGACTTACCGTAAGCGAAGCGTACCGCAGCGAAGCGAGGAACGGTATTAATATAGTAGTTATATGGTGCGAAGACGGGAGAATTGAACTTGGTTCTATCTACCAATTTAGAGCTAGGGCAAAACAACAGTATTCCCCAAAATAGCACTTGTAGGTAAATCCTAGGAAACAAGCTCATTACTGCTGTAAGCTTTATGTACCTACCGTGACGAGTTAACGCCCTAGCTTCGACAACCACCGACAGTCCTGCCAGTAAAACCCTTCCTGTATCCAGTGGCGCAATTATAGCAGAATCAGTAGTAAATGCAATGTGTCGTATACTCTATTTATGCTACTGCTAGTTCTGCAACTACTGGCTGAGGCGGTGCAGCCACAGGTTCAATTTTCATCATCATGTTATAATGTTCCATGTGTCCCGTGATTTCAAAAATCCGTTTGAACACATCTAGGTAACGCTCGATAGCGGCATCGTCGGCTGAGATGTAAAGGTCATCATGTACGGCGTGGGAACCATCATTAACCCATGAGAATAAGGAGCCACAGATTTGCTTATCTTTCCCTGTAAATTTTTCGATGAACTTGTCTTTATCGAGGTTGCCAAGAATCTTGAAGTAATTTTCCAGTATCCGGCGCAATGTGTTTTGAATGGTTATCTTAGAGCGTTGAGGGTTGCTTACTTCCTTAAGGTGTAAGATGTATTCATGAAAAAAATCACAATCGGAAAACTGGCCCAACTGACTGCCGTAAGCGCGGATACATTGCGCTATTACGAAAAGATGAATCTCATTTCAGTCGAGTCGCGCTCTGCAGGCGGATACAGGCTATACAATGAAGAAGCCATACGCAGGGTGCGCTTTATCCGCGGTGCAAAAGCGCTCAACTTCACCCTGGATGAAATCAAACAGCTACTACTGCTCAAAAGCTCCGACAAATCCACCTGCGCCCAAATCCTGAAACACACCGAAGGCAAAATTAAAGAAGCGGAAACGCGTATCGCAGAACTGGCTGCGCGTTGCCTGCGCTGTTTGTATCGTTAGGGGCCGGCGCAGCTTTGGCCGGCCTCGTCAGCACCGTTCCCCAGCTCATCTGGTTATCGGAGCATAAAACCGGCTTGTTCATCTTCGCAGGTGTTATGCTAACGATTTCTGCCCTGAGCCGATACCTGACACGAAATGCCCCCTGCCCCGCAGACCCCAAAAAAGCAAAAGCATGCGCGCGGATGCGGCGTATCAGCTTCGGTGTTTTCTGTTTTTCACTGGCTATGTATATAACCGGATTTTTCTTCGCGTTTATCGCCCACAGGCTGATTTAAAGTTGAACAGGCGCTGGCCATAATTACGCTGTCGCAGTTGGCTTATTAGCATCGAGCGGTGATAACAGAGGTGCTTTCTTCATTATCTTTTTCGGCGGCCTCATGGCAGCGGCAGCCAATCCGTAAAATATCATCATATCGAAAGAAAACGGTAGGAAAGCCGTTTCAAAAACCCACCGGATCAAATCGACAACTACAATCGCAAACGCATATGCGGTATAGCACGAGGGCTGGACGATGGCGCTTTTCAATATTTTTTTTGTGAATATCACGAACGTTGACAGGAAAACGAGAAACCCTAAAATGCCCGTATCGACAAGCACTTCCAAATACTGCTCATGAAAGTGGAAGCCACGCCCGTCCGCAATATTCATCGATGCCAGCATATGCCTCGCATCGAAAGACGATCCGGCCCAGAATGCTCGATACCCGTGGCCTATTAATGGCGATTCCCCCAGCAGGGCAAGCCCTTTTTCCCAAAGAACCGTGCGCCCAGTAAGCGACGCATCCTTGCCCAGATGACTGCTCGACATTTCCAGGAACAGCTGAACAAATTCCGAAGCAAAAACCAGAAATGCCATCGCCATCAGTGAAATAAAGAAATAGCTGATCCAGCGCGCAACCGTAAATCGCGCGAGGACGAAATATGTTAGCAGGAAAATACTAACCCCCAATCCAAGACACACAATGGCCGTGGCCGCGTGAACCGATGTCGCAATCCTCAACTCGACTAATGCCATCAGGATGGCAAAGCCGCGCATCATAAACGACCTTTCGCGGTCCAGCATCATCGCAAGCGAAGTCATGACCCCGGAATACGCCATAAGCCCCATAGCATCCTTGCTGCCTAAATATCCGATCAGCACCATACCCTCCGCCGATGGCCCCACTTCGCCGTCGAGAATGCAGCCGATGCAGGTAAAGCTGATAGCAAGAAAAATGATGAGGAGGAATTGCCGGTTCGTCGTGCGCTGGGCGATGGTGACCGCCGTTAAAGTTGCAAGCAGCGTTTGCATGCCGAGCGACAGCGATATGGTAAACTCATCCGACCATAGACACGATAAAACATAAAAAACGGGAAGCAGAATCAAAATAGGCTGTCGGAACATGAGTGAAAAAATGCTCGAAAAGCTTTTGCTGAGAATCACCACGCAAAGCAGAACGATAAAAACAATCCACAACGTTCCCAGCGTCCGGATATTCACCGCGATCAGCAAGAGCGTGCTGATTCCGATAAACAGCGGTGAAGCTTCTTCCTTTTCAGGTGCGGCAGGCCTGCCTAGACCAAAGCCCGTTTTGTGTGCATCTAAAAGCATCAGTTCTTATCCGTTGAAGAATCGTTATAGACCATTTTTTCCTTAATCAGCAAAACCCTAAGCACCCTGCGGTGAAATTCGGGAATGTGGCGGCGAAGTAAAAGCGCTCGCTTCTCGACAAGATGCCACGACATAACGGCACATACAAACGCCAGCGGCAAAGCCAGTAAAAGATTGGCGTACCAAGGCGCGTCCCTTCCCTCCAGATAGGCAATCCACTGCTGCACAGGAAAGGCAAATAAATAGATTCCGTACGAATAATCGCCACTACTGACCAATAGCATTTTTTTAGGGTTAAAAAGCCCCAGGTAAATCGTGAAATAAGCCACAGGCGCTGCAATGAAATAACTGCCCCCGGAAAGATAAATCATGCCGAAACCCGACGCGCCGCATAAACACGCTAAATCGAGGCGAAACGGAATTTTCGCCCGATAAACATTCATCACAGAGCCAGCCAGAAAACAGATGAGCAGAACGCTCGGAGGAACGCCTCCCCATATCACCGGCACCAAAAAAGCCCTCAGCCCAAATGCCGTCTGGCCAGCGATAAAAACGGCCAGAAACAATGTCGGACGGCGATAAATTCCAAGCAGGGCCGTGAATCCTAAAAGCGCATAGCACGAAAGCTCAAGCGGAATAGTCCAGAGTTGGCCATTGACGATATTGGGAAATGTATTGTTCTCGAAAACGCCTGGCAATTCATTCTGCACATTCCCAAAAAATGTCAGGAAGTAGAGGATAAACTGTGAATCTGAAAAATATTCGCCCGTTGAATAAGAGGTGACAAGCGGTCCCAGCCCCAACGCCGCTAAAATGACAACCAACCAAAGTGCCGGTAAAATGCGCAGCAGGCGCAGGCATATAAAATCAAAAACGTTTTTTGCCCGATCAAGGCTTCCTGCGACCAAAAAACCGCTCAATGCAAAAAACATCGGCAATATCAAAGAAGGAATCGGCCCGTAAACGGATTGGTCCAATATATAATTTTGCGTTGAAAACCCATACGTCATCAACACCGTATGCCAAACCAGCACTTCAACCGCTAAAAATAAACGCAGGTAATTAAACCCCGAAGGAATGCCATGTGCCAGCGCCAACTGGGTTGAAAACGTGGCCGGAACTGTTAGGGGTAACTGCGACGCCATAGAGATGCTTCAATGCGGCGTAAATCGTGCCCAGACCACTTCAGCGCTTACAGGCTTGGTATAGGTAAACTTGCCCATCCATGAGTCCTCAACAGCCGTTCCTGACCAAAGGCTAAAGAACATAGAGCCGGGATTGCGTGGCAACACTGCGCCAGCTTGCGTCTTGTACACTTCTTTGCCGTCGACAAACCATGTTATCCCCGTCTTTGACCAGTCAAAGACGTAATCATGAAAATTTTTCGACGCATCAAACCCGAGATCGACGGTTTTCCCATGAATGATTTTTCCGTTCACCACATAATTAACTTCAACCTTAGTCGGCGTAATACCAAGGAATTCGAAGTCGATCTCATCCCATTCAGGAACCCCGTTGGGCGGCCCGATATAGCTGAAAAACGCCGTATTCAACCCCCAACCCGCCGCGCTACGCATGCGCGCCTCATAACGCCCATAATTCAAACGTTCTTTCGTATGAAGTTCCGGGCATCCGATCGGAAGCACTTTCCCGCCGTGATCCGACAGGGTTAAAAGCAATTTGCCGTCTTTGATAGAAACCGCATCGTCACGCCATTCACACGACTGGTGCGTTCCGTTGGTCCAGCCGCTGGAAACGTACCAGCGGGATTTATCGAGGGCAGAAAAACTATCGTTAAACGCTTTTCCCTCAGCAGCTAATGCCGGGTGTGCCATGCACATAAAAAACAATGCGAGGGCAAGTATGGGATTTTTAGTATGCGTCATGATTTGCACCTTGGTCATTACAGCGAGGCAAAATTTATGCCTGTTTGTAGCAACTAAGGCCTACAAAGCAAACCATTTATATGGTTTATCCACCCGATTCGCAGCTTACTAAACCTGCGGCCTTCAGGTTGAGATCGGTATAACCAATTGCTTTATAGAATTAATCACTTCGCACTTATGTCTGCTGCCGTTTAGTCGAAGGGCTACCTCCGCATTATCATTACAGAAAAATAATACATTCGCTATCGGCACCACATCGTATCCAGTGGGGCATTACCATAGATTTACTATGAATCATAAAAACATCATTATGCCAAAAACTGATGCAGACTTTATAAAACGCAAGCAAACGCGGCAGGCGCGGCGCGACAAACAGCGCGAGGCGAATATCCTGCGCGTTAAAAAAATGCATGCAGCCCGTATCGCCGATACGTCCCTGCCGTTAGTCCCGAAGCCGGATAAGCAGACAAAATATTACATAGGTTGCTCCGGCTGGTTTTACTGGGATTGGCGCGGCATTTTCTACCCGAAAGACAGCACAACCGCAGACTGGTTCCCCCATTACTCCCGCCATTTTAAAACCGTGGAGCTGAACGCGCCATTTTACGGCTGGCCCACCGTCGCCACGGTTAAATCATGGATCAGACAGGCCGGTAAAAAACGCTTCGTATATACGGTAAAAGTATGCGAGCTCATCACCCACATCAAGCGCTTTAAAGCCACCAAAGAACTGGTAAAGGATTTCGGCTACATCGCCGATCTGCTAGGCCCTCACATGGGCTGCTTTCTTTACCAGCTGCCGCCCAGCTTCCACTACACGCCCGCACGCTTAAAAACTATTGTCAGCCAGCTGGAATCCACCCGTCGCAACGTAGTAGAATTCCGCCATAAAAGCTGGTGGAATGAAAAGGTTTATGCCGCCTTCCGCAAAGCCGGCGTTATTTTCTGCTCCAGCAGTGGTCCAGAATTACCCGATGAATTAATCAAAACCGCAGACGATATTTACATCCGCTTCCACGGCATCAAACAATGGTATCGCTACAATTACACGAATGAAGAACTCAACATCTGGGCTGAGCGCATCCATGCCAGCAAAGCCGCTCACGTATGGTGTTATTTCAACAACGACCGCGAAGGCCACGCCATCAAAAATGCGAAAACGCTTCTTACCCAGTTGAAAAAATTAGAAAAGCAGTAACGTTAATTAGCCATTTTTCCTTTATCCGCCGCAGCAGACTGTAAACGCACGAATCCATTTCAAACACAGGAGACAATATGCGAATTCCCATAACCGGTCTATGCTGCCTTATGCTGACAGGCTGCGCCTCGCCGGATGCAAAAGACTATGCCAACCGTTCGCCAGCACTCGACGTGCGCGAATTCTTCAACGGCGACCTGAAAGCAGTCGGCACCTATTTCTCGCCCAGTGGCAAAGCCGATCCGCAATTCACGATCGCCCTCAAAGGCGTGTGGCACGGCGACGACGGCACCTTGAAAGAACATTTCGTCTACAGCGACGGCCGTGTTCAGGACCGCATGTGGAACTTGCATGTCACCGATAACCACCACGTCACCGGCACCGCCGCCGATGTCGACGGCGTTGCAAAAGGACTGATGTACGGCAACGCGCTCAACATGCGTTACAGCCTGCATATTATGGAAAAAGATGGCAGCATGGGCCCCGTCCTTTCAGCTGAAGACTGGATTCTACTCACCAGCGAAACCACCGGCATCAATCGTATCCGCCTGAGCAAATTCGGTTTCGATGCAGGCGAAATGGTGATCGCTTTTAAGAAATCATAACGTACAAGTACCCCGTACCATATGGAATTCTTATCCGTCTATGCCCATAACTTAATTCCAACCATTACAGGAGTATTTATGGCTAAATCGTCTGTTAAAAAAATTACCAATGCCCATACCAAAGCGGCAAAATCGCACGCTAAAGCAGCAAAATCGCATAGCAAAGCTGCAAGTCAGGCGAGCGAAGGCAGACTGAAAAAGGCGAAAAAATCGCTAAAAAAAGCGGTCAAGGATACCGAAGCCGCAAAAAAACATTCCAAGACTGCAAAAAAGAGCAACAAATCCGCTGCGAAGAAAATAACCGATAAACCTAATACCACTGCGAAAACCAAAAAAGCGGCTTAATTTCCCTCAATGCAAGTTGGGGCTTCCCTCTTAATCAGGTAAGCCCCAACTTTATGATCTGATTATTACTGCTTGCGCCCGCGTCGTAGTCGTTTGACATTGGCCGCCGCTTTTTTATGATAAGGACGCCCGACTTCTGTCAGCACTTCCAAGCATGCCGTGAGGTTCAACGGGTTCTTAGCAAGGTTTTTTTGCAACGCAATATATGCCTCAAGATTGGCATTATATTTTTCCTGCCACATTGTGGTGAATTCAGGATCGGCCCAAGGCATCTGCCCGGACATGGCTTTATGGATCATATCGCTGCGGTAATAAATGACCTCGGTGGATGACATCAGCAAGCGCGTCGTCTGCAAATTCAGCCTGAATATAGCCGCTAAGATACCCATGTTATTCCTTCGTAATTCGGGCTACCATCGACTTAGTATCCTCGTGTTTAGTTTGCTTATCCTGCCCAGCCACTTCCAGGTCCGGAGGCACCGGACGCATAAACCCTGACGTACCAGCATGGTTCGCCTTGCCGTGGCCGCCAAGCTGCGGGCTGAAACCAACCGTACCGTCTTCATCTGCCGGGATTTCGTTTTCGTTTGACATAAATCTCCTATGGTTTGAGAACAACTTTAATGCAGCCGTCTTTCTTATCGCGGAATGTTTTATACAGTTCCGGCGCGTCGGAAAGCGGTGCGCGGTGGGTAATGATGAAAGAAGGATCGATTTCGCCGCTTTCAATTTTTTTGAGCAGCGGTCTCAGGTAATGCTGCACATGCGTCTGGCCCATCTTGAACGTAATCCCCTTGTTCATCGCGGCGCCAAACGGAATATTATCCAGCATCCCGACATATACGCCTGGAACCGAAATCGTCCCGCCCTTACGGCAGCAGCGAATCGCTTCACGGATGACATGCGCGCGGTCGGTGCCCAGCAAAGTAAGGGTTTTAACTTTATCGATATATGAATCTAGCCTGCCGCCGACATGCGCTTCGCAGCCGACCGCGTCGATACAACGGTCCGGTCCGCGCCCTGCCGTCATTTCCATTAGCGTATCGTAGACCTTTTCCTTATTCTCCATAAAATTGATGGTTTCGGCCTTGCCATGCGTCTCAGCCATACGTAAGCGTTCTTCTACACAATCGATAGCAATGACGCGGCCAGCGCCCAGCATCCACGCGCTCTGTATGGCAAACTGCCCCACAGGTCCGCAACCCCACACCGCCACCGTATCGCCCGGCTCAATGCCGCAATTCTCCGCCGCCATATAGCCCGTAGGGAAAATATCCGAGAGGAACACCACCTGCTCGTCTTCAAGCCCGGATTCAATTTTGATAGGGCCAACATCGGCGTAAGGAATGCGCAGATATTCCGCTTGCCCGCCCGAGAACCCGCCGAGCATATGCGAAAATCCAAAGCAGCCCGCTGGCGAATGCCCCATCGCCTTACGCGCGATTTCCGCATTCGGGTTGGACACGTCACACATGGAGAACAGCCCCTTCTTACAAAAATAGCACTCGCCGCAAGAGATGGTAAAAGGCACGACAACGCGGTCGCCCTTTTTCAAATTCTTCACCGCGCTACCGACTTCCACGACCTCGCCCATATTCTCATGACCCATGATATCGCCCGATTCCATCGTCGGCATATACCCATCCAGCAAATGTAAATCCGAACCGCAGATGCAGGTGGTGGTAATGCGAATAATCGCGTCGCGCGGGTCCAGAATTTTCGGGTCGTCCACGTTATCGATACGCACGTCGCCTTTACCATGCCAACAAAGAGCTTTCATAAAAATTTGTACCTTACTAAATATGAGCGGTAAATTAGGCGCTGCGCAACATTAGTAAGATAGACCTAACTATTAGCGTATTTATAAAAAATGTATGCGAAGGGCAGGCCGTAAAGAATTAACTCACCCTCCCTGCCGCATGGGTTGGTTATCAGCCATAGGCTAATGATAAGTTACTACACACCCCACCACAGGTGATCACCATACCCAACAAGACGCGATCGCCATCATCAAAGGCGACCATGACAAAGGAAAGTAAGTTCTATAAAACATCAACGATATCAAGGTGGTTCTGGTGAACTTCGGATATTTCTTTTTCTGTCATTTGCTCGACCCTTATAAGGCTGTTATCGGCACCCTTCGTTGCGACAATCAGCTCATTAAGCTTCAAATGCAAAGCACCCAGTTCTTTAATTTGCGACCGCTGCATTAAAAATATCATCAGGAAAGTAAGCACCCCGATATAAATGGTGAGGGCGTTTTCCCATTTATTGGAAAATTGATACAATTCCCCTATTAAAAGCCAGATCAGCATCGAAACAAGGGCCACGATAAAACCAGCGGCACTACCCGCCCATTTGGCAAAGCTATGGCTGAATTTTTCAAGATGCTCAGAGAGGCGATTGATGAAAGGGTGCGGGATTGAAGGTTTAACTGTCATGACAATGCGTGCCGCTTTCCATTTGTTAAGAATCTGACTTTGTGCTTCCGATGTTAAAATTACCATACAAAAGTTGGGCTGACCACCATCAGCATTCCACTTTTATAATTCCCCGTCGATTCATTCCCACGTATTTATATTCTTTTCGTTATCCTTCTCCTCCGACGTAGAATCATCTACTCGTAACCTAAAGAGGATTTTATGGCTAAAACTTCAAATTCCAAAAAACAGGAAGACGAGAACGAACGTTTTTATAAAGGCAGCAGTAGTGCTGGCCAGTCGCGAAGCAGCCGCTCGAATCGCGATGACGAGGACCAGGACAGTGAATCCGGTTCTTCCCGCCGTGGTTCTTCATCGAGCAGCAATTCAAGCCGCAATTCGAACTCGGATGGACGCGGTTGGCATGGTGATTCGGAAGGTCATTCGGAAGCTGGTAGTCATAGCCATGACAATGACGATGAAGGCAGCCGCTCTTCACGCGCAAGCCGTTCAAACCGCGATGACGAGGATGAAGGCCAGCGTTCAGGCTCCTCCTCGCGTAACAGTTCGTCGCGCAGCCAGTCGCACGGCCGTAACGAAGAAGGCCGTTTCAGCAGCGATGATGAAGACGAAGATGATAACGCATCCTCGTCCCATTCGAAGGCTTCAAGCAGCTATAAAGAAGCTGCCCGCCATCATGCCGATGCTGCCAAACACAGTAAAAACGGAAACCATGAGAAAGCCGCACATAGTGCAATTCAGGCTAAATCCCATAGTGGCCGTGGCAAAAAACATGCTAAAAAAGCCGCAGATAAACACACGAAGAAAAGCGGCAGCGGCAATCGCTAATTATCTCCCCCGTCTTATGCCGCCCCTTAAACAAGGGCGGCATATTTTATGGCAAAAAAAGTGCGGTGAAAATATCTATTCAATAACACCTGCAAGCAGGCTTCATATCGAAATTTTATCGCTGAAGCTCCACAGTCTGTCCTATGAAAATAGCTACCTACAATGTCAATGGCGTCAATGGCCACCTCCCTGTACTGCTTCGTTGGTTAGCAGACTTCCAGCCCGATGTCGTGTGCCTGCAAGAGCTCAAAGCCCCGCAGGAAAAATTTCCCGAAACCGCAATCCTTAATGCGGGCTACCACGCTATCTGGCACGGGCAGAAAAGCTGGAACGGCGTCGCGATCCTCGCCAAAGGGCAGCAACCCAAAGAAACCCGCCGCGGCCTCCCCGGCGATCCTGAAGATCCCCACAGCCGCTACATCGAAGCCGAAATCAACGGCATCCTCATCGGCTGCCTCTATCTGCCCAACGGCAACCCCGCGCCCGGCCCCAAATTCGACTACAAGCTGCAATGGTTCAAACGCCTCACTAAATACGCTAAAACGCTACTCGCCCGCGAAATTCCCGTCATCCTCACCGGTGACTACAACGTCATCCCTACGGAATTCGATTGCCATAAGCCATCAAGCTGGGTCGACGACGCCCTATTCTTCCCCGAATCTCGCGAAGCCTACCGAAAACTTGTAGCCCAAGGCTGGACTGACGCACTTCGCGAATTGCACCCGAACGAGAAAATATTCACATATTGGGACTATTTCCGCAACGCCTTCCCCCGTAATGCTGGCATACGTATCGACCATTTCCTGCTAAGTCCGCAAATTGCCCCCCAACTCATCGCCGCAGGCGTCGACCGCGACGTACGCAGCTGGGATAAAACCAGCGACCACGCGCCCACATGGATCGAGCTGAAATCGAAAACCCACCGGAAAAAGAGCTAATGGCAAAAAGCGCATTCCCCGAAAAGCTAAAACCCATGCTCGCCACGCTCGTCGACAAACCCTTCAGTGACAGCAACTGGTCCTACGAAATTAAATGGGACGGCTACCGCGCGCTCGCCTTCATCAACAAAGGAAAAGTCGACCTCAAATCCCGCAATGACAAATCCTTCAACAAGAAGTTCTACTCCGTCCTGAACGCGATGAAGCAATGGAAAATCAACGCCGTGATTGACGGCGAAATCGTAGTGACCGACAACAAAGGTGTCTCCAGTTTTGGCACACTTCAAAACTGGCGCAGCGAAGCGGACGGTCTGTTGATATTTTACGCCTTCGATATCCTCTGGTTGGAAGGCAAAGATTTAACCTCCCTACCGTTCCACGAAAGGCGCACCATCCTTAGATCGATCATGCCAAAGGACCACGAAATAATTCGCCTGAGCGAAAATCTCGACGGCTCAGGCAAAGACGCTTTCGCCACCGCCTTAAAAATGAACCTTGAAGGCATCATGGCCAAGAAAAACGACAGTCTGTACCAGCCCGGCGAGCGCTCTAAACAATGGCTTAAAATCAAAGCCAGCAAACGTCAGGAAATGGTGATCGGCGGTTACACAAATAACGAAGGTTCGACCAAGCCTTTCAGCTCTTTGCTCGTCGGCGTGTTTGATGGAAAACAGCTCAAATACACCGGCAAAATCGGCACCGGTTTCAGTATCAAAACCCAAACTGACATGCTGCAAAAATTTAAACCCCTTATCCGCACCACAAATCCTTTTTCGGCCTTGCCCGATATTAACAGCCCCTCGCGTTTCCGCCCCGACCCACCCCATGCCACCGCCACATGGCTAAAGCCTGAGCTTGTCTGCGAAGTAAGCTTCACCGAAATGACCTCCGACGAGGTAATGCGCCACCCTTCTTTCGAAAGCATGCGCATCGACAAAAAAGCAACCGACATCGTACTGGAAAAAGAAACCGAAAGCTCAAAACTGACAGGCGCCCATAAAACATTGGCCAGCAAAAAAATCATTGTCCCAACGAACAAAAAAGAACGCAAAACGCTGCTCAACCCCACCGATGAAAGTCAGGTGCGTAACATGGGCGGCCACGATTTGAAGCTAACCAATCTAAGCAAACTCTACTGGCCGGACGATCACATCACCAAGCGCGACATGCTGAATTATTATTACCGGGTCGCCCCCACTATCCTACCCTACCTGAAAGACCGCCCGCAATCGCTCAACCGCCACCCGAACGGTATCAACGGCAAGCAGTTCTACCAGAAAGATGTCAAAGGCAAAGTGCCCGACTGGATAAATACCCTCACCTACTACTCCGAAATCGATAAACGCAAAAAAGAATTCTTCATCTGCGACGACGAAGCCAGCCTGCTCTATCTTGTATCCTTAGGCTGCATCGAAATAAGCCCGTGGAGCAGCCGCGCCGAAAACCCAGACAATCCCGATTGGTGCGTCATCGACCTCGACCCCGACAAAAACAGCTTCAATCAGGTCATTCAGGCGGCGCAAGTCACGCATAATCTGTTCAAACTTCTGGGCATCCCTTCCTACTGCAAAACCTCCGGCTCAACCGGTCTGCACATTTACGTCCCGTTGGCTGCGAAAAACACTTACGAGCAGTCCAAGGAATTCGCCCGCTCCATCGTCACCATCGTCCATTCCGAACTTCCAAAATTCACCAGCATCGAGCGCCATGTCGCCAACCGTGGCGGGAAAATGTATCTAGATTTCCTTCAAAACCGCCCTCAAGCCACCATAGCAGCACCCTATTGCCTGCGTCCAAAACCCGGCGCCACCGTTTCGATGCCGCTACACTGGGACGAGGTAAAAACAGGCCTGCGCATGACGGATTTCACCATCGATAACTCCATCGCACGCATTCGCGAGGCCGGCGATATTTTCAAACCCGTCCTTGGCAAAGGCATCAATCTGGAAAAAGCCCTTAAACAATTAAACGCGATCAAATGACTGTTTCATCACAAGCTTCACAACAAACGGACAGGAAATTCCCTGCCCGTTTTCGGTAGATGACGCTTAAGCAGCCATCGCCGCAGCAAGTTCTCCATCCGCGCCGCCGAACTACTCAAGGATAAGATTGGCCATGCGCGGGTCGGTCTCCCCGACGCGAACAGTATACATCAGGCGTTTATTATGCATAAACATGGTAAAACTCCTCATTGGTTTAAATAAAACCTTCACCAGTAAACGGGCGTCATTCAGATGCGAAAAATATAGTAGTGGCTTGTTCAGGCCGTGGAAGCAGTAAGCCATTTTAAAAATAAAAGTGTTGTGTGAAAGCTAAGCGCTTTGCTGAAAGATCGTGTAAACGAGATAGATATTGGCTATGGTGATTGTCACGAAAATAACCCAGCACAGACAACGCCACACTGGCGACAGTTGCCACTCACCCATAATGTCGCGGCGCGTGTTGAACCATATCAGCGGCGCCATAGCAAAAGGCAGCTGCATGCTCAGCACAACCTGGCTATAAACAAGCAATTCGCCAAGGCACCCTTCCCCGTTCCACATAATTACCAGCCATGCGGGCATAACGGTAATGAGCCGGGTAAACAGGCGTTGTTGCCAGCCCGGTATTTTAAGTTCCATAAAGCCTTGCAGGATCACTTGCCCCGCCATAGTTCCGGTGATGGTAGAACTCTGCCCGGAAACAAAAAGCGCGAGGCCGAAAACAATACTTGCCAGACTCGTTCCCAGAAGCGTTGCCAGCATTTTATAGGCATCAGCGATATCCGCCACATTGTTATGGCCTGCAGAATGAAAGACGCTGGCCGCTAAAATCAAAATCGCGGCGTTGACCAGCAGCGCCAAACTGAGCGTCGCCACCGTATCCCATGTCAGCAGGCGGATGGCATCCCGCTTAACACCTGCTCCGGGAAATAATTTTCGGCTGCTGACCGCCGCGGAATGCAGGTAAAGATTATGCGGCATGACGGTAGCGCCGATAATGCCAATGGCGACCAGCCGCGCCTTAGGGTCGCTGAACAGCAACGTATCGGGCACCACCCCTTTAACAAGCTGCCAGAGATCGGGTGGGCTGATAGCAAGTTCGATGGAAAAAGCGATTGCGATCACGCATACCATGATAGCGACAATGGTTTCAACGCGCCAGACCCCCGCCCGCTGCATGCCAAATATCACCAACGTGTCGAAGGCAGTCAGTAAGATGCCCGCCTGCAAGGGCAGCCCGAATAAAAACTTTAGCGCCAGCGCTGTTCCGAGCACCTCGGCAAAATCGCACGCAAGAATCGAAATTTGAGCCAGCCCCCACAGCATCTTGCAATATCGCGGCGGGAAATGAATGCGGCACAACTGCGCAAGGTCCTTGCCCGAAACCATACCAAGCCGCACGCACAAAGTTTGTAAAATCATCGCAACAAAGCATGACGACAGCACAACCCATAAAAGACTGTAACCGAATCTCGATCCGGCTTCGATATCCGTCGCCCAGTTCCCCGGGTCCATATAACCAACGGCAACCAGAAACCCTATGCCCGCATACCGCCGGAACCGTAACCAGATGTTACTGGTCAGCGAAATAGGATTTTTATCCCGGATTTCGACCGCGCCAGAAACGAGGCCGGCATAATTGCAACCATGCCAGAACTTGCTGTCAAAGGGTAAATACTGTGAAAATAGCATACGGTATCCTTTGATACCGGGCATAAGTAAGCAATATTATCAGGATAGGATTTTTATATGTTACATGAGAGAGTTCGCCCATCAGCACTAACCGTCAGGTGATAGATAGCATGCCGACTAAAGCTGGCTTCATATTGGACGATCTATTGGTTCCTGGTTTAAAGCTGGTATTGTGCGGCACAGCCCCCAGCCTTATTTCCGCGCGCCAACAAGCCTATTATGCGAAGCCGGGAAATAGATTCTGGCCAATACTTCATGAGGTAAACCTAACACCTCACCAGCTGCGCCCCGGCGATTACCCGTTACTGCTAAATTATGGCATCGGCCTGACCGACCTTTGCAAAACACATTCGGTAACGACAACCAGCTCCCCGCAAATGCGTTCAACCCAGAGGACTTAAGGCAGAAAATCTTAAAATACCAGCCAGGAATTCTCGCCTTCGACAGCCTGACCGCAGGAAAAGCCTTTTTAAACGATAAATCCGCCACATTGGGGTTACAGGATATTAAAATCGGCAATACCTCCCTCTTCATCTACTGCTCCACCTCCGGCATCAATAGCCACTGGTCGAGACAAAAATATAGCTGGTATGAGCTGGCAGAGCTTATGTTACTGAATGAACCGGCAAAAAAGTAAAAACCATATAACAATTTGTTATTCAGAGGTCGCTAATAAATATTTAGGATTCTCATGAATATGGAACAACCAATCGTCGTTATCGGTGCTTCATCAGGAGGAATCGACGCCCTTTCCAACTTACTGGTGCAGTTGCCTGATAATTTTCCCGCGCCATCGTGGCCATGACGGCGCATGCGCTGCTGGGCTACCGTGAAAAATATCTTTCGGCTGGCATGAATGATTATATTTCCAAGCCCATTGAGGCTTGTGTTTTACGCGCTATGTTGGAAAAATATAAAACAGTATTTAACGCTGCCGAATAGAAAGCAAGTCCGCTAAACAACTAAAAAAGGAAGGGAAATTATTTCCCTCCCTTTTTTATACGATACTAAAGAAATTATTTTTTATTGCTGGGCGAGCTGGACTTAGCACCGGTCGAACCGCTTTTCTTATCGTCGTTCTTATGGCTCTGGCGCCCTGCTTCGGCAGGCTGCTCACTGGGGACACCACGCTGGCTGCTACTGCCTTTGTTCTGATCGTTATTCATAATAATTCTCCTGTTTAAGTTAGAAATAACCTCGTTCAGAGGTGAGTAAACAGTAGCAAAAACGATATAAAAACGTTGGCTGGATCGAGCGCTTTTATATAAATGCGCGATATCTATCAGGATTTACGCAGCAAGGAATCAAACGTCGAATCCGATAGAGAAACCTTAGTGAGGCTTTGCGCGATAAAACTATTCACCTCGCCCTCACGCGTCACATTTATAAGCTGTCCCCCATTTTTGACCACCTGTTTCCTGCCAGCGATCCCCCAAGCACCTACTAATTGCAGAAATCCGCAAGGCGAGTCCTGCGTGCCATAGCAGGTATCAGCCCCGGGATAATCCGGCACAGTCCAAGCAATCCCGATTGAAGCGCAGGCACGGCAAGTATCCGCGACAACCGCGATGCAAACCGAATTTGCGGAAACAAAAGCGCATGCGCATGGCGATGGTAGGCTTGCGAGCCTTCCTGCAAATAGTGCTGGGTAGCAAGAAACGCTGTGCGCAGCGCAATGGCAATTCCATCCCCGCAGAATGAGGGAATCACCGCCATCTGGTCGCCTATGCGGTACAGGCCTGGAGGCGCATCCGCCGAATCGCGATAAACGAAACCATAGGGAATACGGTAGATAGACAGCGGCTGCCCGAAAACCGCTTGCGCCCCCAGTAACCGGGCGGCGAGCCACGGTGTCGATTGCGTAAGGTGGGTCAGAAGCCCTTGCCAGCTTTTGTCCAGAGACAGGAAGTGCGTTTTAGAAATAACCATGCACAGATTAGCTTTGCCGCTCTCATTCATTTCAAGCCCGGCATAGCCGCCATTAAACAACACCAGCTCACTATGCCCCGCCAGCCCCGCGGCCTGTTCCTGCGACAAGATAAAGTGCGATTTGAACCCAATGAAATCATTTTGCAGGCCACCGGAGCGATTAAAACCGCCCACATCATGCTTACCTGATGCAAGGAACACGTTATGTGCAACATAATCATTATCTGGTGTAGAAACTCTCCAGCCCCCATCCTGATAACGCATGCCCTTTACCGCGCGGCCACGCTTAACGGTGACACCTGCGTTAACAGCCAGCGCCAGCAGCGCTTCGTCCAGCTTTTCGCGCGAAAGGCTTAAACCTTGGAAAGGCAGTGCGGCGCGCACCACCGCTTTCCCCTTTGCCAGCCGGATATGGCCAATGGCTACAGCGCCCGCGCTCGTGCAATCGAAATTCAATTGCTCCAGCAAATGCCGCGCCTCAATGCTCACGAATTCGCCGCAAACCTTGTGATGGGCGGTGACAGTTTTTTCCAGCAGCAGCACGTTGCGTCCCGCTTGCGCCAGCCGGATGGCAGCAGCACTTCCCGCGGGGCCGCCACCGACAACAATGGCGTCCCACCTCATAGCCCGCACCCCACGCCATACCGAAACGGCATATACCAGCGCAGTGATACGCGCCGCATCGGAACACCCGCCTGCGCCAGCAAATGCCGCCAGTCAGACGCGGTAAATGCCCGCATGACCGATACCGGCGCGTCGTGCCGCACCAGCCGGTTGAAACGCAATATCCGAACCGCATGCCGGATCAGGAAACACGGCAGGCGGTGCCGGTGCAAATCGTTGATAAACCAGCCCTGCGTTGCATGAAGCTCCATCCACCGGACGAAATCCGGTATTTGCGTATCGCTTAAGTGATGCGTAAACAACGAGCTGATAATAAAATCAGCTTTTTTGCTGGGATCGAACGCAAAAATATCGGCAGTTTCATAACGTATCGGCATATCGGGTGGCGTAGTGGATTCGGCCGATAATTTTGACCACGGATTGAGATCGACACCCACCAGCTTAACTTCGATGCCGCGTTTTTTCGCCCACACCGCAATCCGGCGCAACATATCGCCGCCGCCGCAACCGATATCCATAATAGTCACCGGCCCGCGCTGCCCCCACATCATGCTTTCCAGCCACATGATCGTCGGGCGGTAAGCTAGCGTCCACTGGTTTATAATACGCAAATCATGCAGGCATCCATTGAATTCCTCGAACGAAACTTGTTCGCTGTCCATCAGCTCCGCTTGCTGGCTGCGCTGTTTAAAATTCATGGCCGGTCCATTGCAAAGCGCATGCTTTCCATCGTCAGCCCCGGCCCGAACGCCATGGCGCAGCCCAGCCCTTCCTCGCCGCCGCGCAGCATTTCTTTTAGCACCATCATGATCGATGCCGAGGATGTATTGCCGAACCGCCGCAGCACATCACGCGAAACGGCCAGCCGTCCGGGCGAAAGCTCAAGCCCCGTCTCCACCGCGTCCAGCACGCTGCGCCCGCCCGGGTGCACCGCCCAGTGGCGTATCTCTTCGACATTCGCCAGCACATCGCGCCTGCGCGTCTGCAACTGCGCTGCAATGGTCAGCGGCACCTGCCCTGAAAGTAGCATATCAAACCCGAGCTGGCCGATATGCCACGTAATCTGCCCACCACTATCAGGCAGCAACGTGCAGGCAAAATCTCGCATCTCGATGCCTTCCCTTCGCGCCGACACGATACTGGCCGCGCAGCCGTCTCCAAAAAGCAGGAATGACAGCAGCTGCTCGATATCCCCGCTTTCTTTAAGGTGCAGCGTGCATAACTCAAGATTCACCACCAGCACTTTAGCATCCGCTTCCGAACGCACGATATGGCGTGCCAGCTTCAGCGCATTCATCGCCGCGTAGCAGCCCATAAATCCCACCACGGTGCGCTCCACCGAAGCCTTAAGCCCATACTGGGTTACAATCTGCAAATCCAACCCCGGCGCGTAAAAGCCCGTGCAGCTAGTCACGATCAAATGCGTAATTTCGCCGCGCATCTCATCCAGCCCCAGCCCATCCAGCGCGCTAGTAGCAAGGCGCAATGCGTGGTCTTCATAAAAACGCATTCGCTGCGCCGTATCGGGGAAATTTCCGCTTCGGTAAAATCGATGTTCGTCGAGCTTATCTGAATCCTTATGCGGCGGCAGGAACGAATAGCGGTGCTCGATCTGCGCCCGCTCCACCATCCGCTTAAAAATCCCGCGCTTGCGCTCGTCAGCAATCATCGAAGGCGCATAGTTGACGAATTTATCATGTATATCGTGATCCGGCACCGAAGTTGCGATGCGGTTGATATAAGCGTCGCGTGCCGGGCCCATGTTAAAAACCAGAATGCGAACGTCGCATCATGCGACGCTGCGGACCGAGTTCGCCCGTTTTCCAGATAGCGAATTCCTCTTCCTCATCGATGTGCACTTCGCGCCCGCCATACCATACGGCCACCCTCCCCGGCACACGCCACGCCTGCTTGGGGGAAATCGTCACAGATGCCCCGCCTTGCCACTGTGAAAACTGTATCGTTTGCGGTTCACTAGAAAGATTGACAATCGCCGCCGCCCAACACGAATCACCAATCAGGCTAAGTGCGATGCTCGCAATAAAAACAGCCGCACGCATTAACACCTCCCTTGAAAACGTTGAAAGTAAAGATTCGCAGATAAAGAAAAGATGCTGAAAGCATCGCAGCTTATAAGTGTTCAATGTGAAGGAAAGTCAGCATGGACAAAGTATATTGCTTTGATAATGATCCCCAATTCAGGAGATAATATGCGTTTTTCCGGTATTTTTACTGTGGATAACTTGCCTTAGCATAAGCGCCGCTAATTGATTAAGTGTCTGGATGGAAAAAATATAGCTATTACCCCTGAAACCATTAAGAAAGTGCTGAATTATCTTGGAATGAGTCAACGTTCATAACAATTACATAGTCCGTACAAGAAGTTAAGTTATATCAAATGCCCCAATAGGACAAAGGAATGTTTGAATAAGTTTTTAAGGCCAACGGCATATGAGAAAACGGTATACACATGCAACATTTAGGCTATTTTGAAGGCATGTGAATGGCATTTAATAAACTCAAACTCATACATACAATTACATCAATTAAACACTGATCAGTATCTAATCTAGTTTTCTGGTACAGCCTCAAACCTGTCGCTGGTGTTGCTGATACGCACCTCTATTATAATACGGTATTATAAGTTTTTTTAATCACCAATTGAATCTTTATTTGGCTCTCTATCCAATGCTTATTTTCTAATTTTAAATGATTGACTGAAAGAGCTTTATGACCGACGTAGCCGTATCCCAAACCAATGTAACTGATAGCTATGAAGCCGGAGTATTTTTAAGCCAGGAACTTAAAGAAAAACTTAACCAGAAAATTCCTGATGCTTTAATACTTTTTACATCACCTCGATACGATTATAAGATATTGTTAAAGGCGATTAACGATACTTGTCATCCGAAGATTTTGGTTGGCTGTTCATCAGCAGGAGAGTTTTCCAGTTCAACGCCCCAAATAAGCACGGCATGCGCGATGGCGCTATGCTCAGACGATATGCTTTTCTCATCTACCATCGGCAAAGGATTACGGGCTGATATGGTTGGTGTTGCCAAAGAACTGGTGGCAGCTTTTAAAGGACCGCACACAACTGGTTATGCTTACCGCTCTGCTATGGTCATGACTGATGCGCTTGCGGGCTATGCCGATAACCTCATTGAACAAATAACTGTATTAACAGCCGGGGCATATCAGCTTTTTGGCGGCGGTGCGGGTGATGATGCTAAATTTCAGCGAACGCACGTTTTTCACGGTACGGAAGCGTATCCGGATGCCGCGATTGCGCTTGAGATTTTATCTAATAAACCTATAGGCATTGGTGTGCATCACGGCTGGGAACCCGCAAGCCAGCTAATGCGTGTAACAGAAAGTGATGGCTCGAAGCTGATAAGCTTAAACGCCGCAGCTGCCGTTGATGCTTTTCAGGAATATGCTGAATCGACCGGGCAAACGTTTAATAAAGAAGATCCGCTTCCTTTCTTTTTATCCAATGTGCTCGGAATCCAGACCGGAAACAATTACCGGTTGCGCGTTCCTCTGAGTTTGAATGAGGACGGGTCGATTAACTGCGCTGCGGATATCTCTGTGGGCAGCATGATATGTATTATGAAGGCAACCGAATTGTCAGCCGCCAAAGCAGCAGAAATAGCAACAAAATCCGCCCTTGCACAGTCAAATTCCCATAAGCCTAAAGCAGCCCTGTTCTTTGATTGCGTGGCTACCAGGTTGCGTACCGGGCAGGACTTTGGCCTGGAGCTGACCGCTTTACAGGATACCTTGCTTCCCGCGCAATTTGTCGGTTGTAATACTTATGAGCAAATCGCACGCGCTGAAGGACAGTTTGGTGGATTTCATAACTGCACGGCGGTTGTTAGCATAATACCGGATTAAAGGGGAACTTTTTGCAGCCCGAAAAGCTCTCTCTAATTGTCAGACTTATTGAGGATACCCAGCGTATGCAAACGGCGCGGGAGCTAGCAAAATATCTTGGTGCTGACGATCTTACCATTTTTATTTTTGACGCAGATATTCAAACATATTTACCTGCGCCGGGTTTTCCTCAGACTTTGCCTGAGGGTCGGAAATGGAAGACGTTTTTAGACGAATGCAAAAAAAATGGGCAATCTACAGCAGCACTTTCCTATGTAGGTTTGGCGGAGCCTGTGCAAGTTATTAGTGTGCTTGGGCCGCTGGGTAATATTCTCCTTGCAATGATTGGCGGTGCTCCCGATAAAGATGAAGTTGAAGAAGTCAGGTTGCTTTTGCCCTTACTCGCCGCCGCTTTCAAAGGCGAGCAGATGGTGAAGAATGCTCAAGCCAAAACAAGCATTGCCCAGGAAACAGCCGCAGATGCTAAAACACTGACGGAATCATTAGATCGTGCGCGCAGGGAGTTAAGTCATTCATTTGAACAATCGGCTAAGCAGGCAGAGGAATTACGGGCAAGCGAAGAGCAATTCCGGCAACTGGCGGATTCTATACCTCAACTGGCATGGATGTCTGACGAGACGGGCTGGCTGTTCTGGTACAATCGCCGCTGGTACGATTATACCGGCACCACATTTGAGGAAATGCAAGGCTGGGGGTGGAAAAAGGTGCATGGTCCAATTGAGCTTGAACGGCTGCTGGTCTCATGGAAATCCGCCCTGGTCACTAGCCAGCCTTTTGAGTCCACGTTCCCGCTGCGGCGATACGATGGAGAAATGCGTTGGCATTTAACCCTCGCATTACCCATTAAAAATAAAGATGGTAAGGTTATCAGATGGTTTGGTACTAATACCGACATTACAGAACAACGGGAAGCATTGGAAAAGGCTAATGCCTATATTTTGGAACGCAAACTTATAGAGGAAGCGCTACATGTGGCCAAAGAAGCCGCTGAAGCCGCTAATATCGCCAAGAGCGAGTTTCTGGCTAATATGAGCCATGAGATCAGGACGCCGATGAATGCCATTATCGGGCTGTCAAATCTTTTGGGCATGAGTAAGACGCTCACGTCTAAAGAACAGCAATTTGTTAAAACATTGCAGACCAGTGCTGATTCGTTGCTGGCGCTTATCAATGATTTGTTGGACATCGCTAAAATCGAAGCGCGTACGGTAGATTTGGAGTGCGTGCCGTTCAGTTTGACACAACTGATCGAGGAAGTGGCCAGCATGATGTCCGTACGCGTGCGCGAGAAGGGCCTTACTTTTACCGGTGACCGCGATTGCACACAGCATCGCATGTTTATCGGCGATCCGACGCGGGTACGCCAGATTATAGTTAACCTATGCAGCAATGCGATTAAATTCACCGAAAAAGGCGGCGTGCATGTCAGCATTATCTGTCATCCGATGGAACAGGAAAATAGGGAAACGGTTTGCATTGCAGTTACGGACACAGGAATAGGCATTGCGCAGGAAAATTTGGACAGTATTTTTTATAAATTTATTCAGGCTGATTCGTCCATTACCCGTAAGTATGGTGGCACTGGTTTAGGGCTGGCCATTACAAAAACGCTGACTGAAATTATGGGCGGCACGATCGAAGTGGAAAGCGAGGTTGGGACCGGTTCTACTTTTAAAGTTTGTCTGCCGTTAGAAACAACGGGTAAGACCGATGTTCAAAACTCCAATAGCTCAATGCCTGACATTTCTGAAAAAAATTTATCGAATGCCAGCAAGCACAGGATCCTGCTGGTAGAAGATTATCCGGCGAATATAATGGTAGCGACTACCTATCTTGAGCATTTCGGTTATGTGAGCGACGTAGCGTATAATGGTATCGAAGCTATTGAAAAAATCAAATCTGCTCATTACGCCGTCGCCATCATGGATATACAGATGCCTGAAATGAACGGTCTGGAGGCTACGAGTTTAGTCCGTGCATGGGAAAAACAACAGGGTAAGCCAAGACTTGCCATTATCGGAATGACGGCGCACGCGCTCGTCGGCGACCGTGAACGCTGCATCGCTTCTGGCATGGATGATTATATCGCCAAGCCCTTCGATCCGGCGCAGTTGCAAACCATATTGAAATTTCATATTAGCCATTTAAATAAAGAGCCTGTACCAGATAACACAAAGTAGTTGCCGATAAGATAAAGCAACCCCCGGGCTATTCATCGGCTTGTCGGGATAATTCGAGCAGGTGCTGGAAGCGCGCTCGGCTGAGTATTCCCCCTCCCGTGCAAGAGATCGGGACACACCATCACATTACAGGCCCGTATCTCGCGGCGTATGCTGGTAAATTGCGTAATCTTACTCATTTGCTTCAAGTCAATATCGGAGGAATTTTAATAACTTTTTAACTGAATTATTGTAATGTCATAAAATCATTCCGTGCAGTTTTGCATGTACAATAACCAAAGCATGTAGCGTAGTAGGAAATTATGTTTTTCAGCAAATCGAGCCCGGCTAGAGCCGAACTTGAAGCCTTGGGGCGCTCTCAGCGCAGTAATTCACTTCACCCCCGATGGCACTATTTTACATGCTAATGAAAACTTCTTGAATGCCCTGGGCTATTCGCTCGGGGAGATTAAGGGGCAGCATCACCGTATGTTCTGTGATCCCACCTATGCGCAAAGCGCGGAGTATAAAGATTTTTGGCGCAAATTGGTAGAAGGTGAGTTTCAGGCTGCTCAATTTAAACGCCTTGGTAAAGGTGGCAAAGAAATATGGATCGAGGCCTCCTATAACCCTCTTATTGATACCTCTGGAAAAGTCACCAGCGTGGTGAAGTATGCCACCGATATTACCAAGCAGAAGCTGCAATTTGCTGACTATGACGGGCAGCTTGCTGCCATTGGTCGTGCACAGGCGGTGATTCAATTCAATATGGATGGCACCATCATCACCGCAAATGAGAATTTTCTGAGCACATTGGGCTATACGCTTAATGAGATCAAAGGCCAACATCACAGTATGTTTGCTGATCCTGAGTATGCCAGAAGTTCGGATTACAAAAGCTTCTGGTCACGCCTGAATAATGGCGAATTTTTCGTCGATGAGTTTCAACGCTTCGGCAAGGGCGGCAAGGAGATATGGATTCAGGCTTCTTACAATCCTATTGCAGATATGAATGGGCGCCCTTTCAAAGTAGTCAAATACGCAACCGATATAACTAAACAAAAACTGGCATCAGCAGATACCAAAGGCCAGCTTGATGCCATTGGTAAATCACAAGCAGTGATTGAGTTTAACACTGACGGAACCATCATCACCGCTAACCAGAATTTCCTGAGCGCGGTGGGGTATTCCCTGGAAGAAATTAAAGGTCAACATCACCGCATGTTTGTTGATCCTGCTGAAGCCAAGTCTCCTGATTATGCAGCGTTCTGGCAAAAGCTTGGGCGTGGTGAATTTGATGCACGCGTCTATAAACGCATTGCCAAAGGTGGGCGCGAGATATGGATTCAGGCTTCTTATAACCCTATTTTCGATGCGAATGGCCGCCCGTTCAAGGTGGTTAAATACGCTACCGAGGTAACACAGATAATTCAAACAGGGAAAATCGCCGAAGAAACCGTTGCTAACACACAAAACGTTGCTGCCGCTGTTGAGGAGATGACAGCGTCAATTGGTGAGATCAGTAAAAACATGCGGCTCTCTCAGGATGCTGCAATGGGCATCCTGGACGACTCAACGCAGTCCAGCGCAGCTGCGACGCAGCTTAGTGCAAGCATGAAAACCATGGAGAACGTGGTTCAGTTAATCAATAACATAGCTAGTCAAGTGAATTTGTTGGCGCTCAATGCTACCATCGAGGCTGCACGCGCAGGCGATGCAGGCAAAGGTTTTGCTGTAGTTGCTTCTGAAGTTAAGAATCTCGCCACACAAACTACTAAAGCAACGGAAGACATTGCGAAACAAATTCAAGAGGTCCAAAATGTTTCCAGCAAAGTTGCAGAGAGCATCCAGACGATTGCGAATTCAGCAGATAAGCTGAACCAATATATCACCGGCGTTGCAAGTGCGGTTGAAGAGCAAAGTGCAGTGACCAAAGAGATTTCTGGCAATACCCAAAAAATGGCTGGTTCAGTCGAGGATATTGCACAACGCATTAGACGTCTCTCGGCTGTATAATGCATGATATTCGGATTTTTGTTTCCAGCTGTGCTTAAGGTAATATTTGCAGGTAAATTGATTTTCTTGGCGAAGTATTTTGACTTCTTTTCAGCGTAATCAAACCGCCACCGTGAGCTGTTTTTCGTCGTGCTTATCAAGACTAGATTTCCGAGCCGGTCAGTCCATTCCTTTCGCTGCTCATCAGTGAAATCCTTCTTCCATTGGATGGCGTCAGCCAGAGTTTGGGGCAAAACATGCTCCACAGAAAAAAAATTCGAATGCCATACGTCAACACGGTTAAGAAAAAGGCAACTTTAGATGCTGAGTTTTTATTTATAAGCATGTAAAATAATTGTAGCAGGGCGTTTACAAATATACGATTCGAACCACACCCAAGGTAAACTTGCTAGTATGATGACAGCCGATAGCAATCTCGCAAATTTTGGCCAATTTATTCCACTATTTTGAAAATGCTCTGCACTATATGGCAGCAACGATAACGCAATGAACCCGGCACTGTCGAAAAGTCTGCCAGGAGCAATCACGATTTTTCTGAACCCTGCCGCGTGACATGCTATCTCAAGCGCGTGTTTTGATGGCACGGTCAAATGCCTTGGTGCTTCGCGTAGTGTTATCCATTTATGCCTAAGTATTTTTGCTTGCAAACTATCGATTGCAGGAACTTCTATTGCCAATTCACCATTTTCTTTCAATAGTATATTACATTGTTTCAGAAGGGTAACCGGCTCAACAACATGTTCCAGCACATGAAACGCGGTAACAATATCAAATGACCCTGCAGGAAACAGGTTGGTAGCCTGATGAATATCGGCATGATAAGCTTTAACTCCTGGTATAGTATTAACCTGAACTATGTTAGCCTTTGAAAAATCAATGCCATAGGCATCAAATCCGTTTTTTACAGCCTTACGAAGTAGATTTCCCATGCCGCACCCGATATCTAATATTTTTTTCTTTTCGTGACCAGTTCCGCAGTTAGGAGAAAGATTTTTGGTCACATCGGAGCGCAAAAAACGGTAGAAGAAAAAATATGCAAGCCAGGATGTTAACTTATTTATAGTAGTGCTATTTTTCTTTGTGGTGAATAAATAATCATTCGGATAATAACGGTTTAAGTCTTGCCTTGAGGGGTGAGGTGAAAGAATGGCGGCCTTGCAAAATTTGCAGCTCAGAAAGCTCCAGGATTTAGTAGATATTTTCAACCTGTCGTAAACGTTTGAATATAATGGAATGCATTCATGGTGCATGCAGTAGGGGCATGTTACAACAGGCGTAAGATTTTGTGGCTCTTTGATGGTCATAAGCTGATAACTTTTCCCTTCCAGCCTTTCAGCGCAGCATAGGTCGCAAACAGGCGCTCGGTTATGAAGGTATGTTTTGTATAATAAGGAAAGCCTGTGATCTCACGTAGCCGCTCCTTTGTCAGAGCATTGCCATAGCGCTCGTAATTGGCATCCTGATTAAGCCAGGCTTGAAGGTCGGGACGAGATGTATCCTCCATAAGTGCTATCATTGGCTTTAAAAGCGTTTCAATATAATCCTGATACAGCATTGTTTTACAAATTTGATAGCTAAAATATGCGGGGACTAGATCCATTTTCAATAAATCAACATTAAAACCCAACTCAGACAGTAACATCTGAATATAAGAGGTTAGGTCCGTAGAGTGAAGGAAATTCGCCTGTTGCCACAGCTGCTTCTGCTTAATCCCAGGGAGGCGGCGAGTGAAATAATAAAAATCATGCGCCTTGTTATCTGCATATATTTGTGCCCGTATATCGCCGCGCCGTATCTTTTGCCATAGACGCCAGCTTACTATGCCAAAATAATCGCATTCATCCATCAGGCCCGCATCATAAAGCTCTATTGCCACCTGGTCGGAAAAATATTTTGTACAGTGCGTGTTTAGGTAAGGAGTAAACTGCCTGTCCAATTGAAGTTGCGATCCTTCATTGTAATATATCTGATAAATTTTGATGTCGGGATGTATATTAGCAGGCTCTATATTGCTACATCCGGTTAGAAAATCGACATAGAAAAAAAACCAGGACTTCATACGTCTTGCGAATCCGTAACTGCGGCCAAAGACTTTAAACATGCTCATGGTCTTTTTATTTTATCTCGCGCAATTGTTCTACATACTCGATAACATCTTCTCGCGCTTTCCAACCCAGTGCTTCCATTCTGGAGATATTGCCGTGGGGGTCATCAACGTCAAAAAAGCGCACCTCAATGTGTTCTAGCGGGCAGTGTAAACGCTCGGCAAGGTCACGAATCATATAATGGTGTCCAGTTCCCACATCATAGGTTTCCAAAGAGGTAGGTTGCTTGCTCAAGAACATTAAGGCGCTTACTACATCATGTAAATGAATAAAATCGTGTTTCTGCTCGCCTAATCTGATTAATGGCAGCGGTTTGTTGCGGCGCATAGCGGATGCCGTTTAGTGGTTGCCCACACTGCTAAGGTGTTTTCCTTGATGCCTAGATAGTTGGCAGCTTGGCGGCGGGTGAAAAGCTGGGTATTGGTAGGGATGTTTTCGGATTGCATGGTGAACCTCACTGTTTGTTAATCAAGTGAGGTCATTTTATGTCAATGATAGTGCATCGGTAAGGCAGGTGGCCTGTGCTGACAGGCACCCCATGTGCTGAAGGCCACCTGTCCCTTTAGGCGTCTGTCTGCTTACGCCCGGAAATTCGCTCAGATAGGCCTTTTTCAATGAGCACATCCTTAACTACCTCACGCACCATAGCAGGGGATAGCAGCTTCGGGTTTCCGTGACCGTCATGGTAAGTAATTTGCTTCGCATGATCCTGAGTAATTGCACCTGCAATTTCATGATGCATTAGCGTAAGGAACTTGCTTATGATATTTTGCCGAACAAACGGACGCAGGATTTCCTTCTGTTTATGGATAGGATCATTCGCTGCCCTTGCCTGCCCCGCACGCTGTTTGACCAGATCGGCACCTGAGAAAACCCATGCCGGAAAGTAAATATGGTAGCCACCTTTCTGATGTACTAAGCACTCTACCAGTGGCACTATTTTTATATCCCGCAAAGTGCAAGGTTGAGGCTTATTTGACAGGCTCAGGATAATGACAGGATTTGTCTTTTGCTGCACAATAGCTTGATACCCCCTTCCATACGTCAAGGTCGGGCGCTTGGTTAAATACCGCCTGTCTGATTTACAGGCATTCGTTACCGCCCGCACCGTCGGCACGGAACAGGCATAACCATGCCGGTTATGCGGGAAGCCTATGCACAAGTAGGCTTGCCTTATTACCACCCGCACCTGCTCCGCAAGACGCTGGTGCAGGTTGGCGAACAGCGTTGCCGAAGCCCCGAAGAATTTAAGGCATGGAGCCAGAATATCGGCCATGAGAGCGTGATGACCACCTTCCGCAGCTATGGTAATGTCAGCGTCGAGCGCCAAGGGGAACTGATTAAAGGATTAGATGTCAAGAACCCTGCCATCACACCAGAAGTCATCAAAAACGTGCTGAATTACCTAGGGATGACGCCGTCAGCCTCATGAGGAAAGATAACAGGCTGGACACTAATAATAATTGCATTGTTTGGACAGGGCGTTAAGTTAGGGAAAACAACACTCACCAAGGCAACGCAATGTTTGAACAAGTCTTCAAGAATATCGACGATGTGCTACACAAAGATGCAGGCTGCACCAGCGAGCTGGATTATGCCGAGCAAACCTCATGGATTTTATTCCTGAAATATCTCGACGATCTGGAGCGCCAAAAAGCTGATGAAGCCGAGCTGGTGGGCAAAAAATACGAATACATCATCGACACACCCTACCGCTGGGAATCATGGGCAGCACCCAAAGCCGCCGATGGCACATTCGACCACAATAACGCGCTAACGGGCGACGACCTGCGCGAGTTTGTAGATGCCAAGCTGTTCCCCTACCTCAAAGGCTTCAAGCAAAAGGCCGATAGCCCCGACACTATCGAGTATAAAATCGGCGAAATATTCGGTGAAATCCGCAATAAGGTACAAAGCGGCTTCACCCTGCGCGACGTGCTGGAACGGGTGGATGAGCTACGCTTCCGCTCGCAGAAGGAAAAGCACGAACTCTCGCACCTCTATGAAACCCGCATCAAAAACATGGGCAATGCGGGGCGCAACGGCGGCGAGTATTACACCCCACGTTCGCTGATTCGTGCCATGATTCAGGTGACGAAGCCAGAAATCGGCGAACGGATTTACGATGGCGCGGTCGGCTCCGCAGGCTTCTTGTGCGAGGCGTATGAGTATCTACGCGCCAGCAAGGACCTGACGACCAGCGACCTGCAAACCCTGCAACAGCGCACCTTCTACGGCAAAGAAAAGAAAAGCCTCGCCTATGTCATCGCCATCATGAACATGATTTTGCATGGGATCGAGACACCGAACATTCTGCACACCAACACTCTGGCTGAGAATATCAACGACATTCAGGAAAAAGACCGCTTCGACGTCATCCTTGCCAACCCGCCCTTCGGGGGTAAGCAGCGCAAAGAGGTGCAGCAAAACTTCCCCATCAAAACGGGGGAGACTGCCTCGCTGTTCTTACAGCATTTCGTTAAACATCTGAAAGCAGGTGGCCATGCTGCGATTGTTATCAAAAACACCTTTCTGAGCAATACGGATATGGGAGCCATATATCAGGAATGTTGACCTCCCTAACAGCCGTGATAGGGCGAGACATATCTGAAATACCCGGGGTATTAGACCTTGTAGCAAGTGATTTAATCAACAGGATCAGCCAAAATCCTGAAAAATTCGCAAAAAATCACAAAAAGGCAGAAGAGCGATTTATATTTATAAATAAAATATAGAAAAAATCACTTTATGGAATTAGGCAACTTTCTTTTTTGCAGTTGGGTGGCTGATAAGAGAGTGCAATTGCCGTCCAATTGTTTCAGCCATTAAAACAGGCACAGCATTACCAATTTGGCGCATTGCCTCACCCCAAGCACCCGTAATAGTAAAATCACGAGGAAATGTTTGCAGAAGCTTTGCTTCATAAACTGTAAGATAGCGCACCGTACCATCGGGGAACCTAATCATATTTTCTCCTCCCGGCACTCCATGTCCACCAGCCTTAATAGTTTTAGAAGGCCAATCTAGATCACTGCCCGTATGCCCCGGGTAGCATTTTGCACCATCTCTAAATATATGGTCTGATATTGTGTGCGGCATTTGCGGTGAAGGCACATTCACGAGTGCATCTCGTATGGTTTTCCATGCCTTTTCTTCTGGAGGAAACATGCCGTGATACCGTTTTAAGCGGTCTATTGTTTGCTGAGTATATCTATCAAAAATAGAGCCTTCAGGGGCGCATATTCCATGATTGTCCCAATATTCTCCAGAAACATATTGATCCCATATTAATCTAGTCTTGGAGTGAGTGGCCTTTGGGAATTCCCACTTCTTATTTAAATCTGAACGAATACCAACAATTACAACACGCTCACGAGTTTGTGGCACTCCATAATCAGCAGCATTTATTAGCTGATAACTAACATCATATTTAATTCCCGAGTACTTATTATAATTTATGGATCGAAGATGCACTAATTGCTCTTTCCAATCTTCATCCAAATTAGGTAAAAAGTCTGGGTAACTTAGCCTTAGAATTATGTATTGGAAATATTCAGAAAACGATTGCCGTAATAAACCCTTTACGTTTTCAAACACAAAAGCTCTTGGTTTGAGCTTTTCAATTGCTTTAATTGCATAGGGAAACATATCCCTGTTGTCATCGTGAGCTTTATGTTTACCACCAAGTGAAAAGGGTTGGCATGGTGGGCCGCCAGCAACAATCGCAATATTGGACAATACATCTAGATCAAAATCTCTAATATCACCTTGAAAAACAAGGTCAGGCCTAAAATTTGAACGTAAAGATGAGCAAGCGTCTTTGTTGTACTCAACAAACGCAATATGTTGGAAACCTGCGATTTCTAGCCCCTTAGCAAGGCCGCCTGCACCTGAGAAAAGTTCAACAGATTGAATAGGACGCTCCTTTACAGCTAACCAAAGTGTTTCTCAATTTCTGCGATAATTTTATCTTTATCTTTTGGCATACCATTGCATTTCTCAGCCCAGCCTCTTCCGGGGTGAATTTGATCCCAATCAGACTTTGCTTGCTCAAAACGCCCCGCACCAGGAGTATGATTGCCAAACCCATCTACAATAGTGTTCCAAAGGGGTCTATTTAGTTTTATTAGGGCTGCCTCTATAGTGCTTATCATATCTGATCCATCTTCTTCAAATATCACAAAGCGGCAATAAAAGTCTGCTATCTCAAGCCCGTGCCCTGAGCTTATATTTCTGCTATGTTCTTTGAGTCTCGAAAACAATTCATTTGATTGATTCAGAGCGTTATCTGATTGGCGAGATTGCCGCCATCCCCTTGGAACAGCCTTTCCAACATATATTGGATAACCATAAGATAGCCTGTTTAGCTCGGCGTATTTTTTATATAATTCATTTTTTCCTATGTAATAAAGCGCATATACCCCAGTGCCGGTAAATTTCTCAGGAGGAGGCAGGGCGTGTACTGGAGTTCCATTAAAAAAACGAACTGCGTCTTTGACCAGTTCTACAAAAGCCTCATTTCTATAGACATGTTTTGCTCTATCAAATTTAGCATTTTGCATTATTTAAAATCTCCAGCTACTGCTTGCGCGGTATTTATTTTTTAAATTATAACTATATAATACAATTAGCATATTGTTTTGAAAGAAGAAACAAATCAATCCTTCCAATTCACAGCTTTCCTTTTGCTGCATCCGCAATGTATTTCTTTGCTAGAAGAATCGAAGGTTTTGAAATTGACAAGTTTCTTACATTCGCCACATCTAAAAAGCCCATCCAATTTTTGTAAATCCTGCCAAATTACTTTGAAGTCATCGATATTTTCTTTGAAGGAAGAATCATGCGAAGTTGTATTGGCAATAAAATTCGTCGTACTCAGGTTTGTGATTATATCGGATTTAGCAAGATCAGGGTTTTTCTCTGCAAGGCGAGATTTTATATAATTGAGTAATTCGCTCATCATGCGATTTTCATTGTTATCATTAAACTGGAAATAAACCCTAGCCCCTAAGGAACAGCACATTTCCTTAAATAGACGCTCTGTATAAATTCTAAGAGTATTTCCTAGTCCATCTTCTTCAGAAGCATCAATCTTAGATTGGATTTTTTCTAATAACGAAATAGAGGGTATATCAAGCGATATACCTGTTTCAGGATTCCATTTTGCCTTATGGATTTTCCAGCCTTTACCGCGAACTTCATTTGCAAAGATTTCAAACCATTCAGATTCATGTGTAAGAGCCAAAATTTGATAATTGGAGAATTTGTTTGCTAATAATTGACCAAATCTAATCCGATGCTTCTTATCAAAGCTTGAAATCACATCATCAAGCACAAAGAAGTTTGCGTTCTTATTAACAGATAGCGATGCCAAAAATAGGCACAATCCGATACAGTTTAGATATGATTCGCTCAAGAATTTTTTTGGTGATGCGACTGTTTTTTTATGAAAAACGAATTCAATCGCTATCCCGACAAACTCTTCATTGGAAATTACAGGGGAAAATTTGATGCCATCAACATTAGCCCCCTGATTCATGAATACAAAATATTCATTTACCTTTTCAGCTATGTCTTTAATTAGAATTTCAGTTTCATGCCTCTGAAGGGCAATAAAATAATCTCTGATACCCTCTAGAGCTTCTTTTTGTTTGTCAATTATGGCTTTTTCAGCTTCCATATTCTCAATATCAGTGAGCGTACTTTCTGCTATCGCAATAGTAGTTAATAACTCTATTTTTTGGCTGGTATTACTTTTTCGACGCTTTAATAATTCTGTATTTATTTCAGTAGCTAAATTTTGGATCGATTGAAGTTTTTCCTTAGGAAAAACAAGACTAGTAATTTCTATTTCTAAAGTGTCCTTTTTTAGCTCTTTCCCTAAAGGCTCTAAAGCTTTCTGGCCTTCTAAGGCATGGGAAATATCTATATTAGAAATCCCCAAATTCTGTATTTCTGTCAGCCTAAGTTTAATGGCCTGATATATTGATCTAAGAGATTCATAAAGCGATTCTCTTAATTCGTTTATTAGTTTGAATTTTTCTTGGACTGATTTGAGATCGGCGATTCTTTTCTTAATCAGGTCTATTAAAATAGCTCTCTCGATAGGTTTTTGGCATAATGGGCAATCATCATTTTCATGTATTGCGAGTACCTTTTCTGCCTCTTCTAAGAGCTTGGATAGTTTTATCTGACCAAGTGACTTCTTCTCTTCTTTGAGAGCTGCAATACCCTTAGAAAACTCTGTAAGCTTAGATTCAAAATCCGCTAGCTTTTCAAATTGCTCTTTAAGAGAGTTCTCGGCTAGCTCTAGAGTGGTTTGTTCCTTTTGTTCCTTCTCATTAATACCTTCTTTGAGAAGCTTAATAACCTGTGCTAAGGATAAGGAGTCTTTAACTTCAATGCCAAGCTCGAAGGGCTTTATCTTGGCATTTATAGCTGCATAAAATTGCTTTCGATTAGATATATTTGCGTTGAGCTTTTCTAAAAGCAGCTTCTTTTTAGAAGCTATTTGAGATTCAAAATTCCTATCGCGCAAAAGTCTTTTAAGATCATTTGCCGCTTTTGTTAAAGTGGCTTTTGTTTTTATTAATTCCTCTAATCCAACCAAATTAGATATTTCAACTAATCTTTCCCCTTTGGTGGCAATAATAAAATCAACCAATTGAGAGTTTCTAATAATCAGGTTTTCTTTAGAAAGCTTCTCTATAATTTCTGTGGCTTTTGTATCGATTTCGGGTTTTTGGCGATCTCCCACTGTTTGAAGTTTTTTAGTGCCTCCTAAACCACCAACACATTCAATACTAACGGAACACTCATCAGTAAGGGCGCACAATTCGTTTCGTACCCCCCCATAAGTACCAACCTCTTCACCATCTAACCTAAAAATTTTGTCTGTTATGAACCATTCAATAGCATCTGCAAAAGAACTCTTGCCCGCCCCATTATCTCCATAGATCAATGCTGATTGGCCTGTTTCCAAAATTAGAGGAATGGCCTCCCTTGCACCTCTAAAGTTTTTCAGTTCCAGCTTACGGATTTTCATTGAGCTTTTGCTTGCGAAGGTTTTCTAATTCGTTGGAAATTGCTTTATCAGTTAGCCTGCCCTCTTTACATAGAGTTTGTATTACAGACACTACGTCAGCATCCCAGCCGGGGTTATTATCGAGGGCTTTTATAAAATCTTGTAAAATCTCTGTGCCTGTTTTTGCCATCATTGCCTCAATCAAAATAATTCCAGTCTATTTCTAAAGGCTTTTGAGAATTGAATAGAGATTCTGGGTAAGTACTCTTGTTATTACAAATTGGATATACACCAAACCGTTCAACGAAGTCTAATAATAGATAGCTTTCAAGGTCTTCTATTTTAGAAGGCCATATTCCTTCCAAAATTTGGAAGTTCAAATAAGTGAATTGGAGTTGCTCAATCTTACGATAGTTTTGTAACCCCTTATTACCTGAGCGACCAATATAGTGATCCGTTAACCGTGTGCCGATACTATTTGTTCTGCGCTCACTCATACCTACATAAATGAGTCGTGAAGGCTTAAATGGATAGGCAATTTTCGTTTTTGTTAGAAAAACAAAATAAATGCCAATTACTGCGCCAAGAGTTTCAAAATATCTTGGTTCAAAGTTCTGGGGATCATCAAAGTTTATTAAATAGGACATATAGGCTTATTCAATAACGGATTGTTATTAGAAGCCTACTATAAACTTGCCCGACAGGTAGCAACGGGGTAGCAACGGAGTTTTTTGAGGATTTAGCCAATCTTCGGAAAGTGGCTCTGGTGTTGGTTGCGGGGGCAGGATTTGAACCTGCGGCCTTCAGGTTATGAGCCACAGGAACGTATGTGTAGCGAAATTTAATACAGCCATCCCAACCCTTATAAACTGCGACTCTCAGCGATTTCATTATTTAACCTTGCATGATGAAAATTGCGGCAATAGACTCCAATTTGCGGCAACGGTGCGGCAATGAGGAGTTTATGAAAGCGTTCAATTTTACCAAATCAGAGATTCAAAAATTACCCGTCCCCGCCAAGGGCATGATGTCCTACCGTGACACCAAAGAAAAAGGTCTTAGCCTTTATATTACAGCGGGTAGTGCAGTAACTTTCTTCGTAAGGAAGCGCATCCACGGGCGTGATGAGCGCGTGAAACTCGGCGCTTTCCCGGATATGACAGTCGAACAGGCACGGGTAGCGGCGCTGAAAACCAAGGCAGCTATCGCAGGCGGCGCGAACCCTAACATGGAAAAGACTAAACTGCGGCAGGAAACGACCTTCGCCGAGCTGTTCCATGATTACATGGAGCGATACAGCAAGCCGCACAAGAAATCGTGGATATACGACCAGCGCGAGGTAAACAAATTCCTGCCGCACTGGTTCACCCGTAAGATTTCGTCGATCACCAAACAGGAAGTCGCCAAGCTCCACGAAAAGGTTGGGCGGGAAAACGGACAGTACCAAGCTAACCGCCTGCTGGAACGCATCCGCGCCATCTTTAATAAAGCCATCGAATGGGGCTGGGAAGGTAGCAATCCTACCCTCGGCATCAAAAAGTTCCGTGAACGCTCCCGCGACCGTTTTATGCAAACCGATGAGCTGATTCGTTTCCATGAGGCGCTTGGCAAGGAAAAGAATGAAACCGCCCGTGATTATATTCTTATGTCGCTGCTGACGGGTGCGCGTAAGTCGAACGTCCTCGCTATGCAATGGAGCGAGGTGAATTGGGAACGGGCGGAATGGCGCATCGCCGAAACCAAGAACGGCGACCCGGTAACATTACCGCTTATTCCCACCGCTATCGAAATCCTGCAACGCCGCCGTAAAGGAACAGGCAGTCGATGGGTATTTCCCGGCAAGAACGGCAGCACCCATTATTCCGACCCCAAACGCGCATGGACAAGGGTCATGGAAGCCGCTGGCATCACCGACCTCCGCATCCATGACATCCGCCGTACCTTAGGCAGCTATCAGGCCATTACCGAGGCTTCCCTTTCAATCATCGGCAAATCCCTAGGACATAAATCCCAGCAGGCCACGCAGGTCTATTCACGCCTGAACCTCGACCCCGTGCGAGAATCGGTGCAGCGGGCAACGGATGTTATCTTTGCGCTGGCTGCGCCTATAAAGGTCAGCGAAGAAAGTTAACGATTGCGTTAAATTATGGGTGGCTTAAATTGGATTAAACAATTTAGCGAACTCAATATGACCGTTGTTGCTCCAGATATAGCCATTCCTGCTGCCAATAAGTCCAAATTATCTATCCACGAACACGAACCGCTCGTATGGTTGGTATCAATCCTGTTTACAGAAGAATTTTGGGACAGGCATGGTCTTACACATGGCAGGTTCCATTTTGATGATTACCAAGCCTTGCTGGAAATGTTCGACGGTTCAAAGTCTACACGCGTAACTGACGCAAAATTCCCGAATGATGATGCACTCTTTGCTGCCGCCAAAGAATTTATCTTAAATATGCCCGATGCCAAAGCCTGCTACGAAGCAGCGCAGCAAGACATCGAGGCCGGAATATTAAGTTACTATGTTCCCCAGCCGGACAGGTGGGGTGAATTTCCTTATTATCGCGTCGGTGATGTCGATTCTTATGTGTTTCTGAACTGGGCTGCACATCGAGGTTTTCCGGTATCAAAGCAAATCGTCGATGCCGCGCATACAGTTATCTATTTGGTCAACAGCAGGAAAGCAGCGCAGGAAAGAGAAGCGTTTTTTTACCCCCTTATCACCCCCGGCGACTTCGCATCCTTACGCAAGGAACCACTTTGGGAACTTGATACGGGCATTTTGTATCTTATAGGCAGGCGCAACCGTAAAGCTCCGAATGCAACTGTCTATAAAGGTGAAAATGATATTTTTGGCAGGTTACTAGACTACGCACTAGATGCCCATACCGCCGGTCAATTAAAGCTTATTAAAACGCCGACGGATATGGTGACAGAAAGCCTACACTTAAAAGTTATACCCGATGAATTAATCGCATGGGCAGAAACGTTACCCCTAAAACTAGCCATGCTCGACTCCACCCCATCTAAACCTGAAAGGCCAGCGCATGTCACGCCGGACATGGCGTTAATGTACGATGCTATCAATCACTTTTGGAAAGGATATGATCTTGCCAACCCCAACCCGAGCGTTGCACCTATGAAAAAAGACGTAGTGGCATGGCTCCAAGAGGAAGCAGGTAAAAGAGGCATTACCGATTTCAGCAAAACCCGCGCTGAAATTATGGACACCATTATCCGTTGTCCTATCGCAAGAAAAGGCGGCAACAGCCTCTAACCCTCCGACTCTCAGACCCCCACCCTCAGACCCCCAGAGGGCTGACTTGCTGGGCTAATCTAGGTTATCGCTGCATTGGGAACTTTAACAACCCCCAATGGAGAACGATATGACCGAATCAGAAAATACCTTGCTTACCCGCGCCGAAGCCGCCGCATTTCTTGGCGTGTCAAAAGGCACGTTGGAAGTATGGGCTTGCACAAAACGTTACCCCCTTCCCTATGTCAAGGTGGGGCGTTTGGTAAAATACCGCCTGTCCGATTTGCAGGCTTTTGTTGCTGCTCGCGTCGTCGGCTTGGAATCGGTATAAAATCATGCCGACGAAGCGGCGCACCTATAACACCCGCCTGATACGCAAACACCATGCGTATTATGTCCACGAAGTCGCGGAACTTTTCGGCGTCCACAAAAACGCGGTCTCGAACTGGGTAAAGCAGGGCTTGAAAACCATCGACGGCAACCGCCCGATGATGATTCACGGCTCCGACCTTACCCAGTTCCATGACCAGCGCCAAAAGAGCCGAAAAAGCACCTGCCAGCCGGGGGAATTTTATTGCTGCAAATGCCGCCAACCCCGGCAGGCATGGGAGCGACTGGTGGACTTAATCAGCCTTAAAAAAGGCGGTTGGTTGGTGAAGGCACTATGCGTATCTTGTGGTACAAAAATGCAGCGCATCACCAGCGACAAAAAACTGCCGGAGATAAGGCAACTGTTCGTGGTTCAGACGATCAATGGAGAACACATAAAGGAGAGTTCCGCTTCCCTCGTTATGCGTGACTTCAACCAAGGAGAAAAATGATGGTGAAATACAACGCCGAAAATGAACGTATTAAACGCCGCTATCTCGACTACCAGCGAGAGGCCATGCGTAAGTCTGAGCAAACCACTTTGGCGCTCGGCGCTGCAATCCACCGCTATGAAGAATATACTCATTTCCGCAGCTTCGGTCACTTCAATAAAGAGGTAGCGGTTGCCTTTAAAAAGCACCTTGCTGGTCTGCTCGCCCAACGCGACAAGCAACCGCTCAGTAAATCGACCATCCAACACATCCTCGGCGCGTTGAAGGACTTTTTTATCTGGTTAAGCCGCGAACCGGGCTATCGCAGCAAAATCAAAGTCAGCGACACCGAATACCTTAATTTTGGCGAGAAGGAAGGCCGTATCGCTCGCGCCCGACCTATCAAGCCCTTCCCCACCTTGGAGCAGGTGCGCCACGCCATCCTTGCCATGCCAAGCAATACCGACATCGAACGCCGCGACCGGGCGCTTTTCGCGCTGGCGATTCTCACGGGGATGCGCGACAGTGCGCTGATCTCCCTTCGCCTGAAACATATCGACGCTGACCGCGAGTTCGTCGATCAAAACCCTAACGAGGTAAAAACCAAAGCCAGTAAACAGATTTTCACTTACTGGACACCGTTGGGCGACGATCTAAAAACCATCGTGAAGGACTGGGTAGCTTACCTGCGCAAAAACCTGCTGTACGGCAACGAAGACCCGCTATTCCCCCGCACTAAACTTGCCGTCACAGATACCGCAGGCTTCGCGCCCGTTGGTTTTGAGCGGGTTTGCTGGTCAACGGCAGGAACGGTGCGCAAAATCATGCGCGAGGCTTATGCACGCGTCGGCTTGCCTTATTTCCATCCCCACCTGCTGCGTAAAACGCTTGTACAGGTCGGCGAGCAACGTTGCCGCACCCCGGAAGAATTTAAAGCATGGAGCCAGAACATCGGGCATGAAAGTGTGATGACTACCTTTCGTAGCTACGGAAACGTCAGCGTCGAGCGTCAGGGTGAACTAATTAAGGGATTGGATGGAAAGAATATAGCTATTACGCCGGAAACCATTAAGGAAGTGCTGAATTATCTGGGGATGAGCACGCCTTCATAACAATTGCATTGTCCGTCCAAGGCGTTAAATTATAGCAAACGTTACCAGCAGGATAAGACAATGTTTGAACAGGTTTTTAAGAATATCGACGATGTGCTGTGGAAAGATGCCGGTTGCACCAGCGAGCTGGACTATACCGAGCAGACTTCATGGATACTGTTTCTCAAATACCTTGATGACCTAGAGCGCCAGAAAGCCGATGAAGCCGAACTGGTTGGCAAAAAATATGAATATATTATCGACAAGGCTTACCGCTGGGAATCATGGGCAGCGCCCAAAACAGCCGATGGCAAGTTTGACCATAACAAAGCACTCACAGGCGATGACCTGCGCGAGTTTGTGGATTCCAAGCTGTTTCCCTACCTGAAAGGGTTTAAGCAAAAGGCGGATAGCCCGGATACCATCGAATATAAAATCGGTGAAATATTCAGCGAAATTCGCAATAAAATCCAAAGCGGCTATACGCTGCGCGACGTATTGGAGCGGGCGGATGAGTTGCGTTTCCGTTCCCAGAAAGAAAAGCACGAACTTTCGCACCTGTACGAAACCAAAATCAAGAATATGGGTAATGCAGGACGCAACGGCGGTGAATATTACACCCCGCGCCCCCTCATTCGCGCCATGATTCAGGTGATAAAGCCTAGAATCGGCGAACGGATTTATGATGGCGCGGTCGGTTCAGCAGGCTTTTTGTGCGAAGCCTATGATTACCTGCGCAGCAAGGAACTGACCACCAGCGACCTGAAAACCCTGCAACAACGCACATTCTACGGCAAGGAAAAGAAAAGCCTCGCCTATGTCATCGCCATCATGAACATGATTTTGCATGGCATCGAAACCCCAAACATCCTGCACACCAATACGCTGGCGGAAAACATCACCGATATTCAGGAAAAAGACCGTTTCGACATCATCCTTGCCAATCCCCCATTTGGCGGCAAGGAACGTGTGGAAGTGCAGCAAAACTTCCCCATTAAAACAGGCGAAACCGCCATGCTGTTCTTGCAGCATTTCATGAAAAGCCTGAAAGCCGGAGGCCGCGCTGCGGTGGTGATTAAAAACACCTTCTTAAGCAATACCGATAATGCCTCCATTGCCCTGCGGAAAGAATTGCTCGCTAGCTGCGACCTGCACACGGTGCTGGACTGCCCCGGCGGAACCTTCCTCGGTGCAGGCGTAAAGACCGTAGTGCTATTCTTTGAAAAAGGCGCAGCAACACGTAAAATTTGGTATTATCAGTTAAAGCCAGCCCGCAATATGGGGAAAACCAACCCACTGAATGACAATGATCTGAACGAGTTTGTGAGGCTACAAACCAGTTTCGGCGATTCCGACAATTCATGGACGGTTGATGCTAAAACCATTCCCACCTCCACCTACGACCTTTCGGTAAAGAATCCTAATAAAGCCGAAGTAACTGCTATCCGAACTCCGCAGGAAATTATAGATGAAATAGCTGCCCTTGATGCAGAAGCCGCCGAAATTTTACAAACTATCCGGGTGATTGCATGAAAAACGGCTGGCAGGTGAAGAAATTAGAAGAACTCTACGAAATCGCTAGGGGTGGTTCCCCTCGACCGATTAAGAATTACATGACAACTGAATCAAATGGCATCAACTGGATAAAAATTAGCGATGCTACCGCCAGTACGAAATACATTTATGAGACCAAGGAAAAAATAAAGCCGGAAGGCATGAAGATGTCGCGTTTGGTGCATGAGGGTGACTTTATTCTATCCAACTCTATGAGTTTTGGTCGTCCCTATATCATGAAAACGTCAGGCTGCATCCATGACGGGTGGTTAGTGTTGCACCCGAAGAATAATCAAATAAACAATGATTATATGTATTACCTGCTTGGTTCGGATGTCGTGTACCAACAATTCGACCGATTAGCTGCAGGTTCGACTGTTAGAAATCTTAATAGTGATTTAGTGCGCGGCGTTACAATCCCAGTTCCTCCATTGCTCGAACAACAGCGGATTGTAGCGGCGTTGGATAAGGCATTTTCGGGGATTGCGACGGCTACCGAGAACGCCAAAAAGAACCTGCAAAACGCCCGGGAGCTGTTTGAAAGCCACCTGCAATCCATCTTCACCACCAAAGGCGACGGGTGGGTGGAGAAGAAGCTGGGCGCGATATGCGAGAACCTTGATAGTAAGCGCGTACCGATTACCAAAAAAGACCGTGCAGAAGGCCAATACCCTTATTATGGCGCATCAGGTATCGTCGATTATGTTGGCGAGTTCATATTCGATGATGACTTGCTGCTTGTTTCCGAAGATGGAGCGAATTTGTTAGCAAGAACCTATCCCATCGCCTTCTCGGTAAGCGGTAAAGTCTGGGTAAATAATCACGCCCATGTACTGAAGTTTGATAAAATGGAAACTCAGCATTTCGTTGAGTATTATCTTAATTCAATCAAGCTAGATGATTATGTAAGCGGTATGGCACAGCCGAAGCTAAACCAAAAATCGTTGAATTCTATTCCAGTGCCAATACCGCCACTCTCCGAACAGCAACGTATCGTCGCTCAACTCGATACCCTCGCCACCGAAACCAAGCGCCTCGAAGCCATCTACCAGCAAAAGCTAGAACAGCTCGCGGCACTCAAACAATCCATCCTGCAAAAAGCCTTTGCCGGGGAATTGCATACCGACAGGCTCGCCGCATGATTACACTCGAAACCCTGCAACGCTGGCTTGACGCTCCGAGCGAAACGGAACGGCTCGAATTTAAGGAAGCCAAACAGCAGTATGATTCCACTAAGCTTCTACGCTACTGCGCCGCTCTTGCTAACGAAGGCGGCGGGTTTATTGTGCTGGGGGTCACGGATACCAGACCACGACAGGTTGTCGGGTCACATGCCTATGCCTCTCAAGCCGATTTAAACGCTATTAAACTGCGTATTGTTCAGACGCTCGACATATGCGTTGAGACAACGGCATTACAACACCCAGACGGGCGCGTATTGGTGTTTGAAGTTCCTTCCCGTGGCATAGGTCAGGCCATCGCGTTTGAAGGGGCGTACTTGATGCGCTCCGGTGAAAGTACCATCGCCATGACGCAGGATAAGCTTCGCGCCATTTTTGCCGAAGGCCAGCCGGATTGGTTTTCCCAGCCAGCAAAAACCAATGCCAGCCCGGATGAAGTCATCGCCCTACTCGATACGCAGGCTTACTTCGACCTGCTGAAACTTCCCTATCCCACCAACCGCGACGCGGTTTTGGAACGGTTAGAAGGGGAGGGTTTAATAAACCGTTCGGAGTCAGGCTGGACAATCACCAATCTTGCCGCCATCCTGCTTGCCAAAAAGCTGGATGCCTTCCCTGCTTCACTTGCCCGCAAAGCCCCACGCTTCGTACATTATGAAGGCACGAATAAATTAAAAACCCGCGACGACATTATGGGAACGCGAGGCTATGCCGTTGCATTTGAAGGACTGGTAGATTTCGTCCATGCCGCCGCCCCGCGCAATCATGTCGTTGAGCAAACATTGCGCGAAGACGTGAAGATGTTTCCCAAGCAGGCACTGCGCGAGTTAATTGCCAATGCGCTGGTTCATCAGGATTTCAATACGTCCGGCGCATCCGTCATGATCGAAATGTATGATGACAGGGTAGAGATTTCCAATCCCGGCTTACCGCCTATCAAAGTGGAGCGTTTCATCGACGAGTATCGCTCCCGCAATGAACGGTTAGCTGATTTGATGCGCCGCCTTGGTATCTGTGAAGAAAAAGGCAGTGGTGTCGATAAGGTGGTAGAGGCAGCAGAACATTATCAGCTTCCTGCGCCGGATTTCAGGGAGGGCGACTTGCGGACGACCGCCATCATGTTTGGACACCAAGACTTTGCGGATATGAGCAAGAATGATCGTGTCCGTGCCTGCTACCAACATTGCTGTTTGCTGTACGTTAGTAATAAGCGCATGTCGAACCAATCCCTTCGTGAACGGTTTGGGCTTCCCGATTCCATGTCCACTATTTCGCAGGTTATAAGCGCGACCAAAGATATAGGTCTTATTAAGGCAGACGACTCAGAAACCATGTCCACCCGCTATGCCCGTTATTTGCCTTATTGGGCATAAAAAGTGTTTTATTGCAAAAACACAAAACTGTGGATAATTTTAAAAAATACATATATTTCAATCAAATAAGTGCTTTATTGCAAAGCCCCCAGACTGAGGGTAAATGGACAAAACTATATATATTCTAGCCAGATAACACTTATACAGCTAGTTTGTCTCACTATGAACGAAGCCGAAACCAGAGCCGAGCTAATTGACCCCGCGCTAAAAGCCGCAGGCTGGGGCATAGTGGAAGGCAGCCGCGTGCGCAGGGAACACATCACCCTCGGGCGGTTAGAAGGCGCAGGCAAGCGCGGCAAACCCCTGATTGCCGATTATGTGCTGATCTACCGCAACACCAAGCTCGCGGTCATTGAAGCCAAAAAGCGTGAACTCCCCGCCACCGAAGGGGTTGGACAGGCCAAGCTATATGCGCAAAAACTCAATATACGCTTCGCCTATGCCACCAACGGCGATGGCATATATCTCATAGACATGGAAACGGGCAAGGAAGGTGATGCCGCTGGCTACCCATCACCCGATGAACTGTGGAACCTGACCTTTACCAAAGAAAACGCATGGCGTGACCGCTTCGCCGCTATCCCCTTTGAAGACAAGGGTGGACAATGGCAGGCGCGGTATTATCAGGACAATGCCATCAGCAAAACGCTGGAAGCCATAGCGGAAGGAAGAAACCGCATATTGCTGACACTAGCGACCGGCACAGGCAAAACCTTCATCGCCTTCCAACTGGCATGGAAACTGTACCAGAGCCGCTGGAACCTGAGCCGCGAACCGGAACGGCGTCCGCGCATCCTGTTTCTGGCTGACCGTAATATCCTCGCTGACCAAGCCTATAATTCCTTTTCCGCATTCCCCGAAGATGCACTGGTGCGGATTGCGCCGGACGAAATCCGAAGGACGGGACGCGCTCCTAAAAACGGCAGCATCTTTTTCACCATATTCCAAACCTTCATGAGTGGCACGGATGCCGAGGGCAACCCCGCACCCAATTTTGCCGATTACCCGGCGGATTTTTTTGATTTCATAATCATTGACGAGTGCCACCGGGGTGGGGCGAATGACGAAGGCAACTGGCGGAAAATTTTAGACTATTTCTCGCCCGCCGTACAGCTTGGCCTGACCGCTACACCCAAGCGCCGGGACAATGTGGACACCTATAAATATTTTGGTGAGCCTGTATATATCTATTCCCTCAAAGAAGGCATCAATGACGGATTCCTCACACCGTTTAAGGTGAAGCAAATCGCCACCACAATGGATGATTATGTTTATACCTCCGATGATGAACTGATTGAAGGGCAGCCGGAAGCAGGCAGGCGATATACCGAAGCGGACTTTAACCGCATTATTGAGATTAAAGAGCGGGAAAAATACCGCGTAAAAATCTTTATGGATACTATCGACCAGCGCGAAAAGACGTTGGTTTTTTGCGCCACGCAAGACCACGCCGCCGCCGTGCGCGACCTCATCAACCAAATGAAGACCAGCACCGACCCGCATTATTGTGAACGGGTAACGGCGCGGGACGGTGCGCTTGGCGACCAGAATCTCCGAGCCTTTCAGGATAATGAGAAAACCATCCCCACCATCCTGACCACATCGCAAAAGCTTTCGACGGGGGTGGATGCTCGCAACGTCCGCAATATCGTGTTGATGCGCCCTGTGAACTCCATGATTGAATTTAAGCAAATTATCGGGCGCGGAACCCGTTTGTTTGACGGAAAAGATTATTTCACTATCTACGACTTTGTGAAAGCCTATGAGCATTTCAACGACCCTGAGTGGGATGGCGAGCCGATAGAACCGACGCCGACCACCCCAAGACCCAATCCCGTTCCTAACCCTAATCCTACCACGCCAACTATTACCGAGCCTCCTGCGCCCCAAGCGCGAATTAAGATCAAGCTCGCCGATGGGAAGGAGCGCACAATTCAGCACATGATGGCAACGACCTTCTGGGGAGCCGATGGCAGGCCGCTTTCAGCGGCAGAATTTCTGCAAAACCTCTTTGGGCAATTGCCGGAATTGTTCAAAGATGAAGATGAGCTGCGGGCGATATGGAGCAAACCTGACACACGCAAAGCCCTGCTTGATAGCCTATCAGATAAAGGATTCGGCGCAGAGCAACTGGCTGAAATTAAGCGCATGGTTGATGCAGAAAAAAGCGACCTGTTTGATGTGCTGGCATATATCGCCTTTGCCCTAAGCCCCATCACGCGGGGCGAGCGGGCGGCATCCCATAAAAATCATATTTTTTCCCACTATGATGATAAGCAACGCGAGTTTTTGGACTTCGTGCTGTCCCAATATGTGAAGGAAGGCGAAAAGGAACTTGACCAAGCCAAGCTACCGAGCCTACTGGAACTGAAATATCAGGCCGTAAGTGATGCAACGGAACGGCTTGGGAGCATAGCCTCAATCCGCGATATATTTACTGGCTTCCAGCAATACCTGTATGACCAGCGGGCAGGATAATTTCATGGATACCAGTGAATTTTTTCCTGAACCATCAGCCAGAAAGTAGGTTGCAAAAAATAAGTTTGCATCAGTTCATGTCATCATCAACCGCATCCTGTCAAAGCCATGTTAAAATCTATCACACTTCGATTTACCGAGAATGAGCCGCTAGAAATTACCACAGCGGGCGTCACAATTTTTGTTGGACCTAACAATTCTGGGAAAAGTCTTGTGCTAAAAGAACTGCAAACTGCATTCTCATCCAATACCCCTTATACAACAGGAAAAGTGTTGCAAGATTTTGAGATTGAATGGCCAGAATTGACTGAAGTGCAGACCCTTATAGATTCGCTTATTCCACTTCAAACAAACGATATACAGTTTGAACATCTAAATTTAGGTGCGCTGAGTCCTTATCATGGGGGATCTCATAGCGTTCACTATCCTACTATGCTTGAGATGGTTCGGACACGGCAAAACAAGGCATGGTGGGTATCTCAAGTGCTGCGCTGGGAACTTATACGCTTAGATGGGCGCACGCGATTCGACCTGACCAACGACCAAACAGGGGGCGATTTACAATCTGCTTCATCGAACATGCTAACCCATCTATTCAAAAACGATTTTCTACGCCAAAAAGTACGTGAACAAATCTTCGACGCCTTCGGATTATATTATGTTATCGACCCTACAAACTTAGGCCAACTTCGAATTAAACTTTCGCAAAGGCCGCCACTTGATGACGAACAAAGTCTTAACGTTGCGGCGCGAGCTTATCATGGGCAGGCATTACATATTAAAGAGGCTAGTGATGGTGTTCAGGCATTTACGGGTATTACTACGGCCATATTATCAGCAAAGTTCCACACTGTTCTAATTGATGAACCGGAGGCATTCTTGCATCCGCCCTTAGCTCGAAAACTTGGTAGAAATCTTGCAAAACTCAACTCCGAACGTGGTGGATGTCTGATGGCATCAACGCACAGTTCAGATTTTTTAATGGGCTGCTTGCAAGGAGCGGCGGATGTAAGCGTTATACGTCTTGAATACAATAATGGAAGATCACGAGGGAAAATGGTCAATGCTGACCAACTTCGTGAATTTTTTAGACGTCCGCTAATGAGAAGTGCCAATGTAATTTCAGCCCTTTTTCATGACGGGGTTGTTGTTTGTGAGTCGGATAACGACCGTGCCTTTTATTCGGAAATTTATTATCGCCTCGTTCAACAAGAACCTGATGCTCCTTCACTTTTGTTTGTTAATGCACAAAACAAGCAAACAATTCGAGATATTATTGGCCCTCTAAGGCAATTCGGTGTCCCTGCCGTTGGAATCGCTGACATTGATCTCGTAAACGATTTCGGTAAAAACTGGACAGGATGGATGAAAGCAGCCCAAATTCCGAGAGATCAATATCATTCTTATCGTACTACTCGGTTAGCTACTGCCAAAATATTTGAAGCAACTGGACGAAATATAAAAACAGACGGGGGCATCAACCTTCTTGGGGGTGATGATTTCGCAGGGGCAGCTACGTTTTTTGATTCATTGGATAAATACGGCATTTTTGCTGTTAGAAACGGTGAAGTCGAAAATTGGCTGGAAAACCTAAACGTTCCCGGTGACAAAACAAAATGGACGATTGCCATGCTTAATAGGCTAGGAAGTGACCCTGCCGACGCAAATTATATTATGCCCGGCGATAATGACGTATGGGCATTTATGCGTTCTATAGCAATTTGGGTAAAAGACCCGGGGCGTGCAGGGACTGCATGATGCGGCAATGGTGCGGCAACGGCAGAAACTTAGGGTTCAAGGGAAAAGCCTGAAACTGGCTCTGGTGGTTGGTTGCGGGGGCGTGATTCGTGTTGAATCCAACCGCATATCACTAAAGCCAACGCCCAAAGACAGTACGCCATTTGCCAAGCGGAAACCACTACACACTGGTAGGGTTTATACTCCCGATAGCGATTGTTGATAAGCCACCGCTACTAGCTTCTTCTGTTGCCTCAACCAGGCATCTTGTGATGGCGTCAAAGGATGATTGACGAGCGATATAACCCGCTTCAATTTCGGTGAGGCAGTCGAGGCCATAACCGAAGATTTCTTGCCAGTATTTTTCAAGGTCTTTTCCATGCTTTAATCTTAACATATTTAGGGTTTCTACGTGAAGTGCTATTTTTCGGGCATCTCTGGATTCTGTAAGTGTAGTCATAGCAACGACTTTTCCGCCTTTTTCTTCTATATAACCCCGCATATTAGCCAATGTTCCGCCAAGCCCCACATGGTCGTCAATCAGAACATAATCGCGGCTTTTCTCAACTTCGCCGCCGAACAAAGGCGGCGTAACGAGCCGATGCCAGCCAGTTGCACGCGTATGTGCCACCACATTGGTTTGCCGTAGCTCGCCGGTATCAACAGGCAGCCCTAATTTGCCGCCGATGGTATGTGCCATAGCGTCGGGAATGGCATTAAAACCTGTTTTCTCGACTGCGGTGACAGCGGCAAGGATCACGTTGCGCTGCCCGATAATTTGTCGCAACAGTTCTATGGCATTATCGTTCAATAAATCCCGCACAAGGATAAGTGCAGCCTGAGAATCACCGGCTTTGGCACTGATATAAGCCGGATGCTTATTACGGGTCGCCACCTCCGAGTGGGTCAAAACATCAGGAAAATCGGCGGGCCAATTCCTGCGATGAGCGAAAAACTTAGTCATGCATCTACCTTAATTGGTTATTGCCGCAAAGACACTTTCATAATTAGTCATTTTTTATCTTACGTCTAGCGGAAGCCTATGCCTCGCAGAGTACAAGTTTTTTGCGCGGCAGGACAACTTATCGTTGAGCATCTTTTGCGAATAAGACGTAATGTTAGCCAACATTACATATCCTGCCCGCTACTTCACTCTAATTATAACTTAGGTATAATGGAGAGAACATTCGGGTAATTTTTCTATATTAGTTCAACCAATCGTATTGGATGTTTCTCCAACAACTCTAGTATTTCCAATTTCTCTATAAGCTCCACCCCGTGGAGGATAGCGCGACGCTTCACCTCTTCATTGAAATATTGGTTAGTGATAGCAATTTTCTTAAACGAGACGTCAGGTATCATCTGAGCAAATTCGTTATAATCCATGATGACATCACTGAGGGCTTCACGGCCAAGATGTGCATTATGGCGAGATGAGCTTTTGCATTGCATAACAACGCCATCATTGCCTTTGATAGCAACAATATCAACGCCTCCCTGTGGGCGACGGCTATTAAACTCTGTATGATAACCAAGCCGTTTCCATAGAAGTAAACAGAGCTTTTCAAAGCTATTTCCTTCTAAGCGCCCTAATTCTGATTCACTAATCGTGTCTTCACTTCCTATATCTTTATCCAAGCCAATGCCATTCGTAAGATCGGCAAGGGTTATGTCATCTGCTCCATTCAGCATATCTCCGGCTAGGCGGCGTTTAAATGTCAGCAGTTCATCTAATTTGCGTTCAAAGGTTATGAAATCTTCTGCATGAATAGTGGGATAATACACGGTGACATCCCGCTCTTGACCGATACGATAGGCACGATCCGTTGCCTGATCTTCTTTTGCAGGATTCCAGCAGCGTGTGTAATGAATCACATGATTCGCCGCTTGAATGTTTACGCCAAATCCTACCGCTACAGGTGACAAAATAAGTACGGCAAATCCCGGAATTGTTTGAAAGCGATCTATAAGCTGTTGACGGGTTGCACGTTGGCGCGTTGAAGCCGTTGCGGTATCGCCGTTTATAATGTCAGGTTTAATCCCAAACTGTATCTGGATATAATGCCTCAATATTGCTTGAATATCTCGAAATTCGGTAAAAATAAGCACTTTTTCTTGCTTTTTTTGAATTGCTACCAAAGTGTCTATCAACCAAGCCATTTTTGATGAATGTTTAGCGTAAGTAGAAAGCGGCATTGTTAAATCAGGTTTAAGTCCTATATGGCGCGGGTCAGCGCAGATTTGCCGCAAGTGATGCAGCATACTTAGAATTGCGGTACCTGCCTGTTTTTGATTTAATACGCCATCTTCTCCCCTTTGGCGTTTATTACGGTAATTATCGATTGCTTGCGCATAAAGTTCACGCTGGCGTGCGGAGAGAGGTATTTGACGGCATTCCTTACTGTCATCCTCTTTTTTATTCTTAAGACGCACGAGGTCAGGATATTTTTCGCGCATTTGTGTTTTGGTGCGCCGAAGAATCTGATCTGAAATCAATTTTCGCAGCTCTTCTACAGCCTGACGTTCCGTTTCAGTATTTGCCTCGATAGGACGGCGATAGGTGCGGCTAAATTCATTTAATATGCCAAGGTACATTGGCTGGATGAAATCGAAAAGGCACCATAGGTCAGTAAGCGAATTTTCTACCGGCGTACCAGTACACGCTATTTTAAGCCGTGCATTCTGTGCTTTAGCAGCTTTAGTAACAAGTGCGGATGGAGACTTGATTTTCTGCGCTTCATCGCAAATCATTATACTGAATTTTGTAGTAGAAAGCGAAAACTCTTGGTCACGCAAGACTTCGTAAGTAGTGAGCACAATATCAGCATTACCAAGCCAGTCTGGCATCAGAAAGTTGGTAATACCTTCATTACGAAGCTGAATGTCAATGTCGGCCTTGCGTATGCGGCGCTTCTGCAATTCATCATCGTAAAGCACGAGAACCTTAGCAAAATCTTTGGCAAAAAAGCGGGTCATTTCATTTTGCCAGTTTTCCAATAACGCCACAGGCGCAACTATTAATATTGGTAGCCGTTCCTTGCCATGTGTTTGCAAATACCAGCCAATGAATGTGAGAAGTTGAAGCGTCTTTCCCAATCCCATGTCATCGGCATAGATACAGCCACGCACATGCACTGGCGTTTCAGTATTGCGCCATAAATGCTGTAGCCACTCCACACCTTCTAACTGGTGTGGCATCAGCTGTGTTTCAGGTTTCAGACTGTTTGGTAGTTCGGGTTTTCCAGTAGAGACAAAAGATAATTTCTCTTTGCGATCTTCGCTATATTCTGCTGCGGTGATATTTTGCTTTATCAGCAATCCTATACGCTTGCTTTTTTGCTTTTCCACCTCTCGCCAGCGTTTCCCATCGGGTATGGGTGATTTGCCTTGTCGCATACTTTCCTGAAGCTGCTCACGTAACCGTTTTAGGCCTTCAGCTTCTGCCTTTGAGATAGGGCTGCCATCCATTCCCTCTATATCTAAATTACATTGCTGACCATTTTCTTGAGGTTCATGCTCGAATTGCGGTGCTTCTCCTTTGGAAAAACCCTTTGGCATTGTGTCCTCTGGATTGCCGATATTATTTTCCGACGTAGCATTTGGTAATACACCAAAAATTACGTTATCTGGAACCCAGCCCTGATCTGAGCGGCGACGGGCAATATAAGGTGAATAGACGGGCTTAAACTCTCCTATTCCTTCGACACGCGGCACATAACGCGTGAAATCAAATACTTCTTGATGGGATATGACCGGCTTACGGCTGAAAGGCATGTCCTGCTGCGTTGTGCCAGTTTGCCATGAGAGTAATGCGCTGCGTAAGCTTTCTAGCTGATCGTCGGTATCGCCGCGTAGGGCAATCTCATATCCATCCCATACGCTACAGGGAAAGTTTCGTGCTCGCTTAGAGGCAATTTCGTCAATAAACGCTTGTAAGGCATCCGCCTTTTGGACTGATAGTAATATAGACGGCTCAGTAATACCGCTATCTTCAGGAGATAATATCAATTCAACGTCGGAAACCTTACCGTTTGTATAAATTATGCGGTGTGCAAATGTATAGAAGCGAATATTTGCTTCCTGTAAATCTTCTTGGAATTGCTCTTCATCTATAACCTCACGCGCTGATTCCCCTAGCAATGCAAAGGGATTACGCAAAAATGCTTTTGCCCTTTCTCCTGCCACACGTCGCGCAGGATAACGTTTAAGTTCTGCCAACACTTCTCTTACTGCCGGTTCTACTATTACACGCGCTATACCCCCCGAGGGCAGCGGTACGTCATAATGATCCTGCACCTGATGAAATCCATCGAACGAGCGTAGCCAACGAGCATCGTCTAAGCCTTCTATTAATGGCATGATCTCTATAACGTGCGCGTTAGCGAGTTCAGATTTTCGAGGCTGGACACGCAATTTGTCAGGAGTAAGAACAATAGTGCGCTCTAGGAAATCATCCATTACTGTGTGTGATTTTAATGCTAACTTGCGCATCCGGCTCCAAGCACGTTCATTATGCGCATGTGATTTTTGCTCAGCTGGCATACGAGCAAATGCCACCACCGCTTCACATAATTGCCATGCCGTTTCCGATAGAAGGTAAATATTTCCCTCAATAATCAATATTCCTCCGCGTCGCTGTGCTTGGCTGCGAATCGGCATACCGTGTTCATCAGTCCATCCGACGCTTACGGTGAATTGCTTATCTGCCAGTGAATTTTGATGGGAAAGCTTTGGGCGCATTCTTGCCGCTGGCGGTAATGTCAAAAATAATCGTACTAATTCCGCTTCATCTGTATTTTCAATAAGCTGATAAAATGCTGCCCACGGTAAAAGTATCTGCGAATTCAGGACTTTTACGCAATCATCACCCTCCAGCTGCGCCAGATAAAGGCCAAGTGCCTGCGCTTCCGGTGCAAGCAACGTATGATCTGCAAGCCATGCACCCGGCGCAATACCGGCTGCTTCAAATAGGAATCCTTCGGCTGTATGGGACTGCGTCAATACCGGTGTCATCCGTTCCTCCACCAGCCACGGCCTATTTTATGCTGGAAGCCCATTTGCGCAAACGTCGTTTTTAGCTTTGAAGGCACCCCTTGCACCCATAACGCCCCGCCTTTGGCACGGTTATCTCCTGCTGATAACTTATGCTCGCGTACCAGCTTCCAGAATGCGGCTTCATCAAAGCTATCTTTGCGTGTGGTGGGGTTTGGACTTGGAGCAGGACGCGGCTTGGAAGAAGAAAAATAACTGTCACGGTGCTGTTTGACAGTCTTTTCATCCGGCTCGACACCAAGAGCGACCAGTTCCTGTTCGACAACTTCTTCCCATGTGCCTATGCGTCTGTCACGATGGTCAGCGCGAAAATCGCATTTGTCTCTATCGCGGAAGCTATTGATTGACACTTCACGGTCTTCCATTCGGAAGGGTAGATTATCTTGTTTATAACCAAAAATTGCATGACCCTTTTCACTTGATTCGATGAATATCCATCCCGCGATTTTCATGACAAAAGCATTATTATTACTCCCGGTGCCGATTAACTTGCCTACGGATGGCTTCTTCCGCAATGCCGCAAAATCTATCTGAGAAGTTCGCCAAGCATGCGACCCAAGTAAAATACGATGGAATTCAATTTGCTTGATATAACGGCTCCAAAATTTGAGCCTTCGATCATCAGCAACACCGTCATCTTGTAATAATGTAAAGAAGTCTTTCAAATCCTCACGGGCTACCCACTCTTGCACCATCTGTTTTACATGAGCTGAAACCAGATCATATTTCTGGTGGCGGCCAAGATTAGGAGTTCCCCAATGAGTAAGCGTAAATTCTTTCAGTCCGTTATGTGTACCGCGAGCGCTACAGCTTGCATAACGGGTAAGCAATAATTTGATAATTTCATCTTTAAGCGTCAGTGATAAAGACTGTGATGACGTAATTAGAGTAGGCAGCATATCTACAAACTTGTCATCCGTAGCACCGATAGCCAGTTTTACCTGTGCTAATACCAGCTCTTTCCAAAACCAGCTATTTTCAGGAATTTTAAGGATTTTATTGAATTGCTCTATAACGCTTGTATCACCAGCCAACATTTTCTTGGCTAATTTCGTGCAAGGTTCGCTGCTGAGTATTGCATCATGTCCAGACACTACATCAAGCCAAGGCAAGCGGTATTGAGTGCTTCGCTTGATGCTATTAAGACTGGTCTCCAGCGTTTTTCGCAGTGCTTCCCAAGCAGCATTTTTCTCTGGGGTATTGAAATAGGCATACAATAACCAATACCAGCTATTTGCCTTAAGATTATGATTATCAAAATTCTGAATAAAATGATCCATGATGGCAACGAAAGATTGTTGCGGTAATTCAACCACCATCTGGCTATCGCAATCAGGGCAGGAATGGCGTAATCCTTGGCAGAGCGCTTTTAATTCTAATCGCGTCAGTACATCGACTTTTTTTGTTTTTAGCGATTGCACCGCATGGCATATGCGCGATTGCGGAGTAGCTGCCAGTGAAGCTCCCTGAAAGCGCTTACTTAGTTTCTCGGCCACTTTTTGCATTTTTTCTGGAGCGCCAAAATAATTTCCTTGTGTGACTAATTGCGAAGAATACCTTTCCATAGCGGATTGCAATTGCATCAATACCGGTAAATTTTCTACTGTTGAACGCATTTGCCTACTTCCATGCGATCAAATTGATCGGGTACTTGCCCTGCTGCACCTTCTTTTTTTTCTTGTACCGTCCAGAACTCCAGCCGGAATTCAACTCTTCGATCCCGCTCAGGATCACCGGTTGTTGAATTTGCAGAAAATCCACCAACCATAAAAATCCGGCGAATCTGGAGCTTTTGTTCCTCAGTCAGTGGCATTTCAAAAGAAATGCTGGGGTCAAGAAGAGAGCATAAAACATTGTGTGAACGTTTTAAGCTTAGTTCAAGATTATGAAAATACGTTCCTATTTGAGAAGTGTAACCTTCTACGGTTACACGTTTAAACCATTTCTGGGCACGTTCATTTTCTTCAACCCGCTTCAAAATGATAGGAACGATCCTGTTTAAATATATTGCCGTTCCATTTGCTACGGTGGCACTGTTATTACCGAACTGGGCTTGATTGCCAAAGTGGATCAATCGCTGCTTAAAATCTACCGAACCGTCCATATGCGATTGCCGCATATCTTGCTCAATGCCTTTCATAACGTCGTTAATTGTATCGTCCCGCTCTTTTTCAGGCCCTTCCTGCGCATTAATCATGGACATTAGCGATACGATCATCACGATCAGAAACAACATCATGAGTGCTGTCATGAGATCGGCATAGGAAATCCAAAAGGGCTTTTCTGCTTCTTCTTTCTGTTTGCCTTTGTTAACCCAACGCGTACCTAACATGGCAAATCCTTATTATGCGGCTTTGCTGAGTAATTCAGGCAAATCTTCTAATGCATTGGTTAATCTATCCATTTGATTGGCGATCATTTCCACCGAATTGCTTAATGACTGATGGAAAGCTGCGCTTGAGCGTTGAAGATTTTCGGTTACTGAATCACCAAACTGCTTAAATCCTTTATCCAGAACTCCTGATACCTGAGTAAGGTATTGATCGGTTTGTGCCTGCACTTCTTTAAGCTTATCAGCCATTTTCTGCATATCAGCTACCAGTGTACGGTTCACGCCCACTTTTTCTTCTGCTTCACGTGCTACGGTTTGCAGACTCGTAACAAGTGCATTTAGACCGTCTCTTGAACGCCCATATTCCGACACTACTTGGTTTAGGGTTAGTGAAGAACTATTGAGCGAAGCACTGCTTTCGATCATTCGATCCGAGAGCTGTTCACTACGGGCAAACTGTGTCGTGAGCGTAGTACCTGCCTCGGTAAAGCGGTTGGCAGCATTCAGCATAAGCTGCGCTCCGCTATTCATATCTGCAACAGTACGTCCAGTGATGTTCGATAATTGGCCTACGCTATCTTGCATAGCCTGAATAGCTTCCGCCACTTTCCCTACTAAAGCTTGTGTTTCCTGTCCAACGCCAGCTACCAGCGATTCTGTTTCAGCTCGTAATTGTTTTTGTTGGGTTTCTTCTATTTGCTGCGCGGCTTCGCGTTGACGTGAAAAATTCTCCATTAAACCGCTAATTTGTGATTGGATACCCTGTAACATTTGAACGGCTTGTTCGCCGTTCTGGGTATGCACATCTTCCATTTGCTGTTTTAAATCTTGTAGAAACTGCCCGATTTGCTGCTGCATCAATTGCTGGCGTTCCTCGGCCTGTGTCATAAGATTGGTTAGCTGCGAAGCCATATTATCATTTGCTTTTTCGCTATTTTGGCGCATTTCAGTAACCATCTGCGCTACACCAATGCGCATATCTTCCATTGATTTAGCGCTTTCAAGCATAAGTGAATTGAGGCCTTTAATTTGCCCGCCAAACGTATCCTCAATTTTGCTAATCATTGCTGCCATAGTATCTTGCAATACCCGGTTAACGTTTTCCGTTTGGCTACCGCTGGCGCGTTCTACCACCTGAGCGATTTGTGTTAGTGGTTTCTCTAAACTTTCTTGTATGGCTTGCCCAACATTACGTCCCATTGCCTCTGTTGTGGCCTGCATCATGCCGGTCTGCCGATCTACAAGATTGGTAAGAATTTCTTTCAATTCGGTAACGAAACTATCTTTTAGTTGTGCAGTTTGTGTCGCGCTTTCTTCTGCGGCGTGTACTAAGCGAGCCAAATATTCTTCACCAGCTCCAGCTTTATAGAGTCCATCAATGCGTTGTACGATTCTTTCTACTAACCGATAGGACTTAGTGAGTGCTGTTTTTTCTATGAATGTAATGAACATTGCCAAAGAAATAGCTGATGCAGAGGCAATAAATGCCTCTAAAACGCCATTTAAAAGCAGTTGAAGGCTATTTTTAATAACAGCAGGATCGGCAGAGGTAATATTGAATGCAGGATTAACAAGTGCGCTAATTAATCCGCTAAAAGTACCAATAATACCTATTCCGGTAAGAATGCCGGGGACATGTTTAAAAAATTCAACCTTGAGGGGAGTATCTACAAGCACTGATGTGCTGAAAAATGTTTCTGCTGGTGCTGTTGATCTCAGATTGGCTAGTTTTTCCTCACCATCTACAGATACATATTGGGCGTGCAGCGTTTCCTCATATTCCCGCCATACATGAGATAATCCTCTATCAACATCAAAATAGCTACGTAACGCATCAGGAGTAATTGCACCAACATCCTTGGTATCTCCGAGCTTACTCAGTTGTTTATCGATTTTTTTAAGTCTGTGTACGGCGAACTGATATGGTATATAAAATGCCCCTAGAAAATATAAAGTCAGCGCTAAGCCGCATCCTATAGCACCATACGGAGCATAACTTAAAAACGTGCCAATTGATGCCGCGCTGAAGGAGAACATAACGGAACCATCCTTTTTTAATCTTTATGAAAAATTGATAGTTATTTATGGCTCATTTTCTTGTAAATGCAAGCACATACAAACTAATAAAGTAGTTAATTTTTGGTATTTCCAGTAAAAATTAGTCATAATTTACAGCTTTTACTGAGAATTCATCCTCATGCTCGTATTAGTTAATGGTTATGTATCTTTCAAGTTGATATATCACTCTCAGCATCAACCCACCTGATGTATAAATAATCAAATTTTCTGCAGCACTTTTATTGTACCAATATTTAAGATAAGATAGCGGGCAGGATGTGTAATGTTGGCTACATTACGTCTTATTCGCACTTTGTGCTCAACGATAAGTTGTGCCCTGCCGGGCATCGGCACCGCCTTTTTAGGAAAAGCCAATCACAATCGCCCCCATCTCTGACGACACAAATAGGATTTCCCCTACACATTTGGCGTCGTCGCGCACTCCCCCAAAAGCGACAGGTGCTGTAAGGTAGAGCTATAGGCCATACAAGGCTTTTGCCACCACTTTATGGGGGATGATATGGAAAAGAAACCATCAAGGCAAAGAGCACACAATCTTCGCGTGCCGGTATTACTCGAAGAAAAAACCGCTATCCAACGCAATGCGGCCAATCACGGCCAGACGGTTTCTGGTTATCTGCGGAATCTGGGAATGCATTACCAGCCAAAGACTATTTTTGATCGTAATGCCGTCCTCGAATTATTAAAAATTAATTCTGACCTTGTACAGCTGGGCGGCCTTCTTAAAATCTGGCTTACCAATGACGATGCTTGGCAGGCACTAGGCAGGGAACAAGCGTTGCCAACACTTCCTGAGCTATTGCAGAAAATTCAATCAAAACAGGCGGAGCTATCTGAGTCGGTAAAGAAAATTTAGCGGCACCCTATATGGAAAATGTAGCAGATAGTAAAATGGGCTTCGACACCGCCCAAAAGCGGACATCTCTTTCCCCTCTTGACCAGCTTATTTGCCTCATCGCACAAATAGAGGTTGAAAAGTATCTTCAGGAAGTCAATCATTCTTGCTCTAAGGGAGCAAAACATGAAAACAGCCATTTACGCACGCTATAGCGGTGACCACCAACGCGAATCATCGATTGATGACCAAGTGCGGAACTGCACCCGGCATGTGGAAAGAGAGGGCTTTACCATAGCGCAGGTTTATCATGACAAGGCGATTAGCGGTGCAGTAAAAGCACGTCCCGGTTATCAGCAAATGCTAAAAGACGCTGAGGCGCATATGTTCGACGTGCTGATGATCGATGACCTTTCCCGCCTATCGCGTGACGATTATGAAATGAAAGGCGTGCTGCGACGGTTCCAGTGGCAAGGATTACGGGTTATCGGCGTATCCGATGGCTACGATAGCGCCCGTAAAGGCCATAAGATTCATGCAGGCTTTAAGGGCCTCATGAATGAAATGTTTCTTGATGATTTGCGCGATAAAACACATCGTGGCATGACCGGGCAGGCACTTAAAGGATATAATTGCGGCGGTCGTACTTATGGCTATCGCAACGTACCTATTGAGGATGCAACGCGAAACGATGCGTATGGTCGCCCTGCGGTAGTAGCCGTGCGCTATGAAATAGATCAATCGCAGGCAGAACAAGTAAGACAGATTCATGCGTGGTACGCCGAAGGCTATTCCTATAGCTGGATAGCGGATACCTTAAACCGCAGTGGTATTCCGGCGTCCCGTGGCGGCACATGGGCTATGTCCGGCGTAAAAGTCATTTTAGAAAATGAAATGTACGAAGGCCGCCTTATCTGGAACCGGCGCGAATGGATTAAGCACCCGGATACGGGTAAGCGCACCTACAAGGAACGTCCTGAATCGGAGTGGATTGTTACCGAAAATACTGAACTGCGTATAGTCACACCCGATATTATTGACGCAGTGCGCATCCGCCAGAAGAAAAACCGGCAAACTTATCCCGGTACATTTACGGTTTCCAATGCCCAGAGGTATTTATTTTCTGGATTGCTGGTCTGCGCTGAATGCGGTGGCAACATGACAATCCGCGCTAAGGAGCGTTACGGCTGCATGACGCATAAAACGCGCGGTAGCAGCCTATGCTCAAACAGTGTCACCGTCTCCCGTCATATTGTCGAGGAACGCCTATTAGAAGGTATCAAGCAGCAGTTGCTTTCACCGACCGCGCTGGAAAAATTCGAGCGCGAAGCCGTCAGGACTCTGGAGGCTTATAAAAACGATGGCCATGCCGATCTACTGCAAAAACAATTGAAAGAAGCAGAGAAACAACGCGACAACATCATGAACGCTATCAAGGCAGGCATTATTACCGAATCTACGAAAGAGGCATTAGAAACGGCTGAGGAAGATATTGTGAATTTAAGCCGGAGCGTAAAGGATGCTAGTAAGCAGAGTGTCTCCAGCATATTGCCGAAAGCCATAGACCGTTACAAAGTTGCTATCTCGCATTTAGAGCAGGAACTGACCGGCCATGCTTCGCAAGCACGGGAAATAATCAAGCTGCTTATAGGAGATCGTATTCGCCTCCATAGACGCGAAAACCACTTGGAAGCCGAATTGCAAAACAACATTACTGCCGTTTTACAGCGCGTTGTCGGTAATCAGTTGGATTTGAATGGTTGCGGGGGCAGGATTTGAACCTGCGGCCTTCAGGTTATGAGCCTGACGAGCTACCGGGCTGCTCCACCCCGCGATACCGTGTAAACCCAGTAGTACACCGGGATAAAGGGGTTATAGAGCAAGATTCGTCGCCTGTCTATGCCTTAAGTGATACTTTATATCCGCTTATAAATCATAAGCCTGCGCGGATATCGCTCACACAGCCATCTTTTCGCTGGCATTACGCTCGCGGGCCCGGGTGCCGTGGGTAATGCTGGAGGGTTTGCAGACGAGGCCTTTTGCGGGCATGGAATGCGCCGTCGCTTTAGGGATTTCCGGCCACGGTTCGTAGGTGATCGGCTCGGGCTGCATTTTCAGCGTGCGGTCGTTGTTCTGGAACAGGCCTTCGACATCGAAGCTCATCGGGCGTGTGAGTTTGAACAACTCCTCGGGGCCGGTGGCTTCGATATTGAACAGACCTTTTTCCAGCGTGCTTAAATAGCGTTGGTCGTCGCTGATGACTTCGATGCGGTAGCGATCGTTCGGCAATTCGGCGACGACTTTGAAATTCCATTTCGCATCCGAAATCTTATTTGGCGTGAAGCCATCATGGTGCAGCGCCGTGTCGAGCTTGCCTCCCTTGTCGGTTTCGGCCATCTGTTCAATGGCGGCTTTGAGCGCCGGTCCGTTAAGGCGGTCTATTTTCTTCAGCTGGTCGAGCCCGATTTCCGCCGTGAACGACAAGATATACGGCTTAGCGCGCCCGGAACCGTCCGGCGCCTGTTTCGGATTGGTGTCGAGCAGCCAGCATGAATCGATGTTCGTATCCGCCGTCGCCTGCAACAGCGCATCCGGCACTGACGCATAGTTCTTCGCGATAATATCGATCGGCACCGCGCGCAAATCGCGCCCGCAGCGTTGCCCCTGTGACAGCAGCGCATCCGATAGCGCGTGGCGCTGTTTCGACGGATCGTACTGGTCGGATTTGCGCCGCGCTTCCGCGTCGTTGACATACAGCGTGCGGTCGAACGCCAGCACGTTGGTTTCGTATTTCAGCCCCTTGAACGCCGTCACAATCGGCTTGAAACGCCCCTCATATGGAATCCCCGAACCGTCGAGCAGCATGTGATACCCCTGCTCGCGCCCGCGCTCCAGCACCATCGCCCGCACGAGTTTCCCCACCGGCTCGATATTCTTGTAATCGAAATTATGGTTATCGCTGACAAGGTTCAGCATCTGCGCGTCGAAACTCGCGCGCACATCGTCAAGCCCTGCCATCACGAAATGATCGCCGCAGATTTCCTTGGCCCTTCGCGCCGCGTTAGATTTGCCCGCCGCCACGCCGCCGATTGTGAAGAAAAATCGCTTTTTCTCGCCGAGTTCGACGGCCGTTTTCTTGCCCGCGAAATGCTCTTCCACCGCCGCCATCACGCGCGGCGCAATCGCCTTCACGTTCGGCTGCGCCGACTGGATAATTTCCAGCATGTTCTGGTCGTGTTCGCCTTGCGCAATCGCAGCCAGTTTCGAAAACACCTTATCCAGATGCGCGTCGAGATGTGCCTTATCCATAGACCCTTCGCCGGGTGCGGGCATCAGCGCCACGAAATCGCTCATCGACGTCAAATCCTTGGGCACATTGCCGCGGATATCTTTCAAATGGTCCTTGATGAATTTCCCAAACTGCGTCGTTTCGCTCGGCTCGGTTTTCGATTCTTTCATGCTGAGTCCCGTGAGGATATCGACATCCATGCACGCAAGCGTCGCCTTACCGTTTTCAAGCGGATGCCCGTCGATCTCGGCGGATTCTTTCATCACCTTCAACCGGTTTTGCAGCCGCTGCAACGCTGGCGCCGCTTCGCTCGGCCACGCATGGCGATTGCCTTCCATCAGCTGTGCTGCATGCTGGTTTCCGGGTTCGTGCATATCCTGCGGCGGCTTGAAATCTATCTGCAAATTCTCCAGCCGCGCGCCGTCGAGCAGTTGCTCTTCCAACTGCGTACGCAGTCTATCCGTCAAATCCACGGTATATCCGTTCGTGGTCAGCAAGTGCGTGCGCTGGTTCCATTTCGGATCGTCGAATTTCAGGCACGCAAAACGATGCCCGCCAATCACCTCGTAAGACTCGTAGTGATGAATGTATTTCGAGGGATTATTCGTCCGGCGATATTCGCGTTCGTTCTCCTCGTCGAGCTTGCCCGAAAACGCCGCGATAAAGCGCTTCTCCAAATCCTCGCCCGGTTTCGGCTTCGCCCCGCGATTGAAATTCACACCTTGGCCGTCGTTCAAATCCTTCCACTTCTCGCTCGACCCCAACTGCGTCAGCACCACGCTCGTCGGGAAGCGCAGATAGCGCAATTTGACGAAATGCTTCGCGCCCTGCTGGTTCGCCACTTTCAGCGTTTCGTACAGTTCCTGCATGGCTTTCGCCGCTTTTTCGATGCTGTCGATCTCCGGTTTCAACTGGCCGTCTTCGGAGTAATTACGCTCGGCGAATTCAACGAAAATCTGTTTCAGGTTGTTTAAATACATCTCGTTTTCCGGCATGCGCAGCTGCGCCACCTGAAACACGCGCCCGCTCGCGCTGTCGCTTTCGCGCTGCTTGTCATACTGCGAGGCATATTTAAAAATCGTCGCATGCGAATCCGTAAACGTCTTAAACAAATTCTCTGCAACCTCGGCGCGCGAATTGCCACGGTCCGGATCATGGACACTGACCAGCGCAAAGCGCTGCGCGTTATCTTCGGCCTGTTCGGATTGCGCGACATCTTTTTTCTTATCGCCGATCCATTTGCTCACCAGCTGCGCGCTGGAAATAGCCGCCTGCGTGAGTACGATCTGCTCGAAATTGGATTCAAATTGCGTCACTGGCATGAGTTCCCCGTCGTTGTAGTGCCCTGGGCAGCGCAGTCGGCGGGAATGCCGGTTGGTCCGGCTGAAGGCGAGTGTCCCTGCGCTTGCGCTACTGATTTTTAGTAACGCTATGGTTACAATGCCCGCCTGCGAATTCAAGCATATTCTGGCCTCCTGCCGGTACGCCGCCGGGGTATATACCCCACCCATTTGAAATCGTTACCTTTTATTTCCGACTTGTGTACAGGCTTCTTCCTGAACAATTAACCCCATCATCCCCAGCCGCCAGGTCGCGTGAGCATAAAAAACCCTTCCTGACCATTCCACCCATGTTTTTCTAGGCATGTCAGCGCGGAGGCGCGTCCGCGCCGGGAACAGCATTTACGCTGCTCCCGCAGCTATGGATCAGATACCCGCCTACGCGGGTATGACAGCTATTATAAAAACAAATTCCAAACTGCCGCCTTATGGTAAACTTCCACCCCGCCGCATGACGGGGACCGCCTATCCACACTCACAGCCCCCGCCATGCAGCGGCCTAATCCTAATACCGATAATGATACAAATAAGCCGGCGGCGCCCCCATCCCCGGCCCCGCGCCCATGTAAGGAGTCGCCGATTCAAACCCCGCATGCCTCACCGACCCCGTATGCCCCTGCGCCAGCATATTACATTCATATACATCCCCCTTCATCGCCACATTATCGATCACGAATTTCGGCGGCTTTGCCATAAACGTCACCTGGCACACAGCCTGCCGCTCATAAGCCGACCCCGACTCATACACCGAGTTAAACTGGTACATCACCATCCGCGACCCGTCGGTCAGCTTCGTCTCGCGCTCAGGCGCCCCCAGCGTCACCAGAATCTTGTCCACTGGCTGCCCGCCATACTCCTGCCACATGGCATCGCGCGACTGCTGAACCGTGAGCAGTTGCGTACATGCAACAAGTGGCGAAAAAAGCAACATGGCAGGAAAACAAATCGTGTAACGCATAGATTTTTCTACTCATTATTAACTGGTTGGTAATGGGTCCGAAGCTATTATTTGATAGCAGTTCATACATCAATCTATTATGATGCGCCGGAATTGTACGAAATTATAACTACGTAAATGTGTTTTTGAAATAGGGATTTGTCTGATGCGCCTGCGCCTTTTGCTTACCGCCACCGCACTTTCCGCCGTCCTCATCACGGCCCCCGCACTGGCACAGACAGTTTCCCCGGCGTTAACCGCCCCGGTCTCCACCCCCACCGCCGATCAGGCCGCCGCTCCCGCAGCCGCCGCCCCGGTCGTCAAAAAGCATAAACATAAACAAAAGAAAACCGCCCACACCACCGGTTACTACGACATGAAGGAAGACGCCGATTCTATCGCCTTCGACGTCAACGACCCGTGGCAGGGCTTCAACCACCCGATCATGGATTTCAACATCTTCTTCGATCGCCATGTCTTCAAACCCCTCATCTCCGGTTACGATTATGTCGTGCCCCGCGGCTTCCGCCGCGCCTTCAGCAATTTCCTGAGCAACCTCACCGAACCGCTCAACACAGTGCACGGCATCCTGCGCCTCAACCCGAACGTGGCCTTCACTTCGCTGTGGCGCTTCATCCTCAACACCACCTTCGGCCTCGGCGGCATCCACGACTTTGCCCAGGAAAGCACGGGCCTGCATGAAATGCCGCAGAACCTCGGCAAAACCCTCGGCCATTGGGGCGTTCCCTCCGGCCCATACGTAGTCCTCCCGATCATCGGGCCCTCCTCGGCGCGCGACACCACCGGCAAAATCGGCGACTGGTTCATCGACCCTGTGGGCTGGGTTGAAGACGACGCATTGATCGAAGTGAGTCAGGCTGTCGCCGACGGTATCGTCACCCGCGACAACAACAACGACCTGATCGACACGCTGTACTACAACTCGCTCGACCCCTACACCGCGACCCGCAGCGCCTATCGCCAGCATGAAGTCTTTGAGGACAAATCGAAGGAGTAATAGCTTAGTGACCTGCACCCTTCGCACCGTCATTGCCGCTTTCCTCCTCCTGTGTGCTGGCCCCGCCTTCGCCGACCCTGAGGCTGATTGCAAAGCCCTCGTCTATGGCCTACCCGCCAGCATCGAAGGCATTATCAAGCTCAGCGGCGACCGCAAAGCCAAGCTAGCCGTGCTGTTCAACCAGACTGTCGACCGTGAATATATCGGCCGCCACGCCGCGGGCCTCTTCTGGCACCACGCCACCAACGCCCAGCGCGAAGCGTACTTAAAAGCCTACGTTGAATACCTTCCCGACCTCTACCTAAACGCCTTCTCCGACGAAGATCTCGATGACCTTCTTTCCATCACCATCACCAAATTCGCCCCTGCCACCGGCGGTGAGTTCGACGCCGAAGCCTTCATCACTCAAAAAGGCGAAGACGGCATCCGCGTCGTCATCGCCACCGCTCACGACGCCACCGGCAAATGTGCCATACGCGACTTCACCGCCGGAGGAGTCAGCATCCTCGCCTCCCAAACCGAAGAAATCCGCACACTGGGCGCCAGCGGCGGCCTTCCATACATCACACAGAAGTTAGAAGCCCGCAAAGCCCACTAACCGCAACATCCTCTAATTGCCCCCCACTACGAATTGCCACCCCGTCGCATGACGGAGTCCGTGCCTCCACGCGGCCAAACATCCCCATCTTGAAACACTGCCTTAAACCAACACATACCAATTCATATTTACATTTTATCCCATCCGACCATACTACCCGCCTAACCAAACTCAGGACCCCACACACATGGCCAAAATTAAAGTAAAAACTCCCCTCGTCGAAATCGACGGCGATGAAATGACCCGCATCATCTGGAAATTCATCAAAGACAAACTCATCCTCCCCTACCTCGACATCGACCTCAAATACTTCGACCTCTCTATCGAAAACCGCGACGCCACCGGCGACCAGATCACCATTGACGCCGCCAACGAAATCAAGAAACTCGGCGTCGGCGTCAAATGTGCCACCATCACGCCCGACGAAGCGCGCGTGGAGGAATTCAAGCTTAAAAAAATGTGGAAATCCCCCAACGGCACCATCCGCAACATCCTCGACGGCACGGTCTTCCGCGAACCCATCATCTGCAATAACGTGCCGCGCTTAGTGCCCGGCTGGGAAAAACCCATCGTCATCGGCCGCCACGCCTTCGGCGATCAGTACCGCGCCACCGATTTCGTCGTCAAAACCCCCGGCAAACTGACGATGACTTTTACTCCTAAAGACGGCAGTGCGCCAACGCACTACGACATCTTCGATTTCCCCGGCGGCGGTGTGGCGATGGGCATGTACAACCTCGACGAATCCATCCGCGGTTTCGCCCGCGCCTGCTTCAACTACGCGCTCGCCCGTCATTACCCGCTCTACCTTTCCACCAAAAATACCATCCTCAAAGCCTATGACGGCCGCTTTAAAGACATCTTTCAGGAAATCCACGACGCCGAATTCGAGGGCGAGTTCAAAAAAGCCAACCTCACCTACGAACACCGCCTCATTGACGACATGGTCGCAATGGCCCTCAAATCCGAAGGCGGCATGCTCTGGGCCTGCAAAAACTACGACGGCGACGTTCAGTCCGACATCGTCGCCCAAGGCTACGGCTCGCTCGGCCTCATGACCTCGGTCCTGCTAACCCCCGACGGCAACACCGTAGAAGCCGAAGCCGCTCACGGCACCGTCACGCGCCACTACCGCCAGTGGCAGCAAGGCAAGCAAACCTCCACCAACCCAATCGCCTCGATCTTCGCATGGAGCCGCGGCTTAAGCTACCGCGCCAAATTCGACAACACGCCAGACGTCGCGGCCTTCGCCGAAAAGCTGGAGCGCACCTGCATCGAAACCGTTGAAGCCGGCTTCATGACCAAGGATCTGGCAAGCCTGATCTCCGACACACAGCCGTGGCTCACCACCAATCAATTTCTGGATAAGCTGGAAGAAAACCTGCGCAAGAATTAGACCCTCCCGTCATCCCCGCGAAGGCGGGGATCCAATGCGGAGCGCGTCTGCGCGGGAAGAGCCCTTACCATTGCTACCGCAAGGAGATTGGCTACAAGCCTTCGCGGTTATAACGGCAAAGCCCTACGCCTCACCCGTCGAAGCCACCGGCGCCACGGTGTTCGCCGAATTGCCCGTTGCACTCCCCGAGCTGTCATACGTGCTGCTGGTCGCCGTCGCCGCATTACCGGAAATATTTTTCCATTGGCTGATAATCCCCTGCATATAGCTACTGGCCTTCGCCTGCTCGTCGCTGTCGCTGGTCACGCCCGTGTCGCTGCTGTTGCCACCGTTCAGCGCGTTAATCAGCACCAGCGGCGCGTTGAACGTCTTGGCCTTATCTTCCATCATCAGCGTGTTCGAACCCAGACCCGCCTTGTTCAGATCGTTCTGGATTTTATTATACGTATCCTGCGTATACGGCGCGTCTTTATACTTGGTCAGGATATCGGTAATTTTCTGCTGCTGGTTCGCGCTGAGCGTAAAATTCTGCGAAGCCCCCAGCGCCGTGCCGCTAGCGCTGTTGGAACTGCCGCTACCCGTCAGGCTATTGAGCAAGCTCGCCGTCGTGTTCGTCCCTGTCGCGTTCTGCGAATTGATATACGCCTTCGCCTGCGGGCTCAAATTCAGCATATACGCCGAGTCGGTATTGGGCCCGTTCGTGCTGCTCGTGCCGTTCAGCGCGCTGATCAGCGACTGCGTCGTGCTGGTGCCCGAGGTTTGCGACTGGCTGCCGGTTGAGGAATTATTAAGCTGATAATAGCCGGAAGAGGAAAGATTCGTGATCGAGCTCATAGATGCCTCCGAAGGGTGTTTTACGAACTGCCAAAACTCTATGCAATAACCGTGCCTTGCATTTTGCCCCTTTGTAAAACAACACCTTAACTTGGTTATAGATTATTAACCATTACCCGCGTATAATAATTAAGATCACCAACAAGCCAGGATGGCATATGGTTAGCAGCGTCTCTAGCATTACCTCCTTCACCCCCGCCTCCTATCTGACCCAGCTCAAGGGCGGCTCCAAGCTGACCGCCGTGTCGAACGTCGCGCAGGTAAAGACCGGCAGCACCAGCGCCGCCGACACCGATACCAAAACAAAGCCTACCATCCCGGCCACCCCATCCTTCACGAATTCCAGCGGCCTGCTAGGCCTGTCTTCGGACGTACTTTCCGTGCTGCAAGGCACCGGTTCATCGTCTTCGACGAATCTGATTTCCAGCCTTCTGGGCATCCAGGCCGACACCAGCAATTCAACCTCCAGCCTCTTCGGCGGCGGGTCGACCAATAATCTGATTTCCGGCCTCGTCGGCGGCACGTCCGACGGCGTTCTCTCCGGCTTATTGTCGCAGGTATCGACCACCAGCCCGACCACGAAGGCCCTGCAATCCGCCACGGCCGCGCAGAACACTGCCACCGCGTCGAGCACCTCGTCCATCCAGAATTTGCTCAGCAGCTACAATAACCGTATCAACGCCAACAACGCCACCTTGATCCAAGGCGCCCAGTCCTTGCTCGCGCAAAGCCAGAGGCTTATCGCTTAATATAGCTTGAAGCACCCACAGACAGCCTGAACACTAAGCCGACGGATTCTCCAAGCTATAGTTCTCCGTATTATCATCATACGCAAATAACTCCGCATACCGCCCCCAGCTCGTCACCGCCGCCAACGCTTCCGTCGCGTCTTCTTCCGCCATCTTATCTTCCAGCTGCGTCACAAACCGCACCCTCGGCGCATGGTTTCCCGGCCGACTCTGCAACACGCGGTACACGTAAGCGGCGAGCGGAATATTATACAGCAGATGCTCGGCGAAAATCTGCTTCCGCTTCTGCGTGTCCGCGTCCACGAACGCCTGCCCGTGCGTCGACAAGTGAATATCGCCTTCCGCCACTTCCGCGAATTTTAAAATCCGCAGCGCCTCCACCAGATGCAGCACATCTTCCGTGCCAATCCCGAGCGCCGCGTCGAGTGCTGGAATATCGGCGCGCCCGTTGTAAGGCGAGCCCGCCAGCTCTTCCATCAAACCCGCCAGCTGGTTCGGCGACACGCGCGGCAGCTTATCGTGCATGGTCAGCTCCGCCGACCTCGCCGCCGAGAAATCCTTGCGCTGCATGCCCGACGTCATAATCGTATAGATATGTTCCACCATCGCCGTAAACGCGCTCGACTGACGGTCGCGCGGGTGCGACAAATCGATCTTAATCTCGGCTGCAATCCGCCCCGGATTCGCCGCGAAAATCAAAATGCGGTCCGACATCAGCACCGCCTCTTCGATGTTATGCGTCACCAGCAGCACCGATTTCAGCGGAATCTTTTTTTCAATCCACAGGTCTAAGAAGTCCGTCTTCAACGTCTCAGCCGTCAACACGTCAAGCGCCGAAAACGGCTCGTCCATCAACAGCAATTCCGGGTTCACCACCAGCGCCCGCGCAAAGCCCACCCGCTGCTTCATCCCGCCCGACAACTCGCGCGGATACGCCGATTCATACCCATCCAGCCCGATCAGATCGATCGCCTCCAGCGCCCGTTTGCGCATTTCCTTATCGGGCACACCCAGCGCTTCCAGCCCCAGCTCCACATTCTGAAGCACCGTCAGCCACGGAAACAGCGCAAAACTCTGAAACACCATCGAGATGCCCAGCGACTCCTGCGACACCGCCGAGCCGTTAAACACCGCCGAGCCACTGCTCGGCTTAATCAGCCCCGCGATGATGCGCAACAGCGTCGATTTCCCCGACCCTGATTTTCCAAGCAACCCCACAACTTCGCCCTCAGCCAGCGAAAGGCTGACATTATCAAGCACCTTCAGCTCCCTCTCCCCTTTGGAGAAGGACTGCGTGATATGGCTAAGTTCAAGAAGCGCTGCGGACATCGTCTGGACCCACGAGGAGGTTTCGCTGGGCAAATCTTGTACCCCATATCCCGGCAAGCACAAGCGCCAAAGCGGTGCCGCTCACACGATAACCGTCTTTTTCCCCCGGAACCCAGTCCTGCCGAAGCTCTACGTCATACTCGCCTTGCGCAAGCCGTACCCCAATCAGCGCATCGAACACCCCCAGCTTCGCTCCCGCCGGGCTCACCACCTTCCACCCCGGATAATAAAACCTCTTCAGCGCAATAGAGGCCGACGGCGAGTCCACCTTGGCGTGGAACGTAAACGCACGCGAATCCTGCTTCAGCTGCGTAATCTGCGCCTGCCCGTTGACCTGCTGCACCAGCGGCACATTGTAAAACCGTGACGGCATCGCGCGAGTATCGCGAATCCCGGCCTTGCGCATCCACGACGTCGTCATCAAGTAATATTCCCCGATAATCTGGTGGGAAAGCACCTGATGCATCGACGAACTCAGCCGGTAGCTGTAGTTGAACCCCGACGTAAAATCCCACGCCTGGAACATCCACATCACGATAATCGCCGCATGCACCGTCGCCCCGCGCAATTGCGGCTGCCAGTTCGCCACTAAAAACGCCGCCGCCGGTGCGCACAGCATAAAAAACCGGTGCGGGTATTGCAGATTCTCCAGAATCGGAAACAACTCCCACAGCGGCCGCGACACGGCAAGCGACATAAAAATCGCACCACCCATCACCGCCATCCAGTACAGCATCCTCACCCGGTTTTGCGCGAACGCGTCCTTCCTCACCAGCCACCAGCACAGCACCAACGGCACCACCATCGCCATAATCACCGATCCGCCGTAATGGGCGTTAACGAAATGCGTCCGGTAATCGAACGGCCCTTGCGTAAAACGCTGGACGAAAATAAACGCCCGGTTCTGCGCCGCTGGCAGCCAGTAAATCGCGCTGAGCGCAATCCCGAGCGCCGCCGCGATCGCCACCGTCAGCGCCATGCGCACCCGCTGCCCGGGTCTGGCCACCACCACCGCATACACCAGCGGCACCGCGCTGAACATGACCGTCGACAGCAAATGCGCAAACACCAACGCTGCCTGCGCGCACGCATACAGCGGCATGCCTGCCGCGCCCACACGCGCCAGCCGCACCGCCGCAAACAACATGAACGGCAGCACCATCCACCCCGAAACCGACGGCACGTTCTGCCCAAGGTAAAGCATGTTCACCAAAAACGGGCAGCCCATATACACCAGCGCCCCGACCCGTGCCTGCCGCTCCTCCAGTTCTTCGCGCAACCACAAATAACACCCCACCCCGCCCAGAAACACGAACAGCGTCGCCACCACCAGCACCCGAGCAAACCCGAACCGGTCCACGCCCGACAAAAACCCGAACAACGCCCCGGCGAGATTATGCAGCGGCGGTTGGAAAATAAAATCCATCGCCCCGAGTCCGCTGTTGGCTGCTGTCAGCCAGCGTGGATAAAACTCCCCCGCCCACAGCTGTTGCGACACGTTGCGCATGACTGTGGCATGAATCACATAATCGCCGTATTTCGGCCATTTATCATGCAGCAGTTGCCATAGCGGCCCCACAATCGCCACCGCCGCCGCCAGCAACACGAGCATGAATTGTTTTAGCGTCAGCGTGCTCACGCCTGCCTCCGCCGCTGCCACCGCGCCACGCCGAACCACGCCAGCAACACAGCCAGCACCGCGCCGCTGATGGTCGCGCCATCTTTTTCTCCCGGCAGCCACGGCTGCGCAAGCGCCACATGATACTGCCCCGCCGGCAGCCTCATGGCCATCAGCCCATGATAAACCCCAAGTTTCGCGGGGCCGGGTATTACGGCAGCGAATTTCCATGACGGGAAAAAGAAGCGTTTGATCGCCAGCGTCGTGGCACCCTTCGCATCGATATCGAACTCAACCGAGCGCGCCTGTTGTTGCAAATTCGACACCTACGCCTCACCGTCGAGCACCCGATACGGCGGCAAATCGCGAATGTCGGGCCCCATCTGACGCGTGTCCCGAATACCAGCCTTAATCATCCACTGCGTATCCATCGCGGCATGTTCATCCAGCAGCGTGTAGCGCAGTATATCTCCGTAATGCTGGCTTATTTGAGTGGCGAAATTGGCATTGAACGACATTTGGAAATGCGTCGTGCCGTAAATCAACGCGATCACGAAATACATGTTAGGATTTCGCAGCTTCGGCCACCAGTTAGCCAGCAAAAACGCCACCGGCGGCATCGTCGCTATCAAAAAGCGTATCGGGAATTGCAGGTTTTTAAGCGTCGGCACCGCCGTCCAGATAAATTCCGAAACCGGAAACATCATAAACACTGAGCCAGTGAGTATCAGGGCCCAGAAATACACCAAAAGCCGGTTATGCTCCAACGGCTTGCGATTCCACACCTCATATACCGCATACGCACAGGGCGCCAACGCCATCAGCAGCGTTGCCATCCACCAACCGCCTGAGCCGTGGAAGAATCGCATGAAGTTTCGGTTATAATCAAAAAACCCGGTCACGAACGTCACGTAATTGATATACTGCTTGCACTCATACGCCACCATCCAGTATCGCGCCGAAAGCCCAATCCCCAGACCCGCCGCTAGCACCGTCATGCCCCCGACCAAGACGCGCCTGCCGCGCGTCGCCACCACCACTGCATTAGCCAGCGCCACGCCGCTAAACATCATGGCGGTCGGCATATGCGAACATATCAGCAGCGCCTGCGCCATCGCATAAAATGGCACGTTTTTAAGTGGCGCAACCGCCATGCGTTTGGCCATCATCAGCAACACCGGCATCGCCATCACGCCCGCCATCTGCGACACCGCAAAACTATCGTAGAACGAGCCGATCCAGTACGGCAGCGCCACGTAGATAAAAGCGCCGTACTGCGCCTGCTCGTGCGGGAAATATTCCTTTAGCCAATAATACGCGCTCACCCCCGCTGAAAACGCCAGCACCTGCGCCACCATTATCAGCCGCCCAAACCCCCACGGGTCAAAAGCCGCAATCGGCTGGAACAACGCCCCGATGAAATTATGCACCGGCGGCTGGAACATGAAATCCATGCCGCCCATCCCGTTATTAGCCGACGTCAGCCAGCGCGCATAACCTTCGCCGCTCCACCATTCCCCGGAAAAAAGCCGAAGCACTAGCGCATGGACATGATAATCCGGGTGGACCGGCCAGCGCAGCGCCAGCGAAAACCACATAGGTGCAGCCAGCACACCTGAAAATAAAAACATCAACAGCAAAAACCGGTTCTGCTGAGTCATCGCGCGCCAGTCTTTCAGCCGCACCATCAATCGAACCTCAGCTTGCGCGAGGTCAGTGTATACAGCCTGCGCCAGAAGAATTTATTAAACAAAACCACCACCAGCGCCATCATACCGACCCCCAGCGCAATATGCGGGAAATCCCCCTCGCGCGTCTGCTGCGCGATATACGAGCCCAGCCCCATCGCCTGATAACTCTGGTCGCCCCAGTTCACGACTTCGGCCACAATCGACGCGTTCCACGCTCCACCCGAAGCCGTAATCGCCCCGGTCAAATAATACGGAAACACCCCCGGCAACATCACCTTGCGCCACCACAGCCACTCGCGCACGCGAAAATTGCGCGACACTTCGCGAAGGTCGTTGGGAAACGCCGAAGCCCCCGCAATCACGTTGAATAAAATATACCACTGCGTGCCCAGAATCATCAGCGGGCTAAGCCAGATATTGGGGTTCAAATGATACCGGCTGATCGCAAACACCGCCACCGGGAATAATAAATTCGCCGGAAACGCCGCTAAAAACTGCGCTAAGGGCTGAATCAACTCCGCCGCTTTCGGGCGCAGCCCGATATACACCCCGATCGGCACCCAGATACACGACGCCACGATAATCAGCACAACCACTCGCAGCAACGTCAGCGACGCAAGGAACGTCACCTCGACGATATCGCGCCACTCCACGCTCGTCATCAGGAATACGATCACGTGCCGTAGCGCCGTAACCCCCACTAGCCCGATCAGCGCGTACCACAAATAATCGAACAGCTTCGCCTCGCGGTCGCTCAGATGGAACGATTTGCCCGTTTGCTTGAATAGCCGCACGCGCAGCATGAAATGCGTGACCCAGCCGATAGGCCGGAACAACACCTTGCGCAGGCGGCTTTTGACAAACAGCGCCAGTACCCATGAGCGCGGGATATCCTGGCTCGCCGTCAGCTCATAGCGGAACTTGTCCGACCACGCCACCAACGGCCTGAAAAGAAATTGGTCGTAGAGCAGAATCACCACCGTCATCGTGCAAATCGCCCATCCGATAGCGTGCATATCCTTGTATTCAATCGCCAGCGCAATATACGAGCCGATCCCCGGCAGCGTGATCTGCTGGTTGCCCACCGTAATCGCTTCCGACGCCACGACGAAAAACCACCCGCCCGACATCGACATCATCGTATTCCAGATCAACCCGGGCATGGCGTACGGCAATTCCATCTTCCAGAATTTCTGCCACCCCGACAGTTTGAACACGAACGACGCCTCGATCATATCTTTGGGCGTCGTCTGCAACGACTGATACAGGCTGAACGTCATGTTCCACGCCTGTGACGTGAAAATCGCAAACACCGCCGCGCATTCGACCCCCAGCATGCTTCCCGGAAACAGCGCGATAAACCCCGTCACTGTAAACGAAATATACCCCAGCACCGGCACGGATTGCAGGATATCGAGAATCGGAATCAAAATTTGCCCCGCCTTCGCGCTCTTGGCCGCAAGCGTGGCATAAGCCAGCGTAAACAGCAGCGAAAACACCACCGCCAGCAGCATGCGCAGCGTCGTGCGCATGGCGTATTCCGGCAGGTTATTGATACCCAGGCTGATCGGCGTCTGCTTCAACGCCGAAATCGGCGCCGACATTTCGCTCATGCCCCACGAGATGAACACGAAAAAGCTGATAACAATCGCAAACGCAATCGCCTCGAACCACACCTGTCGCGGCAACGCCCCCGCACCCACTGACCCGCTGGTGACAATGCGTGGAACTAGCCGCTGCGATAAGCCGGAAAATTGCATGCGAACCCCTGCCTACTTTTTCGTCATTCCCGCGAAGGCGGGGACTCAATCCACCTCGCGGTGGCGAGGGCAAGAACTCTTCCCGCGCAGATGCGCCTTCGCATTGGATTTGGCTTCGCCTCGATATAGAATCGTCCACCTTCGCGGGAATGACGGTTTATCGTCCCTTACTTGCCGGAATGACAGACGGTTTGTCAATCACCGAATCATCTGCTACTACAAAGGTCTATGAACGACCATGCCCACCACCACCCTACGCCAAAAAATTTCGGACGCTCCTTTGCCATCGGCATCGGGCTGAACCTCGCCTTCGTCATCGCCGAAATCGTCTACGGCCTGCGCGCCCATTCCTTAAGCCTGCTGGCCGATGCGGGCCATAATGTCAGCGACGTGCTCGGCCTCGTCATGGCATGGGCCGCCACCTGCCTCGCCCGTTTCCGCGCCAGCGACCGCTACACCTACGGGTTGCAAAGCGCTTCCATCTTCGCAAGCCTCGCGAATTCCTTGTTGCTACTCGTGGCCGTCGGCGGCATCGGCTGGGAGGCATTTGTGCACTTCAACAACCCCGAACCGCCCGCCACCACCATCGTCATGATCGTCGCCGCCATCGGTGTCGCCGTCAACGGCATCACCGCATGGCTATTCCACGGCAACGACCACGATATGAACATCCACGCCGCCTTCGTCCATATGGCAGGCGACGCCGCCATTTCCGCCGGTGTCGTGCTTGCCGGCTTTGCCATCATGGAAACCGGCTGGCTCTGGCTCGACCCGCTGATGAGCCTGCTGATTATCGTCTTCATCGTCGCCAGCACATGGAAACTGCTCACCTCCTCCACCAACCTCGCCCTGCACGCCGTGCCCGAAAACGTCGAGCTGCCCAGGGTTAAAGGCTACCTCGCCAGCCTCCCCGGCGTCACCGAAATCCACGATCTGCACGTCTGGGCCATGAGCACCACCGGCATCGCCATGTCCGCCCATCTCGTCATGCCCACAGGCCATCCCGGCGACGCCTTCCTCGTCAAAATCGGCCACACCCTCGAACATGATTTTTCCATCAACCACGCCACCATCCAGATCGAACTCGGCGACGGCCACTGCCACACCGGCTGCGTTGAAGAGCCGCCTGAACATGACCATGATCACCACGAGCATCACCACTGATGGCCCTTAGACTCGCATCCTGGCTACTCATCCTTTTCGCCTGTTTCTACGGCATCAGCCTATACCCCCTGCTAGACAACAACGAAGGCATGTACGCCACCATCTCGCGCTCCATGCTACTGTCCGACAAGCTCGTCATTCCCGAACTCTTCGGCCTGCCCTACATGGAAAAACCGCCGATGCTTTACTGGCTGACGAGCGCCTCCATGTCCGTCTTCGGCATCAACGAATGGGCCGTGCACCTCGTGCCCGCACTGGCCATGTTCCTGACCGCGCTCACCACATACCGCTTCGGTAAATTCGTCTCCGGCAGCGAAGCCACTGGCTTGGCCAGTGCATTAATGCTCTCCACCTCCCTGCCCCTGCTCGTCTTCAGCCGCGAACTGCTCTGCGATATGATCATGACCAATTTCTTCGCCGCCGCCATGTTCGAGCTTTATCGCTGGGACGAGCGTGAAAAACGCGGCCTGTTCCGCTTCTACGCGCTGATCGCACTCGCCGTCCTCACCAAAGGCCTCCTCGCCCTCATCCTCGCCGCGCTCATTGCCTGCGCCTACTACGCTTGGGAGCGCAAACCCTTCGCTCATTACGTCAGAACACTCTCCCCCAAAGGCCTCGCTACGCTGCTGCTCGTCGCCGCTCCGTGGCACATCCTGGCCACCATGCAGGAACAGGGTTTCGCATGGTTCTACTTCGTCAACGAACATTTCATGCGCTTTATCAACAAGCGCGTGCCGCACGACTACCGCACCGGCCCCGTCTGGTATTACCTGCCGCGCATGCTTACCTACCTCGTCCCGTGGACTTTCTTCCTGCTCATTTTCACCCGCAAACAACCGCTCACCCGCGCACAGCGCTTCCTCTGGTCATGGTTCCTCACCTGCCTCATTTTCTTTTCACTCGCCGGTGCCAAAGCCAATTACTACATGGTGCTCGGCATGCCCCCGCTCTTCCTCCTCACCGCCCTGCACCTAAAACCCTACATCGAAAGCGGCGACCGCGTCGCCCGCTCGCTCACCACCGGCGGCCTCGCGCTATTGCTCGCCACCCTCGGCTTAGTCGCCCGCTTCTGCAACGAAAACAGCGGCGACCTCTACGGCACCTGCCAGGACCTCTCATGGCACTACATGGCGTACATCACCGCCTACGCCGCCGTCGCCACTATCCTAATCTGGCGCCTGCCGCAGCGTTTCCTGCCGGTTCTGCTCGGCGCGCACATCCTGCTCACCCTGCCCATACTCATCTCCAGCGTCAATACCGCCGGGGATTTACTATCCCAAAAACGCGTCGCCGGTTTCCTATCCGATGTCCCCGCCGACCACGTCGCCCTCTATCAGGAATTCGAAGAACTCTCCGCCCTCGGCTTCTATCTCGAAAAACCCCTAGTTTTCGTCGACAGCCGCTCCGCCGACCTGCTCTACGGCAAGGATATCCAGCGCAAACCCGGCATGTTCGTAAGCCTTGAAGACTGGGCAAAGAACCCGTCTGTACCGCTGGTATTACTCAAAAGCCGCGTCTATGCTGTGCTCGACCGCCTCCACGCGGACCACATCGACATTTTACATCTATGCATTCTAAAACGTTTCAACCGGGTAGCCATCATAGGCGCATGCAACCATGACCAGTAAATCCTATCGCAGCGACCTGCTGCTCCTGTTCCTCGCCATCGGCATTTTCTTCTGCGTCGGCCTTGGCGCGCGCCCGTATCTAACCCCCAGCGAAGCCCGCTACATCGAACTCCCCCGCCAGATGCTCGACACCCATGACTGGCTCACTCCGCGCATCAACTCCGTCCCCTATTTCGAAAAACCGCCGCTGTTTTACTGGATGCAGGCGTCCGTCATGGGCCTCTTCGGCATGGGCGAATTTGCCGGGCGGTTCGCCACTGCCTTGTGCTCCACCCTCGTGTGCCTCACCACCTACGCCACCGCTCGGCTATTGTTTTCCCGCACCAGCGGCTTGCTCGCGAGCGCCGTCCTCGCCACATCGCTCTTGGGCTACGGCTTAAGCCGCGTCGCCACGCTCGACGTCCCCGTGAGCCTGTTCATCACCCTGACGCTGTCATGTTTCCTCGCCGGAATGCACACCGGCAACCGCAAATTCTACCTGCTGATGTACGCCGCGTCCGCGCTCGCCATGATGACCAAGGGTCTGATCGGCATCGTCGTCCCCGGCATGGTGATCGGCATCTGGATGGCGCTCACGCACAACTGGCGTCTCCTTAAAAATGTCGAGCTGGCCAAAGGCACGCTCATCTTCCTGCTCATCGCCGCCCCGTGGCACCTCCTGATGGCCCGTGCCCACCCGGATTTCCTCAACTTCTACTTCATCCACGAGCATTTCAACCGCTACATGACCGACGAGCACAAGCGCTCCGCGCCGTGGTGGTTCTTCATCGCCGTAACGCTCGCGGGATTACTACCGTGGGTCGGTTTACTCCCCGGCGCGCTGCGCCGCATGTCGCGCAAAAATCCCACACAGCTTTTCTTGCTGTTATGGATTGCCCTGCCGCTGATTTTCTTCTCCAGCTCGCATTCCAAACTTGTCCCCTACATTTTCCCCATCTTCCCGCCGCTGGCCATGCTGCTCGGCGACAAGCTGGCCCTGTTCTGGGATAAAACCAAGCCGGTCAAGTCGCTGCGCGTCGACGCGCTTTTATCCGTCATCCTCTGGAGCGCCGCCATCTTCGCCATCGAATGCCTCCCCGGCATGCCCGGAAAACTCGGCCAGAAAATAAGCGCCGTCACCATGCACATCCCGATGGTAGCGCTCTACCCGCTTATCCTCGCAGTGCTGTGGGTCGCCATTTCCATAGTCCGCTCTTCGCCTAAGCGCCTCATCATTTCGCTCATGGGCCTCGGCATCACCACGGGCCTGACCGCCAACTACCTCACCGCCGCGCTCGACACCGCCACCATCCGCCCGCTGGCCGACATGCTGCGCCCGCAGCTCGAAGCCGGCGATTTCGTCGTCGCCTACGGCTCCTACTGGCAGGATCTACCGGTCTATCTCGACCGCAACATCACCGTCGCAGGCTGGACCGGCGAACTAACCTACGGCACCGAACACTACCCCGAAACCCACCACCGCATGATCACCACCGACGAATTCTGGAAACGCTGCGCCGACGAGATCGACCATGTCTACGTCTTCGTGCGTGAAGACACCGCCCGGACCCTGCCCGACCCCGAAGAGTGCCACCTCCAACCCATCGCCACCTATGGCAAGACGCTGCTGCTGCAAAGGATTAAACCATGACCGAACCCTTCCTCCCCTTCGCCCGCCCCGCCATCAGCGAAGCCGCCATCGAAGAAGTCGTAGCCACCTTGCGTTCCGGCTGGATTACCACCGGTCCCCGCGTGCAGAAATTCGAAGACATGCTCACCGAATACCACGGCGGGCGACGCGCCCTTGCGCTGACATCAGCCACTGCCGGTTTACACTTAGCGCTGCTCGCGCTTGAGTTGGAAGAAGGCGACGAAGTCATCACCACCCCGCTCACCTTTGCCGCCACCCTCAACACCATCGTACTCGCCGGTGGCACGCCGGTGCTGGTTGACATCGTCCCGCAAACGCTAAACATGGACATCGCCCAGCTTGAAGCCGCCATCACCCCGCGCACCCGCGCCATCATGCCCGTCCACTATGCGGGCCTGCCTGTCGACCTCGACCCGCTTTACGCCATCGCAAAGAAGCACAGCCTAAGGGTTATCGAAGACTGCGCCCATGCCATCGGCGCCGAATATAACGGCAAAAAACTCGGCTCCTTCGGCGACATCCAGGTCATGTCCTTCCACCCCAACAAAAACATGACCACCGGCGAAGGCGGCGCCGTCATCACCGACGACGCCGACATCATCAACAAAATCGAGCGCCTGCGCTTCCACGGCATCGACCGCAACGCCTTCAACCGCTTCGCCAAAGGCGGCAGCCAGCAATACGACATCGCCTACCCCGGCTTCAAATACAACATGATGGACATTCAAGCCGCGCTGGGCATCCACCAGCTCCCCGAGCTGGACGGTTTCATCAAACGCCGCGCCGAACTCGTCCAGAACTACTTAGCCGCCTTCGCCGGATGGAAAGAATTCATCCTCCCCCAAGCCCCGCTTTACAGCCACCGCCCCGCATGGCACCTCTTCACCCCGCGCCTCACCCCCGACTGCCCCTTCGACCGCGACGGCTTCATCAACGCCATGAAGGCGGAAAATATCGGCATCGGTCTGCATTACCAATCCACCCACACCTTCTCGTGGTATGCCAACGAATACGGCTGGCAACCCACTGATTTCATGAATTCTCTGGCCGCAGGCAACCATATCGTGAGCCTCCCGCTATTTCCCACCATGACCGAGGCCGAACAAAACCGCGTCATCAAAACGCTGGAAAAACTATTCAAGAAAGCCTAGTACTAACCACCAAATACACCCCGTCATTCCCGCCTGCGCGGGAATGACGGGTAAATCAAGGACATACCATGAACATCCTCCTCATCGGCGCTAACGGCTTCATCGGCAGCAACTTCTCGGCCCACATCCTCGCCACCACCGACTGGCACATCCATGCGCTCGACCTCGGCTCCGACAAGCTCGAAGATTTGCTCGGCAATCCGCGCTTCCATTTCTTCGAAGGCGACTTGCGCGAAAATAAAGTCTGGATTGAAGAACGCGTGAAAGACTGCGACGTGGTGCTCCCCTTTGCCGCCATCGCCAACCCGGCGACCTATGTGGAGAACCCGCTTTCCGTGTTTGAACTCGACTTCGAAGCCAATCTCGACATCGTGCGCATGTGCGTGAAGCATAACAAGCGCCTCATCTTCCCGTCCACCTCCGAAGTTTACGGCATGAGCCCCGACGCGCCTTACGACGAAGAAACCTCCAACCTCGTCACCGGCCCGATTTCGCGTGAGCGCTGGATTTACTCCTGCTCCAAGCAGATGATGGATCGCGTCATCTACGCCTACGGCAAGCACGAGAACCTGCAATTCACGCTGTTCCGCCCCTTCAACTGGTTCGGCCCCGGCCTTGACAACGTCTGGGTTCCCGGCAAGCAAAACCGCGTGGTCACCAAGTTCCTCAGCAACATCCTGCACAAAAAAGACCTGACCCTCATCGACGGCGGCCAGCAGAAACGCTGCTTCCTTTATATCGACGACGCCATCACGGCGCTCATGCGCATCCTTGAAAATAAAAACGGCTGCGCCGACGGCGAAATTTTTAACATCGGCCATCCCGGCAACGAAGCCTCCATCGCCCAGCTCGCCGACATGATGCTGGACGCTGTAGCCGAATTCGAAGGCTATTCCGACATCCGCAGCCAAGTGAAAATTCAAGCCATCGGCGGGCAGGAATATTATGGCGCCGGTTATCAGGACATCGAAAACCGCGTGCCCAGCGTCGAAAAAGCCGAACGCATCTTAGGCTGGAAACCCACCACCTCCATGCACGACGCCATCTACAAAACCACCTCCTACTATCTCAAAAAGAGCAAAATTGCCGTTGATTTCCTTGAAAAACCGCTTTACCACCCAACCCCTGTCTCCCTTTAAAAGGCAAACAGGGGTGTTGCGGTTTTAAGGCGTTGGTCTATAGTCCCGCCCATGCGCCTGCTCCTCGTAGAAGATGACACCATGCTCGGAAATTCGCTTAAGCTCGGGCTTGAGCAGTCCGGCCATACGGTTGAATGGGTGATGGACGGCGAAGCCGCGCTACTGGCCACCGACACCAGCAAATTCGACCTCATGCTGCTCGACATCAACCTGCCGAAGCTTTCGGGCATGGAGGTCGTCAAAAAACTGCGCACCGCCAACAATAAACTCCCCGTGCTGATGCTCACCGCGATGGATGCGCTCGATTACAAAGTAAAAGGCCTCGACTCGGGCGCTGACGATTACCTCACCAAACCCTTCGACTACGAAGAGCTGCTCGCGCGCATCCGCTCGCTCACCCGCCGCGCGCAAGACCGCGCCGATTCCACCCTGCGCACCGGCGACATCGAACTCAATACCACCTCGCGCACGCTGCAGAAAAACGGCGAAACGCTGCTGCTCACCGCCAAGGAATTGCGTGTGTGCAGCCTGCTGATGGAACGCATGAACAAGATCGTCAGCAAAGCCGAAATCGAAGATTCGCTGTATGGCTGGAACGAAGAAGTCGATAGCAATACGGTGGAAGTCACCATCTACAATTTACGTAAAAAAATCGGCAAAGAATTTATCCACACTTTGCGCGGGGTGGGGTATATGGTTAGGTCATGAGTAGCATTTTTTCCCCGTCATACCCGCGTGGGCGGGTATCCAATCCACCTCGCGGTAGCGTGGGTAAGCAGCTCTCTCCCGCGCGGACGCGCTCCGCATTGGATACCCGCCTACGCGGGTATGACGGCAGTTGCTCATGACACAGCGCAAACCCATGTCCCTCACATGGCGCCTGTTCCTGTGCGTCTCGGGCCTCAACATCATCACCATGATTATCGTGGGCGTCCTCGGCCTGCACAGCGCCAACATCAACATCTCCGAGGATTACGACGCCCAGCTCATCACCGAAGCCACCATCCTGTGGGAAATCGTCGAGGAGGATTCCAATGACGCCCGCATGTCCGCCTTCGAAATCGAAACCTTTGACGTCGAGCATACCTCCCAGCTGCTTGAACGTTTCGAAGAAAGCTCCATGCTGGACTACGCCCAGTGGCGGGCTTTCCGCGTCTGGTACAAAGGTAAGCTGGTAATGCACTCCGACAACGCCGATATTTTCCCGATGGAGATAATGCCGCACGGCTTTAACAACCTTGTTGTCGGCAAAGACACATGGCGGGCGTTTTCCATCCATGACAATACCAATGACCTCATCGTCACCACCTTCGAAAACCTGCGCAACCGCGAGCTGATGCAGCGCGACATCATGCTCGACATCATCGTGCCGCTGCTGGTGGCGCTGCCGTTGCTGGGCATTATTTTTTCCATAGGCATCGGCTTCGGCCTCAAAGGCCTGACCCGCCTTGCCGGCAAACTAGCTACCCGCTCGGCCGCCGATTTTTCCTACCTCGAATCCGGCGATTTGCCTAAAGAGTTGAAACCTCTGGCCGATTCCATCAATACCTTGCTGTCCAAACTCGAAGGCGCGCTCGGCCACGAGCGCGAATTCATCGACCACGCCGCCCACGAGCTGCGCACCCCGCTATCCGCCCTGAAACTGCAAGCGCAGCTGCTCAGCAAATCCGTGCGCGAACCGTCCTGCGAATCGCTGCTCACTGAATTGCTCGCAAGCGTGGACCGCACCGCCAAACTGGTCGATCAATTGCTGTTAATGTCGCGCGTTTCCAACCAGAAAATCGTGCTGGGCCACGTGGTTGTGAGCCTCGTCATGCAGGAGGCGCTAGGCATGGTAGCCACCCGGATCGTCGACAAGGATTTGCGCCTGAATTTCCAGTCCGAGGACGGCCTGAGCGTGCTTGCCCAGCCGGATTTGCTGCGCACCTTCTTCGGCACCATTATCGACAACGCCATCAAATACACCCCCCGCGGCGGTGACATAGATATCTCACTGACGCAGGAAACGTCACATGTCCTGATTTCGATCACAGACAGCGGCGAAGGCATTCCCGAAGCGGAACGCACACGGGTGTTCGACCGCTTTTACCGGATTTCCGGTTCCATACAGCCCGGAAGCGGCTTGGGCCTTGCCATTGCGAGCCAGATCGCCGAACTGCTGGCCGCCACCATCGACATCGAAACGCCGGAAAATGGTAAAGGGCTGCGAGTACTTATCCGTTTCCCATCGTACAACTGAAATACCCTCCTGTTTTTGCCCCGCCATCATATTGGCATCAGTTTCAACCTGTAGAAACGATGCAACTAAATCAATAAGGTGAGGAAATCAATGAGCTGGGCTGTTTTGTGTGACTTTGACCGCACCATCACCACTGAAGACGCCACCGACAAATTACTCGAAAAATATGCCCTCCCGGCATGGCTCGACATCGAAGACGAATGGAAAAACGGCCATATCGGCTCGCGCGCCTGCATGCAACAACAGGTCGACCTCATCCGCGCCACTCCCGCGCAGGTCGACGACCTCGCCGACAGCATCACCATCGACGCGCATTTCCGTTCCTTTGCCCAGTTCTGCGTCCATAACGACGTGCCGCTGATCATCCTGTCCGACGGCCTCGACTACGTCATCCGCCACATCTTAAAACGCGAAGGCCTGTCGCACCTCACCGTCATCGCCAGCCACCTTGCCCACACGCAAGACGACCGCTGGCAGCTCACCTCTCCCTTCGCTTCCGCCGGTTGCAGCTCGCAGCAATCGACCTGCAAATGCGCCATCTCACGCACCGTGCGCGAAGCGGCGAACGCCAGCAAAATATTCTACATCGGCGACGGCCGTTCCGATTTCTGCGTCAGCGCCGAAGAAGCTGATTACGTTCTCGCCAAAGATTCCTTGCTGACCTACTGCCAGCAACAGGATCTGCCGCACCAGTCTTTCACCACTTTCGCCCAGGCTTCGACCATGCTCGAAAAGCAGCTTACCCAGCTCGATCTGGAAGGCCCAACATTCACCGAGGAACAACATTATGCGTAATAATACCATGCCCGTGCTTACCATCGAAAAAGAAACCCCGGTCGCCTCCCACATACCGGTCATGAGTGCCGACGAAACCGAGTTGCTCGAACTCGAAAAGAAATACTGTTCCTTCGGCGACACCGTGCATTATCTCGAACAACCGAAAATTTTCGAGCGCTGCGAAGGATCCTTCATGTTCGACAAGGACGAAGTGCCTTACCTTGATCTCCAGATGTGGTACTCCGCCGTCAACCTCGGCTACGCCAACCAGCGCATCAACGACGCCATCAAAAAGCAGATGGACAAGCTTCCGCAGGTCGCTTCGCAATACTTGCACCGCGAAAAAATCGAACTCGCGGTGATGATGGCCCAGCACATGGAAAAGAAATTCGGCACCAAAGGCCGCATTCATTTCAACGTCGGCGGCGCGCAGGCCGTTGAAGATTCGCTCAAACTCGTGCGCAACTATTCTAACGGCAAATCGCTGATGTTCGCCTTCGAAGGCGGCTATCACGGCCGCACCCTCGGCGCATCCTCCATCACCTCATCCTATCGCTATCGCCGCCGTTACGGCCATTTCGGCGACCGCGCGCAGTTCATCGAATTCCCATACCTCTTCCGCGGCCCCAAAGGTATGACCAAAGAAGAATACGGCCATGAATGCGTTAAAAAATTCGCCCGCCTGTTCGAAACCGAATACTACGGCGTCTGGGATCCCAAAGCCGGCAAATGCGAATACGCCGCCTTTTACATCGAACCCCTCCAAGGCACCGGCGGCTACGTCATCCCGCCGATGAACTATTTCTCGGAACTCAAAAAAGTTCTCGATAAATACGGCGTCCTCATGGTCGTCGACGAAATCCAGATGGGCTTCTACCGCACCGGCAAGCTGTTCTCCATCGAACATTTCAACGTGAAACCCGACGTTCTCGTCTTCGGCAAGGCGCTGACCAACGGCATGAACCCGCTCTCGGGCGTCTGGGCTAAAGAAGATATGATCAACCCGACCATCTTCCCGCCGGGCAGCACCCACTCCACCTTCGCCTCCAACCCCATCGGCACCGCTGCGGGGCTGGAAACCATGCGCATTTTCAACGAAGGCAACTTCGAAGAAATGGTCATGGCCAAAGGCAAATACTTCCTCGAAGGCCTGCAAGACCTGCAAAAACGCCACAAAGTCATCGGCGATGTCGACGGCCTCGGCTTAGCACTTCGCGCTGAAATCTGCGGCGAAGACGGCTTCACCCCGGACAAGGCCCTCTTGGACCGCATGTGCGACGAAGCCATGAAGGGCGATCTCGACTACAAAGGCAAGAAATACGGCCTCGTGCTCGACGTCGGCGGCTATTACAAAAACGTGATTACCTTCGCCCCGAGCCTGATGATTTCCTACGAAGAAATCGACATGGGCCTCAACCTCATCGACCAGCTTATCCGCCGCTGCAAGCAGTAATTTAATACCGTCATCCCCGCGAAGGCGTGGATCCAATACTACTCGCGGATGCGAGGAAAATAATTCTTTCCGGCGCAGACGCGCCTAGGATTAGATCCCCGCCTACGCCAGAATGACAAGGAATCGTTATGGAAGAAATCGAAGTCTCCACTGAAACCCAGATGGAAGAAATCCACCATCACGCCGAACACAGCGGCGAACGTTGGCTGCTGTATTGCGCGCTGATCTCCGCCTTCCTCGCGGTCGGCGGCGCCATCACCGGCTTGTACGCCGCGCACTACGCCAACGAAGCCATGCTCGAACAGATGCACGCCTCCGACCATTGGGGCTATTACCAGGCCAAAGGCATCAAAGCCGCCATCATTGAATCGCGCTTAGAAGGCACCGCAACCCCCGCCCTTCAGGACAAGCTAGACCGCTATAAAAAAGAACAGGAAGAAATCAAAACCGAAGCCACTCAGGAAGAAACCGCCTCGCGCTATTTCATGCACCAGCATGAAGTCCTCGCCCGCGCCATCACCGCGTTTCAGGTTTCCATCGCCATCACCGCCATATCGGCCATTACGCGCCGCAAGCATTTCCTGATCCTCACTTTCATCCTGGCGACGCTCGGTTGCATCTTCAGCGCGCAGGCGTTCTTCGGATAAAAAACCATGTTGCTGAATGTCCTCCACCTCGATGAAGCGTTTAAGTCGCAACCGGAATTCATGGCCGTCTGCAACGACCTGAAAGCCACGCAGATCGACGCCCGCCGCGAAGGTGCGCTCGTGCGCCTCTGGGGTAAGGACAAGAACCTGAAACTCCTGCGCCAGCACTTACAAACCTACCTCGCCCGCGACACCACAGTCGACAACACCCATGCCCCCGTCGTCACCTTCATGGGCTCCGGCGATTTCCACCACGTGACGGCGCTGCTGATCGACCTCGTCGCCGAATCCGACCCCTCGCCGCTCACCGTCATCCATTTCGACAACCACCCCGACTGGGTGAAGTTCTCCGGCGGCATGCATTGCGGCTCATGGGTCAACCGCGCGCTTTACATCCAGCAGGTCGAACGCGTCATCACCATCGGCGTGTGCAGCCGCGATTTAGTGCGCCCGCAGTTCAAAGGCGCCAACCTCGCCGCCCTCAAGCTCGGCCGCATCCACATGCTGCCGTGGCAATCCCCCTCCCACCGCTTCAAGCGCTTCGATATGGGCAAACTCGGCGAGGACGCCTTCTGCCAGCAACTGCGAACGCTGGTCAAGACCCGCAACATCTACATCACCATCGACAAGGACGTCCTCAGCCACGCCGACGCCATCACTAACTGGGATCAGGGAAAAATGCACCTGCCCTATTTGCTGCACCTCCTGCGCTTCCTCATGAGTCGCCACAACGTCATCGGCATCGACGTCAACGGCGACTACAGCCCCAAACTCTATTCCGGTTTAAAACACCAAGTCGCCCTCAAAAAATTAGAATCGATGATTGACCAGCCGCGCCTGGGCCGTAAACTGGCGCTCGCATCCGACATCAACCAGAAAACCAACCTCGCCATCCTAAACTGCATCAAGGAGGCCGCATGACCGCCCAGAAACTCTTCGCCCATTCCACGTGGGATATCGTGCCCGTCCTCGCAGGCGTCGCGCATCTCATTTTCGTGTGGTGGCTGTTCATCAACCTGCCGGTGCTACCGGTACTGGTATCGCTGCCGCTGCTGTGCCTTTATGCTGTATCCATCTCATGGAACATCAACGGCGTGTCGCACAATTTCCTGCATAATCCGTATTTCAACAACGACTATTTAAACCGCGCCTTCAGCCTCGTTGAATCCCTCGCGGTCGGCTTCTCCCAAGCCTTCTACACATGGGTTCACAATCGCCACCATTCCGGCAACTCCGACCTGCCCAACGACAAAGGCGAAACTATCGACTGGCTCTCCATCTACCGCCACGGGCACGACGGCAAGCCCGAGGACGTCTGGTCCTACACCTTCAAAAGCTTTTTCCGCGACGACATCAAAGCGCTCTACAAAGCCCTGCACAAGCAATCCCCCGCCAACGCGCATTTCGGCATCATCGAACTGGCCTGCTTAGCTCTCATGCTGCTTATCATGACCTTCATCAACATCAAAGCCCTGTTCATCATGGTGATCTTTAACTTCCTCGGCAACTGCCTGTCCTCCCTCAACGGCTATTACGAGCATTATAACGGCAACCCCAACAAACCCATCGCATGGGGCGTCAGCACCTATAACTTCGTTTACAACCTGCTCTGGTTCAACAACGGTTACCACGCCGAACATCATTTCCGCCCGCGCATGCACTGGAAGAAAATGAAAACCTTCCACGAATCCATCCGCGACCAGCAAAAGGCCGAAGGCGTGCACGTAATCGACACCTGCCACGCGCTGGGTTTCCTCAGCAAAGCCAATGGCTGACGATTTAAGTTTCTTCCACGAAGGCACTAACGGCAAAGGCATCCTGCTCATCCACGGCCTCACCGGCGTTCCGGCTGAAATGCGCTGGGTCGCCAAGGGCCTCGTCAAACGCGGCTACACTGTCTACGCTCCACTGCTCGCCGGACATGGCGTCGACGAAGCGACACTCATCAAAACCAAATGGCAGGATTGGCTGGACAGCGTGCTGTCCGCAGGCAATGATTTACGGGGCAAAGTCGATAGCATGTACTCCGCCGGTATTTGCGTCGGCGGCAAGCTAGGCATGGCCGCTTCGCTAAAACAACCCAGCCTCTTCACCGCAAACGCCTTGTATTCCCCCTGCTTCCGCTACAACGGGTGGAACGTGCCCCTGCACTATAAAATCCTCTCTTTCGCCCCTCTCTCACTCGCCGAAATACCTATTTTCCGCAATTATTCTTTCGGTGAAACCGAAAGTATCGGCATCAAGGATGATCGCCTGCGCAAGGCCATGCAGCAACTTTCCACCGAAGGCGTGCTGGACGAATTCCCCGTCCGCGCATTGCAACAAATGCTCGCCCTTTCCCGCTGGTTCAAAACCGCCCTGCCGTCGATGACAACCCCCGCCGTCATCATGCACGCGCGCGAAGATGATCTCAGCCATCCGAAAAACGCCCTCTATATCGACAAGCATATCGGCGCCCCGCACGAACTTCACTGGTTCGAAGACAGCTACCACATGATCCATGTCGACCGCGAGCACAAGAAAGTGGCTAGCCTCACCGCCGATTTCTTCGAAAAACAACATGGCTGAAGCCCGACGCGTCGAAACCATCGCCGCTATCGCGCGCGAAGAATGGAATAGCTGCTTCCCCCATTGTCTTGAGGATTACGATTATTGCCTCGCCGTGGAGCGCGCAGTCGTCCCCGGCTTCACCTTCTGCTATTACACCCTCACCGAAGGCGACACGTTGCTTGCCGCCTTTCCCGCCTTTTACACGAAATACGATCTCGCCACCACCGCCGACGGCACGATAAAAAAAATCCTCACCGTTTTACGCGCTAAACTCAACCTCGCCTGCATCGGCTCCTTCGCCACCGAAACCTGCCTCATCGCCTTCCACCCCGACGCCACGCCCGACCAGAAACGCGCATGGTTCGCTGGCCTTCTCGCCTTTTTCAAACGCGACGCCCGCGCCCACCGCACCGGCCTGCTCGCCTTTAAAGACGTAAGCGACGCCAACAAGACAATCGCTCACGAAATCCTCGCCGCGCACGGCTTCACCTGCGTTGCCGGCATGCCCACGGCGGTTTCGCCCGTCACCTTTAAAACCATCGACGACTACATCGCCACCTTAAGCGCCAACGCCCGTAAGGACATCCGCCGCAAGATCAAAAAAAATCCTGGCATCGAAATCACCCACACGCGCGACATCGAGCCGTATCTGGATGACATTTACTCCATGTATTTAGAAACCAAATCCCGCAGCGATTTACAATTCGAAGAACTCACCCGCGATTATTTCCGCAATGTCGCGCAATCGCGCAACGGCATCTGCTCGCTGTATATCCTCAACGGAAAGCTCATCGCCTGCAACGTCATGCTCGAAGGCCACTCCCGCCTGCTAGACAAATTCTTCTGCATGCGTGAGCTTGAAGGCCAGGAGCACAATCTCTACTTCATAAGCTGGATCGCCAACCTGCAATATTGTTTGGATAAAGCCTACACCACCTACCAAAGCGGACAGGCGGGCTACGAGACGAAACTACGCCTCGGCAGCCAACTCGAAAACAACTGGATGTATTTCCACCACCGCAATGCGCTGGTCAACGCCCTGCTGAAACTCGCCGCTCCCCTGATGGCGTTCGACGTGCCCGCTAACTCACAAACCGCGTAAGCACGCTATCGAGCAGCCCGGCCAGAATATCCGCATGCTGCGAATGCTTCTGTATCTCGCCGTCCTTCTGCACGTGCGGCCCCGGCATTTTCAAATCCTCGAAGCAATTCTCGATCAATAGCTGGATATCGTCGGGCGTCATCTCCATGTGGAACTGCAACCCCATCACCTGCTCTTTCCACATGAACGCCTGATGTTTGCACACCGCTGAACTGGCGAGCAAGATGGACCCCATCGGCAGATCGAACGTATCGCCGTGCCAGTGGAACACATGCTGGCCTTCGTTCATATCGAAAAATATCGGGTGCGGCGCCACTTTAGAAACCGGATACCACCCGATTTCTTTTTGGCCCATCGGATAGACTTTCGCGCCCAGAACATCCGCGCAAAGCTGCGCGCCGAGGCAAATCCCGAGCACCGGTTTTCCCGCATCAATCACCGCGCGGATAAACGTCTTCTCAGGAATTAAAAACGCGTGCTCGCTTTCTTCATACACGCTCATCGGCCCGCCCATGATGAACAGGCAGTCCACTTCAGCCACCGGCGGCACTTCCCAGCCCATTTCGAAAAATCGCGTGGTAGTCACGCTGTGGCCCTTAAGCTCCGCCCATTTGAGGATGTTCGCAGCGCCCTCGAACGCCACGTGCTGAAGCACATGCAGCTTCATTGCGCGCCCGTTGCGGCACTCCGCGCAAGCGCAGTTTCCACCGGCACCGGAGGGGAGAATAAATAACCCTGGAATAAATCGACGCCGAGCGATTTCAGCTCCTCGTGAATCTCGCTCGTTTCCACGCCCTCGGCGATCACCGAGCACCCAACCTGATGCGCTACTTCCACCAGGCCCCGCACCAGCTCACGCTTATCGCTCTGCTGCACCTGCTGCACGATCTGCATATCGATTTTTAAAAAGTCCGGCTTGATTTCCGGTACTAAGCGCCGCGCATTGGCCAGCGACGCGATATCGTCCAGCGCAATCGAATACCCGCGCGAACGCGCGTAATCGCACACGCTGTTGAGATGGCGGATATCGCGTGGCGTTTCCGAATTCGTGAAATCCAGCACCACGTGCTTAGCCACAATCCCGTACCCTTTCACGGTTTCCGACAAGCCTTCCATATACACTGCCGGGCGGTGAATGAAGCCCGGGAAAAAATTGATAAACAAAAACCCGTTGAAATCGCTGCCGACGAAGGTTTTCACCGCTTCCACGTGCAGCCAGCGATCGATCATGAATTCAATGCCCAGCACCTTGCTTGCCGCAATGATTTTGTTGCCGCCGATGATGCTGCCGTCTTTGGCCTTCACGCGCGCGAACGACTCGTAGCCGAACACCTTGTCGTTACCGCCAAGCACCGGTTGCAGATAGCACATCAGGCGGTTTTCAATCAGCGCGTCGCCCAGCCACATGCTCTGTGCCAGCGCTTCAATCTCCTCGCAGCTACGCACTTCCGCCTCGGCGCGCAGCGCCGGTTCGGTCGCATCAGGCACGAGCGCAATATCGACTTCATTGAGCATGCCGATTGCCTGCAACCCGCCGTAGACCTGCGCCCACACGCTCGTCCAGTCGCCGTTGATCTGGCGCGTCAAGCCTTCGTCATGAATGAAACCCGCCGCTTCGAGACACGCGCGCACGTCCGGTGCAAAGCTTTCCGTCTTCGGATAAATGCTCATCCAGAAGCTTTCGCGCTGGTGCCACGGCAGGTGGATAGTTTTGGAATTCTGACTCGTCATGCGGTCGCAGATAAATGAATTATGAGAAATATCAGTATTATAGTGTAACAAAAGTGTGTTACTTTTTCCTTAAGGATCAGGCGTGTTCGCCATCTTCCGTTACGGCCTATATCCTTATTAAATCAACCCATTGAGATCATACCAGCCCTAACCCCGGGCATAACTACACTCCCCCACGCACCATTGTAGCCCCCTCATGCGACGCAGTAACATGCAGAGTGTTTGGGGGTATCTAAGCCGCCGCGCGGAATTGCAACTCAGCCAGCCTCGCATAAAGCGGGCTACGCTGTAAAAGCTCGCTATGCGTGCCCACCGCCTCGATCCGCCCGTCATTGACGAGCACGATCTGGTCGGCGCGGGTAATCGTCGATAACCGGTGCGCGATCACGAAGGTGGTGCGCCCCTGCATCAGGCGGGCGAGCGCTTGCTGGATCAGGTGTTCGTTTTCCGAATCCAGCGCGCTGGTGGCTTCATCGAGCAGCAACAACTGCGGATTGCGGATGAGCGCGCGCGCGATGGCGATGCGTTGGCGCTGCCCGCCTGAAAGCTGGATGCCTTTTTCGCCCAGATGCGTGTCCAAACCCTGGGGCAGCTTCTCTAGGAAATCCAGCGCCGAAGCGGCTTTGGCAGCCGCCATGATCTCTAAATCCGTAGCGGCGATATTGCCGAGCCGGATGTTCTCACGCGCCGTGCCGGAAAAAATAACCGGGTCCTGCGGCACGATGCCGATCATACCGCGAAGCTGCGGCAACGCCAGCTCGCGAATATTGATGCCGTTGATTTTCACCATACCGGACGCCGGGTCGTAAAATCGCATCAGCAATTGGAAAATCGTCGTTTTCCCCGCGCCCGACGGGCCGACCAGCGCCACCGTCTGCCCCGCTTCCACGCGTAAGGAGAAATCATGAATGGCCTGCTTATCGGGCCGCGTCGGATAGGTGAAAAACACATGCTCGAAACTCACCTGCGCCGGTGTATTGCTGGCAATCGACACCGCATTCTGCGGCGACACTACCAGCGATTCCTCCGCCAGCAATTCGCTCAAACGTTCCGCCGCGCCCGCCGCGCGCTGCAAATCCGCCCACACCTCGGAAATCGCGCCCACCGCGCCTGCCACCACAACCGAATAAAACACAAACGCCGATAATTCCCCGCTGCTGATGCGCCCGGCCAAAACTTCCTTGCCACCAATCCAAAGCACGGTCACAATCGCGCCAAACACCAGCAAAATCACCAGTGCGGTCAAAAACGCCCGCAGCTTAATCCGGTTCAGCGCGGTCGCGAGCGTTCCCGCCACATCCTCGCCGAATCGCTTTTTTTCATACTCTTCCAGCGCCAGCGATTGCACCGCGCGGATCGCGTTCAAACTTTCTTCCGCACGTGAGCTGATATCGGCCACGCGGCTCTGCGTTTCCCGCGCCGTGACGCGCACGCGCCGCCCCAGCAAAATAATCGGAATCACCACCAGCGGCACGATGCCGAGCAGATAGCTCGCCAGCATCGCGTTGCTGTAAAACAACAACCCCAGCCCACCCATCAGCAGCAGCAAATTCCGCGCCGCCACCGACACCGTGCTGCCAATCACCGTTTGCAACAACGTGGTATCCGTAATCAACCGCGACACCAGCTCGCCGATGCGCGTGACCTCGAAGAAGCCGATATGCATGTGAATCAACCGCCGGTACACGTCGTTACGGATATCCGCCACCACTCGCTCACCGATATAAGATATCAGGAAAAACCGCGCAAACGTCGACGCCGCCAGCACCACGATCACCCCGATCAGCATCGTAAACGCGTGGTCGAGCAAATGCGGGTCGCCCTTGCCTAAGCCTTGATCGACGAGATAACGAATCGCCGTGCCCAGACACAGCACCGACGACGACGAAACGATCAGCGCCACCAGCGCGCCGAAAAACTGCATACGGTACGGTTTGATATAACGCAACAACGGCGCCAGCCGCCTGATTTCGCCCTTGGGGCGTGTTTCCAGCGTGGCATGCCTGCTCATCGCGAAGCCCCCCTGCCGTCCACGACTTTACCCTGCAACGACAGCAGCTCGCCGTCGCCAAGTTCATAACCGTTTTCCGGAAACACCTGAATCACCTTGCCAAGCGCCATTTTCAGCCGCTCCTGCGAGCGACGCACGGCCTGCGTATTGCGCACCACGCGCTGGTCGATGGCATCTTCGGCGTCGAGCAACGTTTTGGTCAGTTGCAGCATCTGTGCTTCAAGATTGCGCGCATAGCGCTGCCATAATTCTTCCGTGTCGTGGCGCTTATCGCGGCGTAAATTCCATGATTCCGCCAACTGCGCTTCAAGGCGCTTGAGTGACGATTCTACCTTTTCCTTCACCCCGGTAAACCACGATACCGGCGACACCGACACTTCGCTTTGCGCCTCGCTGCCCTGGGTTTTTATGCGCATAATGCGCGTCGGCGCGGCATACGCCACATTTTGCAGTGCGCCCAGCCATGACATGGCGGCGGCTTTCAATTCTTTGTGCGCCTGCGTCATCGGGTCGGGCAGTTTGTCCAGCTTGCGTGGTTCCAGGTAATCGCTGTCATCTACATCGCTCATGCCTTCCCCCCCGCCACCTGTCCCAATTCGCTATACAGCACATCCGTCAGCGTCCGCTTGTCAGCAATGCGCCATTCCTGCCCGTCATATACGAAATGCAACCCGCCCGACACCGGCGACGACAGCCATATCTGGCGCGTCGGCGAATGTTTGCTCACGATGAACTGCCGCTTATCGTTCAGCGCAATGGTCACCACCCCCGCATCCTGTTCAAGTTCGATCAGGCCCTGCTGGTCGGCGTCTTCCAGCGTTTGGGCGATGCGATCGAGCTGGCGGTCGGCCAGCATGTGATAGTCGGTTTCATTCATAGGCTTGCTAAACTAGTCCTCGCCCGGTGCCTGTCAAGTGGTCAAACTCGGCACAAATGGCGGGTTTGCTGCTTCCATATTGCAAATTAACATATAATTTATCAAATTTAAGGTATACTATATGCTCGAAATAAATTGCACCCAGAGCCCTTAACGGCCAGATAGGAACATGAATGATTATCCGCGAAAACCTGCCGCTGTATAACCTCCACGAAATGCAATACGCCGCCCTCACCCCCATCAACATGCTGGCCCACGCCAGTAAAACGATGTACAGCCACCCGCTCAGCCCGTTCAGCTACACCAATGTCAGCCGCCATGTCGCCGCCGCTTCCGAACTGGTAGAGCGCGTCACCCACCGCTACGGCAAACCTGCTTTCGGCATCAATTCCACGCTTATGGAAGGCAAGCAGGTCGCCGTCATCGAAGAAGTAGTGCAGTCGCGCCCGTTCTGCCGTTTGCTGCATTTCCGTAAGGACACCAAAAAAGTCCAGCCAAAACTCCTGCTGGTCGCCCCGATGTCCGGCCACCACGCCACGCTGCTTCGCGGCACCGTCGAAGCCATGCTTCCTTTCCTCGACGTCTACATCACCGACTGGCTGGACGCCCGCAATGTGAGCATGATTCACGGTGAGTTCCACCTCGAAGACTACATCAGCTACACCATCGAGTTCACCCGCAAGCTTGGGCCGGATGTGCATTTAATGGCCGTCTGCCAACCTTCCGTGCCTGTGATGGTGGCTGCCGCCGTCATGAACGAAAACAGCGACAAAGGCACCCCGCGCTCGATGACCATCATCGGCGGCCCGATCGACACCCGCGTGAACCCGACCAAGGTGAACAAGCTCGCCGCTGAAAAACCGCTGTCGTGGTTCGAATCCAACGTCATCACCCGTGTGCCCGCCATGTATCCGGGCTTCATGCGCCGCGTGTATCCGGGTTTCTTACAGCTCTCCGGCTTCATGCAGCTCAACCTCGACCGCCACATCACCGCGCATGTCGATCTGTTCAAACACCTCGTCGACGGCGACGGAGACTCCGCTTCCGCGCACCACAAATTCTACGACGAATATCTTTCCGTGTGCGATCTCCCGGCTGATTTCTACCTCGAATCCATCGACCAGGTCTTCCAGCGTTACCTGCTGCCGCGCGGCGAATTCATCTACAATGGCAAGAAAGTTAAACCGTCGGCCATCACCGAAACCGCACTGCTCACGCTCGAAGGCGAGCTGGACGATATCTCCGGCGTCGGCCAGACCGAAGCGGCGCAGAAAATCTGCTCCGCGCTTCCGGCTTCCAAGCGCAAGCACCACGTGCAAAAAGGCGTCGGCCATTACGGCATCTTCAACGGCCGCAAGTTCCGCGAGCATGTCGTGCCGATCATCGTCGATTTCGTGACCAAGCACGACTAATTCCAAGAGGCTGCCTATGTCGACAAGGGACACGACAGGCCAGAACAAAACCGAACACTGCGGCGGACACACCCGCTCGCGCGACGGCCAGCTGCTTCACACGCAGATCTGCGAACTCGCGTTCCAGTGCAACACCCGCGCCGATATTGACCGTTTTTTCCCCTTCATGGAAAAAACGGTGAACGACGTCGCCCAGCGTAACCCGCACGCCTTCTTGGATTTAAGTGCCAACGAGTGTACGCATCTGATTGATGCTCTGCATTTGTGCTTCGCCCCCGACATTAACTGCCCGAACGATCTGCGCATCGAAAAAGCCAAGCGCCTCTTCAAGCTGATCATCGACTCCTGCCACAAAGTCACGCGCAGCAACGGCGACGAGCATCACCTCAGCTGGGTAGAAATGGGCGAGATGATGATCCGCCCCACCGTCTCCGACCATACGCTTATCCACCAGTCGCTGCTCAACGGCGATGTGCACACCTATGAAATGGTCGTTAACGAACTCGATTTGCTACGCAAAGTCCACGCCTTCGACGACGATCTTTTCGCCGCCTGCTTCACCCTCCCCACCACTGACGGCATGACCCCCATGCATTACGCCGTCAAAAGCCACAACACCGAAATCTGCGACAAGCATTTCGAACATTTGAAAGACCTGCGCGACAAGGGAAAGATCGACGAGGAAACCTTCAAACAGCAATTCATCAGCAAAAGCTCGCACGATTTCACACCGCTGATCAGCGCCATCAAAGCTGGCGACGCACCCGTCGTCGCCGCCTTCATCAAGCAACTGCGCGAAATCCTCACCCCGGCCGAAATGCGCACCGAACTTAATTCCCGCACCCAGTCCGGCTGGAATATTTTCCACACCGCCACCCAGTGCGACATCGAAAAAGGCACGCCCAACGGGCTCGTTATCGACGTGCTGCACAAGGCCATGTACGACACCTACGGCCGCGTGATGGCGCGTGAAAACGTCAAGCGCATGTATGCCGAAACCACCGACCGCGGCACCCCCGCCTACCACAACATGCAAAATCCCGCCGGTTCCGAACCCCAAGGCGGCGAGCACGACTGGTTCCGCCGCATCATGTCCTACAACGAAAAAAATCCGCTCCAGCCCCGCCAGCTTTTCCCTCGCTGATGCCGATTTTCATCCTTTCCGCCGTCGTCTACCTCGTCTACCTGCTGCTGCTACCGACGGCGCATTCCTCCATGTTTTCAGATCCCGATACGCTGTGGCACCTCAGCGCCGGCAGCCAGATCCGCGAACTCGGCTGGGTGCCCGCGCACGACACATGGTCCTTCACCGCAGGAAGTCACCCGTGGTACAACCTCTCATGGCTGTGGGACATTCTGGCCAGTGCCCTCTACGACCATTACCACTGGCACGGCGTCGTCATGCTCAACGCATTCACCATCGCCGCCACGCTGTCATTCATGTTCGCCCTGTGCGTGCTGGCAACCCGCGAAGGCTTAAGCGCCTTCTTTGCGACCGTCATTTTTTCCATGACCGTCTGCAGCATGAACCTCCGCCCGTTTCAGGCCAGCATGCTGTTCACCGCCATGACGCTGCTGTTCCTGCGCCAGCTCTACCACGGCAATATCCGCCATCGCTGGCTCATCGCCGCCCCCATGTTCATGTGTCTCTGGGCCAACGTCCACGGCGCGTTCATCACCGCTTTTGTTTTTCTCGGCGCTTACGGGCTGGGCGCGTTGCTGAAACGTGACATCACCCTCTTCCGGCGCTTATTTGCCACTGGCGTTGCCAGCCTGCTCGCCTGCCTCATCAACCCTTACGGCACCGGCATCATCACCGGTATCTACGGCACGCTGGCCAGCGATTTGAGCCAGAAACTCATCGTCGAGTGGCAGCCGGTGCTCATCACATGGAATAACGGCCCGCTCATCTCCTACCTCGCGATTTTGCTTTTCCTGACCGTCAAACACCCGCCCACCTCCACTGTCGAGCATTGGCTTGTCGCCCTGTGGCTGATTCCCGGCGTGCGCTCGGTGCGCAACCTTTATATTTTCGGCCTCATCGCCGCTCCCATTCTCGCCGAAGGCATCCACGCCTGTATGCGCCGCAACCCTTCCGCCAACGCCCCACGCCCCGTGTCCGTCGAACGCCTGTGCGCACTCGGCACGCGCCTACTGCATGATACGCGCGTCGCCGTGGCACTCCTGCTGCTCTGTATCGCCACCACCTTCGCTGCCCTCAGCCCCCAAGCCGCGCATTTTTACGAAACCTACCGCTTTAACCCCCTGCCAGACCTCGCCCCCGAAGTGCGCTACCTTGAATCCCACTATCCGGACGCGCGCCTGTTCAACACCTTTAACCTCGGCGGCGCCCTCATCTTCATGTCGCATGGACACATCAAAATCTGGATGGATGGTCGCATCGACACCGCCTACCCCGTCAATGTCGCCCGCGATTATTTAATCTTCCATGATAACGCCCCCGGCTGGGACAATATTCTCAATAGTTATCAAATGAATGCGGCCATCATCCCCAACGGCGAAACCGTATTCATCAGCCAGTTCACCCACCGAAAAGGCTGGAAACAAATGTATCAAGGCAACACCGCCACCATTTTTGTCCGCCAATAACCAACTCTAGTTATTCGTTTTTATTAATAAACGAATGGCTTGACTTTGTCGCCGTCAAAAGTTAACAATCCTTTACCCATGAGCATCAGCCGCCACACCCCAAGAGCCGTAAAAATCGGCTCCAGCTACACCCTTGCCCAGCGTACGCAATGGGCGAAGGATTTGCATAAGCTCATCACCGAATACTGCCTCGACACCGCCAACGCCGATGAAGCCGAAGACCATTACGATCAAATCAAAAACTTCCTCGATGAAAAAGCCATCGCGCGCCCATCGGTCATGCTCGAGCGCAGCATCAACCGCTTCACCCATTTCCACGACATCCTGCACCTGCCTTTCGTTAATAAAGCCCCCGGCGAACCCGATTTGAAAGTCGCCAAAGCCGCCGCCATGTTCGAGCTCCTGCGCGATTTCTGCCACGCCGAAGCAGCCCGCAACGAAACCCTGCCCGAAAACCAGCGCAGCGCGCTTACATGGCAGGCCTACGCCCAGATGATGACCGCCGCCAACAGCGACGGCTACAACACTCTGCTGGACGCCATTTCCAGCGGCCAGATGGAGCTTTATAACCTCGTCTATAACGAGTTGACCATGCTGCGCGACAGCGGCATCATGAGCCACGAAGAATTCGCCCACCAGTTCATCGACCGCACCAGCCATAACATCACCACCGTGCTCGCCTCCATCCACACCGGCAACCGCGAGCTGTTCGACCACGTCGCCACCGAGATTTTCCTCCTCCACCGCAATCATTTACTTGACGACAACACCTACGGCGAACTCTTCGCCCGCACCGACGGCAACCCCCATACGCCGATTTTCCGCGCCGTCTATTCGCGCAATCCCGACATGTTCCATGCGGTGGCCACCCGCGTGCACGCCCTGCACGACAAAGGCTATATCACGGACGCCGCCTATGAGCGGCAATATAACAATACCCGCCGCGCTGGCCTCACCTTGCTGCATGAAACCCTGTTCCACGGTCAGCCCGAAGTCGTCGAGCATTTCCTGCTGGAGCTGGAAACCGCCATCGCCGCCAACTCCGAAACCTCCGACATCGCCCGCGAACGCTTCAAAGCCGAGCTGATGCGCCGCTCCGACGACAACGGCAACGTTATCCACTGTGCCACCAATTCCAACCGCGAATGGGGCACCCCCAACCCCAAAACCCTTGAAATCCTGCTTGAAACCTTCCGCCAAACCTTCGGCGTCGAAGAAGCCCGTAACAAGCTTTCCAGGCTCTACGAAGAAGAAACCCGTTCCACCCATTTCCGTCCTGCCTACCACGAGTACCAGCCCGAATGGCTGCGCGGCATTCTTTCCTACTCCCCTGACGATCCGCTGGTGCCCTGCCACCGCCTGAGCGAACACAGCCTCTAAAACGCCAGCCTTTAAAACATAATAATTCCGGCCTTTTATTTGCCTACGCAACGTAAGCCAAATGCGCCCTTGACGTAGGCGGGCTGCACCTTTAAGGTGCGGCCAATTTGGCCGAATTTATAGCCTCCATCACACGAGTTTTTAGCAGGAACCATGCACGAAAACGCCCCGACGATCCCGACTAACGCCAACGCTTGCCTCTTATTAGCGGACGGAAGGCTCTTTTTCGGTGAAGGCATCGGCGCCGAAGGCATCACCACCGGTGAAATCTGCTTCAACACCGCCATGACCGGCTATCAGGAAATCCTGACCGACCCGTCCTTTGCGGGGCAAGTCATCACTTTCACCTTCCCCCATATCGGCAATGTCGGCTGCAACGACGAGGACGCCGAAACCATCCGCCCCGTCGCCGCTGGCCTCATCATCCGCGAACGCATCACCCGCGATTCCAACTTCCGCAGCGACTCCACGCTGAACGAATGGCTGCAAGCCAACCGCATCACCGGCATTTCCGGCGTCGACACCCGCGCCATCACCCGCCACATCCGCGACCACGGCGCACAGAACTGCGCCATCGTCCATTCCAGCCAGCAATTGACGCAGGAAAACCTGCGCGGCGCCATGTCGCGCCTGCAACAAAGTCCCGACATGTCCGGCCTTGAACTCGCCGCAACCGTCACCACCGCCAAAGCCTATGACTGGACCGAAGGCCTGTGGCGCCTCCAGCCCGAACAGCGCACCGCGTTTGTTGAAAAATACCACGTCGTCGCCGTTGATTTCGGCCAGAAACTTAACATCCTGCGCAGCCTCGCTGAGCGCGGCTGCAAAGTCACCGTCGTCCCCGCCAAAACCAGCGCCGAAGACATCCTCGCCTACAAGCCCGACGGCGTGTTCCTCTCCAACGGCCCCGGCGACCCCGCCGCCACCGGCGTCTACTCCACGCCCATGCTGCGCAAACTCATCGACACCGACACTCCCATCTTCGGCATCTGCCTCGGCCACCAACTCTTGGGCCTTGCGCTCGGCGGCCGCACCGAAAAACTCGCCCGCGGCCATCGCGGCGCCAACCAACCCGTCAAAAACTTGGCGACGGGCGCAGTAGAAATCACCAGTCAGAACCACGGCTTCGCCGTTGTCGCCGATAGCCTCCCCCCCAACGTCGAAGTTTCGCACATGTCGCTTTTCGACGACACCGTCGAAGGCCTGCGCGTCACCGACAAGCCCGTCTTCTGCGTGCAGTATCATCCCGAATCCTCCCCCGGCCCGCATGACAGCCAATACCTCTTCGACGATTTCGTGGAACTGATGCAAAAGCACAAGAAAGCCGCATGAAAATCATCGCGCTGCTGATGGCCCTGCTCCTTGCTGCCCCAACGTTTGCCGCAGGAGCGCCACGCAAATCGCCTACCCAAAACGCCGCGTCCTCGCGCGAACTCACGAAGCAGGAAACCATCGCCCTCGGCGCCAACCGCTTCCTCATCATCTCCGGGTCGGCTGCCAGCAATAACGCGTACGGCTACACCATCGACCTGATCAAACTCGATAACGGCATCCCGCATTTCGACCCGCTCTTCATGGAAGAATATGCCCCCGAAACCAACACCGCCCATCTCGAATACGGCATCGCCTTCATGGCAACTAGCTACAATTTCGACAAAGCCTACGAAACCCTCACCCTCACCACCGACGATTTCGACACCCACACGCGCTACCAGCTCCACTACAAGCTCGACGTGGACATCTTCAAACTTCTCGACGTCGTCTCCCAAGCCATCTGCGACAAAACCCCATGCACGCCCACCACGCCTAAAACCGTGTACACCGCACAAATCACACCAGCAGCCAAGCCATGAAACGCGCCGCCTTCATGATTTTTCAGGATAAAAAATAGCCATGCCAAAACGCACAGACATCGAATCCATCCTCATCATCGGCGCCGGCCCCATCGTTATCGGACAGGCCTGTGAATTCGACTACTCGGGCACGCAAGCCTGCAAAACCCTGCGCGCCGAAGGGTACCGCGTCATCCTCGTCAACTCCAACCCGGCCACCATCATGACCGACCCGGAGCTTGCCGACGCCACCTACATCGAACCCATCACCCCCGAAATGGTCGCCCGCATCATCGCCAAGGAACGCCCGCACGCGCTGTTGCCCACGATGGGCGGCCAGACCGCGCTTAACTGCGCCAAAGCACTCGCCGAAAACGGCACCCTAGAACGTTACGAAGTCGAACTGATCGGCGCCCGCCTTGAATCCATCAACAAAGCCGAAGACCGCCTGCTCTTCGGTCAGGCAATGGCCAAAATCGGCCTCGAAGTGCCCAAAAACGCCGTCGTCAAATCGCTTGAAGAAGCCAAAGCGGTTCTCGGCAGCATTGGCCTGCCCGTCGTCATCCGCCCGTCGTTTACCATGGGTGGCGCAGGTGGCGGCATCGCCTACAACATGGAAGAGTTCGAATTCATCATCAAATCCGGCATCGACGCCTCCCCCATCGGCGAAGTCATGATCGACGAATCCGTGCTGGGCTGGAAAGAATACGAAATGGAAGTCGTGCGCGATAAAGCCGACAACTGCATCATCGTCTGTTCCATCGAAAACGTGGACCCGATGGGCGTCCACACCGGCGACTCCATCACCGTCGCCCCCGCTTTGACGCTGACCGACAAAGAATACCAGATCATGCGCGACGCCTCCTTCGCGGTCTTACGCGAAATCGGCGTCGATACCGGCGGTTCCAACGTGCAGTTCGCCGTCAACCCCGTCGATGGCCGCATGATCGTGATCGAAATGAACCCGCGCGTGTCGCGCTCCTCGGCGCTTGCCTCGAAAGCCACCGGTTTCCCCATCGCCAAAGTCGCTGCCAAACTCGCGGTGGGCTACACGCTCGACGAAATCCTCAACGACGTCACCAAAGTCACCCCCGCCTCCTTCGAGCCGACCATCGACTACGTCGTCGTCAAAATCCCGCGCTTCACCTTCGAAAAATTCCCCGGCACCGATCCCTTACTCACCACCGCCATGAAATCCGTCGGCGAAGCGATGGCAATGGGCCGCAGCTTTGCAGAAGCATTGCAAAAAGCCCTGCGTTCGTTAGAGACGGGCCTTACCGGCCTCAACCCACCCCCGGGCATCAACACGCTCGACGCCGCCCGCATCGCACTCGCCCGCCCCACGCCTGACCGTTTGCTCGTGGCCGCCCAGGCGCTACGCCTCGGCATGAACGTCGATGAAATCTGCGCCATCAGCAAGTTCGACCCGTGGTTCGTGCGCCAGCTGCTCGACATTACGCAGGAAGAGCTGCGCTTAGAGACGATGGACGATTTCCGCAAGGAAATGAAACTCGACCCGGAAAACCTGCGCCTGCAGCTCTTCAACTTAAAGCGGATGGGCTTCTCCGACGCCCGCATCGCCGAACTCACACACACCACCGCCTCGGAAATCACGTCCTTGCGCGAAATGCTCGACATCCACCCCGTCTACAAACGCGTTGACACCTGCGCAGGCGAATTCGACTCGCAAACGCCCTACATGTATTCGACCTACGAAGAGCCGGTGGCGCAATATTTCGACCCCTCCAAAGGCCAATTCGACAGCTCCTGCGAATCCAACCCCACCAACCGCGCCAAAGTCATCATTCTCGGCGGCGGCCCCAACCGCATCGGCCAGGGCATCGAGTTCGACTATTGCTGCGTCCACGCCGCTTACGCGCTCAAGGAAGCCGGCTTCGAAACGATCATGGTCAACTGCAATCCCGAAACCGTGTCCACCGATTACGACACCTCCGACCGCCTCTATTTCGAGCCGCTCACCGCTGAAGACGTGCTCGAAATCATCCACAAGGAACAATCGCGCGGCACCGTCAAAGGCGTCATCGTCCAGTTCGGCGGCCAGACCCCGCTGAAACTCGCCCGCGCGCTTGAAAAAGCCGGCGTCCCCATCATCGGCACCTCCCCGGATTCCATTGACCTCGCCGAAGACCGCGACCGTTTCCGCAAACTCGTCGATAAGCTCAAACTCCGCCAGCCGAAATCCGCCATTGCCCTCAATACGCAAGAAATTATGAAAGCCTCGGACCATATCGGCTTCCCGCTGCTCGTGCGCCCGTCCTATGTTCTAGGTGGCCGCGGCATGGCCATCATGTACGACAAGCAAGCGCTGGAAAACTACGTCGGCGAACTCATCAAACTCTTCGGCGACGGCCCCATCCTGATCGACTCCTATTTGCAGGACGCCACCGAACTCGACGTCGACGCGCTTAGTGATGGCACAGATGTTTTCGTAGCCGGAATCATGCAGCATATCGAAGAGGCCGGTATCCATTCTGGCGACTCGGCGTGCAGCCTACCGCCATATTCCCTCGACGAATCCATCCTCGTGCAGGTCCGCACGCAGACTGTGGCGCTCGCCAAAGCCCTCAAAGTCGTAGGCCTGATGAACGTGCAATTCGCCGTCAAAGACGGTGAAATCTACCTCATCGAAGTCAACCCGCGCGCCTCGCGCACCGTGCCGTTCGTTGCCAAATCCATCGGTGTGCCCATTGCCAAAATCGCCGCCCGCCTCATGGCGGGGGAAAAGCTCAAAGCCTTCCAACTTGACGCCCTGCGCCCGATCGACCATGTCACCGTTAAGGAAGCCGTCTTCCCGTTCGCGCGTTTCCCCGGCGTCGACGTCATCTTAGGGCCTGAAATGAAATCCACCGGCGAAGCAATGGGTATCGACCGCGATTTCGCCCGCGCCTTCGCCAAATCCCAGCTATCCGCAGGCAGCACCCTGCCCTCGCGCGGCTGTGTCTTCATCTCCGTTAAAGAATCCGATAAACCCCTCATCGCCCCGGTAGCACGGGAGCTTCTGGAACTCGGCTTCACCCTGGTCGCCACCACCGGCACCGCCACCTACTTAACCGCACAGGGCATCGACGTCAAAACCGTCAACAAAGTGCGAGAAGGCCGCCCCCACATCGTCGACCAGTTGAAAGACAACCGCATCGCACTCGTCATCAACACCACCGACGGCGCACAGGCCATTTCCGATTCCTTCTCCATCCGCCGCACCGCCCTGCTGGGCAAAATCCCTTACTATACAACGGTCTCCGGCGCTCGCGCCGTCACGATGGCCATCGCTGCAGTCAAAGGTGGCGTCGGTTCCAAGGGTCGCGGGCTGGATGTCAAATCGATTCAGGAATACTTTGCGGCTTGACTCAATCGTTAAAATTCGCTAACTATTAGCCTTCATTATCAGGAGCATTTATGGCCGTCTTAAAAAATCATCACTTCGAAACCGCCATCGGCCACGCCGACGACATCGTCCGCCTCGGCAAAGAACTCCTGAAATCCATCAACACGGGCCATGAAAACGAAGGCGAACAAGGCGTCATGGTCTTCCAAACCCCCACGGCCATGCTTGAACAGGAAACCGACGGCGCCCTCACCCGCCTCGCCAGTCACGTCGCCACCGTCACTGAAAAGCTCAAAGGCGCCACCGACCTGCTCACCGAACGCGGCCAGCAACCCTACATCCAAGGCGCGGTCTTCGCCATGCACGACGTGATCGACGACTTTTTAAAATTGCGCAAAGGCGTCAAACACATTCGCAGCCAAGCCGCCAGCATCCACGCCGATTACGAAGATCAGGTCGAACACGCCAACCGTAACGATGAAGGCAAAGACATTGATTTTATCAATAGCAACTTCAAAGGCGACACACTGAAGCTTGCCGCTAACTTCGTGTCCGACGGCGCCCTGCGCCAGCCAATCGAAGATCTGGCCAAAGGCCTCTCGGCCATCGCCACCGAATCCGGCATTCCCGACCAGCGCCTTAAACGCCTCGCCGAGAAGCTTAACGAAAAAGAACGTGGCGTCGAGTAACACAGATTCAGCTAACTCTCGCTTGACTAAGTTTTAGTCTATTTATACCCTCCACTTCGAATCATTTACAAACATGCGGCAACCACGGTTGCTGCATGTTTTATTTCTAAGGACCAAGTCATGGAAAAATACCCCGTCACACATAAAGGCTATGACCTCATGAACGCCGAGCTTAAACAGCTCAAAAGCGTCGACCGCCCCGCCATCATTCAGGCCATCGCCGAAGCGCGCGCCCACGGCGATTTATCTGAAAACGCCGAATACTCCGCCGCCAAGGAAAAGCAGAGCTTCATCGAAGGCCGCATCAACGAGCTGGAAGCCCGCATCTCGCGTGCCGACGTGATCGACATCAAACTGCTCAGCAACGACACCGTGAAATTCGGCGCCACTGTCAAACTCGTCGATGAAGACGACGGCAACATCACCTACCAGATCGTCGGCGAATTGGAAGCCGACATTAAACAGAACAAAATTTCCATCACCGCCCCTATCGCCCGGGCTTTAATCAATAAAAAAGTCGGCGACACCGTCGAAGTCAAAACCCCCAAAGGCGGCAAAGAATACGAAGTTATGGCAATTGATTACGTTTAATCAGCACTTTACCTGTTGTCATATTCGAATCCAAAAACCTTAATATTATTTAAGTCAATTCTGCGCTACAATGGCCTCATAATCGCATTCACTTAAGGGGGAATTCCTATGAGCAAAGAAGACGATGTCATGTTAGCGGCTGCCGACGCTCCGGGTTGGTTAAGCCTAAGGCCCATGCTAACCAACACCGACCTTAATCTGCCGGACGGCGACGGCTATATTCGCCAGAGCCGCAAAGGTGACCTTATCCGGGTTAAGGGTGAGGGCGATGTCGAACTCATCCGCAAGGGTTATGGTGGCGACGAATACACCAAGGATTTCCTCGAAAGCACCGCCACCGAGAACGTCACCTGGGCCAGACACCGCGAGGAATTTTACGCCGCCGAAGGCATGAATTGGATTCAGCGCCAAACCACCGCCGTGGCGCCGCTGCACGAAAGCGACAGCTGGGATGTCAAAGAAAGAGAAGTCCTCAAGCCCAAGCACGACGCCATTCTCAGCAAGCTCAACCACGAACAAATCCCGGTTTCCGCCCAGACCATGCGCCTGCTTAAATCCCACGGTTTCGAGCTGCAAACGATAGAGGAAGCCGCCAAAGCCAAGGCCGATAAAGAAGCCAGCGGCGAGTCGCACACCGAACCGTCCACCAAGGAAAAACCGGACCTCGGCAAACACACTAAACGCGCGCTCAGCGAGGCTTCCCGCCCCACCCCCGATCTGGCAGTCTAAAAATTGTTAAGATTTAGCCGCTTAACGATATTCGCTAAATCTTAACATTTTCTAGAGCCAAAACGCGCTATACTGAATCCATAGAAAACTCGTATTGAAAGCGGTTTATGGGTATCGTCACCATGCTGGGCAGCGTCGCCCAACGTCTCGCACCCGTCCTGAAAGGCACAAAAGCCGCCGAAGGCGCCATCGGCGCGGAAGTCAGCGCCCTCGTCAAAGGCGCGGGCCTCGCGGCCAAAGTCGCCCCCGAAGCTACCGTCATGCTCGAACAGGTTGCCGCGCCCAGCCGCTGGCAGCAATTTACTAACCGCCTGAGTGGCACTCCTCAAAAATTCACGGTTACCGACGCTGGCGTCATCTCGCATATCGACCACACGGGCAGCCTTGCTTTATTCAGTAAAAACGCCGAAGGCATCCAAACCGCCCAAGTTATCCGCAAAGGCTACGGCTACACCCACGAAGCACTCGAAACCGCCGCCACGCGCCACGTCACATGGCCTAACGAGCGCAAGCTTATTCAAGCCGAAATCAATCAGGGCAAAAGCTTCTTTGGCCGCCTCGTCTCCGCCGAAAGCCCGACTTCCAACCGCGTCACCCAGCAAGCCATCCTCGACACCAAAATCAACACGATTAAAGCGGCCCTGCCCAGAACCCAAGGTGCGATCTCCACCATCATCGCCAAAACCCTCGAAGAATTCGGCTATGTCGCCCCCGCCGTTAAAACTGCCGAAACCACACTGGCCGCCGCCGGAACTGAACTAGCCGAAGCGTCCACGGTCGTTAAACAGAACATGGGAAAATACACTGGCCGCGCGCTTGAAGAAGCAAACGCCGCTTCCAAAGGCCTCGCCCTTTAACAAGGATCACGCATGTCCGACATCATGTTGCCACAGGTCAAAGACCCCGGCTTCTTCTCCCGCCAGCTCAATTTCAGCGCACCCCTTCAGGCGTGATGATCACCGACGGCTAGGGCACCATCGTTCACGCCGACAACACCGGCACCCTCGTGCAAGTCTCGCGCAATAACGACACCGGACGGGACACCTACCGCGTCGTGCAAAAAGACTATGACTACACCAACCAGACACTGGCCGATTTCATCATCAAAGATTACACATGGGAATCCTGCAAGCGTGAATGGGAAAAACAAACCTCGCAGGAACAGCGCGACGTGTTAGGCGTGTCGCCCGCCGGTACGGATGATCTGCATTTGCGTGAAAACCTGCTCATTGACCAGCGCAAATGGCTAGTCGAAAACACCAACTACGAACAACTACCCGTCTCGCCGCAACTGCGCGACGCGTTTATCAGCGCCGGCCACACCAAACCCGAAGAACCGGACATCACCCCATCCGAACAGGAAAAAGGTCAGAAATCCTACATGCAGCGCGTGCGCGCCCACCAGAAATCCGGCGATAAATCACTCTCAGTTTAATTTAAAGGGTAGGCCGTTCGCCAAGGAAATCCTGTTTCCACAGCAGCGCCTGCGTCGCCGCATCCATATTCCCGCCGGACAGAATCACGAGCACGCGGCGTTTTTTATCCTGCGTGCGCAGCCATTGGTGTGCCGCCCCCATCGCCACCGCCGCCGTAGGTTCAATAGATGCTTTCAGCAGGTTCTGCAGCCACTGCGTCCAGTACATGATGTCGCGTTCCGACACCTCGTAAAAATCATCCAGCTTCTGCAAATACGCAAACGGGCGTTGCCCCACTTTCAGGGTGCGCGCCCCGTCGGCAATCGTCATCGGCGTTTCATTGAATGCCTGAATCGCACCTGAGCGGAACGACCGCGTCGCATCGTTAGCCAGCTCCGGTTCACAACCGAACACCAGCGATTCGGGCGCCAATTTCTGCGCCGCCAGCCACGTGCCCGACAGCAACCCGCCGCCGCCGCACACCGCGAATATCGCATCGGGCTTGGCCCCATCTTCCAACGCCTCAAGACACGCCGTCCCCTGCCCCGCAATCGACAAATCGCTGTCATACGGATGCAACAGCCAAGCACCTTTGCTTTGCTGTTCCACCGCCATCGCTTCGGCTTCCTGCCGCGTCTTGGTAAGAATCAACTCCGCGCCATACCCCGCCGTCGCCTGTTGTTTCACTTTTGATACGAATGAGGGCATAATCACCACCGTTTCCACGCCCAGCATTTTGCCCACCTTAGCCGTCGCCGCCGCGTGATTACCCGAGCTGAACGTCACGATTTTTTCCGGCAACTGCCCCTGCTCTTTTAAACTCAGCAGCGCATTCATCGCCCCGCGAATTTTATATGCCCCGGATTTCTGCTGGCATTCCATCTTGAAAAACACCTCATGCCCCAACCAGCTATTGAGCAAGCCGCTCGTCGCAAGCTGCGTGCGCGTAATAAACGGCGCAATGCGCTTGCCCGCAGCAACCACGACATCCGGCGAAAGCAGAGTATAAATCGGCGCTTCATCAGCCACCAGAGCAAGGGAAGACACGGGGTTTACCTGTAATGCTAAAAAATTAACGCAAGCATACGCCCCGGATTGGGCCTGTAAAGCAGGAAATACAGGGATTTTCCCTGGTCGTCATCCCCGCGCTCTAACCGTCATCCCCGCGAAGGCGGGGATCGAATCCTAAGGCGCGTCCGCGCCGGGAGAAGCCCTTATCCGCCGCCTGCGCGGGTATGACAAAAATTACGATTTCTTAAGCGGATAACAGAATTCCGCGCTTGGGAATGTCCGGTTCCTCACCTCTTCCCCATACGTTTTCACCGCCTGTTCCACCGCCTCGGCCATGTGCGCATAGCGCTTCACGAACCCCGGCACATAACCGCTATTGAACCCCAGCATATCGTCAATCACCAGCACCTGCCCGTCGCAGGCGGGCGACGCGCCAATGCCGATGGTCGGCGCGCGAAGCTGCGCGGTAATGCTGCGCGCCACCTCTTCCTTCACGCCCTCGATCACCATCGCAAACACGCCCGCATCGTCCACCGCTTGCGCATCCGCCAGAATCTGCGCCGCGTCACTATCGCTGCGCCCCTGATACTTATACCCGCCCAGCGTATTCACCCGCTGCGGCATCAACCCCACATGCCCCATCACCGGAATCCCACGCTCCACGAGGAAACGAATCGTCTGCGCCATCTCCACGCCGCCTTCGAGTTTGACTGCTTGCGCCCCCGTTTCCTGCATCACACGCGCACAAGAACGAAACGCTTGTTCTTGACTCTCCTGATATGCCCCAAACGGCATATCCACGACCACCAGCGCGCGTCTCGATCCGCGCACCACCGCCGCCCCATGATTGATCATCATGTCGAGCGTCACGGCAATCGTTGAATCAAACCCGTAAATCACCATGCCCAGCGAATCGCCAACCAGCAGGATATCCACGTGGCTATCCAGCAGCCCCGCCATCGGCGCGGTATAAGCCGTCAGCACGACCATCGGCACGCCGTTTTTGCGAGCAGCGATATCGGGAGCGGAAATGCGTTTGACCATGTTATTTCCCTTTATAGAAATGGCTGGGATCGATACTGTTGATGCTATTGTTTAGCCGTTCTACAAAGGTTTTTCCAGATTCTTTCTTCGCGTTCGCGCCATGCGCCGCAATTTCATTTTTCAGCGCAAAAACCCCGTGATTACGCTCCAGAATGGCCATATCGACCCCTTCACCGGCCAGCACCCACTGCACCCGCACCCTTGACGTAAAATCATGATAGGAGGTTTCGCGCATCAGGAGGCCTGTTTCACGGTAATGCCGTCACGCTCTTTACTTTCGCGCGGCATGATAAACGTAATCTTGGTTCCCTTGTTCAGCTCACTTTCGATCTTGAATTTCCCGCCCATAAGTTCGACAAATTTCTTCGTCAGCGGCAAGCCCAGCCCTGTACCCTCATACTTACGTTTGAGCGTATTATCCACCTGCCCGAACGGCGACATCGCGCGCGAAATATCCTTCGGCGCAATGCCGATGCCGGTATCTTCCACCTCGAACGAATACGTATCGTCCGCCAGATTCTGCCACGCCGTAATCATCACCTGCCCGCCGGCGGGTGTAAACTTCACCGCGTTGGACAGCAGGTTCAGCAGCACCTGCTTGAATTTCTTGCTGTCGATAATCATGATGATCGGCTCTTTGGGCAACTGCTCCAGCAGCTTCACATTCGCCGCCTCGGCGCGTGGGGACACAAGGCGCATCGAATTCTGAATCAGCTTGCTCGCATTCACCTCCGACACTTCCAGCACCAGCTTGCCCGCCTCGGCCTTCGAATAATCCAGAATATCGTTGATAAGGCTGAGCAGATGCACGCCTGACGAGTGAATATCGCCGATATAATCGTGGTATTTTTTATCCTCGATCTGCGGCATCATTTCCTTTTTGATGATATCGGAAAACCCGATGATCGCATTCAGCGGCGTGCGCAGTTCATGCGATATATTAGCCAGAAACTGCGATTTTTCCCTGTTTTCCGCTTCAGCGGCCGCCACCGCTTCGGTGAGTTCCTTGTTCAGATCATGCTGCTTGGCGATGATATTTTCCGCCCGTTTAGAGCTGAACATCATCAGGAATAAAAACATCAGGTAGAACACAACAAACGCCGCGCTCGAAATATACTGGAACATGCGCAGCTCGTCCCACTGGTCGGTGATGTCGAATAAAATCTCAATCGCCCCGTCGGCAGGCGCATTGCCCACGCCCTCGACCGCGTCGGTAAACGGCGTAATTGTCTGCACCAGCTTGCCGTGATCTTCCGGCGGCATCGGCACGTCGCTCAGCACCTGGCTCGCGCGAAACGGCCGCTTGTAATTTTCCGCCACGAATTTAGGATCCGGCGACGGCGAGCCCGTTCTCAGTTTTTTCGTCTGGCTGACGTTATCTGACATCAGCAATTGCCCGTCGGCGCTATAGATATTCACCCGCACCAGCGGCATGTTCTTGAAGTACATCACCGTGTCCTGCGCGAACTGCGCCACCACCGGGCTATCTTTCAACTGCCCGGGATTGGTAAGCAACGGCACCAGCTGCGCGTTATAGCGTTTCCACACGGCATTCACATACCCGTGCGATAAATTGGCGTTGCTCTTTTCTACCAGCTGCGTCACATCCTCGACGGCACGGTCATGCACGAATACGCCGCCTGCGGTAGACAGCATAATCACCACGATCAAACTCAGTATTGAAAATAGCCGAATGGTGCCGAACATTACCCTAGCCTTGGAATTTCATCTTGAGTGTACGCCCGCGAGATTAACAAATGGTTAGACATCTTGCTGTATAAAATGCATATTTTCGCCCTGAACCCCTTTCGGCGGCTGGAATCGCCCCAAACCCGCAAACCCCGAAAAACACAAAGCATTTCAACCCCCTACCTAAGCCGCCATTTTCCTCGCCTAACCCTTGCATTTGCGCGACATATTACTGTTGACACACCCCCCACCAATCGCTATAAACCTCCTTCCCGAGTAAGCTCATTTAGCTGGCTTGGAAGCAACTTATTAGAATTTCAGGATATTTCGATGAAACGTACATACCAGCCCAGCAACCTTGTCCGCAAACGCCGTCATGGTTTTCGTGCTCGCATGGCAACCGTAGGTGGCCGACGCATTATCAATGCCCGCCGCGCTAAAGGCCGTAAGCGCCTCTCCGCTTAATTAGATTCCCGGGTGAAAACCCGGGTCTAACGACTCAGGTGACGCATGCAAACGATCAAAAAGCGCGCCGATTTCTTATCCGTCACTGCCAAGGGCAAACGGTTCATTACCGGTAGTTTCATTCTCCAGATGCTCAAACGCGACGACGCGCATTTCGCAGGGCCAGAGCCGCGTTTCGGCTTCACCGTCACCAAAAAAATGGGCAACGCCCCCACCCGTAACCGCATCAAGCGCCGCCTGCGCGAAAGCGTGCGCCTCTGCGGCCAGCTCCACGCCCTCTCCGGCCACGACTACGTCGTCATCCCTCGTCACAAAGCGCTGACTTGCGATTTTGCCCACCTCACGCGCGATATGGAATTTGCATTTTCGAGAATTCCCTCTATGAAGGACGAAGCGCCGGGAACCCGAGACCGGTACAAGAAAACCAAAGCCCAAAAAACAGCCCAGAAAACCGAGACAAAACCTACGACATGAGCATCGCCAAGCTGATTGTTTTTCCCATCCGCCTTTACCAATGGTGCGTCTCGCCCTTCCTCGGCACGTGCTGCCGATTTTCGCCGAGCTGCTCGCATTACGCCACCGAAGCGCTCGAAAAACACGGCCCCCTTAATGGCGCATTCCTGACACTCAAGCGCATCGCGCGCTGCAATCCCTTCGGCCCCAGCGGTTACGATCCCGTTCCACCCCCCAATAAACACAGCTAAGAAGCCATCATGCAACACCAAGAAACCAACTACACCCGTCTTTTCCTCGCGATTTTCCTCGCTGCCCTCGTGCTCATCACTTGGCAGACGAAAGTGGAATGGCCCCGCCGACAGGCGCTCGCCAAACTCTCCGCCCAAGTCACCACCAAGCGCCATGAAGAACAGGTGCGCCATGTAGACGCCGTCCCCGTCAAAGAAACTAACGACGCTGACGAAAACCCGGATTTAACGCGCGACCAGCGCCTCGCCGCCGTCTCGCGCGTCAAAATCGCCACTGACGATCTTGCCGGTTCTATTTCGCTCAAAGGTGCGCGCTTCGACAACCTCGTCCTGAGCAAATACCTGACGAGCTTAAACGCGCAATCCCCCGGCTTGACGCTTCTCGCCCCCAACGGCGACGCCGAAGGCTATTTCGTTCAGACCGGCTGGGTCAGCGGCGACAACAAAACCAAAGTCCCCGACCAGCACACCCTCTGGACCGCCGATAAAAAACAGCTCACCACCACCTCGCCTGTGACCCTCATGTGGAAAAACGACGACAACGTCACCTTCGAACTCCACGTCTCGCTCGATGAAAACTATATGTTCACCATCGACCAGAAAGTGCTCAACAATTCCGGCCACGAAATCACCGTCGTGCCTTACGCCTATATCAACCGCACCGAAGACGTGAACGCCGTTCCGGTTGCTGGCACACCTGCGAAAAAACCTGCTGGCTTCCTGCATGAAGGCCCCATCGGGGTGATGGACAACACCCTCAACGAAGTCAACTACAAAGAGCTGAAAGAAAAAGGCAACAAAACCTTCGACAACACCTCCGGCTGGTTCGGCATCACCGACAAATACTGGCTCACCGCCCTTATCCCCTCCGAGCCGAAGCAGAAAGTCACCCTCAGCTACTACGCCAAGAGCAACCGCGACCGCTTCCAGGTCGACTATCTAAGCGAAGCTCGCGCCATCGCCAGCGGTGCAACGGATTCCACCAACGTCCGCCTCTTCGCCGGCGCCAAAGAGCTGCATCTGCTCGACTACTACACCAAAGGCCACGACAGTGCCCCGCCGGTGCCGCTGTTCGACCGCGCACTCGATTTCGGCAGCTTCTACTTCCTCGCCAAACCGATGTGCCTCGTAGTCAACTACCTCTTCCACGCCACCGGCAATTTCGGCGTCGCGATTCTGATCTTCATCATCTTTGTCAAAGCCCTGATGTTCCCGCTCGCCAACAAATCGTTCAAGAGCATGGCCCAGATGCGCAAGCTCCAGCCTGAAATGGTCAAAATTCGCGAGCGCCACGTCGACGACCAGATCGGCCTGCACAAAGCCACCCGCGAACTCTACAAGCGCGAAAAAGTAAACCCCGCCGCGGGCTGCCTGCCGGTGCTTATCCAGCTCGTGGTCTTCCTCGCCCTCTTCCGTGGCCTGAACGTCATGATCGAACTTCGCCACGCCCCGTTCTACGGCTGGCTTAAGGATTTGTCCGCGCCAGACCCGTCGAACCTCTTCACCGGTTTCGGCCTCATCCCGTGGAACAACCCGTCATGGCTGCACTTGGCCCTGCTGCCGATGCTCTACTGCCTCACCATGATCATCCAGACCAGCCTCCAGCCCAAACCCGCCGATCCCATACAGGCGAAAATGATGACATGGATGCCTTACATGATGCTCATCTTCTTCGACACAATGGCTTCCGGCTTCGTGCTCTACTGGACGTGGTCGAACGTGCTGTCCATCTTGCAGCAGCGCTTCATCACCAAGCGCCACAACATGACCAATATCGAGCCGCCGCTCGCGCGTGAGCTTGGATTATGAGCGAAAATCCTCCCGCAAGCGGCGAGGAAATATCGGCACTTTTCACTTCTAAATGTGAATTCATCGCCGGTTCAAGCTCCGTGGAATCCCTGCCGCCCGCCAGCACGCCCGAAATTTGTTTCATAGGCCGTTCCAACGTCGGCAAATCCAGCCTCGTCAACGCCCTCGTGGGCCAGAAAGCACTCGCGCGCACCTCGCCCAACCCGGGCCTGACCAAACAGCTCAATTTCTTCTCGCTCGGCGACCGCCTTATCCTCGTCGACATGCCCGGATACGGCTACGCCAAAGTCTCAAAAGAACGCAAAGGCGAGTGGGACAAGCTCATTCGTTCCTACCTTCGCGGCCGTACCAGCCTGAAACGCTCCTGCCTGCTGGTCGACGCCCGCCGCGGCCTGATGCCCCATGACCGCGAATTCATGACGTTACTCGACGAAACAGCCGTTATTTACCACGTGGTCCTCACCAAAATCGATGCGTTGACAGCAAAAGATTTAGGCGTATTACTGGAATCCATGACCAAGGAAGTGGGCTCGCACGTCGCTGCCCATCCGCAGATAATCGCCACCAGCTCCATGCGTAAGGAGGGTATTCATGAATTACAAGAACAATTCCTACCGTTCGCTTACACCTAATCACCTACCCGAATACGAGTACGACGAGATGAAAACCAAACCCTTAAAAACCCCAGATTCCTGGCTGAAAACCGCCGAGACGCTTTCCGAAGCGCTCCCCTACATGCGCAAATTCGCCGGCGAAACCTTCGTCGTGAAATACGGCGGCCACGCGATGGGCGACGCCTCCCTCGCGCGCAAATTCGCCGAAGATATCGTCATGCTCAAGCAAGTCGGCATCAACCCCATCGTCGTCCACGGCGGCGGCCCGCAGATCGGCAAAATGCTCGAACGCCTGAAAATCCAGTCCTCTTTCATCGATGGATTGCGCGTCACCGACGCCGCCACCGTTGAAATCGTCGAAATGGTCCTTTCCGGCTCCATCAACAAACAGATCGTCTCTGAAATTAACGCCGCTGGCGGCATCGCCATCGGCCTGTCCGGCAAAGACGGCCACCTTATCGAAGCCCGCAAACTCCGCCGCACCGTGCGCGACCCCGATTCAAACATCGAAAAAATCCTCGACCTCGGCTTCGTGGGCGAACCCGTGCGCATCGATCCGACGCTCTTACAGGAATTCGCCGAATCCGACATCATCCCCGTCATCGCCCCCATCGGCATCGGCGCAGGCGGCGAAACCTACAACATCAACGCCGACACCGCCGCAGGCGCCATCGCATCCGCCATCGCCGCGTCTAAATTAATCGTGCTGACGGATGTCGCAGGTGTGCTCAACAAAGACAAAGAGCTGATCTCCTCACTCACCATCGCCGAATGCCACAAACTCATGAAAGAAGGCATCATCACCGGCGGCATGATCCCCAAGCTCGAAACCTGCATGCACGCCATCGAAAACGATGTCGAAGCCGCGCATATCCTGGATGGCCGTTTACCGCACGTATTGCTGCTGGAAACCTTCACAAAATACGGCGCCGGAACGATGATCTATCGAGCAGAAGAATAAACTTCTCCTGTCATTCCCGCGTAGGCGGGAATCCAATACTAAAGCGCGTCTGCTCTGGATAAGGGCTTTTTCCTCGCTACCGCGAGTAGTATTAGATTCCCCGACGCGCAAATGACGTGGAGAGATCTACTGGCTCACCCTAAGCGTGCTCGACTGAATATCATCCGCAATCGAATTAAACGCCGTCACCAATTGCGCCCCATTACTCACCGCGAAGAAATGATTCGGACTCGTCGCGCAATTCTGCAACATCGTCGCGTTATACGATCCGGGCGCCCCATACCCCACTGTGTAGATATGAATCCCTTTCGCCCGCACCGATAAGCATAACTGCGAAGTCGTCGTATCGTCATTCGATTTCAGTGGCTGCCCGGTATACACATTATTCTGCCCCGTCACCACCAGCACCATCTGCTTACTCACCAGCGGATTCGTCGCCGCCGGAAGCCCCGGCAGCCCGGCCGAAAACAGCCCCTGCCAGTTCGGCGACAGCGCAAACCATCCCCACATCAGCCCGACATTGATACGGTGGTTCCCACCCGTCGCCTGCATCGCGTTCAACGACGACGAAATCGCCGCCGTGGTATTGAGCCCAAACCCCATCTGCGAAAGCTTATTCGTGCTCACATAATCCGGATCATTCGTCGGGTTTCTGGGCGCCCCTGCTGAGTAAAAAAACGGCACGCGGAATCGCGTCGTGTTCGTCGTCGGCGCCACATCGCTCACATCCACCAGCGCATTCGGCGGATTATCATTATTCCGATTGGCAAAATACGCGTTCGTCCCGCCAGACAGCGCCCGGTACTGATTATACCGCGCCGTAAACGCCGTCTGCACCCACGCATGATTCCCCACATTCACCGCCGCATCGAACGGCACCACATGCACATGCACATTGCTCAAACTCGGCGAGCCGCCGAAAATAACATTCGCCAGCGAATTACCCGCACTCGCCATCGACGCCGTATCCGAGACTTGCGCGTTATCGAACACCAGCGATAACTCCAGCGATTGCGGCGCCCCCAGCTGATAGCCGCTACTTACCTGCGACGTAATATTAATACTCGACGCCGACGCCCCGAAAATCTGCATGATCGACAGCGGCACCGTCACCGGAATAGTCAGCTTATACTGCCCGCCCGAAATCACCGTCACCACCGGCGTACCCACAGTAGACCCCATATAGCCCGCCGGGTAATTGGCATTAAACAACCGCACCGCCTCATTGGCCATATTGGTCGAACTAAGCGTTGCCACACCACCCATGAGTGCCGCATCCGCCGCCTGTTGCGCCTTGGATTGCACAGCATAAATACGCCCCAGATCGAGGGTCAGCCCAAGCACCGACAACAGCACGGTAAACGAGACCGCCACAAAGATGATCACACCGCCGGATTTATCTTCAATAAATTTGTTTTTCAAAGCCATAGCTTAAAATGAAGACCTATTATTACCCTTTTATCCTACGCGATTATGGTGAATTTCGCGTTAATAAGCCCGGAATATTACTTTTTCTTAAAGGTTTATTGCTACGATTAATCTCAAGAATTCCACCCGGAGCACGCATGCGCAAGCCAAAGTCGATACTACGCAACAACGAAGGTGCCGCGATCATCGAGTTCGCCATCGTCGGCCCGGCTTTGTTTTTGCTGATCGTCGGCTTCATCGAGCTGGGCATCATCTTCTTCATCAATTGCGCCCTTGAGGGTGCCACCAATATCGGCTCGCGCATCGGCAAAACCGGCTTCACTACCGGCAACACCGACCGCGAAACATACATCCGCAATCAGGTCAACTTCCTCTCCGGCGGCTTCCTGACCCCCGCCAACCTCAACATCTCCATCCTGTCCTATAACAGCTTCGCCAATATCGGCCAGCCCGAGCCCTGCATTTCACCGCCCACCGCCCCCTGCTCCGGCACCCCCGGCGTCAACTTCGTGGACGTCAACGGCAATGGCGTCTTCGACATGGATCAGGGCGCTACCAACGCCGGTGGCGCCGGTGCCGTCGTGCTCTATACCGTCAGCTACCCGTGGCACCTTTTCACCCCCATGATGTCCACCCTCATCGGCAACGGTGGCATCTACAACATCACATCCGTCGCGGCTGTCAGAAACGAGCAGTTCTGATGCGTGCCCCCCGCTTCATTACGCTTCTGAAATCCAACACCAGCGGCGTAGCGCTCATCGAGTTCGCCATTGTCCTGCCGCTGCTGCTGATCATGCTGACCGGCCTCATCGAAATCACCTACTACATACTGGTCAACCAGAAGCTTGATAAAGTCGCCAACTCGATGGCCGACTTCGCCACCCAAGGCAACACCATTGGCGTCACCGACCTCAACAATTTCGCCGTCGCCGTCCCTAAAATCATGCAGCCCTACAACTTCACCGGTACGGTCGTCTTCACCTCGGTAGCCAACTACGCCTCTTCGCCCGTCGCCCCCTGCAGCGCCACCAACACGCCTTGCATCACATGGCAGCATAAAGTCCTCGGCACCGATAATAGCCTCATCGGCTCCCCCGGCGGCCAGCCCACGCTTCCTGCCAACTACCCCGTGATCGCCGGACAAAACATCATCGTCGCCGAAGCGTACCAGCATTACCAGCCGCTGCTCGCCTCGTCTGTCAACATCCTGCCCGCGTTCACGCCGCAGACCCTCTATAAGATTGCTATTTTAAAGCCCCGCCAAGGCATGCTGACCACGCTGGGGCCTTAATTCTTCCCGTCATACCAGCCTAATTATCCCCTCTCAACCGTCGTCCCGGCGTAAAGTTGTGTCCCGCACGAAAGCCCCTTCCCGGCCCGCCTATCCCGCCGTACCCTGTCCTTTGGTCCAGCGCGCATAAATGGTGAGAAATGGTGAGAAATGGTGATTTTTTTGAAGAAAACCGCCCAAAAACACCAAAACCCACCACAAAAGCGGCGGGTTTTGATGATAACAATTTGATAAATCTCAATTAACTAGATAAACTGAACCCCGGCTTTTCGACACGCATATTGCCCGCCGGACGTTCCGAAACGGCTGCTTGCAATGCAAAATACAACCGCTGCTCGGTCGTCTTTTCCACCTTGTCGTTGCCCGCCAGAATCGCCTGCGCCACATCCGACAACCCGTTCATGAACGGCTCGCCCGAGAAGTCCTCACGCGGACGCGCCTTGGCCTGCGCGTTGCCGGTCAGCAACTGTTCGCACTTGTCGCCCAGCCCGGAAACGTTGTCGAGGATCTCGTTGATAAACGGCTCCTGCCCGGCCTTCTTCGCCCAGAACGCCGCCGTCGTCGGGTTCATGCTCTGTTGGCGGATCGAGCACAACTTCAGCTCTTCCCGGAACAATTCCGAGTCCTGCGCCAGCACTTCCAGCGCCTTCTGCCCGTTCACTTCGCGCCCGTCCCTGTCCAGCACGCTAAGCCCGCTTTTGGCGAACTCATCCATCGCCGGTGCGAACCCGTAATCATGCATCGGCACGCCGGAAATAATCGTCGCATATTCAACCGTAATCGCACGCTGCGGCCCGATGCCCTTCTGCACCGTATTCGCACGCTTCTGCCGGCGCGACGTCGCCTCCGGATTGCGCACAACGGTTTTGATAAACGCGTCGCACTCATTTTCCTTCTCGTAAATCCCTTTGCGATATTCTTCTTCCGAGTGCTTGGCGATAAACTCAATGGCCTTTTCAAAGCTTGCCTTGCGCGCTACCTCAAGCTGGCTGTCCTTATCGCCCGCCTCGGCTTGCTTCGCCACTTCCTCCGCCCTGCGGCCCTTCACCGTACCCGCTACCGCGCTCACCATAATCTCCGCAAACGTGCGGATGGCAAACTGCGGATCCATCTGCATGCGGATAATCAAATCGCCCTGCAACGTCTGGTCGCTCACCGGAATCGTATTCACCGTATCGTCATGCAACGCGAACTGGCGGTCATACTTACGCACCCCGCCACGGTTCTCCCCACGCCCCGGCCCACGTAAAATACGCACCTCATAATCCTGCCCGAACTTATCTTTGAACTTCTTGGTCAGCATCCGCTCGAACTCGCGAATACGAACGTGGCTGGCAAAGTTCCCGCCGCTCTTCGCGCCGTCGCTATACCCCACCATGAACTCCGCCTTGCCGCGAGTCTTGTAATAACTCTCCGCCAGCGGCGACGCCAGAATCTTATCAATAATCTCCGGCCCGCGAAGCATCTCCGGCGTCGTTTCGAACAATGGCTGGATACCAATCTTAGCCTTCGTCACCTTCCCCTGTTCAACCGTCACCAGCCCCGCCTGCTGATACAGATACATCTGCGCAAAGAAGTCCGAAGCGTTCTCGAAATTTGCCGCCTGCTCACGCTCGACCACAAGGTTCGGCGTCCCCAGCTTTTTCTGTTCCTCGATCACATGGTTCACCAGATAAAGCCTGCGCAGGTACGACATGCACGACAAACTTTCCTCCGGCTTCAGCATACGCGTTCCGCCCTCGCCGTCCGGCGTCGGCTGGCTGTTGGTCAGCGGCAGTCCCAGCGCCCCGTGGTAATACGTAAACCCGGTCACTTCCCCGTCATCGTTATGCACGCGGTCGATCACATACCCGGCCGTTTTCGAAATCGGCTTATTAAAATCACGCCCCGTTTCTACAATACCGTTCACCTTGCTCATCTTGCTCAGCAACTCAGCGCGGATATCGTTACTCATCGTCGCATACGTCGTATGCTTATCCAGCCCATGCTCCTTCAGAAAGCCGACGTCGCCCTCCTTCGCGGGATCCCCGTGCAGCACCTTATAATAGGCCTCATTAAACCCAACCGCCTCGGTGCGCGACGAGCGTTCATTGTACAGCCCCACCACCATCGGCTTATCGGCGCTCTTAAACTGCTCCCCCTGATACGACATCAGGAATTCTAAAAACTCCTGCTGGCGCGGCTCGCTCATCTTCAGGAAGCCATCTTTTGTATGATCAAAATTCGGGTCTTTATTCACCGATACCCGATCAAACTCCTCGCAGATATCACGGAAATCTTGATTCCGCCCATACGAACGCGCCATCAGCGCATTGAGCAATTTCTTCCTGATTTCCGCGTTCTCACGAAGGTCCATAATCGGCCCTGAATAACGCCCCTTGCTATCCAGCGAGCTCTTATAGCCTGCAAAAAACACCGGATCCGTCGATTCGTCGCGCCCATCCTTATCGGCGCCACCCAGAATCCACGAACGCTGTTCATACATTTTTTCTTTTTCCGTTTCAGAAAGTTGCAGCTCGCCAACCTTGCTACGCAGCTTCGGCGCCACTTTCGCTGCTTCCTTCAGCACATCCATATCCGTCATAGCGATATTCCACGCCTGCATCATGCCGCTCACCGCTTTTTTCTGAACCTTAAGCGCCGCCTTCTCCGTATCCGTTTCTTCACCCACCGTAATTTTATTTACATAAGTCAAGCTTTTAGGGTTTTTGCGGTCTTTAATGTCATGGCAGGCATTGCTCACCTGCGTTGCAAACGCGCCTTCAAGATCGTCCGAATTCATGATGCCGTCCTTATCGAACTTCATCGTATTCATAAGTGTAATCAAGCTCTTCTCGTAATCTCGTCCCACCGGTGTATGGAAGTTGGTCGGGTGCGAGGTATTGACGAAGCTCAAAATCAACTCGCTTTTAGTGGCCTTCACTTCTTCCAGCCATTCCTCGGGGCGCATGCCGAAAGTATTTTTGCCGTCCTTCACGACCTTCAACCCGCTCATCATGAAATTCTTAAAAATCTCTTCCGGCGTCGCATTCGGATATTCTTTTTCTTTCACTGAGTTAGCCGCGTTAATCACTGGCACCAGCAGCGTCATCAGATCGCTAATTTCTACCTGTTCCGCCGGGGTCAATTTGGCGAATTGGGTCAGCTCGGCAAAGGCTTTATCCTTATCTTCAGTAGTTTTAGCGGCCCGGAATTGCTGGGCAAAATGCAGCAGGTTGCTTGGAAACACATCGTTTTCCGCGTCACTGGACTGCGAATTATCAAACGTCCTTTGTTCAGCTTCCAGCTCTTCCTTGGTGATCTTCTCGACGGAATGATGCAGCCCATTATTCGGCGTCACGCCAAATTTATTAAGTAGTTTCCGGTTGATAACACCTTCTTCCACCGCAAGCTTAGCAGCGTAATCGATCAGCTGCGCATGTAAATCATAGCGCTCGTACTGGTCGAGCGAAAAGGGTTCCTGGGGGATGGCGGTGCGGCTCATGGTCTCTCCTGCGATATGATTTGGCCCCGTTTACGATACGGGTGTTTACTGATCACAAATATGAACAGCAGTTAAGTGTTTGGCAAGTAAAAGCGTCCAATTCCGACACAAAAAATCGGGTTTTTTTCGCTCTAAAACCGCCCTAATGTGCGCGGCAAATTTTTGTATAAAATAACAGCCGGTTACCTAACGAACAAATTGCCACTCATTCTCAACTGAAAGTGACGATTTGAATTGGTACCCGCCCCCATTGAAATCCTTGAGCCCTTCCGGCTGGTCTATCCGGTTGCGAATGACAAAATCCGCCATCATCCCTCGGGCCTTTTTAGCGAAGAGCGCAACGATTTTAATCTGCCCCTTCTGTTTTTCCTTAAAACTGACCTTCAGCTGCTTCCCGTCAAGCTTGTGGGGCATTACCGACTGGAAATATTCCACAGATGCCAAATTGATAAGCGTCATATTTTTATGATTTTTCATCGCTTCATTGAGCGCCTGCGTAATCGAGTCTCCCCAGAACGCGTAAAGGTCCTTCCCTTTCGGATTTTTAAGGCCTGTGCCCATCTCCAACCGGTAAGGTTGCATTAAATCCATCGGTTTTAACACCCCATAAAGTCCTGACAGAATTCGCAAATGTTTCTGCGCGAACTCGAAATCCTTCGCCGTATACGTAGCCACTTTCATCGGCTCATACACATCTCCCTCAAACGCTTCAAGTGCTTGCTTTGCATTATTATTTGTAAATTTAGGATCGAAAAGTTCATAACGGCGGACATTCAGTTCCGAAAGCTTGTCGCTGATATCCATCAACTTGGATAATTTTTTTGTTGAGTACTTCCGCAACTCTTTGATTAAAAGAACAGATTTATCGAGCATCTCTGGAATCGTTTCGTCTGGCGAGCGCGCTTTATCGGTGAAATTTAGCGTTTTCGACGGCGATAAAACCATTAGCATCGCTTAAACTTTCCCCATTGGTTTAGGGTATTGCACCGCTTCACACGATTTTGCCAGCCCCGTAGCCTCATTGATGTCCACTAAAAATCCGCAAAGCACCCCCTCGCCACTGGCAGGCTCCAACCGAGCCTTCGATATCTTGGTAAGGAACCGTTCAATGGGCGATTCCAGGTTAAACCCGATCACCGAATCATAATCGCCGCACATGCCCGCATCGGTCTGGTAAGCAGTGCCCTTTTTAAGCACCCGCGCATCGCCCGTCGGCACATGCGTATGGCTACCCACTACGGCGCTGACGCGCCCGTCCATGTATTGCCCCATTGCAGTCTTTTCCGAAGTCGCTTCGGCATGGAAATCGATGAGGATTCCTGCCACTTGTACGCCCATACGTACGGCGGAAACAACCTGATCTGCAAGCAAAAACGGGCAGTTAGTATGTTCTTTATGAAATACCTGCCCTAAAAGATGCAAGACTAACAGCTTTTTACCCGTCGTAGACGTATAAATCCCATACCCCAACCCGGGCGTTTTTTCCGGGAAATTCGCAGGCCTTAGCAGGCGTTTTTCAGTCGCCAGATACGGCACGATTTCCTTCTGGTCCCATATATGGTCCCCGCCGGTGATAACATCCACCCCCGCCGCATAAAAATCCTTGCAAATCTGCGGGCTTATACCAAATCCTGAGGCGGCGTTATCGCCGTTCACAATGATAAAATCCAGACCCAGCTCTACCTTAAGTCGTGGAACTTGTTTGGTAATCACGTCGCGACCGCTCCGCCCTACCACATCCCCGCAAAATAATAATTTCATTGAATAACCTTAATGACGTCTTTTTCGGTGATAATCATATCCAGCTTTTCGTCGAACCTGTCCACCGGGATTTGTTCCACCTCCTGAATCGAATAGCCCACCCCGATCATCAAAGGCCGCTTCGCCAGCGTCCGCAGATGCCGTATCGTGCGGTCATAATACCCCGCCCCATAGCCAAGCCTTTGCCCACCCCGGTCAAAGGCCACTAGCGGCACCAATACCGCATCCGGTCTCGATGCCCCCGCGCCAGCCTCCGGCACTTCAACGCCATACCGTCCGCGCTCCAACACCTCACCAAACCGCCATTTCCGAAAATAAAGCGGCTTATCAACTGCTTCCACCACAGGCAAACATAACCGCAACCCCATAGCCTCACACCCCGCCAGCGCCCCGCTAACATCCACCTCGCCACGTATCGAGCGATACCCCGCCAAAACCGTTGCGCTCCCGGAAACGATCTGAATCAATCTCACACAAATCGCCTCAGACGCCAAAAGCGCCGCCTCCACCGCTAAACGCTCGCGTTTAGCAAGTGCTTCAATTCTAATATGATTTTTATTCAGGGAAATAGATGACATTATTTTAATTATTTTACAATGGGATAGGTCACATGGGTCAATTTAGAATTTAGGCGAGCAAACAAGAGAAGCTTCCGAGAACCGGGGCGCAGCGTACACAACAAATCCACAAGTGGGATTTGTTGTGTAGCAAAATCCCACTTGTGGATTTTGCCTACGTGAGCACCGGAAGCGCAGAAAGCAAAGCGTTTTCCCGCCTAAATTCTAAAGTGCCCCATGTGAAGGTGAACGGAACCGCCGTAGCCGTCGGTTGAAACAAGCCTCATTCGACCCGTTTACACAGGTGGGCGCCATATGTGCAAAAGCTAGGCTTTTGCCAGGGACAGCACCCCTAAGGAAGATATTGGTCCAAGGGACAATGTACCTAACGAACCGAGCAGAACCGTTCGCGAATATGTTAACTGACTTCGATCTGCTGCGCAATCTTTTCGATTCTAAGGGCGATTTCCTCTAAGGTCACGGCCATCGCGTTTTCGATCTCTAACATGCGGCCTTCTTGTTCGAGCTTTTTATCGTCATTGACCATAGCACCTAAGCGTTTGACTTCTATTCCAATTTTTGCTGTTTCTTTCTTGTTTTCAAGCACCTCGTCCGCCATTGTCAGCGCAGTGAGCATCAGTGCGTAGGATTCGCCCGGGTTGGTCCCCATCGCCTTGATCAGCGCTTTAATCCGCCCATCGACCTCATCGGCGAGGCGGCGCAGGTGATCTTCCTGCCCATCGTCGCAGGCAACGTCGTAATCGCGGCTATTAATACGGATCTGAACTGTAGCCATAAAATTTCCCCGTTATTTGTTAAGCTGCAATACGGCGCAGGAACTCGCTGCCGGCTTTAATCCCATCCATGTCGATCGAGTGTCCGAGGAACGGCCTCGGATGCGATTCCACGGCCACGCCGCAGTTCTTAAGCGCGTCAGTCGCCTGCTTCAAAGCCGCATACGGAACTACATCGTCCACTTCCCCATGTATGAGGCAAATCGGTGGCTTAGCCTGAATAGTCCCCGGAATGATTTCCGGCCCGATAAGCGAGCCAGAGAAGCCCACCACGGCCAGAATCGCAGGTTTGCGGTGCATGGCTACCTGAAGCGCCGTCATGGTCCCTTGCGAGAAGCCAATGAGTATGACGTTGCTACCGTCGATACCCAGCGCCTTGGTCTGCTCGTCGATAAATTGGTTCACGACCTCGGCCGCCTTGCGGACCCCTTCAAGCATGTGCTGCGGCTGACGGTCCATAAGCGAGAACCATTGGTAGCCGAACGGATTGACTTCGCACTGGTCGGGAGCGTTCGGCGCGACGAAGAGCGCGTCGGGCAGGCTCGGCGCGAACATATCGGCGAGGTCGATCAGGTTCGCTCCGTCGGCACCCCAGCCATGAAGCAGGATGGCAAGCTGTTTAGGCGCTTTGCCCGAGAGCGGTTTGCGGATGGGTCCTTTGATCGATGGAATCGTCATCGCGATTCTCTCCCTAAGAGTTGCGGATGCCCCATCTATACCAGCTTGGCTCACATTGTCACCTGATACCTTTCATGTTAAAACACCCTCCAGCACAAGGAACCACATGCCCTCCCCAACCCAGAAAAACGAAGAGATTGTCATCGGAATCCTGCTGGCCCTTTCGGCCAGCCACATGATCAACGACATGAGCCAGTCGCTCCTCCAAGCCATCTACCCCATCGTCAAGGACAGCTTCGCCCTCTCCTTCACCCAGATCGGCATCATCACGCTGGCCTACCAACTGACCGCCTCCATCTTGCAACCCTTCGTCGGCCTGTTCACCGACAAGCGGCCCTTGCCCTACTCGCTTTGCTTCGGCATGGCCTCTACCATGTCCGGCCTCATCACCCTCGCCTACGCCAACAGCTTCCACCACCTGCTCCTCGGCGCCATGCTGCTGGGCACCGGCTCATCCATCTTCCACCCCGAATCCTCCCGCATGGCCCGCACCGCCTCCGGCGGACGCTATGGCTTCGCCCAGTCCAGCTTCCAGATAGGCGGCAATGCCGGCACCGCCATCGGCCCGTTGCTCGCTGCTTACGTTATCCTGCCGCACGGGCAGCAAAGCATCGCGTGGTTCGCTTCCGCCTCGCTGGTGGCCATCGTCCTGCTTGCCATCATCGGCAGATGGTATACGCACCACCACCTCGCCACCGCCCGCAGCACAAGCAAAGCGCCCAAAATTTCGCCCTATTCCAAAAGCGTCATCATTCGCTCCATCGTCATCCTCTTGCTATTGATTTTCAGCAAATATTTCTACATGGCCAGCCTCGGCAGCTATTACACCTTCTATTTAATAGAGCGCTTCAACCTCGACACGCATCAGGCGCAGCTCTACCTCTTCGCCTTTTTAGCCGCGGTCGCCGCAGGCACCTTTGCGGGCGGCCCGCTCGGCGATAATATCGGCCGCAAATATGTGATCTGGGGGTCCATCCTCGGCGTGCTGCCGTTCACCCTTGCCCTGCCTTACGCGAACCTCTTCTGGACCGGCATCCTCTCCGTCGTCATCGGCTGCATCCTCGCCTCCGCCTTTTCCGCCATCATCGTTTACGCGCAGGAACTCATCCCCGGCCGCACCGGCATGGTCGCCGGATTGTTCTTCGGCTTTGCCTTCGGCATGGGCGGCATCGGCGCTGCCATATTCGGCACCATTGCCGACCATAAAGGAATCGAGTATGTCTACCATCTCGCCTCCTACCTGCCCGCTATCGGCATCCTGACCATCTTCTTACCGAACACGAAGAAACATCCCAGATAATATATATGACCCAGAAATCCCTCACCCTCATCGACGGCTCCGGCTTCATCTTCCGCGCCTACCATGCCCTGCCGCCGCTGACCAATCCGCAAGGCATCCCCTGCGGCGCCGTATACGGCTTTATCAACATGGTGATCAAACTCATGGACGGCATGCAGAAGGACGAAAACCGCCACATCGCCGTCATCTTCGACGCCTCGCGCAACACCTTCCGCAACCGCCTTTACTCCGAATACAAAGCTCACCGCCCGCCCGCGCCCGACGACCTCATCCCCCAGTTTGCGCTGATCCGCCAAGCCACCGACGCACTAAACCTCCCCCGTTTCGAACTCGAAGACTACGAAGCCGACGACATCATCGCAACTTACGCCAAGCAAGGCCGCGAACAAGGCATGGACGTCACCATCGTCTCCTCTGACAAGGATTTGATGCAGCTCATCCGCGACGGCGTCAGCATGTTCGACTCCATGAAAAATAAAGTCATCGGCGCCCACGAAGTGTTTGAAAAATTCGGGGTCGCACCGGAAAAAATCCTCGAAGTGCTGGCCCTCATCGGCGACAGTTCCGACAACGTCCCCGGCATCCCCGGCATCGGCCCCAAAACCGCCGCGGAACTCATCACCCAGTTCGGAGACGTTGAAGGCCTCATTGCCAACGCGAGCGAAATTAAACAGAACAAACGCCGCGAAAGCGTCATTCAATATGCAGAGCAAGCCCGCCTGTCGCGCGAGCTGGTCAAGCTCTGCTACGACGTTCCCCTGCCGCCGCTCGACGAACTCACCATCCGCCCTCCCGCACCTGAAAAACTCCTAGAATTCGTCCAAATGATGGGCTTCAAAACCCTCTACGCCAAACTCTCCGGCAAACCCCTGCCGCCGCGCGACATGAGGGCCCCGGTCTCGTCGCCGAGCTATGGCGCACCCATCGCCAACCTCGTCCACACCCCCGCCCCCGTTGAAGCCAAGCCCTACGTGTTAGTGCGCGACGAAGCAACCCTTTCCGAATGGATTAAAAAAGCCCGCGACAAAGGCGAAGTCGCCTTCGACACCGAAACCACCTCCATCACCGCTACCAAAGCCGAGCTGGTCGGCTTCTCGCTCTGCATCGAGCCGGGCGAAGCCTGCTACGTCCCGCTGGCCCATGTCACCCGCGTCAGCGCCCCGGTACAATCCAACCTCTTCGGCGAATCCGATGGCACCACCACCCATTCCATCCCCGTCGAAAACCAGATCCCGATAGAACGCGCCCTCGCCCTGCTTAAACCATTACTCGAAGACGACAGCGTGCTCGTCATCGGCCACAACATCAAATACGATCTCATCATCATGCTTCGCAGAGGCATCCGCATCGCCCATCCCGAGGACTCCATGCTGCTTGCCTACGTGCTCCACGCTGGCGAACACGGCCAGGGCATGGACGAACTCGCCGAGCGCTACCTCGGCTATTCCCCCATCTCCTATGATGACGTCACCGGCACCGGCCCAAAAAATAATAAAAAATCTGGTCGCCTCCGCTTCGACGAGGTCCCGCTCGACAAAGCCTGCGCCTACGCCGCCGAAGACGCCGACGTCACCATGCGCCTCTACAAGCATTTCAAGCCGCAGGTCTTCGCCCAGAAACTCTTGACCCTCTACGAAACCATCGAACGCCCGCTCATCCACATCCTCGCAGGCATGGAATCAGAAGGCATTAAAGTCGACGTGCGCGAACTTTCCGGCCTTAGCACCGACTTCGCCGCCCGCATGGTGGAATACGAACGCGAGGCCTACCAGCTAGCTGGCCACGAATTCAACATCGGCTCCCCCAAACAACTTGGCGAAGTCCTCTTCGACAAAATGCAGCTCCCCGGCGGCAAAAAATCCGCCAAGACCGGCGCCTACACCACCGATTCCGACGTACTCGAAGAACTCGCCGAACAGGGTCATGCCCTCCCCACCAAAGTCATCGAATGGCGCCAGCTCTCCAAGCTCAAAAGCACCTATTCCGATGCCCTGACCACCCAGATCGACAACAACGACCGCGTCCACACCAACTACGCAATGGCGTTGACCTCCACAGGCCGCCTCTCCTCCTCCGACCCGAACCTGCAAAACATCCCTATCCGCACCGTCGAAGGAAAAAAAATCCGCCACGCTTTCATCGCCTCCGAAGGCAACGTGCTGCTTAGCGCCGACTATTCGCAAATTGAACTGCGCCTGCTCGCCGACATGGCCGACATCCCCACGCTTAAAACCGCCTTCCGCAACGGCGACGACATCCATGCTATTACCGCAAGCCAGATGTTCGGCGTTCCCGTCGCGCAAGTCGATTCCGACCTCCGCCGCAAAGCCAAAAGCATCAATTTTGGCATCATATACGGCATCTCCGCCCACGGCCTGGCGGCCAATCTAGGCATCGGCCGCGGCGAAGCGGGCACTTACATCGAAAGCTACTTTACCCAATACCCCGGCATCCGCGACTACATGGAAGCCAGCAAGCTCTACGCCCGCGAACACGGCTACGTCGTCACCCTCTTCGGCCGTCGCTGCCACGTCCCCGGCATCAACGACAAAAACGGCGCTCGCCGCCAGTTCTCCGAACGCGCCGCCATCAATGCACCACTCCAAGGCACCGCCGCCGACATCATCAAACGCGCCATGATCGCCATCGACAAAGTGCTCCCCAGAACCGATGCCCAAATGCTCCTGCAAGTCCACGACGAACTCATCTTCGAAGTCAAAGCCGCCCACGCCCCCGCCGTCCAGCTCCTCGTCAAACAGCACATGGAAGCCGCAGCCTCGCTCACCGTGCCGCTCACCGTCGAAACCGGCATCGGCAAAAACTGGGGCGAAGCGCATTAACACCAACCCACTAAATTTAAATGACAAAATCACCGAGCTGTCATAAAACCTTAACACCCGTCTATTGGTTAACCCCCTAAATTTGTGGTATCATTACCCTGTTCTTGGCTTTATTTCGTTTCAGCAATGGAATGAAATTGTCTATGGGGGTTGCAGGCAGCCTATAGCCCCTGTTCTTGTGAACAGGTTTAGCCATGCGGCCTGCTCGGAGATTTCCTATGCGTCGGTTCAACCGCGCGCTTTTTGCACCGGTTCGGTGGGTGCTCTGCGGCATCCTGGCGATCCTCAGCGAAAGCTGGGACTTGCTCGTCGGAATCCTGGTCTGCATCTCGCTGGCCGTCGGGTTCTTCATGTACCAGACGTCGGATACCACCTACCGCTTCGACAACGGGTCCAAGTTGGTGGTGCCCTTCGGCCTCACGTCCCTGGACCTTCGGGACAAGGGCAACGGCATCGCGATCATGGCCGGCGACAACGTCACCGTGGTCAACGACTCCGATGAGTGGTGCAGTCTGACGGTGTCGTACGGCCGCCGCAAGGACCCGATCCTCTCGAACCACGCGTTCGAGGATATCGCGCCCCGCAGCTCGAAGAAGTTCGGCTGTGACCCGCAGCGGTACGACCAGATGTACGTGAGCGTGAGCGATTGCGCCCAACGTAAGCGCAACCAAGGGAAGTAACGGGTTCAAACCCGAATAAAACCATCCGGTTTTTCCTCGTCGCCCACAAGGCAACGAGGTTTTTTGGGCTTTTTCTTTGCTGAAAACTTTAAAATATATTCATATCCACCTGTTTCCTGGCTTTTTCGTTCGCGTGAAAGTCCATAGGGTGCACGCACATACCACTCATCCTTCCGTCATACCCGCAAAGGTGGGTATCCAATGCGGAGGCGCGACTGCGCCGGGAAGTGTATTTACTTCGCTCCGCGATGTGGATTGGATCCCCACCTTCGCGGGTATGACGGAGTCACGTACGAGGTTATGCCGCCTAATCCTCCCGCCAACATTAAATCTTATTCATCTTCCCCTAATCCCCTGACTTCCCTCCCCTTTGCCCACAACCTAAAACGCAACGCACCCGTTGCGTTTTTATACCGAAGGACTATATTCAAGATAATCATTCAGGAGCAACGACCATGAAACTTAAAACCCTCACCACCGTAATACTCGCCGCCACGCTCGCTGCCGCCCCGGTCACTCCTGCGCTCGCTTACGGCCATCACCACCATAACAACAACCTCGCTATCGGTTTAGGCGTGGGCGTGCTCGCCGTCACCGCGGCCATCCTTGCCGCTCCGTTCAACGCGGGGGGCGAAGTGTCCCAGCCCGCCTACTACGCCCCTCCCCCGCAAGCGTATTACGCGCAGCCCCAGCCGCAATACGCGCCGCAGCCGGTCTACTACGAGCAGGCCTACGACCCGCAGCCCGCCTACTACCAGCAGGCTTACGACCCGCAACCGGTCTATTACCAACCCGCCCCGGTTTACTACAATGCGCCGGTCTACTATCGCCGCTGGTAATGAATTGCACCTCTGCATGATCGTGCTATAAAACGCTCATGCAGAAGCAAGACGTCAAACCCCGCTCCGGCGGTCGCCCCTCTCGCGCTGAGGCCAGCCAGATCGCCGAACACATCCTCGGCGTCGCCACCGACCTTATTTTCACCAATGGTTACGGCAACACCAGCATCGAAGCCATCGCCAGCGCCTGCGGCATTTCCAAGCGCACGTTCTACCACCGCTTCGCCGATAAATCCGAACTCTTCGCGAGCGTCGTCCACCGCCTGATCGAGAGCTTGCGGCCTAGTGACGAAACCCGCCTCTTCAAGGGAAAAACCTTAGAGGCCATCCTCCAGCAACTCGCCACCATCATCTTAAACGCCGCCCTCTCCCCGCAAGCCCTCGCGCTCCACCGCGTCATGATGGCCGAAGCCACGCGTTTCCCCGAACTCGCCATCGTCATGCACAAAGAAGGCGCGCGCAGCGAAGCCATCCACCGCATCTCATTACTGCTCGACCACGAAAAAAAAGCCCGCCACATCGCCCTTCCCGATACGCGTTTCGCCGCCGAACAATTCCTCCACATGGTGATCGACGCGCCGCAACAGCGCGCCCTTGGCCTCGGCACGCCGATGAACAAGGATGAACTCAACCGCTGGATCAACGACACCGTCACCTTGTTCCTGCACGGCTGCAACATCACGTAACCGCGATTCCCCTAGACGCGGGCAAGGATTTCATGTTACCTCCCTGCCAAGAATTCATCTCTAATGTAAGGTAGCATTTCATGTGCTGGAGCGGTCAGGCATCTTTCTTATTGGCATCGGCTGGCATCGGCACCACGATCTACGCCGCGCTTCGCAAAGAACCCCCGGCGCTGTGGATTGCGCTCGGCTATTTTTCCCTCATGGAACTGCTGCAAGCCTTCACCTATTCCGTCATCGGCGATTGCGACAACCCCACCAACCAGATCGCCACGCTACTAAGTTACCTGCACGTCACCTTCCAGCCTTTCTTCATCAACGCCGTCGCGCTCTACTTCATCCCCGCTGAAATCCGCAAGCGCATCTACATTCCTGTTTACGTCATCTGCTTCGCCGGTGCGATTTTCACGCTCATCCAGCTCGTCCCCATGTCATGGGCCGGCATGTGCGACATCTCACGCCCGCTCTGCGCCGAGCGCCTCTGTTCCGTGCGCGGCAACTGGCACATCGCCTGGGACGTCCCCACCAACGGCATCGGCAATTACTTCGTCCACGCCGGGTTCTATCCGTTGATCGACGGCTTCCCCGGCTATGTCATCCCCGCCTTCTTCCTGCCGCTGCTTTACGGCTCGTGGCGCGTGGTGGTGTTCCATTATTTCTTCGGCCCGTTCCTATCGACGCATCTGACCAGCAACCACAACGAATGGCCCGCCATCTGGTGCCTGCTGTCCATCGGCATCCTGATGCTCGTCGTCAAAAGCCCCATCCGCCACGCGCTGCACGTCAAGCGCTGGCCCCTCTGGCCTAAGCGACTCGTGACCTCCTAACCCGCTCAAACTCTGGACATATTAACCTGCCGATTTCTCTCCTTCAAAAATAAGTATTTCAGACCCCACGAGAGCCTTTTTTTCAGATTGTGTTCCTGATCATTATCCCTATAATCGGCCATTCGAAATAAACCATCCATTAAACTCTGAAATACTCTACAGGACGTAAGTGACCGCTACCTTTCGTGATAAGCTGAAAAAAGTCGTAATTTCCGGAAAAGAAGTCTACCCGATCGTTGAAGGCGGCAAAGGTGTAGCTGTCACTAACGGTTACACGGCAGGCGCATTCGCCGCGGCTGGCGCAGTGGGCACCTTCTCTGGGGTCAACGCCGACACGTTCGACGCGAACGGCAACGCCATCCCCTACACCTATTCCGGCACCACCCGCCGCGAACGCCACGAAGAATTGATCGTTCAATCCATCCGCGGTGGCGTGCAGCAAGCCCAGATCGCCCATGAAATTTCCAAAGGCAACGGCCGCGTGCACGTGAACGTCCTGTGGGAAATGGGCGGCGCCGAACGCGTCCTCACCGGCATCCTCGACCAAGCCCCCGGCCTGGTCCACGGCATCACTTGCGGCGCAGGCATGCCCTACCGCCTCAGCGAAATCGCCGAGCATTACAACATCTACTACCACCCTATCATCTCCTCCGCCCGCGCCTTCAACGCCCTGTGGAAACGCTCCTACCACAAAACCCCGCAGCTCCTCGGCTCCGTCGTTTACGAAGACCCGTGGCTCGCCGGTGGCCATAACGGCCTTTCAAACTCCGAAGACCCCAAAAAACCCGAGGACCCGTACCCGCGCGTGGCCGCCCTTCGCGCCAGCATGAACAGCTTCGGCCTTCAGAATACCCCCATCATTATGGCTGGCGGCGCATGGCATTTGAGGGAATGGGAACACTGGCTCGACAATCCCGAAATCGGCCTCATCGCCTTCCAGTTCGGCACCCGCCCCATCCTTTCCAAGGAAAGCCCCGTCTCCGACGAGTGGAAACAGCGCCTGCCGATGCTGCGCGAAGGCGACGTGTTCCTCAACCGCTTCAGCCCCACCGGCTTCTATTCTTCCGCCGTCAACAACAACTTCATCAAGTCTTTGCGCGGCCAGTCCGAACGCCAGATCGAATACCGCATGGAACAGGAAGGCCTGTTCGCCGAACCACTCCCTGTGGGTGCGCGCGGCCGCCCGGTCTTCATCCAACCCGACGACAAAGCCCGCGCCGAAAGCTGGAAGAATCAAGGCTACTCCGAAGCCATGAAAACTCCTGACGCCAGCATCATCTTCGTCACCCCGGAAAAAGCGCAAATGATCCATAAAGATCAGGTCGACTGCATGGGCTGCCTGTCGCATTGCCGCTTCTCCAACTGGAAAGACCACGACGATTTCACCACCGGCAAAAAAGCCGACCCGCGCAGTTTCTGCATCCAAAAAACCCTGCAAGACATCGCCCACGGCTCCGGTATCGACAACGAACTGATGTTCTCCGGTCACAACGCCTACCGTTTCGGCTCCGACCCGTTCTACTCAAACGGCTACGTGCCTACCATCGGCGAGCTGGTCGAACGCATCATGACAGGCTACTAACCACCTATAAAATATCGCTTAATTTCCTAACCGGCTGTCACAAAACCGCAATTTTTATCTGCGGCCCGTTATGCTATACTGATTGAATGAGCGAATTAGAGAACAAAATAGGCGATACCTTCGACAGCTTCCATACGCTGTTCGCCGCCCATGATTTAATGCAATCCACCATCAAAACCCCCGACGATCCGCGCAGTTTCAAGAACGTCATGCTCAGCTCCTCGTCCATGCTGTCGCTCGCGGGCATCGCCAACAGCCGCCTCGGCAAGTACATCACCCGGCAGAACGAAGAAAACGGCAAGTCGCTGTTTGAAAGCGCCATGAAGGCCGACCCGGAAATCGAACCCCTCATGCAAATCAATCAAGGCTTCGACAATCTGCTCAACAAAGCCAATAACGGCTGGTACGCCGCAGGCCGTGCCCACCGCCTCGGCAATCCCGAAGGCTTAGGCGACAAACTCGCCCTTCCCTTCGACCTGAGCGCTATCAGCTCCTACGCCGGGTTAGATAAGGTCAGCAAACTCGCCGGAATCGACACCACCAAGATCACCGGATTCCACCTCACCGGCTTGGCTGCCAAAAAAGTAGGCCTGGGCCAGCTAGGCGCGCTGCCCATTCCCTTCGCCAGTTCAATGCTTGGCGGCTTGCGCGAGGGCCTGAACAAAGGTGAACTTTCCTACGATTGGTGGGGCACCCTCAACCACACCGACGACCGCAGCTTACTGATCAACCCAAGGGGCATCTTCGGCAAGCTCACCGATTCAAACAGCCGCTAGTTTACGATTTCTTCGAAACCGCCGGCAATTTCGCCGCAACTTTATTTTCCTTGCCGACGCAGGTCGGATGCCCGAAGCCGCTTTTGCTTTTGCCGCCGGAAATATCGTAGATGATCGTATCGGTCTTATCTTTCGCCACCCCACCTGGAACATAATCCAGCTTGAGCGCATGGCGCATGCGCCATGCGATATTATGGTCCGCGCACGACGTATCGCCGCTGACGCCCAGCGCGCCCACTATCTCGCCTTGCTCGTTATACAGCGCCAACCCGCCGCCGAACACATTCAAACCACCAATCAGCTTACCTACCAGCGGATCACCGGACGAACCATAAGCGTTCGTCGGACCGTCATACGCCACGTTCAGATTGATCGGGTTGCTTTCCTGAATTCCATACAAAAACCCGCCCGGCTGCACGCCCGAATACAGATTCGCCGATGACAACGCCGACGCCTTCAGGCTGAACGCATTGGCCGTATTGGCCTTCTGTGCCGAAATCAAACGGCTGCCCGGCCACTGCGCGTCCACCGTCTCACCCGTGAACGTGACCGCACATACGGTCCCGTCGCGCGCCACCACCGAGCCCCACATATCAAGGTTCAACCCGCCGTTATCCGCGCCGCGCGCCGCTTTCAGCGCCGACTGGATTTCCGAATATGTCGGCAATTTGGAACACGCGCTGTCGGCAAAAGCCGCAGGGGCGATCGCGACGGTAGCAAGCAGGGTCAGCAAAAAACGCATGAAGAATTCCTTTGGGTAAATGTTTACACACGCACTATACGTTTCGAAAATAAATAATCCATCCTGAAAAATATTCCCCTTCCGGAACGTTTATTCCCATGTTCCACTGTGCTTGTCATGCATGACAACCCAGACCGCCAGAGGGAGCGCAGTTCCCAAAGGTGGCATGAAAGCCTCGGCGACACGCTAGGATAATTGCGCCAAGCGGGGTCGGACACAAAAACTAAGGGAAACTGTACCAGGGAACCTTAGGGCGAAAGCCTTTGTCCGGCACGCACCTCACGTACGCTTTCATAACGCAGGAAACGCTGTATGGGCGCGCCCAACTTTTATTTGGATTAGAAGGAAAAATGAAATTGGCAAACGTAACGAAAAAAGAACCCAGCCCTACCGGCCAGTGTTCTGACCGCGCGATGCAAGGACAATACCCGCACCATCGCCGTTCTCCGCCAACACCCTAACCGCAGCGGCGATCCCGTGGTTGCGTTCGAGGTACTGCATCACGGTTGCAGCGGCCTCTGCCTGCGCTTCAGTGAGCGTACCGCCCGCCTGCAATTTACCGATTTCTTCCTTCAGCGCTGCCGCGTTGATAAAGCTTTGATCGGGAATCACCGAGCTTTCAGGATTCGCCCCATTGATGTTGAATACGATGCGAGCATCTATGTTGTCTTCCAACCCCAGCGTTTTAATAGCTTCCAAGGCTTTGGCCTTCGGATTATTGCGCAACCATTTCATCATAAACATTCCCCCTGATATGAGTTACCCCATTATACCACGGAGATAGTTAACGCTTTAAATGACATTATTTAACAATAGCAAAATGGAGTCAAACCCGCTCGGCATTGCGGTATTCAGTCGGCGACAACCCGACCTTCGTGCGAAACACCCGGTTAAACGACGCGATGGAATTGAACCCCACTTCGAAGCCGATCACCGTAATCTGTGACGACTCGTTGCGCAGCCGCGTCTTGGCTTCTTCAATGCGATACCCATTCACCAGCTCGTTAAAATTCATATTGAAATGCCGGTTGATGATGCGCGACAGGTTGTATTCCTTAATCCCCACCAGCTCGGCGAGCTTGGCGCGATTAAGCCGCATCTGCCGATACGCGTGTTCGCCTTCAAGCAGCATTTTGACCTTCTCAACCACAGGCATATCCTGCGACGGGTCGTATACTTCTTCTTCCGCCGCTGCCGCCCCCGCGACCGCATGACCCACAAACCCCGGGTAAAACACGCGGAACAGCGAGGTGAGCACGAGGTAGATAAACGTGAGTTTCAGCATCGTCGCGGCGACCAGCGCCTGATCCGGCATGAAATGCCCCATCATGTGGGCCAAGTCTACCGCCAGCACCAGCAGGTGTAGCATGATCAGCGCGATGATCAGCCAGTATTTGTGTTTTTTGATCGTGTCGTTTTCATGCAGCTTACCCGAGCGCGAAATGTAATACACCAGCAGTAAGAAGATGACCGCCGAGCTGAAAATATGGTACAGCGCATTGATCGTCGGCACGTCCGGGCAGGCCTGATCATTCGCGCACGCATATTTCGCCTGCAACATATCCGCATAAATCAGCCAGCCGCTACCCACCAGCGGCAGCACCACCAGCCAGTAGCCGATCGGCGGCACGCGTCCCATAATAAACTGGCAAATGAGCAGGAAGCTGAACGCCGTCAGGCTGCTTTCCCCCATCTGCAACCCCGCCACGACCCAGTGGTTGCGCAGTTCCGGCGGGTAGATTTCGAGGAGCGGAATGGAAAAGCTGCAGATCAGTGCGGCGAAGTAAAAAATAGGGACGATCGCTTGCCTGTTGCGCACGGAAAGCGTCATCAGGAAAAAAATCACAAACAGGCTGGGTGTTATCCCAACCATCTGTAATGCTTGCGTTAATGTCAGCAGCATGTCGTCTTCACTTTACCACCCCGTTATACGGAAAAGATCATCCCATATATACACTTATATAGCGTGAAACTACTATATGTAGCGTTGCCTTAGCAAGCATTATTAACGATATGGGTAGTAACGTAAATAATATTTTCCATATTTATTAACAGCTTCCTCAATTCGGTACCGTTCCGTATCGGGAATATTAGCTTTTTGATTTAACACTAAGCGGTGCGCCGCCTCGTCGGGAATGCCGAACAGTCGCGTAAATGGCAGCGGTTCGCGCACCAGCGCCTCATATACGATCACGTTAATCTTCTTTTCCAACTGTTGCAGCCGCAGGCACAGCATGTCGTATAACTGTACCTGCCGTTCCAGCAACCCCCGGTCCGACAGCGTCATCGCCTCCATCTCCATCCAGTACAGCGACGCCCCCGGCAACTTGCCCTCCGCAGGCGGAATCGGCGCGCGCGTCCACGAATAGATCACATCGACGGGGTTGCGGATAATGGTCATCACCTTGAACTTGCCCGACTGCACCAGTTCCGGCAGCACCCCCATGTACAGCCCGTTATGCTTCATCGCCAGCGCGAAATCCGGCGACAGCCCCTTGCGGGTAAATCCGATCACCTTGAACGTATCGCGTACCGCGCCGCTCGCGTCGCGCTGGTAATAATTGGTCACCGCCGCGCCGTCTTCGCGCCGCCGTTCGGGAATTGGCGTGCCTTCCAGCAATTTGCGCCGGGTCTGCGCAAAATCCTGTTCTAAATATTCAACAAAATCCCACGCGCCCCTGCCGCGATTATCCGCCGCCCAGTCGTACTGCCATTTCGGCTCATTAAGCGCCACCGTGTTGGGCCGCGTATCCATCAGCGCCGTCAGTAGCGTCGTCCCCGAGCGCGGCATGCCCGACAGCAGGATATTAGTCATGCGCCGGTTCCCGCTTCAGGAAGCTCGCCAATTGCGCCAGCCACGCCGCTTTGAATGCGCCGTAGCCATAACCCTGCGCCGTGACCTTCCCCGCCTCCACGCAACGCGCCGCCAGCCCCTCATCGCCGAATATCTTTAACACTGCCTGCGGAAGCCCGCGCATATTCGTCACCGGCGCCACCACGCAATTCTCGCCGCTGCGCATATAATCCGCCCCGCCTAAGCTATCCACCCCCGTCACCGCCGTCCCCAGCGCCATTGCCTCCAGCGGCACCAGTCCGAACCCCTCGCTCACCGAAAGATTCACCAGATACCGCACCTGCGCCAGCGTTTCCAAAAATGCCGCATGCGGCATTTCACGCCCCAGCACTACGCGTGACAAATCAAAGCCCGGGGCGCGCTTCACCAGATAATCAAGCAACAGCGTGTGCTCCGGGTCGTTATGTTTTAAATACACCAGTGCCGACCCCACCGGACGCTCGTCCCACGGCTTGGCCGCTGGCATTTTTTCCAGCTCGATAAACGCCGGAATCACCGGTGTAGACAACCCATACAGCGCATGCGCATAACGTTGTACCAACGCGCTCACCGACACGTATAGATCGAAATGGCAATCAAGCACGCGGAAGGTTTTATAGTCTTGCACATACATAATTTTTTTGCCCGGCAACGTGAGCCCGAACAGCATTTTGGAATAGCTGGGATTGACGATTAAAAGATCGTCTTCGGTAATATCAGCGCACATCTGCTCATAGCCGACGCTGCGAATAGGGATATCGTATTCAAATAGTTTTTGTTCAAAATTCTTTATATCCACATCGACGAATTCATACCCGAAATGCAGGTGCAGCAGCCGCCCCACATGATACGCCATGTAAGCGCCCCCCATCGGCATCAGCGAAGCGAATACGTAGACTTTGGGCATGATATACTGGCTTATTCCGCGTTGCCTTCGGTGGGCTTAGCTGGCGATTTGAACGGCGAGGATTTGTTGGCCTTATTCTGTTCTTCAAGCTGCTTGGCGCGTTCTTTCACGAAGAAGGTCATGTATTTCAAATCGGCGTCCGGGATTTCCTTCACGTTTTCCTTGATCGTTTCCATAATGTGAATCGCGTCGTCCATCTCTCCGCGCTTATCGTACACCACCGCCGTCATCTGCCGCGCCCACACCGGTACGCCCTCGTTTTGCAGGGGTTTGGCCACTTTCAGCGCGAGATCGAGATCGTTGAGCTTATGCATCGATAGGTAAATCGACTGCAATAACCACCACCATTTATGCGGCACGTCGCGCACCGAATGCGTGTACAGATAATCCACCACGTAGCGCACGTCGGCGGTGTTCTGCGTCTGGGCGAAATAATAGCTCGCCATCGACGGCACCATATTGGATCTCGCGTCCAGCTCATCCAGCAGGTTGAACCACAAATACAGCTTATTGAAATCGTAATAGCGCAAGCTCGTAAACCGCCCGAACGTATCGCCGGCATTTTGCAAATTGAACGCGAAAACGCGGAAGAAAAACTCATCGTCGCCGAAGGTCAGCGCATGCATCGCTTCCTTGCCGGGCACGTCCGGCACCACGCCAACATCCGGCTCAATATCCTTGGTCTTATACCAGTATCCCACCTGCGCCGTCAGCGCCACCATCAGCAGCGTATAACGCCTGATGCTCGTGCCTACGGAGCATTTCGGTTTCGCAACGAGTTTAGTCACCGTGGTCATGAAAACCCTAGAATTGTTTACGACGGAAATCGGCGATCGACGCCAGCACCAGCAGCGGCACGAAAATCACCGCCTGCACGAGGAACACAATCCAGTCCTGCGAGCTATCGAACCCATAGACCAGCCACTGCGTTTTGGCGAAGAAATCCAGCCTCGGCACCACGGTCGAAATCACTTTCAGCGCATAGCGCATCAGCACATATTTCACCTCGCCGCCGACCATGCCCGACTGCGACGTGATGACGAAAAATGCCATCATGCGCGACAGCACATAAAACCCCATACACGCAATCACCGCCGTAACCGCGCTGCGCAGCGTAAACGCGCTAAACAGCGCAAGTGCTACCACCATAAACGTCTCAAGCAACAGGCTCACCGCCCAGCCCGCAAATCCCTGCCAGTTGCCTACGCCGATCATGGCCACGATGCCAATCACCGGAATGATCAGCAAAAACGCTACGAACGCAAAGCCCAGCCAATACGCGATCACCAGATTCGAACGCGAGATCGGGCGTGACAGGATCACGTCGATTTCCTTGGTGTCGAAGGCGTTTCGGATATGGAAACACACGAATACGATAAGCCCCACCATGATGATAAGGCGCGAAGACCCCGCCGCGAACGTCACCGTCATTTCCTTTTCTTCGAGGAAGGCCGTGGAGCCCAGCGTAGCCGAGATGGCGGTCGCAACCAGCACGCCGATCATCAGGCCGATAAACAGCCAGTCACGCAGTGCGGTAATGAGGATGTAGCGGATATTCGTCAGCATAATTCTATCTCTAGTTATTGATGGGCCTAATTATTAATAGGTCGGGGGTCGTTACCAAATTTCTTGTATAAAGTTTTATCCGCTTTATCCAGTATTCCGTTCGAACCCACGATCGTGGCGCGGATGAAGATGACCAGCTCCTTTTTCGACGTGGTTTTGTTGACGCTCTTGAACAGATTGCCGAAGAACGGGATCTCGCTGGCGCCCGGTACGCCCGCTTCGGTGTTGTTGGTGCTGTCTTCCAGCAAGCCGCCAATGACCAGCGTCTGGCCGGATTTGATTTTGACCACCGAATCAAGCTCGCGCGTTTCGATCTGCGGTACGGTGCTCGATACCGCCGAGAGCTGGGCTGCAATGCTGGAACTCGCGCCCAGCTGGGCGAGGATAGACGCTTTCTGCACTTCGAAGCCCGGGTCGGAGACGAATTTGGTCAATCGCGTGAGCGTCGGGCGCACGCTCAGCGTCACCTCGTCGTTGGCCGCGTCGATGGATGGCTGGAGTGTCAGCGTAATGCCGATATTGGCGGTGTTTTCCGTGCTGTTGATGGTCAGTTTCGACGGCGTTACCACCTGCCCCGTCGTGCCTAGCACCGCATCCGTCTGGTCGATATGCACGTTGAAGTAGACGATACCTTCTGCGAAGCTCAACACCGCCTGTTGGTTGTTCATGGCATGCAAGCGCGGGCTGGAAAGCGCGCGCGTCGAGCCGAATTCGCTGAGTAGCTTAACCGCCGTCGACAGCGTAATCCCCGAGCCGAGTAAATCCTTGTCCACAAACGTAATGCTAGGTGCGCCGACCGCGGTCACGGTGGACACGACATTGCTTAAATTGCCGTTGAAGTTCAAATGCGTGTTGCCGAAATTGCTCCAGTTGATACCCGTCTGGTAGTTCTCCGACAGCGTCACTTCCAGCACCTTCGCCTCGATCAGCACCTGCGAGGAAGTGTTGGCTTCGATGGTGGCCAGGAACCGCTTGATCATTTCATGCTGGCGCTCGGTGGCTGATACGGTCAGGGCCGAGGCCTGTTTGTTGATAATGTAGAACGTACCTTCCACGCCTTTGCCCGGCAGCGTCGTCGACGCTGCCGGAATCACCGGTGCCGCCGCAACCACCGGCGCAGGAGCGGCCACAGGAGCCGCACCCGCAATCGCCGGTGTCGATGCGTTAGCAGGCGCTGCTACCGGCGCGGCGACGGGCACCGGCTGCGGTGCGGCTTCGGCGCTGGAAATGCGCTTGCTTTCCGAGTAGCTGAGGATCTGTTTGATGCCGTCGTCGAATTTCTGCCAGAAATCGCTGTCCGATTTGGAGTTCACGCTCGAAGTCGAGCCTGACTGGGTGGAGCCGCCGCCGGAAGACGTGGGGGTCGAGCCGCCATTGGAGGCGGAGCCGCCCGAACTGGTGCCGCCGCCACCGCCACTTGTCGTGCTGCCGCCGGTCACGCTGATGGAGCCGTTGGACACGCGGTCGATATTGAGGAAGTTGATGGGGTATTCCTGGATGTAAGGCGTGTCGCGCTCGACGCGCAGCACGTTGTTTTTCATCGTGTAGCGAAGTGCTGCCATGTTGGCGATGCGCTCGATCACCTCGTTGAACGGACGGTCCTTGGCGCGGAAAACGATGCCGCCCGCGATGCTCGAATCCACTTCGATATCCACGTCCGCAAGACGCGCCAGCTCGATCAGCACGTCTTTCAGCGGCACGTCGTCGGTCACCGCAATCGATACCAGCTTGGCCTCGCCGATTTTCGGCGGCTTGGGGGCGACTAAAATTTCGGCAAGGTCCGGAATCGGCGGCTCACCGGCGCCTACGACCTTGGCTTCGACCGGCTCATCTTTATCCTTGTACATGTTCTTGTTGTAATCGTCGCGGGTCAGGCCCAGCTCGGGGTCGGCGACGTCGAATTTGGTGGCTTCGTGGATGGCATCCGCAGCTTTATCCGTGCAACTTTGCGTTAACGCAAAGCACGCGATCATAAGCAGGAGTTTGCGGACTTTAATCACCCTTAACAACCTTTACAGTAGTACAAGCGTCTACGCGTGCGGACTCAGATCCGCGTAGACAGCCAGATAGCCAGTTTAGTCTGGTATACTACCAAATTGGTTAAGACATAGTAAAAGGGAGTCAATTCTGCGCCGTTTGCCAATGCTATATCGTGGTGTTCTTTTTCGTCGGCGCGAAATTGCGTCACGACCGATTTCAGCTCCGGCTCCTCGCTGCCTAGTTCGGCCTCCTGAGCCGCGTAATGCTCATCGATAACCGATTCCACGGCGACCGTACAGGCCATCGCCGCTTTTTCGCCCATCAGCGCCGTCACCTTTCCGAGCACATATCCGCCCACATGCCAGATCGGCATCAGCGCCGTCGGGCGCACGCGGCGTTTGGTGATCATATCGGAAAATACGTCGAGGTGTCTTTGCTCCTGCTCGGCCATTTCGTGAATCAGCTCGCCCATCTTGGTTTTGCCAAGCACCGAGAGCTGCCCCGCGTAAATCCGCTTCGCGCCGTATTCCCCAGCGTGGTTCACGCGGATCATCTGCTTCGTGCGCGCCTCGGCGCTTAAATCGCCCGGTAATTTCGGCTTGTTCATGCGCCCGCCCGCTTCGAAATCCGCGCCAGCATGACAAACGTCAGCACCCCCGCCGCGCTCGCCGCAAACAAATTCCACGTCGCCATCGACAGCCCCAGAAAATACCCCATCGGCTGGTCACACGGCACCAGCTGCGCGTTCATGATCGCCGCGCGCATCTGCTCCAGCGTCTGCTCCCCCGTGTCGTTATTCGTACAGCCCGACGGCCCTTTAACCCAGCCCAACTCCACCGCGCTGTGATAGGCCGCAATGCCCGCATCCGTCAAAAACAAAATCCCGCAGATCAACGCCACCTTGGCCAGCTGGTGGCGGGCTTTGAGCGACATGCCCCCCATCAACCCAAGCATGGCGATAACCCCATACGGCACCCGCTGAGCCATGCACAGCTCGCACGGATGCATCTTAAACCCATACTGGAACACCAACGCCGTCATCAGGAACACAGCCGCCACCGCGCTGCACGCAAAAACCAGCCCGCGCATGGGATTATCCCTATAATATTGGCAAAGCTTCATAAAACCGACCCTGTTTGTTTCAAACCCATTATAGTCCCCCCACCCAAAAAAACAAGCCCGCGCCTGACTTGACCCGGCAGCCCGGATGGGTTAAACCATGACACCCTTCGTGGTAGTGCCCCTATGGTGGAATTGGTAGACGCGCTCGACTCAAAATCGAGCTACCAAGACAAACAGTCCAAAAAATACACAGTAATTACAACGATATTACCGTTGACCGCAGCCCAAATTAGCCTTACACATACACATATCTTACACAAATTGCACATTTTTGGGCGGCTTTGAGTAGGAGGCTAAAATGGCAGAGCATCATGAATTGATGGGCGGCAAGCTCCACGTTTACCGCCGCGAGAACAGCGGAAATTGGCAATGCTCAACCTATCTCAATGGTAAAAACTGGCGAGTGTCTACAAAGGAAGAAAGCCTCTCCCATGCAAAGGACTTTGCCGAAGACTGGTATCTCGGCCTCAAAGGCAAAAGCCGCGCCGGACAACTTAAAGTCGGCAAGACCTTTAAACAAGCTTCCGAGGTGTTTCTTAATGAATATGAGATAATCACAGCGGGTGAACGAAACGCGAAATATGTGGCGGGCTTTGCCCTCATACTCAGGGTTCACCTCTTACCCTTCTTTGGTGATAAGATTCTTTCTGAAATTACACCGGGCATGGTTCAGGACTACCGTATCCACCGCGCCACATCACGCAAAGATAAAAAAACAGGCGAACCAAAACGCCCGTCCCGGAGTACGCTGCACAAGGAAATCATTATATTGCGGCATGTATTAAAAGCAGGCCAGCGTCACGGCTGGATAGCCTACATACCGGATTTATCGCCACCGTATAAATCCTCTGGGAAAATCACGCACAGGGCGTGGTTTTCTCCTGCTGAGTATAAGCAGTTATACGAAGCAACACGCGAACGCGCAAAGAATCCAAAAAATCCACGTTGGAAAAAGGCATGCGAACAACTGCATGACTATGTTCTCTTCATGGCAAATACCGGCCTAAGGCCAGACGAAGCTGGCCGTCTACAATTTCGAGATGTTGCCATCATTACTGATGAAGCAACAGGCGAACGCATCCTCGAAATTGAAGTGCGCGGCAAGCGCGGTGTAGGATACTGTAAGAGTATGATCGGCGCGGTCATGCCCTTTGAACGATTGCGGAAGCGCCATAGTGCAAAACCAACCGCAGAACAAAGCGATGTTATTTTTGGTAAGGTACAACGCGAATTATTCAATACGATCCTGGACGAACTTAATTTAAAGTTTGACCGTGATGGCAATCGCCGCACTGCTTACAGCCTCCGGCACACTTACGTTTGCATGCGCCTGATGGAAGGAGCTGATATTTATCAAATCGCCAAAAATTGCCGAACCAGCGTGGAAATGATCGAGAAATTTTATGCCTCGCACATCAAAAATACGCTGGATGCATCAGCTATTAACGTTCGTAAACCTAAACCAGTAAAGAAAACAACCGCTAAACCCAAATTAAAGGCTGCAAATAAGCAGCTCGAAACAATGCAATAACCGTTTGCATAATCATACTTTATAACTATATATAACCTCATGCCCCTGTGGTGGAACTGGTAGACGCGCTGGATTCAAAATCCAGTGCCGCAAGGCGTGTCGGTTCGATTCCGACCGGGGGCACCACTACTATCATCACCACCCGTGTTCTCACCATCATGTGGCATGTGAATATTAACTTTCAACTGATAGCGCGACTTCATGCATCGGTGACAAATCAGCATATACCTCATCGTATTCCTCATTATTCAACAGTCCATATTTGGCATTTAGCTCTATGATATTGAAATCATCTTTGACTGTAGGTTTTTTGAAATAGTCTTTCAACGTGCCAAGTATGAGCTGTTGCTTGTCGAGTAAGCCTGAAAATATAAAACTAAAAATTGCCTCTGAGTTAACGGTGTCCTGTTCCTGCTGAATAGGAGAATCAATTACGAGTGGGCATACCACGAATGAATTATACTTTTTCATAGTATGCAAAAAGCTGACATATTGAGCCAGCAATGATCTCGGCAAATCACTTCCAAGCGCGTTATTTTTAATCACTTTCTCGGGGCTTTTATAGTCATCTTCCGTCAGGACATGCACGTTGAGCTTATTCAGCGATTCCTTCATTTTAGACTGATAAAACGCAAAAATTTGGGATTTAAGCTCCTTATCGATTTTCATATCTTCTTTCAGCGGCTCCCTAATGGCGGCAATGTCATTTTGTCGATCATGTATTTCGCTGATATCAAAACCAACTGACTGAATAATATCTTTATACCCTTCTGATTGGATAAGTTCCAAAAGAGTTATGTTCTCTTTTTTTCTATTTAATAGCGCTTCAACAGACTCCAGTTCCTTAGTGATTTCCTGATAGCCGGAATCCAGTTCCTTTACCTCCGCATTTATAGATAAAAGCGCTTTCTTTTTTTCATCGATAAGACCCTTGCAATAATCCACGTCATCAAGAATGCCGAACCTTTCTGCTACGGTATTATGAAACTCTGTCCCGCAGGTGGGGCAACCGACGACATCGGGAGTGGATGGCGTTTCTAGGTATTGATAATCGGCCTCCAATTCTCTGAACGATTTTTCAAGAATTGTTATCTCGCGCTCTATACTCAATCTCTTATTTCGCGCGTCTTTCACCAGCCCAAGCTGATATTGCTGATTAGCATATACCTCGTTGAATTTTTCGACCAGTTCTTCAATCTCCGCCTTAAAATCCGCAGGGTCAAGATCGAGCCTTTGTAGCGATTTTCTTGATTTATATTTTCCTAAAACATTGTTTAAGGCGAGTGCCTGCGTGGCGAGCGCTTTATCCTCGGTATCCAGATCAAATAATTTGCTCACCGCATCATAATATTTTTGCGGTTTAATCCCCAAATGATAATCAATCATATTTTTGCGATAATCTTTTATTCCTTGCAGTCCTTTGAAGGATGACCAGCTGCTACCCCATCCTTCGTCTTGATCGACGTAAAAGGGCAGAAAATAATTCGCGGGACTGAGTGACCGCGCTTTTCCATCGCTGGTTTCGAGCTTAATATTAAACCCAAGCATGTGGTTTATTTTTTTCCCAAAACCCTTTTCACTTGAAACACCTTGGAATTTACCCAGCAACTTTTTTTGTCCATCAAAAAATCCAAAATATTTTTCATCACGAACGATATAATAGGATTTGCCATCAAATGAGATTTTCACCCGATAAATGGGGTTTGCTTTTTTCCACCGGCTGTTATCAATCTGCGGAGTATCCGCGCCCAGGGAGTGATACAGTGATTTTATCAGCGTGGATTTGCCAACGTCATTTTCCCCCAGAATTAGGTTATTGCTTGGGTTGAACGATACTTTTTTCGCCTTCTTTTCCGTTTTCGACATTATCATTATTTCTTCGAAAAGAAGGTTTTTCATATTTTTTCCCCAGCCTTAAATTACGTATCAGTTTCCTGAATTTATTGTTTTTCATACTGCACCAGCACCGTTAGAGCATACACATAGAACTTATTCTGATATGGCGCAGGAATTTCACCAGCCGATGATAGCTCTGAATACACCGCATCCAGAAAATCTGAAATATTTTCTTGCGTTTTTATTAAACTCAATTTCCCGGCAATGCATTTTTGTAACAGCAAACATTCTTCATTATTTGGATCATTATAGTCTGATAAAGCGCGGGCATATGCCTTATCAAAGCTAATCACATCATCGTAGCTCCAACCATGTGCAGATAACTGATTCTTGAGCCATCCGATATCGGGCGTATTTTTATGACGGTTTTCGACATCGGTGAGGGTTTGCTCTATAAAACTTTTGCTGATGCATTTATGGGCAATCAGATCATCAACATTATTGATAGCGGTTGCCGGGTGATTATTTTTCCTATTTATTTCTCCTTGAATTAATCGAATCCAAGTCGAAACATTAATTTTAAAATCCTTCCCAAACCGCTTTTCAAAAAGTTCCTGCGTCCTCCCTTTCAAAAACGTATCAATATGATCGACGGCAATTTTTGAAACTCTGAAATGTAACTGTACAAGCCTGTCTTCGGAAAATTCAGGAAATTCCTCTTTGAGCTTATTCAGAAATTTCTGCTTATGCTTTGAATCCATTTCGCTTGCACAAATATCGGCATCCGAAAACTCAAAAGCATTATTGCTGACCAATATCATCCGAATCTCAAAATCATTTTCGAGGCTTGAAGAATTCTGAAGCATCTTGCCCACTACCGAATTGGCGCCATCTTTTCTGGCAGTAAGCTCGGAAATTTTCCGTGGGTCTGCCTTTTTTGAAGTCTTTACCTGTATAAAATCAACTTTAGCGGGTGAATTCTCCGAATGAAAAAACAGGACATCATCATGAAATTCAAACGCCACCATGTAATCCAGCTCGGCCTGATGCCGATCTAGCATTTCACAAAAAGCCCAATTTTTTTGATAATCAAAGCGCGAGGCCGTGTCTGACCCTGACACCTCCCTTTGCTTTTTCTTGACCAGTGTGTTTAAGAGACTGTTTGACATCGCATTGTTCAATTTTGTTTACCAAACAATAGACAACAATTCCTTTACAGGAAAGAAAATACTAATATTCTGGTTTAGACCAAGAAAACCTTATACATTAGCCTCGAATAGCTTTCAGTATCAAGAAATCCATTGTCTAACTAACATAAGCTGGATTTTCTTGGACGATGCCTATTTAGCGTTTATAACTTCCTTAAAGCAGTGAAATGGAAGCAATGCCAGCACCCCCGTCAAACGCAAAGCATCTTGATAAATTCATCGGTGATTTCTCCGAATCCGGCGGTGCGGAAATGTCCAACACGCAGCCTTTTATTGAACGGCTGTGCGATATTTTTACTCTGCCGAAGCCTGATCTTGCTAAAGAGCAAAACCATCTGAATGATTATGTATTTGAGCGCAGCGTTAATTTCAAGCACCCTGACGGTACGCAAACCAAAGGCCGGATTGATCTTTACAAACGAAATTGCTTTATCTTGGAAGCCAAACAATCCGCCAAGCGCGGGCTGGCAAAATACAACCCTGACCAGCATGAGCTGATACCCGAAGATAGAGCCACCATCAAATCTGGCACAGCTAAACGTGGTACGCGCAACTGGGATAGCGCAATGGTTGCCGCTCGTAAACAGGCGGAAAATTACGCCCGCGCCCTACCAGTTGAGCATGGTTATCCCCCCTTCTTGCTGGTTGTGGATATAGGACACGTTATAGAAATCTATGCCGATTTTTCAGGACAAGGCAAAAACTACGCCCATTTTCCTGACCGGCAATCCTACCGCATCGGCATGGATGATTTGCGCGATGAAAAAATCCAACCCCGCCTGCGCTCCATCTGGACAGACCCGCAAACATTAGACCCCACCCGCATTTCCGCCGAAGTCACCCGCGACATTGCCGACCGGCTCGCCAAAATTGCCAATCGGCTAGAAAAGCGCCATGACCCCAAGGAAGTGGCCGAATTTCTCATGCGCTGCCTTTTCACCATGTTTGCCGAAGATGTAAAACTGTTGCCAGAGCATTGTTTTGCCGAATTACTGGGAAAAATAAAGGACACCCCTAAAAACTTCAAACCTGCGCTGGAGGATTTATGGCGCGTAATGGATGAAGGCGGCTATTTTACGGCCTTTAACACCTCTCTCAAGCGTTTCAACGGTTCATTATTCAAGAAGCGCCATGCCTTTGCCCTGGAGCCGGATGAAATCCATGAATTATGGATTGCGGCCAAACGCGACTGGCAGGATGTAGAACCTGCTATATTCGGCACATTACTTGAACGTGCGCTGGATGTGCGGGAACGTGCCAAGCTGGGAGCGCATTATACCCCGCGCACCTATGTGGAACGGCTGGTAGTGCCAACCATTATCGAACCGCTGCGCCAGGAATGGGAAGAAGTGCAAGCCCATGTGCAGGAATTGCAGGCCGCGAAGAAAACCAAAGAAGCCATAGCCGCCGTTAAAACCTTCCACCACCAGCTTTGCACCACACGGGTATTAGACCCCGCCTGCGGCACAGGTAATTTCCTGTACGTATCGCTGGAATTGATGAAAAAGCTGGAAGGTGAAGTGCTGGAAGCACTGGAAAGCCTTGGCTATAAACAAGATAGCTTTGCACTGGAAGGTGAAACGGTAAACCCCAAGCAGTTTTATGGGCTGGAGCTGAACCCCCGCGCTGTGGCTATTGCCGATTTAGTATTGTGGATTGGTTATCTGAAATGGCAGCTAAAAACCAACGGCGTAAATGCCATAGCCGAACCTGTGCTACATGCCTATGGCACTATTAAACATCAGGATGCCATCCTTGCCTATGATAAGCAGGAACAGCTAAAAGATGATAATGGCAAACCGCTCACCCGCTGGGATGGCCATACCGTAAAACTTCATCCGATTACAGGGGAAGCAGTGCCGGACGCATCCGCACAAATCCCCTTATATAAATATGCAAACCCGCGCCCTGCCAAATGGCCGGAAGCGGAATACATCATAGGTAATCCACCATTCATTGGGGGTGGAGCCATGAGAAGTGAACTCGGTGATGGTTATGTGGAAGCCTGCTGGGATATTCGCTCCGATATACCTGCTAAAGCAGATTTTGTTATGCACTTCTGGGATATGGCGGCAACGCAATTGCTGGCTAAGAACAGCAAACTTCGGCGCTTTGGTTTCATCACCACCAATTCCATTACCCAGACCTTTTCCCGCCACGTAATTGAACAGCACATGGCCGCAAAAACTCCGCTTTCATTAGTATATGCCATTGCTGACCACCCGTGGATGAAAGCTAGCGATAAAGCGGCTGTTCGTATTGCCATGACCGTAGCGGAAAAAGGCGAAAAGCAAGGGGTATTAGCCAAAGTAATTTCCGAGTCTGAGTTAAATACTGATACACCTAAAGTTGGACTGGAAAACAAGGAAGGCATTATACAGGCCGATTTCAGAATCGGGCTAAACACTAAATCCATACAAAAATTAAACGCTAATGACGAAATATGCCGGAACGGAATGATGCTTGCCGGTAAAGGTTTTATCGTGCAGCCGGTGGATGCCGCTCGGTACAAGAAAGAATCCAATCTTGGTAGTAACCAATTATTAAGAAAGTATGTAAATGGTGGCGACCTGACTGGACGCATCAAAGATAAATTCGTCATTGATATATATGGTAGCGATATAGACAAAGTGCGGAATAAGGCTCCCAATATCTACCAGCACTTATTAAAAGAGGTTAAACCAGAGCGTGACCATAACCGCAGGCCTTCATTTAAGGAAAGATGGTGGTTATTCGGTGAACCACGAAAAACTTTTAGGCCTGCGCTTGAGCAAATAGGACGATTTATAGCGACAACGGAAACGTCTAAGCATCGATTTTTCCAGTTCGTTTCAACGGATGTGTTGCCAGATCATATGGTAGTGGCCATAGCTATAGAGGATGCAGCGCATTTATCTGCGCTATCATCCCGGCTGCATATTCATTGGGCACTAAGCTCAGGCGGTACTTTAGAAGATAGACCACGCTATAATAAAACCCAAACTTTTGACCCTTTTCCGCTCCCAGTTTTTGAGGAATTGCCTAAATCTTCGTTGAAACGCCTGCAAGATTTAGGGGAACGGCTAGATGCTTTCCGCAAGGAACGGCTGGCGCAACATGATTTCCTGACCATGACCAGCCTGTATAATGTGATGGAACGCCTGCGCGAACTGGATAAGGGCTTCGATGTACCTGCACTAAACCAGAAAGAAAAAGACATTCATGAGACTGGGCTGGTATCCATGCTGAAAGAAATCCATGACGATATAGACCGCGCTATTTTTGAAGCATACGGCTGGGCTGATTTGATTCCTGATCTTGTCGGCAAACCGGGTGCAACTACTCCCTCACCCCATAAAACACCCGAACAGGAAGCAGCGGAAGAAGAACTGTTAACCCGCCTCGTTTCTCTCAATCAGGAGCGTGCCGCCGAAGAAAAACAAGGCAAGGTGCGCTGGCTACGCCCGGATTATCAGATTCCAAAACTTGGCCGCAAAGCCGCCGATGCCGTGGAAGGCGACCAGATGGAAGCAAATATTGACCTGCCAGACACCAGCACCCTACCTGTATGGCCTGCGGATGGACTGGAGCAAATCCGCATCGTGCGCGACATGCTGACCAAAGCCCCATCCCCCATTGCATCCGAAACCATTGCCACCGCCTTCACAGGCCGCAATACCGTCAAACGCAAAGAGCGCATGGATATGGTGCTGCAAACCCTCGTTTCCACAGGCGCAGCGCAAATAGCCGACAGAGGCCGTTATTTCATACCGAAACAATGAGGCAGAACCCAAATGGCACGGCAATTTGAGGTACGATCTACAGGATGGCAACATGCCAACTTAATAGTTGGATGGAACCCAGCACTGGGCACTTATTATGGCACAATCTATGATAGCACCGTTGATGAACTTGGCCCCCTTTTATTGTTAACACCACATCCGGGCATTCAGGATGCAGGTGAATTAGAGGCTTATATAAATGAGAATGTACAAAATAAATGGGGAAACGAAGATGGATGGCCTATCATTAAATTGAATAAGTTGACGCGCATAAATTTAGAGCGGGATAGATTAGAAGAAGGCGGTTATTGGAATGAAATCCAGCTGAAACAAATTTAGGTATTAAGCCACCATCGGTTAGCAGTAGTGGTGATGTGATTACTTATTCTGCAGAAGATTCGGAAGAAGATTTGCAAAACAATATTGAAGACCTAAAGGACTGGTTTTTTGATAATTATGAAGACCCGGCAGAACACACCTCATACAATGGGAGAGAAGGTGGATATTTATATATCCACGGTGGCCCATACGATGCTTATGAAGAACTCGTAAAATATTGGGATGGTGAATACCCTGACGATATTATTTCTGCCACCAGTAGTGCAATTGAAGCCATTGGTATATCAGAGTGGGCACCTGCCCAATGGCGAGTTGCAGAAGATTCCGGGCTTGATAGTCCACCAGAACACAAATTTAGCATTACGGCAGGAGAATATCAGGAGCTTCTACAGAAAGCCGAAAAGCTAGAAAAAGCACTTGATGGTATACATCTACCCATCAATTTGATTGGCCATAATAATCCACCAGAACCCGCCGATTTTCCTATTACAGAAGAAGATGAAAGCTATATTCGTGATGTCATTGCCAAAATTAAGCAATCAACATACAAAACTCTTATTCTCAGCTATGACGTAATAATTAAATTCGCAAAGCTTGCTAAAGTGGTATTACATTATTCGGCTAAATATGCGGCAAAACAGGCAGATATATCTTTGACCGAAGCTAATAAAAGCTTTTCCGCAACCGCAGGTAAATATATGGCTCATGCAGTATTTGGAATTGGTGGATTGCATTTACTGGGTATTGCGCTTGAAGAAACCGCTAACTTTATGAAATCATTTTTTCATTTAGGAAATTAATAGCCGAACTGAAAACCGACAACCTAGAATAATCACGATACAGGAAACGATTCATGACAAAATCCGAACTCATTCTTCATACGTCAAAGACATACCCTCATCTATACCAGCGTGACATTGAAACATTGGTCGATACCGTATTCGATACTATTTCAGAAACGCTGGTAGAAGGCGGTCGTGTAGAATTACGTGGATTTGGCGCATTCTCTATCCGCAAGAGAGAAGCACGCAAAGCGCGTAATCCGAAAAATGGGCAGGAAGTCCAGATAGGCGAGCGTTACGCTATTTATTTTCGAGTTGGCAAAGACCTGCGCCAACGGATCAATAAATCACCAGCCCACGCATAGTAAAAGTATATGGCTACTCTTGCGCCCGCAGGTCATAGCTCGTACTGCGCCCGCCTGCTTCATCCTTGGCAAGAACCCTGCGATTTACCAAATCGCTAATATCGCGCAGTGCAGTATCCTGTGAGCATTTTGTGATCTTTGCCCATTTGGAAGAGGTCAGTTTTCCATCGAATCCATCGAGCAAGTTATTAATGATCAATCGCTGGCGATCATTAAACGATTCTTCCGCATGTGCTTTCCAGAAGCGTGCTTTTATAAGCACGGCTTCCAGTGTTACTTCCGATGCAGCAATGGCGTGTTTCAGACAATTCAGGAACCATTCTATCCACAGCGTGATATTAAGCGTCCCCTTCTGGCATGTTTCCAGCACATCGTAATACGCTTTCCGTTCGCGCTGGATTTGTGATGACATACTATAAAAACGCTGCGAACTTTTTTCTGACCGTGCCAGCATCATATCCGCAATTGCACGCGCAATACGCCCATTGCCATCATCGAACGGATGAATGGTCACGAACCAGAAATGTGCCAGTGCCGACTTAATCACCGGATCGGTATCAGGATGGGCATTACACCATTTCATGAAGCGGGCCATTTCCTTTTTTAGCCGGTCATGAGTGGGGGCTTCATAATGTACCTTTTCGCGTCCGTATGGCCCGGATACCACCTGCATTGCACCGCTTTCTAAGTTACGCCATCCGGCAACTGTAATGCGCTGCATGCCGCTCCTGCCAGTGGGAAATAACGCTGCATGCCAGCCGAACAATCGCTCCTGCGTTAACGGTGCGTCATAATTACGCGTGGCATCCAGCATAACCTCGACTATGCCTTCCACATTCCGGTCAACCTGCTTTGCATCGTTTATATCTATGCCCAAACGCCGGGCAATGGAGGAGCGCACCTGTTCGACATCGAGTTTTTCACCTTCAATCTCGCTGGTTTTTATGACATCCTGCGTCAGCGTTTGCAGGGTGGCTTCCTCGCGCAGGCCAAACCCCAGTGCTTCCATATGCCCCAGCAACCGGCCTTGCAGATGGCGCACTTCCGCCAGTAAGGGAGTCAGCTTTGCCTGATCCCAATGAAATTCCGGCCAGTCCTTGCGCTCATGGATATACATATAATCTCCGCATTACTTAAGGGGATTATAGCCGTTATTCGCCGCAAGCGCAAGGTTATTATATGCATATTATGCGGTGATTAAGGCCCATTATCTCTGCATTTGCTGAGAGCCATGGGGATTTCGTGTGTCCGGTGACGAATGCAGGACTATTGGGAGCCGGGATCGGTGCCGTCCGCACAGTCGCTACATGATTTCAATTAGCTAACCGTAAGAGCCGTGCCTTGAGCATGATTTATTCTTACTGAATCGCTTTGACCATTCCCTCCTCTGTTATGGACAGCATAGCTTGCCTGTTCCATTTGGACTCCATGCCCTGAAATTACTGCTCTTGGATAGGGGCATTTACCTGGGGTGAGCTGCGTTCCCTATTCATTCCTGCCTCGTAAGGCTGCTTAACCCGTCCTTTGTATGAGAAAGCTGAAGCCGCAGCCGTGCCGGTAAAGCAAAGAATCGGTTCCCCCTAAAGGTTGCCCCCAATTCTTCACTTGACCGTCGCAAACGCTCACGTCTCTGGCGACTTCTGATCGCTCTCATAAGGACGCAATGATGCAGCCTTGAGAGTAAGGAGAACGAACATGAGCAACGAAGACACACAAACCACCAACAGCAAAGCCCCCACCCACATCGTCTATCAGGTGCGCGGTGAAGAAGGCCAGAAAGGATTCTGGACACGCATGGGAGCCGCCTGGGCACACAAGGATGGCAAAGGCTTCAACATCCAGCTGGAAGGCATACCGCTCGATGGCCGCCTTACCATGCGTGCAGCATCAGAAACCAAATAATCAGCATCTCCTGGGCGGGCTTCGTGCCCGCCCAGCAACCAAAAGGAGCCTGCATATGAACACGAAACCCGACGTTTATTCCAAAGTGACCAACAAAATCATTGCCGATCTGGAGCACGGCAACCTGACATGGCTGCAACCCTGGCAATCCGGCCATGCGGCAGGGCACATATCCCGCCCCTTACGTGCCGGAGGCAAAGCCTATCGTGGCGTCAATGTACTGATGCTCTGGGCTTCCGCTATGGAATCCGGCTTTAACAGCCCCTTATGGGTGACGTATAAGCAGGCGACCGAGCTTGGTGGGCAGGTCAAGAAAGGCGAGAAAGGCTCGCTGGTGGTCTATGCCGATACCTTTAAGAAAACCGGCACCGACGATAAGGGCGAGGATGTGGAAACCACTATCCCTTTCATGAAAGGATACACGGTATTCAATGCCGAGCAGGTGGATGGATTGCCCAACCATTTTTACGCAACCGTTGCACCGATCAACAAGGATACTCAGCGTCTGGACAGTGCGGAACGCTTCTTTGCCGCAACCAGAGCCACCATCAAGCATGGCGGAGGTCAGGCCTATTACATGCCTTCTCAGGACATCGTGCAGATGCCAGAGTTTCCGACCTTTCGCGATGGCGAAAGCTATTATGCCACGCTGGCCCATGAAATGACGCACTGGACACGCCATGAAACCCGTCTTAACCGCGACTTTGGCCGTAAGCGCTTTGCCGATGCCGGTTATGCCATGGAAGAACTGGTGGCAGAAATCGGTGCTGCCTTCCTGTGCGCCGACCTTGGCATCACGCCGGAGACCCGTGAGGATCACGCCGCCTATGTTGCATCATGGCTCAAAGTCCTGAAGGACGACAAACGGGCAATCTTCACCGCTGCCAGCCATGCGCAGAAAGCTGCCGATCACCTGCATTCCTATCAATCATCACAGGCGGGAGCATAGACCATGAAAACTTCACATACGAAAGGCAATCCCAAGATGCCAGCCTGCAAAAAATTGCTTAAAGCCCTTACAGCAGCGGAAGCTGCCATTGAGGAAGCAACCGACATCATGCACTACGAGGACGGTCAGCCCGTTACCGCATTGGAAGGCTGGCAGATCGAAAGAATATACTACGCCCTGTGTAGCGTGCTGGTGGAAGCAGATGAAGCTATTGTAGCAGCGGGAGGGCAATAGTGATGACTCGCTCCCCCTTCATTGCCATCGATGGCAAACATTACCTTTGGAAAGACATCCTGGAGCTTCGCCGGGCACAACGGGCCGCAGCCTGCGCTGCCCATGCTACGCAAATAGCATTGTTCGAGACGTTGCGCGAGGATCACCGCCCGGTGGACGAGCGCACGGCATCAGGGCGCTACCTGCAACCGACCCTCTTTGAAAAAGGAGCGTGATGCCATGCAGCAGAACATGAATTTTACTATTACCGTTGAGGCACAGGACATGGTGGTGCATTACCGGCCCGCATATTTTATTGCCGCCGACTACGCCCATTTTGAATTTACCAGCCCATACGAACCGCGCCGCCGGATTCCGGTCAGTGAAACCGGATACCGCAGTCATTTTTCACCTATGCACGAGGTAGTGGCGGCACCGAGCGTGGAAGAATATGCCAGGAGGCTGGTGCTGGCCCTTATGGGTGCCAAATCCTGCCCGGATGATGCTGACGAGGAAGAAGGCGATCAGCTCGCCTTATTTTAAAGTTTCAAGCATCACCCCCTAATGTGTACCTATATGGCGGATATGACTCGGTTTTGGCTGAAGCCGTCTGCCAGTAAACCCTCCGCCCGCTCCTTCGCTTCGCTCCCGTGTTGAGGGTGGACAGTCAGCCTTAAAGCTTCAGCTTTTTGACCGTCGCCTCCGCCCAAGGGGTCACACAACAAAGGAGCTGAAGATTATGACGCATAAAAACATCACGAAAGCAGAGCTGTCGCATTTCACCGGCAGCGAACAATGGTATCGCCATGGTCTCGTGCGCAAAATCCTATACACGGACGGTGCCCAATATATTGCCGAAACCGGTGGTGCTTACTGGCTGCTTGACGAGATCGCTTTCGCTCAAACCGACCCGAAAATTGCCGCTGAGGAATTTCAGGTTTGGCGGCTAAAGGTTAATTTTGATAAGACCGCTACCCTCACCTGCGATGACGGAAATGATCGCGTGGTGTTTATCAAGCCGATTGAATATACCGACTTCCCATTGGATGGGATTGGTTTTTATTTCACCGATAACGTCATCATGTTGCCGACCGAATATTAGCCGACTGATACCCCATCTGGGACAAGTTTCCGGGTGGGTATTTTTTTGTCCAGTCCATAACTATACCCGACATAAATTGACCGCTTTTTAGCGGCAATATGTCGGGTATAGATCAACCCATTTATAGGTATCCCATTACGCTAAAAAGACACAAATAATGGCAGCTTGCACGAGTGGGGATAATCGAGTAAAGTCAGTGAAGATTAGCGGGCAGGATATGTAATGTTAGCTAACATTACGTTTTTCTTATTCGCACTTTGTGCTCAACGCGTATCCCGCCCTGCGGGGCACCGGCTACCGCCTGGAGGAACATGAAAAAGAAGCCCAGCAGACGCAGGATAAAGCAAATCCATGTGCCGGTGCTTGACGGCGAAATGACCGACATCAAAAGCAATGCGGCGACCTGTGGCCTATCCATTGCCGCCTACCTGCGCACCCTCGGATTGCAATACAAACCCAAGGGCATTTTAGACAACAAAGCCGTCAACGAACTGGCGAAAGTTAACGGCGATTTGGGACGGCTGGGAGGGCTTTTAAAGATGCTTCTGACCAATGACGAAAGGTTAAAATCCATGGGCAAGGATCAGGTCATGCCAAAGATTAATGACCTGCTGGATCAGATTCAATCGGCGCAGGGTTTGCTGCTGGAAGCAGCGAAGAAGGTCTGAAATGATCGTAAAGCACATCCCTATCCGCAAGCTTAATAAGAGCAGTTTTTCCGGGCTGGTGAATTACATCACCAATGCCATGGACCGGAATGAGCGGGTGGGTACGATCCGGATTACCAACTGCCATAGTGACCATCCGACCTGGGCGGCAATAGAGGCAGAAAATATACAGGAACAAAATAAGCGTTCCCTGGTCGATAAGACCTATCATCTGCTGGTATCCTTCCGGGAAGGCGAACAGCCATCGGCTGAGATGCTAAGGTCTATCGAAGACAGGTTGTGTGCAGCGCTGGGGTATGAAGACCACCAGCGCGTCAGTGCCGTGCATCATGATACCGATCATGTGCATATGCATATGGCCATCAATAAAGTGCATCCCGTCAAATTGACCACCCGTCAGCCCTATAACGATTACAAAATCTTTGCCGATTTATGCATCAGGCTGGAGCGTGAATTCGGGTTGGAGATCGACAACCATGTACCCCACCGGACACCGGGGGAAGCCAAGGCGCATGATATGGAAATGGCAGCAGGCATTGAAAGCCTGATCGGCTGGATCAAGCGCGGCTGCCTGCCGGAACTACGTGCTGCCTCCTCGTGGGAAGAATTGCACCGGGTGCTTGCCCGCAGCGGCCTGCAATTAGTGGAACGGGGTAACGGGCTGGTGATCAGAGACGCTCAGGGGATCGCTGTAAAAGCAAGCTCCATAGAACGGGCATTTTCCATGTGCGCGTTGGAGAAAAGACTGGGAGTATTCCAGCCAGCACCTGCACATGAGATAAAGGTGGCAGCGCGTTATGAGGTAAAGCCGGTGGCCTCCCGCATCGATACACGTCCCCTATGGTCATTATACCAGCAGGAGAAATTGCAACATAAGCAACGCCACGCGGTGTTGCGTGATCGGGCAAAACAGAGGAGAGACAGGCGCATAGAGACTGCCAAGAAAATGGCTAATACGCAGCGCACTGCCATTACCCTGGCTAAAGGCAGGCTGGCTAAAAGCCTGCTCTATAGTTCGGTTTCCGATGGATTCATGAAAGAAATGCGTGCCATCAGGCAGGATTATCAGGCGGATCAGCGCAAGGTCTATGAGAAAGGCAAACATGTGGTCTGGTATGACTGGCTGAAAGCCAAGGCCTGGGAAGGCAATGCACAGGCACTGGAAGTATTGCGCCACCGCTACGATAGAGGACAGGCCAAGGTCAATTCCATTGCCGGTGAAGGTATAGACCGGGTGAATTACCTCTCCGGCGCAAAGATCGAGGCGGTGACAAAGCGCGGCACTATTCATTATCAGGTGGCGCAAACGGTGCTGCGTGATGACGGCAAAGTATTGCGCCTGGCGGAGCATGTCAGCCAGCAGGTAGTCGAATCTGCGCTCAGGATGGGCGTACAGCGATTCGGGCAGAAACTTGCCATTAACGGCACGGACACGTTTCGCAGGCAGGTGGTAGAAGTCGCTGCCAACGCAAAGCTGAACATCGTCTTTGCTGCGCCGGACATGGAAGCACAGCGGCAGGCTCTAACGACTAGCCGCGCCAGTACGTCAATTCCGGACGTAGCAGCACTTTATATCGCCGAAAGGACCGATACACGCAGCAAAGGAATCGATATACTGCCGCATCGGCGCTATGGCGACGCCGATGCCGGTACGCACTCCTTTGCGGGACTGCGCCAGTTGGCAGGTAAAACCCTTATGCTGCTACAAACACAATCGGAAATGCTGGTACTGCCCATTGACGATAAAACGGTGCGCCAGGCCCAGCGCCTGAAAATAGGCAGCCAGGTCGATATAAACTCGCTGGGTATCGTCCGCACTCGCGGAAGGAGAATATAATTGGCGGAGAAGCGCAACAATGCGGTTGGGCCGCAAATCAGCGTAGCGGCAAGACAACCCGACAGAAGCGTTCAACGCGTCATCGTTATTGCTTCCTATGTGGTGGGGCTGGCATCGGCTACACAGATGTTTGCGCATGACTTTGCCTATCAGGATATCCTTGGTGGTTCACTCTACCATCTGTATGCACCCTGGAAGATCGTGGAATGGAGTTTCCAGTATTATGACGATTATCCGCTTCAGTTAAAAAGGGCGGCTTCCGTCGGAATTGTCTTTTCGGCGGGGCTAATGATGCTTACTTTTTTACGGTCTATCGTGTCATCCAATAGTTCCAAAGCCCATGAGTTCATGCACGGCTCGGCACGCTGGGCAGGCAGGAGCGATATTAAAGCTGCCTCCTTGCTTAACAAAAAAGGCGTCTATATCGGCGCATGGGTGGATAAGGATCATCACCATCATTACCTCCAGCATAACGGCCCTGAACATATATTATGCTTTGCACCGACCAGAAGCGGTAAAGGCGTGGGTCTGGTGATTCCGACACTGCTGGACTGGAGAGAAAGCGCCGTCATTCTCGATCTGAAAGGCGAACTTTGGGAAATGAGCGCCGGGTGGAGGAAGTCTGCCGGGCATAAAGTGTTGCGCTTCGATCCCGCCAGCCCGGCTGGCTGTATCGGATTTAACCCACTGGAAGAAATCCGGCTTGGAACGGAATATGAGGTGGGTGATGTTCAGAACCTGGCGACATTGCTGGTCGATCCCGATGGCAAGGGACTGGTAGATCATTGGCAGAAAACATCCCAGTCGCTTATTGTCGGAGCCATATTACATCTGCTGTATAAATCCCATCAGGAAGGGCGGGTTGCCAACTTATCCGCGCTGGACGCTATGTTTTCCACTCCGGAAAGACCGGTACAGGATTTATGGGAGGAAATGACCACCTACCCCCACAAGAATGATAAACCCCATCCGGTAATTGCCGCAACAGGAAGGGATATGATGGATCGTTCCGATGAAGAAGCCGATGGCGTGCTTTCATCGACAAAATCCTTCCTGTCGCTTTACCGCGATCCTATTGTTGCCCGCAATGTTAGTAAATCGGAATTCCGTATTCGTGACCTGATGAACCACCATAATCCGGTCAGCCTCTATATTGTGACGCAGCCCAACGATAAAGCCCGCCTTCGTCCGTTAGTGCGCGTGGTCGTCAATATGATTCTGCGTCTTCTGGCCGACCGTATGGAGTTCGTTAATGGCCGACACAAACCGCATTACAAGCATCGGCTGCTCATGATGCTGGACGAATTCCCCAGCCTCGGCAAACTGGAAATCATGCAGGAGTCCCTGGCTTTCGTTGCCGGTTATGGCATCAAATGTTACATCATCGTGCAGGATATCAACCAATTGCAGAATTCCGTATCCGGTTATGGGAGGGAAGAAAGCATTACCTCCAATTGCCATATCCAGATCGCCTTTCCGCCCAATCGGCTGGAAACGGCAGAGCATCTGTCCAAACTGACGGGACAAACCACCATCGTCAAAGAGCAGATTACCACCAGCGGCAAGCGCATCAGTGCCATGCACGGACAGGTTTCGCGCACCATGCAGGAAGTGCAACGACCATTGCTTACCGTCGATGAGAGTATGCGTATGCCCGGCCCGAAGAAGGATCATAACGGCCTTATTCAGGAACCGGGCCATATGGTTATTTATTGTGCCGGGTTCCCTGCGATCTATGGTGAGCAGCCGCTGTATTTCCAGGACCCTGAATTCCTGAAGCGTTCCAAAGTCCCGGCTCCAAAATTGACAGACAAGCTTATTACGACATGAGAAGATCACTGAAAATAACCCTGACGACAGGTGGCTGTCTGATTGCGCTGGTGATAGTGGCGATACAGGCCGGAGTCCGAATCAATAGCACTGCCAGCTATCCCGTTGGCGTTTATCTCATGACCAACGCCCGCATTGCAAAAGGTTCGCTGGTTATTTTCTGTCCCACCGATAATGTCGCTTTCCGTCTGGCACGTGAACGAGGCTATATAGGCGCGGGATTTTGTCCGGGTGGCTACGGATATATGATCAAGAAAATTCTGGCAGCAAAAAATGATCGCGTGGCAATGTCTGCTATCGGCGTGTCCGTCAACGGCGTATTGCTACCGAACAGCAAGCCGATGGATAAGGATTTGGAAGGACGGCCCCTCTCCCCCATTGAAGCCGATATGGGTACTCTGGATGATCATTCCGTTCTGCTGATGTCCGACTATAATCCCAAATCGTTCGATGCGAGGTATTTTGGGCTGGTGGATAAATCGACTATTATCAGCGCTATCCGACCCGTATGGACATGGTGACCTATAAACAACTCGTTATAGGGCGCATATTAATAGACTCTAAAGAATCTGCATGTATGATCTGCGAAAAGTAACGTAATGTAAGTACTCATGACCAATGAAATTTATACCGTCGGCTACGAAAGCGCAACGATAGATGATTTTATCGCCACCTTGAAAACTGCGGGTGTCGAAAGAATTATTGATGTTCGTGAATATCCGCTTTCCCGGAAAAAGGGCTTCTCAAAAAATACCTTGCACGCGCTGCTGGAAGCCAACGATATAGAATATGTGCATTTAAAAGGCCTGGGTGATCCTAAGGATGGCAGGGATGCAGCACGGGCGGGCGATTTTAAAAAGTTTATGCAGATATTTTCCAAGCATATGAAAACTGCAACGGCTCAATCCGATCTAAAAATCGCAATTGAGCTGGCACAGGATAAAATATCCTGCCTGCTTTGTTATGAACGTAAGCCCGAAGAGTGCCACCGTACAATTGTTGCAGAAGCGATAGCAGCGGACACAGGGCAACCAATCTCTGCTATTGGTGTGCGGGCCGGAATCGCCCGGCAAAAAAAATTCAAGCCTGTGTATCCGCAATGTGCCTATGCCTGATGTAGAATACCTATGGCAAAACAACGCGTTTTGATAACAGTAAAAACCTACCCTACACTTTCAGATAAATATCTGGAACTCCCATGTACTGCCGGATTTCGTGAAGATGGTTCCTGGATAAGATTGTACCCAGTGCCATTTCGGTTACTTGAGCAAGATAAGCAATACAAAAAATACCAATGGATAGAAGCCGACATCGCCAAGAATAAGGCTGATTCGCGGCCAGAAAGTTTTAAAGTCATCAACACTGCCGAGATAAAATTGCTTGATGAAATTTCAACGGGCAAGAAAAGGGATTGGGCAGAACGAAAAAGTCTCATTCTTGGTAAAAACACCATCTATACCAGCCTTGCTGATATCATTAAACTGGCACATTCCGATACGCTTTCTCTCGTAATATTTAAGCCAGCCTCCATTGATGATTTCGTTGTTGAAAAAGCAGAAGCAGATTGGCCAGCGGCTAAATTGGACGGCGTATTGAGCAGTTTGAAGCAAGCCTCCTTATTTAAGGAGGAGCAAGACCTGTCGGAGTTTAAAATAATGCCCAAATTACCTTACAAATTCTCGTACAGATTCAAAGATGCGCAAGGAAAATCCAGTACATTAATGATTGAAGACTGGGAGATTGGGCAGCTGTATTTGAATTGTGTTAAAAAATATGGTGAACAGAATGCAGTGGCAAAGGTACGTGAAAAGTATTTTGATGATTTTGCTAAAACTAAAGATTTATACCTGTTTTTAGGAACCACCTATGAATGGCATGTCAGGAAAGCGCCGAATCCCTTTGTGATCATCGGTACCTTTCACCCTCCGATTGATAACCAAGGCAACCTATTTTAAGCCATGGATCAAATCGACTTTCCTTTAGAAGCAATCTGGAAACGAAGGCAGCGTTGGTTTGAGGATTTATTTGATATAGAGAACCACGGCGGCGGTGCCATCATGAGCGAGCATGCCCTTGGGCTGCTGGTGGATTTGCAAGCGGTGTATTGCGCGGGAGCATTTGTTTCATGCATTATCATTGCCTGTACAATCATCGATGCCCATTTGCAGGATATAGAGGGTGCAGATGGAGGTATGCAGGCTACTTTCGCTATTTCTTCCTATCAGAAGGAATTAGAGTGGTTGCGGATGCGCCGAAACAGACTCGTTCATTTCAAGACAACTACCACTCCTGCCATTTCGGTGGATGATCATTGGCATAATCGTACTGCGCATGAGGAGAATGCTGCCAAGGCGATCAAATTAGTGGCAGGCGTATTATTTGAAAATCTTTTAGTATGATAGGCCACACAGGCCTTCACTCATTATTGGCAATCCGGGTATTGAAATGCTGCACCAACCAGTCAGCCCATCGCCGGGCGGCAAGTTTCAGTTTGGCGCGGTAAATGCCGTTATATTCCGGTGTATAGGAATGGTAATTTGCCGCTTTTGTCCATAAATCGCCTTTATCATGACGGATATGATTACGAAGCCGCCATGTCGCCAGCTCATAAGGGTAACATCCGGCGGCGGCAACGTCTTTGGCCGTGATTCCATACACCGATAAATCCGCCAGATAATGCGTATTGAACTGCATCGTGCCTATATCTTTTGAGCCGTTATCATTGATGCGATATTGCCCCGGCTTACCATTTTCCAATTCAGCTACTGCCAGCACGATATTAGCAGGCACGTCATATTTAACGGCAGCGGTCACGGAACAAACGACGCGTTCCTGGAGCGAAGGCGGCAAATCAGCAAATATCATAGGAGCATTGCGCCATAAACAGCGTTGATCTGCGAAGGTAAGCCGCCAATTCCTGGAGCGGGACAACTATTCAGCAAGTTCAACCGTGCGGCAGCGGTGCTGCCCGGACTGAATCTCCAATGTTTTCCATATCGAATTATACTAAAATAATCAGATATCGGTTGGCTACAAGCACTTCCACCGCTTTGTCCTTGCAGTTTTCCTGCCATGCAAAGGAGGGTTTCGCAAGGGGTTGCCTGCGCTGCACTGGCAGTAAATACCAAAAAGAGGGATAAGAAACATATGCAAATGCGGTTCATAGATTCACTCCTGTCGTTTAAGCGTTTTTATTCACGAAAGCCTCAATCTCATCTGTGGCATTACCTGTGCTACCATCACCCGCCGCGCCGATAGAGTTAGGCATGGAGGCCTGGGATGTTCCGCCTTCGCCGTTGCCGCCCATGTCGTTCCTGATATGGTTTGCCACCCGTCCTAAAAACGTATCACTGGCCCTGTCGCTTAACGGTTGCTTGAGTGCACTGCCAGCACCCTTGGCCAGGCTTTTGCCCATATCGGCCACGAAACTTTTGCCGGTTCCCATCGCTGCCGAAAGACCTCCGGAAGAGGAGCTGGACGAATTGGCACCGGCATCGCGGTTATTCGCCATATTCTGCTGGGCACTTTGGAAAGCCGCTTTCATCGCCTGACCGCCCCCGCCTACATTATGAGCGCCCGCAGCTGCCACTGCGCCGCTGGTTGACGCAACGGCTGCGGCCACACTGGCGGCACCTACGGCAGCCCCGGCGCTGAATGCGCCTATCCCGGAATGACCGATAGTCGCACCGGTAAGCACACCGGAAATCAGGCCCGGAACACGGTGAACGAGAAGAAGTAGGATAATCGCCACCACCATGATCGTAGCGATTTCATTGACCTGAACACCGGCACTCATATTGTTGTAGTAGTTGGTGACGATACTTTGGGCGATACCGATCATCAACACCATCGCCATGAGGCTGACACCGATTCCAAGAAGCGTTTTGTAATAATGGATGGCAATGTCCGATGTCCAGCGGGAACCACCAAAGCCCAGGAAGAAGATACCGCCATAGAGAAGAATCCAGGCCGAACAGAGCATAATCGTCATATTGGCGGCGATCAGCGCGATACAGATAAGAATAATGCCCGCTAGCACCGCGCCAATGAAACTATCCACCGGACTCCATACGCTGGTCTGTTGCATGACTTTATAAAATATCTGGAAACCAATATCCATAACGGCGGAGGGATTGGCCGCCCCTGTCTGGCTGGCGTTTGCACCAATCTGAATAAGCGAATTGATAATGGCGATGCCGATGGCGGCGGCATTTTGCAGCAGCCAGAGAAAAAATCCGAAGAAAAGGCAAAAGCGAATAAATTCAGCAAAAAACTCGCCAATATCGGCACGTTTCAGAACCAGCGTCCCGCCCGTCCATACCAGGCTGATCGTACAAAGTACCCAGAATAACCATGTGGCATAGCCGGTAATAATGCCACCCCAGCTGGACGCCTGTGCCTGAAACTGATCGGTTACATTGTTCAGGATGTTGCTGGAAGAAGCAGCCGCCAAACTATTGAAAGAAACAAGCACCGCAGCGATAAATAGAAATACCTGCCATCTGATGTTTCCCATGCGGCGAGCTTTTGTCATGGCTTCGCCGCTGGCTTGGTGTAATCGAGTATATTGTAGGGTTTACTGGCAGTCGGCGCACTTCCTACAAAAGAATCATGCGCTGTGTTTTGCTTGGCGGCCCTATCAGGATCGACAGGCGATTGTTTACCTGCCGACAGATAGATTATGAGAGCTAAAATAGAAAAGAGAACAAAGAGAATATAGCTCCATTTCATCGGGATACTCCTGCGTAACTAAGCACATTGTATGGCGTGCTGGTGGTGGGTTGGGTGCCGATAAAAGCGTCTGATGCCGCCTGCTGTTGTGCTTCCCGATCCACAATGGTTTCCGCTCGCACAGCTTCGGCAGTTTGCTGCGCTATCATCAGGGATCGTATCTGCATCAGCTGAACTGCCTGATTGCTAGCCAACTGGTTGGCTGCCTGCAACGCCTGCATTTGCCCCGTTGAGCCTTGGGCATTTTGTTGCAAAACGGCTACATTATTAGCATCGCTTTGGAGTTGCTGTTGCTGGGCATTAATGTTGAGCTGCATATTGTCGTTCGCAGTTTTCTGGGAATCTGATCCCGTGTACTGGCTGGCGTTTATCTGCTGGATTTGTGCCCCGGTACAGCCGCCGTTGCCAATACAGGAAGTGGTGTGATACTGGCTGGCATCGGAATATTTACTTAAGTAAGCGGCAATGCTCCCGGCCTGGCTTTGGTAGGTGTTAAGCGTGTTGACCGTCGCCAGAACGTTATTAATGGTCGCGTTGGCGTTGTCCCACTGGAAGCTGCCCGGATTGGCGGTATTTTGAATCTGATTCTGGAGTTGCTGCAATTGTGCCTGATATTGCTGTAACTGTTGTGCAGTTTGAGTAATGGCTTGCTGGGCACTGATCGTTGATTGAACGATATTTGCTGCATCCAGGGTAGCGATCTGGGCAGTAGCCGCCATAGAGTAAAACAGGACGGCAATGGCTAAAAAAGCTGGAACGCGTTTCATATAGTCTCCCTCTCCTCAATAATCGAATGATGAATAAGGTTTGGTAAGTACGAGGTCTTTGATGCACATCACGTTGAAGCGAAAGCCTGGCCTGATTTCCAGTGTCGGGGAAATATTCAGGTTTTTGCTGATCATCTGGGCGGTCACATTGCCCAGTTGCTGGCCCAGGGCTTCGCTAAGAGCTGAACTGGCCGTGGGTTGCGCATAGAGACCGCCATTACTGTTGTTATTCTGGCTTATCGCCACGCCCGCTGTAATGCCCGACATCAATATCGCCGATCCGAAAATACGCAGATAATGATTATCCACCTGATCATGAAAGCCTGAATAACCAGCACCGTCTGCTCCGGGCATTACGCCTATATCTAGCGTTTTCCCGTCAGGAAAAACAATACGCTGCCATGCCACCATGATGCGGGACTGGCCATAAGCCACATCGGACGCATAGCTGCCGACAAGGCGTGCCCCTTGTGGAAGAAGCAGATACTTGCCGGTGGCGGTGTCATAGACATTCTGGCTGATTTGGCCGATAATCTGGCCGGGCAAATCGGAGTTGATCCCCGAAATAAGCGACGCCGGAATGACAAACCCGGCACGCAGCGTATAAGGCGACGATGGCGCTTGCACCTGCGAATTGAGCTGCCAGCGGTCACTCTTATCTTTGGCATCGAATGGTTTCAGGCTATTGCGCTGGCTGCTGGGGACTTCCTGACCTGAACCACCGCCACCGCCCGGAAGCTGGGCAAGGCGGGCTTTAAAGGTGGCATTGGCATCGTCCTGCTGTACCACCGCAATTTGCTGTTTGGCGTCATCAATTCTTTGCAACGTCTGTTCGCGCTTATCGCTAGCACTAATATCGTCATGCGCTTTAAGTTCAGGCATCGGCACGGAGGTTTTGCCAGTGACGGCATGTTCAAAAAGCTGCATTTTTTGCTGTTTGATATGATCCGCATCCGGATCGGCGGTTGTAAAATCCTTAAGGCGCTTGGGCAGTGGGGGTTTTTCCAGATCATCCGGTAACGCTATCGGAACCGTCAGGGATGGACTCGGCGGCGGGATATTTTCCGCGAGGATAAAACCGTCTGTCTGAGTACCGGTAATGGATTTGGCAAGTTGTAAGGAATCGCCATGCTTTTCAGGCAAGGCTTGCGCATTTCCCTGAGCCTTGTGAGCGCGGTCTATTGCGACCAGCATGATAAGCAGTAAAAATGCCGCAAGCCCCCCACCTACCACATAGAGCGGCAGATTATTGACGCGCCGGACACCGGAGCGCTTTCCAAGTCCGGAAGGCGATATATGGGGTGGGGTCATTTCGTTATTGGTATCCGGCATAATCACTCCTTCCGAGTCCATGAACCGGCAGGAAGTATGCCTTTGCTGGAACCCCTATACACACGGCTTAAAACTTTGGAGTCGATACGTATCGTCACCCGGTACAACCCAGCTTCAATCTGATCTACAATATAGAAAATCGATCTGTTGCCAGCTTGCACATTGTCTGCACCCGCTGTCTTTATTACAGGCACCGATACCGATGGTTTTGCATCCGTATGGTTTTTGGACAGATCAGGCTTGCTACTTGATACCTCCCGAAATACGTCCGTAGTGGAAACAGGACTGTTTACATCAGCGCCATTCTCTATGGCATAGCCATATTCGCGCAGCTTTTTGACCAGCTCCACTCCGTATGCATCGGGCGTAGGCTGCGATACCATGAGGTGCGTGGTAGCAGGCGGATACAATTCGCTCAGTTCCTGAGCGGCATCATCTGCCATCTGCGCATTATATGCTTCCGAAATCGTCGTATAATTTCCATAGGGCGAAGTACAGGCGGATAAAAGTCCAAGAACAACGGCGGATATACTGATTTTTTGCATATTAGCGTTCTCTCGTGATGGTGACACGATCCTGGCTGTCACCCACTCCGGCGATAAGAATGGCTTTATCAAACAGGATATCAACGATGTAGCGGTCATTCTGGATGCGATAATTGACCATCACCTGGTCATCGTCAGAAAATACGCCGCCGTCTTTACGAACGACCAGCAAGGTCGGGGCTTCCGTCTGTGCCATCGTGGCTGGCATCTCTAGGATAGTTTTTTTGCCGTCATTATAGACGCGCAACGGCTTCCAGCTGCTTTTTCCCTCAATCTGATAATGGAAATAAAGATTGCCCAGATATTCGCCGGTTTCAGGAATAATCTTCTTTTCATGTTCCTGTTCGTTCGCAGCCTTTGCCGCCTCCCATTTCTTACGGGTTTCCTCCATATAAACGAAGGTCACACGCGGCATGAAATCGTGATGAGTTGAGCGCAGGCGCAAATGATAGGTACGGCGGTTCGTGGTAACGATCAGCGACGTATTCAAGCCCACATCCATTGGCTTGATGATCAAATGCTGGACTTCAGCGCCACCATATCCGGTGATGGCCGGTTCGACCGTCCAGCGTGCTGCGTCCCCCAGATGGATGGAATTTACCTGCTCACCAGCCTGTAACTCAATGTCACAGACCTGAAGCACCGCGCACACGATACTTGGCTGCGTTGCACCGAACAGGAAACTCACGGAACCGTCAGGGCCGGGCGTGGGTTTAAGCTCTCTACCACCCGCCGCTTTCCACTCCTTGGCAATATCAAGCCCTTCCTGCTCCTGAGGTGTCAGTTCAGGGTCTTGCCCGGAGAAATATTTATCGTCTAAATTCTCTTGGGGTGCGGCTATAGCAGCCATGGGAGAAAGCACTAGGAATAAAACAGCGAGGTATTCTTTCATGTATAATCTCCCTATCAGTTTTGTTTCGACCAGCTGTAATCCTTCACGTAAACTCCCAGAGGATTTTGCCGGATTTTCTCTTCAGAGGTGGAAGATGTGGGCGCAACGATGGCTACCGTTGCCAGTGCCCGCATTCGGTAAGACTGCCCAATGGGCGCTCCCTGGCGGTCAAAAACCTTTTCGTTCCACTCGATTTGCCATGTATCTGGCGACTGCGGAATTATTGAAACAATTTCTGTTTCGACGGTTTCCTTAGCAGCACGATGGAAGGGATTGCTGGCTTCATTGCCATTCAGCCACGCCGTCATTTTGGACGCTGCTGGATCGTCGGCATTCATCATGGCATAAACAGAAAATATGGCTTTTCGCTGGAGAGCGATGTCCGGAGTAACCAGCCGTGCGTTGCTCATGAAAGCGGCAAGACTGGCATGTACGACTCGGCTGTCAACCAGTGCGGCCACCTGCGCCGGTGCCACCGCCATGTTCTGGCCCAGCTTGTCCACTTCAATGACATAAGGAATGAATTTCGACTGGCTGGCCACATGCACCGCACCGCCAACGGCGGCTAATGTGATCATGAGGCTGATAAGGGCAACGGCCTGCCACATGCGGGTGGCATGCATTAACCCCTGCGTATGTTCATTCCAGTATTTCCTGGCGTTCAGATAGGGATTTTTAGACATCTCAGCTTGCGCGGGTTTTACAAAAAATGGTTTCATGCGGCGTACTCCTCACTCGCTATATAATCTTGGAGGTTTAAATTACGGGATTTCAGCCATTCATCGACCCACCCTGCACCAAACCGGGCTTCCAGCTCCTGCATAGTGGCGATGGATTCCTTGTCGGAGGCTCCGACAAAAGCCAGCGCCAGCGGACCAAGCGCTAAGTCATAAAGCCTGCGGCCTTTTTCGGAGACATAGTAATATTCGCGCTTAGGCCTTGCGGTAGCAATGATTTCAATCTGCCGGTTATTAAGTCCCATCCGCCGATAAAGCGCCGAACTATCCTCATCACGGGCAAATATATTAGGCAGGAATATTTTAGTGGCAGTGGACTCGACAATCACATCGAGTATGCCCGAACGCGAAGCATCAGTGAGGCTTTGCGTCGCCATGATCACCATGCAATTGGCTTTACGCAAAGCTTTCAGCCACTCACGAATCTTTTCCCTGAATGCCTCGTGCCCCAGCATCAGCCATGCTTCGTCAATGATGATGGCTGCCGGTTGGCCTTGCAGTGAGCGTTCAATCCGCCGGAATAAATAAAGAAGCACCGGCAAGGCATATTTCTCACCCAGCCCCATCAGCTCCTCAATTTCAAAGGTCATAAAGCTGGTGAGCGCCAGCCCATCGGTTTCGGCGTCCAGAAGATGCCCCATAGAACCTTCCACTGTGTATTGCTTAAGCGCCTCCCGAATGCTTTTATCCTGAATACTGGAAACAAATTCCGTCAGGCTGTGCGAGCCGGTCTGATGCATGTTGACGATGGCGCTGGCAATTTCATTACGTTGCCCCGGAGTGGTATTGAGTCCGTTCAGGGCAAGAATGGTATCAATCCATTCCATTGCCCATGCGCGGTCATTCCTGCTGCCAAGAAACTGCAAGGGACAGAACGATAAGGCATCGTTATCGCCCGCTACGGTGAAATGGCTGCCACCGGTGGCTTTGGTCAGCGGGTAAAGTGACATGCCTTTATCAAAGGCGAACAGGCTCATGCCGGGGTAGCGCCTGAGCTGTGACGCCAGCAATGCCAGATGCGTGGACTTACCGTTGCCGGTCGGCCCAAATAATATGGTATGCCCCAGATCGCGCACATGCAGGTTGAGGCGAAACGGCGAGTGGCCTGTGGTCACGCAGTGCAGGAGGGGTGGCGAGTGCGGCGGATAGAAGGGACATGGTGCAGTATTTTCACCCGCCCATATGGAACTGACGGGCAGCAAATCCGCCAGATTGAGTGCATTCATAATTGGGCGGCGGACATTTTCCACGCCATGACCGGGCAGGCTGCCTAAATAGGCCTCCATCGTATTGATAGTTTCGACCCGCGCCACAAAACCAAGGTTATGCAGCGCCTTTTCTATCTGTTTGGCCGCCCTTTCCAGTTTTGGGCGGCTTTCATCCATGAGGAGTACTACGCTGGTATAGTATCCGGCAGCGGTCATACCGCTATTCACATCCGCAATTGACGCTTCGGCATCGGCCACCATGGCACTTGCATCCTGATCGATATGGCCGCTATTGGTATTAAATACCTGATCGAAGAATCCGCGAATCTTTTGCCGCCATTTTTTCCTGAACTTTTCCAGATGGGCAACAGCCTCATGCTGATCCATGAAGATGAAACGACTGTTCCACCGGTATTCCACCGGTAATTCTGCCAGCTGGGAAAGAATCCCTGGAGCGGATTCCAGCGGGAATCCCTCAATGGACACCGCTTGAATGAATTTGAGGCCTATTTTAGGAATGACGCCACCCCATAATTCCTGGCCGCCGATCAAAGCATCCAGATAGATAGGACTATCTGGCAGCAATACCGGATGATTCAGGCCCGTAACGCAGAATTGCAGGTAACGCAGAAACTCATCTTCGGTCTTTTCCCTGCCGTCTTCAGCCACCACTTTCCTGCCCTTTAACCGCTCCATGGTAAAGATGGTAGCCAGGCTGGATTCAATAATGCTCACTTCACGGTTAAAGTTTTCAAGCAGTTGCAGTGTACGCGCTTTTTTATCGAGTGCGCCGGTTTCATCATCGAACATCATTTCCACGAATTTCGCTTGGGCGAGCACCGGTGGAAAATAGGTAATAGTGACGACGAAAAACCCCTCATACATCGTACCGAGGCTATTAAAATAGCGGCGGCGTTCCTCATCTATCGCACACGTAACTACATCCGGAAAATGCGATAGTGCCGGATCGCTATAATTAGGAGCGCCCCGCCTTACGGCATCGACATGCACCATCCAGCCACTACCCAGACCCGCGAGCGCCTGATTGATCCGGTAGGACACCATTTCACGTTGTTCATCGGTGCTGCTGGCATTATCATCGCCCTGATAAAGCCATGCTGCCATCAGCGAGCCGTTTTTGCCGACAATCACCCCGTCACCCACTAGGGCAGCATAATTGAGCAGATCGGCAAGCCCTGCCTCTTTTGACCGGTGGCGGCTCATTTTCTTGTCCTGATCCATCACCCAGAGCCGCGCTACCAGTATCAGCACCAGAACCGTTCCCGAAACCGCCATGAGAATGCAAATCAGGGTGATCATTAGGGATTACCTTGTGCTTTTTTATTCTCCCGGAAGGGAGTAGAGCGTGCTGGATAATAACCTTTGTAACGGCGGTGACGCATGTAAACAGGGCGCATCTTTGGATCAGACTTTGCCATCAGCCGCAGCAGGTAAAGGGAAGTGAACCACAGAAACACTCCAAAAATGGTTGCTTTCCATTCCTGAGCCGAGAACACCAATGCCCCAGCCAGCAGGCCTGAGAACATCACCAGTTCACGATCACCGCCCATGAAGAGGTTATGGCGATTGCCTGCCCGGCGTATGGGAATGGTGCGTAAGACCATAAGTGCAGCTTACGCAATGCGCAGTGGTGTCGGATCAATTACCCAGCCAATGACCGCCGCATTACCAAAGAAGGTGGTCATCATGTTCTGTGCTCCGACTAAAAACGCCATTACCAGCACCAGAAAAATCAACGTGCGGAAAAATCCATGGAGATCACCCCCAAAAATCAGGACTCCACCGGCTACCACAATGCCGATAATGGACAATGTGAAAGCAACCGGCCCGGTCACGCTGTCCCTGAGGCTGGTAAGCCATGACTCGTAAGGCAGTGATCCGCCTGTAGCAGTTCCGGCATAGGCATCGTTTCCAACGAATCCCATCATCATGATCAGCAACCCAAGGCATAGTAAGGATCGGCGGTAAGTGCAATTCATACGTTTTTCTCCCTGTTAAAGTTTTCGCGTTTCATATTTCCCCGCTGCGTAACCGGAGACTTCAAGAATCTCCTGCACCTTTCGATTACCTTCGGGTGTTTTTGTGATGTGAATAACCATATGGACTGCCTCCCCAATAAGTGGTTCTATCGGAGACGGCGATTCCGGGTGCATACTGATAAGCATAGCGAGGCGATCCAGCCCCGCTTTCGCATTGTTGGCGTGCAGCGTTGCAACGCCTCCCTCGTGACCTGTATTCCAGGCCATCAGCAAATCCAGCGCTTCCGGACCGCGTACTTCGCCTACCAATATGCGGTCAGGCCGCATACGCAGCGTCGTTTTGAGCAGATGCGTCATCGTCACTTCGAGTGTCGTGTGATACTGGATAAAGTTTTTAGCCGAGCACTGTATCTCCCCTGTATCCTCGATTATCACGATCCGTTCGTCTTCATTGTCTTCCACCATCTGGTGGATAATGGCATTGGTCAGCGTCGTTTTTCCTGATCCGGTGCCACCGATAACCAAAATATTCCGGTGATTGCGGACGGCCTGAACGATAATTTTCTTTTGGGCAGCGGTGATGATTTTCTCCTCCACATACCTATCGAGCGAGAAAATAGCGCTGGCCTTTTTGCGGATGGCAAAGATGGGAGCATGGACAATGGGTGGAATCTGTCCGGCAAAACGGGAGCCATCCAGAGGAAGCTCCCCTTCAAGAATGGGATTCTTGCGCGTAATAGTAGAATCAAGGCAGGTAGCAATGGTGCGCATGACCGCTTCGGCGCGGCTTGGCTGCATTTTTCCTATAGGGAGCATTTTCTTGCCCAAACACTCTTGCCAGAGCGTGCCATCGGCGTTGAGGAGGATTTCAATGGTTTTTGGATCAGCTAGGGCGGTAAGGATACAAACGCCCAAATCACGACGTAGCTTCTCATGGAGCCGGTTTTTATGCGTGGAATTATCTTCGCAATCCAGCTCAATCATGAGCGCTCCTAAAAAAAATAATTACAATAAGTCAGCACACGATGAAGCGTTACAAAGCGGCTTTATAAGTGGCATGTTTTTCTCAGTTTTATGGTTAGCCCCCCATCAATAAACGACTCATACGACAAAACCGGTCGTATAAAATTGAGGGCAGAGATATAGGCGTCCAATTACGACGCACATAATGTTAATGCTTGGCGAAAAATTAAGGAGTTCGCCTGTGCGCCTAGAAAAATCACGACAATTATTGAAGCTAGCCCTTATGATGCAGGCATCGAGTGAAGGAGTAGGAATTCAGGATATTCAGGATGAGTTTGAAGTCGTGCGGCGCACGGCGGAACGGATGCGGGACGCGCTGGTACAGTTATTTCCGCACGTCGAAGAAATGCTCCTTGATGGTAAAACCAAGCGTTGGCGGTTGCCTGCCGGTTCGATTGCCGGTTTAATACATATTTCAGCCGAAAACCTGGCAGAAATGAAAACGGCTATTAATTTGCTGCGCAAGGAACACCTTGTTCTGCACGCCGAAAACCTAGAGCAACTCTGGCTAAAAATCAAAGGGCGATTGCGTCCGGAAAGCATCGCTAGCATCGAAACCGATCTGGAAGTGCTGCTGGAATCAGAAATCCATGCCATGCGTCCCGGCCCAAGCCCGCATATCAATCCGCATGTGGTTTATACCTTACGCGAAGCCATTAAGGGATTCAGCAAAGTGACGCTGAAATACCATAACTGTATAGAAGATCGAATCACTGAACGACTCGTACATCCTTATGGCTTTATATATGGCCAGCGCCATTACCTGATTGCTTGGTGCGAAGATGCCAAAAGGCTTCAATCATTTAGTCTTTCCAATATTGCTGAAATTTTCCCCACTCAGGTACATTATCTTAAAGATCCCACCTTCAATCTTCAGGAATATGCAAACCGCTCATTCGGTGTATGCCAGGAAGAACCCTACGACGTAGTATGGCGTTTTCCGGCGATGGTCGCCGATGCTGTACGTGAGCATCATTTTCATCCTTCACAGCAAATAGAAGAACAACCTGACGGTTTCCTTATAGTTCGTTTTAAGGCCGGAGGCTGGAAGGAAATGTGCTGGTACGCCATGCGATGGGAAGGTCACGCCGAAATACTTGAACCGCCTCACCTGCGTCAATCCTATAATGAGATGGTTCACCATCTGCATAAACAGGCTGTGAAGTAGCATACTGACTAATTGCTTCCCTTCTGGCTTTAAGCAGAACATCTAAAAAAATGTATCTTTTCTGCTGGTTAATAATGAAATAGTAGGTTTGATACTAAATTTGAGGGATAAAGCGGAAAAGCACGTATAAGATGGTGTTAAGACCGAAAGGCCTGCAAATGGAGCATATTATGTCTGATGACCTTGATGCCAAATTGAAAATACTGGCGAATGCGCCAGTTAGCACTAACCGCATAAAATACTTGGAAAGCGACGTATGGCAGAGTATTGCCGCGCGTAAAATGGGTGCTCCTAACCGATGGTACGAGCGTATCTTGGCGGCACTCTTTGCGCCGCAACACCGTTTAGCACCTATGGTGATGTCGGGCCTCATGGGCATAACGCTTGGTATTGCTATGTTCGGGTTACCTGCTCCGAAAGAGGTGGTTGCTGCGGACGCATTGAATTTCCATATTTTTTCTTCGCAATCGAGCTATCTTGTTTCCAGCAACCTAAGCCATAACACATTATGAAACCCTTTTACCGTGACCTCCGCCTGAGCCTGATCGTTGCCGTCACAGCATTTGCTGTATGCTGGATAAGTAGTAGCTGGCATCCCGCGCTCGACGCCCATCAAGCGGATTCTCACGGTTGGCTGCACAAGGAATTGCACATAACATCCGATCAAGAAAAGAAACTCATTCCCATCGAACAAAAATTTGCCGCCCGCAAGCAGTCGCTGGAAATGAAAATCCGCGAAGCCAACATCGAGCTGAGCAAGGCCATGCTCGAAGACAAACGCTATTCTGATCGCGTGCAGGCGGGTATCGACACCATCCATCATGCCCAGGGTGAATTGCAGAAAGCCACCATGGAGCATTTGTTCGAGATGCAAACAGTGCTGACGCCCGAACAGGCAGACAAGCTCAATAAATTTGCAGCTGATGCGCTCGCTACCAACCCTTAAAGAACAACCGAGCATGCAGCAATGCAGCGATCAGGAACTTATATTGCGGCTATGGCAAGGGGAGAATGCGGCACTCAATGAAATCATGGGGCGGTATAAACACCGCCTCTTTTCATTTATCCGCCGTTATGTCGGTGATGAGGAAACCGCCTACGATTTGCTGCAGGAAACCTTTACCAAGCTTTATTTCAGCGCCGATACCTATAGACCACAGTATAAATTTTCGACCTGGCTATTTCAAATAGCTCTTAACCTGAGCCGTGATCATGCCCGCAAACATCGTAAGCGGTTTATGATCTCTCTGGATGCCATAGATGATGATGGTAACTCACTCGATAGCACTCTTGCCGCTGATAGTGGAGACATAGCCGCCCATCTTGATGCTAAACGGCAGCTGGCAGTGCTCGAAAAAGAAATTCCCCAATTACCTCATAAGCTAAAAACGGCGCTTATTCTCTTTGCACTGGAAGAACGAGGTCAGGAAGAATGTGCCGTGATGCTGGGAATTACCGCGAAAGCACTGGAAGCACGGGTATATCGCGCCCGCAAAATACTTGCAGATAAACTACGGAAAAAGCCCGATAAATAATTTTGAGGGGAAAACGAACGGCCTGCGTATCAATAACACTTATCAATTGATAAGTGTCGCAACTGTAAGAAGGATGTTTTTATGAAAACTTCACTCACAAAAGTGTTAACCCTTGCTGTCCTTGTAACTGGCTTTGCTTTTCAAGCCTATGCGGGTTCTACCGTCGATCAGCGGCAACGTATGGAAACCGAGAGTGCCTACTGGAACAATCGCTCACCAAATATGGCTAACAATGAAAAGTCCAAAGGTATGGCAGATAATTCTGCTCCTAACAGTTTGCCTAGCAGTGTATCGCAATACCCTTGCGCCCATTGTGTGTATGATCCCAATGCCGGTGGCTATGTTTTTTCTCCTGCCAGTAAACGTTAAAAAATACTATAACTAGCCTGTTTCTCACTGGGAGCAGGCTAGTTTTTACCCCTTACGAAGGATGGTGCATGCGTAACACAGTATTTTGGATATTCAGCTTAATCTTGGTATGGGCAGCCCCCGCGTATGCCGCTGAAAACACCATTGTCACTCTCGATCAGGTTATAGAAGGTGCGCTGCGAAAGAGCACCGGCATTAGCCAGGTCCACAAGAATTACGAAAACAAGCTCGCTGACGGTTCAGAAGTCAGCATTATCGATAATCCGGAACTCAAGACGGACTTCGAGCGTGACCAAGGTAAAAGCGGCACCGGCGTTGCTATGGAATTCACGCAGCCCTTCAAATTATCACATCTGACAGGTGCACGCTGGCGCTATGCCGATATGCTACGTGATACCGCCAGCAGTGAGCAGCAATACGAAATCCTTAAAACCGTCAATGAAACCACTTCCCTCTACATGCGCCTGTGGCTGCTACAGGAACGAAAAAAACTCTATGAAACGTCCGCCCGCGATGCTGAGAGCATGAGCAAATCGGTTACGGCTTCAGCCAGCAAGGGGCAAACCAGCCTAGCCGCGTCGCATCTTTTCACTGCGGATGCTGAAAAGCTCAAATCCGACGCGGAGGCCATTGGCGCGGAATTAAGGCAGGTACGCACCGAACTTGGGAAACTCACCGGTAGTAGTTTTATCCATATCACACTGCAAAAACCGCAATTCGGTAAGGTGCCGGAAAATATTGACACGCTGCTGGCCTTTGCTAAAGACCGTGGCAATTTACGCAATATCGTAAAGGCACAAGTCAAAACGGCGGAAAAACGCGTTTCTGTTGCCAGACAGGATGCTGCATTGCCTGAAATTGGGCCGCGTCTGCTATATTCACGCCTGAATAATGGGCAAGGGTATGAAAAAGCCTATGGCGTGGGCGTACAACTGCGCATTCCGTTATGGAACCAAAATGATGCTGAACGCCAGCGTGCCAATGCCGATCTAACCTACGCTAAATCGCAGGCGGATATTTTTACTGCCATTCCACCGGAAGAAACTATTAGCGAATTGCAGCAAAGCGCCATCGCGCAGGCTGACCGGGCCGATGCTTATGCCAACAAGATATTACCCGGTTACCGGAAATCTTATGAGCTGACGCGCAGCATGCTCCGCCAGGGTCAGATCGGTGCACTGGAAGTATGGCAAATACGCGAAAAGCTTTACCAAACGGAAAACGAAGGCCTGCAATCGATGGCGGAAGCCTTTAATGCACGCGGCGCATTGGAACTTGAACTTGGCGGTAAGCTGGAGGAGATAAAATGAAGAAGCAGTTAATTATCCTCTCAGTCCTTGCGGTCGCTTTTAGCACAAATGCCTTTGCGCATGGCGGCCAGATAGAAGTTGGTGGCGGAGCACGTGGGCCCGTACAGCTCACCGCTGAACAACAAACAGCGCTTGGACTAAAAACAGTGGCGGCTGAATCACGCCCCCTCTCCAGCCTTCTAAACATCAACGGTGAAGTGCAATTGTCATCGGATCATCAGGCTGATGTCAGTTTAAGTATCAGCGGAAAGATTAAGGAACTTTACGCCAATGTAGGGGACACGGTGAAAGTCGGTCAGCGCTTGGCATTGGTTGAAAGCCGTGCAGGCGGAAATGTTAACGTTACTATTACTGCACCGATCAGCGGTATAATCGATTCACGCGACGTGGCTATCGGCCAAGCGGTAGAACCAATCCGCATTTTCCATATCAGTGAAAATTCTCAGGTGCTGGTAATCGGCAAAGTGTACGAAGAATCACTCGCGCAGGTAAAAGTGGGACAAGAAGCGCATGTTCGGCTTCTTGCCTATCCCGATCAGGTTTTTAGTGGCAAGGTAACATTGGTCGAACCGGCGCTTGATCCTTTAAGCCGCACGGTAAGGGTATGGATTCAACTGGATAATCCGCAAGGCTTGATGAAGCCCAATATGTTCGCACGGATTGCGATTGTCTTGAAAAAGAATGATGAAGCGTTGGCTATAGCCAACGATGCCATTATCGAAGCCAACGGTGAAAAGTTTGTATTTGTCCGCGATGGCAATAGCTTCAAGCGCGTTGAAATCACTCTCGGTACAACGGATGACCTCTACAGCGAAGTTACTGATGGGCTGGTACCGGGCGATGAAGTAGCAACGCAAGGCAGCCGCCAGATTTATACGATGTGGCTGACCGGTGGTCAGATGAAATCAGGGGATGGGGACTAACTATGCTTAGTCGCCTGATCGCCTGGTCACTCCATAACCGCCTGCTTATTGTTGCAGCAACCATGGCGTTGTTTATCGCAGGCTGGAATGTGCTGCAACATATGTCCGTTGACGTATTTCCTGAATTTGCCCCACCACAGGTAGTGATACAGACCGAAGCGCCGGGCATGGCACCTGTGGATGTGGAATCGCTGATTACCTACCCGCTTGAAAGCGCGATTAATGGTACGCCGGGAGTAACGGATGTACGTTCTAAAACCTCGGTAGGCTTATCGACCATTACCGTAGTCTTTGATGCCAATAGCAATGTGTATCTTGACCGACAGCTTATCAATGAACGCATCCTGAATGTAACCGGGGTACTGCCAGCATCGGCCAAGCCTCCCATCATGCTGCCTGTTACCTCAGCTGTCGGTTGGCTTATAAAATATGCACTGGTCAGCGATACCATGTCCCCGGAGGCACTACGGACCTTATCCGATTGGGAAATCCGCCCCCGAGTTTTAGCACTTGGGGGCATTGCCTCGGTGGTTGCGATTGGAGGCGATGTTAAACAATATCAGGTACGACTCGATCCTGACCGCATGCTGGCTTATCGGATCAGCGCCGAAGAAGTCCGGCAGGCATTAGGCAAATCGAATATTAATGTGCCGGGGGCATTTCTTCAGCGTACCGGACAGGAACTAATCATCAGCGGTGTGGGGCGCATTGACTCGCTGGATGACGTATCCAACACCGTCATCGTTGTCCGCAGCGGCACTCCCATTACGATTGCTAATGTCGCGCAGGTGGCCTTCGGCGGTGAAATTAAGCGCGGCGATGGTGCGTTCGGCATGAAAAATGCGGTCATTGGCACCGTATCCAAGGCATTTGGCGCGGATACCATCACCACTACAAATAAAGTGGAAGAAGCACTCGCGGATATTAAAGGGCGGCTTCCGGCTGGCGTTGAGATGGATACGGAAGTGTTTCGTCAAGCAAACTTTATTGATACTGCCATTCATAATCTAAATGTGTCGCTCGCGGAAGGCGCACTGATCGTGATTGCAGTGCTGTTCATTTTCCTGATGAACTGGCGGGCGTCGTTTATCACCTTTCTATCTATGCCCGCATCTTTTGCCGGTGGTATTCTGGCCATGCATGTATTGGGCGTTGGCATCAATTCCATGACGCTGGGGGGCTTGGCGATTGCCATTGGTGAGGTGGTGGATAATGGCATTATCACGGTGGAAAACGTCGTGCGCCGATTGCGCCTGAATCGCAATGCCGCCGATCCCCTACCAACGATTGAAGTGGTGTTCGATGCCGTTCAGGAAATCCTCAATTCGGTGATTTATGCTACGTTTATCGTGATATTGATTTTCCTGCCGATCTTTTTCCTCGGAAACCTTGCCGGGCGAATTTTCAGTCCCCTTGGGGTCAGCTATATCGCATCGGTCACGGCTTCGCTGGTAGTGGCGGTAACGATGGTGCCAGCGCTTTGTTACTTTTTGCTCGTGCGCAAAGAAGAAAAAGCAATGGATAGAAACATTGTTCTGCGGCCAATGGGAAGTCAGGAAGCTATAGACCATACTGCACCTTTAGACGAAGGTGGGCATCACGAGCATGAAACGCGTTTTGTCCTCTGGTTGAAGGGCCATTTTTTAAAATTACTAAACTTGGCGCTCGAACGGTTTTGGGCGGTCATCACTCTGTCCGTAGTGATGCTGATATCGGCCCTAATGCTGCTGCCGTTTTTTGGTTTTTCCTTTTTGCCGGAGTTTCATGAAGGCAATTACATTATAGCGATGACTACCCTGCCTGGCACTTCGCTGGATGAATCGATGCGCCTTGGCGGGTTAGTGCGCCAGGACCTCATGAAATACCCACAAGTGGTTTCTATCGACCAGCGAGCTGGACGCAGCGAACTGGATGAAGATGCGCAACCACCTAATTTTAGCGAATTCGACGTGCGGCTTGATTTTAACAAGGATAAGAGCATAGCACCAGATGACCTTCTTAAAAAAATTCGTGGCGATCTGGCTAATATTCCCGGCGCTGTGTTCAATGTGGGGCAGTTTATCGCGCATCGCATGGACGAAGTGCAATCCGGTGTTCGTTCGCAAGTGGCTATCAAAATATTCGGGGATGACCTCTCCAAGCTCTATCAAATCGGGCAGCAGGTGCAGGATTTATTGCACAAAGTACCTGGAGCAGTCGATATCAATCTTGAACAACAAATCAACGTGCCGCAGGTGACGATTAAGATCGACCGCAGCAAGGCGGCGCGTTATGGGATTGCGGTCGGCGACGTGGCGCAGGATATCCAGCTGGCGCTCAACGGCGAAACCGTATCAAGTGTATTAGAAAAGCGCCGTACCTTCGATTTGTATGTGCGTCTGGGCGATGCAGCACGCAATAGTGTGGAAGCTATTCGCAACCTGCCGGTGGATGCACCAGGTATCAATCCCGATGGTAAGGCAACCATACCGCTTAGAGAAGTCGCCACTATCGAAGTCAGCGACGAACCTTATTCCATCAATCGTGAAAAAGTGCAGCGTTTGATTGTCCTCGGCTTTAACGTGCAGGAACGCGATCTGGCTAGTGTTATCAAGGAAGCGCAATCAAAGATTAATCAGCAGATTAAATTGCCACCCGGCTACTTTATAGAATATGGAGGCCAGTTCCAAAGCCAGCAGGAAGCTAACCGGACATTGCTCAGCCTTGGCGCACTTGCCTTAGTCGGGGCCTTACTCCTCCTCTTTAAGGTATTTGGCACCTTCAGAGAAGCCTTTTTGGTGTTGTTCAATCTGCCACTGGCAATGATCGGCGGCATCGTGGCACTCTATTTTGCTGGTGCTAATATGAGCGTTGCTGCAGTCATTGGCTTTATTACGTTGTTTGGTATTGCCACGCGTAACGGCATTATCCTTGTCACCCATTATAACCAGCTGCGCCGGGAAGGAATACCGCTTCACGATGTTGTAGTGCAAGGCACCATGGATAGGCTTGTTCCGGTGCTGATGACCGCTGCAACTGCCGCGCTGGGATTATTTCCCCTGCTATGGGGATCACCTGTTGGCAAAGAACTGGAGCAGCCGCTTGCACAGGTCGTATTGGGAGGATTATTTACATCGACATTTTTGAACATGGTTGTGGTACCAACGGTCTACAACCGCATCGAGCAGTGGCATGAGAAACGCCAACGCAATTTCAATCCTCAACCTTATGCAAATGGAGATTATCATGAATAGAACATCGATAAAAATGGCTGCCGTGCGAGTGCTGGTTTTAAGTACGTTAATGACGACAGGCTTTATGGTTCAGCCGGTGCTGGCGGATGAAAAAGAAGCCGCTGTCACTGTCCCAAATACGCCATCGGAAATCTGGCAAGCCATCGATAGCCAGGTCGATGAAACAACCAAATTAATTCAAGCGGGCACGTTAAAAGAACTTCATCACCATGCTTTTGCCATTCGTGATCTGGTAGCTGGCCTGCCAGCGCATTCCGCTTCTTTGCCCGCCGATAAGCTGGCGAAAGTCAAATCGGATGGTAAATTCGTGGCGACCATAGCCGAGCGTTTGGATACGGCAGGCGATAGCAACGATAAAGCGGCAGCGGAAACCAATTTTGGAAAATTGAAAAATATTTTGGCTACACTTCGTGCGAATTATCCAGACATCAAGGCTTCGTCGGCGAGCATTGAAGTAAACACCGGAAAGTAGACCTAAAATGCGTGTGCGGAAAACGAAAGCTGTTATCTTCGAATATCGATAACGCTGACGTTTTTCCGCTTCGCTTACACAGGTGAAATGTTCCTATATTTTTTTAGATTCTTACTTATTTTAACCCCTTTTTTTATTTGGGGAAGCTTGGACCGAACGGATATTTTTCTAAAAATTAATATCCAATCTAACACCAATAACGGTAGCATTACCTAACTGTGGATCAGTGCCTGGATTAATGATGTACTGTACGTTAGGCTCTATTCTGATACCAGAATAGAGAGTGTCACGGTAATAGAGATTTATGCCGTACTCATCGTGGTCAGCGCTGCTACCAGCGGCTACTACAGATCGCATGTATTTGTCGCCGTTGTGTGATTGCGTGAATCCAAATCCTATTTCACTGTCAAAGCGTGTTGGCACCCAGCCTTTGCCAACGATACCGGTTGCATAGAACCAATCCACCTGTTTCGTATTACCATCACCTGTACCGGCCCGGAAAAATGCCCCAAGATAGTGCCCGGCTATTGTGTCATGATAAAACTGATAGCTGGATAGCAAATACATGCCCTCACTACGCCGCTTAATAGGATTTCTGGCGTTATCCACATCGACAAGATCATCAAATTTCTTGGTATATGCCCATGCTCCGAGCGCAAATTTATTAAGTGTACTGTCCCCTTGATCAGCAGTTTTCGGAGTAAGCCCTGCCTCAGCTATTAACAATAGGCCATCGCGTGATCGTAGATCGATATGCGTGCCGTGTGGGCGGTTAGGGTCGCCGGCAACACCACCAAATACCGCAAACATCATATAACTTTCGTCTGTTGGGAGATATTTTATGCGTCCGGCAAGGGATGTAGTCGGGAAAATTGAAGGACCGTTCCGGCCCGTTTGTGCGAATTCCTGATTAACCTGAAACACCGGCTTCATGAAATTAGCCGTCATGTCACTGACCATAAATTCAGAATTCAGGTCATGGAGTCCAACAAGCACCGACCATTTTTCATTCAAAAAACTCTGCTCTGTCCATAATTCGTAGAGTTTTGCAGTGTCAGTCCTAACTTCGATGTTATCTATCCCCTGCATACTGCCAACCTGTCTTGCATTGGGGTGGCTGCCATCATTATTGAGAAAATATACCAAGGACCTATTGCCTGTGATGCCAAATAATTTATTGCCGTCCAGCGCAACCTTTATGTCTAAATTATCCAGGTAGCTATTGCCTTGCTTAATCCCACCAGAAAGGTTGCTCCACACATCCGTCTTATACTCAACTGTGACATCAACTCCGGCGTCCGATAATCTATCGCGCAGTCCTCCCCAATGAGCCAATAAATTATCCTCATAAGGATCTGTGCTTACTTCCGTGGCATAAGCGGTGGATTTTAAGGCAATGCCTGAAATCAGCGATAGTGTGAAAATGATTTTTTGTTGTTTATTCATACCGTTTGGGGGATTAAATGCAGTTAAATAGCATTTGATCACTAACTATTTTTTCCAAAAAGGCTAGATATTTTAAACTGGCGGTGGCATTTCCTGTTACTGAGTGTCATTTTGCGAATGGTTCTCATTGACATGATTCAATGATGTAGTATAGACGCAATATTGCGAATCATTCTCAACTAATTTTGAGCGTTCAGGGTCCTTGTCTAATGAAAAAGCCATTAGTTTATTCAGTGCTGTTATCCGCATTTCTGATGCTCTCAGCCGCCGCGCACGCCGATGATTATACCATAACGCTCCAGGGCAACCAGTTTTCACCCAAGGAATTGGCGATACCGGCGGGTCAGAAGGTTAAAATAACCGTGAAAAATCTGGATACAACCCCCGCTGAATTTGAAAGCTCGGATTTGAACCGCGAGAAGGTGGTCAGCGGTAATAACGAAATCATCGTGTATATAGGGCCGCTCGATGCAGGCGACTATCGTTATTTCGACGATTTTCACCGCGATACCACCACCGGCACCATCACCGCAAAATAATTGTAAAGAATACTTTTTATGTTATCGGCATTCCCCAGTCCCAGAAATCAATATTGCGCAATAGCAGCGGCAGCAATATTCGTTCTTTTTTTATCGATGCTACCTGGTTCCGCTTTTGCAATTGATGGGAAAGTCTATTCGCCGCAAGTCACCAGAGGCGAAGCGGAAATAGAATATGCAGGTACGCGTACTTTTGATTCCGATAAGGCCAAAAATGACATACAGGAAAACCAGTTTTCTGTTGGATATGCCTTTACGGATTACTGGAAAACCGAAGTGTATCTCGCTACATTTCAGCGCGGGCCGGGCCAACCACAGGATTTTACCGCCAATGAATTCGAAAATATCTTCCAGTTCTGGCCGATTGGCAAATACTGGGTGGATGCAGGACTGCTTGCCAGCTATCATCTTGCAGCTAAAAAAAATACAGCCGACAGCGTGGAATTGAAGCTTTTGTTGCAGAAAGATATTGGCCGTTTCACTTTTCTTGCCAATTTGGGGGGCGAGCGGGAAGTAGGCTCAAAGTCTACACCCGGTAATGATCTTTCTTCTGCCATCAACATGCGCTACCGCTGGCTTCCCTATCTTGAGCCTGGGATAGAATTGCAAAGCGGTTATGGCACTTGGGACGATCATAAATCTTTCAATGAGCAGGAGCATTATTTAGGTCCTGTTCTCTATGGAAAGGTTATACCGGGTCTTAAATACGAGCTGGGCTACTTTGCAGGTATCTCTAATACGGCTGCTACCAGTGCCATACGCATCAAACTGGAATATGAAATGTATTTTTAGGTTTTATCATGCTCGCAACACTTATCATCGTATTCCGTGAAACAATTGAAGCCGGGCTGGTGATCGGCATCGTACTTGCGGCCACGCGCGGCATCCCACATCGCGGCCTATGGGTTAACTGTGGTATCATGGGTGGCATCGTTGGCGCTTGCCTCGTAGCCGCATTTGCCAGTTTGATCAGCGCGGCCATGCAGGGTGTCGGGCAGGAATTGTTCAACGTCGGCATTCTTACTGCTGCTGTTCTTATGCTCACCTGGCATAATGTCTGGATGGCGAGGCATGGTCATCAAATTGCAGTGCAAATGAAGAATATCGGAGAAGCGGTTGCTGCCGGACGGTCCTCATTGCTGGCACTTTCCATTGTCGTGGGTATCGCCGTATTACGCGAGGGCTCAGAAATTGTGTTATTTCTTTATGGCATCGCCATATCTGGTAACGACACGGCTGTGACGATGGCAGCGGGTGGCGCATTTGGCCTGGTGCTTGGCATTGCTGTGGGCGGCGTAACGTATTTGGGGCTACTTCGCATTCCCAACCGCTACCTGTTTGCCGTGACAGGCTGGCTCATCGCACTGCTGGCGGCAGGCATGGCGGCGCAGGCGGTAGCATTTCTTCAGCAGGCACAGGTTGTGACGATTTTCTCTCAAGTGATATGGAATACCTCCGGTTTTCTATCCGAAAGCAGCATCGGCGGAAAGGTACTGCACACCCTGATTGGCTACACCGACCGGCCTACGGGCATGCAACTGATCGCTTATGCTGCCACGCTGGTTATCATTTTTACCTTGATGCGCTTATTCGGCCATTCGGTCGCCACTGATTCTGTACGGGCAGCATCTTAACAACACCATAATAACACTATCATACAATCACATATATCCTTCAAAAATAGAATGTATATTTTTAAGGGATAAGCACGCCCACCGCGTATTACATAGAAGCACGATTGAACTTCAAACTATACGGAGGGTATTTATGAAAGCGCTTACATTAACTACGCTGATAACCGCGTTACTCCTTTCCGGCTGCGCACAAGCCGCCCCACAAACACTTAACAAAAAACTTGCCGCAGCTGAGCCGCAGGAGCGCACCAGGGCGATGCGCAATATTTGTCTGACCGAAGCGGAATGGAGAAAAGATCAGCTGGTTAGTTACCAAATGCGTCATTACGGGGGTAAAAATGCATATGCCAATATTCCTTATATGCCCGATGTTCAACGCATGAAAGATATTTGCTGGGAAATGACTAAAGTTTATTCAGTTAATGAGTGATGTATGAAAAAAGCCATGAAAGTTGCCACAGGCATTTCCGGCTTGGTATTGCTCGCCGGTTGCGTCAAACAGCCCAGCTTGGAGGAAAAACTGGCGGCGGCATCGACGCCTGCCGACCGCGAGCAAACGGCCTATTACGAATGTATCCATAATGCCAACTATCCGGTTCCGGGCGGTCATTCCAACTCCTATGTCGGCCATGAAGGGCGGCAATGGAAGATTTGCGACGAAATGCACAAACTTCATACAGCGGAGAAATGATATGCGCAATCTATCGGCAGTGATACTGGTGGGGCTTGCTTTAAGCGCCTGCACGACAAACTATTCCGACACGCTGGAACACAAACTGGCCGGTAAAAGCCCGCAAGAGAAAAAAGTGATTTTGGCGCAGGAATGCAGTCAGGAAATTCAGGCGGGATTAAGGCCGAAGGATGAAGCGAATGTACGGCATTTCGAGCGCATGCAGAAAATATGCGAAGAAATGACCGGAAAACCCGTTCCAATCACGGCTACCGCTTCCAAAAAATAATGGCTTGACCTTGGAGTATGCTCCAAGGTGTAGGATGGCGGGATGACAGATGGAAAGACTTTCACGATAGGAAAACTAGCAGAGCAGACCGGGATTAGCCCCGATACGCTACGCTATTACGAAAAGATGAAGCTGATCAAGGCGGCAGAGCGCTCACGCGCTGGCTATCGGCTTTTTAATGGCGATACCTTATCTACCATTCGTTTTATTAAAGGCGCTAAAGCGCTCGATTTTACTTTAGTCGAAATTAAGAAGTTATTGGCGCTCACCAGCTCCGATACAGCAACTTGCGCACAGATTATTGATAAAACGGATGCTAAGATCGCTGCCGCCGAAACAAAAATACTTGAGCTAAAAGAGATTAGGAAAGCGTTGAAGGCCTTGGTAAAACAATGCCCAGGCGGAAATGCGCCAGTGGATATGTGTCCGATTCTTGAGTATATCCAGGGTAAACGGAGAAGAAAATGATGATGCAACACGCCCCCCATGCGACCGCAGCAAATACGAATACGATGAAAGACCCGGTATGCGGCATGAATGTCGATCCGGGCACGGCGAAATATACGCATCACCTTGGCGATGACCATTATTATTTCTGCAGCAAGGGGTGCTTGGAGAAATTCAAGGCCAATCCAGGCGATTACACGCAGCCGGTGAAGGCGCATGGCGGATGCTGTCACGGCCATGCGAAGCCTGCGACTATAGTAAAGCCTGACGAAGGCGGCAAAGATGTGATTTACACCTGCGCAATGCACCCGGAAGTGCGTCAACTCGGCCCCGGCACTTGCCCGAAATGCGGCATGGCGCTGGAGCCGGAGAATATTGCCGACAGCGATGGCGCCGACCCGGAGCTGAAAGAAATGACGCGCCGGTTTTGGATTGCCACGGCGCTTTCTATCCCGCTGCTGGTTATCAATATGGGCGGGCATTTATGGCAAGGCCTGCATGAATTCCTGATGAATCCGGTCAGCGCATGGGTGCAGCTGGCACTTGCCACGCCTGTGGTGCTATGGGCGGGATGGCCGTTTTTAGTGCGCTTATGGCAATCAGTGAAACATAAAAGCCCTAATATGTTCACGCTTATCGGACTTGGCGTCGGTGTGGCCTACCTTTACAGTCTGATCGTGACTATCGCGCCGCAACTACTTGCGGGATTGCTTGGCAATAATGAAATGCCTCAAATCTATTTCGAGCCTGCCGCTGTTATCACGGCACTTGTGTTGCTCGGTCAGATGATGGAACTGAAAGCGCGGGCGCAAACCGGCAGCGCCATCCGCGCTTTGCTGAAATTAGCGCCAGATACAGCCCGTAAAGTTAATTCAGATGGCAGCGAGCAGGATATCCCTCTGGCCGATGTCCATAGGGGCGATATTTTACGCGTTCGTCCCGGTGAGAAAATTCCAGTGGATGGTGAAGTAAAGGAAGGTACCAGTTCCGTTGATCAATCAATGATCACCGGCGAGTCCATACCGGTAGAAAAACACGCTGGCGATAAGGTAACAGGTGCGACTATTAACGGTAATGGCAGTTTTACCATGAGCGCAGAAAAGATCGGCAACGACACGTTGCTAGCCCATATTGTCGATATGGTCAGTAAAGCGCAGCGTTCCCGTGCACCGATTCAGAGACTGGCCGATCAGGTTTCGGGTTATTTCGTGCCTGTAGTTATATTGGCGTCAATCATTACTGCTTTTGCCTGGGGCATATATGGGCCGGAGCCGCGTATTGGTTACGCTATCCTCAATGCAGTAGCGGTGCTGATTATCGCCTGTCCCTGCGCGTTGGGACTCGCTACGCCGATGGCAATCATGGCTGGAACAGGCAGAGGTGCAAAAGAAGGCGTGTTGATTAAAAATGCCGAAGCATTGGAAGCGTTTGAAAAAGTCGATACGCTGATTGTCGATAAAACCGGCACACTGACGGAAGGCAAACCTAAGCTTATGACTGTGATACCAACCGAGGGATTCGATTTAAGAACGCTGCTCTCACTTGCTGCCAGTCTGGAACGTGGGAGCGAACATCCCTTGGCGGCAGCGATTGTCGAAGGTGCACAGGCACGTGACGTATCGCTTGTGGCAGTGAATGATTTTCAGGCCGTTACCGGTAAGGGCGTTACCGGTAAGGTTAACGGCAAACAGGTAGCGCTGGGTAATCTGGCATTGCTGGAATCGCTAAATATTTCTGCCACTGGTGTAAAAACCAAAGCTGATTCCTACCGTACACAAGGGCAAACAGTGATGTTTGTCGCTATTGATGGCAAAGCGGCTGGCATTGTGACCGTGGCCGATCCGATCAAGGCAACCAGCATAGAAGCCATCAAACAATTGAAAGCCGATGGGCTGCGCATCGTTATGCTAACCGGCGATAACAAGTTAACGGCGCAGGCAGTGGCAAAGAAAGTCGGGATTGAGGAAATCGAAGCCGACGTGCTGCCCGATCAGAAAAACGAGGTAGTAAGGAAACTTCAGGAACAAGGCCGTAAAGTAGCAATGGTTGGCGATGGTATCAATGATGCTCCCGCACTGGCGCAAGCCCAAGTCGGTATAGCGATGGGAACCGGCGCAGATGTGGCGATGGAAAGCGCGGGGATTACCCTGTTGCATGGTGATTTGATGGGTATCGTTAAAGCCCGCCGCTTAAGCCGCGCCACTATGCGCAATATTCGGCAGAACTTGTTTTTTGCCTTTATTTATAATGCCCTCGGTGTGCCGGTGGCAGCGGGTGTACTTTATCCGTTCTTTGGCATCCTCCTTAGCCCAATCATTGCCAGCGCGGCCATGTCCCTAAGCTCGGTGTCTGTTATTATGAATTCACTGCGCTTGCGCTCGGTGAAGTTGTAAACTTATTTGTAACTATTTAGAGGAATAAACCGAATAAATGAGCAGGACACAAATATAGCAATATAACTGATATTTTCTAATAACTTGTATATTTTATTGTTTTTTAACAGATATTTGGTATAGTAACCCCTATGAACTGGTTTAAACATATCGCAATGCTGATGCTCTCTTTAAGCATCGCCCTCGCCGGATTACCGGCGCAGGCCCAGCAGCAGTGCCCTATGGCTGCAAAAATGCAAATGCAGCAAATGGACATGAAGGATATGAAAGACTGCAAGGGCTGCGCTAAAACCACCAAGCAAGAACAGAAAAAGAACGGCTGCTGCGATGATGGCATGTGCAATGCCAAATGCTCAGCGATGAGCGGCGGCATAACCATGAATCTACCAACCGTTAAAGCAGAGTTCGCTGCTATCGGCAGTCAAACATTCCTGCTTTATTCTGCCGACGCTACGGTTGCGTCCGCCCATCTCAATTCCCAAGAACGCCCTCCCAAATCCCTCTCGTAGGGTAACTGCGTCGTTTTCGCATGGCCTAGCCATTCGTGTATTCGGCGTAAGTCTGCCCTCTTTGCATCCGCTAATTCGGCTTATGCCGCAGTGTGCTTTACGCAATCATGAGAGGTTTCAATGTTTAAGATTATTACTATAGCATTGCTGGTATCAATCAGCATGGCGCTTCCGGCGAAGGCAGAAGAAATCGCCCACGCCTCACAGGATAACCCACCGCAGGAAATCGGTTCATTCACCCGCTTGCTTGAAAAGTTGCGCCAGCACCCTGAAATCGCATCCCTGCAAGCTAAGGCGGAATCCTCTGAGCATTATGCCAAGGGTGAACTAGGGCTGCCCGACCCTATGCTATTCGTAGAGGAACAGGACTACCCAATCGGCTCCAGCATGTCGCGCAATCAGGAAGAAAAAATGGTCGGCTTTAAGCAAAGTATTCCGGCCTTTGGTACCCGTAGCGCGAAATCAAAAAAGGTGCAGGCGGATGCCCACAAACAACAATTGGCAGCGGATTACGCTTTTGCCACCATGAAAGCCAAGTTGATTACCGTGCTTGCGACATGGCAGCGCATTAAGGAACAGGAAAAGCTGCTCGACAGCCAAGCCGCACTTTTCAGTTCCGAGCGAACCAGCATTAAAGGCCGCATCGCGGCGAACCAAGCGGGCGGAAGCCAGCTTTCCATGAGCCAGGCGGAAAGTACAGAGGTGCAGATCATGCGCACCGAACTGGATGAGGAAAAGCACGAGGTCATGGCCATGCTCACCAACATGGTAGGTGAAACACCGGATATCGAAATGCCGCCAGTGACGCTGGTTGCCTGGGATCATGATCCGAACAAGACCTATCCGGTAGCAATAGGCTCGAAGGATATTGAAATGGCACGAAAGGATGTAGATACGCGTGAGGCGGAATTTGGCCCCAGTTTTGAAGTGCAGGCCAATTATGGTCGCATGTATGGCGGTGACAAAGCCAGTACAATCATGGTGGGCTTAAGCATTCCATTATGGGCATCAGAAAGCCAGCGCCCCAAATTAAAGGGGGCGAAAGCGGCACTGCATTCCGCAGAACTTGATCAGGATACCGTTAAGCGCAACGTCATTGAAAAGCTCGATCATCTACAAGCACAGATCGATACTAGCAGTAAGAAAATCGAATTACTCAAAACCAAGAATACTCATTTGGAGGCTTCTGCAAAAGCGCTCACCAGGGAGTATGAGGCGGGCAAAGGCGATCTGGCCATGTACCTCAAGGCGAAGCGGGATGCCCTTTCTGCTCGTATTTCCCTAGCACAGGAGCATGCTAGACACACCGCTCTTGTTGCTGATTTCAACCACTATCTTATAGGAGAATCGTTATGAAAAAGTTAGCACCTCTTAGCATTGCTACTCTTGTTGCAGCCAGTGCCATGGCATCACAGGCATACGCTGGTGATACAGTACAACAAGAGCGCAAGATGGAACAGGATTCAGCCTATTTTCAGCAAATGGGCAACAAGAATTCGTCTGGCTCAGTTGCGAAAACTGACCAGCAAGCGTCTATGACTGGCGTATCGCAGTATCCGTTCACTGGCAGCATACCGGTTAATGGCGGGTATGCGTTACCCTCAGTCCGTCATTGTCATCTTTAAATAGGTGGATTCTGAAAGGAGGCCATTGTGAAAAAGCTACTTACTATTCTCCTGCTTTCCTTAGCACTGTTGAACGGCGCGGCTTATGCTGCGGATCAGACCGATCCGCAGCATAAGCCATCGCCGCTTACCGTGGAACAAGCCACGCAGTTAGTGCACGAAGGCAAGCCGGTCTATTCTTGTGGGATGAAACCGACTTGGTTTTCAGACCAGCCCGGCCAATGCCCCTGCTGCACCATGCCCCTCATGAAAGTTAAGGATGTTAAGGACGGTAAGGCCGTGTTTGAGGAAAATAAAGGCTCCATGAACATGAATATGGAAGGAATGGGCATGGAGGATATGCCGATGAAAGATATGAAAATGATGGAGAAGAAATAAATGAAACGCTCACCGCTGCCGCTTCTGATGGGAGTTCTAATTGGCTCTCAGGCATTGCTAAATGGATTAGGCACGGTGTTGCCTCCACAGGCGCACTCGGTTCTGGATAGTATTTCCAAGGCCAGCTTTATTACGCAGGCTTATGCCGCAGAAGCGGCAGCAGTGAAATATACTTGTCCAATGCATCCGCAGATCATTTCCGATACGCCGAGTAAATGCCCGATCTGCGGCATGGATTTAGTACCTATAGGAGGAGAGGAACACACACATGACATAAGTACGCCTGCGCAGGCCGAACAAGTCACCGTCAGTAACGCTGTACAGGATAAATCAGGCCACAAGGTGCTTTACTGGTACGATCCTATGAAGCCGGGAACACAATTCGACAAACCGGGCAAATCACCCTTCATGGACATGGAACTGGTACCAAAATACGCCGATGAATCAGGCAGTGCAAAT
>JANYES010000011.1 GCA_025362975.1 Alphaproteobacteria bacterium | reverse complement strand
GGTGGAGGTGGCGGCGGTGGTGGCGGCGGCGGAGGCGGAGGTGGCGGAGGTGGCGGCGGCGGAGGCGGAGGTGGCGGAGGCGGAGGTGGCGGCGGCGGTGGTGGAGGTGGCGGCGGCGGTGGTGGCGGCGGTGGTGGAGGCGGAGGCGGCGGCGGCGGAGGCGGCGGTGGTGGCGGTGGTGGAGGCGGTGGAGGCGGCGGAGGCGGCGGTGGCGGCGGCGGCGGAGGTGGCGGAGGCGGCGGCGGAGGCGGCGGCGGTGGAGGCGGTGGCGGCGGTGGAGGCGATGGGGCAGGAGATGGGGTGGTATCTACGTATGTGAAATGCGACACGGAGGGGTTGCTGGTGCCACAGGTGTTGATCACGAGCACGCTGTACATCCCGGCGATGTGTGGGGGCACCTGCGCGGTGATGGAGGCATCGTTGTTGACATTGAAGAACGCCGCGGCCGTGTCACCGAACGTTACGCCGCTGGCGCCGGTAAAGTTTGCGCCGGTGATGGTGACGATGCTGCCGCCCGACGTTGAGTCTACATTGGGTGTGGGGTCGGAATTGACGATGGGCGGAACCGTACAGTCCGTGGAGGTGCCCTTATCGAAGGGTGTCGTGCCGCCACCGGGCGCGATGGCCGCTTCGGCGGGCGAGATAATCAGGTCGCGGACCGAGAAAAAGTTCTGAAAAATCTGGTTGATCGGCATGTTGTTGAGCCCATGCTGCTCTTTGCTGAGCAATGTAGGGTCGACGCCGTTAATGGTATCCTTATTATCGGCATTGATTTCAATGGCTTCGGACTGCGTAGACACAGTCGTCAGATAAGAGGTCAGCAGGAAGACAGACCACTTGCGGTTCAGAACATTTATTTTATTGTTTTTTATGGTTTTTCTACTCATCCCGCCGGGTACAATAAAATGGTTCCGCGCTTTCGCACTGATTTAGAATTTCAAAATTGACACAAATGTAGCCAATTTATTTTAGTTTATTTTGGGGTATAAGCGCAAGAAGCTTTCGTGCGTGTGATGGATTAGTTTTGTAGTGCAAAACCGGCTTTGAAAAATATACAAGACAAAAGGTTAAATGAGGCTTAATACCGTGCGCGCAGCCTTGTCGCTGGGGCGCTCATTATTCGCTGGAATGAGCTTACTGAGGGCCGTTTTTTGCTTGCTTTTCTGGTATTCCTGCCTCTCGGGGTCGCGAAGCAGCTGCGAAGCGGCAGTTGCAATCATCACTGGGTCGCACAACTCCTGCAGTAATTCCGGGATGACTTCCTCGCCTTCGAGAATGTTAACAAGGTTGGCATGCTTAATCAGCAATTTGCGCCGCAGGTAGTAAGCCGACAGCGCATGCACCTTGTACGTCACCACCATCGGCACGTTCGACATCGCCACTTCCAGCGCCACCGTACCGGATTTTACGATGGCAAACGAACTCGCCGCGATCGCGTTTTTCTTATCCTCATCGTTCGCCGTAATCACCGCGCGGAAAGGGCAACCCTCAAAAAACGGCGCCACGAACGATAAAATATTCGGCGGCACGGCCACCGCAATTGCAAGCTCGGGATACAGCGTGGCCAGCATCGCAATCGTTTTGCCGAACACCGGCATATGGTGCTCAACCTCACTCTTGCGACTTCCCGGCAGCAGCGAAAAGATCGGCGAGCTGTCGGGAATTTCGTATTTTTTGCGGAAGGCCGCACCGTCGCCGACCTGCGTTTCAGCCACCACCGGATGGCCCACCCACGTCGTTTTCAGCCCCGCTTTTTCGAAATAAGGCGGCTCAAACGGCAGCAAAACCATCATGTGGTCGAACAGTTTCGCGCATAATTCCGCGCGCTCGGGTTTATAAACCCACACCGTCGGCGCCACGTAATGCACGAATTTCGACTTCAGTTTTTCCGAGCGCAAACGTTCGACAACGCGGAAATTAAACCCCGGCGAATCGATGGTAATCACCATGTCCGGATGTTTCTGTAACGCGTCTTCGGTCACAAAGCGGATGCGCGCCGCGATGTTGAAAAGATACGGCAAAATCTCGACCGCGCCGAGCATCGAAAGCTCCGAAAATGGAAACAGGCTATCAAGCCCCTGCGCCATCATGCGCGGGCCGCCTACACCGTGAAACGTAATCTCGCGTTTGGACGCTTTACGCAACGATTCCATGAGGTGCGCGCCGATCAAATCGCCCGAGGCTTCGCCTGCGATAATGTAGATTTTCAGCGGCTGCGTAGGGTCGTTTGCAATCATGATTTCACACCTAAAATGAAGATCCCGAGTTCGTCCGCGCGCGCGATTACTGCGGCCTTGTCGAGGATGATACTCGCAGATGCTTCAACCGCAATACCCTTGAAGCCGCACGCCGCAATTTTTTCAATCGTCGACGGCCCGATGGCCGGTAAATCGACGCGCGATTCCTGCCCGGGCTTACAAATTTTTACGAGCACGCCCGCGTCGATTTCGCGTTTCAATCCTTTGCAGCGCTCAATCAAAGCGTCGGTGCCTTCCGCCGCTTCCACGCCGAGCACGTAACCGTTTTCCACGATCACCGACTGGCCGACATCTAACTCGCCTAGCCGCTTGGCGACTTGGAAACCCTTAACGATATCGGATTCGCAACGATTATCCGGCACTACTTTTCCGAGCTGCCCGTAAGGCGCCAAAAGATCATGCGTCACCTGGTTCGCACCGACCACTTTAAACCCTTCGCCCTCTAAAAACGCAACGACACTTCGCAGCAGCGCATCGTCACCCGAAAAGAACGACGCGCCAAGCTTAGCGAGCAATTTCGCACCCACCATATCAGGCCGCAAACCGCCGAGCGACGGCCGCGAAATACGCCCCGCGAGCACCAGTTCAGTAGCACCCGCACTGCGCAAATGCGCAAGCGCTTCACCCACCGCGCCGAGGCGCACAACGGCATGCGGCATATTCTTGAACGTGGCGGAGTCCGTAGCGTTTTCGAAGGTGATGATAAAAAATGGCCGCCCCGTGCTGCGGCATGTTTCCACCAGCTGCAACGGCAGCCTGCCGCTACCGGCGATGATACCTAGGGTGGGCAGCTGCGAAGGTTGCGCTTCGCTCATGCGGCCTGTGTGGTTTCCTGCATCGACGCCGATTTCGGCACGCATAACGAGCGCGAACCCTTATCGCCGACGAAATTCAGCACCTGCATGACTTCCTTGATCGCGCCGAAGTTTTCGCGCGTGCGCACGCTTCGTTCGGCGAGTGTGCCGTCCGCGTCTTCAAACAGCATTTTATACGCGTTTCGCAAGCCATGAATCGTTTCGCGGTCAAATCCCTGACGTTTCAAACCGACGAGATTCAAGCCCGCAAGGTTGGCGCGTTCGCCCATCACCGAGCCATAAGGAATCACATCATGTTCAACGCCCGACATGCCGCCGATAATCGCGTGCGGCCCGATGCGCACCCATTGGTGCACGGCCGCAAGCCCGCCGATAATCGCGAAATCGCCGACTTCCACATGCCCGCCGAGCGTAGCATTATTGGCCATGATGACGCGGTCGCCGACGCGGCAATCATGCGCCACATGCGAACCCACCATGAACAAACAATGGCTGCCCACGGACGTCATCAACCCGCCGCCTTCCGTGCCCGGATTCATGGTTACGTGTTCGCGGATCATATTATTGTCGCCGATAGTGAGCTTCGACGCTTCGCCTTTGAATTTCAAATCCTGCGGCGCGCTTCCGAGCGAGGCAAACGGATAAATCGTGCAGTTCTTGCCGATGCTGGTGTGGCCGGTGACGACGACATGCGATTTCAGCACGGTGCCCGCGCCGATCATGACATCCGCGTCGATCACGCAGTAGGGGCCGATCAAGACGTCGCTGGCGATATTCGCGCCGTCGGCAATCACCGCGGTTGGGTGGATAGTGGCCATTAAACTGCCCTTTGCGTTAGGTTACGATCATGGCGCAGATGGTGGCGTCTGCAACGCGCATGCCGTCCACCGTAGCCACGCATGCGAACTTCCACACATTGCGCCGAGCCTGCTGCTTATCCACGCGGATATGTAAAATATCGCCCGGCACCACGGGTTTGCGGAAACGCGCTTCGTCGATGGACATGAAATACACGAGCTTGCCTTCGGCTTCCTTGCCTAACGTTTCTACGACCAGCACGGCAGAAGTCTGCGCCATCGCTTCAATAATAAGTACGCCCGGCATCACCGGCTTGCCCGGGAAATGCCCGATGAAGTGCTGTTCGTTGATGCTGACGTTTTTTACGCCCACCGCCGATTCACCCAGTTGCAGCTCGATGATCTTGTCGATCATGAGGAACGGATAACGATGCGGAATCATTTCCATGATGCGCTCAACGTTAATGACCGGGGCGCGGCTCGCCTGTTCCTTATTATTGTCCATAGAAACTACCTTATTCATCGCTTGCTCTCTTTTTTATCAATTTCGACATAGCAACCGTTTGGCGGTGCCAGTCTTTTATCGGAACGGCGGGGGAACCGCCATAGGTCGCGCCAGCCGGGATGTCGACCATCACCCCCGACTGCGCGGCTAATTTCGCTTTCGCCCCGATGGAAATATGCCCTGAAAGGCCAACCTGCCCACCCAGCATCGTACCATCGCCGATATGCGTGCTACCCGCAATACCACATTGCGCGGCAATAAGCACATATTTACCAATCTGCACATTATGGCCTATTTGCACAAGGTTATCAATCTTGGTGCTCTTGCCGATAGTGGTATCCGGTCCAGCCCCGCGGTCGATACAGGTGCCAGAGCCGATTTCGACATCGTCAGCAATCATCACCCGCCCCATCTGGGGCACTTTAATAATGCCGGTAGGCGAGGGGGCAAAGCCAAACCCATCCTGTCCGATATGCACCCCGCGATGGATGATAACTCGTTGACCGATAACGGTATGGCTAAGCGAGCATAGCGCGCCCACGCAGGAATTAGCTCCCAGCACCACCCCGTCACCGACCACCGTATTCGCCCCGATGGAACACCCGTCGCCGAGCACCACCTGACGGCCAATCACCGCCCCGGCGTCGATGCGTACCTGCTTGCCGATCACCGCCGATGCATCGACGATGGCTTGCTGCGATACGCCCGGCTCATGGGCCGTTTCCGGGTAGAAATGCCGCGTCGCCAGCGCGAACGCATAATAAGGGTCAGCGCAGACCAGCAGCACCATATTTGCCGGCGCGCGAGCAATGAATTTCTCACGCACGAAACACGCACCCGCCTTGCTGGAAGCGAATCCATCCACATATTTAATATTATCAAGGAAGCTGATATCGGCCTCGCCCGCCCGGTCCAGCGGGGCGATATTGCTGTAGGCCTTACCGGTATCGACCGTCCCGCCCGAGGCGGTTGTCGCCACAGCTCCGGTCAACGCGATCATATCGCGCAAAGTTACCGGACCGATGCTTGTGAAAAAACGTGAATCAACCATGGGGAGCCATTACCTCATTCGTGATGTCATGGCTCCCCGCTGGGTTTACTTCTTGCCTTTGCTTTTATCCGAACCGGCAGAGCTGTCGCCGGTGCCAACCGGAGCCGAGTCGAATTTCACGTCGAGCTTCGGCAGCTTCTGGTTGAGGCGGGTGAGCACGTCGTTGGTGATGTCCAGCTTAGGATCGTAATACAGCGTCTGCGACGTTGGGATGGTGATCGAGAAGCCTTTTTCCTTCGCCATTTCGGCGATGATGTCGGTTACAGCTTTCTGGATGTCGTTGAGCGCGCGCTCGAACGCGTTATCCAGCAAGGCTTTTTTCGACTGCGCGTCTTTCTGCGCGTCGGTCATCTTTTTGCTGAAAGCGTGGGCCTTATCGTCAAAGGCCGATTTAGAAAGCACGGTGCGCTGTTTGCCAAGATCCTGCTCTTCTTTCTGCAAGGTTTCCTGTTTCTTGCCGATTTCGGTCTGGAAGCCTTTGGATTTTTCTTCGAGCTGCTGGCGTACGGTCTGTGCAGCCGTCGAATCGCGCATGATCTGCTGGATGTTGACTACAGCAGCGGTTGCCGGTGGCAGCAAGGCTGCGGTGTCGGCGGCGATAGCGGGGCTTGCGAGGGTCGCGAAGTTAAGAGCGAGCGCTGTGGCTGCAAAATATAAATACGTCTTTTTCATATCGATTCCTTTCGATGAATCTGGTTGGGATGTTAAAACCGCGTGCCGAAGCTGAAGCGGAAGGTTTCTGTGCGATCAGGCTGTTCCTTTTTGACCGCGTGCGCAAAGTCGATGCGGATCGGGCCGAACGGCGACGACCACAACAAACCAGCACCCGATGAGATACGGATCGAGTTGGTGTCGAACACGTTCGCACCTTTGTCGTCCGAATTCCACAAGCTGCCCACGTCGGTGAACACAGCGCCGGAGACGCCGAGTTCGTCGGGCAGGCCGAGCGGGAATTTCACTTCCGCCGTACCGGAATAGTAGGCGTTGCCGCCGAGTGCGTCGCGCGTGCTGACGTCACGTGGGCCGACACCGGCGTTTTCGAAACCGCGCAGATCGTCGCCGCCTAAGAAGAAGCGCTCGTTGATGCGGATGGCGTTGTTTCCGAAGCCGTAGATATAGCCGCCCGAGCCCAAGAACCCAGCCGTCCATTTCGGCACGATTGGGTAGTAGTAGCTGGCCTTGGCTTCGTGTTTGATGTATTTCGAGTCGCCGCCAAGCCCTGCTAATTCCTGACTCAGGCTAAAGAAGTAACCCTTGGTCGGGCTGAACTTGCTGTCACGTTCGTCGTAAGCAAAGGTCTGGCCGACGGCCGACGTCACGTTGGTACCGGTCTGCCCGACAATGAACGCCGAAGCGGTCACAGGCACGTCCGAAATTGTATTTTTATGAACGGTGTAGTACAGTGAGTGCTGCAGTTTTTCCTGCAACGCATAGCCCATGCGGAAGTTCACGCCTTGAACGTCGGAGATATACGACGATTCACGCGTAAAGTCGGCGTAGGTGCGGTACAAATCGAAGCCGGCCGCGAGTTCGCGGTCGAGGAAATACGGTTCGGTAAAGCCAAGCTCGGCCGATTTACGGCGGGCCGCAAGGACGAAGTTGGTGCGCAAGTCTTGACCTTGGCCGAGTAAGTTATGCTCGCTCACGCCGAAATTCGCCAGAACACCGTCGGTCGTCGAGTAACCGGCACCGAGGTTGATTTCGCCGGTCGATTTTTCTTTCACGTCGACATTCACGACGGTTTTATCCGGCGCGCTGCCCGGTTCGTTTTTCACGTTCACTTTTTCGAAGAAGCCGAGATTGTTCAGGCGCTGTTCCGAGCGTTGCAACAATGCAGTATTATAGGGGTCGCCCTCTTTCACCCGGAATTCGCGGCGGACCACGTCGTCGACAGTGCGCACGTTGCCGGTGATGTTGATACGCTCGACATAGACGCGCGGGCCGGGCTTGATCACGTAGGTGAGGGAGGCGATTTTCTTGTCCTTGTCGCGTTCCAGTTTCGGCTGGATATCGACGAAGGCATAGCCGTGGTTGCCGAGTTCCTTGGTCATTTCGTCGATGGACGATTCGACCTTGCCGGCGTCATAGGTTTTGCCCTGTTTCGTCGAAATGAATTTTGCCAGATCCGGCTTGTCCTTGCCCACCAGTTCATTCACGACTTTCACATCGCCGAACGTGTATTGCGGGCCTTCTTCGATTACGAAGGTAAGGTAAAACGCGTCGTGTTTATCGGATAATTCCGCATTAGCCGACTTAACCTGGAAATCGGCATAGCCTTCATTGGTATAGAAACGGCGCAGCAATTCTTCGTCGAACTGCAAACGGTCCGGGTCGAACTTGTCGTTGTCCGAAAGGAATTTATACCAGTGCGTTTCTTCGGTACGCACCGCTTTGCGAAGCGAATCCGAATCGTAATGCTCGTTGCCTATGAAGCGGATTTTTTCGACCTTTGCGACCGGGCCCTCGGAAATTTCATACACGAGGTCGACGCGGTTCTGGTCCTGCTTGATGATTTTCGGTTCGATGGTCGCGTTGTAGCGGCCCGAACGGCGATAGATATCGATGATGCGTTTGATGTCGCTTTGCACCTTGTCGCGCGAATAGATCGAGCGCGGTTTCAGCTCTAATTCTTTTTCGAGGTCCTTGGTTTCGATGCGGTCGTTGCCTTCGAACACAACTTTGCTGATGACCGGGTTTTCAACCACACTTACGATCAGCACGTTGCCTTCGCGCAGCAGTTTCACGTCGGCGAAGAAGCCGGTGGCGAATAAGTTTTTGAGGCCGTTGCTGATCTCAACCTGCGAAAAGCTGTCGCCGGGTTTGAGGCCGAGATATGACACCACTGTGCCGCTTTCAATGCGCTGCAAGCCTTCGACACGGATGCTGCTGATTTTTCCGCCCGATGCGGTTTCCGCGGTAGCGGAAGCATCATTTGCCGGTTCTGCCATGAGTGGCGCGAAGGCGCCGGACAGTAAAAATCCCCAGACGGCAACCGAAAGAATGGAACGGCTTTGCATTGATACCCGATTTCGAAATAGATTTTTTATCGTTAGTAGTCATGCTGTAAAAAAATCTTTAAATCAAGCGATATCAGCGCACCCTAAAGGGCCAGATTTTTTGGTTAATTCGTGTAACGTTAATCTTAATGAAATTTTCAGAAAAATTGCGGATAATGAGGGCATGACTGAGAAGAAAAAACCGTACGCAACGATCGCCAATCCCACGATTGAAGCCGTGGTGAATACGCTTTACCGCTTCTCGACCCTTGAGGAGGCACTGGAGCGGCTTGCCCAGTTGCAGGGCCATTTCGTCTCATCCACCAAGCAGCTTGAAAACACCGCTCAGCCCACACTCCACCTGTGGATCAAGGGTTTTGGCGTAGTTCCCGAGGATAAAGCCAAGGGTGTCATCGGTCATTTCGCCATCATCGCCGTCGAACAGCGCGCCGAGCGTTGGACATTGACCGCCACCAAACTTGACACCCCGGCCCAAAATCACCCGCAACGTGCACAAGTTAAGCGCGATAATCCGAATTGGGGCCACCCGGTCATCCGCGGCATCCGTAAAGGTAAAGCCTATAAAACCCTCGAAGAAGCCCAGTCCGAACTGGATTTGCTGCACACGCAGTTCCCCCGCGTCTCCATTCCCAACCTCGGCAAGCTTTATATTATGATTTATTGCGCCGACCGTCCGCCCAAAGAGCGCATGGTCAAGCACATATTGAGCTTAAAATTGCAGCAAGATGCCACCTATATCATTGAATGTAAAGAAAATTTACCAAAAGAAAAACGCCCGATGCCGAAAATCCCCGAAAAGCCATCAGCCAGCCCCAGCGCCCCACAGGGTTATTTCACCGCCAAAGTGGCCCTAAAGAGCCACACCAAGGGCAAATCCCACAACCCCACTAAGCCTGAAGCCAAGCCGGAAGCTTAATTTCGGGCCTGATTTGTTAATTCAGGTTAATGTACAATCGCCCGTTATAGGCTTTTAGTCCATGCACACCGGACGTTCAGTTTGCATTCTAGAACAGCTTGCGGAAATCGTTCAAAATCGTAAAGCCCATCAGCGCGAACAGCAGCACAAAGCCTACCTTAAAGCCCCATTCCTGCACCTTCTGCGCCAGCGGCCTGCCGCTTAAGGCTTCCGCCGCGTAATAGGCAAGATGCCCGCCGTCCAGCACCGGAATAGGAAACAAATTCACCAACCCCAGATTCGCCGACAACATTGCAATCAGCCACAGCGCCGTATGGAAATCCTTATCGGTCGCTTGGCCCGAAAGCTGCGCAATCCCGACCGGGCCTTTCAAATCGCCTGCGCCGCGCTGGCCGGTCACCATCTGCCCCATGACTTTGAGCGTCGACACGCACAGCATTTCCGTGCGATGCACCGCTTCGCCGACAGCACGCAACAGGCCCACATCTTCATACTTAATATCCGGGCTCTTAATTCCAATCACCGGATGCTTCACCTTATTGCCCAACCCGTCGTCGTCTTCAACTTCCTTAGGGGTCAGCGTAATTGAAAGCTGCTCTTGTTCGCGCTGAACCAGCAACGTCACCGGCGTCCCCAGATTCGTCGACACCAAATAAGGAATATCGTTGAAACTATGCACCTCATCTTCATTGATCTTCAATATGCGATCGCCCGATTTCAGGCCCGCCGCCTGCGCCGGCGAATCATGCATCACCATGCCCACCACCGGCTCCGCCGAAGGCAGCCCCACCGTAATGACAAAATACGTCAGGATACAAATCGTCAGGATAAAATTAGCCACCGGCCCGGCCACCACAATCGCCGCCTTCTTATAAAGCGGCTTATGATGGAAGGTGACTTTCTTGTCGTCCGCGCTCATGCGCTCAATGGTGTCCTCATCGGCGTTACTCACCGCCGATGCATCGCCGAACATTTTCACATACCCGCCCAGCGGCAGCATGCAGATTTTCCAGCGTGTGCCGGACTTGTCGTTCCAGCCAACAATTTCTTTCCCAAACCCGATGGAAAACGCCAGAATCTTCACTCCGCAGAGCTTGGCCACAATATAATGCCCGAACTCATGGGAAAACACGATCACGCTGATCACGATAAAAAACGACCACAGCGTATGGATAAAATGTAAAATCATCAAAGTTTCTCCGCAAAACGCCGTGCCTGCGCATCGCAGTCAAACACGTCGTCGATGGTGTTAAGTGGGCAGGCGGCCAGCCTGCCAAGCGTTTTTTCAACAATGGCCACGATATCAAGGAAGCCGATTTCATTTTTTAAAAAGCGATTGACCGCCACCTCGTTCGCCGCGTTCAGTACAGTGGCCGCGCTTCCGCCCGAGTTCAACACCTCGCGCGCAATGCGCACCGCCGGAAACGCATCCGCGTCGGGTGCCGAAAATTCGAGCTTCCCAATCGCCGCTAAATCCAATTTCTTCACCGGTGCGGCAATCCGCTGCGGCCACGCCATCGCATAGGCAATCGGCGTGCACATATCCGGCATGCTCAACTGCGCCAGCACCGACCCATCCACCATCTGCACAAGGCAATGGATGATGGACTGCGGATGCACCAGCACCTGCAACTGCTCCGCCGCGAGCGGGAACAGATGAAACGCTTCAATCAGTTCCAGCCCCTTATTCATCAGGGTCGCCGAATCCACGGAAATCTTCGCGCCCATTGTCCAGTTCGGGTGTTTTACGGCCTGCGCGGGCGTCACGCCGCGCATCTGCTCCATGCTCCATCCCCGAAACGGCCCGCCCGAAGCAGTAATCGTCACCGTTGCGACATGCGCGATATTATGCTCGTCAAGCAGTTGAAAAATCGCACTATGCTCAGAATCCACCGGCAGCAACGTCGCCTTATGCTTCGCCACTTCCTTCATTACCAGCTCGCCCGCGCACACAAGGCATTCCTTGTTGGCAAGCGCCACCGTCGTACCCTTGGAAATAGCTGCCAGCGTCGGTTTCAGCCCCGCCGCACCAACAATCGCCGACATCACGATATCCGCATCGAGTGCTGCCGCATCGATCACCGCCTGGCTCCCGCACGCCACTTCAACGCCGGTTCCTGTAAGCGCGTTTTTCAATTCGGCATAATGCGAACTTTCCGCAATCACCGCCAGTTTCGGCTTAAACCGCTTCGCCTGTTCAATGAGCAACGCCACATTATTGCCCGCCGTAATGGCGTTCAGTTCCATCGCGCCATTCTGCCATTCGATAATCTTAAGCGTGTTTTGCCCGATCGTCCCCGTGGAGCCAAGCACGGTCACGGTTTTCGCGCGCGGTGCGGCGTTCGTTTTCATCGCCGTGGCGGATTTCATGGTGTACCGTAAAGCGAGATCAGCAGCGTGAACACCGGCAGCGTAAACACCAGCCCGTCCACGCGGTCAAGCAACCCGCCATGCCCCGGAATCAGCGTGCCGCTGTCCTTGGCGCCCACGCGGCGTTTCAGCCACGATTCGAATAAATCCCCACCCTGCGAAATTAGCGCGAATAAAATGCCTAAATCCATGCCCGCGATCCACGAAGGGGGGTAGGGCGTAAACAGCGTACACAACCCGCCAACGATGGCTGCCGCCACGCATCCGCCGCCAAGTCCCGCCCATGTTTTATTGGGGCTGATCACCGGCGCCAGCTTCGGCCCGCCAATCCTGCGCCCTGCGAAAAACGCCCCGATATCCGTCGCCGACACCACCAGCAGCGCATACAGCACCACGCACGCACCCGCCTGCGGATGCAGCGGCACCTGCAAATTGCGCAGCCAGATCAACGAAGCCGCCGGAAGCGCTACATACAGTACGCCCAGCCACTGGCAGCGCTTATGGTCCTGCGCCGTCAGCACGTCCCACTCGCGAATCATCTGCAACGAAGCCGCCGCAACCATCAGCGTAAACAACCACCCGCCAATCCATAAGCCCCCGAGTGTCACTACCGCCATCACCACGCCCGAAATCACGCGCGTGCGCAAACCCGACCAGCGGGAGGAAGTGGCAGTCGCGGTGTTGGCAGTATTCATAACCCTCGTTTCTTTTCTATTCTTACATCATCGCGCAAATCTTATGTAATCCCGCTAATTTTCCGTCATCCCCGCAAAAGCGGGGATCCTATGCGCTGGCGCGTCTGCGCCGGGAAGAGTTCTATTTGTCGCAGAAAGCGTTACAATTTTTTCACCGCTTCCAGCACTTCCTTCACATGGCCATCGACTTTGACCTTGTTCCAGACGTTGCGGATAATCCCATTTTTATCGATCAGAAACGTCGTGCGCTCAATGCCCATATACGTTTTCCCATACATGCTTTTTTCCGCCCAGACGCCGTAATCCTCACACATCGTACCGTCTTCGTCAGACGCAAGCGGGAAGGGCAGGCAGAATTTTTCCTTAAATTTATCGTGGCTCTTCACCGAATCCTTCGACACGCCGATCACCACCGCATTCGCCGTTTTGAAATCGCCGATCATGTCGCGGAAATCCTTGGCTTCGATGGTGCAGCCCGGCGTATCGTCCTTAGGATAGAAATAGATAACTTTGATTTTGCCCTTCAGCGAATCGCTGGTGACTTCCTGCTTGGTGTCGAATTCAACGGAAAAATCCGGCGCTTTATTACCGACTTTCAGTTCCACATTCTTGGTTTTTTCGGCAGTCATGGTCACGGCATCCTCCATGCATTAGTTTTTGAGAAGGGCAATATAGTGGCCAAACACCGTTTGTTCAACCTTAATCAGCCTCTGGCGGGTGCTCTCGAAATCCGCCTCCTTCACCGCCTGCACCAGTAATTTCTTAAGTCCCGCCGGTGCGTTGGCCTCATCCAGCATACCATCGCTGCAAAGCCGCAATATGTTAAATATATTAGTTAAAAACCGCGTAGCGCCAATCAGTGATACCGCTATCTCCGGCGAAATCCGACCCTCGCGCTCAAGCCATTCAAACGCGCTCAACGCACTGCCCGGATGCGCCGAAGGCGACATCGGCGCATGCAGAAGCATCAGATACTGCGCAATGAAATCCACATCCATCAACCCGCCGCGCACGTATTTCAGCGACCAGATATTGCTAGTCGCGCGCTCCTTTTCGATACGCTCACGCATGTCGTACGCATCCGCTTTCAGCTTGCCCGCATCGCGCGGTTTCACCAGTTGCCGATAAATAAAATGGTCCAGCCCCTCGCACAAAGTCGGCGGCGCAATCACCACCCGCGCCTTGGTAAACGCCATATATTCAAAGGTCCACGCCAGCTCATCGAAATAATGCTTGATCGCTGGCGTGCTCACCGCCAGCAACCCTTGCTTGCCCGAAGGCCGCAACCGCGTATCCACCTCATACAGTCTTCCTGCGCGCCCCATCGCCTCCAGCGCGCCCACAAAACGCTGCGCCAGCCGGTTGAAATACACGCTGCCGCCGAATTCCTTCTCCCCGTCCGACAGCTTCTCAAAATCAGGCGTATCGTACACGAACACAAGGTCGATATCCGAATTGAACGTCAACTCTTGACTCCCCAGTTTCCCGAGCGCAATCACCGCAAACGAAGACCCCTCGATATCCCCATATTTTTTGACAAAATCATCCCACACCAGCGCAAATGTCTTATTGATCGTCACATCGGCCAGCGCCGATAAAAAGGCGCCCGACGCTTCCCCGTCGATCTTACCCTTCAGCAACTGCATCCCCGCCTGAAACTGTTTTTCATTCCTGAAATGCCGAATCCGCTCCATGCCGATATCCGTATCCGGCACATCGGCGAGCATTGCGTCCAACTGCAGAACCAGCGTTTGCTTTCCGGGCAGCGCATGGTTGAAATCCTCATACAACACCGCTTCGAGCAATTCCGGGTTTCGGCTTAGCGTCACTGCCAGCGTCGGCGCGCTCCCCATAATATCGGCGATCAGCCCCAGCATCTGCGGATTCGCGCTGAACAGCGAAAACAGCTGCACGCCCGAAGGCAGGTTGGTAAGAAATTCATTAAACTTCAAAAACGCCATATCGGCATTCGCTGTCTCGCTCAACCGCTTAAGCAGCAGCGGCATCATCTCGGTCAGCAACTCCCGCGCCCTCTTGGTGCGCGTCGCCTTGCGCGACCCGTGATGCCATCCCATCACGATTTCCGACACCGTCTCGGGGTTGGCATACCCCATCTTATGCAGCGTCTCCAGTGTTTCCGGGTCATGCGACACCCCGGTAAACACAAGGTTTCCTTCGTCCCCGAGCACATCCCCGCCGCCGCTGCCCTTGAACGACGATGCATACAGTTCATGCACCCGCGTTAACCGCGGCAACAACTCCGCCTCAAAAGCCGCCGTAGTGTCATATCCCATGAATTTCGCAATACGCAGCACCCCTTCGTCGGTGGCGGGCATCGTATGCGTCTGCTCGTCATTGACCATTTGCAACCTATGCTCCAGCGTGCGGAAATAGGCGTAATCCTCAACCAGCCACTTCTCTCTTGCCGCATCGATCAGCCCGTATTCACTAAGCCGCCGCAACGTCTCGCACGTCGCTTTCGTGCGCAGCACCGTCTCGCGTCCGCCCCAGATCAACTGATGAATCTGCACATAAAACTCGATCTCGCGAATACCGCCATGCCCGAGCTTGATATTATGCCCCTTCACCTCGATAGTTTTGCTGTGCTTGCTATCCATCTGCCGCTTGATCGAATGAATGTCATTAATCGCCGCAAAATCCAGGTTTCGCCGCCACATAAACGGCGCAATCCGCTTCAAAAACCGCTCCCCGGCGATGATATCCCCCGCCACCGGACGCGCCTTAATCATCGCCGCCCGCTCCCAGTTCTGCCCCACGGATTCATAGTAATAATACGCCGCTTCCGTACTCACCGCCGGCGGCGTTGAAGCCGGGTCGGGCCGCAGGCGCAAATCCGTGCGGAACACATACCCGTTGGCATTGCGCTCCTGCATGATTGTCACGATGTCGTGACTGAGCCGTGTCATGAATTTCTGCTCGCTAAGCCGCCCGGTGTACTCCCTCCGCCCCGGCTCAAAGAAAATAATCAGATCGATATCGCTCGAATAATTCAGCTCGCGCCCGCCGAGCTTGCCCATGCCAAGCACAATAATCCCCGACCCTTCCGACGGCATCACCGTATCGGCCAGCACCACTTCGCCGCGCTTGTGCGCAAGACCCAAACAAAAATCCACCGCCAGCCGCAAACTCTGCTCGGCAATCGCCGATAGTGCCTCTGTCACCTGCAACAATCCCCACAACCCGCCTAAATCCGCCAGCCCGATCAGCAACGCCGCCTTATTCTTCGCCACCCGCAATTGCTTCATCAGCCCCGCCTGATCGATTACCGGCTCATACAGCGAAGCAATCAGCATGTTCCACGCCTCATCGGCACTGGTCATGCTCATCTCAAACAACACATCCGGATAGTGCAGCAACAGCCGCGTCAGATACGGTGAATCTCCAAACACCGCCGCTAGCAACGGGTTCAGCGGATGCGAAGGCGCTTCCACCAGCGACATCCAGTCGCCAAGCAACGTATCCCCGCGCGACAACTCCCGCCATTTCTGGAAGCCGATGTCCACATCGTTTAAATCGTAGGGCAGGGGCGTCACCGAGGAACCATTTTCCATTTGCATTAAAATATATTATCTATGTTTCCTTGAAACACAACTATAGGCACGCCGGATGCTAATCACCAGTATTTATACCCTCACGATTTTCACCAGCGCTTTCTTACTATTCCTTATCCAGCCGATGATCTCCAAGCTCCTGCTACCGCATCTCGGCGGCAGCCCTGCGGTCTGGAACACCGCCATGCTCTTCTTCCAGATCATGCTGCTATTGGGTTATGCCTACGCACATCTGGGCAGCCGCTATCTTGGCCCCAAGCGCCAGTCCATCCTCCATATGGTCATGCTATGTTTAGCTGCCATCTGGCTCCCTATCACCGCCAAAACCAATCTCGGATTCGTAAGTGCCGTCCAGCCCATCCAGTGGGTCATGCTATCGCTGTTCCTCTCCGTCGGCGGTCCGTTCTTCGTCCTTTCCGCCAACGCTCCGCTACTGCAATCATGGCTCGCCCACACCGACCATCCCGACGCCAAAAACCCTTACTTTCTCTACAGCGCCAGCAACATCGGCAGCCTCATCGCCTTGTTCGGCTACCCGTTGCTCATGGAACCGCTCTTCACCCTCTCGCAGCAAACCTATCTCTGGTCTTCATGGTTTGTCCTCTTCGGAGCGCTCATCCTCGGTTGCATCGTTTACTTACGCAAGCATTATGTCCCATTACCAGCGGTCACAGAAGAGCAGGGCACCAAACCCAGACTCACCCAGAAACTCCACTGGATATTCCTCTCCTTCTGCCCCTCCAGCCTGCTACTCGGCGTCACCACCTACATCACCACCGACCTCGCCTCCATCCCGCTTTTCTGGGTGATTCCACTTGCGATCTACCTGCTCACCTTCATCTTCGCCTTCGCCCGCAAACCCATTCTCGTCGACCGCATGCTTTCGGCCCAGGTCATCCTAGTACCGCTCACCGCCATCGCCATGCTCTTCGACCTCAACTCTGTCACCGCCATTTTGCTACTCCACCTCATGACCTTCTTCGCCTTCGTCATGGGCTGCCACGGCACGCTGGCGCGCCTCAAGCCCGACCCGCGCTACCTGACCGAATATTTCCTCTGGATCTCCTTTGGCGGCATGCTCGGCGGCCTGTTCAACGCGCTCATCGCCCCGCAGATTTTCGACGAGCCGTTCGAATATCCGCTGATCTTCATCATGACCTTGCTGCTTCGCCCGCAACTTATCGCCGACGTCAAGCGCGAACGCATCCTCGACTATGTCGTCCCCGTCGCCTTCGTCGCCCTCAAATCTCACAAGCGCCCGCTGCGCTATGCTTTGTTCGTCCTCGCCCTGTTCGTCGCTGTCCCCATCGGCAAAAACATCGGCACCAGCGCCAAAGACGAGGGCGGCACGCTGCTCTTCGCCGAGCGCAATTTCTTCGGCGTCAACCGCCTGTTCAAATTCCCCCCCACCAATTCAATGGTCCTGCTTCACGGCACCACGCTGCACGGCATCCAATCAATGGACCCCGACCACAAACTCGACCTCACCAGCTATTATTCCGTCATCAAACCCGTCTACGACCATGTGGGTAAAGAACTGCAACACCTGCCGGTCGCCGTCCTCGGCCTGGGTGCTGGAACACTCGCCTGCATCGGCCACGAAGAACAAAAATTCGACTTTTTCGAAATCGATCCCGCCATCGCGCTCATCGCCTCAAATCCCAGCTATTTCACCTTCTTAACCAACTGCCCGCCGACTTCGACCATCCGCCTCGGCGACGGCCGCCTCGAAATAGCGAAAATGGACGCGAAGCATTATGGCTTCATCGTCGTAGATACCTTTAGCTCAGACTCCATCCCGGTACATATCTTGACCAAGGAAGCCATCGCCATTTACTTGAGAAAACTCGCCGACGGCGGCATGATCGCCTTCAATATCTCCAACCGCCACTTGGACTTAGCGCCCCTGATGTCCGCCATGATCAAGGACGCTGGCTTCGTCGCCCTCATCAAGGCCGACAAAGTCACCGACGATAAAAGCCTCATCTCGTCGTCCATCTGGGTCGTCGCCGCCAAGAAAATCGATGATTTCCACGGGCTGGAAAAAGATGATCCACATTGGCAATTGATGGAAGATGCCCCAAGAGTGGCCATCTGGACCGATAACTACAGCAACATTTTCCAAACCCTGTTCTAATGAAGCACCTGCACATCGCACTCGGCAAACTCCTCCTTGGCCTGACCCTCGGTCTGTCCGTTGCGGCGCTGACCGCGTTCAACGTGCTGCTCGCATGGGTCGCCACCGGCCCGCGCTCGCTCGACATGCTCTCTCCCTACATCGAAATCATGTTCGAACCGCCGGACCATAAATACTCCGTCTCCGTCGGCGAAACATGGCTCGTCTGGGACGGCTGGAAACACCCGATCGACATCCGTCTGCGCAACGTCAAGATCCTCACCGGCGAGCGCCACACCTATTCCAAATTCACCGAAATCTCCCTCGGCCTCGACCTGCTGGGCCTCCTCAGCGGCCATCTCTGGCCCACGTCGCTGACCATCAACCACCCCGTCATCAGCTTATACGCCAACGAAGACCGCTCCATCTCCTTCGGCCTTGAACTCGAGCGCGGCGACTCCGACACGCCCGTTGAAGAACCCGCTGCCGTACCGTTTTCCGCGCTATTATCCTCTTTCACCGATCCGTCAAGCGGCAGCCCGCTTTCCGCCCTGCACCTCATCTCCATCGTCAACGCCGACATGACCATCACCAGCAAGGCCAGGGGCCTGATGTTCAAGGCCAGCGGCGCCGACTTAACCTTCAAGCGCACCCGCGAAGGCCTCCATGCCTATGCCGGCGCCAAAATCGCCTACGGCAATTATGAGTCAATGATCTCCGCCGAATTCACCCGCAAGAAAAACAGCCAGCTCCTCACCGGCGAAGTCAACGCCAGCGAACTCATGCCCGGCACGCTCTCAGGCATCTTCGCCGACGAAAGTATCGCAAGCGCGTTGAACGTTCCCGTCAGCGGCAAAGCCGAACTTGTCGTCGACGCCACCGGCGCGCTCGAAAAAGCCATCTTCACCGCCGACGGCGGCAAAGGCACCATCGATTCCCCCCGCCTCGACGGCTCCGTCCCTGTCAACATGCTGCACATCCAGGGCCAAGTGAACCACGACAACGTCACCAACACCAACCACCTCGACCTCACCCAGTTCAAGTGCGATTTCAACGGCACGCTCATCGACGCCGCAGGCACCGCCGCCTTGCAAGACGGCGACCCCGAAATCCACATGCAGGTCGCAGCCCAGAATCTCGCCGCCCCCGACATCCACCTCTTCTGGCCCAAAGGCGTCGCCCCCAAAACCCGCGAGTGGATCACCTCCAACATCACCGATGGCAAAATTACCAAAGCCACCGCCAAAATCGAAATCAACCACGGCGACACCGCCAAACCCAACCTCCCGCAGGAAGACATCGACGCCTTCGTCGAACTGGATGGCGCGCAGGTGCGCTACCTCCCCGAGCATCCCCCCGTCACCGACCTCATGGGCAAAGTCCATATCGATGGCAAGGCGCTGAGCGCCCAGATCGACTCTGCCAGCTTCTTGAAAAACACCAAACTCACCGAGGGCAAAGTCGAAATCGAAGACTTAAACCCCGACAACCCCTACATCAAAGTCACCTTCAACGCCGATTCCGACGCCAAGGATGTCATCCACATCCTCGAACTCCCGCCGCTCAAAAAAGCCCAACTCCTCAACCTCCACCCCGAACAGGCCGAAGGTAAGGTCAAAGCCCATGCCATGCTCGGCTTCCGCTTCTTCGCCCCCCGTGATAAAAACGGCAACCCCATCGACGGCGAAAACGACGTCGATTTCGACGTGAAGGCCAATGTCACCAACTTCTCACAACCCGGCTTCATGCATAAATTCGACGGCAAAAACGTCTCCGGAAGTTTCGCCGCCGACAACAAAGGCCTCGAATTCAAAGGCGGCGGTAACATCAACGGCGCCGATGTGTCGGATGCCGACGTCAAATATTTATTCCACCCCGAAGGCGGCTTCGACACTTTCATCGAAGCTTCCGCCACCGCCCCCGTCGAGTCGCTGCCGCGCTTCGGCTACCCCGCGTTTGATTTTCTGAAAGGCTACTTCGGCATCCGCGCCACCGTCAAAGAAGGCAAAAACGTCGAATCCACCCAAGCCACCATCGACTTGACCGGCGCTGCCATTAACATGAGCAAAATTTACATACGCAAACCGATGACAATGCCCGCAAGCCTCTCCATCACCGGCGAGAAAAAAGACGATGTCGCCAGTATCCCCGCCTTCCACTTCAAAGCCCGCGACATGGACGCCCAGGGCTCCGCCGAACTCAACAAAGACCTCTCGGGCATACGCCGCATCAACATGGATAAACTCATTCTCAACGGCACCGACCTCGACGAATTCAATTACGAAAAAACCGACACCGGCTACATCATCGCCATGCGCGGCAACACCCTTGACGTAAGCCCGTGGATGGGCAAAGCCAACAAAGACGAAACCAATTTCTCCTTCGAGAATTTCCCCTCGCTGCAACTTAAAACCGACATCTCCCACGTCGTCTTCGACGAAGGCCGCGAACTTCGCAGCGTAAAAAGCACCGCCGAATGCGACGCCCGCCACTGCGAAAAAGCAAACATCAATGGCGCCACGGTGGATAACAAGCCCTTCAACTTCCTCATCCTGCGCAACCCCAAAGGCAGGCGCCAGCTTTCGCTGCACGTCCAAAGCGCCGGTGCGTTCCTGCGCGCCGTCAACGCCTTCGACGGCATGGAAGGCGGCGACCTCACCGTCACCGGCAATTACACCGAAGCCACCGCCACGCAGAGCGGCCATTCCATCCTGCGCGGCAAAGCCGACATCAACGAACACACCATTAAAAACGCCTCGGTGCTCGCCAAAATCCTCTCCTCCGCTTCGCTTACCGGCCTGTTCGACACGCTCGGTGGCAAAGGCATTCGCTTCACCAAACTCACCGCTCCATTCACCCTCAGTAACGACGTCCTCACCCTCGACACCGCCAAAACCCACGGCGACGCCATTGGCATGACCGCCGAAGGCACCGCCACCTTCCCGAAAGTGGCACTCGACATCCAAGGCACCATCGTGCCGTCCTACTCACTTAATCATGCGCTGGGCAACGTGCCGCTGCTGGGCCGTGTCCTCACCGGCGGCGAAGGGCAGGGCGTCTTCGCCGCCCGCTATTCCGTCAAAGGCACGCAAAAAGACCCCGACGTGTCCGTGAACCCGCTCTCCATCCTCACCCCCGGCTTCCTGCGCGGCCTGTTCGACATCTTCGACGGCCCGTCCAAAAAAGACGACGAAGAAGACGACGAAAGCAAATAAGGAACTCCCATGCTCCACGCTGCCCGCCTGACCCAAGCCTTCGACGAAGACGCCTATCTCCAGCGCGTCCTCGACATGCGCGACACGCATTCGCCCAACGCCATCGTCAACAAAGCCATCGACGAAGCCACCACCGATTCCGGCAAGCCGATGAGCGACGATATCAAACACGCCTTTAAAATCCTCGCCAACGGCCCGCAGATACACCAGTTCGTTGAACTCGAAGACGAGTACATTCTGATGCTCGCCCGGCTGACCGCCGGGCAAAAGATCGATAAGCAACGCCTCCATTCGCTCGAAGAAGAACTCCGCGAGCAATACCCCTTCCAGTCCGAACACTTCACTGGCTCCATCCGCGACATTATCGAAACTGAGCGCGCCTTCATGGCAGGCGAGCCCATCTCCGACGAACAGCAATCCCCCGTGCGCCGCCTGTTCGCGCTCATTGTCTGCGACGCGCTTCCCGAAGATACGCGCGACGACATCATGACCACCGACGCCAACGAATACATCAGCCGCCTGCGCAGCGTCGTGCGCTTAACCGCCCGCGAATTCGGCCTGGACAGGGCAAATAACGGTCCCGCAAAATAATCCCTTCCGGGCCATTCCATCCCATGTTTGTATGATGGTGTTAGCGCTAACACCCAGACCACTCAACGGTTGCAAACACCCAAGGGCGGCATGAAAGCATCGGCGACACGTTTTGGATGATTGTGCCATACGGGGTCGGACACAAAAACACGGGGAAACTGTACCAGGGAACCCGTGGGCGAGAGCCTTTGTCCGGCACGCACCTCATGAAAGCTCTCATCAAGGCAGGAAACATTGCATGGGCGCGCCCACTTTTATTTCCCCGCGAATGCGGGTTCGGTATGAGGAAAGAGAAGAAAGAATAGAAGTCAGGAAAGAAGTCAGGAAAGAAGTCAGGTCCCAACCTTCCGTCATTGCGAGGAGGCAAGCCGACGCGGCAATCCAAGCCGCACTAAATACCAACTGGATTGCTTCGCTACGCTCGCAACGACGATCGGGCAGGGATACCCATGAAACACCATACGCAATCCACCCATGCTAATGCTGTCCGCGTCACCCACACAATCCCAGACCCCGCTATACAGCGGGGCGACAATGCCGTGTGTTGTTAGTAAATAAGCGTATGCCCTGCTTTAAGGTAAACTGTCACCCTGTCGCATGACGGGGTACGTCCCACCACGCGCAAAAAAGCCACCGCAATCAACCGGCACAACAACAAACTATATTGTTAAATAACTATCCCCCAAAAATCCCGGGGCCAGAAAACCGTGCTTAAGCCGCTTCTTTCGACAGGCTCAAAATAATGTCAGCGAACTCACTGAGATACACCGAACCCTTCACGGTACGTTGAATCAGCACGTTGCGCTTGTCCTGACGGTCGCGAATACGCTTCACGAGCTTGGCTTTTTCCAGCGCGTCAATCGCGCGGCAGATCGCCGGTTTGGAAATCATCAAATCGTCCGCGAGGCTTTTGATGCTGTGCGGCGAGGGCATCAGGTACACGTTGAGCAAAATCGCCGTCTGGCGCGCCGACAGATCGATCGGCATCTGTTTGAGTGCGGTTGCCGTCACGCCGTGCCAGAACGACAATGCGCGAATGATTTTCGACGAACCAACTACTTTTTCTTCTTTAGCCTGTACCATAACCATCCTCTATTTAATGCCCATAACGTTTTTTGAGTAATGCGAATAATGCCCTCACGGCCATTGCCTCGCCCCCTTGCGGGCGCCCCGGCCTGGAACTTGGATTCCACGCCATCATGTCGATATGTAGCCAGGAGGGTGTTTTACTCACAAATTCCTGCAAATACAAGGCCGCAGTGATGGCACCGCCGAAGGCGCTGTCCGGGTCGTTAGACAGGTCGGCGTTAGCTGTATCCAGTTGTTTTCTATAATTTTTCCATAGTGGCAAACGCCACATCGGGTCGGCATTTCCCATGGCGATGGAAGATAATTCGTTCGCCAATGCGTCGTCGCCGGTGAAGAATGCGGGAATTTCCGTTCCAAGTGCGGAACGAGCTGCCCCCGTCAGCGTCGCGCAGTCTATCAGCAAATCCGGCTTTTCCGAATCCGCCTCAAACAACGCGTCGCACAGTATCAAGCGGCCTTCTGCATCGGTATTGCCAATCTCCACGGTGATGCCTTTGCGCGTCGGCACGATGTCCAGGGGGCGCATCGCATTGCCCGCAATGGCGTTTTCCACAATCGGGAGAATCACGCGCAGCTGCACCTTAAGCTTCATCTCCACAATCACCCGCGCCAGCGCCAGCACGCACGCCGCCCCGCCCATATCCTTTTTCATCAGCTTCATGCCCGCAGTCGGCTTAATATCCAGCCCCCCCGAGTCAAAGCACACGCCTTTGCCCACCAGCGTCACCTTGGGGGCGCCTTTGTGGGGGAAGGAAATATCGACCAGGTGCGGGGGGATTTCCGCGGCTTTGCCGACCGTATACACCATCGGCCAGTTGGCTTTCAGCAGCGCGTCACCCTTGATGACGGTCACTTTCGCTTTCGCCGATTTCGCCCACGACGCCGCTTCGCCAGCAAGTGCCGCCGGGTGCATGTCGTTGGCGGGGGTGTTGATCAGATCGCGCGCCCAGCATATGCTGGTGAACATCGATTTCACATACGCGATATCACAACCTTTAGGGGCTACTAGCTGCGCGAGCGCTTTGCTTTGTTTCTTATATTTACTGAACCGGTAGGTAGCCAAAGCCCAGCCTAGCGCCAGCTGCGTGGCCTCGCTGGCAGATAATTTGCTGTCGATGTGATAGGTGTTCGCGGGTAGCGCCATCGGCAACTGTGCAATTGCCCATAAATCCGGTGCTTCCGCAATCCCGCAGGCGACACCGGCAATCGCCCCGTCCTTACCCGGAATGAGGCAGTGGCTGCCAGCATCGGCCTTGAATCCATTGGCGTCGAGCCAGTTTTTGGTGGCGGTGCTTTGCGACTTCACCCACCCGCCAAAACCCTTCGCGCTGACAACGTAAAGCGGAATGGATTTGCTTTTGGATTCGATAATGGGAAATGCGTTCGACATAGGAATAAATATATTCCTCTTTCGAAATGATTCAACTTAATCCTGCATAAAAACGACATCGAGCTGTGCTGCGATATCCTGCAACTTTGCCCGAAGCGGCGCTGGCGCGCTAGACTTAATATGCGTATGCCCCATCTGCATCGCGCTCACCGCCTGCGCGCCTGCATCGGCGCAATCGAGGATAAAAATTGCATCAACATGCGCAAACTCGCGCTTCGCCCCCGCGAACATGGAAAGCAAATACAGCGGCCCCGCATAAAAAATCGCATCGGGCGCCGATTGTAATACAGTGTGGCGGGATGTAAGCGCACGCACGATGTCGTCGCGTGTGTGCACGATCACCGGCTCAGGCATGGACCTTAATTTTGCCGGTGCCGTTTTTGGCTTCGATCAGCATGGTAATCCCCGGCAGGGTCTTGCCTTCGAGGTATTCAAGGAACGCGCCGCCGGCCGTGGAAAGATAGCTGAACGTTTCGCCGAGGCCCGCAATGGCAAGCGCTGCCACCGTATCGCCGCCACCGGCGATACTTTTAATAGTGCCGCCCGCCGTCAGCGTCGAAATCTCACGCGCGATCATGATGGTGGAGACGTCGAAGGGCCGCGTTTCAAATAGGCCCATCGGCCCATTCCAGATCACCGTTTTCGATTCGCGCAAACACACGCCGATATTGCGCAGCGTCGCGTTGCCGATATCCAGCACCATCATGCCGTGAGGGATATGCTCAATCGAAACGCACGCATTGCCTTGCCCGGAAAGCCCCGGCTCTCCCACGACCACATCGACCGGCAGCACGATATTGCAATTCTTTTTCTTAGCCATTTCCAGCACGCGTTTTGCGGTGGCCTTCATGTTCGCTTCCACCAGAGATTTGCCGACATTATGCCCCTGCGCCAGCAAAAACGTATTTGCCATCGCCCCGCCGATCACAAGGTTATCGACACGCCCCACGAGGCTTTCCAGCAACTCCAGCTTGGTCGAAACCTTGGAGCCGCCGACAATCGCCGTAATCGGTTTTTTTGCCGTCGAGAATATGCCGTAAATCGACGACAGCTCTTCTTCCATCAACCGCCCGGCCGCTACCGGCAGGAAGCTTGCAAGCCCCGTAATCGACGCATGTGCGCGGTGCGACGCCGAGAACGCGTCGTTGATAAACACATCACCCAAGCTCGCCAGCTCGCGGGCAAAATGCGCGTCTCCAGATTCTTCTTCTGCGTGGAAGCGCAGGTTTTCCAGCAGCACGATTTCGCCGGGTTTCAGCTTCGCCACCGCGTCGCTCGCGGCCGGGCCGATGCAATCGACGCCGAACTGGATTTCTTTGCCGTCCATCGCTTCCGACAGCGCATCCACCAACGGGGCCAGCGACATCGACGGCACGAACTTGCCCTTGGGCCTATCGAAATGCGACAGCAACACGATGCGGCATTTTTTCTTGATCAGGTAATTCAGTGTCGGCAGCAGCCGCACGATGCGGTTATTATTTGTCACCTTGCCGCCTTGCATCGGCACGTTCAAATCGGTGCGCACCAGCACCGTTTTCCCTGCGACATCGACATCTTCAAGGCGGGGGAATTTCATATGGCGATACGCCCTTCCAGCCCTGCGAACAGCCGCGCCACGTCCAGCATGCGACAGGAGAATGCCCATTCATTGTCGTACCAGCTGGCCACGCGCACGAGGCGTTTGCCGACCACTTTCGTGCCCGGAAGGTCGATGACGCTTGAAAATTCGGTATGGGTAAAATCGATCGACACCAGCGGTTCCGCCGAAACGCCGAGCACGCCTTTAAGCGCGCCGCTAGCCGCATTCTGCATCGCGGTATTGATTTCTTCGACACTCGTATCGCGCCCCGCGCTGATGCACAGATCGATCAGCGACACGTTGGGCGTCGGCACGCGGATCGACGTGCCGTCGAGCTTGCCCGCGAGTTCCGGCAGGATCAGGCCGATGGTTTTGGCCGCGCCCGTGGAGGTGGGAATCATGGACAAAGCCGCCGAACGCGCGCGGCGAAGGTCTTTGTGCGAATTATCCACGAGGTTCTGGTCGCCCGTGTAAGAATGGATGGTGGTCATGAAGCCCGACTCGATGCCTACGAGTTCGTTGAGCACTTTCACCACAGGCGCTAAGCCGTTGGTGGTGCACGACCCGACGGAAATCACCGTATCGCCGGATTTCAACGCCGCGTTATTGACGCCGTACACGATGGTCGCGTCCACGCCGTCGGCCGGGGCCGAAATGATCACGCGCTTGGCGCCCGCTGCCAAATGTGCAGCGGCATCCTGCTTTTTATTGAATTTGCCAGTGCATTCAAACACGATATCGACGCCCACGCTCCCCCACGGGATATCTTTCGGGTCCCGCTCGCGAAACACCGGGATGGTTTTGCCGTTGATGGAAATATTGTCGCCGTCGGCCTTCACTTCGCCTAGGAAACGTCCGTGCACGGAGTCGTATTTCAGTAAATGCACATGCGTTTCGGCTGTTGCCGGGCCGTTCACGGCCACCAGCTCGATATCCTTATGGCCGGATTCGTAAATCGCGCGCAGCACGCAGCGTCCGATACGCCCTAATCCGTTGATGCCTACTTTAATCGTCATCGTATCGCTCCTCTTCCTGGCTGCGTCTTTTCGGGGTCGGCGGCGACACCCGGGGGCGTCTGCTGCACCATCGTATGCTCAAGCGCCAAACCCTGCACGAAACCAGCATCTTTTTCCACCACCAGTTTTTGCAACACTTTCGACATATGGGCAAGCGGATTAATGCCCATCGAGTAGTCGATCCAGATATAATCGTTGGCACCGGCGGCGCGCATCAACTGCTCGTTTTCGACTTCTTTGCTGAAGCCGAGGATGGCGGTGGCGTTTAGCGCGGGATTGCTGCGGATATCGCGCACTAGTTCAACGCCTGCCTGCGGCGTTTCAAGGTCCGGGGCGGTGATGACGACGTCGTAGTTGTTTTTGGCGATCAGCGCGCGGGCTTCCTGGGCGGATGAGGCTTCGTTTAAGGTGGCGGTAAGGAGCTTATTTTTATTCAAAAACCCATCGATACCGAACCTGGCAAAGCCGCGCAAATTCGCCTGTGTGTCGACGATGAGGATACGTACCGTCTGATTGGTGTCCTTATTCATGGGAATCTGATCGAACTCCTCTTGTTGTTCCGGACATCCCGCAGCGGCGGCCAGCCTTGGCTGCGCTGCGATTTTACAGGCACTTTTTGCAGCATTTCCAAGGCCCGGGCAAGGAGATTGTGAGCCGGTCACGCACCAACGGGTAACATATTGAATTGTATGGTGTCGGAAACGTCAAAAAACGTCTAGCCGTTAACGGCTCAGCCCGTACAGGCCGATCAGGGTGAACACAGTGCCGCTGATCATGGTGGTTTTGCGGACGAATGTCAGGCTGGCGACGGTTGGCACCTGTTGCCCCGGCTGGGTGGGGGCGGGCGCGGGGTTGGCTTCGAATTTACGGATGGCCCGGCTGAAAAAGAAGTAACTGCCGAAAGTTTCCACGAGGCCCATCACCACCAGCACGGTGGCAAGCAAATGGCCATCTTTGCTGGCGAAAAACGCGTTGATTTCTTCCATTTAGTTTAACTTTGCGGTGATGGCTTTGACTATGTCTTCGGCGGTGATGCCGAAATGCTTGTAGAGTTCCGGGGCAGGGGCCGAAGCGCCGAAGCCCTTCATGCCGATAAAGATGCCGTCTGCGCCGATATAGCGCTCCCAGCCGAAGCCAAGCGCAGCTTCGCAAGCGACTTTGAGCGTGTCGGTGCCCAGCACGCTGTCGCGGTAGGCTTTTGGCTGCGCGTCGAATAATTCCCAGCACGGCATGGAAACCACATTGGCCTCGACGCCTCTGGCCGCGAGCTGCTTCTGCGCTTCGACGCAGAGCATGACTTCCGAGCCGGTGCCGATAAGCGTAACCTTGGCATTGCCTTTAGCGGGCAAGATGATGTAGCCCCCACGTGCGCATAAATTATCGGCGGTGTAGTCGTTGCGAAGCGTCGGCAGGTTCTGGCGGGTGAGTGACAGGATCGACGGCGTCGTTTCGTTGGACAGCGCGAGCGCCCAGCATTCCGCGGTTTCCGTGGCATCAGCCGGACGGAAGACATTGAGGTTCGGGATGGCGCGAAGCGAGGCGAGGTGCTCGACCGGCTGGTGCGTCGGGCCGTCTTCGCCGAGGCCGATGGAATCGTGGGTCATCACGTAAATGACGCGCTGGTTCATCAGCGCCGACAGGCGGATGGCCGGGCGACAATAATCGGTGAAGACGAGGAAGGTGCCGCCGTAGGGTATGAATCCGCCGTGCAGGCTCATGCCGTTCATGATGGCGCCCATCGCGTGTTCGCGGATGCCGTAATAGATGTAGCTGCCTGCGTAGTCGGGCGCTGCGACCGCTTTCATTGCCTTGGTTTTGGTATTGTTGGAGCCGGTCAGATCCGCCGAGCCGCCGACCAGTTCCGGGATGACCGGGACGATGGCCTCAAGGAAATTCTCGGAGGATTTGCGGGTGGCTTCGTTAGGCTTGGTTTCGGCGAGTTTTTTCTTGAATGCCTGCAACGTGTCGACCCACGCGGACGGCAGTTGCTTTTGCATCAGGCGCTCGAATTCGGTGCGTTTAGCGGCATCGACGCCGTTGTATTTTTGGGTCCATTCGGCAAAGGTCTCGCCGCCACGTGCGCCAGCATCACGCCATCCGGCGAGGATGTCGGCGGGGACTTCAAACGCCGCGTGGGGCCAGTTGAGCTTGGTGCGCGCACCTTCGATTTCGGTTTTGCCGAGCGGCGAGCCGTGCGAACCGGAGGTTCCGGCCTTGTTCGGAGCGCCGTAGCCGATGGTGGTGCGGCAGGCGATCATGACGGGCTTGTCGCTTTTTTTCGCCGCGCTGAGCGCCGTGGCGATCTGCTCATGGTTATGGCCGTCGACGGAAAGCACAGTCCACCCGGCGGCTTCAAACCGCTTCACCATGTCTTCGGAGGTGGTGAGGCTGGTCGGGCCGTCGATGCTGATTTTATTGTCGTCCCAGAGCACAACGAGCTTGTTGAGCTTCAAATGCCCCGCGAGCGAAATCGCTTCCTGCGAAATGCCTTCCATGAGGCAGCCGTCGCCAGCGATGACGTAGGTCGTGTGGTTGATCACATCACCGAAGCGGGCGGCGAGCATGCGCTCGGAAAGCGCCATGCCGACGCCGTTGGCAAGGCCTTGCCCCAACGGGCCGGTGGTGGTTTCTATGCCGGTGGCGTGGCCGAATTCAGGATGGCCGGCGGTTTTGGCGCCGAGGCCGCGGAAATTTTTGATTTCTTCCAGCGTCATGTCCTCATAGCCGGTGAGGTAGAGCAGAGCATATTGCAGCATCGAACCGTGGCCAGCCGATAAGACGAAACGGTCGCGGTTGGGCCAGTTGGGGTGCTTGGGGTCGAAATTGAGGAACTGCGTGAACAGCACGGTGGCAACATCGGCCATGCCCATCGGCATGCCGGGGTGTCCCGAATTGGCTTTTTCAACCGCATCCATCGCAAGCGCGCGGATGGCGTTGGCCATATCGATGGAGGCCATCCTTTGATTAGAAGTGGGGGAGGTGTTGGCTTTGATCGAGGTCATGGTCTGTTGCATGGATGCTGTTTTTAATTTGACGCTTTAACTTTTGATTGACCATGTTATGCTAACCGTTAAGTAAGCTTATCATGTCAAATCACACGGGTTTATGTATCAAGCATACGATAATAAAGTTCTCAACACAAAAGAATCAAAAACTGCGGATTCCACTCGAATTCCTGCCAAATCGCTGATTGATAAATTTTCCATGCCAGAAACACGCGAACACCCCCTCTATATCGCCACCCGCCGCCTAGTAAAGGCCCTTGACCAGCTTGAAGGCAACCTGAAGCAGGTCATGCTTCCGGATGAGGTGGATGCCAAATACGAACAGCAGATGTCAAATTTCCAGCAGGAAAACACTGCCCTGAAACAGGAGCGCGAAAGCTTAAACGGTGCGATTGCGCGTTTGCAGCGCCAGTATAACGATCTCCAGAAGGTGGCCAATGCCGTCTACGATAAGCTGGACGATTCCGTGAAGAAACTCACCCACATGATTGAAGAGTAAAGCGTTTAGCGACTTTCGCTGAAAGTGCTTTTATCGCGGCTCGCGGCGCGGGCGCATATAATTCACCGGATTTGTCATTTTTCACCGTAGCAGCGCGTTTTCGGGCAGGCGCGAGGCAAAAATCAATAAATTTACTGTTTTTTTCTTATAAATCATTAATGTTGGTGTGTGCGCCTAAGTCTTTTTATCAGAATAAAATGCTAAAATAATTATATATTACAATAAACAATAATAATTACTTAAAGCAATACACGAGACCGTTTAGCAATCATTTGTTTACGCAAATGTGCTTTAATTAGCATATAAGCTAACGGAGGTCGTTATGATTCAAGACCCGCGTACCAGCCTACCCCTCAAGCCTTTACTCCTGCTTTTCGCCATGTTGACGCTGAGCGCCTGCGAAGGGCAATCGCCCTATGGCATTCGCTATAAGATGACGGCCAGCGCCCCGGCAACCGATTCGCTGGTTGAATCTTACGGCCAGTTGGCTGAGGAAATGTGGACCGACACCCAGGATGTTTTACAGGCCGACCGATGGCGCCACGGGGTGCACCCCGCATTGGACACCATACCGAAACAGGTAGCCGAACCGCAAGCGGTCGCGTTCGACCATTACAACTCGATGTACTTCAAAGTGTATAAGGTGGAAGTCGTCGACCAGTATGCAGCCCCGGTTTCGACGAATTATGACGATCATTTGCCTGTGACCGCGACGGAGGCGGTGCATAGTTGGGCGGGGCGCCTTCGCCCGACGGGCGGGGTGAATAAGCTGCAAGTGGTGATCAAGGATGCCCGCATGGTGCCGCAACCCGGCAGCGATGCGGATAAGCGTTACGATGTGAGCCTCGCGGTGGAAATGCGCATCACCGACCGCAACGGTGTGGTGCTGGCCAGCGTGACGACGAGCGCGGCGCAGTCGGCCAATATTAAAAGCATTAATGATTATGACGGGCGCAAGGCGTCGCTCAACGCCATGCTACTCAAGTTGATCGATAGCACCAACGCCCAGCTTGAAATGCAACTGGCCAAGAATTTCAGCTCCTTTATCGACCGCTCGAAGGCGTAAGGGTCCCCTTCACGCATAAAAAAAGCCGGCCCATGACAGGCCGGCTTTTTTCGTGATCGTATACCGTTAAGCGGCGATGGTGGTCTTGCGCATGGCGAGCTTCGCAGGCAGCGAACCGGCGGTGCCTTCCGTGGACACGCCATCGAGCTTCAGCTCAACTCCTTGCAACGCCGCACGCAGCGCGTCGGGCACTACGGGGATATCGCTGACGCGGGTGTCGAGTGCGTCGTCAGCTTCAATGGCAGCCATGAACGCGTCGATATCGAAATTATCACCACGCGCTGGCAGGGCAGAAGAACGCCCACCGCCCGGTTCTTTTTTCGGCTCGGTTTTTGGGGCGGTCTTTGGGTAAGGAGAAATATAAGGGACCTCGCCGGGAGAGAAGAGTTTTTGGGCTTCTTTGAGGGCGGCGGCTTCTGGAGAATCTTTGCCGGGTTCTTTTGGCTCGGCGTCTTTTTTGTAAGGCAATTTTGACTTATCTTCTTCTTCTTTTTTCCTGCGGTCGAGCTCTTCCGGAGATGCTGTGCCATGAGCGACGACTTCGCCGGTGACGATCAAGCCGTTGAACATGAGTTTTTCATAACCTGCGCGGTATTCTTTGGTGCCTTTTACGGGTTTGGTTTCCTGGCCGTAGACTTCCTTGTAAACAAATTTCCGCTCGGCTTCCGACATCCTATTCGAGGCGCCAAAAGCGCGGGTAAGCGTGAGGGCGTAGCGGAAATCCGCACCGGTCACCCTGTAATCAGGATTTGGATCTGTATCTTCTTTGAATTTCTTTTTCTCGCGATCGAATTCGCGAACTTTAACGACCATGTCCGGCTTATACTGGGCGAAGGTCATAATATCGCCATCTGCCTTGTCCCAGCTCCAGCTGTTTTCGGTCTTGAAAAGAATGTCCGCCAGTTTTTTTGCTGTTTCGTTTTTCTTTTTTTGTTCTTCTGTAAGCTCTTCGGCCATACTGATAATCTCCCGATAATTAACGATTTGCTAACTAATGGGCGCAGTTTTACTGCAAAAATTGCACGATGTCAATGCCAATCTCTGTGGATGAATTTCGTAATAATGCTTTATTACAAATACTTGCCTATCTTGAGGCGGATGGATTGCGTTTTGAGGTGGGGATATCGCTGCCGCCATGCTTGAAATCTCCGGCATTAGTTGAGGCATCGTATAGTTTGATTTTAGACGAGGTCGGTAAAGTGGATGAAGGGGAGGCCGTCGGCAAGGTCGAAGCACCCAGTGGCAAAGCCGAGGGAACCGGCGAGGTAGAAAAAAGAGCTTTGGCAGCTTTTAAAGGATCGACAGCGGGAGCCGGTTTTGCTGTTGCTGTACCGCGAGTCAGAGCCGCCATACTGGCTTCTTCATCAGCGGCAAAATCAGTGGTAGTGGGAGGTTTTGTTTTGCTGGCGTTAAAACCATTGAGTAATGATTGATCGTCTGGAAGTGGTGATAACATCAGGGCTGTAGTTGCCGACATGCCTGTGGGCGGAGCAGTTTCTGTCTTTGCTTTTGCAAACAAAGCGCGGGCTTTAGCATCACCGGTGGGGACACGCCCGATATTGCTCATCAATTCTTTTAAGCCAATATCGTCGTCGTCATCGACGTCTTTCGATGCTTTGGCGTCTTTAGCCGCATCTTTTGGGTCTGTCGGTTTTATTGTATCTGATTCGGCTTTTGAGCGCCCTTCCATTTGTTTGGCGAGGTCTGCGGCTTGAATGGCCGAGGCTTTGATGTCGGTGTTGGAAACTGTCGCTTCCCGCTGCGGTATTTTCCATGTGTCGAATGAACTTTTTAAAGCGTTATCAAGCGCGCCTTTGGGGACTAGCGCCTTACCGGGTTCAACACTGGCTACACCATCCGTTTCAATAGCCCGTATTGCTAATTTCATGCCGTCTTCAGCAGCCTTTTTGCCTTCGGGTGTGGTTGCGGAGGCAGCTTCATGCCCCTTAATAATCCTGGCATCCTTCAACGTATTCTCCTCGCGGCTCAACCCATCACGTGTCATGCCTTTGTCTAAGTCGCGGCGTTCGTCGGTGGTTAATTTGTCGCGTTGCGAATAGGCGCGGGAGCGAATCATGGCGCCTTTGAGTTCGGCGCCGGTGACTTCTTCGTATTGGCCTTCGATCGCTTTGCCGTCTTTGTCGAATTTCTGGACGCGGTAGACTTTTTTCGAATCGATGCTGTCGATGTATTCGCTTTCTTCTTTTGAAAAGATGCCACGGGCGGGGTCTTTGATGCTGTTATATAAGTTCTGGGTCGAGGCATCCATGATGAAGCGTTCCTGCGCGATACGCGTGGTGGCTTCGTAGAGCTCCTGACGGATTTCGATGATCTTGGACTGGGCGAGGCCCATCATCCCGGCGATGGCCGAGGCAAGCGGCGAGCCGCCAGCTTTGCGGGCGACACCCAGGAGCTGACTTTCGGCGCTGCCGACCTGATCGAGGGTTTTGGCGGAGGTGATTAAGGTGGCGGCGGACTGCGCTTCGCCCAGCAGGGAGCCTTCGTCGTCGATTTCGGGCGAGAGGCTAGGGCTGTTGTCTGATTTTTCCTGAAGCATACGTCACCTTTAAGAGCAAACCTTATCTCTTAATTATGGCGCCCAAAGGTTAAAAAATATCAGTTATTATGTGACGGTTGTGTTAATTGGCTTAATAAAGTAATTACCTTAAATTAGTAAACGAGTAGAATATAATCAATTTATATCATAAGGTTGCAAATGCTACACAAAGGAATCATAAAATATGATTACTCAAAACTTAACGGAATCTGCCGGATTTGGTTATTAAATTTTGGCGGCAAAAAGAGTCCGAAAACCCCTATTGCCGGGGCAGGAAAATCAGCACCGAGGAGCTGCGGCCCAACTCGCTGGCGAGTGTTACGTGGCCGGCGTTTTGCTTGACGAAGCCGTAAACCATACTTAAGCCCAGCCCCACCCCACGCCCGGGATGCTTGGTGGTGAAGAATGGATCGAAGGCGTGCTCCATGATGTCGCTTGACATTCCGCAGCCGGAATCGCGGATAGCGAGCACGCAGTAGACGCCGGGTGGAACGCCGTGGCGGCCGTTGGAATAGGTTTTGGTGTTGGTTTCGAATTCCAGCGTGCCGCCAGCGGGCATGGCGTCGCAGGCATTGCGGACGATGTTTTTTAGCGCCTCGTCGAGCAGATGTGCGTCGACGAGGACATTGCCGATATGATCTGGCAGGGTGATGGTGGGCGTCATGTTTTCCGGGAAATGCAATTTTTGTTGGCAGAAGCGGCGCACGGCGTCGTTGAGAGGTATTATCTGCGGGCGTAAGGCTTGTTTGCAGCCGAAGGCGAGGAGCTGCTGCGCCATTTGCACGCCTTGCTCGGCGGCCTGAATCGCGGGGAGGATGAAATCGAGCAGCGGGCTGTCGGCGGGGAGCTGCTCTTTTATAAAATCGACATTGCCGAGGATGACGGCGAGCATGTTGTTGACATCATGCGCGATGGCGCTGGTGACATAGCCCATCGCTTCGAGTTTTTGCCATTGGAGGTGCCAGTCGATATCGCGGGGGCGTTCGCGGACAAGGCGGGTCAGCGCGCTCACAGCGTGCCGCTCTTGGCGTGTTCAGGCTCTGGGTCGCGGTCGGGCAGGCAGTAGTGGATTTCGCGTAGCGCCATGCGCAGCTCGTGCAGGCGGAAGGGCTTGGCGACCATGAGCTGGACATTGAGGCCTAAATTCTCGGCCAATTTCCCTGCCATCTCTTAATACTGCTGGTTGCCGCTGATGAGGACGATGCGAGCCGTGCTGCCGCGCGCGCAAAGGAATTGCAGGATTTCAAACCCGTCCATGCCGGGCATGACGATGTCGGTGACGACTACGTCGGGCTTGAAATGTTCGTAGATAGAGATGAAGGACAGGTCGTTATGCGCCGTGCGTGTGTCAAAGCCGCTCTGGATCGCGATCCGCGAAACGAGTTCGGTGATGTCGTTATCATCGTCGATGACAAGCAGGCGTTTATTGAACATGGGTTGTTATCCGGACGGGTTTATACAACTATAAATTGTATATTTAAAAATAAATTCGTCAATCAATATATGCAGCCATGCGCCTTATTTAGGCATGGGATTTGCTTATATGTTAAGAAACGAGCAACAGGAGGATGTATGAAAATAGCGTTGGATGGGCCAAAAAGGCCGCTGGCACTTGCTTTGGGGGCGATTGTGGTGCTGAGTACGCTGGTTGCATTGACCGGTTATGGGGCGTTTTTGAATATAGAAGGGCTGGTGATTGTACTGGGCGGGTGCGTGGGCAATGCATATCTGAGCTATCAGAAGCAGGACGTGGTGAAAGCATTTGAAACGATTCAGGCCATGTTGAAGCCTGCGCCGGTGGAGGGGCATAATCTGCACCTTGATATCATGCAGATGATTATGTGGTCATATGTGATTCAGCAGAAGGACCTCGTGGGCCTTGAGCGCGAAAGCGGCAAGAAGGCGCATGACCCGCTGATGCGCTACGGGCTTGACCTTGTGCTGTCGGGCTATACGGCTGAAAGCGTGCGCCAGATGCTGAGCACGGTGGCGGAGAATGAATTCGAACGCCGCTGTATGCCGGTGACGGTGCTTCGCAACATGGCGGCGACGGCGCCGGCCTTTGGCATGGTGGGCACACTCGTGGGCATGGTGGCGCTGCTGACGCAGGCGGCGGGCGATCTGGCCGGGATTGAAAGCGGTTTGGGTATTGCGATGCTGTCGACGCTGTACGGGATTCTGGTGGCGCGCCTTGTGTGCCTGCCAGCGGCGGATAAATTATTGCAGCGTGAAGAGAAGCTGCATATGCGTCACATGATGGTGACGGAAGGGCTGGCTATGCTGGCTGAGAAACGCAGACCGTTCTATATGCAGGACCGTTTGAACAGCTTCCTTGAGCCGTCCAAGCATCTCGACTTGAGCGATCAGGTGTATACGACCATGCAAAAACGCATTGCGATGGCGGCCTAAAAAATGAGGGGAAATACTATGCAAAAACACATTCGCCGTCATTCCAAAGGGCAAACCGATCATGTCGACGCATGGCTGATGAGCTATGCCGATTTAATTACGCTGCTGTTCATGCTGTTCGTGATTCTGATTTCCGTGTCGGTATCGCGCCAGAACCATCCGATGAGCATGAATCGCGGGGTGGAGCAGGAGCATCCGGTGGGAACGCATAAATCGGGAACGCTGGAATTGGGAACGTCGTTCGATGAAGCGTATCGCACGCTGGTGGGGGTCATCATGTCAAGCGATGCGGACCAGTTTATCTCGTTGCAGAAAACCAATCGCGGGATTGCCATCGATGTATCGGCGGTGCAGTTCTTCGACGATGGGTCTTCAAATATTCCGCCTGCGCAGATGGCGATTATAGTGAAACTCGCACAGGCCTTGAAAGCGAACGTGCAGCCAGCTTACACCATCGAAGTGGAAGGCCACACGAGCGGCAAGGATGCTGAACGCGGCATGCCGATGAACGACTGGTCGCTGGCAGCACTGCGCGCGGCGACGATTGTCAACGTGTTGCAGGAAGAAGGCGTAAACCCGGCGCAGCTTCGCGCCACGAGCTTTGCGGGCACGCAGCCGTTGGTGCCGAACCGCGATGCCAAGGGCAATGATATTGAATCCAATCGTCTGCGTAACCAGCGCATCATTATCCGCATGGAAACTCCTTCAAACTAGTTGAACCGGAAACGCATGCTGCACGAACCGTCTGTGCCGCCGTTGTTGCGCGTGACGTTGTAGGTGTCGGTGGATGCGCCTGAGCCGATAGTGTAGGTGCTGGCTGTCGGTGCGGGGTTGACCGACGGTGCCACGTTGACGGCGGCGATGCCGCGCGCGATGATGCTGCCGGTGTTGGGCATGCCATCGTCAATCTTGGTGTCGATATTGACAGCGGTGAGCGGCGCGATGGCGGAGGTGCCGAAATTATACGCGCCTGTTGCGGCGGTAATGCTGGTGACGGGGGAAAGCTGGAAGTAATTCAATCCGCCGTTGGCGTAGACGATGAAATACTGGCGCGGCGTTATTTTCGAAGCGGGCAGCGACTGGTCGACATTGGTGACGTTGCTGGTGAGAAGGCCGGTGGAAGGGACGATGTTGCCGTTGCCGTTACTCCCGAACGAACCGTCGATGAGATTCGCTTCCGACAGGTGACGCCAGAAGCCGAGCGTTTCGCCGATGCCGTTGATGCCGTTGGTGCTGCCGCCCTCGATGAGCGCATTGCCGTCGCCCTGGCCTGTCATCGCGGCGTTGCTGAGTGAAAGTAATCCGAATGCGGCGGCGTTGGCTTGCAGCATGTCGCCGGGCATGGCGTTAAATTTATTTCGAAAGGTGTTGACCGAGGCGTTGTATTTTTCCACCTGTGAAATTGTGGCCCGGATTTCGGCGGCTTTGATGAGATCCTGGCCTACAAGAATACCACCGACGATCAGGCCGATGATGACCAGCACGATCGATAGCTCGATCAGTGTGAAACCCGCTTGAAGTTCGGGTCCGGCGCGTGTGGTAGTAACAGGCTTCATCCTTCCAGAGTACTGTTTTTTCAGCGTGTTAAACAGTGAATTTTGTTTATATTTCAAAGATTAAATCAAAGTATTTAGCTAAAATGCAATCTATGCTTCTTATCTTGCGTGGACGCGATTTCGTGCGGTTGTACCAACCCGAAGTTGCATGTTGCGGTGCGTGCGGGGCTTAGGTTGATTTTGCACAATAAATTGTAATTAACTGCGAAATACTGGATTTAAGCGATGCGCAAACTAGTTTGCACCGTGTAAATCAGCGTTTTTAGAGCAGTTGCGCTCGCGGTAGTTGCAGGAAAAAAAATTACGCCACTATGGGCGCGACCGCGTGTTTTGCGCGGTGGTGGCGCATTAAACCGACAATCAGGGCGAGGGTGAACAGGTAGAAAACGATCTGCACGGGGGTGGGATAGGCGCTATATCCGACCAGGCTATGCAGGGTTTTTCCGGCGATACTTTCCTCGGAAAGCAGCCATGAACTGTCCCAGACGGGCGAGGAATAATCTTCGAAATACCCGGCGGCCTGAAGATATCCGGCGCACTGGGACATGAGGCCCGCCACGAGCAGAATCAGCAGCCAGCTGGTGACTTTCAGCGCGTGGCGCGAGGGAATTTTGAGCAGGCCGTAGTAAAGCATCACACCGGCCACCGTGCCGAGCGCGAAACCGAGCGCGGCACCGCCGGTAATGGAAGCGCCGCTTTGGCCGGAAAGCATCATGCCGTAGATGAACATCACGATTTCCGAGCCTTCGCGTAAAAGCGATAGGCCGATGATGAGCGATAGCGAATATAGCGGCATGTTGCCGGCGCTGACTTCTTGGCCGACTTTGCGGAGCTGGGCCGCCATCTCGCGGGCGTGTTTGTGCATCCACAGCACCGTGCAGCCGATCATGAGCGCGGCGGCGAATAAAATAGCGGCGTTGAACAGCTCCTGACCGGAACCTGACAGGGCGTTGGAGATTGAACTGGTGAACAGCGCCACTAGCCCCGCACCGCCCACGCCCGCAGCAAAGCCGAACGCAATCCAGCTTGTGCGCCCGGCGAGGCCGCGCGTGGCTGCGAGCACCACGCCTAAGATCATGGCAATCTCAAGCGTCTCGCGGAAAATGATGATGGCGGTGGACAGCATTTATTTGACGGTGATGTAACCGAACGCGCTTTCGTTGAAATCGTCGACGTATTTATACGTGCCGGGTTTCAGCTCGTTGAATTTGATGATGATGGATTCGTTCGGCTGCACGATCTTTTCGCGCTTAAGCTGGCTGCTTTCGAATTCGAAGGGTTGCTGGTCGTCATTTTTCACGGTGAGTTCGAATTTCTGGCTGGCGGGGACGGTGAGTTCCATCGGGGTAAATTCGTGGTTCTTGAGGGTGATGACGTAGCGCTTCGTGTCGGCGGTCGCGGGCGTGGTGGCGTCGGCGGCGAAGGCGGCGGCTGGAAAGAGAAGTGCGAGGGCGAAGCCAATTAAATAATTCACGGTGAAGCGAGTCATGGGAAAAGTCCTTTATTATGATTGAGAACGATTCGCAATTGGTACTATTTTTCGCGGCAATTGCAAGGATTATTTCAATGACGCCGCATAAGCGGGCGGCGCAACCTGCGTGCGCGCCCGGCCGTGCACCGTCTTTTCCCAGAAATGCGGACGGACCATGAGCTGCCATAACGCTTTGTAACTGGCAATGGAATGCAGCACGAGATAGAGCGGATAGGCCGCCACGGCCAGTGCCATGCCCCAGCTGCGCCGGTGGTAACGCGCGGCACAGTACAGGGTGTAGTACCAGTGCGTAGCGCCGTTGAAGATGAGATTCGCGGCGGTGAGCCAGCCGAGCCATGTGGGGAATTCCATGCGCAGCATGCCGCTTGCCCATGCCAGCGACACACACCACAGCACCGGCGCGGACAGAAACGTGAAGCTGGACAGGCCAATGAAACACTGAAAACCTAAGAAGCTGCGCCATCCAAGCTGGCGATAAAGCGACACGGGATGGCGCATGTGCACCAGCCATGTCTGCATGTAGCCTTTAATCCAGCGCGAGCGCTGGCGGATCCAGGCGCAATAGAGGTTGGGGGCTTCTTCCATCGTGTCGGAATCGAGCATCGCGGTGCGAAGGCCTTGAGCAGCAAGGCGGGTGCCGAGATCGGCGTCTTCGGTGACGTTGTAGGGGTCCCACTCGCCCAAGTTTTTGAGGCGTTCGAGGGCGATGTGGTTGGAGGTGCCACCAAGCGGGATGGGGATACCGAGACGCTCTAAGCCGGGAAGGAGGACGCGAAACAGCATTGAATATTCCAGCGAGAAAAAGCGCGTGAGCAAATTGTCGTTGGCGTTGTAGTAATTGAGCCTGCCTTGCAGGCAGACGACGTCTTCGGGCAAGGTGCGGAAAGCGTGCACGGCTTTTTTAAGCTGCGCGGGCTCGGGGCGGTCGTCGGCGTCGAAGATGGTGATGAATTCGCCGCGCGCGAAACGCAGTGCGTAATTGCAGGCTTTGGGCTTGGTGCGCGTCTGCCCGCGCGGCACGCGGATGAGGTCGAACTGGTAGCGCGGGCGAAGCGCGTAAGCAGCGTCGAGCGTTTCGTCGTCGTCTTCTTCGAGCACGAGTTTGATGTCGAGCTTGGAAGCGGGATAGTCAAGATTGTGCATGGATATGAGCATGCCGGGCAGGCTTTCGGCCTCGCGGTACATGGGGATGAGAATGGTGTAGATGGGCAAATCCTGCGGGTCGATACTGGTGTAGTTTTTGAGTTTTGGGCGTTGCAATTGACCAACCGAAAAGACTAAAGTTTTGAAGATCATGGTGAGTGCGTAAGTTACCTGACACAACATCAGCAATACGAGTAAGGTGGTGGGGGCATTATAGAGGATGCAGCCGATGGTGGTGAGCAGCAAGGCGGCGAGCACCCATTTTTGTCGCGGCATGAGTGTCAGGTAGGCGGAAGCCTGGGGCGCGTGTTTGAGCAAAGTCAGGCAGCTTTCTTCTTCGAGTTTTGAGCCGAACAGACGCTCGACGGTTTGTTTGATATCGATAGGCGAGGTGGCGACGAGCTGCGTGCTGAGACCGAACCATTGGCGAATCCATATCATGATTTCGAGCGTCACTTCGCATACGGCGATGATAATCGAATCGCCTTCGCGCTTCCACGGCAGGATGCGTAGCTTCAGGTAGGTGTCGGCGTCCATCGCATCGAGCAGGTCGGTCTGCGGCGGCTGTTCAAGCAGGTTGATGAAGGGCATGTTGTTGCTTTCGGCGATGGCGTTGTAGAGATCGTAATAGTCGATCAGGCCTTCGCTGATGAGGATATCGCCCAGCCGCGTGCCGTCACGGCTTTGTATGGCGAGCGCTTCGCGCAGTTCGTCGTGGCTGATCAGCCCGCGCTCGATCAGGATGGCACCGAGCGGCGTTTTAAAATGCATGGGCCTGAAGGCTACAGCCGCTTCCATAACGCGAATAAAATGCCTTGGCCGCGGCCAGCGTTGCGACCGTTAAGGTCGGTGAAACCGCCGAATTGCACGGAGACGTCTTTGCGCAAATCATAGACGGCGGAAAGCTGCGCGCGCGTGGCGTCGTAATCGTCGGCGGACGACTGGGTGAATGTGGCGTTGGCGCGTTCAGAGGTGCGCGAGGTGAGGAAGAGTTGCGGCATGAGCATCCATTTTTCCGTGACATGAACGCCCAGTGTGGCGGCAGCGTTGAGCTGGTTGCGCTGCGGGCCGAAGCGATAGCGGTATTGCGGGGTGATCTCGATGAAATGGTTCTGGCCGAAAGCGGAGAAGCCGTAACCGCCGGAAAGACTGGCGCCGAGATCTGGGTGTGAGCTGCCTAACTTAGGGGTGTCGGACGTGGAAGACTGAGGGCTTGGAAGTTTGATGAAGGGTTGCAGCGACAGCGCAAAGCCGTCTTTCTGCCAGAGTTTTTTACGCAGGAAAAACTCGCTGTCGCCGATGCCGAAATTGGACTGGCCGCGCTGGGCTGGTGCGCCCGATTGCGCCGCGCGGATGAAGAAGAGATTGGCGCCGATGGTGATGTCCTCGCGCAGGCCGTATTCAACGTAAGGGTTGAGGCCAACTTGCGTGTAATTCGGCTGGTGGACGCGGTGGCTGGAATTGTCGAAGCGCTGGTTGGACTGGTAGGCGTAAGAGCTGAGGATGACCAGCGCCTCGTTGGGAGCTTGCATCCATGCGCCAGCATACGCAGGGGTAGCAAGGACATTGGCCGCGAGGGCGGCGAGGTAGCTAAATCGCAGTCGACGCGCAGAACACATTCCTTACCCATCCATAATTGAGGACGAGTGTATTGAAATCAGGCATGTGCATCAATACAGGACAGGAGCTTCGGTGGTGGATAATTACCGATAGTGGCTAAAATGCCAGTGTGCCATTATTCACAGGCTGTCACCCGCTGCATGACGGGGACGGGATGACAATTCGTGGAGTGGCTGTGCGTGAGCAAGTTGACCCGGAGTATTTAGTGAATTTTGCGGTCGATATCGGACAGCGCCATCTTCACCAGATCGTCCTGCGACATGCTGCTCACATGGTCGGCGATGATGGTGCGGGCGGCGGTGAGGGCCATGTCGACAACATGGTTGCGTACTTCTGCGATAGCGTTGGTTTCTTCCTGCGCGATGCGGTCCATCGCCTGTTTCTGGCGGGTGTCGAGCGAAGCCTTCAGATCTGCTTCAGCGGTGACGCGCATGGTTTCGGCGTCGCGGCGGGCGTTGGCGAGGAGCATTTCGGCTTCTTGCAAGTATTCGGCCTGTTTTTGCTTATATTGTGCGAGAACGGCTTCGGCCTGTTCACGCAGCGAGCGCGCTTCGTCAAGCTCCTGCTTGATTTTGGCGGAGCGGCTATCGAGCGCTTTCATGGCGAGCGACGAGACTTTTTTGTAGGTGCCGACGACGAACGCGAAGAAGGAAACGGCAACCCAGAAACGTGGATCTTCCAACATGACTACCTCCGGCCTTTCTGTGCGCCTGCGACGGCTTTTTCAACCTGTTCGCTGCCCGGCGAGGCCTGCAGCAGTTTTTCGACGATCAAGTTGGTGAGTTCGCCGACCGCGGGAGTGAGATTTGAAATCATTTCCTGCTTTTGGGCGATGATGTCCTTGCTTGCCTGCGCGAGCTTGGTTTCAATCTGTTTGTCCATATCCTTGGCCGAAACTTCCGCCTTGGCTTTGTAGATCGACATAGTGTCGTTGATCAGGGCTTGCGCTTTGCCGCGAGCCTCGGCGAAGGCGCGTTCGTAATCCAAACGCGCCTGCTCGGCCTGAGATTTAAGCGATTGCGCAGTCGAAATGTCGCCCTCAACCGTGCTAGCACGGCGTGCCATGACTTCCAGTAGCGGCGGCAGGACGAGGCGCGACAAAATCGTGTACAGCGCGAGGAACGTCACTACCAGCCAGAAAAGCTGGGAAGCAAACCATGTAGGGTCAAGTTGCGGCATTTCAGACTACCTGAATGTTGTAATTAAACTGCGTAGATGAGCAGGAGTGCGATAACGAGCGCGAACAGGCCCATTGCTTCCGCGAGACCCGCGCCGATGTATACATATTTGGAGAGCTTGCCTTCAGCGGCCGGGTTGCGGGCGATGCCGGTGAGCATGGCAGCGAACACATTACCTACGCCGATAGCCGCACCGAGCATACCGAACGACATGAGGCCAGCGCCGATGAATTTAAGAGCTACATATTCCATTTGTTTAATCCTTTAGAGTTTAAGTTAATAAGAAAAAATTCTAGTGCCAAAATCTTAGTGTAAATGAAGTGCATTATTGAGATAAACGCACGTCAGTACCGTGAAAATATACGCCTGCAATACAGCGATACCTACTTCGAAGCCGGTCAGCACGACGAGCAGCGCCAGCGGCGCCCAGCCACCGAAAATGCCCAGCATGATCACGAAACCCGCGATGACTTTCAGCATCGTGTGGCCAGCCATCATGTTGGCGGCAAGACGAACCGAGAGGCTTACCGGGCGGGCGAGGTAGGAAAATAATTCGATGAAATACATCAGCGGGGCCATCCACAGCGGCGTGCCTTCGGGAAGGAAGGAATGCAGGAATTTGCCGGGGCCGTGTTTGACGATGGCGATCAGCGTGCAGCCGACGAAAATCACGATGGCGAGCGCGAAGGTGACGATGATGTGGCTGGTGACGGTGAAGGAATACGGAATCATGCCGAGCAGGTTGCACAGCAAGATGAACATGAACAGCGAGAAGATCAGCGGGAAATATTTGAGGCCCGCATTGCCAGCGCAGTCACGCACGGTGTTATTGATGAACTGCACGAGCACTTCGGAAAGCGACTGCCAGCGGCCGGGAACGAGCTGGCGCGAGCGAACGCCCATGAACATCATGAAGGTGACCATGCCGACGGCAAGCACCATCCACAACGACGCGTTGGTAAAGCTCAGGTCGAGATGTCCGACCTTGAACGGAATCAGCGGGTGAACCTCGAACTGGGCGAGGGGGGAATGATGCCCGGCTGCTGCTTCTGCTTCTGCCACTTACTTAATCCTTTTCAAATTCTATTTATCGATGTTCCTGTTGACTTCGCGGATCATGTTGCGGAAACCCGCAGCAGCGCCGAGTAACAGGCCCACGATGAAAAACAGCGGCATGGTGTGAAGCCAGCGGTCGAGGAAAAATCCTGCAACCGCACCGACGGCAACGCCCGAAACCAACTCAATCCCGATTCGCATCGCATCGCCGATACCGTTGGCCGCGTAGGAGGAATTTTCGCTTTGTTTTTCAACACCGGCACTGGACTTAACCGTATCGATCCTGCTTTGCAGCGATTCCAGTGATGGCAATGAGCCGGTGGTCTCGTTTTCGTCAGGTGTTGGCATAGGTCCCATGAAGGCAGGCGCAATGTATGGATGCGCCCGCCCCCTGTCAAGAGTGATATTCAGCTAATACGACTATTTCTTCTCGTCTTTTTTGGCTTTGGCGTCCGCCTTGGTTTCAGCCAGCTCTTTGTCGATGAATTTCGAAATCGCGTCGAAAGAACGTTCGCCTTCATAGGCTTCGCCGCCAATAAAGATGTACGGGGTGTGGGGTACTTTCACGCTGTCTTCGGCAAGCTTCTTCTTTTTCAAGACCTTCATCTCGCGTTCGGTCGGGGTGACGCAGTTGTTGAACTGGTCTTTGGACAGGCCGCCCACGGTGGCGATGGTTTCTAACCCGGCCATGTAGTTGCTGTCGAAGGCCCATTTGGCTTGCGCGTCGAACAGGACTTTGGCGAAAACGTAATATTTATCGACGCTCTGTTCGCCGACGCAGTCAAGGAGTTCGGCGGCTTTGAGGGCCGGTTCGTTGAGCGGGAACTGGCGCAGGATGTAGCGCATTTTGCCGGTTTCAACGTAGGTTTTTTCGATGTCAGGCAGCACGGCGGCGGAGAAATGCGCGCAGTGCGGGCAGGACATGGAGGCATATTCGATCATGATCAGGGGCGCATCGGGCTTGCCCTGGACATAGTCGTCGGCAAGGGGGGCATCTTTAACCTGCGGGGAAAGTGACATGCCGCCGCTGTCTTTGGGGAGTTTGAGGTTCGGTTCGGAGAAGGCCGGGCTGGTGGCGTTGGTGGCGGCTGCCGGGGTGGTGGCGGCCGAAGTGTTTGCGCTTTGGGCGAAGGCCGCGCTGGAAAGTAGGATGGAAAGAGCTAAACCCGTCAGAACGCTGCGCATAGTGGAAATCCTCCGATGAAATAAAAAGACGCTCATTATTATGGCGATTCTAGCATCCGCGCAATGGGATTTATCGTTACAAATGCTTAATGGTTGCGTGTTGTGGGTGGATTGCTTCGCTGCGCTCGCAATGACGGGGTTAGTTGGTGCCCGAGAGCGCTTGGCCCAGTGATTCCAGGGCTTTTTTTAAGTCGGGGTCGGTGATGCCGTCGGTTAAATCCTTGGCGGCGTGTTTGAGCGTGGGGATGGGCGGCGGCACGTCGGCGATTTCGGGGGCTGGCACCCAGCTGTGGGAAATGACGATGCGGGAGACGGCTTGGTAGCCGAGATACGTGGAGAGGCGCTCTATGATTTGCGGGATGCGGTGTTGCAGTTCGGTGGCGAAGCCGTTTTCGGTTGAGATGACCAGCGTGCCGCCGGTTTGCTTGCCCTTGGGGAAGGAAAGTTTTTCTGGCAGAGTGTGCTGCGCCAGCTCCTTGCCGACGATGGATTGCCATTGGCTGACGATGCGCGAGCCACCTAACCCTTGGGTTTTGAACATGGGGCGGGTGAGCTGCTCGACGAGCTTGTCGAGGGTTTTGGGGAACATGGAGAAGCGGCGGATGTTGTCGCTCATGCACTTAGTTTTTCGGCGCTGAGTTTTTCGAGAATTTCGCGGATGGGGCGGAAGGAGCGGCGGTGGTGGATGGTAACGCCAAGTGTGGCGATGGCATCCTGATGGCATTGCGTGCCGTAACCGGCGTTGCGCTCCCAGCCGTAGCCGGGGTGTTCTAGGGCGAGCTGGCGCATCATGCGGTCGCGGGTGACTTTGGCGATGATGGAAGCGGCGGCGATGGTGAGACTTTCGCCGTCGCCGCCGATGATGGCCTGGACTTTACAGGGAAGCACCGGCGGCTGGTTGCCGTCGATAAGGACCGCGCAGGGCATGGTGCCTAAGTTTTTGAAGGCGCGGACCATCGCGAGTTTGGTGGCTTGCAAGATATTCAGGCTGTCGATTTCTTCGGTAGTGGCGATGCCGACCCCATAAGTGCATTGGGTGATGAGGACGTTGAAAATGGCTTCGCGGTCCTGCGCTTTGAGTTTTTTCGAATCGTTCATGTGCGGCGGGCGTTTTTTGCCGAGGATGGCAGCGGCGGCCACGACTGGGCCAGCCCACGGGCCGCGGCCCGCTTCGTCGATACCGGCGACGATGCCGCCGTGGGTGCGCTCATGCGTTAGGTTGGGTTTGTGTGCCATGACGTTAAGTCATAACGCTGCGCGCGCGCGGATACAAGGCGAGAAGTTTATGCGCCGCCGGGAGTGGCAGGTTTCTGGTCAGCAGCGACGGGGCCCTGGAAGCCGCCGTAGGACGGCCATTTGCCTTTGGCGAGGGCGAATGCGGAATGGTTGGTGGCTCCGGCTAGTTCAGAGTAAATCCAGTAGTTCGTCATCACCTGCATCACGTAGTGGCGGGTTTCGGGAAGGGGGATGGACTCGACGAACATGAGCGGATCGTTGTGGCCGAGGTTGATTTTTTTCCATTCCTGAAGGCGGCCGGGACCGGCGTTGTAGGCGGCGAGGAGGTAGACGAGGTTGTTGTCGACCAGGTTGTTGCGGAGCAAATCCTGAACGTAGTTCTGGCCGAGGGTGATGTTGACGCCGGGGTCGGAGAAATTGCTGACGAAGTTCGAAACGGCGGTGAGGTCAAGATTCATTTTTTTCTGCATGAGCGAGGCGGTCTGCGGCATGAGCTGCATGAGGCCGAGCGCGCCCGAGGGGCTGATGGCAGTGGTGTGGAAGCCGGATTCCTGACGCATCAGCGCGAAGATCAGCAGCGGATCGACAGTGAAGCCGCCTGCGGGCTGCAGGTTGGGGATAGGGAAGCGGGCGAAATCAAGCTCGTGGCCGTCGGAGCCGAGATATTTAGCCATGCTGATCTGGATGGAGGCAAGGCCGAGTTCGTGGGCGAGGGCCAGCAGGCGCTGCTTTTCGGTGTCGTCGGCTTGCGTGAAGCGCAGGCGGAGTTCTTTTTCGGCCATGTCGGACATGCCCGCTTGTGAAAGCGCTACGACGCGGCGGATGGTCTGGTCGCCGACCATTTCCAGCACGTCGGAATCGGTGAGTTCAACCGGGCTGATATCGAGGTCTAGGGGCAGGTTGAGCTGCTTGCGCGCTAAGATGCCATAGAAGCTGCGCGGGTGTTCGGAGGCCATTTTCAGGTAAAGCGCAGCTTCGGAATGGTTGCCGACGGCAGTGTAGGAGCGGTATGCCCAGTAGGCGGAGGCCGAGGTCATCCACGGGGTGAGCATGTTCTGGTGCAAGGCCATTTCGCTGAAAAGCTTGGCGGCGTCGGCTTTCTGGCCGTTCTTATAGGCGGCGAGACCCGCGCGGTAGGCGTTGCTGAACGGGCCGTTTTCGGCGTCGTGGGTGTTCATGCCTTTGTCGTCGCCGTAGGCTTCAAGCGCTTGCTGGCGGCGGATGAGGGGCACGTCCTGCTTGGCCGAGGGGTTCTTGGCAATGGCGTAAGCGTAGATTTCGGGGGCTTGCGGGTGGTCGGGGTATTGGTTGAGCCAGTTAGCCAACTCTTCGCTGGTCGCGTGGTAGCGGCGGTTCAGGTAGCGCTCGGCCAGAACATGGCCCATGAGCAGCTTATTCTTGATTTCGCCGATGCCAGCATCGGCGGTTTGCAGGTCTGAGGCGCGCTGGGCCTTGATTACCTGCTTGTACAGATCGATGTCGTGGGGCTCAAGAATATTGGGCAGTACGCCTTCCTGGTTGAGGGCGATTGCTTTAGTTTCAGGGGTTTGTTTTGAGGGGGCGGATATAGCGGGGGCATTGCCGCTGAAATAGAGCGACGCTGTTTTGCCTTTCTTTACCCAGTGGTGAGGACCGGTAACGGTCATAACCGGGGTAAGGAAGGCAACACACCAAGCCGTGTAAAGTAATGAGCGGCACAACTTGGTCTGGTATGGTTTGCGTTTAACCATGAGGTCAGATGTCTACCTTATAACGTTCTGTCAGGCAAGCTGAAATGCCATAAAGTTAACTTTATGTTTATATTTCAGCGAGATAATTTTCGATCTACAGTGCGAAATTAACTATTCAGGACCATCTGGACCTGTAGCAGGTCGCTCCATGCGAGGCGTTTTTGGGCCGGGGAGCGAAGCAGGTAGGACGGATGGAACGTGACCATCGTGCGCACGGGCGCGTCCATGAATTCATTGGTGTAGTCGTAGAGCTTGCCGCGCAGGCGTGAAATCGACAGGTCCTTCTTTAATAGTGTCGTGGTGGCGGTGCCGCAGGAGAGTAATAATAAAGAGGGCCTCACCAGCGCGATGTGCTTTTCGACGAAGGGCAAGCAGATGGTGGTTTCTTCGGGGCTGGGCTGGCGGTTGCCCGGCGGGCGCCAGAAGACGGTGTTGGAGATGTAGGCGCTCTCGGCGCGCGATAAGCCGATGGAGGCGAGCATGCGGTCTAGCAACTGGCCGGGCGGGCCGCAGAAGGGAATGCCTTGCAGATCCTCCTGCGCGCCGGGGGCTTCGCCGATAATCATGACGCGGGCGTTGGAGTTGCCGTCGCAGAAGACGGTTTTGCTGGCAGTTTTCTTTAAAGCACAGCCTTCGAAGGCGCGGACCGCTGCTTCGAGTTCGGCCAAGGTGGTTGCCTTGGCGGCGAGTTCGCGGGCCATGATTGCGGCAGCGGACGGGGAGTGGTGAAGGGGGGTGGGCTTTGCGGCGGCTTCCATTGCGGTCCGCAAGGATGCAACGGTCGGCATGGCTGAGTCAGGTGACTCAATAGGCGTTGGGGTGCTGCTGACGGCGAAATAATTGGCGGTCACGTCGTCAACGGCTTCGTCGACCCCGGCATCCTTGTACCATTGCAGCAGCTGTTTCTTATCCATAGGAAGACCTATAGCAGTGAAAGCAGGAATGGCAAAATCGAAAGATCAGTTGAGTGTGCGCGGTTGGTCTTTGTCGGTTTCGACGCGGTCGGACCAGTCCTTGGGCTTTTCGTCCTTGACGATGGAATGGGCGATCGCAGCGCCCGCGAGGCCCGCGGCAAGACCGGCGCCGAGGGTGAACATGCCCTTGCCGCCGATGCGGTCCATCCATTTGGCGAAGGTGTATTTGCCGCCTGCGTTTTCGACGAGGAGCTGTTTGTAGGCCACGTTTTCCAGCAAATGCGAAGAGCTGCCAGCGGCGAGGTTGTTGCTCAGCAGCGGCACGCCACCGGCAAAACCCGAACTGCCGTCGGCGATAGCGCCCCCAAGGCCGTTGCGGCTTTCAAGTATGAGGTCCTGCGCTTTCTTCTCATAGGCGAGTTCAAACTCGCGCATTTTATCCTGGCTGTAGATATGCGCAACGGCATAACCGACCACAGCGCTGACGGCGCCAGCGATGATGGTGTAGAGCGTGCGCTTGGGAAGTTCTGCCGGGCGGTCGTCTTCGGACGGGGTGTTGGCGGAAATGGTGGCGGCACCGATGGCGGCGAGCTGTTCTTGGGTAAGGCCATGCTGTTTGGGGGCGTGTTGTTCGCTCACGGGGTGCTCCTTGTGTGCTTCATGGTTCTTCATGTGGTGGTTTGCTTTGTCGATGGCTGCGTCGAGGCCGATGGCAACTGCAGGTGTGTAGGCCATAAGCATTCTCCACCGGGAGGGTTGGGTTAATGATCATTAAATTTAGTGTATTTGCCCCTAAACGTATATTTATTAGTTATGACATTTATGTTACAAAGGAATGTTACAAAAAATCATTGCAGGTCAAAGAGGTTACCATGAGCGAAAACAGCATGCAGTACGACATTGTCATCGTGGGCGGCGGTCCTTCGGGGCTTTCAGCGGCCATTCGCTTGCGCCAACTGTCGATAGCGGCTGGCAAGGATGTGAGCGTCTGTGTATTGGAAAAAGGTTCGGAAGTGGGGGCGCATATCATGTCCGGCGCGGTGCTGGAGCCGCGTGCGCTGAATGAATTGCTGCCGGAATGGCGGGTTAAAAATGCGCCGATTACCACGCAAGTGACGGGCGATAAATTCCTGTTCCTGACGAAAAACAAGGCGATTCGGCTGCCGACGCCGCCTCAGATGCACAATAAAGGCAATTATATTGTGAGCTTGAGCAATGTCTGCCGCTGGCTGGCGAGCGAGGCGGAGGCGCTGGGCGTTCAGGTATTCCCGGGGTTTCCGGCGGCAGAGGTGATTATTGAAGACGGGCGCGTGGCGGGCGTGGTGACGGGCGAATTCGGGCGCGCAAAGGATGGGCATGAAAAACAGTCCTACCAACCGGGGATTGAAGTGCGGGGGGCTTATACGCTGTTTGCGGAAGGCTGCCGCGGGTCGTTGTCGCAGCGGCTGATGAAGGAATTCGGGCTACGAGAAGGTGTGCAGCCGCAGACGTATGCTATCGGGGTAAAAGAAGTATGGGAGATCGACCCGGCGAAACATTCGGCGGGGCAGGTAATTCATAGCATCGGCTGGCCGATGGATTCAGGGACGTATGGCGGGTCGTTTATCTATCATATGGAGGGGAACCTCTTGTCGATGGGGATGGTTATCGGGCTTGATTATCGCAATACCTATCTTGACCCGTTCCAGGAGATGCAGCGGTTCAAGACCCATAAAGCCGTGGCGCCGATGTTCGAAGGCGGCAAGCGTATCGCTTATGGCGCGCGGGCGTTGAATGAGGGCGGGTTGCAGTCGATTCCGAAACTCACTTTCCCGGGCGGTGCGCTGATTGGGTGCTCGGCGGGGTTTTTAAATGTGGCGAAAATCAAAGGCAGCCATACGGCGATGAAAACGGGGATGCTGGCAGCTGAGAGCGCTTTTGCGGCGTTGCAAAATGGGCAGACGGGCGAGCTGGTATCGTATCCGAAGGCAGTGGAAAATAGCTGGGTGCATGAGGAATTGAAAGCGGTGCGCAATATTCGCCCGGGCTTCCGGCATAGTCTTTATAACGGGCTGGTCAATGCGGTGTGGGAGACGGTCACGCGCGGGAAATCGCCTTGGACACTGCATCACCATGCGGATAATACGCGGCTGATGAAGCGCGAGCAATGCGCGAAGATCGATTATCCGAAACCGGATGGGAAGCTGACATTTGACCGGCTCAGCTCGGTGTTTTTGTCGAGCACCAACCATGAGGAGGACCAGCCTTCGCATTTGACGTTGAAGGATGTTTCGGTGCCTGCTTCCATTAATTATAAGGAATATGACGGGCCGGAGCAGCGTTACTGCCCGGCGGGGGTTTATGAATATGTGTTCGACGCGGGGCAGCCGAAGCTGCAGATCAATGCGCAGAACTGTGTGCATTGCAAAACCTGCGACATAAAAGACCCGATGCAGAATATCGTATGGGTGCCGCCAGAAGGTGGCGGTGGGCCGAACTATTCGGGGATGTGAGCGTCCCGCCGATCTTCACTACTAGGACTTGCTGTTTTGTTGGCGGCCTGGCGTGAATCTCGGCAAGACTTAGAGACTAAATATCGGGATAATAAATTTTGGTGAACACACCATATTTTTTGACGGCGTCGCGAAGCTTGGCGATTTGCGCTTTGTTGCGCAGGTTGGGGCGTGGCTCGATGCGGGCAACGGCGGCTTCGGGCAGGGTTTGAGCGCGGGCGTGAGAGGCGACGCGGTGCGGGTTTTCGATGATGTCTTCGAATTTGACGATGTCGATATGGTCGCGTAATTCGTGGTATCGGCCTAAGAACATTTCATAGAGCTGGACGAAATTCTCAAGCGGGTCGGTAGAGGCTTCGGCGAGCGTCAGCAATTCGGGCCAGAAACGCGCGATGCCGGGCGGGTTGCCGGCAGCGAAGAGCGGTTGCGGCATGCGCTGCCATGATGCGATCACGTCAAGCGGGTGGCGGATGACGGCGAGGATTTTGAAATGCTCGAATTTGATGAGCGTGGGCAGTACGCTGGTGTAGAGCGTGGTGAAACGCATGGCGAGCATAAAATCAGGGGTCAGGCCTTCGCGCAGGAAATAGACGAGTTCCGGCTCTTTGGGCAGCGTGTCGGGTTTGAATTTCTGGCGGGGGTCGTACAGGCCGTCGAAGAGCGGGGCAGCGTCGGGGGCACGGTGGTCGCCCATTGGCTCTTTCGTGAGCAACATGCGGCGGGTGAGTACGCTATCGCCGATGAGCCATTTGCAAAATGGCATGATCTCAAGCGGGCGCGCGGCGAAGGCGGATTGGAAGGGCGGGCTGTTTAAGCTGACTGTATCGGGCAAATAATCTAGCAACGCCGACACGACCGCAGAACCCGCGCGTGGCAAACCCGTGACAAGAATGTCGGGCAAGTGTTTGCTTAGATGTTTTTGTAAGCGATCGGCAGCTGGGTCGATTTGTCGATCACCAGTTCGCCGTTTTCGAACATGGCAGCCATGTAGCGGCCAACGCCACGTTTGATAAAGAGGACGGGTTTAACCGACTTGCCGTTGTATTTGCGAAGTTCGGTGACTTTGCCGCGGGCTTCCGGGTTATTTTTGCTGCTCATAAATCTCTCGCTTTACTAAAACTGTTGTTTTTAAGTTGGCCGGATTCTAGTAATATACGCTCCCCGTGCAAGCATTTTGTCGCGGCGCCGACATTTTTCTTCCTCAAACCTGCCTTTTGAATCATTAAGCGAATGAAATTAAATATTATTTTTATTCACCTGCTGGCCGCCTCATGGCTGGCTTTCGCAGCTACCAACCCGGCATTCGCCACCGGAAAGCCGCTGCACGGCACGACCGAAGGCGTTTTGGACGAAGGTCAGGACGCTACCGCCGAGAGCGGTGATGTACAGGAAGACAGCAAAGCCACACCGCAGGAAGAGTCCGTGCCCATTGCCAATAATGTGAGCGGGAATTACCTGTCGAGCCAGTTTGCGCGCAACAGCGGCAACATCGAACTGGCGATCAATGAATTACAGCGCGTGCACCGCGAAGACCCGGGTAATATGAGCGTGGCCATGCAATTGCAGGGGTTGATGCTGGTGCAGGGGCGTGTGGATGAAGCTGTGCTGCTGGCGGGCGATATCGATAAGGCGGGTGGCAAGGATCCGTTGACGACGCTGCTGCTGGCGCTGCATGCGATTAAACAGGATCATCCCAATGATGCGTCGAAAGTGCTCGATCATGCGGTTGATGGGGGAAATTCGCAGCTGTGGCTGCCGCTGATTCAGGCGTGGGTGGATATCCAGCGCCACAGTCTGGAAAAACCAGTGCTGGCCGATAGCATCAGTAATGATGCGGGGCGTGCGGCACCGCTGATCAATTATCATCTGGCACTGATTAATAGTCAGGGCGGGTTTAAAGATGAGGCGGCGAAGAATTTCAAAGCGGCGATTCAGGATGCCAAGGACCCGCCGATTCGGGTGATGAAGCAACTTTTGCGTTTTTATGATCAGAACGATGCGCCGGAAACACTGACGCCAATTGTCAAAACCTACCGCGAAGCGAATCCCTCGATTGAAAATGATGGCAACACCCCGGCGATCAATACGGCGCGCGACGGTGTGGCGGAAATTTTATATACGATGGGCGGCATCATGTTCGGCGCGGGCGTGACCAATGACGCGGCGATTTATTTGCAGCTGGCGGTGTATATAAAGCCGGAGCTGAGCGAAGCGGTGGTAGCGCTGGGGGATACGTATAGCGAGTTGCAGCAGTATGATCGCTCGAACGCGATGTATTTGAAAGTAACGCCGCAAAATTTCCTGTATTCTAAAGCGCAGCTGCATATCGCGGTGAATTATGAGCGCATGGGCAAGTTTAAAGAAGCGGTGGCGCAGCTGGATAAGCTCGCCAAGGACGCGCCGAACACAACAGAAGCGCTGGTGACGAAGGGCGATTTGCTGCGTATCCATGCGAAATACCCGGAAGCGGTGGAGGCATATTCGCAGGCGCTGAAGCGCATTCCGGATATGAAAGGGATGTATTGGCCGATTTTATTCGCGCGTGGCTCGTGCTATGAGCGCGAAGGCAAATGGGCGTTGGCGGAAAAAGATTTACAAGCGGCGCTGGAATTAAAACCAGACCAGCCGGATGTGATGAATTATCTGGGCTTTGGGTGGCTTGAGCGCGGGGTACATATCGATGAAGCACGCGACATGATTGCTAAGGCGGTGAAGGCGCGTCCGGACGATGCGCAGATTGTCGATAGCATGGGCTGGGCGCTGTATATGGAAGGCGATTATGCGACGTCGATTTCGTATCTGGAAAAAGCGGTTGAACTGTTGCCGGGCGATCCTACGGTCAATGATCATCTGGGCGATGCGTACTGGCGGCTTGGGCGCCATAACGAGGCGCGGTTCCAGTGGCAGCGCTCGTTGAGCTTCTCGCCGGAAATGAAAGCGATCGAGCAGATTCATAAGAAGCTGAAAGACGGGCTGCCGCCGTCGCACATGGCGCAAAAGAGCGGGCCGGACGCGATGACCAGTAAAGCCGAATCGTCGGTGATTCAGTAAGCGAAACGAAATCCCATGAGCGCGTTGAAACGGGTTGCCCCTGCCAAACTGAATTTTTTCCTGCACATGATCGGCAAGCGCCGCGACGGCTATCACTGGCTAAATAGCCTTGTGGGGTTTACGGGGTTCGGCGATGTGGTGGAAGTGGAGCCAGCGGAGTCGCTGACACTTTCGATTACCGGGACGTTTGCCCATAGTTTGCAGGATAATCTCGATGATAACCTTGTGCTGCGGGCTGGGCGCGCATTGCAAAAAAAAGCGGGCGTGAATATGGGTGCGGCCATTATGCTGCATAAAGAAATTCCGATGGGCGCGGGGCTTGGCGGCGGGTCTTCGGATGCGGCGGCGACGCTGCTGGCGCTGCGGGATTTGTGGGATGTGGAGATCAGTGACAACGAGCTGGCCAAGCTGGGCATGACGCTCGGTAGCGATGTGCCGGTGTGTTTGAACGCGACGATGGCGTGGGTTTCGGGCGTAGGTGAGGCGGTGGAGAGCGTGCCGAGTTTGGCGGATGGCTATATCTTGCTGGTCAATCCTAACGCGGCGTTGCTGACCAAAGATGTGTATCAGGCATGCAAGCAGCACTCGGGGACGGCGGAGCGACCGGCGTCGATTGGCTCGCTGATGGAGCTGGTGGAGGTGATGCAGGCGCATAAGAACGATCTTGAAAAACCGGCGATTGCGCTGATGCCGGTGATTGCGAAAATATTGCAGGCGCTGCGCGGCACTAATTGCCTGATTGCGCGCATGTCTGGCAGCGGGGCGACTTGCTTTGCGATCTACGACGATGAAACCACCGTGCGCGAGGCGGCGCAGGCCGTGCGCGAGGCGCAGCCCGGCTGGTGGGTGGAACTAACGACAATAGGAGCGATGGAATATGGGAAAACGCAATAAAATCCGTTACGTGGCAAAGCCGAAGGATAAGGTGATCATCGTACTGACCGGGCAGTTGTATTTGAAATACGACGACGAGGACGACATCGCGGCTGAAAGCGCCAAGCGCGGCGATATGCTGGTCTATCCGTGCAACGACGCGCTAAACTCGACGCGCCTGGGCGATTACGGCAATACGGGGTTTTCAGGTTATTTTAAAGTGGATGTGTTTGAAGGCAATGTGTGGTGCCCGGTGTTGCTTGACGGAATTTTCGACCATCGGGAAAATCATTTTTCGAAATCGGAATGCCCGATCGATACGTATGATTTGATCGCGGAAACGCTGGTGACGCTTGCGGGCCGCACGTTGGTCCGGACGTATCGCGAGCATTATGAGTTAGAAGAAATTGCCGACCCGGAAGACGAAGCGTAACATTTGCAATGTGTCACCCCGTCGCATGACGGGGTCCGTCTCTCCACATTAACCACATTGTCACCCCGTCATGCGACGGGGTGACAATGTGGGGAGCTTACTTCTTGTCTTCTTCTTTTTTATCTTCCGGCTTTGCAGCGCTGTCTTTTTTGATTGCGTCTAAATCGGTTTTCTTATTTTTCTGGTCTTCGCGCGCTTTGGCGACGTATTTCTGCATGTCTTCATAGGACACTGCACCCGGGAGCATTTCGTCGCCTACGACGAGAGCCGGCGTGCCGCGGACGCCCATTTCGTCGGCGAGCTGGCGGGTGTCGTCAAGCTGCTTGGTGATGTCGGTGCTGGCCATTTCTTTTTTCAGCTTCTTAGGATCGATGCCGATGCGCTTGCCCATGTCGAGCAGGGTTTTTTCGTCAAACTTGCCGGAGCTCTTCATCAGCAGCGAGTGGTATTCGAAGTATTTCGTTTTGTCGATGTTGTACACGGCGATGGCAGCGCGCGACGCGAGCACGGAGTCTTCAGCCAGAATCGGGAATTCGCGGAAGATGACGCGCAGCTTCTTGTCGTTTTCAGTGAGCTGGGTCATAACCGGCAGCATGTGTTTGCAATAGCCGCAATGATAGTCGAAGAACTCGACGATGGTGAGGTCGGTGGTTTTGGGATCGCCGAGGCTGGGCGAGGTGGTGTCGGCAAGGAGTTCCTGTTTGTGCTGGGCCATCGATTCCTGCATCTGCTTGCTGGATTCGGCCATCGTTTTTTCGCGCATTTTCTTCACTGCTTCCATGATGATTTCAGGATGGTCGACGAGGGTTTTATGCAGGAGTTCTTCAAATTCCGTGTGGGTCACCGGGGTACTGGCAGGTTGTGCAGCGGCGGCGGGAGCGGTGGCGGCTGCGGGTGAGGAGCCAACCTGAGCAAGCGCGGCAAATGGCAGGAAGTTCAGGGCGGCGGTGGCGAACAAGACGTTTTTTAGTGACATTTGCATTCTCCCGAGGGTGATGATTCGTGGGGTTTTATATAGCGTGTTAGCGGTGTTATCGCTAGCGGTTTTCTTGTTCTTCGCGGCGCATATTAATGGCGTGCGCTTTAATGTCTTGCGCTTGCTGGTGGGCGGGGCTGCCTTCTTTCAGTTTTGGCAGAGCATGCTCAACTTCTGACAGCGCCATTTTCGGGTCGTCTTCAAGGATGGCTTCTTCCGCAAGTGCGAGCGACGCCATCGGCTCGTTGCCGGATTTTTCGTAGGCGGCGGCGAGCTGGTGCCATGTGTTGGCGTTGGTGTCGTCGATGTGGACGGAATGTTCGAGATGGCCGACGGCGGATTGGACGAGCGCGGGGTCGTGCTGCGCCATTTCGACCTTGGCGAGATCAGCGAGGATGAGGGCCGAATCGGGTAGGAGTTTTACTGCCTGATTGTAGGAGACGAGCGCTTCGCGCGGGTGGGCGCTTTCAAATAAAATCTGGCCTTTGAGTTCGTAGAAAAACGCGTCTTTGGGCGATTCGGCGATCAGGCCATCCATTTCGGCAAGCGCTTTGTCGGTATCGGGCATTTTATAATAGGCGATGGCTCGGGCCATGCGGGCGGGGATGGATTTGTTGGTGACGGGGTATTTCTGGATGGTGCGCTCGGGCGTGGCCAGGAAGCCGTAGAGCTTGGCGATCATACGCTGGTGCGGCAGAGCGAGGCTGTGCGGATATTGACCTTCGGGAACAGAGGCATGCTGTACGTGGTCGCGCACATGCTCGATGCGGATGGCGGTGAGCGGATGGGTGAGCAAATACGGGTCGGGCGAACCCATGTGTTCGCGTTCGTGGCGGCGCAGGAGTTCGAAGACTTTGAGCATGCCTTCGGCGGAAATACCGAGCTTGTCGAGCGCGCCGAGCGCAGATTGATCGGCGGCTTCTTCATGCGCGCGGGTGAAGGCGAGGAAGTTGCGGCCTACCGCGTTTTGGCCGCCGGTAATGACGGCGGCGGCGGCTTCAGGACGACCCGATGCAGCGGCTGCGGCAGCGCCGAGGACGAAGCTTAAAATACTGCCGAGTTGGGCGTCTTTGATTTTTTCGCTGCCTTGGGCGAGATGGCCGCCGACGATGTGGCCGGTTTCGTGTGCAAGAACACCGATGACCATGTCAGGCGTGTCGCAATCCATCAGCAATCCGGTGTGGATGAAGATGTTGGCGCCGCCTGCGACATAGGAGTTGAGCGAATCGTCTTCGACGATGAAGAGCTTGACGTTGGAGGGCTTGAGGCCGTCGATTTTGAAGATGGGGTCGGTGTAAAGCCGCAGCGTGTGTTCGATTTCCGCGTCGCGGATGAGCGGCACGGCATAGGCTTCGCTGGCCAGCAGGGTCGCGATGGTCATAGCGCAGGCGATGCTGCGAAGCAGGGCGGTGAGTTTAGGGATTTTCATGAGTGGCCATCGCGGCTGCGTTTGCAGCAATCTCCTTCGTGAGTAGGAATTATAGACCGAAGTGCATAAAACGCAAGTCGGCAACACGTTGATAATGAGCAAGCCTGAAGCTTGTTGTTCGAAACGAGGCAGTTCGTTGTCACGCGTGGAATTTAAGACGAAAAAAAGCACAACGGCGTGTCACGGTTTTATAAGTGAGATCTGTTCGTGTAGCTGGGATTTGAGGAGGAAACGGCTGGGCATTGCGAATTTCTGCTTTGCGACTGCTGGAGCATTTCCGTGAATCACTGAAATGCTCCAGCCAATTGCTTAGTCGTCCAGATCGATTATTTTCTGCCACCACCCTTTTTTGCTCGGCTGGTCGGAGCTTGCGGCTGCGGCCTGCTTCTGCATGCGGTCGTCATACGGATCGTATGGCTTCGGCGCGGGCGGTGCGGGGATGGGTTCTTGCGTTGCGAACGCGGGCAGGGAGCTTGCGTCTACATTTTCGCGCTGCGGAGCGGGGGTGTGTTCATGCGGTGCGACAGGAATATGTTCGGACTGCATGGGTGCGTCGGCACTGATTGGGGCTTCGCCGTAAGTGGCTTCGCCGTTCGGTGCGCCTTCACGTGGGTTTCCGTCACGGTCGCGCCAGCGGCGACGGCCACGGCCACCTCGGCTGCGGCGTGCTCCTTCGCGCGGTTCGCGGGTGCCTTGTTCGCCGCCTTCACGCGGGGCTTCGCTGATGCCTTCGCCGTGCTGTATTTCCTGGCTTTCAGCCGGAAGTTCGCCTTCGGCTGCCATTGGTGGAGTGGTGCGATTGCCATCGCGTTCCGGGCGTTCGCCGCGAGGACGATCACGGTCGCGGTTGCGGCCACCACGGCGGCGGCGCTTGCGGTCGCCACGGTCATGCGGGGATGCGGTTTCGTCGCGCGGGGTGTCCACCATTTCGATGGAGCCTTCGTGCGGCGTGTTGTTGTCGTTGCTGGCGTCGTCATGCGATTCAGCGGCCTGCGGTTGCGGCTGGCGGCGGTGCTCGTTGCGTTCGCCGCGTTCAGCACGGTCGCGATCACGGCCACGTTCGCGGCGCGGACGTTCAGGACGTTCGCTACCTTCGGAACGTTCGCCGCCTTGCGAGCGACGCATTTTTTCGAGGTTGAATTCGCTGCTGGCGAGATCGGTGTCGATCAGTACCTGCACAGTCAGGTCGTGACGCTGCTCGATGGCGCGAAGCACGTCGCGCTTGGAGTTGAGCAGGTGAAGGGCGACTTCCTGCGGGACGATGAGGCGCAAACTGCTCCACGCGCCGGAAGCGGCTTCTTTTTCAATGGCGCGAACCATCTGGATGCTCATCGATTCGTTGGAACGGATGATGCCACGCCCGATGCAATGCGGGCAGGTGACCATGTTGGATTCCGAGATCGACGGGCGCAGGCGCTGGCGCGACATTTCCAGAAGACCGAACGGGCTGATGCGGCCAAGCTGGATTTTGGCGCGGTCGGCCTTGAGCGAATCCTTCAACGTTTTTTCGACGGCGCGGCGGTTGCGCGATTCCATCATGTCAATGAAATCGATAACGACGAGGCCAGCAAGATCGCGCAGGCGCAACTGGCGGGCCACTTCGGCGGCGGCTTCCATGTTGGTTTTGAGTGCGGTTTCTTCGATGTTGCGCTCGCCAGTGGCGCGGCCCGAGTTTACGTCTACAGAGATGAGCGCTTCGGTCGGGTTGATGACGAGGTAGCCGCCGGATTTCAGTTTGACGACGGGGTCATGCATGGAAAGCAGCTGTTCTTCGACATTGTAGGCGTAGAAGAGCGGGATGTTTTCCTTGTAATGCTTGATCTTGGGTGTGTGGCTGGGTAGCAGGAGTTTCATGAACTCGCGGGCCGCGTTGTAACCGTCGTCGCCTTCGACGATGAGTTCGTCGATGTCGGAGGTGTACTGGTCGCGGATGGCGCGTTTGATGATGTCGGATTCTTCGTAGATAAGGGCCGGGGCATTGGACTTCAGCGTGTCCTCGCGGATCTGGTTCCAGAGCTTCACTAAGTAATCGTAATCCCGCTTGATTTCGGCGCGGGTGCGGTCCATGCCCGCGGTTCGAACGATGACGCTCATGCCCTGGGCGAGGCGCAGTTCGGTGGAAATGGCTTTGAGGCGCTTGCGGTCTTCTGCGTTGGCGATCTTCCGGGAGATGCCGCCGTCTTTCGGCGAGTTCGGCATCAGCACGCAGTAACGGCCAGCGAGCGACAGATAAGTGGTGAGCGAGCAGCCTTTGTTGCCGCGCTCTTCCTTGATAACCTGCACGAGTACGATCTGGCCGCGGCGGATGACTTCCTGGATTTTGTAACGCTTGAAGAACACGTTCTTTTTCGGACGGTAATCGTCTTCTTCGGCAGCTAAGGTTTCAACGCCTTCGGCGGTGCGGGGTTCGCCGGACGCTTCGGCGGGGGCTTCGCCGCCTTCGATGACCGCGGATTCCCTTTCCATCGGCTCGCCGTGGTCGGCGGCGACGTGCTGGTCGATGGCTTGCGACAGCGGGATGTGATCGTCGGCGTGCTCTGGCATGTCGACTTCTTCACTGACGGAGATGTCGATGGCGCCTTGCATTAAATAGGCCGGATGATCGATTTCGCCGTCGGCGATCGCTTCGAGTTCGGGTGGCAGGATGTCGCCTTCAAGCTGGGAAGGGGTTTCTTCGAGGCTGGTTTCGGATGCGTCCGGCTGTTCAACGGGCGCTTCTTCGGCGTGGTGATGCAGGCCGCCGTGCTGGCTACGGCGCGCCTCGCGGGCGGCTTCGCGGCGTTCTTCGGCTTCTTCTTCACGCTGCTGCTCTTCCATCAGGCGTTTGCGGTCGGAAACGGGGATCTGGTAGTAGTCGGAGTGGATTTCCGAGAAGGGCAGGAAGCCCTGCTTGCCGCCGCCGTATTCGACGAAGGCTGCTTGCAAGGACGGTTCCACCCGCGTGATCTTCGCGAGGTAAATGTTACCTTTAAGCTGTTTTTTTGCGGTGCTTACGAAATCGAAATCGTAAATTTGTGATTCATCGGCGATGACGACACGGGTTTCTTCCGTGTGCTGGGCATCGATCAACATTCTTTTAGTCATGATGCGACTCCTTGATAGGGTCGCCTCAATAGATGCGGGTCAGCTAGGCGGAGATGCTACTTCAGGATACAAGCCGACAGCTCCACCCGGGCGGTAACGCCCCGACGGTAGTAGTGCTGGCTTATGAAACTGATTGAACAAATGAACCATGATTATACTGATTATGCCATACCTAGCGAGGTCGACGGTTATTTAAAAAAAACTCCAAAACTCGAATCAAATCCCTGATGTTTCTGCAGCAAGCCCCGAAAGTTTCGTCCGAAAGTGGGACGGCGGGGGCGTGTTCTGCCAAAAGGGCCTTGATGTTAATTCCGTTACAGCGTGCCCAATCAATTCAAATGAATCAGTTTCGGCACCACTATGGTCTACATTATAGAGGTAAAAAAATGATTATACAATACGATCTTTGTGGATGATTTTTTGCTTAAATTTTAGATGTAAGCTTGCTATGATGTGTTTCATTATCATAATGAAATCAACGTATTGTCTTCACCAAAGCAGGATACCATGACACAGCTATACCGCAAAGCTTTAGACGACGCCATGACCCGTTTGCGAGCCAGCCGTGCAGTGCGCGGAACAGTGGCCAAATACGCCGTGTTGCGCCAGTATCCTAGGATACTGGCGGTATTGCCGATAGTGTTTGGGCTAGCCGTAGTGTTTGCCGTCTGGATAGGGATGGGGCATTGGAGGTTGATTCATAATCAGGCCTTCTGGCTGCTGACGGTGCCGCTGTTCTTTTACCTGTTTTTGCGGGCGACGGACCGGGATGCCGGACCAACTCTATATATAAAAGGGTCGGAGCATTGCGCGATCATCTGCGCGAGCGGGTTCTTCCTGTCGGTGTTCTCCGGCGGATTCTTGCAACTGCTGATGCTGGCCACGGGGCTGAGTGGAGGCATGTTTATCTATGTGGATTATAATGTGCTGCACAAGCTGGTGCAGAAACGCATTCCGGCTGCGATTGCTGCCTGCGTAGGCGGGCTTTCGGGTATTTCGTATCTCTGGTCGCAGTTAATGGGCTGGAAAACCATTGCGGCGACCACCGCCAACACCATGTATTGGTTCCTGTTTGCGTTTATCGAGAAGCTCTGGATATTCGCCCGGGGACAGCTGCCGCCGCGTCCGGCGCCTCTGCCGCATCCGCACCCGGTGATGCCACCGGCGCACCCGCATATGTTCCATCGAGTCATCCCGCACCGCAATATTGTGCGCGTGCCGTATCATGCACAGCCGCACCCGCTGCCGGTTCCTACGATGCCCGTGCATCGCGCGGTGCAGGATTATATGGCGCTGGGGTCGGAGCATTTTGTCTACCGCATCGGCGCCATTGAAAATGTCGCCGCCGGGATATTTGCGTTTTTATTCCTGCTGTCGCTGGAGGTGATGCTGTCGGGCAGGCAGGTCAGCGGCAAGCGCTTTGCGCTCATAGCCGTCGGAGGGACGGTGGCGGTGTTTGTGCTGAACGCGCTGTCGCTGTCGTTGTTCTTCTATCTGGGCGACGCCGCACTCATGCCGCCGCATGTGCCATCACTGGCGATGACCATTTTCCACAACATCGGGTTCCTGTTCTTCGAACCGTGGGTTGGGTTTACCTGCTATGTGCTGGTATCGCTGGCGATCATCAGGCTGCTCTTCGGCAAACTGTCCATCCTCGCATGGAAGCTGCCTGACAGGTTGAAGCGCGCTCAATAAACCACAGCTTACGAATAAACGTAGCGAGCGCCGTTTTTTTGATTCAAATGGTTTTTGAATTACCGTACAACTGGTTCAGTATCAGTCTGCGGAGTATATGATCGTACCTAAATTGGGGCCTAAATTAAGAGGTATGTTGGTGGTGTGCGTGGGGCTTTTCCCGGTTTGGGATTGCTTTGCGTCTGACGCACTGTCGATTGCGACTGACCGTCATTCGGAAACCATTACCTTGCATTTGAAAAAAACCTCACCGCATAAGGTGTTCACCCTGCCGTCCCCGGACAGGTTGGTCGTCGATGTGCCGAGCGTGGGCGGCAAGCCGGATATTTCACTGCCGTCCGGGTATCATGGCAAGCTCATCAGCCGCGTGCGCTTCGGGCAGTTCGACCCACATACGTGGCGCATTGCGTTTGATCTGAACCAGATTGTGCGCGTGAGCGATCAGGATGAAAATGACGACGAGCTGGTGATTCAGCTTACGCCATCGGGCGAAACGGTGGACGATGCGCCGAAAGCGCGGACGCCGGAAAAAGTGGAGAAGCCAGCAAAAAAAACCAAAGCCAGCAGCGATGACAACAACACCGACGATCAGCAATTCCCCGTCGATACGAAAAAGAATATCACGCAGGAAGCTTATAGCGGACACGAAAATAAATCCAAATCGCGCAGCTCGTTCGGCAAAGCCCATAGCGGCAAGCCGGTCATCATGATCGACCCCGGCCACGGCGGCGTCGACCCCGGGACCGAAGGCCCGGACGGCACATATGAAAAAGACGTGGTGCTCGCCTATGCGCGCGAACTGCGCACGCGGTTGCAGAAAACCGGGCGTTATGTAGTCAAGCTGACGCGCGACGAGGACGAAATCGTGCCGCTGCGCATGCGCGTGGCGATTGCGCGCAAGGCGAACGCCAGCATCTTCATTTCGCTGCACGCCGATTCGGCGCCGGACGAGGTGCGCGGGTTGTCGGTGTATACCGTGTCGGAAAAATCCTCGGACGAAGAGGCAGGGGCACTCGCCGCGCGTGAAAATAAAGCTGATGTGCTGACCGGCGTGAACCTTGCCGACGAGCGCGAGGACGTAGCGGGTATCCTGATTTCGCTCGCTGAACGCGAGACGAAAAATCGTTCCGCGACACTGGCCGATCAACTGGTGACGACACTTGACGACAAGGTGCATCTTCTGTCAAATTCACACCGCTTTGCAGGCTTTGCCGTTCTCAAAGCGCCTGACGTACCATCAGTGCTGATTGAAATAGGCTTCCTGTCGCATCCTAAGGAGGAAAAACTGATTAACTCGAAAGCATACCGCGAAAAAGTGACCAGCGGCATCGCCGACGGCGTCGATAAGTATTTCCATGTCGAAAATTCCGGGGGCGACCAGTGATCCGCAGATTCATCAACCGCTTCTTTGGCAGCATCATCGGCATGCTCGGGTGGATTTTCTCGCTGGGCTTTACGCTGCTGATTATCGGCGGGGGCGCGGGGTACCTGCTGTTTGCTCATTATAGTAATGAGTTGCCGGATTACAGCCAGCTCGCTAAATACGATCCGCCTACGATCACCCGGCTTTATGCCGATGACGGCAGGCTGCTCGCCGAATACGCCACCGAAAAACGCGTTTTCGTGCCGCTTACCGCAATTCCAAAACGTGTCAGCTCCGCGTTTATTTCGGCGGAGGACAAGAATTTTTATGAGCATGAAGGCATCGACTTCACGGGCCTGCTTCGCGCCATGCGTGACAACATTATCAATTACGGCCACGGCAAAGGGCTGGTAGGCGGCTCGACGATCACGCAGCAGGTGGTCAAAAACTTTTTGCTGACCAACGAAAAATCCATCGAGCGAAAAATCAAGGAAGCGATTTTAGCGACGCGGATCAGCCACGTGTACAGCAAGGATAAGATTCTCGAGCTGTACCTGAACGAAATCTATTTAGGCCTCGGTTCCTATGGTGTAGCGGCGGCAGCCCAAAACTACTTCAATAAGTCATTGGATGATTTGACCATTGAGGAAGTTGCCTTACTGGCTGCCCAGCCCAAAGGCCCCGCGCTGTACGATCCGCGCAAGAGCTATAACGCTGCGAAAGAACGCCGCGACTGGGTGATCGACCGCATGCGCGATGCCGGGCACATCACTGCCGAGGAAGACGAAATTGCCAAGAAAACGCCGATTACGCTACGCCGCCGCGACGGCGCCGAAGTGGCGCGCGCCGACTTCTTTTCCGAGGAAGTGCGCAAGCAGCTGAAAGACATGTACGGCGAAGACGTGCTGTATGAAGGTGGGCTGGTCGTCAAAACCACGCTCGACCCGGGTTTGCAGAAATACGCCGAAGCGGCCTTGCGCAAAACGCTGATCGACTACGACCGCCGCCGCGGCTATCGCGGGCCGATGTCGCACCTGCCGACATTCGGTGCGAAGGTGGACGATTGGAAAGAACAGCTGGCCAAACTCGCTAAAGAGCATAGCTACCATATTTTCGACGGGCAGCGTTTAGCACTCGTCACCTCGCTCGATGAGAAAAAAGCGAGCATTATGCTTGATGATGAAGCGCAGGGGCAAATTCCATTCAACCTGCTGAAATGGACCCGCCGCGTGATCGCCGACGGCCAGCTCGGGCCGGAAATTAAAAAACCGGGGGACATTTTCAAGATCGGCGACGTGGTCATGGTCGGGGCGATTTCCGATGAGCAGAAAAAGCTTGTGCCGGATGTGGACCAGAAAAAAACATGGAACCTCGAACAGGTGCCGGAAATTAACGGCGCAATGGTGGTGCTCGACCCGCATAACGGACGCGTGCTGGCCATGTCGGGCGGGTATTCGTATGGCGGCACGGAGTTTAACCGCGCCACGCAAGCTAAGCGCCAGCCGGGTTCGTCGTTCAAGCCGTTTGTTTATCTGACCGGATTGGAAAACGGCTTTACGCCATCGACCATTATTCTCGATGCGCCGGTGGAGATGAGTCAGGGCGCCGGGCAGGAAGCGTGGAAACCGCAGAACTACCATGACGATTATTTAGGGCCGACGACGATGCGTGTGGGTCTGGAGAAATCGCGCAATACAATGACGGTGCGCATGGCGCAGGTCTTCGGTATCGACAAGGTGATCGAGATGGGCAAGCGCTGCGGCATCTATGAAGACCTGCCGCGCAACTTCTCGATCGTGCTCGGTGCGGCGGAAACGACGCTGCTGAAATTGTCTAACGCTTACGGAATTATCGATAACGGCGGTAAGAAAATTACGCCGTCGCTGATCGAGCGCATCGACGACCGCCACGGTGTCACTATCTTCCGCCGCGATAGCCGTCAGTGCAAAGGCTGCGTGCTCGATACGTTTAATCAGGACGACAAGCATTCCGCGCCGCCGATTCCGGCTGATGAACGCGAACAGCTGATCGATCCGCGCGTTGCGTATCAGATGACCTCGATGTTGCAGGGTGTCACCACTCGCGGCACGGCGGCGCGCGCGCACCTTGAGTTAAAAAATATCGTTGCGGGCAAAACAGGCACGACCAACGACAGTAACGACACGTGGTTTATCGGTTTCTCGCCGGATCTCGTGGCGGGTGTGTTCGTTGGCTATGATAAGCCGCGCACCATGGGCAAAAAAGAAACCGGCGCGTCTGTGGCGCTGCCAGCGTTTATTTCGTTCATGAAGGACGCGCTGAAAGATAAGCCGAACACGCCGTTCCGCGTGCCTGCTGGTGTCCAGTTCGTACAGGTTGATTTGCATACCGGCGTGCCGACCTCGGTTGCCCCGGCAACTGGTACCGTGATCGACGAAGCGTTTATCACCGGTAAGGGCATCGCCATTCCGGGCGTGACGCCGAAAGACGCGGCCCCGCCGCTGCCGGGTTCGGTGCCAGCGCCTGTCGATACCGGGGCTGTAGACGGGGCGGACGGGCAGCCAGACGAACCGGCTGGCGGATTGCCGATGGAGCACGCCAAACCGCCTATTCAGGGCACGGGCGGGCTGTACTAAGCCATACTTTTTACATGTTAGAGGGACAAAAAGCTTGACCTTTGGCCCATTTGGCGACTTTATGCGCCTATGAAAGCCGAAATCGAAACCCTGTCCAAAAAGATCAAGCAGTCGCAAGAGCTGCTGAGGAGGTATCTTTGACTGGGACAACGCCAACCGCCGCCGCGACGAGCTGAATTCACTCACCGAAGACCCGAATCTGTGGAACGACCCGAAAAAGGCGCAGGAGTTACTGCGCGAACGCAACCACCTCGATGAGCTGATTACGTCCTACGAAAAGCTAGACCGCGAATTCCTCGATAATATGGAGCTGGCCGAAATGGCGGAAGGCGAAAAGGATACCGCCATGCTCGCCGAAGCGGAAAAAGCGCTGGAAACGGTGGCCGAACAACTGCACCGTCTGGAAATCGAATCGCTGCTGTCGGGCGAGGCGGACCATTATAACTGCTTCATCGAAATCAACTCCGGCGCGGGCGGCACCGAGTCGCAGGACTGGGCGTCGATGCTGATGCGTATGTATTTGCGCTGGGCGCAAAAGCGCGGCTACAAAACCGAAATCGTCGATGAGAACGCGGGCGAAGAAGCGGGCATCAAATCCGCGACTATCAAAGTGTCCGGGCATAACGCTTATGGCTGGGCTAAGACTGAATCCGGCGTGCATAGGCTGGTGCGTATCTCGCCGTTCGATTCCAATGCGCGCAGGCATACGAGTTTTTCGGGCGTGTGGGTGTATCCGGAGATCGATGATACGATTGAGATCGTCGTCGATATGAAAGACGTGAAAGTGGATACCATGCGCTCCGGTGGCGCGGGCGGTCAGCACGTCAATAAAACCGAATCGGCGGTGCGGTTTACGCATTTGCCGACAGGCATCGTGGTGAAATGCCAGACGGGGCGAAGTCAGATCGCCAACCGCGCCGAGGCGATGCAGATGCTCAAAGCCCGCATGTATGAGCGCGAACTGCGAATCCGCGAAGAAAAAACCGACGCGCTCAACGCGCAGAAAACCGACAACGGATGGGGGCACCAGATTCGCTCGTATGTGCTGCATCCGTACCAGATGATTAAAGACCTTCGCACCGAAACTGAAACGAGTGACAGCCAGGGCGTGCTCGACGGCGACCTCGACAAATTCATGAGCGCGGCGCTCGCCGAGCGCGTGAAGGGCAAGCTGGAATCCCTTTAATGAGCGGCGACATGTTCGCGCCGATGGAAACGAAACGGTTGCGCTTGCGCTGTGTTGAGTCGCGCGATGCGGTGGCGACGTCGGAGTTGATGACGCCGATGGTGAGTGGTTGGGTGGCGTCGTAGAAATATCCGTTTACAGTGGAGATGGCATCCGCGCGCATCAAGGCGTCACGCAAGGCGGTGGCAGAAAAACGTATGATGGCGTGGGCGGTGGAGCTGGACGGACAGCTTATCGGCTGGGTGACGGTGAAGCGCGATGACAACGATGCGCGCCGCGCGGGGGTTGGTTATTGGCTGGGCGAGGCGTATCACGGCAAGAGGTATATGAGTGAAATTGCACCGAACGCATTGCGCGCGGCGTTTGCATTTTTAGAGGTGGATGTGATCGAAGCGGCGGCCCAGCTTGGCAACGCGGCGTCATTCAAAATCATGGCCGCTTGCGGCATGAAACCCACCAAGCAGGGCATGTTTTATGCCCCGGCGCGTGAACGCGAGGAGCTGTGCCAATGGTATGAAGTCGCGCGTCCGCCAGCTTAATGCATTGAAAATTTGTAAAATTAACCTTGTTGTATATTGATTTTGGCAAGGTATGATAACCGTTACACTACTGGAACGATCTATGAATTCTCTAGGTATTGATAAAAATCCTGCCGACACGCGTGTGGTGGTGGCGATGTCAGGCGGTGTCGATTCTTCGGCGGCGGCGGCATTGTTGCATGAGCAGGGCTACGAGGTGATCGGCATTACGCTCCAGCTGTACGACCACGGTGCGATGGTGAATAAAAAAGGCGCGTGCTGCGCGGGGCAGGATATCCATGATGCGCGGCGCGTGGCCGAAACGCTCGGGATTCCGCATTATGTGCTGAATTATGAGAGCAAATTTAAAGAAAGCGTGATGGACGATTTCGTCGATACGTATCTTGCGGGCGAAACGCCGATTCCGTGCGTGAAGTGCAACCAGTCGGTGAAGTTCAAGGATCTGCTGACCACGGCTCGCGAACTTGGCGCCGATGTGATGGCGACGGGGCATTATGTGCAGCGCTCCGTCAATGGTGAGCATTCGACGATGCACCGCGCGGCGGACCCGTCGCGCGACCAGAGTTATTTTTTATTCGCGACCACGCAGGACCAGTTAAATTTCCTGCGATTTCCGCTCGGACATTTGAAAAGCAAGGATGAAACGCGCGCGCTTGCGGCGCGGTACGGGTTGCAGGTGGCGGATAAGCCGGACAGTCAGGATATTTGTTTTGTGCCGACGGGCGGCTACGCCAAGGTGATTGAAAAGTTGCGTCCCGGGGCGCTGGAGCCGGGGCTGGTGGTGCATATCGACGGCACGATTCTGGGGCAGCATGAGGGGATTATTAATTATACCGTGGGGCAGCGGCGGGGTTTGGGCATCAGCAATGACGAGCCGCTGTATGTGGTGAAGCTCGACGCGCCGAAAAAGCAGGTGGTGGTGGGGCCGAAAGCGGCGCTGCTGAAGCAGAGCTTCGTGATTCGCGAATGCAACTGGCTGAGCGCGGCGCAGGACATGTCGTCGGTGGTAGTGAAGCTGCGCTCGGCGCATCCGGGCGCGGTGGCATCGATTGAAAAGCTGGAGAATAACCGTGCACGCGTGACGCTGGAAACGCCGCAATCGGCGGTGTCGCCGGGGCAAGCATGCGTAGCGTATGCGGGTGACCACCTGCTCGGCGGTGGATGGATAACGGCGGAATAAGCGATGCGCGAAAATTCTCTTTATGAAAAGCACGCATGCTGACCGCAAAAACGGCGCGGGGCTCACCATTGCGCAGGGCGGGAAACATTCGAGCTTTCTTATTGCCGCGGTGTTTGAACGACTGGCAAAGTAGCGGGCGAGAATCCGGCGTTCCATCAGCTGCGGCACAAAATGCAGCAATTCCTTGAACAGCGCAGCCTGATTGGCTTTGAGCGCGGCACCGTGATCGATTTTTAAACCAGTTTGAGCGGCGCGCGCCAGTAGGCGTTGATCGTCAGGTCATCGCCCAGCGGGGTGTGGCAGTGGTTGCGGAACAGGTTTAGCACAGCTGACACCATATTGGCCGCCGGATTTTCATGGTGATCGTGCAGATGCTGCATTACGCAGTTTTGCAATTCCAGTTCGCTGAGCCATTCCCCGGAAGGGTTTTTGCTTTCGATGAGGCAATCGCTGTATAAAAGTAATAAATCCTCGGCGGCGAAATGGGTGTATTTCGTTTCGTAAGCGATGCCGGGCTGTACCCCCAGGGGGAAACCGCGGCCGCTTAAATTACGCGCGCTGGCTTCGTTGCGGTTGAAGATGAAGGCTGTGGGCGAAGCTGCGGTGGCGTAGAGCAGGGAATTGGCGTCGGTTTCCATGACGCCGTAAAACATGGTGGCGAATTCATTGGCATCCAGCAGCGGTTGCAGGCGCTTGTTGAGCTGGCTTAGGAACTGGCCGGGGTCGTTGCTGGCGTATGAGCATTCCTGCATGACGGTGTGCATGCGAAACACGTTGAGCGCGGCGGAGACGCCGTGGCCGGAGAAATCATACGCGTAAATGGCGAGTTTTTTATAGGAAAGCGGGCGCATGCTCCAGCAATCGCCGCCCAGCATGGAAGAAGTTTCAAAATGCGAGGCGATCTTCATGTTGAACGTGTGCTCGCACATGGCGATGCTGGCACCGTCTGGCATGAGGCGGTTTTGCATGCTGCGGGCTGCTTCCATCTCAGCGTTGATGTGGCTGCGGTAGGTGTCGAGGTCCTCGATCAGCAGTTTATTCATGAGGTGCACCTGCGTGCGCGCCGAAAGCTCATCGGGGTCGATTGGCTTGCAGATATAGTCCGAGGCGCCGAGGAAGAAGGCTTTGACCTTGTCGTTCATGTCTTCGAGCATGGTCTGCACGACGATGGGCATGTTATCAAAAGCGCGGTCGTGGCGGATCGCCTGGCAATAGGAAAACCCATCCATGCCGGGCATGACGAGATCTAAGATGACGAGGTCGGGCTTGTGCTCGTGGGTGATTTGCAGGGCTTGCGAGCCGTCATTGGCGATGAGGATGTTATTGTAGCCGCGCGCGCTCAGGCTGCGTACCAGCATCACGCGGTTAGCCTCGACGTCGTCGACGACGAGGATCAGGGCATTATGCAGGCGTTCTTCGGCAATGGCGTGTGTTTTCATGGGGCTCAATGGTTGAACATCATCGTGAGCGTGCGCTTGTCTTTTTCGATCACCACGTGGTCGGCGAGTGCGCCGATAATGTGCAGGCCGCGCCCGTAGCGTGCAGTGGGGTTGGGCGCGCGGGTGAGCACGCTGGTGTCGGTGAAACCGAAGCCCTGGTCGGTCACGCTGAGCTTGATCTGCGAGCGGTTATACCATGCGTAGATGCCGACGCGGCGCAAACAATACGGCTCGTGTTTGACCAGCGCGGTGATGTGCAGATAGTATTCGTCGAACCCCTCGGGAGTATCTGAGGGGTTGCCGACATCGAGGTTGCCGTGGATGACGGCGTTGGCGATGGCTTCGTGCAGGCAGGTGCGGATGGTCATGCGGCGCTCAAGCGGCAGCCAGAAACGATCTTCGAGCGCGGTGCCCGCGATCTGGGCGAGGGAGCCATTGAAGGCGGTGATAGTGGCGAGATTGAGGGCGAAATCGGGGGTACTGTTGTGGATGTAGGTGAGGGCGTCTTCAAGCATTTGGCGTTCGCCGATTTCGATGAAATGCCGCGCTGGTTGCGCCAGCACACCGGGTAAGGCCTCGATGCCGGTCAGGGTAAAATAGTGCTGCGGCGAGGCCGCAGCATGGCAGTGCGAGGGCTTCAGGTTGCGCAGCAGGTCAAGCGGTTGCGGCATGGCAAAGTGCATGTCAGTGCTCCGTGTGCGAGGAACCGAAGAGCTGGTCGAACCTGGAAAGCAGGAAGATTTTTTCGACCTGCCCCTGCGCCTGGGTAAGCTCGACATGGACGTTGCGCTGGTTGCACTGGTCGCGAAGCAACAGCAGCATGCCAAGCCCCGCCGAATCGATGAAATCCACATCTTTTAAATTGAGCACGATGGTGGGTGCGGTCTCTTTGTCCAGAAGGGCGAGGATTTCTTTGAACTTCTGGTTGAACGCGAAGGTGAAATTGCCCGACAGCATGACCTGAATGCCGTTGGTGTCGCGTGTCATTGAGTATTCCATAAAAAGCTCCTTTTAAAAAAGTTCTATATCGTCTTCGGGGTCGGCTTTGGCGGCTGGGGCGTTCGAGATAGGCCTGCCAGCGAGCAAATTTTCGAACATTTGCGAGAATTCACTCAGCTTGAACTGGCTGGTGATGGCGGTAGCAAGCTCCTTGTCGGTGCGTTGCGGGCTTACATGGGGCACGTGATCGCGGCTTTCGATGCTGAGTCCATCGAGTGTGCGTTGCAAATGCATCAGCAGGTTGACGCTGTTATCGATGTACTGTGTGGTGCGGTCCTGGAACTGCATGCCGACGACCATGCTGGAAATGGTTTTGGCGATTTCATCGCTGGCGGTGGCGGATTCGTTGAGCACCGTGTTAAAGTTTTCATTTTGCTTCATCATGCTGTTCATCAGGAGGTTGAGCTTTTCCTGCGCGAGGATATTGCTGTTCATGTCGGTGGTGGCGACCTCCTGCAGGGTTTTGTAGCTGGACTGGACGCTCGATGTGACCGCGGCGATGCGGCTGTTCATGTTACTGGCAAGGTCGCTGATTTGCCGGGATACGTCTTTGACTTCATGGGCGACCACGGCGAAACTTTTGCCCGCTTCACCGGCGCGGACCGCTTCAATGGTGGCGTTGAGCGCGAGGAGATTAACTTTTTTATTGATGTGCTGAATTTCTTTGACGAAGCCTTCGATGGAGGCGAGGTCGGCCATTGCCTGATCCAGCTCGTAAACCATGCTGATGGCGTGTTTGGAAACGTAGAGGATTTTGTTAACGGAGTCCGACAGCGTCGAGGAGAACAGCTCGGTGAAGTCGGAGTAGCTGATGCGCTGGTCTCCGAGTTCGAGCGAACCGGCCATTTGCAGGATCTGGCGGATGTGGTCGCTTTGCAGCTTCGCACCCTTGGTTAAGTCCATGAAGCGGTCTGAGAGGTCCTTGGTGGAATCCTCGACGAGGCGGGCGGTTTTGGGGAGCTGTTCGCGGATAACGGTGATGGCGTGCTGGTAGGTGGCGACTGTGGTGATCCAGCGGGCGAGCATCTGGGCGATTTCGGCTGTTTCACTGTCTGCGTGACCGTTGGATTTAGGAAGCAGGGTTTCTACCGTGGCGGCCAGCATGGTGCGCTCCTATAAATTGCAGAGTTTGAGGATTTCTTTGGGCATTTCGGTGAGCGAGATTTCTTTTTCCACGCCGCCGACGGCATAAGCGGCCTTGGGCATGCCGTAGACGGTGCAGCTGGCTTCGCTCTGGCCGAGGGTGGAGGCACCGGCGTTGCGCATGCTGAGCAGGCCTGCGGCGCCGTCATGGCCCATGCCGGTGAGGATAGCGCCGACGAGTTTTTTGTTTTTGATTTTGGCGACGGATTCGAAGAGCACGTCGACGGATGGGCGGTGGCCTGAGACGAGCGGGGCTTTGCTGAGCTGGCAGGTGAGTTGCGAACCTTTCTGCACGATTTCGAGGTGGTGGTCGCCGGCGGCGATGTAGACGTTGCCGGGCAGCACCGGCTGGCCGTGGGCGGCTTCCTGTACTTTCATGGCGCAAATGCTGTCGATACGCCGGGCGAAAGAGGCGGTGAAGATTTCGGGCATGTGCTGGGTGATGACGATGGGCGGGGCGTTGGCGGGGATGTGGATAAGGATGTCGCGCAGCGCCTCGACACCGCCGGTGGATGAGCCGAGGGCAATGAGCTGGTGGGTGTTGGCGCTGTTGAAGAGCAGGATTTGCGTGCCGGTGTACTTAGGTTTTGGGCCGGTCATGCGGATGGTAGCACCACTTTTGACCTTGCGGGTGAGTTCCTGCTTGAACTGCTCGAGGCTGCTATCAGCGAAATTAGTGGGTTTGGCGATGTAGTCGACGGCGCCGACTTCGAGCGCGTGCAGTGTGGTTTCGGCACCGCGCGTGGTGAGGGTGGAGGCCATGATGACGGGCATGGGGCGCAGCGTCATGATTTTTTCTAAGAAGGAAATGCCGTCCATCTTGGGCATTTCGACGTCCAGCGTGATGATATCGGGGTTGAGGCGTTTGATTTTCTCGCGCGCGTCGAACGGGTCCTCGGCGGTGGCGACAACCTCGATGCCGGGGTCGGCGGAAAGGATCGCGGTGAACATGTCGCGGATGGTCTGGGAATCGTCAACGATGATAACCTTGGTTTTTGCTGCCATAATTAAATAACTCGATTGAGCCTTCCACTGGTTTTTCTTTGAGTGTTCTTGCGAAGCTCTGCTCGGTGTCGACGACAGCGAAGTCTTCCTTGCGGCGTAGTTTCATCAGCATGACCTTGCCAGTGTCGGGGTAGTAGCGAAGGCGGCGGGGGTAGGTGTCGCCGAGGTCTTCCTTCACGATGCGGATGCCTTCATTGCGCAGGAAATCGCGCACGAATTCGCAGTTGCGCGCGCCGATCATCTGCGAGCTTTCGATAACGTTGCCGCCGCCGAATACTTTGACTTCGAGACGCTTTTTATTGCCGCCGATATTGATGATGCCGTTGATGAGGGTTTCCATCGCATAAGCGCCGTAGCGCGCCGCTTGGGAATCGGTTTTGGAAGCGATGTCGGGGCAATCGGGCAGTAAGAAATGGTTCATGCCGCCAGCACCGGTCTGCGGGTCGCGCATGCAGGCGGCCACGCAACTGCCGAGGATGGTAACGATCATCTCGCCGGGCTGGTCGGTGACGTAGTAGTCGCCGGAGAAAAGCTTGACGACTTTGACAGGTTCATCGCGGTCGGCGGCTCGACGATCGGCGCTGCGGCGGTCGTGCATGGAGTTGTGCTCCAGCATCAGGCAACCTTCCGGTAGGCGGTTTTTTCGGTGAGCTTGAAACGCGGGGATATGCCGTGCAGGGTTTCGGAATGGCCAATGTAGAGGGGCGCGTTAAGGTGCATGCGCTGGGCGATTTTTTCAAAGAGCAGTTTTTGCGTGTCCTTGTCGAAATAGATGACCACGTTGCGGCAGAAGACCGCGTCAAACAGGCCTTTTAAGGGCCATTCTTCGATGAGGTTGAGCTGTTTGAAGGTGATGAGTTGGCGGATGGAATCGGCGATTTTGAATTTGCCGGAGGCTTTGTCGAATGATGTATAGCGGTTGTGAAGCGCGGTGGGCACGGGCTCAAAATCTTCTTCGCTGTATTCACCGGCAGCAGCCTCGGCAAGCATGCCGGTGTCGATGTCGGTGGCGAGAATCTTGATGTCCCAGCGGGGGAAATCGGGGATGGCGTCGGCGCACATCATGGCCATTGAGTAAGGCTCCGCGCCGGAAGAGCACGCAGCCGACCATAAGCGCAGGCGCTTTGATGGCGGCGGGTTAGAAACGGCGGGCTTGAGTACATCGGCTTTCAGGAAATCGAAATGGTGGGGCTCGCGGAAAAAGCTGGTGAGGTTGGTGGTGACGGCGTTTACGAAATTGCCAAGCTCCGCGTCGCCCGATTCGCTTTCCAGCAACGCGCAATAGTCGGCGAAGCTGGTAAGTCCGAGGCTGCGCAGACGGCGGGCAATGCGGGCATAGACCATGTCTTTCTTATGGTCAGCGAGCACGATGCCGGTCTGTTGGTGGACGCGCGTGGAGATGAACCGGAAATCGGCGTCCCGGAATTCAAATTCGCGTTCTGAGGTTGCCGAACGGGACATGGATTAGAATTCCTCCCATTCGCGGTCGTTGCCGGGGGTGTTGGAGGAGGCGATCAGCTTGCGGTCGGTCAGCATCGGGCTTTTGCTTGGGCGCGGTGGCGGCGTGCGCGGCTTGGCAACGGGGCGCGGCTTGGCGGATGGTTTCACAATGACCGGCTCGAACGCGTGGTGCGCCGAAGGGGCGGTGTCGCGCTCGTCAACTTTAAAGAAGGACACCATGTTGCCCAGCGACTGCGCCTGTTGCACAAGCGACTGCGCGGCGGCGGTGTTTTGTTCCACGAGCGCGGCGTTTTGCTGGGTCATTTCATCCATCTGCGACACGGCGGTGTTGATTTCGTCGATGCCTGTGGATTGTTCGGCGCTGGCATTGGCGATTTCGGAGATGATCTGGGCGACTTTTTTAACGGAGCCGACGATGTCCTTAAGGGTCGAACCCGCTTGATTGACGAGTTCCGCGCCGGTTTTGACCTGCGAGGAACTTTCCATGATGAGGGCTTTGATCTCCTTGGAAGCTGTCGCCGAACGGCCCGCGAGCGAGCGAACTTCGGAAGCGACCACCGCGAAACCTTTACCAGCATCACCGGCGCGCGCCGCTTCCACGGCGGCGTTGAGGGCGAGCAGGTTGGTATGGAAGGCGATTTCGTCGATCACGCTGATGATGTCGGAAATTTTCTTCGAGGATTTTTCGATGCTATTCATGGCGTTCACCGCTTCGCCGACCACCTGGCCGCCGCGCTCGGCGACATTCTGGGCTTCGGACGAAAGCGAGTTGGCGTTACGCGCGTTTTCGGAGTTCTGGCGCACGGTGCCGGTGAGCTGTTCCATTGAGGCGGCGGTTTCTTCTAGCGACGAGGCTTGTTCCTCGGTGCGCTGTGACAGATTGGTGCTGCCGGCGGAGATTTCGCTGGAAGCGGAATTGACCGACTCGGCCGATTCCTTGATGCGCAGAACGGTGTCTTTCAGGCGTTCGATGGTGGCATTCAACGCGCCTTTGATCTGGCTGAAAGTGCCTTTGTATTCCTTATCCATCTGGCGGGTGAGGTTGCCTTCGGAGAGGCCCGTGAGTACGCTGACGGCTTCGTTCATGCCCATTTCGTTTTCGGTGCGGTTGGTGACCATCTGCGTGACGTCGGTGGCGTATTTGACGACTTTGAATGGCTTGCCGTTCATGTCCATGATCGGGTTGTAGGAGGCCTGAATCCAGATTTCCTTACCGCCCTTGCCCATGCGTTTGTACTCGGCCTGCTGGAATTCGCCGCGATTGAGCGTGTCCCAGAATTGCTTATATTCGGTGCTATTTTTATAAGCCGGTTCGACAAACATAGAATGGTGCTTGCCTTTGATTTCATCGAGGTTGTAACCCACGGCGCCCAAGAAATTCGGGTTGGCGTTGGCGATGGTTCCGTCCATGTTGAATTCGATGACGGCTTGGGATTTACCGATGGCGTCGATCTGGCCGGAGAAGTCGGCGGATTGCAGCTTCTGTTTGGTGATGTCGGTCGCGTATTTGACAACCTTGAACGGCTTTCCGTTTAAATCGAGAATCGGGTTATATGACGCCTGAATCCACACTTCCTTGCCGCCCTTACCGAAGCGTTTATACTCGGCTTGCTGATACTGTCCGCGAGCCAGCGTATCCCAGAACTGCGTGTATTCAGGGCTGGAGCGATAGGAAGGGTCGACGAAAATCGAGTGGTGACGGCCCTTGATTTCATCGAGCGTGTAACCCAGTGTGTGCAGGAAGTTGAGGTTGGCGTTGATGATGGTGCCGTCCATGTTGAATTCGATGACGGCCTGCGCCTTGCCGATGGCTTTAATCTGGCCGGAAAAATCGGCGACTTGCAGTTTTTGTTTGCTGATGTCGGTGGCGTATTTGACGACTTTGAAAGGCTTGCCTTCGTCGTCGAGTATGGGGTTGTAGGAGGCCAGAATCCAGACCTCTTTGTTGTTTTTGCCGAAGCGCTTGTATTCAGTTTGTTGATACTGGCCGCGGTTGAGCGACTCCCAGAACTGCGCGTATTCCGGGCTGGAACGGTAGCTGGGGTCGAGGAAGATGGCGTGATGCTTGCCTTTAATTTCGTCGAGCGTGTAGTCCAGCGCGGCAAGGAAATTTTCGTTGGCGTTGATGATGGTGCCGTCCATGTTGAATTCAATAACGGCTTGGGTTTTGGAAATGGCGGCCAACTGGCCGTTGAAATTCAGGCTATCGTATTTGGCCTGGGTGATGACGGCCCAGTTGATGAAAGCACCATTGAATTCGCCGCGTTTGTCGCGCAGCATGGTAGCGCTCATGGAAAGCCACTGGTTGCCGAGCTTGAACTCGATATGCGAGGTTTTGCCGTCGGCGAAACTGCGCTTGTTGAGCACGTCGAGGTTGGAGCCGACGATTTTATCCACCGGCACGGGTAGGTAGGGCGACAGCGTGTTGAGTACATCCAGCGACGCTTTGTTGGCAAACGTGATGGTAAAATCCCTATCCGCGACCAGCACCGGCATGGACAGATTGTTGAGCATGCTCAGGCATTGGGAATCGCCGCTGCGGAAAAAAGACTTCATAAAACCTCCTTGGTTGCATTACGTTTTATCTCGTTAAACGAGAGTTTGTTTTCACTAAAGCTCGTTGTGGTTGTATAGATAGGCGCGTTGAATCCTGCTGTGTTTTTCATATGCTTAATTCAATGTTTGTTTGACGGGGCGAAGGTAGAGCGGTTGCAGCAGCCGCGCGTTGCGGCCGAGCAGTTTTCCGATTGCTTTCATTTGGCCCTGCGTGATGGCCATGTCGTCTTTCATCACGCGCCATTCGACGCCTTCGGTGCAGGGCGGCCAGCTGAGCGAGCCGGTATAGGCGTAGTAGCCTTTAGACTCGGGGAGAAGATCGGCGGGGTTGAAAGTGACGAGCGGTTTGATGCCGGTTTTGGCGGGGGCTTTATCGAGAATGAGTTGCAGGGCCGGGTTTTCCTTGGCGCGGATGTCGGCGAAAATGCCGAGGATGAGGATCTTGCCGTCGGCGCTTTTATGGATGAGGTGGATTTCGGCGGGTTTGACTTCGCCGACAACTTCGTGCTCGGCGGGCGAATGCATGCGCATTTCGATGAGCTTGTAGCGTTTGCCGCTGTCTTCGAGATAGCCCGCGCCGGTCATGGTGATGACGATAGTGCGGTCCTTGCGCTCCATGCTCATGGTGGCGCTGTGATAATGCACGTCGAGCGGGGGCATGGCGGATTGTTTAGGCTCGTTGATGGCGACGGGGGATTGGTTGTTGCCGGTGTCGCAGGTGATGAAGTCGTGCGAGAGCGTGCCCCAGCCTTCATCGTCGTTGCCGCCGCCCTGATAGCCCCAGATGACGGGTTTCTGCGGCTGGGCGTGCGCGATGCCGGGCAATAGCAGGGTGGATAGCAGCAGGATATGGCGGGCGAGCATGGCGTCTCCGGGTGGTGGGGCGATGCTGGGAGTATAGGCGGTGAGCTGCATGGATCAAGCCTTTACGTTGTCATTGATGAGCTGGACGTCGCCGGAAAGCAGCACTTCGATGTCGAGCAGAACCACCATGCGGCCTTCGACGGCGATGAGGCCGGAGACGAATTTTTCATTAATGCCGATGCTGGTTTCGGGCGACGGCTTGATGTCGGAACCGCCCACCGTCAGGATGTCAGACACGGTGTCGACAAGAATGCCTAAAGTGCGGTTGCCGACGGCGATGATGACCACGACGTTCTTTTCATTGGCATCGGTCAGGCCGCCGCCGAAGCGGGCGCGTAAATCGAAGATGGGAATGATGATGCCGCGCAGGTTAAGTACCCCACGGAGGTATTCCGGCGTGTTGGGAAGGTGCGTGGTTTCGGACCAGCCTTTGACTTCGCGAACCATCATGATATCGACGCCGAACTCTTCCTTGCCTACGGTGAAGGTGAGAAATTGCATGGTCGATACGCTGCTCAGAGGTAGTGCGGTGGCGGTGCTCATGTGGGTTCCTTTCTCATGCGGCTTGTAATTCGGTTTCGGGCACAAGCTTGTGTTTCATGCGGCGTAATCCGGCGATATCGAGTATGAGCGAGACTTTGCCGTCGCCGAGGATGGTGGCGCCCGACACACCGGCGACGGGGTCGGCATTGTCTTCAAGCGTTTTAATGACGACCTGCTGCTGGCCCACCAACTCGTCGACGACGAGGCCGATTTGTTCATGGCCGTTTTCAACGAGGACGACGAGGGCTTTGCTCGCGTCGCGCACAGCGCCGGGAATAGAAAATAGGGGGTGCAGATAGAGCACCGGCACGAAATTGCCGCGGACGTTGATGACTGATTGACCATCGGCGATATCGCGCACTTCTTCGGGTTTGGGGCGAAGGGTTTCGATAATGTTGGCGATGGGGATGATGTAGCATTCGGTGTTCACGCGCACGATCATGCCGTCGAGGATGGCAAGCGTGAGCGGCAGGGAGGTGGTGAAGTGCGCGCCTTTGCCGGGGGTGTTGGTGACGGTGACGGTGCCACCAATGCCTTCGATGTTGCGCTTAACCACATCCATTCCGACACCGCGCCCCGAAATGCTGGTGACGGTTTCGGCGGTAGAGAAGCCCGGCGCGAAAATGAGCTGGTCGATTTCTTCGGGTGTCATCTGCGCGTCTTGCGCAACGAGGCCTTTTTCCTTGGCTTTGGCGAGCACGCGCTCGCGGTTGATGCCCGCGCCGTCATCGGTTATTTCGATGACAATGCGCCCGCCGCGATGTGAGGCGGCAAGATGGATGGTGCCCTGCGCCAGTTTGCCGTTGGCGACGCGTTGGTCGGGCATTTCCAACCCGTGGTCGATGGAATTGCGGATCATGTGGGTGAGGGGGTCGGAGAGTTGTTCGATGATGGTTTTGTCGACCTCGGTGTTTTCACCTTCCATTTCCAAGCGAATATTTTTGCCAAGCTGGCTGGAAAGATCGCGCACGAGGCGCGGCATGCGCGAGAAAATGGACTTCACCGGCTGCATGCGGATGGCCATGACGGCGGCTTGCAGCTCGCGGGTGTGGGTGTTTAGTTCGGTAATGCCGCCGACGAGTTCGATGTGTTCCTGCGCGGCAAGATCGCGGGTCTGCATGGAGAGCATTGCTTGAATGATGACGATTTCGCCCACCATGTTGATAAGGCGGTCCACCTTGTCGATATCGACGCGGATGGAGTTGGTGGCCTGTATGGCGGGTTCTTTGCCGCCCTGCTGAGTGGGGGCGATGGGCTCGATGATGGCGGCGGGAGTAGGCTCGGCGGTTTCTTCCACCGCGTCGCTGGTGATGGTGAGTTCGCATTCGCCGTCGACGAATTCGAAGACTTCTTCCAGCGCAGATTTTGGCTTGTCGGTGATGATGGTGATGTCCCAGCCCAGATACGAATGCTCGTAGTTGAAGCTGTCGAGCAGCGGAATGCGCATGGCGTCGGTGCTGATGGTGCACATCCCTAAACGGCGAAGCTCGCGCAAGAGCAGCAGCGGGTCGGAGCCGTGGGCGATCATAGCGGGGTGCGGCACGAAATGAATGGTGTAACCGGTGTTGGTGCCGCTGGCAGGTTTGGCGGTTTCAGCTTTGCTGGCGGGTTGCGGCATATTGCAGATTTCGGCGAGCTGAGCGGCGATGTCGTCGCCGTACCCGGCGGCAAGCTCACCGTCATCGCGCGCAGTCATGACCATCGTGAGCACAATGTCTTTGGATTTAAGCAGCGTGTCGATGACAAGGCGCGACGCGGCGATTTTGCCTTCGCGGAGTTGGTCGAGCAGGGCTTCTAAAATATGAGTAAAGCTGGCGATGCTGGTGAAACCGAACGCGCCCGCACCGCCTTTGATCGAATGCGCGCAGCGGAAAATGGCGTTTAGCTCTTCGGAGCTGGCATTGTTTTCGTCAAGCTGCATCAGGCTCTCTTCCATTGACGCGAGCAGCTCAAGGCACTCGTTGATGTAGGTCGCTTTGAATTGTTGCAGCTCATCATGCATAACTTTAAGCTCCGCAGACTTTGTTGATGACTTGAATCAGTTTTTCCGGGTTGAAGGGCTTGATGATCCAACCCGTGGCACCCGCGGTTTTGCCTTCTTGTTTTTTGGTTTCGTCACCTTCGGTGGTGAGCATGAGGATAGGAGTGAATTTGTGGTTTTCCTGATTGCGGAGGTTACGGATGAGTTCGAAGCCGTTCATGTTGGGCATGTTCAGATCTGTGATGACCACGTCGACCTTGCTGTCGCCGAGCTTGGCGATGGCGTCCTTGCCATCTTCGGCTTCGATGACTTCGAATCCCGCGCCCTTGAGCGTGAAAGACACCATGTCGCGCATGGTTTTTGAATCGTCAACGGCGAGTGCGCGTTTCATTGGATGGCCTTTCTGTTATCGAGATAAGGATGGAAATGCTGACTGAGGCCGAGATCGTTGACGGCCTGCATTAGCGCGGGCGACGCCCAGAGAACCACAAGGCGCTTGCCGTCGTTTTCGGCGGTTTTGATGGCGCTCATCAGAAGCTGCACGCCGGGCGTCGACACGCGCTCGAGGGCCGAAGCATCGATGCCGATGCGGGTTTGGCTGTTGAGCTGTTTGAGCACGGTGGTAGCGATAGGGCCGCAGGCCACTACGTCCATGCAGGCAGGGAGTACAATCGAGGGTTGTATTTGATCGACGGTTGTAGCCATTGTTATTCCCTCCATTTTTCTTATATTTATGCCAGTTATATCCAGTTTCCCGGAGCGGCACAACATTAAACTGTAAAATTAAATATAAGTACAACCTAATTATTTTTGATTAACAAAGCGTAAAGTGCCAGCAGAATAATTTTACGGGGGATTAGTACTCGATGTTGTCCTGCTCGGATTCGTCGGTGAGCGCTATTTCCGGGCCCCATTCGGCGATGAGGCGTTGCTGCTGTTTCTTGAGCGTGCTGATGTTATATTCGTAGGTCATGGTGACTACAAAGCGCGAAATGAAGCGGCAGAGGTAAATCATGCCCCAACCGGAACCGGCGCCGAGATAGATGAACAGCCACACGCTCGGGTCGGTGATGACGCTTTCGACATCGAAGCGCTTCGAGTGGAACGCGGACTGGACGATGGGCGCGAAAGTGGACAGGCCCGCGGCCAGATTGCCGCAGCCTATGATTTTGAATACGGAGTGCTTGCGGTCGGTGTCGGTGTACCACGCGACGATGGCTGGCATCATGGCCAGCATGATGAAGATGAAGCCGAACTGAAGCACGACGATGCCGACAAGGCAGATGATGAGGAACGCGACTAAACCCATGTTATAAACCTCCCCGCGTCAGGAAATAAATCGAGCCGCACAGGCAGATATACGCCACCATCTTGGCGATATTGTAGCCCATCGTCTGGCTTTCGGCCTCGATGTTGTGGGCGGCTTCGTAGTAGCGGATGGAATCCCTATTGCTGCGGAAAGTGGCGAGCGCTTGCTTGAATCCGACTTCGTCGTTGACGGCATAATCGGCGCTGACGACGAGTTCGGCGAGTTTGGGAATGTAGCCCGTGGGCGCAACGGCGAGCAGGGCGTTTTTATATTTCTGGCGCAGGGTGCGGCTGTGGATGAAGTCCATCAGCGGCAAGGTGCGAAGCACGAGCCAGTTGGTAAGCCCCGGCACGCGAAGCTGGTTGACCTTGAGCTGTGCGGAGCCGAGGAGGTAAATCGCCATAATGGTTTTATTGGTGGCGAGTTCGGGGATGCCAGCGAGTTCGTCGAGGCGGATTTCGTGCAGGATTAAAAGTTTACTGGCGATGAACGAGGCGATGTGGCGGTCGATGGTTTCGTCGTCATCGCCGAGCTGGCTGGCGAGGCGGTCAAGCTGGATGAGCAATTGGCCGAGCGAGGTCACATTAGCATTGATAAAGAGCGGGCTGACGCAGGGCATTTCGGGGTTAAGCTCATACATCATGCGTTCTAACCCGAAGCCCATGCCGGTATTGCGGATGCAGCCGCGCAGGCGGTCGAGGCGCATGTTGAGATTGTTGAGCAGCGTCGAAACCTGATACTCGCCCTTGTGGACTTTGTTTTGCAGCTCGACCCAGTAATTCACCATGTTCAGCTCGATGAAGCGGGCGATGAGTTGCAGCTCGGGATTTTGTTTTTTGGAGTAAAGCTCCACGGCAAGCCCGTCCATACCGTCAATGTTCATCGACAGCTGGCGGATGCGTATCGGGCCTTGCGGGTCAAGCAGTAAAATGATGTTCATCAGCGCTTCGTAGGTCTGCCCTTCGTTCTTGGCGCTTAAGTCGAAGGCGGTGCGGCTCAAGCGGCTGACAATGTCGGAAAGCTCTTTGTTGCGAAGCGACACCGAGACCCAGTGCGCGAGCTGGTTGTTGTTGAGCGAAGCGATCATGTGCTCCCAGTCGGAGGAGAACAGATACGCGAGTTCGCGGCGGGTGTTGGCGTGTTTTTCGCCGAATTCGTAAGGGCGCACGGCATCGCCGGGAACCGGCGGCGGCAATACGTTGAAACGCTTGCCGCCCAGCCATAAGGCGACCTGTTTTCCCGTCCAACGCTCTTCGTTGCTTAAGGTGAGCGCGCCGCGGAAGAAATCGTAGAATACTTCCGGCACGTCCTTTTCGCGCATCAGCGCGTTGCATGCGCCTTGGCGCAGCATCAGTATTTCAAGGTCGGCGCGCGAAATCGTGGACAAATGTTCATGCCCGTGGACGATTTCAAGCAGCACCACGGCCAGCGCGTAATAATCATGCCCAACGGAGCCTTCGCCTTTGGCGTGCGGCAGCGCCTGCATGCGCTCTATGGACTCGTACCAGTAGGGCTGGGACAGGCCGCACGGTTCGCTCAGGCACGGCGCGAGCACGGCGGTGTCGCTGATGTAGATGGTGTCGATGTTGATCATGCCGTGCGAAATGCCAAGCTCGCTGAGCTGTGCGATGGCGCCCACAACGGGTGTCAGGATGTGTTCGTAGATGAAGGTGGTGTTGACCGGCAGTTTTTTGCGGCGGATGAGTTCGCCTAAGCGAATGCCCGGCGGGCGTTCGTAGACCAGCACGTAGCGCTCTTCCTGCGTGGTCGACAGGCGCATATTCCCGGCTGCCACGAGCTGGGCGATGGCGCGGTGCTCGAAATTGAACAACTGCCCGATGGCGGTATAGCGCTGGCTTTTTCCCCATTCGCACACATGCGCGACCAGCTGTTTGCTCGGCTCGACTGTGTCGCTGGCGGCATAGGCCTTCGCCTGCGTGATGTCGAAATCGGGCAGCGGCTGCATAAGGTCGATCTTGAAACGGTCTTTGATCGAGTCGATCTGGCAGGTGTCGTGCGGGGATTTGTAGTTTTTCAGGGTGTCACGAAGCTTGGCGAGCAGGGGCGCATTGGCCTTTTTATCCTCGACCAAACCGGACTCTATCGCTGTCTGCGTGCTTGCCCTATCGCCTGCTGGTGAAGAATTTTCCTTAGCCATCCGACCCGAACCGTTTGATAAATGCTAATTATCAATCTTAGATGCGCACCCTTAAAAAAGGGTAAAAGAAACTGCTGTAACGGGGAGATATCCTACTTGAAACGGCGCTTTTTAGCACCCTGAGCAATGGCAGGGCGCTAAAAATGACAAGTTTATGTATTTTAATAACTTAAACTATTCAGTCGATAAACGGGTCGCGAACGAGAATGGTATCTTCGCGTTTCGGGCTGGTCGACAGCAGGGCGACCTGACACTCGATCAGCTCTTCGATGCGGCGTATATACTTGATCGCCTGAGCGGGCAGGTCGATCCAACTGCGCTTGCCGTGGGTGGTTTCGTTCCAGCCGGGCATTTCTTCGTAGATCGGTTCGACTTCGGCTTGGATTTTCATCGAGGCGGGCAGATAGTCGTAGGTTTTGCCCTGATGCTTGTAGCCGACGCAGATTTTGAGCGTATCGAACCCGTCGAGGATGTCGAGCTTGGTCAGCGCAATGCCATTGATGCCGCAGATTTTGACAGCCTGGCGAACCAGCACGGCGTCAAACCATCCGCAGCGGCGCGGTCGTCCCGTGACGGTGCCGAATTCATGGCCGATCTTGCCGATTTTTGCGCCGATTCCATCGGTCAGTTCGGTTGGGAACGGGCCGGAGCCGACGCGGGTGGTGTACGCTTTGGTGATGCCGAGCGTGTAGCCGATGCCGCCGAGCCCCATGCCGGAACCGATGGTGGCCGCGCCCGCCAGCGTGTTGGAGGAGGTGACGTAAGGGTATGTGCCGTGGTCGACGTCGAGCATGGCGCCTTGCGCGCCTTCAAACAGGATGCGCTTGCCTTCGCGGCGGAGCTTGTCGAGCAGCAGCCAAACGGGCGTGGCGAAGCTCAGGATTTTCGGCGCGACTTCGAGCAGCGGCTTCAGGATTTCATCAACCTGCATAGGCGGTGCACCGGCGGCGACGAGAAGGGCGTTGTTGTACACCAGCAGGTTTTCGAGCTTGTCGCGAAGCAGGTCTTCGTCAGCGAGGTCGCAGACGCGAACGGCGCGGCGTGCTACTTTATCTTCATAAGCCGGGCCGATGCCACGACCCGTGGTGCCGATTTTGCCTTTGCCGCGAATGGCTTCGGCGGACTGGTCGACCATGCGGTGCACCGGCAGGATGAGCGGCGCGTTTTCGGCGATGCGCAAATTATCGGGTGTGACTTTAACGCCCAGTTTGCCCACGGTTTCGATTTCGCTCAGTAGCGCGTATGGGTCGATGACCACGCCGTTGCCGATGATAGACATTTTGTTGGGACGCACGATGCCCGATGGCAGCAGCGACAGCTTGTAGGTGACGCCGTCGATGACGAGCGTGTGACCGGCGTTATGGCCGCCTTGGAAACGCACGACAACGTCGGCGCGTTCGCTTAGCCAGTCTACTACTTTACCTTTACCTTCGTCGCCCCATTGGGAGCCGATTACCGCAACGTTTGTCATGACGCCTGTTCCTTTATTTCAACTTTTCTGTGATACCGTTTTTTAACATCCATTCGCAGCCTAAGCGGCGCGCTTCGTCTTCGCCGTTGCCGTAATCGGACAGGGCGAAGATGGTGACGTAGCCATCGGCTTGTAATTTTTCCGCTTGTTCTTCAGTGACCGCTTCGGCGATGAAGATGCGCTTGTGGCGTTTAGGTTCCGGAAGGAGATTGCGAAGGGTTTCGACGTAGAGCGTGAAGCCCGTAGCTTCGGTGCCGGGGCCGGAATCGTTTTCGATGAGGTAACGGCCGCCGCGGCCGACTTCGCAGGCAGCGCCCGGAATGAAGATCGAGAAGTTGATGCCGCTATGGTAATCCAGCCCGCGATTTTCGGTGATGTCGACGGTCAGCGACCAGCCGGGGCTGCTGGCATTGGTGAGGATGGAAACGACGTCCTGCAAATCTTTAAGCTGCGCGCGGGCGTTGTCGGGGAGTTTAAGTTTGGAAATGGCGGCAAGCGCCGACGTGGCCGGACCGGCTGATTGTAACAGGCCGATCAGCGTATCGCGGGCGGCGAAGGAGAAGGTGGTGAGGGTGGAAACGTCCTTGCAGGCGACGGCTTCGAAGAGGGTTTTCAGCTCCTCGTTGGAGAGCTTTTCGTCGGCGAGTAAGGAAGAGACGATACCGGGCAGGTTTAAATCAATAGACAGCGTGGTAACGCCGGCTTTCTTGAGTGCTTTGGCGGCGACTAAAATCACTTCGGCGTCGGACTCGGCGCTAGCGGCGCCGATAAGTTCGATACCCGCTTGGCGCAACTGGCGTTCATTTTTCAACTGCTCACCCTGCATGCGCAGGATGAGGCCGTTATAGCACAGGCGCAAGGGACGCGCCGCATGGGCCAAACGCCCGGCGGCAATGCGGGCGATTTGCAACGTAATATCGGCGCGGATGCCCATGACTTTATGCGCGGTCGGGTCCATCACGCGGAAGGTTTGCGGCGAGAGTGCCGCGCCGCGGCCCGCAAGGAGGTTTTCGCTGTACTCGAGCAGCGGCGGCGCGACCTGCTCATAGCCGTAGCTTTCGAACACCGACAGAAGGGCTGCCGACAACTCCGACTCCTGCCGCGCCTGTGGCGGCAGCAAGTCATAACATCCCGTGGGAAGAAGGGTTTTCGACATGCGGTGGTCTATGGTTAGGGCTAAAGGAAGCAGTCAAATTATAGGAAATTTCTGATATTGCACTAAAAACTTAGCTGTTTCGGGAAGGTAAGGCGATTTTTAAGTAGTTGAATATTTAAAATTATCGTCGCATTGGTTAATTTAATTTAATCGACTTCCTTTACTTTACGCCGCTTACCCCATAATGTGGGCCTGTTTTGCACTTGTTACCTTCAACTTTGAAGATCTAACAGGAGCAGAAGAAGACTTTACGGGAAGTCTTTTCAAGCGATACAACCTACGCATTCCCCCGAGCGTAGGTTTCTCGGAGATGACCATGTTGTTTTCCGTCAAAAGCGTCACGGTTTCGGCCAAGGTCGGAACCCAGCTCGGCTTCAACTTTACCACCGGGTTCACGATCGACGAGGCCATCATCCAGCTCATCATCGAAGAGGCCCCGGGCCTCTTCGTTAAGGGTGTGGCCCTGGTGACCCATCTCGTCGACGACCCCGACGGCGTCGCGGCCTCCATCAAGGAACTCAAGCAAGACCCGACATTCGTCGCGTTCCTGCTCGACGCCCAACAGGTGGCCGAAGCGTTCAAGAAGTCGGACACCGCGGGTTACAAGCTGCTCAAGGCCAAGCTCAACAAGCTCAACAAGCAGGCCGAGCCCGCCGATAAAACCGCCAAACCCGTCAAGGGCGAGGAGGAAGAAGCGGAAAGCGGCAGCCCCATCCTCGAAGCCATTAAAGGCAAGGTGGATGACATCAAGAAAAAGGCCGCAGCTAAGAAAAAGCTGAAGCCGACCGCCAAGAAAAAGGCGGATAAGAAGTAAGCGCGCGGTGACAACACCAGCGCATGCGTCAACTAAGTAAAGGGAGCGATTTGCGGATTGTGAAAACAACCGTGAATCGCTCCCTTTGCGTTTGCGGGGATTATCGGTATACTTGAAGGAATAACCCTTATCGTGCCGTAATATGAATCCTGAAATCGTCGGTTCCATCGCTGCATTCCTCACCACCGTGGCGTACATCCCACAGGTGCACCGGGTGCTCAAACACAAGCATACCAAGAGTATTTCGCTGGGCATGTATATCATGATTACCTCGGGGCTGGCGGCGTGGGCGTTGTATGGGTATATGATCGAGTCGCCTTCGATGCTGTGGGCTAACGGACTGACTTTCTTTATGGCGCTGACGATTTTGATCATGAAAATTAAGCATGGTTAACTTTGAGGTTGCGGCGGGGGCCGCGCTGGCTTTAAATCTGCAGGCAAGAAAATAAAACGCAGGCACTATGACATTCCAAAAGGCGCTCACCAGACCCGAAGGGAACGATGCTTACCTGCATCGTCTCGCCGACGACATGCTCAACACCCTGAAGCGGATGCGCTTAAGCGAAATGGTCATGCCCACTACCGTGCGCAACCACGATCTGTTCGATCCTTTCCTGATGGATAATGTCAGCAAAAGCATTCGCTGCATCAAGGATACGGCGACGAAATTCAAAGCAGGCAATATCGACGCGGAAACCGCGGGGCGCCGTTTGAAACTTTCCATTCCGACGATGGTGACGTTCTTAGTGTATGAAATTACCACGGGCCCGGAAGGTGGAATCTGCCGACCGCACCCGGAAACCGAAATGGGCATGGCGCTGGCGGCGTATGAAAAAGCGCCGTCGATGGAGCGGGCTTATGAGCTGGTCGGCGCCTGTGTTAACGAGCATAACAACCAGACGCACTGGACGTTTGATAACCTCGCGCGGGCTATTTTATTCTGCCAGCACGTGGAGTCTAGCGGAATGCAGATCGGCTAGGCCGGTTCGGTGGGAGTCTGGCGGCTTAAGCGGCGATGGCGCTGCACGCTGAAAAGAATCGATACCAAATAGACGACGCTGATGACGATCAACGACAGCCACGGCTCGATGATGAACAGCACCAGCAGTGCGGTGGCGGTCAGCATGAACATGGGAATCCAGTCGTGCTTGATACGGATATGCTTGCCCGCGAAGGTGGGGATGCGGCTGGACATCAGCGTGCCGACGACGAGCAAATGGATTGCTACCACGAAAGGTGGGATGGTGATGTTGTCGAACTGGAAGCTGATCATCAGCGGCAACAGGCAGAGGATGCCGCCAGCGGGTGAGGGCACGCCGGTGAAGAATTGCTTCTCCCACGGTTGTTTTTCTTCGAATAAACCGGTGTTGAAACGTGCAAGGCGAAGGGCGGTGCAGACGCTGAAGAATAGGACCGCGGCCCAGCCGAAACCTTTGATGTCGTGAAGTGTCCACATATACATCACGAGCGCTGGAGAGACGCCGAAGCAGACGAAATCCGACAGGGAATCGAGCTGTGCGCCGAAAACGCTGGTGGCTCCCAGCATGCGGGCCAGGCGCCCGTCCATGCCGTCGATCAGCGCGGCGGCGATGATAAAGGCGACGGCGATTTCCCAGCGCGGGGTCATCGCGAAGCGGATGGCGGACAGGCCGCAGCACAGGCCCGCGATGGTCACCATGTTGGGGAACAAACGGCTGATGGGCTGTTCGCTTTTACGAAGCCTGCGGCGGCGGCGGTCCTGTTCGTGTCTCAATGTTTGGTTCCTACGCGTTGGGGTTCGGCGCTTTTTATGTCGGCGAGAATTGTTTCACCGCCGACGGCGGTCTGGCCTTCGATGACGAGCGGGATAATTTCCGGCGGCAAATACACATCAGTGCGGCTGCCGAAACGGATGATGCCGAAGCGCTCGCCGGTTTTGACCGACTGGCCTTCTTTCAGGTCGCACAGGATGCGGCGGGCGACTAAGCCTGCGATCTGCACCACGCCCATTTTTTTGCCGGACGGAAGCGTGATCTGGATGGACTGGCGTTCGTTTTCTTCGCTGGCTTTATCGAGAGCGGCGTTTAAGAACTTACCGGCGTGGTAATGCATTTTGGTGATAGTGCCTTCCATCGGCACGCGGTTCACGTGCACGTTGAAAACATTTAGGAAAATGCTGATGCGGAAGCGCTCTTCGGTGCCGATTTCGAGTTCGGCGGGCGGCACGCATTTGCGGATGGTCTGGACGACGCCGTCGGCAGGAGAGACGACCAGGTCTTCGCGGGTGGGGGTGATGCGGTGCGGGTCGCGGAAGAAGTAGACGCACCATGCGGTGAGGATGAGGCCGATCCAGCCTAGCGGCGACCAGATAAGCGCGAGGATGAGCGATACCACGGCGAAAATAGTGATGAACATCCAGCCGGCCGGGTGGATGGGGACCATGACGCTCTTGATGGTTTCAAGCAGGTGGTTATCTGGGTTAGACATGTTCGCCCTCATAATGGGAGTTAAAGCAAAGTGGCGTAAAGTTTCGATACGGATTGCGTGCGCAGATGCGCGGAAAACCTAGCTATCCGATTGCAAAACCAAGTTAAGGACGCGCAATATACACGTTCGCCCGCTTTCCTGCAAACACTAGCTTCCAATGGTCATGGTAGAGGCCTTTTTCGTAAGCTTCGCCGAAATTGGTGCCTTTGGCCATAATCAGGCCGTTAAGACCGCGCTTTTTTATGCGGTCCTGCCAGCCGTCGGTAAGCTTGAGGAAACCCATCGCTTCTTCGACTGCTTCGGGGTCGTAGGCGGTGGAGGCGCGGCTGTCCATGAAATAGGAGAGCTTGCCTGCCGTGCGGTAGACTATCTGACCGCCGAGATTGTAGTCGCTGAAAAAATGATGCTCGGGGTAGTGGGCGAGCGCATATTGGATGGCGTCGTTGGCGGAGAAATCTTCGCTTTCGATTTTGTCGTCATGCGGCAGCGCTTTGGCGGTGAGGCAGAGGATGAGGAGGATGGCGGCGGACGCTGCCCAGACGGTTTTCAGGGATTGTTTGGCCATGAATTTTGCGAGCGGCGATTCCGGTTGGGGTTTGCGCAAATCGCGGGTGACTTCGTCGAGGCAGGTGGCGAGATACGGGGCGGACATCAGGATGAAGAAGGCGCCGTTGCGGATGGAGAACATGGTGGCGATCAGCGTGCCCATCGCGAGGATTTTATCGGCGGCGAAGATTCTTGCGCCGCGTAAGTTTGAAGCGAAGATGAACATGATGAGCCAGAGCGACAGGCCGGTGCTGGTGCCGAAGTTGAAGGGCAGCCATTCGGAGGTGTAGCGCGTGGCCGGGCTGGTGAAGGAGACCATCGCGGCGATGGCGACTTTCGGGCCGTAAGGGTTGATGAGCAGGCAGATGGCGCACAAACAGCCGATGATGACTATGTGTTTCAGCCAGTCGAAACGCTTGGTGAACCATGCTTCCACGGCATAGGTGCCCATGATCACGAAGCCGACCATGAAGCTGCCATGCGTGTTGGGCCATAGGGCCATGAGCGGGGGCAGCCAACGGAGGGAACGGTAGCCGGTGTCGGTGCGGCTTTTGTGCATGAGGGCGTAGAAGGAAAATGCGAGCGCATAACCGGCGAGTTGCGGACGGGCGGTGACGTAGTCGAGCATGCAGAGCGCCGACATGATGGCGGTGAGCATGACGGCGGGAAGGGCGATGCCGAGCTTGAGCATGCGCGCGGTGGTGGCGGCGACTAATCCGGCGGCGACTGAGAGGCTGAAGATAAACACGCCGAGTTCGCCGAACAGACGGTCGGCGATGCCGAGCATCAGGTTCCAGACCCATGACAGGATGTACCACGGGTGGTTATCGTTGCCGTAAGCCCAGATGTCGTGTTCGGGGAGGTGATGGGTGTCCACGAGCAAGCGCCCGATGGCGATGTGCCACGGCACGTCGTTGTCGTTTAAAAGTGGGTAAGCCAGGCGGTAATAGGCGATGAGGGTGGCTAAGAACATGACCGGGACCATCCAGAGCGATTCGCGGTAGCTGGGCGTGCTAGCGGGACCGTTCGGGACCGTAGGAATTAATGGTTTTGGGGCTCTAGCCATAATATTTACTTTTAAATTACAGAAGGTTAGGTATTTTATCGCTGCGCGGGACGTCAATTCGAGGCGTTTTTACTTGCGTTCTCTTGACATTTCTTGACATCGCCATTTTTTACTTATGCTAATTCAGATAGTAAGCCATAGCAATCAAGTCAGGAAGCGCCCTATTTTTGCTCATTCGCCTTGACCGAGACTGAAGCCGAGCTGGCCGTCGAACAGGTAGAGGTTTTCGGTTTTGGTGAAATCGAGGCCAGCTTTCTGGGCGCGGTCCATGAGTGCTGCGATGGCGGCGTGCGTGGTGGTTTTACCTTCGGACATGCGGAAGCGGCAATGGCACTGGTCGGTGATGTGGATGCCGCTGATATCGACATCCGGCCAGACTTTGAGGCCTTTGTTGGCGAGTGTTTTCAGCTCCAGACCGTCACCGGCGAGTGCGGTGACTTTGGCGCCCAGCTCGTCGAGCGAGCCGTCCCATGCGACGAAGAGATCGACGCCGACGAGTTCTTTTTTCGCTTTGGCTTTGGCGGTGTTGGCTTTGGTGGCCTGACGTTCGGTTTTGACGTAAGCGACGCTTGCGAACTCGGAGGGTTTTTTGCCGAGACGCTTGACGACCGCGTCGGCGAATTCCTTACAGCCGACTTTTTCTTTGCTTAGCTCTTTGCGGTAGATGTCGCCGGTGTGAATGCCGTCTTCTAAGGTTTTGAGCCATGCGTTCTGGATTTTGCTGGCGATATCTGGCTGGCCAATATGGATGAGCATCATAATGGCGGATTGCAAGATGCCCGAGGGATTGGCTATGTTCTTGCCCGCGATGTCGGGGGCGGAACCGTGAATGGCTTCAAACATGGCGAAATCTTCGGCGATGTTGGAAGAACCTGCGAGGCCCACCGACCCGGAGACTTCGGCGGCGATGTCGGAGATGATGTCGCCGTAGAGGTTGAGGGTGACGATGACGTCGAAAATTTCGGGTTTGGAGGCGATGCGGGCGGCGCCGATATCGATAATGTAGTGGTCTTTTTCCACGGCAGGGTATTCAGCGGCGATTTCGTCGAACAGCTTGTGGAAGGTGCCGTCGGCGAGTTTCATGATGTTGTCTTTGGTCATGCAGGTGATTTTTTTGCGGCCGTTGGCCACCGCGTAGTCAAAGGCGTAGCGGATGATGCGCTCGGAGCCGGAGCGGGTGATGAGTTTCAGGCATTGCAGCACGTCTTCGCTCTGGCGGTGTTCGATGCCGGCGTAGAGGTCTTCTTCGTTTTCGCGGACGATGACGAGGTCCATTTTCGGATGGTTGGTTTTGACCATCGGGTGGTAGCTTTTGGTGGGGCGGATGTTGGCGTACATGCCAAGGGTTTTGCGCATGGTGACGTTGAGGGATTTGTAGCCTTTGCCCTGCGGCGTGGTGATCGGGGCTTTGAGCAGCACTTTGGTGCGGCGAAGGGATTCCCAGGCGGTGGGCAGGATGCCCGAGGTGGCGCCCATGTTGTAAACGCGCTCGCCGACTTCGATGGTTTCGATGGCGATGTCCGCGCCGGCTTCTTTGAGGATATGCAGGGTGGCTTCCATGATTTCCGGGCCGATGCCGTCGCCGTACGCTACTGTGATGGAGGTGGTCATTGTCTACTCGCAAGGTTAATGGTTTGAGTAGAAATCTAGCGGTTAACCGTTTCTAATTGGTTAAATTTTAGGCGGAAATTCCCTTTGCGGCACCGGTTGGGACGGTTTTTCAGCCTTTGAGCCAATGATTAACGGCCTCGATCTTAAAGAAGGGTGAAGGCGCGTTGGACGGCAGCAGGAGGGATGAGCGTGTCGGACATTTTCAGGCGGCGGCAACGAGGGATTTGATTTTGTCGAGCGCGGCGTCGAATTTGTCGGCGTCGGGGCCACCGCCCTGTGCCATTTCGGGGCGGCCACCGCCGCCTTTGCCGCCGAGTTCGGCGACAGCGGCCTGGACGAGCGTGACGGCGCTGAGTTTTTCCGATAGCGGTTTGGATACGGCAGCGGCAACCGAGGCCTTGCCTTCGACATTGGTGCCGACGACGACGACTTGGGCTTGCTTGGCGTAGCCTTCCATGAGCGGGCGGAGTTCTTTCGGGTCGAGGCCGTCGAAAACTTTGCCGATGAAGGTGATGCTGCCGATGGTTTCGGGTTTGACTTCGCCGCTGGCGCCTAGGGCCAGTTGTTTTTTGGCTTCGGCTACGTCTTTTTGAAGTTTTTTGTTGGCTTCCTGTAGCTGGTCGATAAGGGCGAGTTGCTTTTCGGATTCCTTCATGAACAAGGCTTGCAGCTCGTTGTAGGCTTTATTTTCTAAAAGCCCGGCGAGCATTTCGTAGCTTTGTTTAGGCACGGGCGCGGGCGGGGTTTTGCCGAGTTTGCTTTGCGCGTCGAGCAGGTCGGTTTCAAGCTTGTTGGAATCGTCTTCGAGCTTGTGCAGGCGTTTTTCCTGCTCGGCTAGGGTATGCTCGAAGTAATGGCGCACGCCTTCGCCGGTGACAGCGACGATGCGGCGGATGCCGGAGGCGACGGAGCCTTCGGAGGTGACTTTGAACAGGCCGATCTCGCCGGTGGAGCGCACATGGGTGCCGCCGCAGAGCTCGACGGAGTAGTGCTTGCCGTCGTCGTCGCCCATTGAGAGCATGCGGACTTTGTCGCCGTATTTTTCGCCGAAGAGGGCCATTGCGCCGGATTCGATGGCTTCATTCGGGGTTTTGACGTCGGTGGAGACGGGCGTGTTGCGAGCGACGAGCGCGTTGACGCGGGCTTCGATTTTGGTGAGTTCTTCAGTTGTGACGGCTTTAGGATGGCTGAAGTCGAAACGAAGCGCGGAAGATTCGACTAGGGAGCCTTTTTGCGTGACGTGGTCGCCCAGCGCCTCGCGCAATGCTTTGTGCAGTAAGTGGGTGGCGGAGTGATTGGCGCGGGTGGAATTGCGCAAAGGCGTGTCGATCACAGCGCGCACGGTGTCGCCGACGCTCAGGTCGAAATCGAGTTTGGCTTTGTGGACGTGGAGTTCGTCGATGGGTTTTTGCGTGTCGGAGATGTGGGCTGCGACCATGCCGTTGCGCTCGAAACGGCCGGTGTCGCCGGCTTGGCCGCCGGATTCGCCGTAGAACGGGGTTTTGTCGAGGACGATGAAAACGTCGTCGCCCGCGTGGGCGTTGGTGATGGTTTCGCTGCCTTTGACGATGGCCACGACTTTTGCGTCCTGATCGTCAACATCGTAGCCGGTGAACTCGGTTGCGCCGGTTTTTTCTTTGACTTCGAACCAGATTTTGCCAATGGCGATATCGCCGGAGCCTTTATGCGCGGCACGCGCCATATCGCGCTGGCCTTCCATCGATTTTTCGAAGCCGTCGGTGTCAACTTCCATGCCGCGGGCGCGCAGGATGTCTTGCGTTAAGTCGAGAGGGAAGCCGTAGGTGTCGTAGAGTTTGAAGGCGGCGTCGCCCGCGAGTTTCTGGCCTTTGGAAAGTTTGGCGGTTTCTTCTTCGAGGAGCTTGAGGCCGCGCTCTAGGGTGAGTTTGAAGCGCTCTTCTTCTTGTTTTAAGTTGTCGGTGATGGTGGCTTGGGCGCGTTTGAGTTCGGGATAGGCGGTGCCCATTTCGGTGACGAGCGCGGGGACGAGATGGTACATCAGCGGATCTTTGCATCCGAGCTGGTGGGCGTAGCGCATGGCGCGGCGCATGATGCGGCGAAGCACATAGCCGCGGCCTTCGTTGGAGGGCAGTACGCCGTCGGCGATGAGGAAACAGGAGGAACGCAAATGGTCGGCGAGCACTTTGTATGGAGCCGCATCTGCGTTTTGGCCGCCAAGCACTGTAGTTTGTAGCATTACCTGTTCTTTGATATTGGCGATCAGGTTTTTGAATAGATCGATGTCGTAATTATCGTGTACGCCTTGCATGACTGCGGTGATGCGCTCCAGGCCCATGCCGGTGTCGATGGAGGGTTTGGGGAGGTCGACGCGGGTTTCCAGATCGACCTGCTCGTATTGCATGAAGACGAGGTTCCAGATTTCTACGAAGCGCGCGTCGAACTTATCGGAACCGTCGGCCTTGAGCGCCCATTCGCCGTTGCCACCGGCGGTGCCGTGGTCGTAGAAGATTTCGGAGCACGGGCCGCAGGGGCCGGTGTCGCCCATCACCCAGAAATTATCTTTGGTGGGAATGCGCAGGATTTTGCTGTCGTGGCAGCCAGTGATTTTTTTCCACAGGGCGTAGGCTTCGTCGTCGGTGTGGTAGACGGTGAAGCTGAGTTTTTCTTTGTTCAGGCCGAATTCTTTAGTGAGCAGATTCCATGCGAATTCGATGGCGTCTTCCTTGAAATAATCGCCGAAGGAAAAGTTGCCAAGCATTTCGAAAAACGTGTGGTGGCGGGTGGTGTAACCGACGTTGTCGAGGTCGTTATGCTTGCCTCCGGCGCGCACGCATTTTTGTGAGCTGGCAGCACGCACGAAGGGGAGTTTTTCTGCACCCGTGAAGACATTTTTGAACTGGTTCATGCCCGCGTTGGAGAACATCAGCGTCGGGTCGTTTTGCGGGACGAGCGAGCTGGAGGGGACTGCCTCGTGGCCGCCGCGTTTGAAAAAGTCTAAAAACCCGGATCTTATATCGTTCGTGCTTTGCATATCGCCCAAAAAATCGTGGTAAAAAGGCACCATACAAAAAAGCATGCGACTATGCAAGCCGCATGCTTTTTGTCAGTGAATTAAAAGAGCGTGGTTATTTCGCTTTTTTCTTGGTTTTGGTGGCGCTGGCTGGGGCTTTGGCGGTGCCTTTAGGGGGCAGCGCGGCGATGGCCATTGCGACCAGCTTGGTCTGGATGACGACGCTGTCGCCGACTTTCAGATTAGCCGGGGCCGGGGTGGCGGAGTCTCGGGCGAATTCGAAACGGTGGTTTTTAGCGTCTTGCGTCGTGATTTTGGTCGGGGTCAGTTCGATGACTTTGCCAGCCAGCGGCACGGTTTTATCGGCAGCGAACGCTGGCGTGGCCAGCAGCGCCAGCGCGGCGGAGGCGAGTACGAGTTTATGCATGGAAATCTCCTTGGTGAATGGCAGTATTATTTCTTTTTCGTGGCCTTGTTGCTTGTTTTGTCGGTCACGTCAACGGCGGTCATCGTGTATTCGATGGTGACTTTCGAGCCGACTTTTACGGCGGCGGGCACTTTGGAAGCGGAATCGCGGGCAATTTCCCAATTGGCGTTGCCTTTGGAAACGACGATTTTCTTGTCGGTCAATTCGAGCACGGAACCGGTTACCTGATAGGTATGTGGCGCGGCGTAAGCAGCAGTTGTGGTGAGCAGGAGGGCGGCGGTAGCAAACAAAACATTTTTCATAGCGCGTCTCATATGGTTAGGTGTTCGGCATGCGATTCCCCCATGCCTCTGTAAGATGTTGTAATGCAAAACCGATGTTCAGGCAACCGCGCAGTTACGCGGGCGCGAACGATGGCGCGATTTTACATTCGGTGATTTGCAGGTTGGCCCAGACTTCCTGTAAAACATACGGTTCAGCGGCGAGCCATTGCTCAAGCTCGGCGCGCGAGGGATATTCCAGCACCATCATGGAGCCGACCATCTTGCCGTCGTCGCTTAGGATGGCGGCACCGTAGCGCGCGTGGCCTTCAGAGTGGTTCTGTTTGATGAGGGCGAGGTGCGCATCGCGCGCGGCGATGCGGCGCTCTAAGGCTTTATCGTCGGTTGCGTCGTAGGCGATGAGGAGGAATTGCATAGCGGTCCTTTAGTCGGAATGTTGCGGGTCATCATAAATATTTATCTAGCAATGCCAATGGTTAAATCGCATTAATATTTTTATTGCCAAACATTGGCAAATGGCTATGACGGACACTTGGTAAATCAGGCGTTTTGCCCATAAAAAACCACCCCCGGAATTCCGGGCGGGTGGTTTTTTATGCGTGGAATTCAGGTTTAGCTGACTTCCAACTCAGAGCTGGGCGGGCGGGCGATGCGGTCGGTGAAGCTTAAAGCCGTTTTGCGGTCTAGTTTTTCAACTTCTTTGAGGGCCTCGGGAATCTGGGTTGGGTTGAGCGTGGCGTGGCCGTCGTCCATGTCGGGGATGTTAGGGACGTTGACGGGCTGGCCGTGCGGATTGGTGACGGAGAAGCCGAAATGGTGTGGGTCGGCCGGGTCGTCGGTGATTGCGGCTTTGTGGCCGTTGGCGTAAGGAATTGTGGCGATGAGCGGCGCGGAGGCGCGATCGCCCTGCGCTACGGACGGGTCGGCTTCGAAGGGAAGCTTGGCGCGCAGCACACCGGCCGCCGCCGCTTGCGCGGGATCGTCGACGGCTTTAACGAGGTCATCGAGCGTTTGCGGGCTCACGCCTTTTTTAGGCTTTGCCATACGCGACTCCTTGGAAAGAGCTTATGCTACTTCGGCTTCTGAGGCTTCTTCGGCGGTCGATTCCACTTTCAGCGCGGCACCGATGGTGCTGGCGTTGTCGCGGATCTTCTTTTCGATCTCGTCGGCGATCTTCGGGTTTTCTTTCAGGAACAGCTTGGCGTTTTCGCGGCCCTGACCGATGCGCTGGTTGTTGTAGGAGAACCACGAGCCGGATTTTTCGATGATGTTCGCTTTCACGCCCAGATCGACGATTTCGCCGGTTTTGGAAATGCCTTCGCCGTACATGATATCGAATTCGACCTGGCGGAATGGCGGAGCGACTTTGTTTTTCACCACTTTCACGCGTGTCTGGTTGCCGACGACTTCTTCTTTGTCCTTGATCGCGCCGATGCGGCGGATGTCGAGGCGGACGGACGCGTAGAATTTCAGCGCGTTGCCGCCGGTGGTGGTTTCCGGGTTGCCGAACATGACGCCGATTTTCATGCGGATCTGGTTGATGAAGATGACGGTGCAGTTAGTGCGCGAGATCGAGCCGGTGAGTTTACGCAGGGCTTGGCTCATGAGGCGGGCTTGCAGGCCCATGTGCGAGTCGCCCATTTCGCCGTCTAATTCGGCTTTTGGAACGAGAGCGGCGACGGAGTCGATGACGACGACGTCAATAGCACCCGAACGCACGAGCGTGTCGGCGATTTCAAGCGCCTGCTCGCCGGTGTCCGGCTGGGAGACGAGCAATTCGTCGATGTTAACACCGAGTTTCTTGGCGTAGATCGGGTCGAGCGCGTGTTCGGCGTCGACGAAGGCGCAGGTGCCGCCTTTTTTCTGGGCTTCTGCAATGATGTGCAGCGTGAGGGTGGTTTTACCCGAGCTTTCCGGGCCGAAAATTTCGATCACGCGGCCGCGCGGAATACCGCCGACGCCAAGGGCCATGTCGAGGCCGAGCGAGCCGGTGGATGTGGCTTCAATCGCTTCCATTTTATTGTCGCCGAGACGCATGATGGAGCCCTTGCCGAAGTTTTTTTCAATCTGGCTTAGGGCGGTTTCGAGGGCTTTGTTCTTATCCATGGGGCGCTCCTGTGAGAGGTAAGTAATAAATATTTAACCATGACTTTACACGGAACGCCACTCTATGCAATTACTAATTCCGTATGAAACTGCGTGACAAAAATCTGCTGCATTCCATCGCTGTCGTTGCGATGCTGGGTATGTTGTCGCTGATTATCTGCGGGCGCGTTCTTTTCCACGAAGGCTATTACACCAACAGCAACGGCGATCACTGGCTTCGCTACGCGTATCTGCTGGAAGTTTTTCGCTATTATGTGGCGGTGGGCGTGTGGTATCCGCGCTGGCTGCACCAGCTTTACGGCGGGTATGGCTATCCCACGTTTCTGCTGTATCAGCCGGGGTTCTGGTTTTTCTCGCTGCCGTTTATCTGGCTGGTGGGCTCGCCGGTAGCGGCGTTCAAGCTGAGTGGGCTGGCGGTTATCTGGCTGTGGGTGGGGGCGATTTACAGGATCGCGCGGTTTCATTGCCTGCCGCCGATGATCGCCTATGCGGCGACGGTGCTGATAGTGACGGTGTTTGCGCAATATGAGCCGCTGGTGGATACGCCCGGGACGGGGCAGAATTATGCGTATAGTTTCGGCTTCTGGGGCGTTTATTTTTTCCTTGAAATGGCACGTGCGATTGAGCGGCGGGAACGGTTTTTCAGGCTGTGGGGCGGGTTTGTGGCAGCGTCGGTGGCGGTGTTGTACACGCATCCGTTCGTGTCGGTTTTTTATATCATGACGATTGGGGCACTGGCGTTCGGGCGGGTTTTTTCCTATCGAAACATGGATAAGATCATGTTCGCGCGCGCTTGCCTGGCGGCGTGCGTGGTGATAGCGTCGGCGACGGCGCCTTACTGGTTCGAGGCGTGGTATTTCAGCGATAAGGTGACGTATCGCAGGGGTATGGTCGGGTTTTTGACTCCCGATGCTTCGTTTGGGCGCGGGGAGTTTATCGACCGCTGGATCGGCGGTAGCCCGCGCAGTGCGCTGTATTATTATTTCCAGTGGTATGGGTTTCCGCTGATCGTGCTGGCGATGATCGTGCGGTGTCGGGATAGGCTGGTGGTGATCGGGCTGGCGGTTTTGTTCGTGCTGGCGACGTTCATGATGCGGCCAGCGTCGCTGCCAGTGTGGCATAGTTTCCATACGCTGAGCTATCTGCAATATACGTGGCGGTTTACCTATCTGCGCATGACGGTGGAGATTCTGCTGCTGGTCAAATGTATCGGCATCGTATGGCAGGGGCGTAAGGAGCATGCGGCGTACGGTGTGCTGGCGGCGATGTTGCTGCTGGTGTGTTTCGATTATTACAAGCCGCAGATGGAGCAGGATTTTATCGGCGCGCGGGTCGTCTATCAATATAAGGCGCGTCGGGATTTTTATATCGGTCATGGGCTGGAGACGTTTCAGGGATCGGATATTTTCCAGCCGATAACGTCGAATATGCGCGGGCTGCCCAATCGTTTTGAACAGCATGTTCCGCTGGTGCAGATGCCGTCGCGGAAGGATGCCAGGTTTAGTTATCGGCCGCTGGAGACGAAAGGCGAGATTGCGATTTCGGTGGAGGTGAAAACGGTGGAAGAGCCGGTGACGATGGTGGTCAACCAGCTTTATTTTCCGGGGTGGGAGATAACCGTTAACGGGCAGAGGTTGCCGCTGAATAAGACGGTGGAGAATGTCAGCTACGAGCTGTCGCGCAATGGGTTGATTCAGTTGTCGTTTTTAGAGCCGGGGAGTTATGCGGTGAGTGTGGAATATGCAGGGCCACCCTACTGGATGCGCCGCAATATTCTGATGCTGGTATTTAGTTGCTGGGCGGTGGCGAGGTTCAGGCGGCATTTGCGGCGGTGGCTGGCTTCGGCAGGAGGGCCGAAATCAGCAGATAAAGCACCCAGCCGTTCGTGATATGCCAGATGAAATGCGTGCCGATGGCGATGGTCGGACACAACGTCATGTCGATGGAGCGGTAGGTCAGCGAGACGCAGAACCAGCAGCTGGCGCGAAAGATCGTGCTGGCGGCCTGAGGGCTGCGTTTGCGAGCGAAGAAGGCGAGCAGGAAAACTGCAAGCAGGCAGGGGAAATAGCTGACCGATCCGTTGAACCTGAGAGCGGGCGGGGCGGTTTCGGCGAGGAAGGCGAGGAACGCGAAGGCAATGAGGAAAGCGGTTGCTTTGAGTCTGGAGAGGCACAGGAAACGGCGCATCGCGGTCCATAGATAGGTCAAGGTGAGAAACGCAATCGGGATGACGTCGCCGAGCATGGTGAGGCCGTTGGCGAAAGTGTGGAAGAGGGTTGAGCCGAGGCCGACGGTGGCGAGCAGGGTGATGAGCCAGGCAGCTTGCGGATCGGGGATTTGTTTATAGCGTTTCCATAGCACATAAGCAGCGATGAAGAAGGCGAGATTTGAAATGGCGTTCAGAGGCTCGTCGAACAGGCCTGGGCCGGAGCGTTCGCAGTAGTGGCGGATGGGGTCGAAGAGGGACATGGGGGTATACTATTTCCCAGCCACTTCCTTGATCTTGCTCGCAAGCTGCTTTAGCGTAAACGGTTTGGCCAGGAAGTTGAAGCTGCGTTCGGCGCCGTAATTGTTGACGAAGACGTCCTCGGCATAGCCGGAGATGAAGATGACTTTGACGTTGGGATATTGGGGCGTGATTTTGTCGATCATGGTGGGGCCGTTCATGCCGGGCATGATGACGTCGGTGACGATGACTTCGACTTCGCTGCCGTGCTCGTTCATGAGGTTGATGGCAGTTTCGCCGCAGTCGGCTTCCAGAATCGTGTAGCCTTTGTTGCGAAGCGCGCGGGCGGCGAAAATGCGCACCGGGGTTTCGTCTTCGACGAGCAAGATGGTGCCTTTGCCGGTGAGGTCGAGCGGCGCGGATTTTTCTTCGGCGACGGTTTCGGCGGCGGCGGCGGCGACTTCTTCGGCTTGCACGCCGGGGAAGTAGAGCGAGAAATTAGTACCGGAATTTGTTCCATTTTGGCCGGGTTCGCCGTGTTCTTTGCTGGACACGTAAACATAGCCGCCGGATTGTTTGATAATGCCGTAGACGGTGGAAAGCCCGAGGCCCGTACCGGAGCCGACGGCTTTAGTAGAGAAGAACGGCTCGAAGATTTTCTGCACAATGGCGCGCGGGATGCCTGTGCCGGTGTCGATGACTTCGACGAGGACATAGTCGCCGTTAGGAATCATGGTGTCTTCTTCGGCGGGGGCGATCAGGTCGCGCGGCAGCGGGTTGGCGCGGCTGATGGTGGTGCGGTGGGTGGCGATGGTGAGAACACCCCCGGTGGCCATTGCGTCGCGGGCGTTGACGGCTAGGTTGATGAGAACCTGTTCTAGCTGGCCCTGATCGGCGCGGACATGGCCGATATCGCGGCCGTGAATCATTTTCAGTTCGATGTTTTCGCCGATGAGGCGGCGGATGAGGTTCGATAACTCGGCCAGTACGTCGGTGAGGTCGAGGACTTTGGGTTGCAGCGTCTGGCGGCGCGAGAAGGCGAGTAGCTGGCGCACGAGGTTGGCGGCGCGGTTGGCATTTTGCTTGATCTGCATGATGTCGGCGAAGGACTGGTCACCGGCGGGATGGCGCATCAGAAGCAGATCGCAGAAGCCGATCATGGCGGTGAGCAGGTTGTTGAAGTCGTGGGCGACGCCACCGGCAAGCTGGCCGACGGCCTGCATTTTCTGCGAATGGGCGAAGCGCAATTCGAGGTTTTTTTCTTCGGTGATGTCGATCAGGTGGACGATCAGCGAAATGCCGGTGCCGCCGTCTTCGACGGGGCTGAAATAACACGAGACGATGACTTCGACGCCGTTGGGCAGGACGAGTTCGATGGTTTCGGCGTCGCCGGGAATCTGGCCGCCGGTAGCTTTTTTCAAGATCGCTTCGGCTTCGGTTTTTTTAGCCGGAGCGAGCAGCTCGGAAAGCGGCGCGGGCAGGCGGCCCATGAGGGTTTGCTGGGTGAGCGCGTGGAAGGCGGCGTTGCCTTGAACGATCAGGCCGTTGCTGTTGAGGCCAACAATGGCGATGGGGGAGGTTTCAATAAAATGATCGAGTTTGTTAGCTTCGGCTACCATAAGGTTTTCTTTATGCTGGGGTCTTTTTCGACGATGTTGTTGATAATGGCGACGCAGCCGAGGGATTTATTGTCCTCGCCCATGATCACCTTCTGGTTGATGAAGGCCTTGGTGAGGCCGCCTTCTTTTTTGCGCAAGGTCACTTCGCCTTCGAAATTATCGGGGGAAATGGTGCCGGGGTGGGAGCTGCCTTGGTGGACGATGTCTTTGAGCGAGAGGCTGGTCAGGATGATTTCAGAGTCGCGGTAGCCGAGCCATTGTTCGATCAGGCGGTTGGCGTAGATGATGGCGCCGCGCGGGTCGGTCATGTAGACGCCGGTGTTCATGCGGTCCATGATGTAGGCGAAAAGCGTGATGCTGGATTTGGTGAGCAGCGGGTTGGTGGGAGCGCCGGTTTTCATCTCCGGGGCGCCGTCGCGCGTGCGTTGCTCGACGAATTCGCGGGCGCGAAGGAGGATGAAGCCTGAAGGGCGGATGATGGGTTCCAGCGACATCACGACTTTGAGGGTCAAGTTGTCGGGGCCGCGGATTTCGAAGATGATTTTGTCGTAGACGCCACGGTCGATGGCGGCGAAGATTTTTTCTTTGTCGACGGTGGTGACTTTGCCGTGCTTGAGCATGCCCGCGATGGAGATGACACGTTCCTTGATGAGGTCCGGGAACATTTTCTGGAAGCCGGTGTCCATGTAGACGATGGAGCCTTCGCGCTTGATGATGAGGCAGAAAGTATTGTTGAAACCGAGCGCCGAGGCGAACAGGGCGTTTTGGAATTCGGTGGCGAGAATCAAATCGCGCGAGCGGGTGATTTCCAGCATCACGTACCAGCCGCTGACGCTGATTATGAGGCACAGCCAGCCGATGAGGATCATTTTATTGAGCACTAGGGCGGGCAGCGCGATGCCGGCGGCGAGCGAGACGGCAAACAGCAGCGCCAGCGCGAACATGGTCGGCTTGCGACCGCGCGGGAGGAAGTCCGAGCGGGAATCTTCATTGGTGATAAAGTCGGTGTAGCGAATGGCCATGCGCATTATCTAGGCCGATAACGGCCCGGATGTACAGTGAAATGTTAGATCGTCATACCCGCGTAGGCGTGTATCCAATCCACCTTGCGGTAGCAAGGGCAAGAACTCTCCCCGCGCAGACGCGCTCCGCATTGGATCCCCGCCTTCGCGGGGATGACGAAAGAAGGGGGCGGCGATGACGGTTACAACTTCCTGCCCTTGAGTTGATAGACATAGGAGATGATTTTGGCCACGGCTTCGTAATGGGTGGAGGGGATTTCCTGATCGATCTCGGTGGAGTCGAACAGGGCGCGCGCCAGCGGCGGGTTTTCGATGACGGGGATGTCGTTGTCCTTGGCCAGTTCGCGGATGCGCAGCGCCACGAGGTCCATGCCTTTGGCTAGAACCACCGGAGCTTTCATCGCGCCTTGCTCGTATTTCAGCGCGACGGCGAAATGGGTTGGGTTGGTGATGACCACGTCGGCTTTGGGGACGTTCTGCATCATACGGTTTTTGGCGCGTTCCATGCGTAGGCGGCGAAGGCGCTGCTTGATGACCGGGTCGCCTTCGGACTGCTTGTATTCGTCGCGGATTTCCTGCTTGCTCATACGTAAGGATTTGGTGAACTGGAAGCGCTGCCACGCTAAATCCATCAAGGCGATGAAGAACATGATTAGCGCAGCGGCGATGGTCACGCGCTGGGCGAGCAGCATCAGGTAAAGCAGCATGGCGGAGGTGGTGCTGTTGGGGAGCTGGCGGATATGGACCATGTCGGGGTAAACCGAGACGAAACACGCGTAACCGACGACGCCGATCTTGAGCAGGCTTTTGAGCATCTCCACGACGGAGCGCATGGAAAACATGCGGCCCAGACCCTTGAAGATCGAAATGCGGCTGAACTGTGGCATCAGCGGCTCGCTGCTGATGACAAGGCCGTTTTGCAGCACGCTGGCGGCAATTGCCGCCACCATCACGCCGATGACCGGTGCGGCGATGATGCCAGCCGAGCCGATGATGACCTTATAAAAAATCAGGCCGACGGTGGTGCCGTCGACAGGGGTGGTGCCTGCTTCGGAGAGGATGGGGGTGAGTAGGGAAGCGGTTTTTTTCAGCATGTCGGGTGAAAACCACGCCACGGTGAGCGCCACCATCATGATGATGAGGAAATTGCCGATCTCGCGCGAGAAGGGAACGTTGCCTTTTTTATAGGCTTCGTCTAAACGCTTTTGCGTGGGTTGTTCTGTTTTTTGCTCTTGATCTTCATCTGACATGCAGGCTCCTTACGGGGGCGGCAGGAAGGTGGCGAGCGTGTCCTGGAAATACTGCATGTACCATAGCATGATGGAGCTGAAGGTGACCATGAGGACAAGGAAACTCACCACGAGCTGGGGTGAAATCATGATGAAGAAGATTTGCAGGTTGGGCATGAGGCGCGACAGGATACCCGCGCCCAAGTTCATGATGGTGCCGACGACAAGGCTGGGTGCAGACATTTGCATGGCGGCGTGAAATGCGCCGTTAACCATGTGGGCGGCGTGGTCGGCGAAATCGCCGAGGGAGGGGAATTCGCCGGGGATGAACAGGCTGTAGCTGTCGGAGAGGCCGCGCAGCATGAGATGGTGCAGGTCCATCACGAATAGTAGCACGACGGAAGTAAAGCTCAGGATATTACCCAGCGCCGTGTCCTGCCCTTGCTGGCTGATGCCGAGGGTGAGCGAGGCGGATAGGCCGGACTGGTAGGCGATGATGGCGCCTGCCGTGTGCATGGCGGAAATGAGGATGCGGCTTAAGCCGCCTAAAAACAGGCCGGTCAGGATTTCGCTGATGATGAGGATGAATAGCGCGCTTACATGGCTGGGCGCGTGCGGGATGTTGGTGAGGACCGGCGCGAGCAGGATGCTCATGCCGGCGGCTAAAGCGAGGCGCACGCGGGCGAACACATAGGATTCAGAAAAACCGGGTAGCAGCATCATCGCCATGCCGACGCGGCAGAAGATCAATAAAAAAGCGAAAAGTTGCGCGGCGGCGATCTGGGTTAGCATAGCCTATATCACTAAAGTTTTTTGGCCCTCATTCGAGGTGGACGATTTTGTCCTGCAGCTTCATGGTGAAATCCGTGAGTTGCTGTACGATGAAAGGCAGGGTGAAGGCGAGCATGGCGAGCATGGCAAGGACTTTGGGCACGAAGGTTAGGGTGGATTCCTGAATCTGCGTCAACGCCTGCACGAGCGAAATGCTGAGACCCACGATGAGCGCCGTGGCCATCAGCGGCGCGGAAGTAATGATGAGGATGTAAATCGCCTGCCGGATGATATCGACGACTTCAGCCGCTTCCATAATTATAAATCCTAGTTGCTTAGTTCATGTAATTATACTGAAGTCTCAGATATAATATTAATACGCACAAATAATTAAAAAGAAAGCCCCCTAATGTCCGAGCCATTTAAATTTTACTTTCTAGCAGAGTACAATATGCCTTCAATTTGGCCACTTGAGAAAGCTGTAACATGGCTAGAAATGCCAATAGAGTCAATAAAGGTTACATTCATGTAGAAATACAAACAGATGGTTCATTGTACTTCACTGTTGCTGACCACAACGGTAAAAAAATATCAGTTCAGTCTGCTAGAGTTTCAGTCCCAAATCGATTTTTAAAAATTGGGGTTACATGTAGATTTCCTGAAAAATTACAAGTAGTCGCTAATGGCCAAAAAATTGCAGATCTCAAAGAAAAACTTCCTGAATTTATTGAATTCCCAATTGTTGAATGGCCAAAATTCTTAAGAAATTATAGTCAAGAAAATGATCAAGCCCAAAAATTGCGTACTAAGTCTGCAAATGAGCTTCAGCCAGAAAATGGCAAACGACTTCGTACACTTGAGGAAGAGGTTGTACATTTAGATCGAGCAATGAAGCAATTAGTTGATCTTATCAGCTTAATTGAATCAGGAAAACATTACCATATTCACGCTTGCACGGCATTGATACGCTCATTGATTGCTAAGGGTAAAAAGAATTTTCGCCCCTTATTACAAAGAGTAGTTGGTCGTCTCGATAAACCCATATTGGTATATGCAAGTTTGCACTCGCCTCAGGAACTATCTCCAACAGAAGACTATAATTTTACTATTCAGCCAAGCAACAAAGATAATCTCAGTCTATGTTGCATAGATTTAGATGTTTGGTTAAATAGCCGCGCGGGTATCTATGCAGGGAACGAGTTTACGCAAAATGAATTAATAAGAACATTAGCTGATGCCACCGCGTCTCATTTTGATCCCTATTCAGATCCACTTTTAGATAGGCTAGAATCAATAAAAATGTTTGCTCAGAATCAATCATTCGCAATTGCAACTAGTCATGCACTACTTATTGCAAGAACTATAGTACCGCTTGCTGATACATTATTTGAAGCTTACTACGAATCAGTCAAATCGCCATCTTGATGATGTCGTTATACGCGTTGATGACTCGGTCGCGGATGGCGACGACGGTGTTTAAGGAGAGTTCCGCGTTGGTGACGGCGGCGACTAAATCCGACAGCTCCACTTTGCCGCCGGTGAGCGACTGGGTTTGCAGGGCTTCACTTTTGCCTTGCGCGTTGGCGGCGTCGCCGAGGGTGTTTTGCAGGAGCTGGGCGAAGGGCGAGGTGCCATCGGACGAATCGGTATTCTTGTCCTGCTGCATCAGCTTTAGCTGGTTGCGGTAGGCATTGGCGGCGCTTAGAACATCAACGGACATGGTTCACCTATTATTGTTTGAGTAGCGCGATGGTTTGCGTCAGCATGGCTTTGGAGGCTTCGACGACGTTCAGATTGGCTTCGTAGCCCCGGCGCGCTTCGCGCATGTCCATCATTTCTACAATGGGATTGACGTTGGGGAAGGTGACGTATCCTTGCGCGTCGGCTGCGGGGTGGCTGGGGTCGTATTTTTTCTGGAAGGCGGAATTGTCGGTGGTGCGCTTGGCGATTTTGACCATCGAGGCGCCGGTCTGCTTGTCGAGCACGTCCTTGAACAGGATGACTTTGCGGCGGTACGGGGCGCCGCCGGGAGTCGAGGAGGTGGAGTCGGCGTTGGCGATGTTTTCGGCGACGAGGCGCAGGCGATCTCCTTGGGCTTTCATGCCGGAGGTTGAGATTGCCAATGTGTCGGTTAGATCAGCCATAACTTATCACGATCCAGTATTGGGGTTGCCGATGGCGACTTTGAACAAGCTGATCGCCTTGGAATACAGGTTGAGCACTTTTTGGTACTCGGCCTGGTTCTGGCCCACTTTGGACATTTCGTCTTCAATGGCGACGTTGTTGCCATTGGGATTTAGCTCGTCTGTGCTGTGGCGCTTCACAATTTTAAAGTCACTCCCGTTTGTGGCGCTGGTCAGGATATGGCCCGCCGTCGTTGCGGCGAGCTTGAGTGTATTGGGCGGTGCACCGTTGGCGGAGATCAGCTTATAGAAATTCGGTTCCTTGATATCCTTGGCCTTATAGCCCGGCGTGTCGGCATTGGCGATGTTCTGGGCAAGCACGGCCTGACGCTGGGACATGAAGTCCAGCTTGCTTTTCATTAAGTTAAACAGCGGTATACCAGCGTAGTCCATGTCTAAAACCCGATATGCAGGCAATATTTACCTAGTTAGCAACTATAATGTAGCGCATTTCTCCTACGCATACTAGCTAAATTTATGCCAACGTGGTTGAACGCTCCAAACAATTTGCATTTATTAGCGAGATGCGACACTAATGGAAACCATTCGCATGTACCATCGAAGGACGCCTCTTTTCAATGCTCTATTTGACCCGAAAAATCGGCGAATCGATCATTATTAATAATAATATCGAACTGACCGTCGTCGAAGTGCGCGGCAAGACGGTGAAGCTCGGCTTCCTGTTCCCCAAGGAAGCCACCATCCTGCGCAAGGAACTGCACGCGAAAATCAGGGACCAGAACATGGCCGCATCGGCAGGCGCCGAAGCCGAACTGCTGGAAATGGAATTCAATGTCGATGTGAACGCCAAGCCGGATGCCAAGGGCGGTGACGATGGCACAGGATGACGAACCGAAACAGTTCGATAAAAATAAACTAGCCGTCGCGCTGACCTACGATCAGGAAAAATCCCCGGCACCAATTCTTGCCGCCAAGGGCAAGGGGCTGATGGCCGAGGCGATCATCGCGCTGGCCAAGCAGAACAACATTGAAATCCGGCAGGACAGCGACCTCGTCACCATCCTCGCCAAACTCGATATCAATATGCCGATTCCGCTGGAGGCGTATGCCGCCGTGGCGGAAATCCTCGCCTATATTTATAGAACCAACGACAAGTCCCGCCGCAAACCCGGAGCGCCCTGATGACGACTGAAACCGAAAAGCTGTTTTCCGATATCCACAAGTTCGTAAGCGTGGGGCGCACACTGATGCGCGAAGGCAAGATCATGGAGCTGAACGGGCTGGACGATCAGGTGAAGATTTTATGCGAAACGGTGCTGCAACTGACGCAGGAAGAGCGTATTATCTATGCGGATTGGTTGCAGGAATTGCTCGGCGATTTGAAGACGCTGGGCGATGAGCTGGTGGTGCAGCGCGATCTGGTGGCCGATGAGATTCGCGGCATGCCTAGTCATCAGAAAGCCAATGTGGCGTATCGCAAGGTGGATGCCAGCGACGGGTATCATGAGCGCGACCCCGACGGGGATGATGAATAATGGATACGGTCGACCCGCTGCGCTTTGTGTTTGCGTTCCTGTTCGTGATCGGGCTGATCGGCCTGAGTGCATTCGCGCTGAAACGATATAGCCGCACGGCAGGTGGGGCGTTGTTGCTCGGGCAGGTGGTGAATCAATCGCCGACGAGCACGCGGTTGCAGGTAGTGGAAGTTCGCCGGATTGACCAGCGGCGGCGGCTGATGCTGGTGCGCCGCGACAATGTCGAGCATTTATTATTGCTCGCCGACAACCGCGAACTGGTGGTAGAGTCGAACATCATTCCAAGCACGGACACGCCGCATGCGTAAATTTATCCTGCCATTATTGCTGATTGCGCTGGTCGCGTGTGTGCCGGAGCATAGCTTCGCGCAGGCCGTGACGCTTGATCTCGGCAAATCCGCACCGGGCGGCACGGCAACCGCGCGACTGATAGAACTCGTGGTGCTGATGACGGTGATTTCGCTGGCGCCGTCGATTTTGATTATGACCACGTCGTTTATGCGCATCGTCATTGTGCTGTCGTTTTTGCGTAGCGCCATGGGATTGCAGCAGACGCCGCCGAATCAGGTATTAGTTGGGCTGGCGCTGTTTCTGACCATGTTCATCATGGCTCCGGTGTTCGAGGAATCTTATAATGAAGGCGTGAAACCGCTGATGGAAGAAACCATCACACAGGAAGAGGCGATTGAAAAAATCAGCATGCCGTTCCATGCGTTTATGTTGAAGCACGTGCGCGAGAAGGATCTGGCGCTGTTTGTGAGCATGGCCCCTAAAGTCGAAATCGAAAAGCCGGAGGATACGCCGTTTCGCATTCTGGTGCCGGCGTATACGATCAGCGAGTTGAAACGTGCCTTTGAAATAGGGTTTTTAGTGTTTATTCCGTTTGTGATTATCGACATGCTCGTGGCGTCGGTGTTGATGGCGATGGGCATGATTACGCTGCCGCCGGTGCAGATTTCATTGCCGTTCAAGCTGATTTTTTTCGTGCTGGTCGATGGCTGGTATATGATTTGCGGCAGCCTGATTAAAAGCTTCGGCACCGTCTAGTAATTGGCGTTCAGGAAACGCATCCCTAGGCATAGTACTGCGGCGGTGAAGGATAAAAACAGGAATATCTGGTTGGTGACCGCCCAGCGCTCGTTGGGGGAGTAGAGGATGGTGAGGTCCGTGACCAGGAGGGTTACGCTTCTGGCGATGTCGTTGCTGCCGTGGGAAACGACGTTGACGGTATTGTGCCCGCCCCAGCGTTCTTCGCCGTAGCTGACGAGCGAGCCTTTGAAGATGATCTGGTCACCGGTGTGGATGTTGGCGATACGCTGGCGAAGGGCATCGTTATCGGTCAGCAGGCGGTGGTTGGCGATATCGTCGGGGTTTATGTCCTCGACGCTGGGCGAGCCGAAGACGCAGGCCGTGTCGTCGTTGTGCACGGGCGTGTCGCGGTAAATGTTTTTGAGCATATTGGCGCCCCACATCAGGCAGATGTTGCGGGTCTCGACAGATCTGGCGTCGTGGGTCATGTCCATGCGATACCATGCGCCGGGGTCGTTATGGGAAACGACGATGCCGGCGATTTCATAATCGGCCATTTCGATGAGTTTGATTTTCTGGCCCTTATAGGTGAATTCGCGGTTGGTCTGGGGATGGAATTTTTGCACCGGGGCGGCGTGGACTTCCTTATATAACGCGTCCATCGGCGGCTGGCTTGTCATCAGCACGCAGGTGACCACCCATCCCAGCAGGGACGCCATCAGGAAAACTCTGGCAAAATTCCACATTACCCCTCCGTTGTGGCTTTTATCCTAAGAAAAAAAGTGTAAGGTAGAGTTAATGGAATATATATTATCGTTTTTCTCGGTGTTGTTCATAGGGCTGGTGATTACCTGCGCCCTTGCGCTCGGCTTTACGATTCTAATCTGGATTATCGCGGCCGGGATTGCGCTGACGGTTTATTTGAAGTTCCGGGAGGTGATGCAGCGCTGGCTATTCCTCAGGAATGCCAATAAAAAACCGCATACTCCCTCGCTGACGATCATTGATGCGGACTATCGCGACATCACCGACGACAAACCTTAACCGCCGGTTAATGGCTCCGGGCTTCGCTTAGGCTATCTTCATCAAACCTTAGCGCCATCGTAATCTCTGAGGCGTAGGATAGACGATAGACAATAAGGGGAGAGCCTTATGAAAACGACCATCCGCATCGCCTTGCATATCGCCGTGCTGCTCAGCCTCAGCGGCTGCCAGTATTTTACGTTCTTCAAGACAAACACCACGATGGCGCCAGCCAACGGCCAGTATAGCGCCGAGGTGACGTGTCAGGCGATGGGAGCCAATTACGGCTATGCCACGATGGACTGGTGCGTGCGCCGGGAAGAGCTGGCGCGTGGCCATAACGAGTTTGGTTTCTAGGAAAATCAGGTGGTTATAAGGCGTTTCCGTTGTCATGGAAATGTCACTTATTCCCAAAGCGCAAGTAAGCTACTATACAGGTTGGATAACTCTGATTTGTAACAGCAATAGTCGCTACCTTTAAACCCGAAACCAGCCCGAAACCTCCCGTTATCGAGGTCGAGGATTACTACGACAAAGTGCACCAGGCGGCATGGGGCAGGCGTACGGCTGCGTTTATCGCGGGTGCGACAGTCGGTGCTGGCTATGGGATGGTGATCGGCGCGATCAGCGCCTTTATACCGGTGGCGCTTAGCGGGCTTGGTGTGATTGCGGCGGGCGTTGCGTTGCCGACCTTCGGCGCGGTGGCCGCGGCGGCGGGGATTCTGGCCGGTGTGGCCGGGCTGATGGGCTTCGCGGCGGTGGCGACGGTGGGCTCGGATTCGGGCGCGGTGTCGGCGGGATTTACGGAAAAAGAGCGCCGCGAAAAAGTGGCCGCGCTTGAGGCGCAGGGCTTGAGCGCGAAAGATGCCGAGTTGAGAATTACCGCTTCCGAAGATCATAAACCTAAACCGTTCCGCTGGCAGACGTTGCTGGTGACGCTGCCGACCTTCGCGGCGTTTGGGGCGATTCTGGGCATGAATCCGGTGACGGCGCCGATTTTGGTCGGGCATATGGGATTTGCCGCTGGCACGAGCGCGGGTATTGGCGCGTCGGCGGGTGTGATGAGCATGTTCGGCGCGATTATCGGGATTCCGAATGCGTATATCACGAACAAGATGACGGATTTTTATTATAAGGTGATTACCGGCAAGTCGCCGGAGAAGAAGATCGAAACACCCGTTATGGCGCATGTCCAGGAAAAGCCGGTGGAAGCAGCACTTGCGCCGGAGATTGAACAAGCGCAGGGAAAAAGTTTCAGCGCGGAAAAGACCAGGTTTTCATTGCAGGGCATTATTGAAAAGACCGATGAGCATTCGGTGGCTCAGCCGCATATCCGCTAGTTTTAGTATCGTCATACCCGCGAAGGCGGGTATCTAATCCACCTCGCGATAGCGAGGGTATCAGCTTACCCGGCGCAGACGCGCCTCCCCATTGGATTGACTTCGCCGCCATTAAGTATGGTCCCGCCTTCGCGGGAATGACGGAAAATTAAAGTGCATGACGGGATATTTAAATTTTTACGTTGGGCTTGGCTGTGAACAGGCCGGTGATTTCTTCTTTGCAGGTGTAGGTTTCGATCGAATCGACTAGCGCGGCGCCGGGGCCGGTTTTGCAGAGGTCGATCATGTTGGCGATGGCGGCGTCTTCGCCGCTGAAAACGGCTTCCACGGAGCCGTCGTTGCGGTTGCGAACCCAGCCGCCGAGGCCCAGATGGGTTGCGTTTTCCACCGCCCACGCACGGTAACCCACGCCCTGGACACGGCCTGAAATAATCACCCGGATCGTATTAATCATTGTATAGGTTTTTGAGTACGTGGGGGATGAGGTCGGGCAGGTCTTCGGCGATGAGGCCGGGGCCGAACTGCATGGCGGCTTCGCCGTGAATCCACACACCCGCACACGCCGCTTCGAAGGCTGGCATGCCTTGTCCCATCAGGCCGGTGACGATGCCCGCGAGCGTATCCCCCGAACCGGCGGTGGCAAGCCACACCGGCGCGTTGGCGTTAATGGCGACGCGGCCGTCCGGGGATGCGATCACCGTGTCATTACCTTTGAGCAGGACGACGGATTTGCTGAGTTTGGCGGCTTGTTTGACGCGTTGCGTGCGCGAACCGGCGAAATCAAAAATGCGGGCGAATTCCCCTTCATGCGGGGTGAGCACGGTTTTGGAACCGGTTTCCGACACGCAAGGACGCGTGGCGATGGCGGTGAAAAGTTCCTTCGGGTCGTTGTGGAAGACGCTGATGCCGTCGGCGTCGATCACGCAAGCCTTGTTGGTGGCGAGGAGTTGGAGCACCTGTTCTTTGGTGGTGTCGCTGACGCCGCACCCCGGGCCGACGAGAGTGGCGGTGATGTGGCTGTCGTCGAGCAGGGCGGCGAGCTGGCTGGCGTTGCTGTAGAGCTGTGTCATGACGGCGGTGAGGGTCATGGCGTAGATCGGAAGCGCGCTTTGTGTGCAGGCGACGCTGACGAGGCCGGACCCGACGCGAAGCGCGGAGAGTGCGGCAAGGCGCGAAGCACCGGTGGTGTTCATGCCGCCGCCGATGACGAGGCTATGGCCACGGCTGTATTTATGGGCGTCGGGAGCTAAGGTGGGGAATTCGTTTTTCCACAGGGCCGGGGCGTTGAGGTAGCAGGTCGGCAAAATTTTATCGCCGGCGATGCCGATATCGTAGACATGCAATTCGCCCATGTTGGCTTTGCCCGGAAGCAGGATGTGGCCGGGTTTGGCGCGAACGAACGTAACCGTGTGGGTCGCTTTGATGGCGGTGCCCATGACGATGCCAGTGTCGGTGTTGATGCCGCTGGCGATGTCGACGGACACGACCGGCTGTTTGCTGGCGTTGATGGCGTCGATAGCTTTTTTGATGTCGCCTTCGATGGGGCGGTCAAGGCCGGTGCCGAAAATGGCATCGACGACGAGTTGCGATTCTTTGAGCAGGTCGGGGGCGAAGGTGCGCGGGGCACCCCCGGACATGTTCCATTTGTCGCGGGATTTTTTAGCGTCGCCTTTGATGCCCTCGGCGTTGCCGAGGATGGCAAGCGTCACCTGCCAGTTTTTTTCTTTCAACATGCGGGCGAGGATAAAGCCGTCGCCGCCGTTATTGCCGGTGCCGCAGACGATGAGGACCGGACGGGGCTTGAACTTGTGGGTGATGAGGTCGAGGAGCGCCTTACCAGCGTTTTCCATGAGTGTTTCGCCGGTGATGTCGCCGGTGATGGCGTCTTTTTCGGCAGCGCGACATTCGTCGGCGGTCAGAAGCGCCGCGGGATGCAGAGGCACGGAAACCTTGGCTTTCACGGGTTCTTTCGGCTCCCTGGGTTCCTTCACGGTTTCCTTGACTGCTTCTTTTTCTTTTGGTTTTTCGCTGACTTCGAGCAAGAGCGCTGCTTGTGACATGAGTTTATCCCCCCCAATTTCTGTTTAGATGTAATTCTGGTTTCAGTTTTTCGATTAAAGGTTCAACCCCAGACTCGATCAAGTCAAGCACATATTCAAAATGTTGCTGGTCGCTGTAGTAGGGGTCGGGTACTTCTTTGCCGGTTTGTCCCGCGTAGTCGAGGAACAAGGCGGTGGTGGCGTGCGCGTTTTTCGGCACTAAGCGCTCGATGTGCTGCATGTGTTCGTTGTCGAGGCCGAGGATGAGGTCGAATTCGTTAAAATCTTCGAGGGCCAGTTTGCGGGCGCGTAAATCCCCGATGAGGATGCCGCGTTTTTTGGCGGTGGCGACGGAGCGCGCGTCGGGAACTTCGCCGATATGGTAGGCGTGGGTGCCAGCGGAATCGACGTGTATTTTATTGCCGACGCCTAAGCTTTGCGCGCGGTGGCGCAGCGCGCCTTCAGCGGTGGGGGAGCGGCAGATATTTCCGGTGCAGACGAACAGGATTTTATACATGAGGCCAAGGCGTTATGGGACAGCGCAAGGTTAAGCGAATTCCATGCCAAAAACAATACTAAAAACATCCATGTCAAGTTTCCGTGAAAACCCGGATTGCTTGACATTCATTGACATTGGCGAATGCAGCATCGCGATTGAAAATCGTTCAATGGAAAGCGTACAGGCAAAAGAAATATTCCGTAAAAGGGACGATAACTCTGCGTAAAAAAACATTCGCTTGAGTAATCCCTATAAATCCACTATGGTCAAAAAAATCCTGATTTGCCGACTGGTCCACTGGAGGCAATTTTATCAACAAACGCTCCAGATGGGGGATGCTAATGAAAAATCTATTGCTGATTACGACCGCTATTGGCTTCGCCGCAATGGCGCAGCCAGCTTTTGCCGATGAAGAAACCGATTTGCTGAAAAAGCAGGTAAAAGCGCTGGCCGCACGCATCGAACAGCTAGAAGCCCGCGAAAAAGCGCATAAGCAGGAAGCCAAAGCCGCAAGCCTTGAACCCACCGCAGGCCCTGCTACCTCATACAAGCCCAGCGGTTCGTTGGATAAGCGTTTAGCGATTGTCGAGCGCAATCAGGAAGTGGCGCAGGAAACGCAAAAAGCCCGCGACGAAAAAACGCCGAAATTCGATTATAAACCCGGCAAGGGCGTGACGTTCACCACGCCGGATAACCAGTATGCGCTTAAGATTGCGGGTTATGTTCAGGCCGACAACCGCACGTTTTTCGATTCGGGCGCGGCGGGCACGACCAATCAATTCCTGATTCGTAGTGCGCGACCGGTGGTTGAAGCGAAGCTGACCGATTATTTCGACATGCGCGGCATGGTGGATTTCGGGCGCGGCGCGACGACGTTGCTGGACGCGTATGGCGATTTCCATCCGATGCCGGGTAGCAAGCTGGTCAATCTGCGCATGGGTGAATTTAAATTGCCGATCGGTATCGAGCGTTGGCAGTCCGAGTCGGATGTCATGTTCGTCGAGCGCGGGCAGACGACCAACCTTGTGCCATATCGCGACATCGGCGTGATGCTGTATGGGCAGATTATTCCTGACCAGCTCGAATACCATATAGGCCTGACCAATGGCAGCCCGGATTTGCTTGCGGCAACCGGGGATAACGATAACAATAAAGACGTGGTCGGTCGCGTGTTTGTGAAGCCGTTTACGTGGATGGGCGTGCGTGCGCTTGAGGGCTTTGGCCTTGGCTTTGCGGGCAGCTACGGCATCCATCAGGGGACGGTGGCGACGCCGAACCTCGTGACGGGTTACAGCAGCTTTGGCCAGCGCACGTACTTTACCTATGCGGCGAACAGCTACGCCAATGGGCCGCAGGTGCGTTTGAACCCGCAAGCCATGTATTATTATGGACCCTTCGGTGTATTGGGCGAATACGTGTATAACTCGCAGGAAGTCAGGAATACCAACACCAACCGCAGGCTTAACAATACCGCGTGGGAAGTGGCCGGTTCGTATGTTATTACCGGTGAAGACGCGAGCTTCGACGGCGTGACGCCAGTGCATAACTTCGATCCGAAAAGCAACCAGTGGGGTGCGTTCGAAATCACAGGGCGCGTGAGCGAATTGAATGTCGATAATAAAGCGTTCCTCGGCTCGCTTTTTGCCAATCCGCTGGTGTCGTCACGCGAGGCGTTTGAAACCACACTGGGTGTTAACTGGTACTTCAGCCGTGCGGTTAAGCTCAATGTCGATTTGACGCGCACGACGTTCGAAGGTGGCTTCTCGGGCTTACGTGACCATCCGGACGAAAAGGCCGTGTTTACCCGCGCCCAGTTCCGCTTTTAATCTATTTAAGGAGAAATATGATGAAGTTAGTACATAAGCTTTCCTTAGTGGCGGCGCTCGCCATCACGCTTGGCACTGCGCCGGTTGCGGTGGCCGACGACAAGCTCGAATTGCTCAACGTGTCCTACGACCCGACGCGCGAATTTTACGATGATTTCAACAAGCAGTTTGTCAGTTACTGGAAACAGAAATCCGGGCAGGACGTAACGATCAACCAGTCGCATGCGGGCTCGGGCAAGCAGGCGAGGGCGGTGATCGACGGGTTGAAAGCCGACGTGGTGACGCTTGCGTTGGCCTACGATATCGACGTGATCGCGGAAAAAGCGAAGCTGCTGCCGTATGACTGGCAGAGTCAGTTGCCTAACAATTCGTCGCCGTATACGTCGACGGTGGTGTTTCTCGTGCATAAGGGCAACCCGAAACATATCAAGGATTGGGAAGATTTGATCCGCTCAGATGTGCAGGTGATTACGCCGAACCCGAAAACTTCAGGCGGTGCGCGCTGGAATTATTTGGCGGCATGGGCCTATGCCAAGAAAGCCTTTAACGGCGATGAAGACAAGATCAAGGAATTCATGGGCAAGCTGTATAAAAACGTGCCAGTGCTCGATACCGGTGCGCGCGGTGCCACCACGACCTTCGTGCAGCGCAATATCGGCGATGTGATGATCGCGTGGGAAAACGAAGCGTATCTCGCGGAAAAAGAGACCGGCAAGGGCAAGTTCGAAGTGGTGCTGCCGTCGGTGAGCATTCTAGCGGAACCGCCGGTGGCCGTGATCGAGAAGAATGCAACGCGCAAAGGCACGCTGGAAATGGCGAAGGCTTACCTGCAATACCTCTATACGCCTGAGGCGCAGGAGCTGGCGGCGAAATACTATTATCGTCCGTCAGACCCTAAAGTGGCGGCGAAATATACCGACCGCTTCCCGAAACTCAGCATGGCAACCATTAACGATTTCGGCGGATGGAAAGATGTGCAGAAAAAGCATTTCGACGATGGCGGCACGTTCGACCAGATCTATGGTAAGTAACTGGGGCAAACAGTAAGCGCCCTCAAAAAAGCCGCCCGTGGGCAACCCGGGCGGCTTTTTTTATAAACTTGCTGAAATTCCTACAAATCTCGATTGAAGAAACCGGCGTCGACCCGTTGAGTAACCAGACCGGCGGGCGCGAAATCAATCGTCCCATTACGTTCCTTGAGCGTGTCCAGCAGGTTCCGAAACAAGAGCGCGTGCTCGCGTAATTTCAGTGGTATCTGGCTTCGGGCCTAGTATAATCGCCCTTTTACGCATTCTTGGCACGCATTATTGGCAACGACGTTGGAAGGAACTCCCATGCTGCAATATAAAACCGTCGATTCGCCGATTGGCAGGCTGCGCCTGATCGCGGGTGATAAAGGCTTGCGTGCGGTGTTGTTCAACGACGGTGAGCAATCCAAGCTCGTGTTTGACGAGATGGCAGAAGCGCCGGAGGACAACGCGACGCTTGCCAAAGCAGAGCTGCAGTTGAAGGAATATTTCGCGGGTGACCGCCAGCGCTTCGAAGTGAAGCTTGACATGCGCGGCACGGTTTTTCAATTGATGGCGTGGAAGCAATTGCAGAAGATCCCGTATGGGGGCACGATTTCTTATGCCGAGCAGGCGCGCAATGTGGGCGATGCCAACAAGGCGCGCGCCGTGGGCATGGCCAATAACCGCAATCCGCTGCCGGTCATCGTGCCGTGCCACCGGGTGGTGGGGGCGGACGGTAAGTTAGTCGGGTTTGGCGGTGGGCTGCCGGTGAAGGAATTTTTGCTGAAGCTTGAAAAAACCGTGGCGGATAGCAAACGCCCGCTGGCGAAGCACGCTTAACGCGCAATCGGGTTGCCGTCAGGCGTGCGTTCGCGGTATTTCTCGGCGTGTTTTTCGCTCGGCTGGATCATGCGGTCGAAAAGTTCCTGCATCTCCGTATCGTAGATTTTCTGGTGGTCGACGATGTATTTTTTCCAGTTTCGGGTGAGGCCCGCCGTCTGGTCTTCGAAGGCCCACTGATAACCCGTGGTGCGGCGTTTGAAGCTGGTGGCGGCGTGGCTTAGGATGTCGGCTTTGGAGAAGATTTTTTCCTTGCGGGTGAGCTGCTCGATCTCGCCGGGGTCGATGAAGAGCGGGCTTTTGGTGCGGTTGGTGAGCAGGCCTATATTCCGCACTTTCGGGTCGTGGATTTTATAGCCTGAGACCCAGAGTTCCTGCATCAGGCGTGTGCCGTATTTTTCCCATTTTCCCTGATCGTCATTGTCTCGGATGGTTTGCACGCGGGGGAGGATTTCGATGCGCATCTGCGTGGTGCGCGTGGTGGAAAATTCGGGGTTGTGGATGACGCGGAGTTTTTCGGTGTGAAGTGCTTGCAGCACCTGCGGGATTTGCGCGCGGAACATTTTTTCTTCGGTGCCGGTCATGGGATTGTAGCACCATTTGTCAGGCTCTTCGAACTCGGTGCCGAGGCGAATGACGATGTCCTTGTGGCCTTCGGGGGCGATGACGAGGGCGGCGTCGCCGGAGCCGACATATTCAAAACGCTCGCCAAGGCCCATGCGCTTGAGCGCGCCGGCGACAGCGATGGTGTTGTCGTAACTGCCGGTGAGATAGGCTTGGCGTTGGCGGGTGTTGGCTACGATTTCGTCCAGCGATTGGTAAGCCACAGGCTACTCCAGCGTTTCGCAATCGAAATTATACAGCTCCATGAGCTTGCGGCGCGTGGCGGCGGAGGGCTGGGTGCCGAAGCCGGAGGCGAGGATGGTGCCGTAATCCTTCATGTCGACGAGGCCGGTTTTGACAGCTTTCAGCAGCTTGATCTTTTCCGGGCGGGCCATGAGGAAATAATGGCACAGGCGGTTCTTACCGTCGCGGCAGACGACGAAATGGATGGGGATGTCGCGTTTGATTTTTTGTACGAATGAGGGGGCAGTTGGCATTACTGAATTCCCCTCTGCGGTTCCTGTGGGGATTTGATATTCATGCCGTCAGTATAGCCTGCGCCGTCGGGGGTATGCAAGTGGAGGGCTCCTTTGCACAGCGCCAAAGCTTCGTCGCATTCGGCGAGGGCGGGGGAGCCTTTGGAGTGGCGTTCGCTAAGTGTTTCCAGCGCTTCGGCGATGGCGATGATTTTGTCTTCGCCCATGCCGGGAAGTGCTCCGGCGAGTTGGGCGGTCGTGACGATGGTAGTGGCGGGCAGGTGGTTTTTTACCGAGGGATATTTGAATTCGGCGCCGATGAACACGGCACCGTCGACATCGGTGTTATGGTCGGGACAGAAATCGTCAAATTTTGTGCCGATGAAAAGCGCGCCGCGGGCGTCGCCGCTGAGTTCAAGCTCGTGAATTTCGGCGTTGGAAAAATCGGCGTCGCGGGCGGTGGCGATGGCGAGGTCGCCGATTCTGGCGCCGTTGAACTTATAACCGCTGAGGTCGGTGCGCGAGAGGTCGAATTGCAGGCGGTCGGTGTGTTCTTCCCAGCTGTCGCCGTCATCAATGGTGAAGTTGTTATAGGTGACGAGGTTTGCGCCAGAGAGGTCTTTATCCTTCACGTGTTCGCCGTCACGGATGAGCGGCAGGTAGTCTTCGCTGGTCGCGACGTTGTTGATGCGCGAAACGATATCGCTGGCTTCCAGCACGCGGTCTTCGATGTCGTCTTTGCTGATGATGGGCATAATTACCTCGCGGCCCGCTTGTCGGCGGTGGGGGAGGTGATTTCAAGCGTACCTGCCTGCACGACGGTGGAGAGCGACTGTGCTTCCAGCGCTTGTACTAGCTTCGAACTGGCGTCGAGCGTGCCGTCGGGTTTGATGGAGGCTAGCACGCCGGGGGTGAGCGCTTTAACCGCGCCGTCGAGCGTGGCTTCGCCGGAGAGTTTCATCAGCGCTTCGTTCATGGCGTCGGCGCGCGCCGCATCGCTGGAAGCGCCCATGATGGCGTCGGCGACGGCTTCGTTGCCGCTGGTCAGTGCCGCCATCGTGATCGGCGCAAGCCACTGGCGGCGCGAGCCATTGTGTTTGACTGCGTGGTCGCTGGCAAGCGCGAAGGTGTCGCGTACGGCGACGGGCACCTGATGCAGGCCGATCTGCTGGCGGTCGGTTTTTAAGATGGTGACGGTTTTGTCTTCATCGTCGGTGGAGGCGTATGCCACAGCACCGAGTACCATCGCGCCTTGCAGGCCGATGTTCTTGGCGGTTTTCATGAGGTCGCTGCTGACTTCGAGCAGGATTTTCTTTTGCGCAGGCGCGGATTGCTTGGCTTGATCGGCCACGAGTTTGGCGCTGGTGTTGCTCATTTCCGCCAGCACGACGACGTTGTCGACGGTCACGGGAAGCGCGGCGATTTTGGGAATCAGCGCTTTGGCGGTGCTGTCGGCGTACGCCGTTTCCAGCGCGGCGAAGGTTTCCGGCAAGGCTTCGCCGAGGGTTTTAGCGCCCGTGAGCGCGGCTTCGAGCTTGATGCGCTGATCGTCGTGATCTTTCAAGGCATCGTAGGTTTTGGCGGCTTCTTCGGCGGTTTTGATCTGGGCGTCCCAGCTGTCGAACTGGGCTTTATATGGGGCGAGGGCGGCGTTTTTCTGTGCGCCGAACTCTTTGCCGGACACGCGAGCTTTGATCGGGGCGGTAATTTCGTCTTCGAAAGTTTTACAGAAAGTTTTCAAACCGGCGATCATGGCTTTCAACTCGTCGGGGGACACGACACCCTGGGCGGGTTCGCTGGCGACGACGAAACTCGCCGTCTCGGCGGCGGGTGTGCCGCTGGCGTCTTTGGCTGGGTTGACCGGAAACTGGAAAGCAGGAGAGTGGATATTTTTGTGAGCAGGCATTAGAACCCCCGTCATATGTCCGATTATGATGGTTAATATTACCCGTTAAACCATGTAATTACTGTTAACATTTACCGCAAATGGCGTAATTTATGGCCGGATTCAACATGCGCAGGACAAAAATTGATTAAAATAACAGGATTACAGTTGCGAGTAATTCGCACATACTCGCCTCTCACGGGTTGTTTACCTGCTTGCACCCGCGCCGAGTATGGCATCCTTGGCATCTTGCGCGCAAATTGCGCCGGTTTCGACTTCGTGGTAATCCAGCATAATCTTAAAATACCGTATCTCGATGGCGTTGTAATCTGGTAAATAATTTAGATTTTATAATTGGTTGTAGATTATTTCAGTTCCGTCATTTTCCCTTACTTAATTCTGTCATCTGCAATTCATTCAAGCATCACACCATCGCTGAAAGGCCGGTGGTAGCATGTGCGTAATGAAAAAATCTATGAGGGATGTGAAATGGTTTTGCCGGTCGTAATTGCAGCAGGAGCAACCATAGTTGGGGCAGGGATCGTGGATAAGGACGCCAATAGTGGCCGCGGGCTTAGCTGGCTGGAAAAAATCACCGGTACCAATAAGGAATCGGAAGAGGATAAAAAGGCGCGTGAAGCGCACAAGAATTCGTTGATGGACATGATCGGCACCATCGGCTCGAAACTGCTCAAGGCGATCGGCATGAACGATGAGGCGGCTAGCAAATACGGAAGTACGGGGCTGCTGGGCGGCTTAGCGTTGCTAGGTGCGGGCGCGTTTGGCGGAGCGTTGGCGGGTTCGGCGACGCTGTCGGTTGTGTCGGGGGTTGGGCTGCTTGGATTTCTGGGGTATGCGGCGATCAACATGTTTAGCAAGGACGGGCTGGGAAATTTTAAGCCGATTCCGGGCAAAATGCCCGATGGTGGCACGATTCAGGTCGTACCGATTGCTACGCAGAAAATCAAATTGCAGGATTTGACGGTGAATCCGCCAAAAACTTCGACCACGGTGCCCTCGCCTCAGACGGGGCGAGACGGTATGGCGATGCCGGATACGGCGGCTTCTGAGCTGTATAAAAAATGGCACGCGATGGACGATAATGCGCGCATGCTGCTGAATATCAATAAACCCGAAAACAAGGATCTGCGCCAGAAGACGCAGGCGATTTCGGTGTTCATAGAACATATGCATGCGTTTGGGCGCGAGGCGCATAAATATAACGCGGGTGACCGTGAGTTGCTGAAAACCAAGAAACGCACAGGCTTCGGCTACACCGATAGCGAAGCGGAAACCTCAACGTTGCGCGCGGCGGAAAATGTGCCGCAGATGTTTACGCGTAATGACGGCACATCGTTTACAGATCTGACGCCAACGCTGGATGCGAATCTGAAACGCAAAATTGAAGAGTCTAACCACGTGGAGCGAAAAACCAACAAGCACACGCAGCTCTCGGAAAAAGTGACGCGCCTGGAGCAGTATATTCTCGAAAACATGCGTGAGATCGCCGACCGCCAGCTGGTGACGCTGAAGGATGGCAAGATCAGCATCGGCACGCTGACCGGCGGTTTCGTGGATGAGGCGAAGTCAAAGGGCGCGCAGCTCATGCAGTTCAACGCGAAGATGATGTTGGGGCCGATTGGCTCGCGCCTGTTGCCCGCGCCACCACCGGCACCCGACCGCTTAAGCGCGCCGGAAATCGAACGCAGGTTAACGCTGGCTTACGCTAATGCGCCGGACCGTAGCGATCTGGATATCCTGATTTCCGACCAGAACCTCGGCAATTCCGGCTGGCGCGGGGTGCGCGATGCGATTACGGAAATGACGACAAAGGACCAGATTCCCGAGCATTTGAAAGCGATCATGCAGGAGATGCATAATTATGCGTCGTTGAAGCTGGAGTTGCAGGAAGTGCAGAGTTTCGAGCGTATCAACATTTCCGATCTGGATAAGCGCCTGCGGGAATTCCACAAAACGGAATTCCCGAAATATAACCGCGCGATGGATGCGGAAAAAATTCAGGTTGAGGATTTGCAGACGCATAAAATCGCCATGCTCGGCGGCACGCTGGCGACCCCGGGCAAGCAGATATGGAACATGGCCGTAAAGGATTCACGCAATGGTGCAGCGGCGGCACGCACCATTGTATTCCGTGTCGATTTTACCGATATGAACAATTTGCAGGTGACACATATTGCCGAAAGCAAGCCGGGCGTGGCGCTCAATGAAGACCAGTTCAAGGCGGTGGCGCCGTTTAAAGTGACGCCGGAGCAATTGCGCAGCGCCGCGCCTATGCTTGCCAAGGTGAATGAGGCGGAGCAGGTGTTGGATGCGAAGCCCGTGCCGGATGTCAAACGCGATGTGGATTTTGGAGCGCTGCTCAAGAAATCCGGCCCGGCTTTCCCGGGGTTCGCTTTCAAGGACGTGCCGATGGATATGCTGTTCTCACCGGCGGCTGCGTTCGGCGGTTCGGGGTCGTTCGATCCGCTTATGACGTAACCAATAATTCAACCCATTGATCTTATTTGTTAATAATCCATTGAGTCATCGATGGATTATTAACATGCGTTAATATATAATAAGGCGCAAATAGAAGCGCTTGGGTGGTCATGTCAACGGCAACGAATTATAAAAGCCTGCAATATATATCCGACCAGCCGACCCAGCCCTGTCGCAACATGGCGGCGGAGCTTATGATGACGAAGACGCTTACCAAAAAAACTTTCAAAAAACTGTGCGATGAGATTTTAAAAACGGCCAACCGGCATTTTCCCGGAGAGGTGTCGGCGCTGTATGAAGAGATTCTGAACGCCAACGAAATGCTCAAAAGCGGCGCCGTTCCGAAAACCCCGCGATTGGATACGCCGCTGATGCAGCTGATGTGGGGTGCGGCGATTGGCACGGTGCAGATGGATAAAAACGTATCGATGACGTGGCCGAAAGTGGTGCGCGATGTGGAGTTCACCGAAAGCCGCATCTGGCAGCAATTCACCAGCCGGGAAGAACGGCCGAAGGAAATCAAAGATTTTTTGCGAAACCATGCGTTGGAAATCGCCAACAGCGTGGGCCGCAGCGGTACGCGCATCGGCTGGTCGATACCCCAGGGCGGGTATCCGGCGGTGGGGTTCTCTTACGAGCCGGGGCGCAATTTCATTCATACCGACCTTGTGTGGAGTTTGATTTGCGGGCTGGAGCATTCCAGCACGATTATTATGCACGAAATCGCCCACGGCATGGGCACGGTCAGCCTCGGCGACAAGATCGATGCTTTGCGCGACCAGATGATCGAAATGCAGAAACAGCCCGGCGCGCGGGACGAGAACGACTATATCGAGATGAAAAAACTCGAACTCGAACACCAGATGCGATTTATCATTTTCGACGAGGCAGAGAATAATTACGCCAACCGTTTCGCGGTAAATTCCGGCGCCTATTCGATGCAGGACCACGGCGTGTCGGTGAATAATTTCGAAACGACGCTTCTTCACGATATGCATGTGGCGCATGCCAAGCGCATGCAGTCCAAGGGAAAGCCGACGACGGGGGAACTGGTTACGTACTTGAAATTCGCTATCCGTAATGCGTTTTACAGCAATAACGATTACTTTCCGAATACCTCCGAGGGATGGAAAAGCATCGGTATCAATGTCGACTGGCTGAAAGCTAGATCGCCCGAGGGCGACGGCACGTTTATCACCGGGCAGGCGGCGCTGCGCGATTTGTTGGAAAACTGCAAGAAGCTTGAAGAATTGCAGCTGCAGCCGAGCGTGCTGCGTACACATGGGGCTTCAGTATACCGCGAGCAATTGATTCAGTCTTCTAAGCAGCGTGCGGCGGTGATTGAAGACATGTTCGATCGTTACATGGCGCATTTGATGCCCGAGATGCAAAAACAGCAGGAAGAAGAGCTACGCAAAATGATCGCCAAGGTCCGCAAGGCCCTCAAGCGCATGGCCGATAAACAAGCGGGCAAGGATCCCGGGCCGCCGGGCGATGGCGATGAGATTGAAATCACCTTCGGGCCGGGCGGCATCAAGATCGACGATTGCCCGATTCCCGGCGCCACGCCGGGTGAAATCCGCGATGGCAAAGACGGCAAGGGCGGTGAAAAAGGCGAGGACGAAGGCCAGGACGGCAAGGACAAAAAGAAAGACAACGAAAAGAAAAAAGATGATGGCAGCGAAAGCCTCGACGATCTGGTGAACGACGCGATGGAGCATTTGCCGCATGGCTCCGGCAGGGGGGGCAAAAGCGGGGGAGGTGGTGCGCCAGCCAATGAGGAAGCGGCGGGCATTATGCTGGCTGATATCAATGAATACCACGAAATCCTCGCCCCGCACACGGCTACGCGCCGCAAAGTGCGCGCCATGCTGCGCGAGATCAAGCGCAAGCAGATTACCGAGGTCGAAACCCGGGGAGGGTATAGTCTAACACCGCCGGACGGTGATTTATCGCGGCTCGATGTGGATTCGGTGACGGAGCGGTTGCAGAAAGAAAGCCTGGGCATACCGCTGTCGTTCCCTAATGATTACGAGCATTATCATGAAGAGCAGCAGGTGCGCACCGTGCCGCCGCCGATTGACCTTGGCATCCTGATCGACGTATCGGGCAGCATGGAAGGTGCGCCGCTGGAAAACGCGCTGGCGATCAGCAGTATTTTGTATGAGGAGGCCAAGTCCGAGGGCTTCAATGTGTATATCACTGCGATGGGCCAGCCCATGCCTACAGTTATTGCCAAACCCGGCGACCGCACGAGCAGCATTGGGCGCGCCATTGCGGGTATTCGTGAAACGCAGGGTGGGGGACAGGATTTCTTAGTACCTGCCATGCAGGAGACGCTGGGGCTGATCGCTGCGGGAAAACACGATTCTAAGTTTCTCGTCGGCAAAACGCATTTGTTCGTCATTTCCGACACGGCCCATAATGACCAGCGCCGCGGGGTAGAAATACTCAAAGCGCTGGGCGAGCAGGCACCCAACGTCACCATCGATTTTTGCGCCTTAACCGTAGACCGTGAAGCGCTTGGCGCTGCCGGTAAACACATGCCGCCTACGATGGCGCCAGATATTAAAAAATTCGCCGCTGAGGTGAACAGGCCCGGGCGCAACCGCAACATCGATATCGTCAATATTTCTAACGCCGAAGAGATGCATGAAAAATTGCTTGAACTGCTCAAGCGCCGCGCCAACACCAGCATCAGCAGAGGGATACCCTTTGTTGAAAAGAAGCGTGAGCTGGAGGGCCTGATCGGCCGTGCCGGGTTATCGGCTTGTACGGCAAGATAAGCTGACGGAACGGACTATTTAAGGGCAAAATTAGTTAAAAAATATTAATATTTACTGGCAGTTAAGCTAAAACGGGGTATAGTCCCCTATAACTTTTTGGAAGCAGCTTTTATGGCAAAACGCCCAGAGCAAGTCGTATTCGGTGAAACCAGCACGCCCGTGCCGATGCAGGATAAAGTCACCGGCCACATGCATGCGCTGCAAAGCGAAGCGGATAAAATATTTTTCAATACCTACCGCGAAGATCGCAGCCGCAGCGGCAACACCGCTATTGAAAGCGAAGACGACCGCATCACCGCGCAGGACCGCCTGTACGCGGAGCTGATGCGCCTGCTGCCGACGCGCAGCATGCTGCCATATTTGAAACACGAACTCGCCGAACGCGACCCCTACCGCGACGACTGGGACAAGCATAGTTATTACTGCCACTACGAAGGCCCCCCGGGCGCAGGCAAAAGTTTTATGAATAAAATGCTCGGCAAGCTGGCGCACCCGAAGGGCGCGCTGATTTTGAACTGCACCGGCACGGACATGAGCAGCATTTTCTGCGAAATCGTGTTCGATACCTCGGCGGCCAATAAGGAAAAAGCGGCGATCGACGCTAAGATTTACGAAGGTAACGTCAACCCGAAACGAGGGCTGTCAGACGATAGCAAGCAGTTGCTGAAGCGCGTGCTGGGCGATGCTTTCCATGAAGGTGATGAAGAAAAAGGCGAGCCTAACCGGCCGGGTGTCGTGAGTATCGACTGGAACGCCGTGCGCGTGCAGGGTGAGTCGGTGGAAGAACAGGAGCAGTTTAAGAAAGTGATGCAAAGCATCATCCTGCGCGTGTGCGAAATTGAAGGCATCGCGGTGACCAGCGACATCAGCAAAATCGGGATTACCACCCGCGACGGCATCGCCATCCGCGCCGCCGATCCGACCTCGGCGGATTATGGACGGCCCATCCTGCTCGATGAAATCAACCTCGCCAAAGCAGGTACATTGCCGAAGCTGTACGATTTCGTGGCGTTCCTGTCTAACTCGGATGAGAATAACCTTGACGTGATTGGCGGGCAGAACAAGCCGTTCCACTTTAAACGGGAAAAATTGCCGCTGACGTATCGCGTGAATTCCACGTCGAACCCGAAATCCAAGGGACTTGAAAACCGCGATTCGTTCGACCGCGCGCTCAAATCCCGCGCCGGGGAAGCGCTCGATTTCAAGAAAGTGCCGGATGCCACCATCGCCGATTATACTGACAGGATTGCACAGGCTATTACCGGCGTGCCACTGGCGCAGATCTACTATTCCGCCAAAAAGGAATTCGACGCCAACCCGGAATTGTTCGCCAAGGTGCTGAAAAAATACCGCACCGCCGCGCTAGACGATAGTGAAAAGAAGAACGTGCCGCAGGAAGAAATTATCAATATCCAAAGTGCAAAAAAGATTTTGCAGATGTCCGAGCAGCTCGGTGAGTTTTTCAATGGCCTGCGCCAGCTTACCGACCCTGAATCAGAAGCGTATAAAACGGCGGAAACCTCGATCAGCCCTGAATATGCGGATTATCTGTCGAAAATTGAAATCGACCTTCGCCTCGTCACCAAGATGTTGCAGAAATCCAGCATCATGATGCCGGAAGGCAAAAAATCCGACAACGTGAGCTACGCGGGCTTCGCCGAAGGGCGCACGCCCAACGCCACGCCGCATAAGGTGGCGCTGGAAGAACGCCTGGGCAGTCGCGGCAAGCGCTTAGAGCAGTTTGTGCTAAACTGGTTGCATGACGTGGTCGTGCCTGCCGATCATGTGACGCTGAAAATCCCGGAAAATGAAACCGATGAAGTGTATAAAATGGCGCTGCAACTGGCGGCCAAACACGGTATCGGAAAGGCAGATTTTAAGGACGCGGCGGCCAACAGGCGCGCTTCCATCGCCTCGCTTTACGATGTGAACCTGCTGCTGAACCCAACCTATCAGGCCAAGAAGCTGCAAGAAGTGCTTATTGATCATACAATCAGCGCGGCGCCCACGGGCAGCGATGAGGACATCCGCGCCACCGTGACGCCGCAGTTGGTGCAGGCTGCGCTTAAACAGGCGGAACAGGTGGATTTGCAAGGAGCAGCCCAGCCTGCGGACGTGCGGCAGATGGTGGTGCCGTCAGGCAAAACGAATGCATTATTCAAGCGCATGACGCTCAAAGATTCGTTGCCAGCGGATAAGAAGAACAATCCGGCGGAGTTTCCGGCGGAGCAATTAGAGAGCAATGAGGCGGTGCTGATTGCACTGTCCGTGCCGACGCTGCTGAAGAAAAATGCGACGATGCTGTTCAATACTGCACCTTCGGTGCATACCGAGCCTTCGGATGAATCGGTCAAAATCTCCGAAAACCGCTCCGACAGCAAAATCGGCATGACGACGCTGATGGTCAAAAACGATAACGGCAGCGCCGAGCCGCTGCATCTGGTCACGAATTTTGAAAGCAAGAAGATCGTTGCCGTTGGCGGGGATATCAACGACAACCTCGCACGCTTGCTGAACCAGAACGGTATCCGCTATGTCAATTACCATGAGGCGGATTCCGCCGGGCGGGCCAATGAAGCGGTCGACGATTTGATGGCGGGCTTCAAGGGCAATAAAACGATGCTGCTGCAAGATATCAAGGGCGCGCTGCTGCTGCGCAACGGCATCGATAGTGAAACCGGCGCGAATCGCAAGAAACAGCTCGGCACGTTGCTCACCACGCCCGAACGCGTGCCGCCGATCATGCCGGTTTATGCGTATAACATGTCAGTGGGCGATTTCACCCAGGCGTATAAAAGCTTCAACCGCGACGGCAGCGGCTCACACGGAGTGTCATAACATGAACCATGCAAGCTTGAATACTATGGCCGCATCGCTGCTTCCGCTGGTTACCCGGCTTTCGGCGGAGCATTACGGCAATGTGGAGGGATGCGGCGTCTACCTCGTCAAAGCCGCATGGCAGGTGGAATTGCTGAAGCAGGAAAAAGATATGGCCACTGTGATGACGCCGGTCCAATTGGAAGACGCGTTGAATGACGTAAACATTGCTTCCATCCTCGCGCCAAAGGGCGGGTTCTGCTGGGAAGTGCTTGGCCGCGTGTTGAAACGCACGAGCCTTGCTAAAACCATTTTCTGGGAAGTATAGCCATGTCTTTCAAAGACGATATCAATAAGCAGATCAAAGCTGGCGGCGATGTTCGCATTGCCAATACTAATTTGAGCATCGATGACACGGGTATGATCAGCGACAAGCTGGCCGCGCAGGAGATGATCAAATCCTTGACCTTGCAAGGCGCTGGCGCTGGGCCGCAACAGCTTGAGCGGTTGGCGGCAGGCATTAAAAAATCCAAAAAGCTTAAAATACTAAACCTGTCCGATAATCCGTTACAGGACGTGGGCGCCCAGACGCTGGGTGATACCATGCGCGATAACACCAGCATCGAAACGCTGCTGGTGTTCAATAACGGCCTGACGGCGAATGGTATCGTCGGCATCGTCGAAGCGCTGGAAGACAATAAAACCTTGCGCAATCTTCGCGTCAACAACCCCATCAACGACGATGGCATGTCGAAAATCGCCGCAGCCCTCGCACAGAATAAATCGCTTTATGATGTGAGCCTGCTCAACGCAGGCGCGGGCGATGAAGGTATCGTTGAGCTGCTTACCAGTGTAATAGGCACCAATATTGCAAAGGTGAACCTCAAAGGCAGCACCCTGACCGAAGAGGGTGTCAAAATGGTGGCGAAAATAATGAAAGTCAGCACCAACCTGCGTGAGTTGCGCCTCACCAGCAACAACCTGACTCACGAAGCCATCAAGGCGCTCGCGGCCGGCGTAACCCGTACCGGTAACAGCTCGCTGACGGTGGTCCACCTCGAAGAGGTGGACCCGCACGGCATCTCGGTTGCAATTGTCGGACGTGCGATTGAACGAAAATTCAGGGATTTGATCGCGGAACTCAGCAAAAGTAAAAACCTGATTGAGTTCTCGCCGGAGGAAACCTCGCTGGACGCGGTCTGCACAAAAAACAAGGCCGATGCTGAAAAATACGCTAAAAAATTATTCAATAATAGCGAATTCAGCGCCGATGAGTATGGAGAAATTTCAGCGCGCCTGCCTGCCATTATCGCGGTTTCGGAGCGTGGAAAAAAAACGTTCGCCGAGATTGCAAATGCGTTGGCAAAGCTGCAAAAAAGCCAGCTGGAACAGGGTATCGTGAAGACGTTGCCGATTCCTCCTATTTTCTTACAGGATGTCGAACCTGCATCCTTGCTGCCAGCAGTGGCGGATGCCAATGTGATTCATATGGGCGAAATAGAAGGGCTGGACGATTTGCGCAAGCCCGCAATCAGTCCCGAAGCCAAAAAACGCGGTACGAGCAAGATGTACGAAGCCATTCGCAACGGCCAGTTTCCGCAGATCAAGGAGCTGATTAAAAACACCGGCGAAGTGCTGAGCGCCGAGGAGCTGACACGCAAGCCCAGCGAGACTGAGCCCAGCATGGTCGAACTCGCCATGCGGTATCAGCAGTTGCCAGATCTGTTTGACCCGGCCATATGGGTGAAGAATCCGCGCGGCATGCGCCGTGTGCGCGATTCCATCGCCAGCGATGAGGAAGTCAAACGCCAGCTTGGCGATTTCAGTTTCGAAGAACGCCTCTCACGCGCCAACGAAGGCGCCGTCAAAAGCCTGCGCCGTGGCGGCGACGAATCGAGCCGCGGCTAGGAGAGGGTAGGGCATTTCTTGAGGTATTCCATCAACTGGTTCGGGCTGAACGGGCGGGTGATGAAGCCTTTGGCGCCTCCTAAACCTTTTTGATTCAGGTTTTCCATCGTACTGTCGGTGAGCATGATGACATAGGCAGCGTGGTCGATATCGATGATTTCCTGCACCACGCTCGATGCCGCGCGTCCCTGCAACTGCGCATCGAGGAAGACAATGTCGGGCACGTATTTGCGATAGTTGGGCATGATGGCGTTGCTGTCGGTGACCTGATGCACGGTGATTTTATTCGGGATGCCCATTTTCACCAATGCCTGCATGTATTTTTCATCGGCGGCGACCAGCACCACGTTTTCGCGGCGCGTGTGACGCTTGTCGGCGAAGGATTGCGCGTCGGAGACTTCGTAACGGATGAGCATTTCGAGTTGCTGCAGGCCTTCCGAAGTCGGTTCGTGCACGACGATTTCATAGCTGACGGCTGAGCAGCGCTCTTCGATCTTGCGCGAGATCAGTAGCGGGTCGGCATCAAGCCCCCAGCGAATGAGCAGGAAAATTTCGCGGTCGTTGCACAGATAGATTTTGCCTTCGCGGTCCTTGAATAAGGAATGTACGAGTTCGGCCATGCGCCCGATGGTGAAAAATCGCTCCGAATCACCAGTCAGGCGAATGTCGACGAGCTTCCATTCCATAAGCGAGGATTTGATGTGCGGTAGATAACCCAGCAAATCTTTGTGATTCTGACGAGAGACGACTTCCATGCCTGACGTTTCCAAGAGTGTTTGACTCTATCATTATGGGCGTAAAACCTTAAGGCTGCGCTAATTTATCCTATGATTAGGAATATGGCAGAACGCAATATTAGCCAAGGCTTTGAATTACAATGATTGGAACAGGCGGTAACGGTCGTTAGCGGCAGGAGACGTTGCGGGTGGGGATGTATTGGTTGCCTAGGTAGCCGCCGCCGAGCACGCCGCCGATGACCGCCACGGTCTTGCCTGTGCCGTGACCGATCTGGCTGCCGACGAGGCCGCCTGCGGCCGCGCCGCCGACAGTGCCGACAATGTTTTTGTCGTCGCATGGGGGGTTTGCAGCAGTGTGTTGCACGGGCTGCCTTGCGGGTTCAGTGGAGGCCAGCCTTTGCTCCTGATGGGCCTGAGTGTGGTGCTCGATAACAGCCTGCTCGGTTTTAATCGGAGAAGACTCTATAGATTCGCGAGTCGCGTAGGACGCGATGGCGGCTGTGGCCGCTAAGACCACGATAGTGGCGACGCCTGAACCGATGATTCGTTTATTCATGATTTTCTCCTAAATAGTGGTTTTGCATATGAAATTATGGCCAAGGGAGCATAAGAAAGACAGTGTGAATGCCACCTTGGAGATAAGTTTTCCGTAAAACTGGATCTGCCCAAGCTTAAAGTAAGGTTTTATTAAGTAAAATTGCGACTTAATTTACCAATTGTTAATCGCTGTTACACCAGTGCTTAATGCACGCGGGCCATACTATATCGTGAGTATTAATCTGTTTTTGCGGTGTATGATGCGATCATTGCGATCCGTTAATTTTGTCTGCGTATGGAACCTTGCATTGTGCACAATGCTCGGAGAAGCCATCGCCGACAGCTCGCTGATCGGGGATGTGATGCGCACCGACAAATATCGCGCGCAGGCACCCGAACACCAGCTCAACGCCGCCTGCGATACGCCGCACACGCTCGACCACCCTATCTCACTGTTCGATTCGGTGACACTGGCGCTGTGCAACAACCCGCAAACCCATGCGACATGGATAGGCGCACTGGCAAGCGCCGACGCTTATGGCGTGCAAAAAACCAGCTATCTGCCCACCATCAGCGTCGATGGCGGCACCACCTTCACACGAACTCGCACCGCCAACGAGCGCAATACGCATCGCTACAGCAACGGTGCTTCGCTCAACCTCGGCTACCTGCTATACGATTTCGGCCGTCGCGAAATCTCTATCGAGCAGTCGAGGCAGGCATTACTCGCGGCGAATTTCGGTTATGACAGCGTGTTGCAGGGGACGATCTTTGCGACCATTAGCGTGTATTTCCGGTATCAGGCGGCGGTGCAGACATTGCAGACTGCCAAGGATAGCCACAAATACAGTGATGAAAGCTTAAATGCAGCGCAGCTGCGCTACAAGAACGGCCTTGCGGCCTATGCCGATGTGCTGCAGGCCAAGGCGGCCCTGAGCCAGTCTGAGCTGGAAATAACGCAGGCGAAGAACAGTGTCATCACGACCAAAGGGTCGCTCGCGAACGTAATGGGCCTGCCGCCGGATACGGATTTTAGTATCGATGATTACGTGCGCGATAAAAAACAGGAAAAAGCCTTCAACATTTCGGCAAGCGACGCTATCGCCGCCGCCAAGAAAGCAAGGCCGGATCTGGCCGCCGTCAGTATGCAGGTGGAGCAGGCAAAGCTTGAACTTACTTCGCGCAGGCGCGAAAACCTGCCCACCGTGAATTTAAGCGCGGGGCGCAATTACAACAATTACGGCATCCTGAACCAGCGCAACGCTGGCAGCGACAGCATCGGTGTTTCACTCAGCATTCCGATTTCGCTGGTCGGGCATAAATACAACGTGGCCAGCGCTGAGAAATCCCTCGAACAGGAGAGATACACTTACGAAAAGGCCGAGCGCGACACCGAGCTGGACGCTTTCAACACGTGGCACGCCTACGATACGGCGCTTAAAAGCGTAACTACCTCCGAAGAATTCCTGAATTCCGCGCAGGCAGTGCAGAAAGTAAGCCTCGGGCGTTATAAAGAAGGGGTAGGGGCGTTTATCGACGTGCTGAACGCCCAAGCGCAGTTTACCGCCGCGCGCGAACATTTGATCGCCGCCGTTTACGGCGTGCAGATCAGCCGCGCCGATTTCATCCGCGCCATCGGCGGGCTGGATACCAAAGCAGTACATGAAATGACGGAGGCCACGCCATGATCCTCACCCGCAAAGTCAAAAAATCGCTGACGATGCTGACGGTCGTGCTTGCCATCATCGGCGCATGGGCGCTGGGGGCGAGGAGCAATGTGATGCAGGCGGTGCTGGTGGACTATAAAACCGAGGCGGTGGATAAGGGCGACATACGCCAGACCGTCGTGACCAGCGGGCAGTTGAAACCGGTCAACGTGGTAAGCATCGGCTCGCAGGTGTCGGGCGAAGTCAAAAAACTGTATGTGGATTTCAACGACAAAGTCACTAAAGGCCAGCTACTGGCGGAGATCGATACATCATTGCTGAAAGCGCAAATCGCTCAAAGTCAGGCACAAGTGGACAATACGATCTCGGCAACTAAGCTCGCAGAGCTTAACGCAGAGCGTAACAGGCGCCTGTACAAGGCGGGCTATATTCCGCTCAACCAGTCGGAAACCTCTACACAGGATGCCCGCACAGCGCGCACGAACATGGAAATTGCAAAAGCCCAGCTTGATCGCGATAAGGTGAACCTGAGTTATGCTGAGTTGCATTCGCCGGTGGACGGCGTAGTTATCTCACGCGAGGTGAGCGTGGGGCAGACGCTGCAGGCAAGCTTCCAGGCGCCTGACATCTTCAAAATAGCAGCAGACCTTACCAAGATGCAGATCAATATCGAACTGGTGGAAAGCGACATCGGTCAGGTGAAAGAAGGCCAGACGGCAGAATTCAACGTCGAAGCCTTCCCCGGGGAAACCTTTAAAGGCAAAGTGAGCAAAGTCCATATCAGCCCCACCAATCCGCAAGGCGCTGTAACCTATGGCATGCTGGTAGATGTAAACAATACGGAAGGCCGGCTGCTGCCGGGCATGACGGCCAGCGTGAAGGTTATCATCAATGAGAAAAGTGACGTATTGCGCGTTCCAACTCCTGCTTTGCGTTTTACACCCTCTGATAGCCCGCCCTCCGATGCAACAGACGGAGGCCCTAAACATGTGTATGTGCTTCATGGTGCCAAGCCGGAACCGCTCGAGGTGCAAACGGGCGTGGTGGATATCGACTACACGGAAGTCACGTCTGACACCCTCAAAGAGGCCGATCAGGTGATTGTCGAAGAAATTCCTCGCCTGACACACCAGTAGCGTTATGGGCTCATTGATCGAAGTCGAAAACCTCAAAAAAAGCTACCCGCTTGCCAACGGCGAGTCCCAGAACGTTTTGCATGGGGTCACCCTCGACATCGATGACGGTGAATTCATTGCAATTATGGGGCGGTCGGGCAGCGGCAAGTCTACGTTCATGAACATTCTGGGAACGCTCGATACGCCCACAAGCGGCGTATGCCGGATTGACGGCAAAGATACCGGCCAGATGGACGATCGGGAATTATCCATCCTGCGTAACCACACGATCGGTTTCGTTTTCCAGAACTTTAACCTCATTTCCCGGCGCAGTATCCTTGATAACGTAGCCATGCCTATGCTTTATGCGGGGACGGAGCGCAAGCGCCGCCGCGACATGGCTCAGTCTTATATAGAGCTGGTGGGGCTCAAGGGGTATGAAAACCGTATGCCCAACCAGCTTTCCGGCGGCCAGCAACAGCGCGTGGCCATCGCCCGGGCGCTGATTGCGGGGCCGCGGATTATCCTTGCCGACGAACCGACAGGCAACCTGGATTCAGGCACGGCGGCCGATATCATGAATCTGTTGAAGGTGGTTAATGAGTCGCGAATTACCATCTTGATGGTAACCCATGAATATAAAATGACAGACTATGCGACGCGGGTCATACATTTTAAGGATGGGCTGGCTATGGATGACCAGTACAAATAATTAAATACTTATAATACAACGTAATCGATACTAAGTAAGACTGCTCATTTTAATTAAAATTAACTTTAATTGTTATCAAATTAGTAAATTGTTAGCAATTGAGCGTCTATAATTAACACTATTAGGGGCAAAAAGCCTTGTTTTGATATACTGATAATCATTCAAATATACTATGGGGGAGACTAGCATGCAGACTTTCAAATTAATGGCTCTTACTGGCGTATGTGCGTTCATGCAGATTGCAGCTGCAAATGCGGTTCCAGCCAACCCGATGAACAATTTTGTAAACGCTCCGGTAACGAATGATTGTGCTGCAGAGAAAGCGGCTGTCACAGCCGCGGAGGAAGCGGTTAAGATGAGGGACGGGCTTTATAAGACAGCAAAGGCTGCATGGACGGCCAGTGATGGTCTTCTTACGACTTACGAAAATGATTTAACAAAGGAAGAAGAAAAAATTACCAATAATACCGCGGCAATTAAGTGGAATATAGCCCATCCTAAAGCCAAACCGCAAAAACCGGTGATGACGGCTATGCAGGTGCGAGCCATCAGGACGATTATCGCTGATCTTACGACCAAAATTAAAAATGGCAAGGCTGTGGTTAAAACTGATAAGGGTAAGATGGATCAGGCAAAGAAAGACCTGGACGCCGCTAATGAGAAACTGAAGAAAGCGCAAGATGACTTGCAGAAATGCAAAGGCAACACCGTCGCTACTAACCCGAATATGAATCAGCTTAGTGTTGTAGCTCCGTTTACGCTGTTTTAATCTTCTGTACAATTTTCTTTAACAAGCCCGGCAAGCAATTGCCGGGCTTGTTTATTTCGGCCCTCTCCAGCTTTCATTAAGATTTTGCTGATACTTTAGAGAAGCGTCGAAATAACTTTTTGCATTAGCTATGCCGATTTTTGCCATCATCATTGAAGCCATGCATTCCCTTGCCGCCAATAAAATGCGCAGCGGGCTGACCATGCTTGGCATGGTAATCGGCGTGGCATCGGTGATTGTCATGGTGGCGATTGGCCAGGGCAGTCAGCGTTCGATCAAACAGACGATTGCCAGCCTCGGTAGCAACCTGTTGCTTATCACGCCTGTAGACGCAGGCTCGCAAGATAAATCAACGATCTTCGAACGCGACGCCGAACGGTTGCGCAAACTGCCGATTATCCAGAATGCCGCGTCGATGCTGATTGCGCCTGAGAGCCTGATCGTCACTTACAACGGCACTATTTTAAATTCATCGGTTATCGGGGTGACGCCGTCCTATTTCGGTTTACGGGAATGGGGTGTCTCGCGTGGCACCTTGTTCAACGATATGGATAACCAACTCATGGCCCCGGTTACACTTATCGGCGAATCGGCCGCGAAGAAAATATTCGGGCAGGTGAATCCTGTCGGCAAGTTTATAATCTTCAACAAACAGCGTGTGCAGGTGATCGGTGTATTAAAGCCTAAGGGGCAGACGCTGGAGGGCAAAGACCAGGATGATTTACTGATTTTGCCGCAAACTCTGGTGCGCGCGCGCCTCGCCATCACCAAAGTGCACAATATGGTAAATATCATTTTTACAAAGCCGCGCAGCGAGGTTACGCAGGAAACCGCCATTTTATATATCACCCGCACATTGCGCGAGTCACACGGCCTGACCGCAGATAAACAATCTGACTTCGCTATTCACGATGTTAAAAGCGTCGCCGAGAGCGCGCTCAAAGCGGGGCGTGTGATGACCATTTTACTGGGCGCCATTGCATCGGTATCGCTGATTGTCGGCGGCATCGGGATTATGAATATCATGCTGGTATGCGTGACTGAGCGCACGCGCGAGATTGGGATTCGCAAGGCCATCGGAGCATCGCGGCAGGCAATTTTGTTTCAGTTTTTATGTGAGGCGCTGCTGATTGCGCTGATCGGGTGTATGATGGGGATGTTTATTGGCGTGGGTACGATACTTGGATTAACAGTAAATATGGGAATTCCCGTGGAGCTGAACGCATGGCCGGTGATGGCGGCGTTTTCGGCTTCGACGCTGACGGGGGTATTTTTCGGGTTGTATCCGGCGCTGAAGGCGTCGCGTTTGTTACCAGTTGAGGCCCTGAAATACTAGTGGCGGGTATGCTGCCTGGTTTGCAGGAACTCGTGTGAGCTGGTGATGGGGATGTCAGCGTTTTCGATGAATAGCCCGCGCAGAAATCGTTCTGTACATCGACCATGAGCAGGAATTTTTCATCGTTGTACGATAAAAAATTACGTCCGAACCAGAGCTGGCGGCTCAGGCAGCTTTTCGACAAGATCGAAATAGCAGGACCAGGCGCGAGCAAGGATGCGATGACGCGTTAGCCTTTATCCGATTATTTAATGCCGCGAAGGGCTGATTTGTCTTTGCGGGTGCGCTCGTAGCGTTCGGCGTGTTTGCCTGTGATTTCCGGCATGGTGTCGTCGTGCCCATCGGGGTTGCCTGGGCCGTTGTCGGGACCCGTGGGGGGGTATGTGGTTGCAGCTGCCGCCGGGGAATTCGCGTATTGCGTTGATCATGGCGGTGTTGAGCGTATTGCGGAAGGTATAGGGATTATAACCCATCCGGTGCACGAGCTGCGGGGCTTCAGGGTCTTGCGGCAGGTCGGTGAAATTCGAATATTTAAACTGGAAATCGCGCGTCACTGCCGCCTCTACGCGCTCAGTGTAACTGTTGATAGCTTCGTTTGTGGTGCCTGCCGGGAAATACGCGATCTGTTCCATCGGCGCGTTGTAAGGAATATTGTGCCATTCGTCGAGCGGCTGGTGGTTTTCCATGCGTCGGATGCCGAGTTTCAGCTCGGTCCTGCCGTCGGCCAGAGTTTCGCTGCCGCGCTCTTCCACCTTGTGACACAGGATATACTGCGAGGAAATGTTCATGATGTCGCGCAGCGCCGGTTCGTCGATGTCGTCGGGGATATCGGCGATACTGCGGATGCGGCCGCGTGTAGTGATGCGGCTTAAGCGCAAATGGTTATCCTGCGACCAGCGGGAATGGCCCGCATGCTGCAATAACGCTGCGCGCACGTTCTCGACCACGTGGTTGATGCGGCGTTCGGCAAGTGCGCCGTCACGGGTGAAGGTTGGGATGCTGAAGGTTTTAAGGATTTTGCCGTTGTAAGCAAAGCCAAGTGAGCCGGTCCACATTTCGGCGGGACTAAGGGTTAGATTCGGACAGTACACGATGAGTTCCGTGCGCCCGCCGCTGGGGAAACTCACATTCTCGCGGCGCGTCGGCACATCGCCGCGATACTGGCCTTGCCAATCCTGCATGTGCTGGCCTTGCAGCCAATCCACCATGCCGTTGCGGCTGACGAGCGTGTGGGCGATTTGCAGCTGGGCGATGTGGGTGATGACTTCATCGGCGCGCTCGCGGGCGTCCTGCTGCGGTTGGCCCTGATGCAAGCCGAGCATGATGTTGACGGTGGCGGGGGGGGGGCGTCATATTGCAGGCGCACTTTCCACACGCCGCCTTCGCGCACCAGCACACCGTCGTTATGGGCGCCGTTGGTGATGGGGGTGTCGGGAATCAGCTCGTCGGGGTTCATGGTGACCTTGGCATCGTCGACTTTGCGATAGGCGCTGAAGAGCAATTGGCCATCTTGGCGCATGTCGAGGATGTGGCTGTTGACGGCTTGTTGCAGCTCCATGCTGTGCGCATGGTCGGTGCCTGAGGTCAGCGAAACGCCGGTGGGCGGATGCGCGACGGTGATGCGGCCATCTTCGTGATTATGCGTCCAGCTGTAGAAGCGTAGCTCTACGGGATGGTGGCGCTCGATGGACGAATCGAGGTAGGAGCAGAACAGGGTGCGCGGCGGCTTGCATTCCAGCGCTTCACGGGCATAGCGCTCGGCGGTGGCGATGGCCTCCTGAATGTCGGCGCGGGAGATATCGGCGGCAGGGGCGGGGGTGTGGTCGACGTGCAACGGACCGATGATGGAAAGCAGCGGCTGGTTCAAGATGGTGGCGGAGGTGAAGGCGTCCTGCATGCGGGTGATGAGATTATGCATTTCGCCGTTTTCGTTGAAATACAGGCGTTCAAGGTTTTTGCCTAAGATTTCAAGACGCGCGACTTCAGTTTTGCGTCCGGCGCGTTGCGCGTCGCGCAGTTGCTGGAGCGCTTCGATGCGGCGGTCGCCGACGAGCTTGCCATCTTCTTTGATGTTGAGGCTATCGATCAGCGGCTCGAGCTTGGCCATGATCTGGTCATGCGTCAGCTCCGCAGCGGGGAAGGTGGTCAGCAGCTTCTCGGCAGGTGGCAAATAGGCCGATTCAGTGACAAGCACGCGCCCGTCAAGCGTAATGGCGGCAATGTCGGGCGGCGGGATGACCACGGGGATTTGCGCGCCGCTCAGCACGGAAAAACTCGCATCGCGCATTTCGCGGCGTACTTCGGCGATGACGATGGCAGGGTCGCGCGGGTTCAGGCCCGCTTCGACGCCTGCGTCGCTGTGGATGAGCTGCAGGTTTTCGTGCAACTGGCCGAGCTGTTCGGTGTTGCCGAGCCCTGCGGTAATCACCTCCGGAGAGGCTTCGAGCAGGGCTTTGAGCTTTTCGTTGGTGGCGAGCTGTGCCGGGGTAATGTCAGGCGTGGATTCGTCGATGGCGTAGACCGCGCGCAAATCGGCGGCAAGCTGCTCTTGCGCCTGCGCGTTGATGTTCGGTTGTATGCCGCCGGGCTGGAACGTATATTCGAGGCGCCCGAGCGCGCGGTCGTCGAGCAGCGTCTGGGCAAGGGCCGCGTGGGGGGGGGGATTTTCAGGTCGAAGTTGCGCACATCCGTAAACGGCTTGAGCACCTTATGAAGTGCAGCCATATTGATGTAAAGCTTGCGTTTGTCAACGGTAAGGGAAGGGTGCATGTCGACAGATTTACCCGCTTCGCGGGCGATGCGCGCGAAGATAAGGCTTTTGAACTCGTAGGCCTGCGGCAGTCTGGCTTTGCGATCGGCTTCGGCTGTTTCTCTTGCGAGACGTTCGGCTTCTTGTTTATCGGCCAGGTCTTTACGGTATTTATCATTCTCAATTTTTGCATTTTCATTGTCGCAAAAAGCTCGGTATTTCTGCTGGCTCAATTTTGCTAAAGGCCACAGCGCCGCCATTTCCTCAAGTTTTTGCGTAACGGATGTAACCAGCTCGGCTTGCTGGTTTTCTGGCAGTTGCTTTAACTTGGCGATTCGTATCACGTTTGAATACATGGCTGCCTCAAAAACAGCGGCCATATCGGGCAGGCGGATGTTCATTCCGGCGCGGGTTTTCACCTCGTAAACCTTGCCCGCCAATTCGGAAATCGAAAGATTGGCCGCACCGTATTGGTGGATGACATTGTCCTGCGCGGAAATAGGCGTAACGAAAGCGCTGTCGAACATGGTGTTCGTTTTATTTTGCTCTCGCATTTGCATAAAACCAAGACGCTGCTTTTCGGTGAATCCAGTATAATCTATTACGTCTTCATTATAAATACCGACAGCCAGGCCTTCATAGTAAGGAGGAATCTGCCTTAATGCGGATTTGTCGTTTTCAGTCAGGCCAAAGGAAAAATCGATGTTGCGAAGCCCTAAAAAACGGTCGGCGAAATGCAGGAATCCTTTGGTGTAAGGCTCCGACTCTTCCAGGTGATCTTTGCGTAGAATAGGCTTGCCGCCAAAGGTAATGCGGGGGATTTTAGCTAATGGATCATAATGTTCTTCATAGGCTTCGGAGCGCTGATCTAAATTCTCAAGATCTTTTGCTGTGCGCCCACCTTTCATCATCCCATACATGAAATTCGAGCCATGATCATGTGCCCGATTCGCCAGTAGCCTGATGAGCTGCGTGCTTGTTACGCGAAACTGGCTGTCGAATTCCTTGGGGGTGGCACCTAATAACTGAAGGGTGTCATTGAGTTTTTCAAAGTAAGCGATCTGAGGTGCCGTAAGGCCATCCGATTCGCGGTTGAGGGTAAATGCTCGGTCGTCCGGCTGGTATTGAGCTGTGCGTTTCTGCGCGATTTTGTTTTTCTGTTCCTGCTTGAGCTTTACGTATTCCTGTTCGATGAACGCTTCGTATTGTTTGGTGGCTTTTGTTGCGTTCGGATAACCTGGGGCGATAGCGTCGTCGCCCCATTGGATTGCAAAGAGCTTGGTCAACAGCATCAAGGTTAAGGGTGAGTCGGGCCATTCGGTGGTGTCGCCGAGCGGAGCGGCTTTTTTGAAATCGAATTTCACTGCTTTCCAGTCGATAGCGGCCGGTCCGTCGCCGAGCAACTGGTGTATGACTCCCAGCTTGAGGTCGCTTTCATGTTTCAGGGGCACCCAGCGTTCTTTGCGCCCTTGCGCACGGTCGCGCCTGACGGCAACGCCGTTGACTTCGCTTGCGGCAATGGGGATGAGCTTCGTGGTGCCTTCATGGGTCAATTGAAGCTTTGGTAGTTCGGCGCCCATGACAAAGGCGACGTCTTTGCCTTCGATCAGCGCACGGTTGGAATCGGGCCATTTATTATACTGGCCGAGGAAGGCATGAATATCCGACGGCTGCACCGCGCCATATAGCTTTTCGTTGACGAGGATGCGCGGATGGTCATGGACCTGCGTGAAATTATCGCTATCGGTGGGCGGAGGTAAAAGCAGGTTGGGAGCGGTGGCCATAAGCATCCGTTAAAAGTTAACGAATATTACGAATTTCGACCGGAAATGCAACTGACATTATTTGATAAGGGAAAAATAACTTATTGAAATATAAGGAACTGCCAATAAATATTTGAAGACGCAGGCTTAAGGTCAGCGCCTGTAAAACCGACATTGGCAGAAGCGGTATCGCGGGAACAGAGGTGGTTGGCGCATTATTGTCCCAGCATACTGAGTGCGCGGATATTAGGGGAATCTAAAGTACGTTTGAATTACGACTGTCGCAAAATTAGAATATTACTTTTTTATTTCCCCAAATGGTTGTATCTTGCAACAAACTGAATTGCACAGGTTAGCTATGTCTGAATCCATCCAGAATTTTTTCAATTCCGACGATTTCATGCCTCACGGCCACTGCTTCCTTTGGGAACCCGGCATCCTGTGGATGCATGTCATCTCCGACGCCGTCACCGCGCTTTCGTATTACGCCATTCCGCTGGCGCTGCTTTACCTCATCCGCAAGCGCAAGGATTTTCCGTTCAAAACCCTCGTCGCGTTATACGGCGCGTTCATCCTTCTGTGCGGCACGACGCATATATTCGGTATATGGGTGATATGGCATCCCGATTACGCGCTCGAAGGGGTGGTAAAAACGCTCACGGCCGTCGCGTCGTTCATCACGCTTTTTGTGACCATCAACCTTATCCCCAAAGCCTTGCAACTGGTAGGACCCGGGGATTTTGCGCGCGTCAACGCGCAGTTGCAGCAGAATATCATTGAGCGCGACCGCGCGCAAAAAGACCTTCTGCATGCGTACAGCGTCATGGAGCATAAAGTCGCCGAACGCACCTCCGAGCTCAGCAAGTCGCTCGACGAGGTACTCGCCGCGCAGATCGAAACCACCAAGGCCAAAGATACCGCCGAACGCGCCAACGCCGCCAAGCGCGACTTTATTGCCAATATGAGCCACGAAATTCGCACTCCTATGAACGGCATCATCGGCATGTCCACGCTGTTGCTTGACACCGAACTCGACCCCAAACAGCAGGCCTATGCCAACGCCGTCATCCATTCCAGCGAAGCGCTGCTGCAAATTATCAACGATATCCTCGATTTCTCCAAGATCGAGGCGGGCCGCCTGGAACTTGAAAATATACCCTTCGACTTCCAGTTCCTGATCGAGGAAGTCGTAGACCTTATGGCCGTGCGTGCGCAGGAAAAACAGATTGAACTGCTGCTGCGATACGCACCTGAAACCCCGAGTTCCGTCATCGGCGATCCCGGACTCGTGCGCCAGATTTTGTTCAACCTCGTCAGCAACGCCGTCAAATTTACCGATAACGGCCACGTCCTGCTCAATGTCGAGGCAAAGCATGATCCGCGCGACGGCAAGCTGTATTACGATATCCGCATTACTGATACCGGCATGGGTATTCCCGCCGATAAGCTCGATTACATTTTCAACAAATTCACGCAAGGAGATGACTCCACCACTCGCAAATTCGGCGGCACCGGTTTAGGGCTTGCCATCTGCAAGCAACTGGCGCGCATGCTTGGTGGCGAAATCGGGGTGGAAAGCACACTCGGCGTCGGGTCCACCTTTTGGGTTACCCTAAATCTTGAAGCCGACTCGCGCTCGCTCAACACCCCGCCTGCCGTCATCCGCGAAGCCCTTCAAGGCGCGCGCGTTATCGTGGTGGACGATAACGAAATCGCACGCACTACTATCATAGAGCAGATAAAATCCGCAGGCGCTATTGCACACGCCGCGGCGTCGGCCCATGACGCGCTCGACATCATCCGCGATAAAGCCGCAAACGGAGAACCGTTTCAGCTTGCCGTTATCGATTACCTGATGCCCGAGGCCAACGGTGTGGATCTCGCCCTACAAATCAAAGCTGACCCGCTTACATGTGCTACCGCACTGGTCATTCTCACCTCCGCGCCTATGCGCGGCGACAGCCAATTGCTACTCGAAGCGGGTTTTTCCGGCTACCTGCCCAAACCCTACAACGCCGCCGACCTGCTCGACATGCTGTGCCTTATCTCCATATCTCCCGGCGGCGAACTGCTCACCCGTTACGGCCTGAAAGAATACCGCCATTCCGTCAAACGGCTGGAACGCCGCAACCTCACGTTCGAACATGTGCAGATTCTCATCGTGGAAGACAATAGGATCAATCAGGCTGTCGTCGAAGGCATGCTCACTAAACTCGGCTGTTCCATCACCACCGCCGATGACGGCACCGAGGCCGTGCGCCTCGCCAAGCAGGGCCGCTTCGATTTAATCCTGATGGATTGCCAGATGCCCGTGATGGACGGCTACGAAGCCACGCAGATCCTGCGCGAGTTGGAAAACCATCAGCAGCTTTCCCGCGTGCCAATCGTCGCACTTACCGCCAACGCCATGAAGGGCGACGACGAAAAATGCTTCGCCGCAGGCATGGACGGCTATCTCACCAAACCCATCAAGCGCCATGAGCTTGAGCAGGTTCTCATACGCTGGCTTCCCGAAAATAAATGCGTCTACGGCAGCGATGAAAACGCCACCCCGACGCGCTCCAGACTTTCATCCGGGGGAGCAGTATGCAACATAAAATGGCGTGCAAACTTATAATTATCTGGATGTCGTTGCCCTGACATCCTATGTGGAATCTTTTAGCGCCTAGCTGTTTAATGACTATTCATATCAAAAGCTGGATTTTATTATTAAGCATAGCAAAAAAAATCCCCGGTTTTTATTCCGGGGATTTTCTTAGTCTATTTTAAACTTATTTCAAATCAGCCATCTTGCCGACCAGCTCAGCATTAGCTTGCTGGAAAGCGTCCATCGCTGCTACCTTGTAGTCATTAGGCCGTGCGGTGAACGTGTAATCGCTGCTTGAGCTACCGCCTGCAGCACCGGTAAGGGCGTTCAGTACATTGACCGCTGTTTCAGAAGTTTTGTGCAAATCCGTTGTGGAGTCTTGCACCGTTGCAAACTCTTTTTCTGATGTTACAGGCTGTCCGAGCGCAATGCTGCCATTGTTGCTCATCATGCCGCCCATGTCAGCGATGAGGCCGATCTTGGACACATCAGGAACCACGGTTACACCTTGCGCCATCTTCACATTGTTGGTCCAGCGCATAACGCCACCCGTAGTATTGCTGTTGTTGGCAAAGTCGAGCAAATATACGACATGCAGCACTTTGGTGCCGGTAGCCGAGCTGTATTTTGCTGCGCCAGCAATAGGATTTTCCGTAGCAAAACCACCCATAACGCCCGGAATGTCGCCCTGGAACATTTTAATGCCGTTAAAGCTGGTTGGTGCGAAATATTTGGTCACGCTTTTGGCGCCAAAGAAACCGCCAGCAGAATCTTCATAGGGGTTTGGGTATGACTTTGTGCCCGCAAAATCCGAATTCGCCATAAGTTCACTGCGATCGGCAATGTTGTACCCTTTAGCTTTCAGGTCGGAAACAAACTTCTTGTAAGCTTCATCCGTAATTTTTTGCATGGTCGCATCATCAACGCCTGCAAGCGTGTTTCGAGCCGCCATGCCGCCGCCTTTAATGCCTTTGGAAGAGGCGGTCTTATAGGTTGCAAACCCCACCGTGAAGCTACCGATGGCCACCTTATCCAGATTTTTGAATGACGAGCTGGAATCAACTTTTACAGCATCTGTTTTCATCATACCAAATGGGCCGGAACTGCGCTCGTCCGCCTTTGCAACAGACTGGGTGGCGGTAGTACCGCCACATGCGGCGAGCGATAAAACAGCAATAATAGATACAAGATTTTTTAATAGTACGAGATACTTCTTTAAAAAATTAGTGTGGTGTTTATAAGTGGCAAGGATGGCTTACACAATTTTTAAAATGCGAAAACGTTAGGCAGTCAACTGCCTAGCTCACTGATATAAAAGATTGGCGTGTCTTAATAGACAGGTTGCGAACTGATGGTTATAAAGGCTTTAGTGCCGTTCGGCTGCACTCAATATTTGATATTTAGTAATAGGATTTTTTCAATCATGCACGCCGCGGAAAAAAAATTACCTACTGCACATACACGGTTTCTTGGTTTCGATCTTTTGCGGGGCATTTGTGCGCTGATGGTAGCTATCTATCATGTGTGTTTATGGGAACATATTGCTGACTTAAAAGTTGTGGGGAACTACAATGTCTACATCTTCTTTGTTTTAAGTGGTGTAAGCATGACCATCGCTTATGCTGATAAATTTGCCGATGGCATGGATCTTGGAATATTTTTGGGACGGCGATTTTTCCGGCTTGCTCCCCTTTATTGGCTGTTGGTCTTATGTCATGGGCATTTTAGCAGACATTGGGCGCAGGTTTTTCTTAACCTGACCTTCTTGTTTGGGTTTGCCAATGCAACCATCACTTCCAGAGTAACCGCTGGCTGGTCTTTGGGCATTGAATTTATCTTTTACTTCCTGTTTCCGGTTTTCCTGCTCGGCTTGAGAGGAAAATGGCAGCCTTATGCTGTGCTGGGATTATCGATTCTGGTGCAATTGCTGTTTATCGATTTCACTATCCGAACGGATGAAAATTCGCTTGCAGATGCTATATGCTATACTCAATTCGCCTCTTTCACCGCTTATTTTTTTGGGGGCTGTCTTCTTGGGAAAATGATGCCAAAATTATTCAGTATTCGCATTTTCACCTGGGTATTATGGGCGAGATTTTTATGCACTTTGGCCGCGATGGAATATTACAGTGCCAGTAGCTCTGTTCTGGCACTTAAAGGGCTGACGGGTTTTCTCTTTCTCGCTGGATGTTTACTATGCGTAGGAATTTCAGGGTTGCTGCCGCTTTCATTATGGGGCAGGCATATCGCTGAGTTGAGCGGTAGGCTAAGTTACGGCCTCTATTTGTTGCATCCGTTGCTTTATGTGCAATTGAGTCGGCAATTGAAATTACATGACGCGTTGGGCGCGCCTTTGTTTTGTGGATTTGTTCTTCTAAGTGCTGCAGTATTGGCGTTGCTTCTGGAGAAATATTGGGAGCAACCGATCAAACGGTTTGGCTATCGGCTTTTAAGCGAAAAAAAGGCAAATTTTAAAATTTAATATATATAAAAAAATGTTGGCGTGACTTGGTGGATACGTTGCGAACTGATTATTATCAGAATCTGTTAGTCTTATCGCCTGCTGTCCAGCATATAAAACAACAGCTATTTGTAGTTTAAGCAATCCTCCACGCCTTTATGCAAAAAATACACCCCCAGAGTTTTTGCACATCTCTTCATTATGTTTAAGCAGCTAAGTTCCTGCACACGAGAACAATCTTAACATTCATATTGGAGAATTTTTTATGGCCTCAGATAGCAATGCAATGTCGGGCGGTTTATTGGTTGTATTAGGTATCGCAGTCGCTTTAGGCGCTGTGTATTTCTATGCCCAGCATTCCAGCAATTCCGGCCCAAGTGTTACAGTAAACCTGCCTGACGTTAGCGTTAAGCAATAAGCAATTACCGCTTTCTAACAGTATCTTTACGGAAAGTAGGTGTTCCGTATAGCTCCTGAATATACTTGCCTATCAAATAAGTGGGGTTAACAAACCTGTCACTTATTACCCATATTTCTAGGAGTTATTTTATGAAGCATACACTTTCAGCATCGCTTATAGTTTTATCACTAATATTAAGCGCCTGCACAGGTCCAGCAGGGCCCAAAGGTGATAGCGGAAACCAAGGCAACACCGGTAACACAGGATACACAGGCGCTAGAGGAAGTCAGGGTGACACTGGTGATACCGGTGCAACAGGAAACCAAGGTAATACTGGTTACACGGGTGCAACTGGTAACCAGGGAAATACTGGTGATACAGGCGCAACCGGCGCAACCGGAAACACCGGCGCCAAGGGTTCCAAAGGTAATACCGGCTCTGGCCGCGACACCACGGTTATTGTGCGCTAGCATGAGATAACGATACACTACCAATTACTGGGATGGAAAAAACATCCCAGTAATTATTTGTGAGGCATGCCATTAGCATGTTATCGATACGATTATGCTTATGTCCGCCGCTGGCAGATAGTAAACTCAACTTATCTGTTAACCTTTTGGCTTAGAAAATTGGCGTGACTTAGTAGACACGTTGCGAACTAATTATTGTCAGGATGTGACAGCTTTATCATCAACCGTGCAATTCATAAAGCAAGAGCTTTTGGCCGCATAATCGTAAATGCCCTTCGCCTTGAAGGAAAGAAAGGGTAATATCCTACAAAATCGTAATTGTTAAAAACGTAAGGGCTGTAGGATGCCGGAAATTAATTTGCCACGAAACTTTGCAGAAAATCCCTCTGCTGCCTTTAATGCAGGAAACCTGATTATATCTTATATGGTACATCCAAATGATGAGCAAAAACGCGATGAGCTTCTTAGGCTATCAAATTTAGACCTGAAACAACGTTTGCGAGATGTACCAATTTCTAAGGTATTCACTGAGAAAATGCCAATCTTGAGCCAAAACCCAAGTTTAGCAAAAGCTCTTAGGGACGATGGGATCGAAACCCTCGTATCACCATATTTAATACTACCTGAAAACCCTGAGAAGTTTCTGCTAAATATCAATGCCAATGCCGCTATGCGTGCAATGTTTGAACCTCACGTACAGCTATCATGGGGTACTGTTTATGCAATCTTGCATACTATGATGAGGATTGACCGTTATTTACCGCAAATAAAAAGTGGGGCAAGTGTCAGCAAAGCAGTGGTGTTCTTAGAGAAAACAGGAAAAACAAATATTAAGGGAAATAGAGCCGACATGATGAAGGCATGGAGGGAATATAAAAGTATCGCCCATTATCTATTTCCATTTTTCTTCATGTATGCCCATCCAGACCGGAAAGATTTTTGCCATTTATACACTGAATCAGGAATTACTGGTTTTATAGTGCTGGCGGGCAATGTGCAAAAATGGATGCTATCACAAAAACCTGCACATAGTAGGCAGGATAAACTCTTTAACAAAAAGGACTTATGGTTGATACCTAAGCGGTATGACATTCAGGATTTCCCCTTCAAAGTTACGCCTTTTACCGAAGCAGAACTTGCTGTAATCAAGGACTACAAACGTTTTTAACCGCTATATTGCTACGCATACCGGTTTATTATTTTCTTCACACGTACCGTTCATTTCTACCTTTTCGTAAAGTTGTTTTCATGAATTAATTGCTGCTCATGAAAACTGTACATGAAGAAAACCGACCAAACTGATAATATCTGCGCCCTCTATTCTGTATCATTAAGCGAAAAAGATGCGCAAGAAGCCGCCAGCAACTTGCTTGCCTTCATGGAGCTGTTGATAGAAATCGACATGGAGCATGGCATTTCCTGCGCCAGCGAATCCGGCAGGCAGCCATGAAAATCACCGAAATTCATATCCACCCCGTTACGCAGCACAAAGGGCTGGTAGCCTTCGCTAACCTTGTGCTGGAAGGCCAGCTTTTTCTGGGCTCAATCGCAGTGCATGAAAAACTGGACGGCACTCTGGCTACCGAATCACCTACCCCACCAAGGGCAAGGGCTACCTGTTTCATCCCATCCACAAGCAACTCAGTAAATCATTGGAACAGGCGATTATTAATGAAGTGAAAACCGTATTGAGCCAAGCCCATGCTAGACACCATTGCGCTATCGCTCAACCAGACTGAGTTTGAAGTTACCGATACGGCAAAATTCAGCCCTTCCGCCAAAGGTCTTTACGTTAAGCCTTATTATGAACTTGGCGGGCGCAGTAACTTTAACTGCTACCAGAACCCCACAAAATCTGAATACGAGGCCGGAATATACAAGCCGCGTCTAACTCTCACCAAAAGACCAGCTCATGTCGGATATGCCATTACCCTTCGATGTGAATTTTCTGCTCCCAAACTGCTTTTTGGCAATAATTTCGACGAACTACTGGATGCCGATTTTGAACGCCTGCTGGATATATTGCAAAGCAAGCTATCGGGAATGGGTGTGCGGGTTAAAAAAGAAATCCTGAGAAAGGGGCAAGTATCCGGCATCCATTACAGCAAAAATATTCCCCTTACCGATTATTCAGCCTGCGCCATGCTATTGCAGGAACTGGCAAAGATTAACCTTACCCAGCGCCTTGACCTGTCCAAAACCGATTACCGTAATGGCGGCCATGCTATCCGTTACCATGCTAATAGCTACGAACTGGCCTTTTACGATAAAATCAAGGATATGCAGCAAGCCAAAACAAGCGAGAAACGCGCCATCGAAAAGGATTGCACCATCCAGCAGGACTTATTTGCCAAGGGCAGTTATCAAAAGCCACTTGAAGTGCTGCGGATGGAACTGCGCATTGGCAACCGCACCAAGCTTAAGAACCTGCTAAAATCCGCTGGCCTGCATTGCCCTATGGATTTTGAGAGCCTGTTTAAAACCGCCATTTCACAGAAACTATTGCGGCAATTCTGGGATATGATCAAACAGGATATGCCATTGCTGGCATTAAGCCATTTCAAGCCGGAAGATGTGTATTACGCACTGGCTATGGAAAAGAAAGGCAAGGTTAAGCCCGCCAAGCTCCTGCAACAGGTTGGCGCAATGGCTTTGATACAAAGCGTAGGGATGCGCGGCCTACACTCGCTGGTATCCAGCCACGCCAATGACCGTACATGGCAGCGCATGAGGAAGGAACTGGAAAAAACCGACCTATCCAGCCGCATGAAATATGCTGCCGTAACAAATGTTCAGCGTTGCCTAGAGCAGTTTGAGCCGCTAAAGATTAATAACTACGCGGTAGCACTAGCATAACCGTATGACAGGAAAGATGTAATGGTATGCCCCTAAGCTGGAACGAGATACGCAAACGCGCCATTGAATTTTCCCATGAATGGGAAGGCACAGCCAGCGAAAGTGCCGAAAAGCAGTCTTTCTATAACGATTTCTTTTCCGTATTCGGCATCACCCGCAAGCGTGTGGTGACGTTTGAAAAGGCCGTAAAGAAAATCAATGACAACAAAGGTTTCATAGATGTGTTCTGGCCTAGCCTGCTGCTGGTGGAACATAAATCCCTAGGCCAGAACCTAGAAAGCGCCAGCCTGCAAGCCTTCGATTATTTTCACGGGTTGAAAGAGGAAGATTTACCCCGTTATGTGTTGGTATCGGATTTTAGCCGTTTCCGGCTGTACGACCTTGAAGCGGATAAAGATTATAAATTCGGCCTCAAGGAATTGCCTGACCATATCCACCTATTTGGCTTTATCGCAGGCTACCAGAAGCGCGAATTTAAAGACCAAGACCCCGTAAATATCAAAGCGTCCGAGCGCATGGGTACGTTGCATGATATGCTCAAGGACGCGGGCTATAGCGGTCATGTGCTGGAAATATATCTGGTGCGCCTGCTGTTCTGCCTGTTTGCCGATGATACGGGCATTTTTGAAAAAGACCTGTTCCGCTATTATATCGAAGAACGCACCAAGGAAGACGGCAGCGATTTAGGGCAGCACCTCGCCTTGCTGTTTCAGGTGCTGGACACCGCACGTGATAAACGCCAGAAAACGCTGGATGAAAGCCTAGCAGAATTTGAATACATCAACGGCAGCCTGTTTTCCGAAACCCTGCCTATAGCGAATTTCAACAGCGATATGCGTGCCGCGCTGATAAGCGCCTGCAACTTTGACTGGAGCCGCATATCGCCTGCTATTTTCGGCTCCCTGTTCCAATCCGTGATGGATAAGGACAAGCGGCGGGGCGTAGGGGCGCACTACACTACGGAAATGAACATCATGAAAATCCTGAAACCACTGTTTCTGGATGAACTCTATGATGAATTTGAAAAAACTAAAACCAACCGCGCCAAATTACTGGCCTTCCATGATAAGTTGGCAGCCTTGCGGTTCCTTGACCCCGCTTGCGGCTGCGGCAACTTCCTAATTCTGACCTACCGCGAATTGCGCCTGCTGGAAATCGAGGTGCTGAAACGTATCCATAAGGACATGCTGGATAAACTTAAGGGTGGCGCAGCGGAAATGAACATCGCGTCATTCTCACGAATCGACGTGGATGCCTTCCACGGTTTCGAGATTGAGGAATTTCCAGCCCGCATTGCTGAGGTTGCCCTGTGGTTGATGGATCACCAGATGAATATCCGGCTATCTGATGCCTTTGGCGTTTATTATGCCCGCCTGCCACTCAAGAAATCCGCGCATATTGTACATGATAACGCGCTACGGCTGGACTGGCAGCAAGAAGTGCCGAAAGAACAGTTATCATATATTCTCGGCAATCCGCCATTTATTGCAAAACACCTGATGACTGAAGAGCAAGGTAAAGAGGTGGATGCAATTTTTCACGGTGTAAATGGGGCGGGAATTTTAGATTATGTAACTGCATGGTATCTGAAGGCTGCGCAATATATTCAAGGAAGCCATATCAAATGCGCCTTTGTTTCCACCAACTCAATTTCGCAAGGTGAGCAAGTTGGCATCCTATGGCAGGAACTTTTTAACCGCTATCATATCAAAATCCATTTTGCACATAAAACCTTTGCTTGGGGCAGCGAGGCGCGAGGCAAAGCAGCTGTGCATTGCGTCATCATTGGCTTTGCAGCCTTTGATACCGATACTAAGCTGCTATATGATTACGACACGTCAAAATCAGAGGCGCATGAAATACAAGTACGCAATATCAATCCATATCTAATTGAAGCGGATGATTTTGTTATTCTCAAGCGCAGCAGCCCTATTTGCTATGTGCCAGAAATGTCATTTGGAAGCAAGCCAGTGGATGATGGTAATTTCTTTTTTACGGATGACGAGAAAGCTGAATTTCTTAAAAACGAACCATTAGCAAAAAAATATCTCCGGCCTGTACTGAGTGCTAAAGAGTACCTCAATAACGAAAATCGTTGGTGTTTATGGCTAAAAAATGCAGACCCAAGTGAGTTGCGCAAGATGCCGCTGGTTATGGAACGCATAGAAAAAGTTAAAGTATTTCGATTGGCTAGTAAAAAAATGCCAACTAGGGAAGCTGCCGCTTACCCATCTTTATGGACAGAAGTACGCCAACCTAAATCTAATTTTGTCATTATTCCCCTTCATACCTCGGAAAATAGGAAATACATTCCTTTTGGCTTCTTTGATCAAAACCACATAGTGCATGGCAGTTGTTCATGCCTTCCCAACGCCAGTCCATACCACTTTGGCATACTTACATCCGCCATGCACATGGCATGGGTAAAATATATTTGTGGACGTATTAAGAGTGATTACCGCTATTCCAACACTCTTGTTTACAACAATTTCCCTTGGCCTAGCCCTACGGAAGCCCAGACTAAAGACATTGAAGCCAAGGGGCAGGCCGTGTTGGATGCGCGGGCGCAATTTCCTGATAGTTCGCTGGCTGATCTGTATGATCCACTTTCTATGCCGCCAGCCCTGCTAAAAGTGCATCAGGCGCTGGACAAAGCCGTGGATGCAGCCTACCGCAAACAACCCTTCGATTCCGAGCGACACCGCATCGAATACCTTTTTGCCCTCTACCAACAAATCACAGCGCCGCTTATTGCGCCTGCTAAAAAGAAAGGACGTAAATCATGACGGAAAACTCTCCCATTATCTACCGTACCGATGACGGGCGCACGGAAGTCCAATTGAATGCAAGGGACGGCACGGTATGGCTTACACAGGCAGAAATGGCCGAATTATTTCAAACCAGCCCTCAGAATATAACCCTACATATTAAAACCATTTATAATGACGGCGAGCTATCTTCGGAAGCAACTTGTAAGGATTACTTACAAGTTCGCACGGAAGGCACAAGACAGGTTGAACGCCAACTAAAGCATTATAATTTAGATGTTATTTTAGCCGTTGGGTATCGCATTGAATCCTTGCGCGGCACTCAATTCCGGCAATGGGCAACTACTACGCTAAGAGAATATCTAACCAAAGGCTTTGTCATGAATGATGAGCGCCTGATGAATCCGGGCGCAGGCGTGACCGATTATTTTGATGAGCTGCTGGAACGTATCCGCGAAATCCGCGCCAGCGAAAAACTCTTTTATCAAAAGGTAAAAGACGTTTACAGCAAAAGCACGGATTACAACCCTCAATCAGAGCAGGCGCAAACATTTTTCAAAACCGTGCAAAATAAAATGCTTTATGCCATTACCGGAAAAACGGCAGCAGAGTTGGTTAAAAGCCGTTCCAATCCGGCATTGCCTAATATGGGGCTGACAAACTGGAAAGCAGCTAAATCCGGCGGCGTAGTGCGTAAAGGCGATGTAGTGACCGCCAAAAATTATCTAGTGCAGGATGAACTGACATCCCTAAATCGCATTGTTACCATGTTCCTTGATACGGCAGAGGATACAGCAATACGCCGCCAAGCCATGTATATGAAGGACTGGGAGCAGCGCCTAGACGAGTTCCTGCGCTTTAATGAACGGCCTATTCTAACCGGCGCAGGTAGCGTTAAGCATGACCATGCCGAACAAATTGCGCATGAACGCTATGCCACCTTTGATTTACGCCGCCATCAACAGGAAGCCGTGGAAGCCGAACGTGAGGCAGCGGAAGAATTTAAAACATTAGAACATCAAGTAATAACGTCGAAGAAAAGGAAGAAAGAGAAAAAATAGGGGCATATTATAAACACGATTGATACGCCAAACGTACCATGCTATAGTCCGCTTATGACAAAACTTAATAATCCACATCCGGGCGACATCCTGAAGCACGAATTACTGGATGAAATTGGTATTAGCCAGAATGCGCTAGCCGATGCGCTGGGCATCCCGCGCAACCGGATTCACCTTATTATTACCGGCAAGCGCAGTGTTACGGCAGACACGGATTTGCGCCTGTGCAAATTCTTTGGCTTATCGGATGGCTTTTTCCTGCGCCTGCAAATAGCCTATGACCTGCTGGAAGCCAAACGCTCCATTGCCAAGCAACTTGATAAAATCACGATATTTAAACGAAAAGGGGCATAACGTGAAGGCCATCATCCTATCCCGCGTATCGAGCAAAGACCAAGAGGAAGGCTATTCGATTGCCGCACAGACGGAAAAGCTAAAGGCGTATTGCCAGAGCAAAAAACTGGACGTGCTGAAAGTGTTTGAGATAACCGAAAGTTCAACCGTTGGCGACCGTAAGCAATTCAAGGATATGTTGGCCTATGCCAAGGATATTCACGGCAAAACCCACCAGCGGCTTGCAATCATTGTGGATGCGGTTGACCGCCTGATGCGCAATTTTACAGAACAGCCGGTTTTGAATGACTTGATTAATCAGGACATCATAGAACTGCATTTTGCCCGTACTGGCGGCATAGTGCATAAGGATTCCACTTCAACGGATAAGCTGTTTTGGAATTTCCAGATTATGATGGCTCAGGCATATGTTGATTCACTGAAAGACAATGTAAAGCGTAGCATTGACTATAAAATCAAAAAAGGCGAGTACATCGCGCAAGCCCCCATAGGGTATTTGAACGTCCCAAAGAATCAGCGGCTAGATACCGACGTGATTCTGGATGAAACGCGCTGTTTCTTGGTAAAGCGCCTGTTTCAGGAATATGCCACAGGTACGCATACCCTGCGCGATATGGTTGGCTTGGCAAAACGCTGGGATTTGCGTAGCAGAAGCGGCAAGCACCTTGTGCGCTCCCATATCCATAAAATCCTGCAAGACCAGTTCTACATCGGCGTGATGACCATTAAAGGGCAACTGCACCCGCACCGTTACCCCTGCCTGATTGACGAAGAAACCTTTGCCAAGTGCCAGCAGGTGCGCCTGAACGCTAATAAAAAGCCGTTCAAGTACGCCGATAGGCCATTTCTGTTCCGTGGGCTGCTCCGCTGTAAGGATTGCGGCTGCGGCTATACCAGCTACATCAAGAAAGAGCGTTATATCTATTTACGTCCTACGCACCGCAAGCCAGACTGCCAATGTATGCCAATCCGCGAGGAAGTGGCCTTAGAGCAGGTTATGGAGGTGTTCAAGGCTATCCGTATCCCTGAACCGCTTGTCATGGAAATCAGGGAACAATTGAAAAAATCCCATGACTCAAAAATCGAGTATCGGGAAAAAGAAACTGTTGCCCTGCAAAACGAGTTTAAAGCTATTAAGGGCAAGCTGGACAGGCTCGTTGATCTGCTAATCGAGCAGAGTATTACACAGAGCATATACGACACAAAAGTGTACGAACTCAGGAACAGGCAGAAGGAAGTCGAACAGCGCCTTGCCGCGCATACGAAAGCAGACGAAACCTTCAATTACACGCTGTCAGTCTTGGTTGGCCTGACATCGAAGGCTGCCGAATGTTTTACCCGCGCCAATATCGAGCAGAAGCGCAAACTGCTGACCTTGATATTTGCGAACTTGGAAATGCAGGGCGCAACTCTCTGTTATTCTTTGAAAAAGCCATTCGACGTACTGGCTAAATTACCCCAAAGTGAAAATTGGCGTGCCCAACAGGAGTCGAACCTGTGACCTACAGCTTAGAAGGCTGTTGCTCTATCCAGCTGAGCTATGGGCACGCAAGTAGACGCGTGTTCTATCATCTTTGTTTTATGGGACCAAGCAACTTGTTTTTAAAGTGAAAACCTAACTGAATTTTCGGATTCACGCCACATATGCCAGTATCTTCAATCTTTTAGCACTGTGTTAACGTTTGTAAGGCACACATGCCATTCTTCGAGCTTGGGACAAAACTGTGTATATCATGTGAATAACTCCGTTAAGTTGCACGCCTGCACTAGATTTATAGTAACGAGTATGCTACAAGCGAACTGTTATGTAGTTAATTGACTTACATCGGGGGGTGCTATGGAATATACTGAAATCCTCATTCAGCCAAAAGAACTGGCCAGCATCTATAAAGCACTGGGTGCTGATGCTGATCTTTTAACTAGAAAGATCAGCCATATGCCGCATAGCGTACGTCAGGTCTCACCGCGCGCCTTTGCGGAGCTGCGCGAAGCTCGCGCGCTCATTTCCAGCATTAAATACCCCGACTCGCTGCAATCTATCCGCCGCGACGAGCTGGCATGGGCGCTCAAGCTCGTGCATGAATCCGCCGCTGTCCCGTCGGCTGCCAGACTGTTCGAAACCGCTGCCCAGTTGCTCAAACTGGACTTAAGCGCCGAACATCCGATTCCGCGCGACCTCGACCGCCGCATCACCAACGAACTGGCGATAGTTAGCCGCTATAACCCGCACCCATCCTTGCAGGAAGCCGTTTAAGCAGTCTCTTGCGGAATCTTCTTGCGCCTATCCCCCGTTTGCTGGTAGTAATGGCCCCGTTTTTGGGGACGGTTAGCTCAGTTGGCCAGCCCCACGGCGCTTGAGAAATCAGCGTTGGAGTTTTATATGGGGGCGGTTAGCTCAGTTGGTTAGAGCGCCACGTTGACATCGTGGAGGTCGTTGGTTCGAGCCCAATACCGCCCACCATTACTATTAGATATCAGGGATTTTAACTGGCACGGGCTGGGCCGTTAAAAATTACCTTCTGCACAATTCCTGCACAAAAATGCTTCCGTTATTCCACAACTTCGTCATCACCGCGCCATAAGCGCCTGCCATGCTGTCTTCATAGCAATTATGGAGGCGATCATGCAATTCGAAGACATCACTAAACGATAGCCGATTTTCTTTTTTACGGGCACCAATTCGGCTGGACCTTGGGGCTTTTCGGTTTTTTATTATTAGTTGGCGTACTAACCCACAATGACGCTGCTTTCAAGCAGCGCTACGGTACGCTGGGCGCGTATGCCATCATGGGGCTGACCTTCGCGCTCATGGTGAACGATAGCGGGCTGGCATTGGGGATGTATTACTTCACGATGATCGCGTACACGCTGTTGCCGAAACAGGCGCAGATCAATGATGCGCGAACGCTGGCGGCAAGCGTCCTGCGTTATAGCTTTGGTGGCTGGTTTTGCCTGTACCGTGACAAAATCGCTATGCTTCATGTAGCCAGACATCGGCAGGGCCGTGCTGGGAACAAGCGCCTGTTGCTGAAAAACTGGCTGCTTCCCGTGAGCCTGTCCGCCATTTTCATCGGGTTGTTTGCCCAGGCCAACCCCATCATTACCGGTTGGATCGACGCCATCAACTGGGAAGCGCCGAAAGACTATATTTCGGTTAAGCGATTGTTGTTCTGGCTGGTCGTGGCATCTGGCTGCTGGGCGGTCATCAGGCCTAAGATGAAGGCTGTTAAACGCAAGATTCAGCGCGGCTACATTCCCCAGCCTGAATTTGGGCTGACGGCATTGCTTTTCAATGAGTGGTCCATCCTGACCTCGCTCATCCTGTTCAACGGATTATTCCTGATTCAGAACGCGCTGGATGTGGCGTTTTTATGGAGCGGCGCGGCGTTGCCCCAGGGCATGACCAATGCACAGTATGCCCATCAAGGCGTATATCCACTGATCGCCACGGTGCTGCTGGCAGTGGCATTCGTGCTGATTGCATTGAAGCCGGGCAGCACGACCGAGCGCCTGCCTGTCATCCGCGCATTGGCTTATGCATGGGTGGGACAAAACGTCTTTATGGTACTGTCATCCATCGTCAGGTTGATAGGCTATATCGCGGAATATTCGTTTACATGGCTGCGCGTGGAAGCGTTGATCTGGATGGCGCTGGTGGCGCTTGGCCTGATCCTGATCATGGCGCGCATACATTTGCGCAAAACCAATATCTGGCTGATAAACACCAACGGCATTGCGCTCTATGTCACGCTCTACCTGTGCTGCTTTATTAATTTCGGCGGCATGATCGCGGATTACAATGTGAAGCATTGCACCGAAGTCACGGGATTAGGCGCAGGCAGCAGCTCCGCCCTCGATATTAGTTATTTAATCCGTGAAACAGGCGTAGAGGCGATTCCGGCACTGCTATGGTTTGAACGCCATCATGCCAATAATCCGAAGATACTGTTTATCATTCAAGTGCGCCAATCGCTGCAGGCGGGGCTGAACAGCTCGATAATGGACTGGCGGTAATGGACGCTGCGCAGCTTCCAGCTTTCCCAAGCCGAAACCAAATAGGAGGTGCCAGATAAAATATGAGTAGAAGGCACACGGGCTGCATTTTGTGGCAGGCATTTTCATTTCACTATTAATGTGGTTAGGCAGCGGCAAGCATTGCATAATATATCGACAAGCGTAATGCGACGGGTATGATAGCGCGCTATATGCTCATGGAACCCACATGAAAATTGCCGTCATCGGTGCCGGAACCGCCGGTTTGGCTGCGGCTGCTTTTCTGAAGAGAAGCGGGCACGATGTCACCCTGTATGAAAAATTCGATTCACCGCGCCCGCTCGGCGCGGGGTTAATGCTGCAGCCCACGGGGTTGGCGGTGCTGGCGCGTCTGGGTTTGGATAAGCAGGCGATTGCCATGTCCAGCCGGATTGAAGGCATCGACGGACGCGTGGTGGGTACGGGCAGGATTATTTTCAGGATTGGCTACGCCATGCTGTCGCGGCGGATGTTCGGGCTTGGGATTCACCGCAATACGCTATTTTTGCTGCTGTATGAAAAAGTGCTCGCTGAGCAGGTGCCGGTGGTCAATGCCGCCAGTATCGACGATGTACGCTACAATGATGACGGGCTACCGCTGATAGTGGCCGGTGAGCGCAGCTTCGGCCCGTTTGAGCTGGTGGTCAATGCGCAAGGCGCGCGCTCGGTGCTGCGTTCAAAATTCGCGTGGGTGAGGAAGGATAAACCCTATCCGTACGCGGCGGTATGGGGCGTGTGCAGAGATACGCAAAGCGCGTTCAAAGATTGGCTGATGCAGCGCTACCAGAAGGCCCACCACATGATCGGGGTGATGCCGATGGGGCGGTTGAACGGCGATACCTGCGAGAGCGTGGCTTTTTTCTGGAGCCTGCGGGCGCAAGAGCATGAGCAGTGGCGCGCGCGCGGGATCGAGGCTTGGAAGGCGTATGTGGTATCGTTGTGGCCGGAGGTGGAGCCGCTGGTGCAGCAGTTCCAGTCGGTCGATGAGTTGAATTATGCCACATACGGCGATGTGCATTTGCGGCGCGTGCATGCCAACCGGCTGGTGTTCATCGGCGATGCGGCGCACGCCACCAGCCCGCAGCTGGGGCAGGGGGCGAATCTGGGTTTGCTAGACGCACTGACGCTGGACGAATGCCTCGCGGACACGAGCGACGTCAACGCGGCGCTGGAAGAATATGCGCGCCGGCGCAAATCGCATGTGCGGTTTTACCAGAAGGCCAGCCATTGGCTCACGCCGTTTTTCCAGTCTGACAGCCGCTTCCGGCCGTGGCTGCGCGATAGGTGCTTGGGCATGATGTGCAAACTGCCATTTCTCAAAACCCAGATGATCCGCACGCTCTCCGGCACCAAAACCGGCCTGTTCACCCACATGAACCCCGGCACCATCCACCCGGATTACGATCTTCGCGGCTGAAATTCAGTCGGGCTTGCTGAAACGCAACGCCACAATCGCCGCCATCATCTGTACAAAAATAACCAGCGCGTACAGGCCGTACAGGCTGCTTTTGCCGCTTTCGCGCATGCCGACTTTTACCGACATCTCGCGGATAGAAAACCCGTGCTTATAGCCTTGCGCGATTTCGACCGCTTCTGGAAAAGCGGCGGAATAATGCGTGCTGAAAAATGCAATCGCTTTGGCGTCCATCAGGCGCATGCCGCTGATTGGGTCGTGCAGGTATTTTTTACCGTAAAGCGCGGCGAGCAGGGCGGCAATCGACCACGCCGCGGCGCGGCGGGGGAGGGTGGTGCGGTAGTTATTTTGGGATAAGTAGCGGCTGCCGATGATAATGTTGGCGGGCGACTCGCGGTAACTGTCGATCAGCTTGGTGATTTCACTGGGATGGTGTTGCCCGTCGCCATCGATGCGCATGCACAGCGTATAACCATTGTCGCGCGCATAGCCGACGCCGGTGAGGATGGTTTGCCCAAGGCCCTTGTTTTTTTCATGGCGGATGCACATGCAGCGTTCGGAGGCGATGCGGAACGTGCTATCCGTTGAGCCGTCGTCGATGACGAGCACATCATGCCCAATCGTTTTCAGCTCATCCAATAGGTTGATTAACGCGCTTGCTTCATTGTAACATGGGATGATAATGAGGATCTTATCTGGCATGGGATTTGACTTCACGCAGGCGCACATTCTGTAGGGTTGATATTACTATAATGAATAAAGCTATCAAAAACAATTTTATAGCATATGCGCGGCCAATATTTTCTGCAATCCTGATGCTGATCTTTTTTAGCGTCATGCTCGATTTCATGGGTGTGTTTAAGACGGCGTATGTCAACAGCGACGGTCTGTCGCGCAAGATCGAGCCAAGGCAGATTCTAAATATCAAACAAGCCTACTTTACCATGCTGGGTAGTTTTTACCTGCTCTGCCTTACCTGGATCGACGGCATGGCGTCGGTCAAACGGCTGCATTACACGCTGCTCGTGCTGCTGGTGTATATTTTCTCGTTTGCTCTGATACCGCCAATTCTGGTACCATCGATAATACCGTCGCACCAAGGGAATGGTCTGCTGAGCACAACGATGGTGGGGCTCGCGACAATGCTACTTTCGTTTTCGTTCCTTTTCTTACAGCCATTGCGGGACTTTTACGCCTCTCTCGGGCGAGGATTGATGCGGATCGACGCGCTGCCGCCGCGCGTGGTGGTTGGCATAATGGCGCTGTGCTTCATGCTACTGGCGGCGTTTTTTTCACAGCGATGGTTCGGGCACCTGCCGCACGTCCTCGATTCCCATACGATGTACATGCATTCAAAGATGATGGCCTCCGGTTATCTGTGCATGCCGCCCGACCCGAATCCGGATTTTTTTTCTGTGTTCGATACCTATACCCAAAATGGATATTGCAGTGCCTCGTTCCCGGGGCATGTTTTCCTATTGACGATCGGCCAGTTGCTGCAGGTGCCGTGGATAGTCAATCCGTTCATGGGCGCGCTGCTGTTGGTGGCGGTGTTCATTCTCGGGCGCGAAATAGACGGGCGGCAGACTGGCTATATCGCGGCCGGGCTCACGATGTTGTCACCGTTCATTGTCGCGATGGCGTCGGAATTCATGAACAGCATTACCACCGGCTTCTGCCTGATCCTGTTTCTGTGGTCGTATATCCGCCTGTTGAAAACATGGCGACCTAAATATGCGGTGATTGCCGGGGTGCTAGTTGGCTATTCATTCCTGACGCGCGTGCAAGCGACAGTTCCGTTTGCGCTCCCGATGGGGCTTCACGCGCTGTACATGCTGTATAAATCGCCGCGCGAGCGCTTCAAGCCCATCGTGTTGATGGCGCTGCTGTTCGCAAGCAGCGTCGCCATGCTGTGCGCTTATAACTACCGCGTGACTGGTGACCCGTTCATCACTGCCTACCAGGTGAGCGATAATTCCTCGCTTTCGATGTATATCATGAAGTTTGCGCATTGGTCAGCTTGGGAAAATATTTATAACGATTTTGCGCGCGCAACGGCCCAGTATAACCAGCTGCACACTGGCATATTCGGCTGGCAGACAAGCTCCCTGGTCTTTGCGATGCTGCTCTTGCTCACCCGCCAGCAGCCGCCTTATTCAGGGTTGCTGACCTGCTGCGTTGTCAGCCAGTATCTCGGGCTTGTGTTCGTTCACGGTATGCACGGCTCGGTGTTTGAGCCGCGCTATGTATTCGAAAGCGCCCCGATTTATATCCTATGGACCGCTGCGTGGTTTCGGCGCATGCCCGCAATGGCCGGGATACTCATCCGCAAGGCCCACGGTTTCACCCGTGAGCAGTATATCGGCGCCAGCGCCGGTGTGCTGATAGTCCTAAGCGCCTGCGCGTTGCCGCACAAGGTGGCAGATTTATACGCGAAATATATCGACAATTACTGGCAGGGCAACCTGCCGTATTTGCGGGCCATCATGCGGCGCGCTCAACACCCATCGCTTGTTTTCCTTGGGCCGGAAAAAGCGTTCGAATACACGGTCTTCATGCAGCCAGCGCAAGATACCGACCGCATTATTTTCGTGCGCGACACCGGCGATAATTACTGGAAAATGATGGAGCGCTACCCCGACCGTTATTATTACCGCGTCGAAAATAAAATGATGAAAGAAATCGTCTGCGACGTGGAACACTCCCCTTATGAAAAATACTGAGCCCCGCATCACGGTTGCGATTCCGCATTATCGCGGCATCGCGTATCTGCGCGATGCGATTGAAAGCGTGCTGGCACAGGGCGTGCTGCCGCATGAGCTGGTAATCTGCGACGACGGCGACGGCGAAGCGGCGCAATGCGCGCAGGTGTGGGGGCGGATTCGCTACGTGAAAAACCCGTCGCGGCTGGGCATCGGCGGCAACTGGAACAAATGCCTGTCGGAAAGCAAAACCGAGTTGACCGTCATCCTGCATAACGACGATTGCCTCTTGCCAGGATATATGGAAAATATTCTCGCGCTGGCCGACGCGCAGCCGCAGGCGACCGGCATTTTCTGCGAAGCGCAGATGACCGATGAAAACGGTGCGCCGTGCTTTTGGCTCAACAACAGGGTCAAGCGTTTCCTCTGGCCGCAGGGCAATAAACCGGTGCAGTTTTTTGCAGGCGAGAACGGGCTGGCATGCCTCATGCGCGGCGATATCATCCCCTGCTCGTCGGTCTGCTACCGGATGGAAAAGCTGGGCCGCGAACGTTTCAGCGAAACTCTCGGGCAGGTGCTGGACCTTGAATTGTATTGCAGGCTGATACTCGCAGGCCACACGCTGGTGGGGTTGCGCAAAACCTATTTCTCGTCGCGCCTGCACGCCTCCAATTATACATGGGACATGGAAGCCAGCGGCGCGCGCTTCCGCGAAGAGGCCGATTGCCTGCGGCTATTATCCACCGTTGCCGCTGGACGCGGCTGGAAGCGGGCAGCGCGCATCGGCAGCAGCGCGTTGCTGATCAAGGCGCATTACCTGATGGTCGCCATGCGCAAATTGGGCAGCGGCGAGCTGAAACAGGCATGGCGCATGTTGGGCGAATACGGCGAAATCTTCCCCGGCTGAGGCATTTTAAAGCCAAAACGAGTAACGCGCCCTAATTTTAGCTGTTGATTTAAAACTATAATTAGCCTTACACATTCGGTATCGATGTCATAGAACATTAACAATATAAAATCCTGTAGCTGGTAAAATAGTTAAATAAGAATTTGTCTGGCCAAAGGATTTGGATATGGGAATGTTCGATACGAAAGACCAGCAGGAACAGGCAAGGAAAATGGGTCGTTCCAGCTTCCTCGAAAAAGCACGCATGGAGCTGGCCAAAAAACTGATCGAAGCTGGTGCCGTTCCTCCCATCGCCCCGCCAACCTCCGACCCTGCCGATATCGCCCGCGCCAGGCGCGAAGAAGAAGAGCTGCTCAAAGCCGCCGAGGATCTGATTTATAATCGCCCGGCGGTGTACAAAGGTGCCTCACTCAACGAAAAAATTCCCGCCGTTGAAAAAGAACAGATTGCCAGAATTCTGCCCGCTGGCGATGAATTCGGCAAGCAGGCTGCTGCCTCGGTCGAGGAAAAAACCGGGCTGATGAGCGGCGGTTTCTGGGCCGGCCTGATGCGCTGGGTCTTCAGCGGCTTTGGCATGTTCGGCGGCCCAAGCTTCATGCAGGCGCAGGCGGAAGCCTCCGCACCTCGCGTCGCGGCGGATTTCAAAACCCGCGTGTCCACCAACCCGATTTTAAAACCGTTCATCGACGCGATGGGACCGGATGGCCTCGCCATCGTCGAACGCGAAATGAATGCTGGAATCCTGCGCGCCGGTAAAGTTCCCGGCGCACCCACCGAAGGCAAACCACCAACCCTCATCGGCGTGCAGCGCAAAGCTCGCGACGCAGGCCCCGTGGGCCCGCTTGACGAAGGTGCCGACCCGCAGAAGAACCTCGACGCCGCCTCCGCGCAATTCATCGATAAAACGCTAAAAGAAATCGGCGATTCCATTCCCCCGGATGCGAAATCCACCAAGCTGATGCGCGCCATTATTATCAAACACACCTCCACCGTTGCCAAAGACGATGCCCAGCGGCGCAAAAACGGCGCGACCCCGCGCACTCGCGATGAATTTTCCGCCGCCGTTTACAGCAACGCGATGAAGGAATTGAAAGCGGCGCTGGCCGACCCAAAAAAACTGGAAGAAAAATACAAAGAACTCGGCCTCGGCGACTTAACGCCCGAAGAGCTGACTAAGCTCAAAAAAGAACTCGATGACGCCGCCAATGAGTTGGAAAAAAACCGCGACCCGCTGCTGGGCGTCATGGGTGACGTGCTTAACGCCAAGGACACTACTGGCAAAACCCTGTTCGACATCATCGGCGCCAAGGGCGACGCGGCGTTTGCCGCAGGCGGTGTCGCCCCCGAAATCAGGGACGAGCCGGAACCCGACACCGGCGTTAAAGCGCCCGAAGGCGCGAATAAGAAATTTTACAGCATCGTTGCCAATGGCCTGAACGACCGGGAAAAAGGTTTCGGTTATGATGATATGAAGCTGATCTTCTTGCAATATTCCACGGGCCTCAGCGTCGTGCCGACCGACACGGAAGCTAACCTCGCGCTCGGCTCGAAACAGATCGAAGCGGTGTCGATCAAGCTGTCCAATGTCCTTGGCGATAACGATAAGGAATGGGCAGCCGACGTAGTGGCGGCAAAAGCGGCCAACGATCCCGCAAGAGAAAAAGCCCTGCTGGAAAAGATGGTCGTCAAGATTGACGAAGAGCTGAAAGAACAGATCAAGGACGAAGATTTGCGCCGCACCGTCGCCAAGCAGATCGCCGATGGTTATGTCGATAATAAATGGGGAAAAACCGTTCCGGCGCGCACCAAGCCCGAACTCGATATCAAGTACGAAAAATCCCTAGAGCGCATGACCAAGAAAATCCTGATGGATAAGATCAACGACGTCTTCAAACCCGGCGACCCGACTGGCGCGCTGCTTTCGGCACGCGCCGGCATGGCCGAAGAAGTGTTGAAGGACAAAATCGCCACCGCCGCCACAAATGTGCAAATGAAGTTGCCCATTCCCGCTGGCAAGGACGGTTTCAACATTGCCGCCGCGCATGCGTATGAAAAGCTGGTGGTCGAACTCGGCAAGGATATCACGGACGATAAGCTGCGCTTTGCCATCGCCGAATCGATCGCTTATGAAATGGCTAAAGCCGAAGGCAAAAAACGCGGCTGGACCATTCCCGCACCCACCACCCGCCATGCCGATGCGCTCAAAGCCGATATTGTAAGCTCCGAGCTGCGCAAAAAATTCAACACCACGGGCCTGCAAGCCGCCTTCTTAAAAGCTGCCACCGGCGAATTGCCGGCCGATGCCGCGAAAATCCCTGAACAGGCGCAGGCGCAGATGGATAAGGTCGGCGGCAAAATAGCCACCTTACTGGAAGCCAATGAAAAGGAAATGCTGGCCAAGCTTGCCGACATCGAAAAAATGAAGGACACCGACGTTCAGGCCGTAGAAATTCAACAGAAGCAAATCGTCACGCGAATGGTGCAGACCCCCGTTCAGGTCAGCGATGGCAAAGGCGGCTTTACCACGCAGATGCGCGCCGTGCGGCAGGATACGGAGCAATCCGTCAGGACCTACGTTCCTATGAATAAAGCTCAGATGCGCACCAAGCTTAAAGAAAACATGATGGACAAGTTCGACGAAGCGCTCGCGGGCGATGTCAAAGACCCCGAGCTGCGCCGCGCCCTGATTAAAAACATCATGGATCGCAATTTCGACGAGCGCCTGAAACTCGCTCCCGGTGCCGTTAAAGTAAATGATAAATACGCGCTTGCCGAACGCCGCTTCGCTGCTTCGATCATGGACGAAATGGTGAAATTTGACGCCAAAGACCCACAGGTGGATGCCATGATGAAGGGCCTCGTCATGTGGAATAACGATAAGCCTATCGACTTCAACCACCTCGCCGTCGTGATGAAACCCATTATCGCAGCCGCCATGAACGACCCCGAACGTCAGAAACTGACCGACGCCGAATTCAACAAAAAACTCGACGACGATCTGCAGCTGGCGATGGTCAAAGACAATGCCGGCATCAACGACCCCGACATCATCCGCCACCTCGCACCCGTCATTGCAGCCCAGATTACCCAAGGTGCCCGCGGTGAAGCCGCCGCCGATTTAAACGGTGCCAAGAAAAAGCTCGAAGAGCGCATTTATGAGAAGCTCGACGAACGCATCGGCACCAGCTTGGACCCCGCCACAAACAAAGATGCCCGCGTGCTGATGAATGCCGTGCGCATGGAAAACGGCCAGCCATTCAACGAAAACGAAGTCGCCAGACTGAGCAAAGGCGTTATCGTCGGCATGATGAAAGACCCGGCCGCCGCTGCGCTTAACGAGCAGCAGTTCAAAGATGAGCTATCCAAACGCCTGCGCGCGGCGCTGAGCGGCAAAGCGGGCCTTACCGAATCAGGCACCAACGCTTATATCGACAAGGTCGCAACCACGCTCAGCGCCATGAAAGCAGGCAAAGCCAACCCGATCAATGTCGATGCGATGGTGCGTAATAAAATCGCACCTGTCGTATATATGGGCGTCAGCAGCGGTTTGGTGAAATTCACACAAAACGCAGGCGCGATGGCGCTGCCGGCAGACGCCGTCGTCAAGTCGTTGCTCAATGAAAGTAACCTCAAACAGCTCATCACCGACGAGCTGGTGCGCGTGGTCAAGGAAGACAATTTAACCGGCCTGTCGCAGGACCAGATCGACCAGCACATGAAAGCCAAAGTCGGCCAGGTGCTGCTGCACAACAAGGACGCCATTTTCAACGGCCACACCACCCGCCGCTCTTATATCTACAACCCGTTCGGTGCGGATGCCGAGCTGGGCAACGTGCGTTTCGACGTCGTGCCCGATTGGGCAAAAGACGCGGTGATTATGGAAATCCTTAAGAAAGTGAACATCGGCAGCATGGGTACTCCCCACACGACGCTGGGCGCAGCGCCGGTGCTCGACGAGGGCAGGCTCGGCACGTTGAGCGCAAGCCTTACGGGTACAAGTGGCAACCGCGGCGGCGTAAGCCTGAGCAACGTTTAACGCTGGCGTCCTTTGGGAACCCGTGCGGCCAGGTCTTCCGTCGGATAATCGATAGTGAATTTAAGGCCCAGTAAATCCGGTGTACCTTTGAATTCCAGCGTGGTTTCCATCAAATTTGCAAGGGCTGAGGACAGCGCGAACAGGTTGCGCGGATCGGCGACATCGTCCGCTAAAGTAACCGACGTGCGCTCACCCCTTGGCCCTTCCATACGCACTTTCACATCGCCTTCCTTAATTTTGCGCCCGGTGGGGTCGAGGATGCCGCTCAAATACGCCGCGATTTTTATTTCTTCGCCCAATTCGCTGTCGACGCGTTTGCTCCACTCAGCCATTGTATTCCCCCTGATGCTTTTCTAAGCTTAAAATATAGCCCAAATAGCTTAAGAAAGCCTTATATCTGACGGTCCTCAGGCTTGATGATGATATTAAACAATTTTTCTATCGCAGCATCGCTTAATCCTGCCTGTTGCGCAAGGCGGATGGAAGGGCGTTTCGCATCGTAAAAGTAGTTCGCGTCCAACGCTTCGCAGGCGTCCACATGATCAAGGCATTGGTCTACGGCAGGCTTACGGCGCATGCGATATCTCGCTTTCAGCGCGCAATGCTTTATCGACTTGCGTGTCGCGGCCTAACTGCAAATAGCCGGTGAGGCGCCGATACCCCGGCGCATCCGGCGAAAGTTCAAGCTCGCCGAACCAGCGGCAGCCCATCAGCAGGCACTTGCCGAGCGGTGCCATTTCCTGTTCGCTAAGCTTGAGAAGTGCTGCGGTTTCCTCGTTCGGCTTTACCTTGTAAACGATATCGGAAATCGGCCACACCATTTCGGCAACAGGAAGCGATAACAGCTTTTCAACATTGGCAAACACCTCCCGTCCTTCAGCGGTTTTATTTAGCTCCGTGCGGTATTGGCGCAGGCGATAGCGCAACTCTACCCGCAAATTATCGACCCACGATTCCATCGGTTTGAACCCGAACTTAGCCCATGCGTAGCCGCCTTTTTCATTGGCATAGAGGTCCATGCTTTGCGCGCCTATGGCCTCGGCTGTATTCAACAGATTCGCCATCAGCTTTTTAGCAATGCCCATACCTTGATGCGATGCTTCAACCTCGACATCGGCAAGCGCCACCATGCACTCTTCGCGGTGATAGCTCCACGCCATCGACGCATAAGGCGCTTGAGTGCGCACGGTCACGCCCATATCGCCGGTGCAGGCGTCGATAGTGAAATCGTGCAAAATCGCCGGTTGGGGCAGAGCGTGCGTGTTCAGGCGGTAAAATTCTGCGGGCGACACATCCATGCGGCGGTCCCATGCCTGCGCGATTTCTACATCGCTCATGCCCAGATACGGCGAAATCGTAAGCTTGCCTTCGGCCTTAAGTTGGGTTATTTCCGCTGCGCTATCCATAATCTGCTTTCAGTATGGATTAACCTACCTTGAGCATGGTTTCGCCGGTCACTTCCGGCGGGAGTTTGAAGCGGGTATTTTCGGCGTCGCCAGCCATCGTTTCCACTATAGTGGAGCGCAAGCGGCTAATCGCTTCTACAACGCCGATGACCAAATGTTCCGGCGCCGACGCACCGGCGGTGATGCCCACGCTTTTGATGCTGTCGAACCATTGCGGCTGTAGGCCCCGTGCGTCGTCAATAAGATACGCGTTCACGCCGATTTCAGCGGCCAGATCGCGCAGGCGGTTCGAGTTCGAGCTATTCGCCGAGCCGATGACCAGCAGCAAATCCACCTGTTCGGCGAGCGTGCGCACCGCGTTCTGGCGGTTTTGCGTCGCGTAACAAATATCGCGCAGCTCAGGCCCGGTGATGTCGGGGAAACGGCTTTTAAGCGCCGCGATAATGTCCTTGGTATCGTCCACCGACAGCGTCGTCTGCGTGACATACGCAAGTTTTTGCGGGTTCTGCACGGCAAGCGTGGCCACATCCGCTACGTCCTGCACCAGCAGCACGCCTTGCTTCACGCGCCCGCTCGTGCCTTCCACTTCCGGGTGCCCCTGATGGCCGATCAGCACGATTTCGCACCCCTGCGCCTCATAACGCTGCGCCTCGCGATGCACCTTGGTCACTAGCGGGCAGGTGGCGTCGATCATCGGCAGCTCGCGTAGGCGTGCGGAGTTTTCAACCTTCTCGGAAATTCCATGCGCGGAAAACACCGTAATCGCCCCATCGGGAATTTCATTCACTTCGCCTACGAACACCACGCCCTTCGAACGCAAATCCTCCACCACCCATTTATTATGCACGATTTCATGGCGCACATACACCGGCGGCCCATACAGCTCCAGCGCCTTCTCGACAATATCGATGGCGCGATCGACACCGGCGCAAAAACCGCGCGGCTGGGCTAAAATAATGCGTAATTTATCAACGACGTCGGTATTCATCGTCATCCCTTGGCAAATAGGTTTCGAGAGCGATGGCATCGAAATTCCGGCCTTCCATTTTTTCCATCGCTTCCGCATTGGACTGGGCGAACACAATATCGACCTCGTAGCGCTGCATTCCCTGCGCGAACTGCTGCATCCTGTCGGCATTATCATCAACCACTAGAATGGTTTTCATGAGGATTCCTGCAAATATTTTTCCGACTGCATCTCCGCGAGGCGCGAGCCCGTGCGCTGGAACTCGAAACTGCCGTCGCCGTCGCTGTACAGTGCTTCCGGGGCGGCTGCCGCAGTGCAGATGAGTTTTACCTTATGTTCGTATAGCGCGTCAATCAGCGTTACGAAGCGTTTGGCCTCGTTGCGCTGCTCGGGCGAAAGCGTCGGGATATCGGTTAAAATGACCGTGTCCAACCGGTCGGCGAGTGCTAAGTAATCGGCAGGGCCAAGATTCGTGCTGCACAGCTCCTTAAAGCTAAAACGCCCTATGGTGTGGTGATATAACGTAAATCTCGTCGTCCGGCCTTGCACTTCGATGCTGCCTTTCGCCGCCGCATTGCCTCCGTCCAGCTGGCTCACTACCCCGTCAACAAAGGCATTCGCCTCCGCCCCTAGCGGGTAAAAATACAGTTTTTGCATGCTTTTGATCTGCCGGCGGCGGTAATCGCTCGCGCTCGACAGCGCAATCACCTGCATATTACCCTCTAAAAGCGTAATAAACTTGGCAAAACGCTCGCGCTGGACCACGCCTGTATACAGTGACACCGGCGGATGATTCGAAGTGCTGACTACCACCGCGCCATGCTCGAAAAGCCCGGTAAAAAACCGGTGGAGCAAGGAGGCGTCCGCCGGGTCGGTAGCCTGTAATTCGTCGAAGCACAACAGCGTGTTTTCGCTGGCGATTTTTTTGGCCAATTCCGCCACCGGATCGCCCGCATAGCCGCTCTGGTTGCGAATCTGGTGGATGCGCTTATGGACCTCCTGCATGAAGGCGTGGAAATGCACGCGGCGCTTGGAAATTCCTTCGGCCTGCTCAAAAAACAAATCCATCAGCATCGATTTACCGCGCCCGACATTGCCCCAGATGTACAGCCCGCGATGGGTCTGAGGCGCTTTGCCGAATAATTTACCCAGCAATCCGTGGGTGTTCGGGGCCTCAACACGCGCCAGTAATGCCTCCAGCGCGGCTAAAACCTCGCGCTGGGCCTTGTCGTCCGTGATGGTGCCAGCCGCAACCAGCGCGTCATAACGTTTTTCCAGCAAAATATCGGCTGCAACCTGCTTTGAGTTTTCTTGCTTTTCCGGGGCCATTACTTTAGAACCATGTGTCCGATAACCCTATAGACTAACTGCCACGCTCATGCAATTAACCGTTACCACCGACATGGAAAGCTACCAGGAAGCCCTCGGCGACCTGACGATTGAAGGCAAAACTGTGGCCTTGGTGCCGACAATGGGGGCGCTGCATGCGGGCCATCTCGCCTTGATCAAACAGGCAAAAGAACTGGCCGATGCTGTGGCGGTGAGCATTTTCGTCAACCCCAAACAGTTCGGCCCCAACGAAGATTTCGCGAAATACCCACGCACGATGGAAGCTGATCTTAAAGCGCTGGATGAAGCAGGTGCCGCCATCGCCTATACCCCCGACCCCGAAGATTTATATCCCGAAGGATACTCCACCACCGTATCCCCCGGCGCCATCGGCGCGATACTCGAAGGCAAATTCCGCCCGGGATTTTTCGATGGCGTGGCCACTGTCGTCACGAAGCTCATCCTGCGCACCTTACCGCACTACGCCATTTTCGGCGAAAAAGACTACCAGCAACTCTGCGTCATCCGTAGCGTGATCGACGATCTGGATATTGCGACCGAAATCGTCGGCGCTCCGATTGTGCGCGAAAGCGACGGCGTTGCCATGTCGTCGCGCAATTCGTATTTATCGCTATCTGACCGCGCCTTAGCGCCGAAAATTTATAAAACACTTAAACTTGTGTCGCAAGAAATCAAGGCCGGAAAATCAATTCAGACTGTACTCGATCAGGGGATCGCCGTGCTCACCAGCGCCGGTTTCAAAGTGGATTACCTTGAGCTGCGCACCAACGATACGCTCGATGAAATCTCGGAATTCGACGGCGACGCCCGCCTGTTGGTCGCCGCCACGCTCGGTACGACACGCTTAATCGACAATGTGGAGGTAGATTAATGGACGACACGCAAGTGATGCAGGAATTCAAGGATGCTGGCGCAGTCCTGACCGGCCATTTTGTCCTCTCTTCCGGGCTACACAGCTCAATGTACCTGCAATGCGCCCGCGTATTGATGGACGCAAAACGCGGTGACCGCTTGTGCAGCGCGCTTGCTGGCAAGTTAAAGCAATGGATGAATTCTCCAAGCTATCCTATGGAATTTGGCGAAACGATTGATATCATTGTCGCACCCGCAATGGGCGGTGTCGTCGTCGGCTACGAAATGGGCCGCCAGCTCGGCATCGAATCCATGTTCTGCGAACGCGTTGACGGCAGCTTCCAGCTGCGCCGCGGTTTCGGCCTCGAAAAAGGCCAGAAAGTGCTCGTCGTCGAAGACGTGGTGACCACCGGCAAATCGTCGATGGAAGCGGTTAAATGTATCGAAGAATACGGCGCTCACGCGGTTGCCGTCGCCAGCCTGATCGACCGTCGTTCAAAAAACGACGTGAGCCTGACGCTACCGCTGATTTCGCTGATGGCGCTCGACATCCCGACTTTCAAGCCCGACGCACTGCCGCCTGAATTACAGGCCATCCCGGCGATCAAACCTGGCAGCCGGTTCTTGCAGCAGAAAGCCTCATGACGCGCCCCGCCGTCCTCATTACGGGCGCGGCAAAGCGCGTAGGCGCGGTGATCGCCCAAGCCTTCGCCCGCGAGGAATACGACGTGGCCCTGCATCATAATAGCTCTGAGGCTGACGCGGTAAAACTTCGGGCAATTATTGAAGCGCTGGGCGTAGAATGTGTTTTATTCCAGCAGGATTTAATCGATTTAGCTGGCATTTCATCGTTAGTCGATAAGGTGAAACACGCACTTCCGCGTTGCACTATACTGGTGAATAACGCTTCAGTTTTTGAACGTGCAGATTTCATGGGAACTGATGAGGCGCTTTTTGACCGCCAATTCGCCGTTAATTTCAAGGCTCCTTTTTTCCTGACACAGGCATTTGCACGTAGTTTCCAAAAGGGTTCGGTGATCAATATACTTGATACTGAAATCGCCCGCACGGGAGGCAGTCATTTCGCTTACCTATTGTCAAAAAAAGTGCTTGGCGATTTTACGGAAATGGCCGCACGTGCGCTGGGCCCAGATTTTCGTATCAACGCAGTTTGCCCGGGCTGCATTATCCCGTCAAACGACAACGAGCAGGATTATGAAAAAAAAATGGCGGCATTGGTACCACTTCGGCAGCACCCTACGCCGCAGGATTTAGCAGCAACGGTCGTCTGGCTGGCGCAGCAACCTTATTTAACGGCCCAAACCATTTATGTGGATGCAGGTCAACATGTCCTTTAGTCCCTGTTCCAAACAACGCTGGCGCATCAATATTTGCAATATTGAAACGCACATTCCCGTTGGCATACATGAGCACGAAAAAATCCCGCAGCGTATTATTGTCAATGCAACGGTCGAATGCAGCTATTCGTGCAAACCTGAAACAATCGATGAATGTTTCAATTATGACCATGTGCGAAAACTGGTAGTTGAGGAGTGGCCTAACCGCCCGCATATCGCATTACTTGAAACCTGCGTGAATGATCTCCTGGCGTTTATCTTCAAAACAGATGACCGCACCAGCTACGCTAAAGTAAGTGTATGCAAACCTGATATTTTTCCAGAGACACAGTCGGTCGGTGTTGAAGCGGAGTGGTCGCGTGTCGATTTCCAAAAATATATGGCGTCTAAATCGTAAAAGGCGCAGTCACATCGTTTGCGTATATACGCAAACGGTCTTTTTTTCCCCACCAGTAAATGTCAGTGCAGGGTGCTTTCTTTGCAATAAGGACTGCCTGCAGAAGATCGCTTTCAAAATATTTTGAAATACCGGTTTTTAAAATCTGTTCAGCCTTAAAGCGCGCTGATTCCTCATGCCCATTCCCATAATTTGCAGGATCGCGGCAGCTCAACTGTACATCCGTAAAACCATTTGCATCCAGCCAGCGGCGCGTGCGGTCGAAATCCATCATCGGGCGGGCGGTGATGATATGTACGTCGCTGTGGTTGATCACCGGTATATTATCCATCGGTTTAAGATGGTCGCGGTAGTGCAGGATCTGCTGGATACGCCCTTCCAGGCGGTAGGCCTTGCGATTAATATCATCAAGAAATACGCCATCTAAATCGGTGCCGAAGCACTCAAAAGTATCGCTGGTGGTGCATCGCCCGTTTTTATCGGAGAGCGCCTGGCGGCTGCGTGGTGTAACATCCTTACGATCCCACTGCGCATGCATGAAATGTTCCGTGGAATAGCCGAAATCAGGAGTAAATTGCGTGGTCTCTTCGTCATAATACAGGCAGCAGGTGGAGACATCGGCACCATGATTCCTGACGAAATCGTAAACTTTTCGCATGGTAAGGCCAAGACCGATAATGTCATCGACCAGCAGAATTTTTTTGCCTTTAACATCGATATTATCCATAAAACGTGGCTCTTGCGTTCTACCGCATTGGATAAAAGCAACTGTAACATCAATGGTTTGAGAAATCATGACCGCAGGAATAACACCGGAGCGGGCAATTCCCAGCACCAGGTCGTAACGTCGCTCTACCAATTTCTGTTCAAACGATTTTATAACGTTAAATGCGCGTTCGTAGGTTACATGCTTCATCGCATTGGATGAAGGGATGCGTTGAACACCCTCTTTCATGGCAGCTCAGCCGCCGCCAAGCAATCCTTGAGGCCGCGTTGCCAGTCTGGAATCTGTACACCCAGTTTTTCCAGTGCGAGGCTGCAATCCAGCCGTGAATTCAGCGGGCGTTTGGCGGGCAGGGGGTATGCGCTTGTCGGAATCGGATTGACGCGCCGGCAGGGGATGCCGATGGCGCGCTCGTGCTCGAAAATTTCATTGGCAAAGCCGTACCAGCTCGTTTCGCCGCTGCTGCATAAATGATAGATGCCGCTGGGGAACGTGAGTTCCGACATGGCGTGTTTAAGCGCTTTGAGTGTGGCGGTCGCAAGATGCGGCACATAAGTCGGCGCACCGGTCTGGTCGGATACGACATTGATTTCCTCGCGCTGGCGAATCAGGCGGCGGATGGTATTGAAGAAGTTTTTGCCCCATGCGTCATACAGCCACGAGGTGCGAAACAGTAAGAAATCGCCGCGTTCGGCTTGCAGCAATCGTTCACCTTCGAGCTTGGTGCGGCCATATTCGTTGAGCGGGTTGGGCCGGTCGCTTTCGCGCCACGGCTGGTCGCCGCTGCCGTCGAATACATAATCGGACGAGTAATGCACCATCGGCAGCGCGCGCGATTTGCACCATGCGGCCAGCTCACCTACGGTCGTACCGTTGATGCGCAGCGCTTCTTGCTTGCCGGTGGTTTCGGTTAAATCCACCTGCGTGTAGGCCGCCGCATTGATGACGGCTGAAATCGGCGTCGCGCCCACCAGCGCGGTTAATTTTTCAATAAAATCCGGGTCGAGGAAATCCGCGTCGTCGGCGCCGATGACGAGCGCTTTGTCGCCGAGCTGACGGTGCAGTGCTTTGGCGAGCTGCCCGCCTTTGCCCATGATGAGTATTTTACTCATCGGCGACCTGTTGCAAATAACGCCCGTAATCGCTTTTGCCGTAATTGGCTAGAAGCGTGGCGAATTGCTTTTTGCTGATGAAGCCCTGCCGCAGCGCCATTTCTTCGACGCAGGCGATCTTCAAACCCTGCCTCGCTTCGACGGTCTGCACGAACGACGATGCCGCCAGCAGCGAATCCGGCGTGCCGGTATCCAGCCACGCCATGCCGCGGCTCAGCAGCTCGACATTGAGGCGCTTATCCTTCAGGTATTTCCTGTTCACATCGGTGATTTCCAACTCCCCGCGCGGCGAAGGTTTCAGCGCCTTGGCGATTTTCACCACGTCGTTGCCATAAAAATACAGCCCCGTGACAGCAAGCGATGATTTCGGCAGCTTTGGCTTTTCCTCGATGGAAAGCGCTTTGCCTTTTTTGTCCATCTCCACCACGCCGTAACGCTGCGGGTCGCGCACATGGTAAGCAAATACGGTGCCGCCGCTGGTGAGTTTGGCTGCTTTTTCCAGCGCGCCGCCGAGGCCGTGCCCGTAGAAAATATTATCGCCGAGAATGAGGCAGACCGGGTCTTTGCCGATGAAGGATTCGGCCAGCACGAACGCCTGCGCGATGCCCTCGGGCTTGGGCTGCTCAATATACGCCAGGTCCAAACCCCATTGTTTCCCGGTGCCGAGCAGCTGGCGCATCAACGGCAAATCGCGCGGTGTGGAAATTACGGCGATTTCGCGGATGCCAGCGAGCATCAGCGTGGAAAGCGGATAATACAGCATCGGTTTGTCGTAAACCGGCAGCATCTGCTTGCTTACGGCCGATGTCATGGGGGCCAGACGCGTGCCGGAGCCGCCAGCTAAAATAATGCCTTTCATGGTTTCCTCTTGGGTATCGCATCCGGGCCGAGCACCCATGCCTGCGGGTGATGTTCAAAACCGATATGCGGATAATAATCCACCGCTGCCGGCGCGGAGAGCAAAATGAGCTTGCACTGGTCGCCCAGTTCGTCCTGCGTACGCGCGATCAAATCGGCGCCGATACCTTGGCGTTGATACGCCTGATCGACGGCAAGGTCCGACAGATAACAGCAATAATGGAAATCCGTGACCGAACGCGCAATGCCCACGAGCAGATCGCCGTCATACGCCGCTACCATCAGGCTTGCGCCCTCCAGCATGCCCTCGATGCATTCCATATCGCTGATCGGGCGGCGCGCGGCCAGCCCAGAACGCTGCAAAACATTGATGAATTCGAGCGCACTCAGCTCCGGGTTGACGATATAATCAATCATCGTTTGTCCACCGGGGTAAGCATGGTGGTGCACCATTGCTGGTTGGCCAGATACCAGTCGACGGTTGCGGCCAAGCCCTGTTCGAGCTGATAGCTGCGCGTAAACCCCAGCTCTTTTTTGGCCTTGGAATCGTCAATCGCGTAGCGCCGGTCATGGCCCAAACGGTCAGTGACGAAGGCGATCTGGTCTTGGTATTTGCCAGAGGCTTTGGGCTTTCTCGCATCAAGCAGCGCGCAGAGTTTTTTAACGAGCGACAGATTATCGCTCTCCGCGTCGCCGCCGAAATCGTAGACCTGTCCGGGCGTGCCTCGTTCCAACGCCAGCCACAGCCCGGCGCAATGATCGTCGACATGAATCCAGTCGCGGATGTTTCTGCCGTCGCCGTAGACGGTGAGTTTTTCACCGCGCAGCGCAAGGGTGAGCATGTGCGGAATCAGTTTTTCCGGGTGTTGGCGCGCGCCGTAATTATTGGTGCAATGGGTGGTGATGATGGGAAGGCCGTACGTTTCGAACCATGAGCGGGCGAGGTGGTCCCCGGCGGCTTTCGAGGCGGAATACGGCGAGTTCGGATGGATCGGCGAGGTTTCGCTGAACTTGCCGGTCGGCCCCAGCGAGCCGTAAACTTCGTCGGTCGAAATCTGGATGAAACGCTTGCCTTTGCCGTAAGCGCGGAATGCTTCGAGCATCGAGAACGTGCCGCTGATGTTGGTTTGAATAAACGTGCCGGGACCGACGATGGAGTTGTCGACATGGCTTTCAGCGGCAAAATTGATGACCCATTCGACGGCGTGATCGGCAAGCAATGTCGACACCAGCGCCTTGTCGCAAATATCGCCGACGACGAGCGTCGCGCCCTTATCGACATTGTCCTTATGCCCGGCATAGGTAAGCAAATCCAGCACCACGACCTTGTGCCCGCGCGCAACGGCCTGCGCCACAAAGTTGCTGCCGATAAACCCAGCGCCGCCGGTGATGAGGAGGTTCGTCATAGATTATTGCAGGTGGAAATTGACCGGAATCAGGAATTCGATCAAATCGCCCGGCGGGTAATCGTTAGGCACGGCGGGAACAGGGTTGGCACGTTTGACCATGTCGATGGCGGCTTTATCCAGCACCTGGAAGCCGGTGGAACGCTCGAGAATATAATAACGGATATTGCCATGACGGTCGATGCGGATGCGCACGACGGTTTCGCCCTGCATGCCATTGCTGCGGGCTTCATCCGGGTATTGCTTGAATTTTTCGATCCACAGCGAAATGAGCTGCTCGTAGCGCTCCATCATTTCGGCTTCCTTCGCGGTGGAATTGCCCACGACCGAGCCTGCGCCCTTGGCACTTGGCGCTTGCATGGCGTTGGTGCGTACGAACTGCTTGGCGATGTTGGAAAGTTTCTTGGCCGATTCCTGCATCAGCGCGTTGGCTTCGGTGGTCGGCACGCTCATGGCTTTTTCAAAGGCTTTCGAGGCGGTGTCTTCCTTGCCCGCCATCAGCTTGTCCATCGAGCTCATCACGGCCTTGCTGCGGGCCTGTTCGCTTGGATCGGCGTCGCGGGTCATTTTATTAATGGCGCTTTCGACGTTGTTATTATTGTCGGTGGCGGGCTGTTCGGCTTTCTGCTCATCCTGCGTGAAGGGTTCGCCGTCGCCGAGTTTGATGTTGAGCGCGCGCACGGGAATGTCGATCACTTCGGTTTTAGGCATCAGGTTATAAAGATACAGCGCCATGATATGCAGCACAATGGCGGCGGCCAATGTCAGCCCGAATAGTTTATGATCGATGAATTCAGTGCCCATCTGCACCTGCTGCTGCATGGTCCCGGCAGTTTTGCGCGGTTTCAGCCTGGCTATGAATTTGGCGAACTGGTCTTTACTCGACATGCAGCTGCGCTTTCGATTGGGTGACGACGGAAAGGTTCCGGCCACCCGCCGCCTTGATCGCGTCCATCACTTCGATAACGCGGTTGGCGGACACGGTGGCGTCTGCTTTGACGGTCACGACTTTGTTAGGGTTCGCTTGCAGGTCCGGTGCGAGCATTTTCTGCATTTCTTCCATCGGCACGATGTCGTCACCGACAATGATTTCGCCGTGGCGGCCGAGCAGGATGACGATATGGCCTTCATCCATCAGCTTGCCGCTTTGCGCCACCGGCGGGTCGACGGGAATGATTTCAAATTTCTCGATCGAACCCGCCACCATAAAGAAGATGAGCAGGAACATCGACACGTCGATCAGCGGAATGAGGCTGATTTCGATTTTTTTGCGTTTGGTGCGTTCAAAATCCATGCGCGGGCCTAATGCAGAACAACGGGTTTAGCGGGGTCGCGCTTCCTGGTGCCAGCCGGGGCGGAGGTCGGCACGGCAACGGAAGGCGCGGCGGGAGCAGAAGCGGTCGCGGGCGTGCCAGCGGCGGGAGACAGTGCCGCGGCAGCATCAGCGGAGGCGACGGTATCCATTGGGTTTACCTGAACGGAGGCGGGAGAGGCGGGTTCTTTGGCGCTCGCGGGGGCGCCGTCCCATTTGCGGACAAACAGGCTGCGACCACCGGCGAGATACACGCGGTCCATGATGCCGACGAGCTGCTGCATGGTTACGCCTTCGGCGGTCAGCAACATCACCTTTGTATTGGTGTCTTTTTCAAACATACGTTTCATCGATTCGGTCAACTCATCCTGATCGAGCTTGCGGCTGCCGAGCAGCATGTCGCCGTTGGCTTGGATGAACAGATGCATCACTTCGCCCTTGTCGGTGGCGGCTTTGGCGCTGACCGAGGGCAGGTTGAGCTCAAGCGATTCGATGCGCATGAAGGTGGTGGTGAGCATAAAAAAGATGATCAGGATGAACATGATGTCGATCATCGGCGTCAGGTTCAGCGCGGCGGTGCGCTTTTTGCGCGCGCGCTCGAAATCCCATTCCTTATTAGATAGCATAAAGCTCATACGGCCAGCCCCATTCCGCGCGGGGCGAGAATATCGCCGAGGAATTCTTTATTGATCATGAACAGCACGCCGTTGACGGCGAAATTGGCGGTCGCCATGTCGGGGCCGCTTAATTCCGGGGTGGCGACCATTTCGACGGCGAAACCTTTTTTACCGGCGATGTCGATGCTTTCGCGCCCGTCGCCGTTTTCACCGCGCGTGATGGTGGCCGGTGTCGGCTCGGAAGCGTCGCAAGCACCCATCATACCGAGCACGGCGTTAAGGAGCGGCTGGTTGCTGACAGGAATGACCGCCCATGCGACATTGTCGGAAAAAGCATAATTCTCTGTCACATTGGCAGTGTCGGCGACGGTGCCCTGCGGCGGGTTGCCCGCTTGCAGATCAGTTAAGAATGTCCGTGCCTGTTGCTCCGCCAGTGCGCTCATGGAAATGCCTTAGGTCGCGTTTGTGTACTTAGGGGACAGAAGGTGGAGCGTCGACGTTTTCTGCGGCGAATTTTTGCGCTGGGTTTCGGCCCATGCGTCGGCTTCGTCGCGTTTTTTCTGGTCATCGTCTTCGCGCATTTTGCGTTCGCTTTCTTCGACGTTGCGGCGATTGGCTTCGGCGCGGCGCGATTCTTCGATGGCGAGCGCACGTTCGTTGCGGCGGAACTCGTCTTCGAGCGCGAGGATCTGGATGGAGACGTCCTTCATGGTGGCGCGGACTTTTTCGATCACGCCGTCAAGCAAGTAGTGGGCGGCGAGCGCTGGAATGGCAACCGCGAGGCCACCTGCGGTGGTCAGCAACGCTTCCCAAATGCCACCGGCAAGTACGGTCGGATCGACACGGGTGCCCGAGAGGCTGAGTTTGGAAAACGAACCGATCATCCCGATCACGGTGCCCAGAAGACCCATGAGCGGAGCGACGGAAGCGGCCATTTCCAAACCGCGCAGATGCGATTCGAGATAGCGCAGGTCGGCCGATCCGACGCGCATGATTTCGGCTTCTTTGCTTTTTTGCGACATTTCGCGATTGGCGACACATTCGAAGGTAACGCGCATGATGCGGGCGATGGGGCCTTTTGTGCTTGCAAGCGTTTTGGTGGCCCGGGCCCGGTCGCCTTGTTTGATCTCGCGCAGGGCCGGTTCGATGAAGCTGTGGTCGAACACGTTCGACTTGCGAAACTGGATGACTTTGAAGATGACCACTGCCACCGCATACACCGAAAGTGCAGCCAGGCCGTACATTACAAGGCCACCCTTTTGAAGAATCATGATATCCATGCGCTTTTTTATCCTCCCAGAATTTTGTTATTGGAATATTTTTACTATCAGGAATCGTCCCGGTCTAGTGTTAGTTTAATGCTTTGTTCACAATTTTTTGCTAACCCTACAATTGGCAAATTTTATATGAAAAACATGACCACAGACCCACTGCTCAGCATCGTCATCCCGATGTACAACGAAGAAGCTGGCATGACGCTGCTTTTCAACACGCTAAGCCCCGTGCTCGACTCGATCACCGACGACTGGGAAATCGTCTGCGTCAACGACGGCAGCAAAGACGGAACGCTTGAGGGCTTGCGCGCATGGAACGCCAAAGAACCGCGCATCAAATTGATTTCGCTATCGCGCAATTTCGGCAAGGAAGCGGCGCTCACTGCGGGGCTTCACCATGCGTGGGGCAAAGCGGTGGTGCCGTTCGACGCCGATTTGCAAGACCCCCCGGAGCTGATTCCGCAGATGATGGAAAAGTGGCGCGAGGGCTATAAGGTCGTGCTGGCGACGCGCAAGCAGCGGCTGGGTGAAGGAGCGTTCAAACGGGGTACGGCGTGGATGTTTTACCGCCTGCTCCGCCGCGTGACCTCTATTGATATACCGAGCAATACCGGTGACTTCCGCCTCATGGACCAGAAGGTTGTGGAAGTGCTGCGGCTGTTGCCGGAGCGCACGCGCTTTATGAAAGGCCTGTTCGCATGGGTCGGTTTTTCGACCACCTGCATCTATTTCGACCGCGCGCCGCGCGCCGTCGGGGCACCCAAGCAGAGCATTGCTAACCTGTGGCGGCTCGCCAAGGATGGGATATTTTCGTTTACGACGTTCCCGTTGCGGCTCACCACCTATCTGGGCGTATTCATTTCCATTTTTGCCTTTGGCTACGCATTCTGGTTGCTGCAACGCACCATGATCCACGGCGTGGACGTGCCGGGCTATGCCTCGCTCATGGCCGCAGTGTTGTGCATGGGCGGTGTACAGCTGATATCGCTCGGGATTATTGGCGAATATCTGGGCCGAATCTATCGTGAGGCCAAACATCGCCCTCTTTATATCATTGAAGAATCCGCCGGGTTGCCACCGAACAGCTAGATTTCTTACTTCCACATTGGATTATAGCCGACCGCGAGGCCCGAAACACGTTATTTTCACCCGGAATCAAGCGTGGCAATAAGCACTTAGTGCCGCAAGACGCATTACCTAAAATGCCACCTATAATTTACCGATTTTTATTAATTAGTTAACGCGACGTTCACGCAGCGCGCGTACGCTGAAATTATAAAAGAAAAAAAGTACACAACGGGGGTTTTTATGGGTATCCGGTTTTGCATCATCTTCGGATTGATGACCTTGCTGAGCGGTTGTATCGTCGCGCCGCGCTTCGAAATGACGGAGCGCCTCAACTTCAATTACGCCCCGCTCACGCCGAACCTACCGGTATCCTACGAAGACCTCCTGTGCTGCGCCGAGTGCCGCGCTTAGGCTGATAATAAGTTAATTAGTTAATTAGTTAATTAGTCAATTAGTTAATTCGCTGATTACGCTTGGCGAACCGCGCCTGAGCCTCTATATACTCCCCATGAACGAAGAAGACTTGCTCTCCCGCTTGATTTACCGCGACGCTATGATGCTCGTGCTGGATAAGCCTGCCGGTATTCCCGTGCATAAAGGCACCGGCGGCGGGGAAAATCTTGAACAGCATTTTTCGGCCCTCCAGTTCGGCCTGCCCCGTATTCCGGCACTTGCCCACCGGCTGGACCGTGATACCAGCGGCTGCCTCGTGCTTGGCCGCCACCGGCAGGCGCTGCATAAGCTCGGCAATATGTTTGCCGGCAATCGTATTAAAAAGACTTACTGGGCCGTGGTGACGGGAGCACCCGAGGCCGACAGCGGGATTATCGACCTGCCGCTGGTCAAGCAATCCGAAAGCCATAAGCGCTGGTGGATGAAACCGGCGGACAGCATGGAACAGAAGGGCGCCGTCACGTCGGTCACGCATTATAAGATGATGGGCCGGGCCGGGAATCTGAGCTGGCTGGAGCTGGAACCCAAAACCGGGCGCACCCACCAGCTGCGCGTCCACTGCGCGCATTTAGGCTGTCCGATTGTAGGGGATAAGATTTACGGGGAAAAAGACGTAGATCAGGGGATGATGCAGCTGCATGCCCGCGCCATCGAAATCCCGCTCTATGAGAAAAAAGACCCGATTGCGGTCACCGCTGCCGCACCGCAGCATATGACGGAAAACCTGAGCGCGTGCGGCTATTTGCCATAATTGAATTTATGATGGTAAAGCAGCATGATGCTGTTAGTGTGCGCGACGACGTTGACGTTCTCATAATCCTTGGGCACATAACGAAGCTCAAACTGCTTGCCCGAGGGCATGGCGCCTACATTGTAATTGAAGGACAGTTTGCCGCCGAGCACATCGTGGTCGGATAAATGCATCGCACCGGTCTTGTCGACATGCGCATCTGCCGCGCTGACCAGACTTTGGACTGCCGCGCTGTTGATTCCGAATTTTTCGAGGGTCGCCAATACTTTCCGGACGTTTTTGGATTGGGTGCCCGGTTCCTCGTTGGCGCTGGCGCTCTCTGCCATCATTACTAGCAGCAGCACCGCAGCCATTGCTACGCTGTGCTTAACCATTCGTTAATAATAACACAGGCAAAAGCAAATCGCAAGCAAACCGTGAGTGAGAGCCAGTTTGCCGCGATGCAGCGTAACTTATTTTTTGCGGGAATTGATCTTTTCAGACATTTTAGGATTGGCCATCAGGCGCATACCCAGATAGGTGCACAGCCAGCACGCCAGTACGAAAATAATGAGCGCGCCAACGCCGCGGAACGGGAATATATACGACACCACAATGCCAAAGCATGGCACGGCAAGCACGGCAACCACCAGCGTGGTCCACCAGAACAGGCTAACGCAGCTAACAGCGCAGGTTTTGCCCTTGGCGTCATTTCCGGTATTATTTTCCATACCTAACCTCCTGGATGAGTGATATTGTCGCTATGCAAGTCGATACTATACCACAGGCATATGAAAAAAACATGATGTATTTTAATCCCTTGCCCCAATCTGCGGAATCCGTGGGTGAAATTGGCCTATGAGTACGGACGGTAACGGGCAATTCGATACCGTCATTATAGGCGGTGGCATGGTGGGCATGAGCTTCGCCGTAGCCTTAGCGCGCGCCGGGCTGAGCGTGGCTGTGGTTGATAAGGCCAAAATGCAGGCGCAGCTGGAGCCGTCTTTCGACGGGCGGGTGAGCGCCATTTCCTTCGGTTCGAAGTGTATTCTCGACGGTATCGGCGTGTGGAAGGCGATAGCGCCGGAAGCGCAGCCGATTCTCGATATACGCGTGTCTGACGGGCAGATGCCATTTTTCCTGCATTACGACCATCATGACATCGGCGATTCGCCGCTCGGCTATATTGTCGAAAACCGCCATATCCGCCATAGCCTGCAAGGCGCGCTGGCGGAATCGCCAACGCTGGTGGCATTTGACGGGGCGGCTTTAGCATCGTTTGAGCGCGATGAATCAGGCGTGACCGTACGCCTTGATGGCGGGCAAGTGCTGCGCTGCAAGCTGCTGGTGGCGGCGGATGGCAAGTTTTCGAGCGTTCGCCAGCAAGCCGGTATCGGCTCAGTAGATTGGAAATACGAACAAACCGCGATTGTCTGCACCATCGGCCATGAGCTGGCGCATCACGGATTGGCGCAGGAACGTTTCCTCCCTGCCGGGCCGTTTGCAGTGCTGCCGCTGACGCAGAACCGGTCGTCGCTGGTCTGGGTGGAGCCGCAGGATAGGGCGTCGGTGTACCTTGAACTCGACGAAGCCGAATTCGTGCAGGAAATCGAAGAGCGCGTTGGCGGGTATCTCGGCAAAATACATACGCTGGGCGCACGGTTTTCCTATCCGTTGTCGCTCATGCATGCCAAACATTATACTGGCTACCGCCTTGCCCTAATTGGCGACGCGGCGCATGCCATCCACCCGATTGCCGGGCAAGGCGTGAATCTGGGCTTCCGTGATGTGGCGGTGCTTTCGCAACTAGTGATCGAGCGCTTCCGTCTCGGTCTCGATATCGGCGCGCCGGACGTACTCGCGGGTTACCAGCGCTGGCGGCGTTTCGACAATGTGGCGATGCTGGCCGTCACCGATGGGTTGAATCGCCTGTTCGGGTTTAAGCTCTTGCCGGTACAATTGGCACGAGGCTTAGGTTTATGGGCCGTTGGCAAAATGCCGCCGCTCAAACGATTTTTCATGCGTCATGCAATGGGCCTGGCCGGTGACCTGCCTGATATCATTAAAGAAAATCGATAAATCCGTTAATTAAATTAATAATTACCTCCTGAATCGAATCATTAATTAACTTTTTTGTAATATTGTTGTACTGTAATAGAGTGGGACTTCAGGAGAGAACCATTGGCTATCCTCAGCACAGCTATGAAAACAAACGACGATTCTTTAACCGGTTATACCAAGGTGATCAGCCTTGAGAAAAATGAGCGGGTTGCACACGCGTCGCTGCACGACATGATGGTGTTCCACGATGCGCTCGATAAGGAAATGCTGCGCCTTGAAAAAGAAGCAGCTGGCGGCGAGCCGGTCGACGCCGATCTGGTGCGTAAAATGACGGTGAGCCACGAAAAATTTCAGATGGTCATACAAGGTTTCATGACGCTGGGCGACGACCAGCGTCATGTACTGATCGAATACGGTGATGCCGTACAGGATTTAATCACCCATATTCATCATAAAACCGATATGTCGCTGAAACCGCTCGCCACCAAGGCCATCAAATCGTGGAGTTCCGCCACTTCCATGCATAAGTTGCAGGACCCGGAAGTGCTCAAGCCCGCGCGCGAAGTCGCGGCAAATCCTAACAAAATCCAGCTTCCTTTTGATTTTAATTAGTCGTCCAGCTTGCGAGCTTCTTCGCTCAGCATGATGGGGATGCCGTCGCGTATCGGATAGGCGAGACGGGCTTTCTGGCTCACAAGCTCTTGTTTAGCCTCGTCATAATGCAGCACGCCCTTGGTGACGGGGCAGACGAGGATTTCCAGTAGTTTTTTGTCGACGCTTGGCATGGGTGCACCATAGTTGAAATTAAACGGCGAATCAAGACGCCTAAATAATGGAATGTAGCTGCTGGTCGGTCAAATTCCCAGGCACCATCAAAAGGGGGATAAGCAGTTTATTACCAAGCTGCGTAGATAGCCACGAAGTAAGCTTTCCGCGCCCGACACCCGGCGGCGTGGTGCCGATGACGACAATGTTGATATCCACGTCGGAGAGGATGGTTTCTAAAATTTCATCACCGGTGGAACCTTCGCGCAGCACCGTGAACGGGCGAATGCCGTAGGTGGCGAAGGCTTCTTCGGCCAGCGTACTGAGCAATGTCTGCCCCTCGCGCTTGCGCTCCTCGCGCATGCGGTCGGCGATGGCGCCTAAGGTCTGGAAATCGGCGGGGGGGATGACGTGGACCATTACGACCTGCAAGCCCCGCGCGTTTGCTTTCATGCAGGCGAGGCGCAGGGCGACGCGGGATTCCTCATGCTGGTCGACGCAGACCAGGTATTTGGATTTGTGCATGGGGGTGGAAAGTGGAGACATAGAATAACCTCGTTCAGATTTTTTCGAAGACGCGACTGGCGGCCCAGCCGATGAAAACTGCTAGAAAAACTGCCGTCAGGCCGTAAAGCCCAGGATGCTGATGCGCGTAGAAAAACAAGAAAGCATCGAGGCCGGATTTGACGACTTTGATGGGGGTGGACTGCATGCCCACGACTTCGTTGTCGCTGAGCAAATAAATTTCGGCGGTGTAGTTGCCGGGGGGGATGTCGTCGGGGAATTCGACGACGGTTTTGAACAGGGTTTCACCCATGAAGCTGACTTTTTCCGGCTGCGACATGTAGAGTTTACGATTAAGCTGGTGGCGCAGGAAGGCGTCTTCGAACTGGTCGAAATTAGCTTTGCTCCAAGCGTCGCCGGGGGAGACGAGGAGGTTGTCCTGCCCGATGCCTAGCTGTTTCATGAGCGCAGCAGAGGTCATTTCTTCGAGTGGTTTGCTGGAGGCGATGGCGTAAAAATCCGGGACGTTGAAGAATTTCATGCGCTCACGGTTGATCCAGATACCGGCGATTTCCTGTTTTTTGCGCACCATGTAATCCTTCACCGGACCCCGCACGACGACGACGATATCGCCGTTATCGTTGCGCGCGCCGAAGAGGAAAATGCGCGTTCCGTTGAAACCGGAATCGATGTCGATGCGGTAGTTGGATAAATCCGCGACTAGGGGCGTAGCGGCGAATGCCGGTAGCGGCAGGGCGAGGATGAGCAGTAGTAGCCAGTGTATCATTCGATGGTGCCTACACTGTAAATGTCCGACGGCGGGGTGAACAGGCCGAAGGCGAGCTTGATGGCGACGCCGAGTACAAGCGCGGCGAGCAGCGCGCGCAGATATTCCGCCGGGAGTTTGGCGCCGATGCGGCTGCCGAACTGGGCGCCGACGACGGAGCCGATGAGCAGGATGAGTGCGAGCATGATGTCGACGGTCTGCGTGGTGAGGGCTTGCAGGAGCGTGACGTTAGCGGTGATGAAAATGATCTGGAACAGCGAGGTGCCGATGACGACCGCCGTGGGCATGCCCAGCAGGTAGATCATGGCGGGGATGAGGAAGAAGCCGCCGCCAATGCCCATCAGCGAGACCATAATGCCGACGAAAAACCCAATTGCCACCGGCATGATGGCGCTAATGTGGAGTTTCGATTTCGGGAAATCAACCTTGAGCGGCAGGCGGGTGGCGAGGGAGGGTTTGTCGTGGGGGGAGGGTTTTCGGGCGATTTTGAGGATTGCGCGGATGCTTTCACCCGCCATTATGGCGCCGACGATGCCGAGGAAGGTGACGTAAATCAGCGAAATGAACAGGTCGATATAGCCAAGCTGCTTGAGCCAGCGGAAGAGGGCCACGCCCAGAGTCGAGCCGCCTATGCCGCCAGCGAGCAGGTACAGCCCCATTTTAAAATCAACATTGCCGCGCCGCCAATGGGCGAGGAAACCGGACACTGACGAGGCGATAATCTGGTTGGCGACGGTGGAAACGGAAACCGCCGGGGGGACGCCGATGAAGATCAGAAGCGGGGTCATGAGGAAGCCGCCGCCAACGCCGAACAGGCCTGACAACACGCCCGTTATCCCGCCCAAACCCAAGATGAGCAGGACGTTCACCGACATCTCGGCTATAGGCAGGTAGACGTTCATGCAGGCATTGTTTTACGGCGTCTGGTTATACATGATGTAGCGGGGGAAATAGGCGAATATCTGCTTTTCAAATTCCGCATTGGCCGATTCCATCAAATCGTACACCATGCGGTAGAAGATGCGCTTGCGCTCTATTAAGCTGGTGGCGTCGCTGATGGTGATGGTCTGGGTGGCGACGACGTTGATGTTGGCTTCGGACATGGCGTCGGTGCCGTAGACGCGCATCTCGACTTCGAGGCGGGCGTCGTAGCGGCGGTTGGGAGCGGGCCCGAGGAGCTGGTTGGTGCCTTCGGGGGCGTGGCTGATGATGCTGGCGTCTTTGATGACAATCTGCATGGATTTATTGGCGCCGGAGGCTTTCAGGCGGTCATGCACCCAGGCGTGCATGGCATCCGTCGGGGAGACGGGCACGAGGTATTCGACGTTGGGTTCGTGCTGCGGCGATTTGAATTCGTCGATGATGTCGACATTGCCGACGTCGAGATAGATCGGCTGAAAGCGGGTGAAGTTCATCTCCGGCAGCGGCGGGGGCGCGGGCGCGGTCTGGCAGGCGTTGACGAACAGCCCCGTGGCGAGCATAAGCACGATGGGGAACAGACGCTGCATTGGTTTGACGATGGATGTAATCATGGCGAACTCCGCAAATATTGGATTGCGACATCATACCAAAATTACTAATTTTTTAAAGCTCTGTTTTATATAATTTTGTTAAAAGCAATTTCCTGTAAAATAAAGAGGGCGCGCCCAATTTCAGCCGCGAGAGTGTAGAGTCATGCGGTTTATGACTAAATCGCACCCACCCGCCTCGCCGCGAGTGGTGTTTTGGTGTCAGGCCTGACTCACTATTAAAGCCACGGGATGGGGTGGCCCGGAAGGGGTTATTTTTTGGTAGGCAGTTTGGCGTCCGGCGGGCGGATGTAATACGGGCGCAGGGCTTGCGAACCGGCGGGTTTAAGTGCGGCAAGTTCGGCCAGCGCGTGGGCGCGCGGGAAGGTGATAGAGCAGGTGGCGCCGGGGATGTTGCCTGCGATGGTGCCGCCTAGGGCCAGCGCGGTTTCGGGGGCGGCGAGAAGGGGTTCGGCGAGTGGTGTGCCGGAGGCGTCGAAGGGCTGGTAGTAATATTCGCCTTTTCCGGCGTTGAGGACGGCGAGCACGGGGCCGGGGTTTTCTTTGCGGGCGGCGGCTGCTACGACTTCGAGCGTGGTGTAGCCGACGGTGGGCCGCTTGGTGGCGAACGCAATGCCGCGGGCGCTGGCGAGGCCGACGCGGATGCCGGTGAAGCTGCCGGGGCCGGTGGTGGCGGCGATCTGGGTTAGATCGTTGTAGGTGATGGCGCTTTGTTTTAGCGCTGCTTCGATCATGCCGATCAGCTCGGCGGATTGCACAACGGGCTTGGTGTTTTCGACATACGCGGTGATTTTGCCGTTGTGCCACACCGCGACGGAGCACGGGCCAGTGGAGGTGTCGATGGCGAGAATCGTGGGCATGGATTGACGAACGGACGGTTAAGGGATAATACTGGATGGCATTACTTAACCTTTTACGAGGCAATATACAATGACTGACACCAACGCCTGCGCGCTCGACCAGAAACAATGCGTACCGTGCCACGAGGGCGCTGCGGCGCTGCCAGCGGAGGAAGTGCAGCATTTATTGTCGCATACCGAAGGCTGGGGGCTGACGGCCGATAGTAAGGCGATTCATCGGCGGTTTACGTTTAAGAATTTTAAGCAGGCTCTGGTGTTTGTGAATAAGGTGGGCGAGGTTGCCGAGGCTGAGGGGCATCATCCGGATATTTTGTTCGGGTGGGGGTATGTGGAAATTATTTTGACGACGCATGCGATTGATAATCTGCATGAGAATGATTTTATTGTGGCTAGTAAGATTAATGCGATTGGGTAGTGCTTCCGTCGTCCTCGCGAAGGCGGGGAACCAATCCATCTTGCGGCAGCAAGGGTAAGAACTCTCCCGCGCAGACGCGCTCCGCATTGGATTCCCGCCTTCGCGGGAATGACGGGAAGTAGATAGGTGTTTCTCCTAAAAAAACGCCCCCGCTGGCATCGGCGGTCAAGAAAAAGTGAAAGATCGGCGTTTGGGGCGCTTGCAAACCTTGCTTCGTCACCCGCAAAAGGCGTATAATATACCATATATAGGGATTCCAAATCCGACTATATGCTAGAAGCTGCACGATCAAACCCTCTCTCGAAAGGCAAGCTAGTGAAAGACAAAAACGCGAAGAACCAAACTTCAGTTTCCGGTGGCGGCCACGAACATTCCAATGGTGGCGATGCCGCAGTCAGCATTGTATTTACCGATAACTCGCTGCTGCCGATATTGTATGGGCAGGACGATATCCATCTTTCACGAATCGAGAAAAAATTTAACGTCACCGCGTCGTCGCGCGGCAATATCCTCGCCATTTCCGGCGACAGGCATAATATCGAAGCGGCGAAAACCGTGATAGAATCGCTGTATAACGATGCGCGCAGGGGAACCGAAATCGGTCTGGCGCAGGTGGATGCCGCCATCCGCATGCTGCCGCACCACGACACGCCCGAGGACAACCGCACGCTGTTCGGCGCGCAGGACCTCATCATCAAGACAATGCGCAAAACCATTAAACCGTATTCGCCGACGCAGGCGAAATACATCCAGCAGCTGACGGAAAATGAAATCTGCTTCGCCCTTGGGCCCGCGGGCACAGGCAAAACCTATATCGCGGTGGCGATGGCGGTGGCGATGTTCAATTCGCAGCGCGTGGAAAAAATTATCCTGTCGCGCCCTGCGGTGGAAGCGGGCGAAAAGCTCGGGTTCCTGCCGGGCGATCTGAAGGAAAAAGTCGATCCGTATCTGCGCCCCCTGTATGATGCGCTGCATGACATGATGCCGGGGGAAAAACTCCTGCGCCACATGGAAAACGGCGAAATCGAAGTAGCGCCGCTTGCGTTTATGCGCGGGCGGACGTTCTCCAACGCGTTTGTGATTCTGGATGAAGCGCAGAACACTACGCCCACGCAGATGAAAATGTTCCTGACCCGTATGGGGCAAGGCTCCCGCCTTGTCATTACCGGCGATCTTTCGCAAACCGATTTGCCCAAGGACGTGAAATCCGGCCTCGGCGATGCGGCGCGCAAGGTGCTGGATATCGAGGGCATCGGCTCGGTGCGCTTTAGCGAGGTTGATGTCGTGCGCCATCCGCTGGCCGCGAAAATTATCCATGCGTATGACGAGTGGGACAAGAAAAAGAAAACCCCGCCGGCGACGAATCAGGATTGATGAACGCCGGTATTTCCGTTCAGCTGCACGAGCAACGCTGGAAAACGCTGCTAAAACCGTATTGTAAAACGGTGCGCGCGGCGTGCGAAGCCGCACTCTCCGCCAGCAAAATCGCCACGCTCCCGTGCGAATGGGAAATGGCGGTGATGCTGGCGGATGACGCTTTTATCCGCAACCTCAATAAAACCTATCGCGGGTACGATAAGCCGACCAACGTGCTGTCGTTTCCGAATGTCGAGCAGTTTGAAGCGAACGCGAAACGCCTGACCAAGGGTGAGGCGAGTTTCGAACTTGGCGACGTGATACTGGCGGTGGAAACCGTGGAGCGGGAAGCGAAAGAGCAGGGCAAGACGTTGCGCGCGCATGCGACGCATCTGCTGGTGCACGGCACGTTGCATTTGCTTGGGTATGACCACGAGGTGGATAAAGACGCGAAGAAGATGGAAAAGCTTGAAACCGCCGTGCTGGCAACGCTTGGCATCGACAATCCGTATCTGGACAAAAAAATCAATAATTAAATCAGTCTAGTATCATGGCTTGTAGTGATCTTCGCGCGATGCTATAGTCGCCGCTTCGAATGTCATGAGTGTTGCCTTGAATCAGCCGCCACCATCCGCACACGCGGTTTCCGAGCCAGAATCAGATCGCGATGAGCGCTCCTCGCTTGTCGACGGCATGCGCTCGTGGCTGCGCAATGCGCTGCGGCCGAGAGATTCCTCGCTGAAAGAAGCGCTCGAAGAGGCGATTGAAGAACACGAGGATCTGGCCGAAGAACGCCTTGCCCCCGAAGAAAAAATCATGCTGCATAACGTGCTCGGTTTCGGCGACATCAAAGTCAGCGAAATCATGACGCACCGCGCCGATATCGCGGCCGTGCCCAGCAATATCGACTGGCCGGATCTGAAAAACCACATTGTCGAAATGGGCCACACGCGCATTCCGGTTTATGAAGAATCGCTCGACCATGTGCTTGGCTTTATCCATGTGAAGGATTTGCTGTCGCTGCTGAAAGAAGAAGATGTGGTGTTCGATATTAAAAACATGATGCGCCCGCTGCTGTTCGTGCCGCCGTCGATGCGGATTATCGATCTGCTGATTCGCATGCGCCACGCCGGAAGCCACATGGCGATGGTGATCGATGAATATGGCGGCACCGACGGGTTGGTGACGATGGAAGATCTGTTCGAAGAAATCGTCGGCGACATTCAAGATGAACATGACGGCGACGAAGACAGCGAAACCCACATGGTGCGCGTCAACGACACGACCTATGACGTGAGCGCGCGCATTCCGGTGGACGATTTGGAAAAACAACTCGGCGTGTCGTTGCGCGTGGAAGAAACCGAGGCAGAATTCGATACGCTGGGCGGATTGCTGTTCTTCCAGCTTGGCCATGTGCCGGCGAAGGGCGAAATCGTGCCGCACGCGTCGGGGCTATGCTTTGAAGTGCGTGATGCCGATCCGCGCCGCATCCATAGAGTGCGAATTCTTATGGCTGACCGCAAGTGATCAGCGTATCTCCCGTTAAACTCGCCCGCGCAATCGGCGGGCTTCGCGGCTGGCGGCGCAACGCAGCCGCCTATCTATTCGGTGTGTGCGCCACGCTCACACTTTCGCCGTTTTACCTGTTTCCGTTATTGCTCCCGGCGTTCAGCGGGCTTATGTGGCTGCTCGATTCGGCGCCCACGCGCAAGCGCATGTTCTGGGACGGCTGGTGGTGGGGTTGGGGCTTTTATATGACGGGGCTGTACTGGTTCTGCATCGCGTTGCTGACGGACCCGGAAAAATTCGGCTGGCTGATTCCGCCGTGTCTGTTCGGGCTGAACGCCATCATCGCGATTTACCCGGCGATTGCGTGTTTAATCATGTCGTATCTTCGCATTCGCGGGCTGACCAAAATCCTCGTGTTTACGATTGTGTGGACGGTGGTAGAATATGCGCGCGGGCATTTGTTTACGGGGTTTCCGTGGAACCTGCCGGGTTATGCGTTCGGGTTTTCGGATGCGAGCTTGCAGCTTGCGTCTATTGCGGGCGCGTATGGCCTCACATGGTTTTCGGTGTTGCTCGGCACGTCGCCGGTGGCGCTCGGCGTTAAGAAAAAAGGCGCGATTTATGCCGGTGTGCTCTGGGCGATTTTCCTGCTTGGCACCATCTGGGGCGGCGGGCGCTTGCATCAGGCCAACGCGCTGGCGGAAGAGCAACGCTACGTGCCGAAAGTATTGCTGCGCCTTGTTCAAGCGAATATCGCCCAGCCCAATAAATGGGAGCCGCAATTGCAGATGGAAGGCCTGCGCCAGCACGCGGAGCTGACGCGCTCGCCGGGGCTGGAAAAGGTCACGCATGTGATCTGGTCGGAAACGGCGGTGCCGTTTGCTATTAATAAAGGTGAGCCGATTACCAAGCGCTTAGGCGATTTATTGCCGGAAAACGCGGTGTTGATTACCGGCAGTTTGCGCACGCAGGGCGAGGGTGAGAACTGGGATATCTGGAACAGCTTGAACGCCATCAACCATAACGGCGACATCGTGGCGAGCTACGATAAGGTGCATCTGGTGCCGTTCGGCGAGTTCCTGCCGCTTCGCAATGTGCTGCCGAAATCTTGGTTAACGCCGGTGGGGGAGAAAGATTTCGCTATCGGAACGGAAGGCGCGCTGATGAATGTGCCCGGGTTGCCGCCGATTTTGCCGCTGATCTGTTATGAAGTGATTTTCCCCGAACTGCCGTTACCCGCCGACGGCACCCGCCCGCAGATGTTGTTAAGTGTCACCAACGACGCGTGGTTCGGCATGAGCACCGGACCCCACCAGCACTTCGAAATGGCCCGCATGCGAGCGGTTGAACAGGGCGTGCCGATGGTGCGCGTCGGAAATACCGGAATTTCGGCTGTAATCAATAGTTTCGGTCAAGTAACCGATTCTATGCCTTTGGGACAGAAAGGCTTTATTGACGCTAAACTACCGGTTGCTTTAGCCGATGACACAACCTGTAATAAATTTAATAAGATATTTTTACCCTTTTTAATATTTTTCGGGGTATTATTACTGCTTAAGCAGCAAGCAAGGCAAAAATCTTAATATAATTCACTTGCAAGTTGTGCCTTCTAGAGAAATAGTGGGTGTTGTTACGTATCAACGCGGGAATTAAAAAGTATGTCAAAACAAGATATTGATGCTCACGTCGGTAAGCGGTTGCGTTTGCGCCGTACCATGATGGGATTAAGCCAGGAAGCTATTGCGAAGGCGGTAGGAATTACCTTCCAACAAGTGCAGAAATACGAAAAAGGCGCCAATGCGATGAACTCATCTCGTCTTTACGAGTTTTCGCAGTTCATGCAGGTACCGGTGGCCTATTTCTTCGAAGGTCTCGGGCAGGCTGTGGCCACGCTCGGTGAAACCGCTGGGTTTGCGGAAGAATCAGAAAAATTCGACCATAACCACAAAAAGGTTTCGGACCGTGAATCGCTGGAAATGATGAAAGCGTTCAAGCGCATCGCTCAACAGACCGTGCGCAAGCGCCTGTCGGACCTTGTGCGCGCGATTGCCGATAATCGCGGCGTGATAGATTGACTAAAGGACGCTTCCCGGCTACAAAGGGCGCGTCTTTTACTCTTGTGCTGTATGGATTCTTATGGAGTTCAGCGTGCGCTGAACAAGAGTCTATGCTGCCGTAAAGGCACAGCGCAAATCTGACCCGGGAGTTTTTCCCATGTCCCAGCTCGATCAGGTCGTAGCGTTCCTCGAGGCCGACAAGGCCGTAACGGATACGCGTTCGCCCCAGTGCATCAGCACTGCCAGGCTGTTCCAGTACGGTCGGTTAGCTAATAATCAGGAGACGTCAAAAGCGCATCTCGACACGGGATGTGAAGTCTGCGCCAAGCGTCTCGAAGCGCTCGGCCAACTGACCAGCGGCCCCGCCGACCCGGCCCTAATGGATGATGAGAAGGGCCGCATGGTGCTCCTCGACAAGATGAGCCAACGGCTCGAACCGTTCATGTCCGACGACGACTAATTGTTTCGCAACCCGGGTAAACACTGCCGATGGCAGTGTCCCCGGGTTTGCCCCCTTTTATAACCAGTTAATATCCCGTACTTGACATCCTGTCCAAACCCTTTACGTTTGCAAATGTACTGCAGGTGGGGATTTTGGTTGCTTGCCACCACCTTTCAAAAAAATGGTCTAAGCTATCGAGAGCAGAGTCGCGCTTGCGGCCTCCCGGTACCAACAAAATCCCCTAAGCGATGTGTTTAAATTTTACAAGGGGAATCCCGTGTCCAATCGTTTTTCTACCGGAAGAAGCAATTACATCTTTACCAGCGAATCCGTGGCTGAAGGCCATCCGGACAAAGTCTGCGACCAGATTTCCGACGCGGTGGTCGATGCCATGCTGGAACTCAATCCCGTGGCGCGCGCTGCGGTCGAATGTCTGGCGACCACCAACACCATCGTTATCGCCGGGGAAACTCGCGGTGCGGATTTAACCAAGGCCCAAATCGAAACCATCGCGCGCGATAAGGTGCGTGAAATCGGCTATTTGCAGGAAGGCTTCCATGCCGATAACCTCGACGTGTATGTTCATTTGCACAGCCAGTCGGCCGATATCGCAATGGGCGTGGACTCGGGCGATAATAAAGACGAAGGCGCGGGCGACCAGGGCATCATGTTTGGCTTCGCCTGCCGCGAAACCCAGTCGCTGATGCCAGCGCCGATTCACTTATCGCACCGCATTTTGCAGAATCTGGCGCGCGCGCGTCATAGCAACGCGGCCAAGGGCCTTGGCCCGGATGCCAAATCGCAGGTGTCGCTGTACTACGAAAACGGCGTGCCGAAAAGGGCGACGTCCATTGTGGTTTCCACCCAGCATGCCGAAGGCCTGAGCCAGAAACAGGTGCGCGACATCGTGCGCCCGTACGTATTGGCGGCGCTGCCTGACCCGAGCTGGATGTGCGAAGAAAACGAACTTTATGTTAACCCGACCGGCAATTTCGTTATCGGCGGTCCCGACGGCGATTGCGGACTGACCGGTCGTAAGATCATCGTGGATACTTACGGCGGCGCGGCTCCGCACGGCGGCGGCGCGTTCTCGGGCAAAGATCCGACGAAGGTGGACCGCTCGGCGGCCTATATGGCGCGTTACCTTGCTAAGAACGTGGTGGCTGCCGGTCTTGCCGACCGTTGCACCATCCAGCTTTCCTACGCCATCGGCGTATCTAAGCCGATCTCGTTCTATGTCAGCACCGAAGGCACCGGTACGGTGGACGAAGCCAAGCTCGAAAAATTCCTGTTCGAGAAGGTGGATTTGACGCCGCGCGGTATCCGCGAGCATCTTCAGCTCAACCGCCCGATCTACGCCCGCACCGCCGCTTACGGCCATTTCGGCCGCGAACCGGACGCTACCGGTGGCTTCAGCTGGGAAAAAATGGATCTGGTCGGCATGCTGCAAGACCAGTTCAAAGCCGATACCAAGCTGCCTGACGGCCTGATCGCGGCCATCGCTTAAAGTGAGCGATACTACCGAACCTAAACGCCTCGTGGCCTCCTATGGCCGCAGGAAGGGTCGGCGCCTGCGCGTGACCAAGCAGGGATTGTTCGATACGCTGCTGCCGAGGCTCACCATTGATTTGCCTGGCAGCGGCGGCATTGACCCGGCGTCGCTGTTCAAGCACAAGAAAGAAAAACTGTGGCTGGAAATCGGGTTTGGCGGCGGGGAACATCTCGCGCATCAGGCGTCGCATCACCATAGCGAGGTGAACATCATCGGGTGTGAGCCGTATATGAACGGCACGGCGGGGTTGCTTAAACACATCGATGACCATAAGATCGACAACGTGCGCGTGTTTACCGAAGACGTGCGGCTGCTGATGCAGCGATTGCCGGATGAATGCCTGAGCCGTGTGTTCATCTTATATCCCGACCCGTGGCCGAAGGTGAGACACCATAAACGCCGTCTTGTCTCGACGGAATTCCTTGATTCAGTCGCTCGACTTATGCCTAAAGGTGCGGTATTGCAATTGGCTACGGATGATTACGACTATTGCATCTGGATGCTCGAACGCTTGTTGGCACACCCGCAATTTAGTTGGCTGGCTAAATCGCCAAAGGATTGGTTGGTGCCGCCATCTGACTGGATTTCAACGAAATATGAACAACGCGGCATCGGCCTCGGCAGCGTGCCTACCTACTTGCTATTCGTTAAAAAATAAATTACAAAATTAACCATTATCCACCCTGAGGATTTGGTTATGGCAAAAGGTAAAAAACAATTCGATCGCACGAGCCTTGCTTATGAAACGCTCAGCACGGATGATCAGAAAAAAGAATTCCGCATTCAGCGGCGCGCGTTGGAACGGCGTTTTCTTGGCGACATCGTACCACGCGTGAAGGAATATTATGAACATGTGAAGGCGCCGGGTGAAATGCCTGCGATGCTGATGGATATGCGTTGGGATATCCAGCAGGATAGTCAGGGGCTCGGCCTCGTACCCGCAAGCGCTCAAAAGGGCGTGTCGGAGATGATGACCGAAGCAGGCATCGTTAACCGTTATTACGGCCCGGAAATCGAATCACCGGGGAAAAAAGACGTTAAGCCGTTCTTCGCTGCGAAATCCTTCCTTGAGTTTGATATGGAAGGCGTGACCGATGAGGTGCTGATCAAATTCGCCGTGGCGCTTGATAGGCAGAATGCAAAACTCGCCGGGTTCGCGTCACGCAATGAGTATCTGGGCGCGAAGTTGGCGGAGCAGATGGATGATGTGCTGGGAAATGAAAACCCGGCGGATAAAATCGCCATCTTCGAAACGGCGGTGAAACGCAGCACGGAGCTTCCCGCGCATGTCAAAGGCATCAAAGGCAGCCACGCGAACAACGTCGGGCCGAAGAAGTAGTTAGACCGCTTTCAGAGCCGTTTCGATGTCGGCGCGCAAATCATCAATATCCTCAATGCCGACTGACAGGCGGACCAGCCCGTCGGTGATGCCTTGCGCTTTTCGTGCTGGCGCGCCGATGCTGGCATGCGTGGTGGATGCGGAGTGGGTGATGAGGCTTTTGGCATTGCCGAGGTTGTTGGAAATATCGATGATTTGCAGCGCATTCATGAACCTGAACGCGGCTTTTTTGCCGCCTTTGAGTTCGAAGGCGATCATCGGGCCGCCGCGATCCATCTGTTTTTTGGCGATGGCGTATTGCGGGTGGGATTTGAGGCCGGGGTAGATGAGGCGTGAGAGCTTGCTGCTTTTAGCGAGAAGGTCGGCGAGCACTTCGGCGTTGTCGCAGTGGCGGGCGACGCGAAGCGGCAAGGTTTCTAAGCTCTTCAGCAAGACCCATGCGTTGAATGCGCTCATGTGCGGGCCGGTGTGGCGGATGAAGGGCAGGGCGGTGTTTTCGATGAAGGCTTTGCTGCCGAGAATGGCCCCACCCAGCGTGCGGCCCTGGCCGTCGATATGCTTGGTGGTGGAATAGACGACAACGTCAGCCCCGAGCTGGAGAGGGTGTTGCAGCAGCGGCGTGGCGAAGACGTTATCGACGATCAGGCACGCGCCTGTTTTTTTACAGAGCTTGGCAACGGCGGCGATGTCGACGAGTTCGAGCGTGGGGTTGGCGGGGGTTTCCATGAAGACAAGCTTGGTCTTTTTGGTGATGGCCTTGGCCCATGCCGCCATGTCGGCGCTTTCGACGAGCGAATAGGTGATGCCGAAGCGCGGCAGCAAATCGGTGATGATGTAGTGGCAGGAGGAAAACAGCACGGCGGAGGCCGCTACATGGTCGCCAGCCTTGAGCTGGCACATGAAGCTGGCAAAGACCGCGGCCATGCCCGACGCGGTGACGACGCAGGCTTCAGAACCTTCCATGAGGGAGAGGCGCTCTTCGAGCATGGCAAGGTTGGGGTGGGAATAGCGGCCATATTTGAAGCCGGGGATGGAGCCGTCGAAGCGGCCTTCGCCTTCCTCGGCGGACTCGTAACTATAGGAAGAATTGAGGAAAAGCCCTTCGGACGTCTCGCCCATCGAGGTTTTGATGCGCCCGCCGCGAACCAGTTTCGTCGCTAGTTTCCACTTGGTGGCATCCTGTTTCTTTTTCATTGCCTTAGTTCCTAGTTTTGCTTGGTTTCCGGGGCGCATTGGCGTATTTTCGCAAGGAACACTAAAATAAGGGATTTATATGGTGCATGTCACGGCGTTTTTTGCAGGGGTGCTGGCGCTGATCTATATCGGGCTGGCGGTGATCGTGATCCGGGGGCGCTATGCGCAGCGCCTGGCGATTGGCGACGGCGGGGATAATGTGATGCAGCACAAGATTCGCGCGCACGCGAATTTCTCGGAATATGTGCCGCTGGCGCTGGTGCTGATGGGGTTGGATGAGTTAAATGGAAGTGCGCATGTGGGGCTGTCGATTCTGGGCATAGCGCTGGTGGCGGCGCGGTTGTCGCACGCGTATAGCCTGATTGTGATGGAGGTGAAAAATCCCAACATGTTCCTGTTCCGCATGGGCGGAATGATCGGGACGTTTTCAGTGATCGCCATCCTGGCGCTGATGGCGATTTTCTAAATGTTCGGCAAAAACCCCATACGCCCGCCCGTGGCGGGTGACGGCGAGGTGCTGGAGGTGAAGCACATCTTCCCGACGCTGCAAGGCGAGGGGCCGTTCGTGGGGCAGCCGTCGGTATTTGTGCGCTTGGGCGGATGTAACCTCGCGTGTATATTTTGTGATACGGAGTTTGAGGATTATCGCTCGATGGAACTTTCCGAGCTGCTGGCACAGGTGAAGGCGCTGTCGCTGAACGATGAAGGCGCGTGGGTGCGCAGGCTGGTGGTGATTACCGGCGGGGAGCCGTTGCGCCAGAATATCGTGCCGCTGTGCGAGGCGTTGATCGGGGCGGGGTTTAAGGTGCAGATCGAGACGAACGGGACGCTGTTCAGGCCGCTGCCGGAGTCAGTGTCGATCATCTGTTCCCCGAAGAATACGGGCGGCGGGTATTTCCCGATTCGCGGGGATTTGCTGCCGAAGGTGCAGGCGTTCAAGTTTATCGTGTCGAAGCACGATGCGCTGTATCAGAAAGTCGGGGATGTCGGGCAGGCGGGATTTTCGATTCCCGTCTATATCCAGCCGATGGATGAATATGACCCGCAGCGTAATGCGGAGAACTTAGCCTATGCTAAAGAACTGGCGATGCGCCACGGCTATATATTGTCGTTACAGACGCATAAAATTTTGGGGATTGAATAGCAGCCGCAGCGGAGGTTGCGGCTGCTATCAATTGCTTTAGGCGACGCCGGTCGATTTTTCGGCGTGGGCGCGGCGTGCGGCTGCCATTTTTTCCATCGTTTTATTGACGGTTTCAACGGCGGCGAGCGCGTCGCTGACGGGAACCGCTTGAAGGTTGCCGTTGTCATGCGAGCCGATGGCGCCGGTGTCGTAGTTCTGCCAGCCGACGGTCAGGCTACCTTTGATCGGGCCGGAATTGCCTGCGGGAAACGCATCCTGAACGGCCTGGACGATATTTTCAACGAGGGCGCTGTGCTCTCGCGAGCCGGTTCTGCCCCAGTTAGTATTGCTGAAATGGATGTCGACGGCGCGCTCGGCTTTGCCTTTATCCTCGATGTCGATGGTGAAATTCATTTCGTCGGTTTTCAGGCCTTTAAGATCGCGAGCCTTGCCCAGCGCGGCGAAAAGCTGAATTTCTTTGTCGGTCAGTTTAAGGTCAGGCAAAATGCTGTTAACGAGCGTGCTGGCGGGTTGTTCAAGAAGAGCGGCAGCTTTAGCGAGGTTAATCACCGCTTCGATGTGCTGGTAATCTATACGTGCCATAGGTTTTTTCCTTCGTTTGTTGAAAACATTGAAAACAAGAACTAATGTCAGGGTTAAGATACATCACTATGATAGCTAACATAAGTTAAGGTTGTGTTACGCTAGATTTTTATTTGTGACAGTTTCGAAGCTGAAGCCTAACCAATGGATATACAATGACAAAAAAAGCTGTCTTATTACTTTCTGGTGGGCTGGATTCTACCACGGTGCTGGCAATTGCCCAGTCTCAGGGGTTTGATGTGTATGCCATGTCGTTCAATTACGGGCAGCGCCACGCGCATGAGCTGAAGGCGGCGGCAACTATTGCCAAACAAGCGGGGGTGAAGGAACACCAGGTGTTTACTATCGATCTGGGCGGCATTGGCGGCTCGGCATTGACGGAGGATGCCATTGCGGTCCCTAAGGACCGGGAGTCGGAAGAAATGTCGCACGGGATTCCGGTGACGTATGTGCCAGCGCGCAATACAGTGTTTTTATCGTTCGCGCTGGCGTGGGCGGAGGTGTTGAAGGCGTATGATATTTTCATCGGGGTGAATGCGCTGGATTATAGCGGCTACCCCGATTGCAGGCCGGAGTTTATCAAAGCATTCGAGACGATGGCCAATCTTGCCACCGCCTTTGGCGTGAAAGACGACGGGCAGCGCATCCGCGTGCATACGCCGCTGATTTCGATGAGCAAGGCGCAGATCGTGGAAACCGGCACGAAACTCGGAGTCGATTATTCGATCACCACGAGCTGCTATGACCCGACGCCGGAAGGGGCGGCATGCGGGCATTGCGATGCGTGCAGCCTACGGCTCAAGGGCTTCCGTGAGAACGGCATGAGCGACTCGGGGGCTTACGCGTGAGCATCTGGGTATTGCGTCAGGAGATGACGCCGGAGGACGAAAAAGGCGTTTTCGAACGCAGCGATCTGGTGCTTCCGTTTGGGCAGTTGCCGGATCTGTCGCTGGTCAAAAGCCCGCTCGCGGCGCGCAACCTGATGAAGATGCTTTATCCAGCCGAGCCGCCGGAATCCCTCGCGCGGAGGGTGGACCGGTTCTGGAGCCAGTTCAGCGGGGTGCAGGTGGAAGATTTGATCGTGGTGAAGCTGCCAACGCTTAACGTGGCGGTGATTGCTACGGTTTCGGGGAAATATCACTACGAGGTGGGCGATAAGGGCAGCGACATCCACCTGATTCCGGTGCGCTGGCACGATAAGGAAATCAAGCTGTCGCGCTTCAAGCACAAGGAAATTTTCGATCCCACTAACCCGCCGATGATGGAAGTCATGGAACCTGAAGTGCGCGTGGCGCTACGGGATTACCTGCCGCACAACTACAACCGGTTCGCCAAGTTCAAATGGCTACTGGCGCTGTTCTTTGCGATGACGCTGGTGAGGATGCTGGCGAAGCTGGATTAGTGAACGAGGGTTGGTTCCAGATCGTGCTGCTTGGCGGCGAAATAGGCGGCGTCCTGCGTGCCGAAGACGGCGAGCTGGGTGCCGTCGGCGGTGCAGACGGCGTAGTTTTTACCGGTTTCGGTCATCACCGGCCGCACGTATGCAATCGTCAACGAATCCATCATCAGCGAGTAAGCTTGTTCTCTTGAATCAGCATCGTTTTTCGGTGAGTCCATAATGGTAAAACAGCCTTTCCTTCTTAGTGTTACAGCGTTACAATAGTTATATCACACTATATGGGGCCACTGTGTGAACATTCAATGACAGTTGGACGATTTTTTTGCGTAAAAACAGGATGGTGTTTTCGTAAGTGGCTGTATTAGTGAATTTTGTGCTTTTTACCGGGTTCGCGGAAGATAAATAATTCTTTGTCGATGGGGATGCCGAAACGGGCGTTATTGAGCGACACGGTAGTGACCTGATTCGTGGCGTCGCGGATGACCATATTGCGCAGCAAAAGCGGATGGTCGGAAAATTCGAGCATGAGCTGCCCGTCGGTGGGTTTTTCACGCTGGGCGAGGCTGATGCGGATGGCGCTGGGACTGACGGTGAGTTCGGTAATGCCTACCTGGTTTTCCGAGTTGTGCTGGTCGTAGAAACGGATGTTCTCTTGGGCCAGGAAACCGACCAGAGTCTGGTCGAGGGGGATGTGGCTGGCTTGTTCGAGTTCGTAGTCGTAATAAACCAGTTCAGAGCCGTTGGAGACCATCAGGATGGGGGTGGGCGGGTTATACTGCCAGCGCATGCGGCCCGGGCGTTCAAGGAAGAATTTGCCGCTGGAGAGATTGCCGTCCGGCGCGGTCTGGGTGAAATCCGCGACGATGGTGGTGAGGGTGCTGAGATAGGTTTGCAGACGGTCGATGGTTTCTTTATTCTGGGCGATTTGCTGTGCATTGTAGAACATGGTGCTGTCCGCGGCGTGGGTGGGGGAGGCGGCAAAGAGAAAAATGAGCAGGAGTACGAGACGTTTCATGATATATTCACGTGATTAGGGGTTAAGGCAAACTAACATAGTTCGTAAGGAATATCCAATGGAAGAACACGGCGATCCTTATCGCAAAGCGCTGGAACTGGCGATTCGCGAGCAGGGGCTGGTGCCGCCGAACAGGAAAATTGACTGGCTGGCCACTGAATATGAGGAGTATATTTATGTCGTGGGGCAGTTATCCTGGAAGCTGAAGAAGCTTGGTGTGGGCGACGGATTGCTGTCGCAATTGCTCAATGTTCGGTTTGAGCTACAGGTGTTGGAAGAGCCCCTGTCACGCGCCGAAAAGCGATTGCTGGCGCGTCGTGACGTGGATGAAACGATCTACCAGATCCAGCAGGCGATTGACGGGCTCGATGCGCTGGCGCCCGGACCGGCGCCGGAAAAAATGCTGAAAAAGGATAAGGCGCAGTTCGATAAGCGCGTTTATGACGACGAGAAACGCGCCGAGCTTGTCAGTAAATGGATTAAGGCAAACAAAGGCGACCCGCAGCAGGAACGCTAGCTGTCTTCCTTCACCAGCACTTCACGCTTGCCGACATGGTTGGCGGCACCCACGATGCCTTCGCGTTCCATGCGTTCGATGATGGAGGCGGCGCGGTTGTAGCCAATTTTGAGGCAGCGCTGGATATAGCTGGTGGACGCTTTGCGGTCGCGGGCGACAATGTTAACGGCCTGGTCGTACATTTCGTCTTTCTCGCCGCCTTCGCCGAAGTCCATCTCGCCTTCGGCTTCTTCGTCGCGGGTGACGTCTTCGACGTATTGCGGCGTGCCTTGGGCTTTCAGGTGGGTGACGATCTGCTCGACTTCTTTGTCCGAGATGAACGGGCCGTGGACGCGGGTGATGCGCCCGCCACCGGCCATGTAGAGCATGTCGCCTTGGCCGAGGAGCTGTTCGGCGCCTTGTTCACCTAAGATGGTGCGGGAGTCGATGCGGCTGGTTACTTGGAACGAAATACGCGTCGGGAAGTTGGCTTTGATAACGCCGGTGATGACGTCGACCGACGGACGTTGCGTGGCCATGATGATGTGGATGCCTGCGGCGCGCGCCATCTGCGCTAAACGCTGAATGGAGCCTTCGATGTCCTTGCCCGCGACGATCATGAGGTCGGCCATTTCGTCGACGACGACGACGATGAATGGCAGCTCGTTCATGTCAAGTGGCACTTCCTCGATGATCGGTTCACCGGTGTCGGGGTTAAAACCGGTTTGGACCTGACGCGAGAGCGTGTTGCCCTTGGATTTGGCTTCACGGATTTTCTTATTGTAACCTTCGATATTGCGCACGCCAAGATTGGACATCAGGCGGTAACGGTTTTCCATTTCCTTGACGGTCCATTTAAGCGCGACGACGGCTTTGCCCGGCTCGGTTACCACCGGCGACAGCAGATGCGGGATGCCGTCATAGACAGAGAGCTCAAGCATCTTCGGGTCGATCATGATGAATTTGCATTCGTCTGGTGTCAGACGGTAGACCAGCGAGCAGATGAAGGTGTTGATGGCCACCGATTTGCCCGAACCGGTGGTGCCGGCGACGAGCAGATGCGGCATGCGCGCGAGGTCGACGATGATCGGGTTGCCGCCGATGTCTTTGCCGAGAGCAAGTGGCAATTTTGATTCGTTGGATTCGAAGGAGGCGTTCTCTAACATTTCGCGGAAGTAAACGGTTTCGCGCGTGGCGTTCGGTAATTCGATGCCGATGGCGTTGCGGCCCGGGATAACGGCGATACGGGCGGAGATGGCGCTCATGGAACGGGCGATATCGTCGGCGAGGCCGATGACGCGGCTGGATTTGGTGCCAGCGGCTGGCTCTAACTCATACAAGGTGACCACTGGGCCGGGGCGGATTTCCACGATGTCGCCGTTGACGCCGAAATCCTGAAGCACGCTTTCGAGCAGCTTGGCGTTCTGGGTGAGGGCGGTTTCGTTCTGATTGGGCTTGCGATTTTTAGGCGGCAGGCTGAGGAGTTTAATCGGCGGAAGCTCATAGTCGCCCTGCGCCAGCGCTAGGGTGGCTTGCACTTTAGGTGTGGCCGGGGGAGCTTTGGTGATGGCTTTGTCTTTTTTCTTCACACGCGGAGCCGCTTTTTCGTCTGCCTCGTCTTCTTCTTCGTATTCTACTTCCTCTTCTTCGTCTTCCTCGTCGTCTTCTTCGGCGCTGTTGCGATGAAGGAAGCTTAAGCGTTCGCCGATGGCGGCGCGAAGGCGATGGTGCCACGGCAGGTGCTCTTCGTCGTATTCTTCTTCTTCGTATTCTTCATCCTCGTCGCGATGCTTGCGCGGGATGGCGGAGATGACGAGGCCGCTGACAACCAAGAAAGCGTGGCGGATGATGCGGCCGACATTTTTCCATTCGCTCCAGCTCATGCCGAAGGCGAGGCTGATGGTAATGCAGTCGATGATGGCGACGATGCTGACGAAGAGTTTGCTTTTAAACGTGCGGTAGAACGTGTCGTGGATAACGGTGCCGATGGAACCGCCGAAACCGCTGACGATGGGCCACGACATGGTCGGCTCGATCAGGGTAAGGAGGGAGGAGGAAAGCACCAGTGACACGATGAGCAGGCTGAAGCGCAGCCACATATGTGTAATCGGTTGCTGGCGGATGATTTTGAGGCTCCACGCGGCGGGAACGACGACGACCAGTATGCTGGCGAGGCCGAGCAGTTGCAGCGCGAGGTCGGAAATCAGCGCGCCGAAATAACCGCCCGCGTTGGTGATCGGGCCGTCGGCGGCGCGGTTGAGTGAAGGGTCCGCCTGATTGTAGCTGACGAGGCATAAGAACAGGTAGCACGAGAAAAGGGCGAGCGTTGCCCCGCCCAATACGCTAAGAGGGTGACGGCCGAAATCTTCGGGAGTGGGCTTGCTGGCAGTGCGTGATGTCATGAAATATAACAATATTCAGGCGGTTATTAAGTGTAACGTAGTATTAATCTGTATAGGTTAATATATGATTACCATACACAGGGCCTGATAACAAAATGGAAAGTTGATTATGGCAGGCGAAAAGACGCCCGAAGAAAAACGCGCCGGATGGAAAAAAGAAATATGGGCCAGCAAGACCGCTAAGAAGGTCGAACGCATGGACCCGGCGGAAATCGAAAAGACCGATTCTGAAACCAACCCGATGCACTGGAGCCACCACAGCGCGGCGTATCGCGGCGACCGGCAGACGAAAGGTCGCTACATCGCTGCTGCCGGTGGTGCGCTGGATGAGGCGCACGCGACACTGCGCAGCGCCATCGACAAAGGCACGATGATCGAAGCGCGAGACTCCGGGAACCCGATACTTGAAAACATGCAAGGCGTCATCGACCAGATGGCCGCAGGCATCGGCATGACCGAGAATGTGCCAAAACTACTCATCCATACGCAGGACTCGCCGTTCGTGCGCGAGGAGACGCCGGTGTCGGTGATGCTGCGCGACTATATCGACATCAACGAAACATCGAAAGAGTATTTCGTCGAACATCCCGAGCAGTTCAAAGCGGCGATGGCGGTGGCGATGGGCGAATTCGTCAACGGTGGCACGACCATGTCGGAAAAGATCGAAGCGGCAGTCAACCCGGCCAACCAGAAGAACCAGGCACTCGCGCTGCGCCTCGGCGCGGTGATTCATGGCAACCCGCGGCAATTCGCCGAGGAGATGCATAAGCTCAACATGAACCATGTGAGCCATGAAGATAAGCTCACACGCCATACCATGACCCATCATTCAGTCAACGGCACGGCGCGCATGCTCAATAAATGGGCCGATATCCTTGAAGACCAGGGCGCGGTAGATAAGCAAGGCAACGTGATTCTGGAGCGCGCCGGTGAAATCATGCAGCGCTCCGAGGAGTTTACCAAAGGCTATTTGAACGCCCTGTTACAGTTCGACATGGTCGAACCTAAACCCGGGCGCGGGCACTAACAAGCCGGTTTAACCGGTAAGATGTTAAATGTAGCGGGAGTGATGCAATGTCGGAATCGAATGGAAAACCGCCGGAGGACGGCAGCGGTCGCGCGGATTCGTTTGTCCCGTCTAAAAGTCCGTGGTCGTGGCGCGAGCGGTTTGTTGAGCACAATGCCAATCCTACCTACCTGCCGAAAAAAATCGGGCGCATGGTGGAGTTGAACAAAGCCGGAATTGAAAACAAAATTGATTCGAAGTCCATCATCGCCGCAGGCAAATCTAAAGACCCGCAGATTGCCGAAATGCAACATATCGTGGATGAGATGGCGACGGCCAGTGGGCTTTTTAAAACGCCGCCCATCGTGATTATCCGCAAACCGCGCTCTTATTCCAGCGAGCAGCTTGTGGGCGTGAGCTTCGCGATACCGAGCGTGGGGGTGGATGTGGAGGGTTATATAGAAATGAACGAGGTCGCGCGCGAGCACTTCCTTGACCACAAAGACCAGTTCAAAGCGGTGATGGCGCATGAGATGGGGCATCTGGCCAACGGCGACAGGAATGTGGAAAACCGGGTGCAAGAGTCGCTGCGGCCGAAGAACCACCGGCACGAGGTGCTCGCCGATGCGCTCGGGTCCATCATCCACGGTGAACCGGCGGAATATGCCCGCGCTTAGGCTGCTTTTGTGCGCCATGTGACGCTGGCCAAAGGCACGCCGTTGAACGCCTATTCCGAAACCTACCCATCCGCCAACGGGGTCGACAGAAAAACCCGCAAATGGACAAAGCTGTCACAAGCTCGTGAGGCGCTGGACGATAAGGGCCATGTGATTCTTGACAAAGCACTGGCGGTATTCGAGGAATATAAAGATATTACGGCCAAATTCGTCCGCGTGGGCGAACGATTGCAATATCCTGAATTGCGTCCCGGTTTCGACCGTTAATATTCTGCTTGCACCCCTTTAACTATTCTCCCATAATCCGCAAAGGCTGGTGGCGGGCGAAGTCCCCGTAAATCCGGTCAGATCCGAAAGGAAGCAGCCGTAGCGGTTATGGCTTCGGGTCGCCACCAGTCCCTTAAAACCCAGCCAATTCCCTTTACCGGGAAAAAGGATTTCATGGAATATCGCGTTCTCGCCCGTAAATACCGCCCGGCCAGCTTCGATCACCTGATCGGGCAGGACGTGCTCGTGCAGACGCTTTCCAACGCCATCAAAACCAACCGCATCGCGCATGCGTTTTTGCTCACCGGCATTCGCGGCGTGGGTAAAACCACCACCGCCCGCATCATCGCGCGCGCGCTCAACTGCATCGGGCCGGACGGCACGGGTGGTCCGACCATCAGCCCGTGCGGCGTATGCGCCAACTGTAAAATGATCGCCGAAGACCGGCATGTCGATATTCTGGAAATGGATGCCGCGAGCCACACCGGCGTCGATGACGTGCGCGAGCTGATCGACTCGGTGCGCTACCTGCCGACCTCGGCGCGCTATAAAATATACATCATCGATGAAGTGCACATGCTCTCCAACAACGCGTTCAACGCGTTGCTCAAGACGCTTGAAGAACCGCCGCCACATGTGAAATTCATTTTCGCGACCACCGAGTCGCGCAAAATCCCGGTGACGATACTGTCGCGCTGCCAGCGGTTCGATTTGAAACGCATTACGATGGAAATGCTGGCTTCGCATCTGGGCAATATCGCGAAACAGGAAGAAATTGCGGTGGATGACGAATCGCTGAAGCTGATCGCGGTGGCTGCGGAAGGTTCCGTGCGTGATTCGCTCTCGTTATTAGACCAAGCCATTTCGCGCGGGATGCAGGAAGACGGCTTCATTGTGGTCAAGGCCGCGAGCGTGCGCCAGATGATCGGTGCGGCAGATAAAACCGCAACGTTCCGCTTGCTCGAAACCTTGTTCAAGGGCGAAACCGCCGAAGCGCTGATGGAAGTCGGCAACCAGTATAACGCGGGTTCGGACCCGTTGATGATGGTGCAGGATGCCCTCGAAGTGGCGCATCTGATCACGCGCATGAAAGTGGCGCCTCAGGCCATTAACGATGTTTCAATTTCCGAGCATGACCGCGAGGCGGCTAAAAGCATGGCCTCGCGCTTAAGCATGCCGGTGATTACACGCCTGTGGCAGATGTTGCTCAAAGGCATTACCGAAGTGCGCATGGCGCCATCGCCGCTGGCGGCACTTGAAATGCTGATGGTGCGTATTGCTTACGCGGCGCAATTGCCGACACCGGCGGATGTGATTCGCTCAGGCGGGGATGCGCCAGCTGCCGCGAAACCCGTGCTTGTGAGCAGCCAACCGGCGCAAAGCACACCGGTGGCACCGGCGATGGCGCGGATTGAAGAAACCCCGGCACCGGCCCTTGCCACGGCTGATAGTTTTGAAGCGGCTGTGGCTTTGTTCCACCAGAACCGTGAGCCGCTCAAGCATGCGCAGCTCACTAACGATGTCCGCCTCGTGCGTTTTGCGCCGGGCGTGATTGAGATCAATATCAAGGCGGGCCTGCCGCGTGACTTCGTCACACAGGTAGCGAGTTGCCTGACTAAGTGGACGGGTCAAAGCTGGTCCGTGGGGCAGTCGGACGAGCTGGGCAGTGCGAGCTTGCATGAAATCGAAACAGCGCGTAAAGAAAAACAGATGCAGGATGCCTCGGTGCACCCGCTTGTTTCCAGCGTGTTTGACCAGTTCCCGGGCGCAAAGCTGGTAGGTGTTACGAATAGTTAGGGGCGTTACCAATAGTTAAGTGACTAAATTTTTAGGAGAAGACGATGAATATACAGAAGATGATGAAACAGGCAGCCGACATGCAGAATAAAATGCAGGAAATGCAAGCCAAGCTGGAACTCGAAGAACGCGAAGGCAGCGCTGGCGGCGGCATGGTCAAAATCAAGATCAACGGCAAGAATATGATGCTGAACGTCTCCATCGACGACAGCCTGATGAAGCTCGAAGAAAAAGAAGTGCTCGAAGATTTGCTGGTTGCGGCCTATAACGACGCGCGCGGCAAAATCGACGAAGCCGCTTCCTCCCAGATGTCGCAGATGACCAGCGGCCTTAACTTGCCGCCGGGCTTTAAGCTCCCGTTCTAATATTACATGGCCCATTCCGATATCGATGAGCTGATCCGCCTGTTCGGAAAGCTGCCGGGGCTAGGCCCGCGCTCGGCGCGCCGAGTGGTGCTGCATATCATCCGGCAAAAAGAAAAACTGATGGCGCCGCTGGCAAGCACGCTGGAACGATCGCTGACGTCGATTCGCACCTGTAGCGTCTGCGGCAACCTCGACAGCCACGACCCGTGCGGCATCTGCGCCGATGCGCGCCGCGACCCGTCGGTGATCTGCATCGTCGAGGAGCTGGCGGATTTGTGGGCCATTGAACGCTGCAATTTGTATAAAGGCCAATACCACGTTCTCGGCGGCACGCTTTCTGCGATGGACGACCGCGGCCCCGCGCAGCTCAATATCGAACCGCTGATTGAACGCGCGGCGCGCGACAGCGTCAAAGAAATCATCCTTGCCACTAACGCCACGATTGAAGGCCAGACAACGGCGCATTACCTGACCACGCGGCTTGAAAGCTGCAACGTCACCATCTCGCGCCTCGCGCAGGGGATTCCGATGGGCGGCGAGCTGGATTATCTGGATGACGGAACGCTGGGCGCAGCGCTTAAGGCGCGGCTGCCGTTTTAAAAAGCGCGACCTTGTCGGTCAACAAGCGATGTCGCCCAGATTTTTTTAGGCTCGGTTTGTTTCGTAAGCATCTGCTGCTTTAGCCAATCAATATCCTCTTTTAAAACTTCCGCGAACTCGGATTTTTCAAGTGTGACGGGTTGGATGCCGGTTTGCGCGTTCAAACGTGGGTTTTCCATCGGCGCTTAAGGTGTGGGTGAGCGTATCGCTGGGTAATACGTAAATACTTGCAACGGAATGTGCTAATTCCTTTTTCCTGCCATCATAATCTCTGAAATACCCACATTTTTTCCATCGCAGACACCTGCACAAAGCATGTGCTCGGTTTTTAGCGCATAGATGGCCGCTAATTCCTGATCATGCGCTGTAAAAACGACATCTCGCGGGCCGTCTGGGAAATCACCGTTGATATCGCCTTTTTGGGTTCTGTTACAGCTTCAGCTTCTTAAATATCCCTTCAGGGATATGCATGATGATCAGCATAATATAGCGCCAGAAAAACGGCACGTAGATCACGTCCTTTTTTTTATGCATCGACTGCACAATCTTGCCAGCGACGTATTCGCGGCTGGCGATGAGCGGGCTTTGCATTCCCCATGTCATCGGCGTGTCGATGAAGCCTGGTTTGACGGTCATGACGTGGACGCCTTGTTTGTAGAAGTAATTGCGAAGGCCGGAGGCGAACGCGGTGAGGGCGGCTTTGGCGCTGCCGTAGGCGTAGTTGCTCTGGCGGCCGCGATCACCGGCGACGGAGGAGATGATGACGATGGAGCCATCGCCGGTGGCGGCGAATTTCTGGGCGGCGAGGGTGGCGATCTGTGCGGGGAGGGTGTAGTTGATGTGGCTGGTGAAGGCGATGTCGTTGAGGCTTAGAGGATCGCCGCTGCCCATCGTACCGGTGGTGATGATGATGTGGTCGAACTCGCCTGAGCGGGCGATGAAGGATTCGGCGGTGAAATATTCGCTGAGGAAATCTTCGGTAAGCGTCATGACGGGCACGTTGTGGCGCAGCACGATATCACCGGCAAGCAGGTTGATTTCTTCCTCGTCGCGCCCGGTGACGACCAGCCCGTAACCCTCGCGGGCGAGGGTGTGGCACAGCGCGCGCGCCAGCGACGACGTGGCGCCTACGACCAGTACGGTCTTACCAGACGCTACAAGTGAGATAGTCTCGTTTCCAATGCTCATAGGTTCCTAAATTGAAGGCGATGATGGTTTTCAGGCGCGCGGGGTCCAGCAGATCGCCGGAGGTGATCAGCCTAAGCTTCTCGTAGTAAAGTGCAAGCGATGGGTCCATTTTTTCGGTGGATCCGGTTTTGACGGCGTAGATGTAGCCATCAGGGATGGCGCGTTTGAAATGGCCGGTGAAGAAGCCGTCTTCGCGGGTGACGGGCAGGCGGGCCAGGAGCGGGTCGGCCAGCGCCAGTTCGTCGATCAGCACGTTGCCGGGGCCGGAGTAATAGCCGAGCATGCCAATGAAATGGGCTTTTTCGACGTGGCCGGGGGCTTTTTTGGAAAGCGCCTCCGCCCAGCCGACGAATTTATGGTGGGCATCGGTGTTGATGCCGCCGGTGGCTGGGAAGAGGAAATTGCCGCTGAACATCATCTTGGCGTCGATCATCGGGTGGGGGTTCATGTAACAGGCGGGGCAGTGTTTGCGTAAGGAATTAGCGATGGGGAAGGGGGTGCCGATGACGAAGAGAAAGACGGCGAGTGAGTAGAAGATTTTCGGGTTAAGGTTGTCGGGCAGGAACACGTAAAGCAGCCAGACGCCGATGAAGGCGGGCAAGGCCCAGAAACGGCCGACCATGTAATCGCCGCCGATGTAAATGACGTAAAACACGTACCAGCAGACCCCGATGGCGATGCAGGTGGGAAGGTGGTTGAGGCGGTACAGGACGGGCGGGGTTTTCATCAAAGCCATGATGAGGCAGCCAAATGCCACGAGGGTTGCCAGCGCCGTTACCGGGTCCATGATCATTGTGTATCTCATGTAGGCGATACCGTGGCGCACGTAGCGGAAGGCGGCAAGGGCGGTGTCGAGCTTGGCGTATTTGGTGTTGGGGAAAAGGAAGCCGTAATAGAACAGCGAGAAGGCGAACCAGAGGAGCAGCGGAAGGGTGCCGAGAGCGGCGTGTTTCCAGTTGATGTCGCGGGTGCGGTTGTAGGCGAGCCATGTGAGGGTGGGCGCGTAGAGGATGATGGTGTCTAAGCGGTTGAGGAGCGATAGCGATGTGGCCAGTGACAGATAGAGCCAGAATTTAGGGTGGTCGTAGCGCTTGAGCAGGACATAGCCGAAGGCGGCAAAGAGCAGGTCGCTAAGCGGGTTTTCAAGGCCGGAGGTGGAGTAATCGCGCAGGGCTTTGGAGGCGAGCAGCGGCAGGTATAGGCAGCACAGCGTCACCAGCAGCGGTTTTTTTACGGTGGCAAGGGTGAGGTAAACGGCGCCGCCCATGCAGACGACGGACAAGATGACGTTACTTAGGAAGAGATTGCTGAAGATAACGTTGAGCGGAATGTGCAGCAGCATCCAGAGCGGATGGGTGTAGACCTGCACGCGCTCGCTGATATTCCAGCGCAGGCCGTAGCCGTGGAAGAAATTATCGAGGACGCGTAAGGTGATGTAGGCATCTTCGGAAACCCAGGCGCTGTGCAGTACGAACAGGACATAAGCGGCGAAAGCGATATAGCCGGGGCGCAGCCATTTGTGTTGGCGCGCATGCGCGGTGAGCGCTTGCAAACGCTCGCGGGTCGGTAATGTTACGCGCGGTATTTCCATCCGAGCCGTTTGGACATGAGGGAGGTGAAATGGGCGTCGGGGTCTAGCTGATCGATGACGCTCATCCAGTCATGGGCGGCCTTGCCGTACATGACGGGGAAGAGATCGGCGGTGAGGCAGGAATCCTTGGCGAGGTAGACGCGTCCGCCGTTGTCGGCGACCCATTTGTTGAGCTGCGGCAGGACCGAGCGCACGCGCGGGGTGTTGGGGAAGTCGAGCGCGATGGAATAGCCATCCTGCGAGAAGGTGAGCAGGCCTTTGGGCTTGCGGTGGTATTTGATGACGGCGAGGAAGGAGAAAATTTTCTTGCGGTGGAGTGCCGAGAGGAACGTCTGCATCTGGGCCACGACGTCGGGACCGTCGGGGAAAAGGCACTGATACTGGAAGAAGCCGCGCTTGCCGTAGAGCTTGTTCCAGTGGCCGATTTTGTCGAGCGGATGGAAGAAGCTGGAAAAGCCCACGGTTTCGACCTTGCGCCACGCGGAGTATTTGCGGAAACGCAGCATGTTGTAAATCGCCATCGAATAGCGGTTCAGCACGAAGTTGGGCATGAAGAACGGCACGTTGAAACGAGCGCCCGACGGCTGGTATTTGGCAAGGGGCTTACCGCCGTTTTCGGGGGTGGCGTGCACGGCGGTTTCGAAGATGCCGCGGCCGATATCATCGCCTTTAGCCATGTGGTCGATCCAGCCGACCATGTAGTCGCTTTCGCCGCGGAATTCGACGAAGGCTTCGATCATTTCTTCGAGGGATTCGACACGGTAGGTGGTGGTGGTGAGCGAGGAAGAGGGGATAGGTTTGAGCTTGAGGGTAATTTCTTCGATAATACCGGTCATGCCCATGCCGCCAGCGGTGGTCCAGAAAATTTCGCGGTTATGCGTGGGCGAGCAGTCGATGCTTTCGCCGCTGGCCAGCAGCAGGCGGATGGATTGGACGTGGTCGGCGAAATCGCCTTCGCGGAACTGGTTCTTGCCGTGCACGTTGCAAGCGAATGCGCCGCCGAGGGTGACGTTTTTAGTGCCGGGGATGGCGGCGGGCAGCCAGCCGCGCGGGATGGTGTAGTCCATAAGTTCGGCGAGTGTCACACCGCCTTGGGCGCGGATAAGGCCGCGCTTGCCGTCGAATTCAATGAAATGGTTGAGGCGTTCGGTCAGCACCACGCCTTCGGGGGACAGTGCGCAATCGCCGTATGCGCGCCCTAACCCACGGGCCAATTGCGTGCCCGGTTCGTGCAAGAGCGACGCAAGCTCACGGCTACGCTCAGGCCGATATGACGGACACTCGACAACCGGGGTGTGCCCCCATCCGTCGAGCGTTTGACGCTTGATCTTAGGCATGTGTTACGACTGTATGAGGTTGTGGGTGCGACAGAAGTTTAAAACATGCTCTGAAATCACAGTGGTGTCAAAATCATTGTGGCCGATCTCGGCAAAATAAACGGCTTGCTTCTGGGTGGTTGCGGTGTCGAACAGGGTTTTGGCGTGGGCGAGTGGAATGGTGGCGTCTTTGTGACCGTGGAAGAGCAATAGAGGGGCGCGGACATGCGCGATTTTAGAGAGGGAATTGTAGCTGTCTTTGATCAGGAACATGACCGGGGCGTAGTAGTAGATTTCGGCGGCGCGGGCGGCAACCGAGGTGTAGGGCGATTGTAAGATGAGGGCTGCGATGTCGAACTCGGTGGCTATTTGTACGGCAACACCCGTGCCAAGCGATTCGCCGTAAATCACGATGTTGCGAATAGGGATGTGGAGTTGTTGCATGGCGAAGGAAAGGCCAGTGCGCGCATCGTTATAAAGCCCGGTTTCGCTTGGTGTGCCGGTGCTGCTGCCGTAACCGCGATAGCCGACTGCCAGTACACCGAAGCCGCGAGCGGCGAGTGCGCTATAGATGTGCGTGCGCGTGCCCATGTTGGTGGCGTTGCCGTGGTAGTGCACAATGGTGGGGAAACCGGGGCTGGCGGCGTGATGCCAGAGCTGGATGGACTCGTTGTCGGGTGTGGTGGCGCGGTATTCGGTGAAGGTGGTCAGGCCATACGCTTCGGGCGCTAAGATGGGTTTGAGGGGGTGGTAGATCAACGTGCGCTGGCGGGAATAAAGCATGGCGATCATCGCCGCGTAAGCGATGACCAGCAGTATGATAACTCCGATGAAGACGTTCAGCATGACCACCAGTATAACATGAAAACCGTTGCTAATTGAATACTTGTTGCTATGGTTCGTGCAGGAGAAAATGCCCATGTCCGTCGTCGCGATCTATCTTATTATCAGTATGTTGCTGGTGCTGTGGTTCGATGTAAGCAATTACACGATTCCCAATTGGCTGGTGGGTTTGATGCTGCTTGCGTACCCGTTTGCGGTCATGATGGCGCATCATTCGGTTGACTGGAAAATGGCAGTTGCGGGTATGATGCTGGTGCTGGTCGTGGGGTATATCGTGTTCGCCATGAAGTGGATGGGCGGGGGCGATATCAAGCTGATTACAGCCTGTGCACTGTGGGTCGGCCTTACCAATTTACCGGATTTTATTTTCATTACGGCGCTGATTGGCGGGGTGTTTTCTGTACTCGTGTGGGGCATTCGTAAAGTGCTGCCATTTATCCCAAGCAAGGGCGAGAAAAAGCCATTGCCGCGCATCCTGCGCGACGGGGAGCCGGTACCGTATGGGGTGGCGATTTCCTTCGGGTTCCTGCTTATGATCTTCAACGGGAAGATTCCAGCGCTTCTATAGCGTTGATTTATAAGTGTTTTGGCGTTCATAAAACAGTAATATCCCTGTGATACACTCAGGGTATGGAAAAAACGCCGCAGCGCCTTGAAAATCGCGAGATACAGGACATAACGCAGCATGCGTTCTGGAAACCACAGCAGCAAGCGCTGCGCGCAGCGACGGATAAACTCTACCATAAAAACCAAGAATGCTGCTCAGTTTCGGTCACCCTCGACCCGGCTGTTGCAGGGAATTACGGATCTAACGTGCCGGATGCCAGCGTGATTATTTCGCTCGAGGTGCCGAAGGGTTTCAAAGTTGAGAAAGTCGAGGCGGCGTTTAAAGCGGAGCTTGCGGACATCGCGTCGGATTGCCCGTTCGTGCGCAGCGTGGAAAATGGCGAAATAAGGTTTACCGTCAACGCGCAGGTGCTGGAGGATTATTTCGTGGCGACCAAGCATGCCGGGCTTGCGCAGGAATACGCGCTCCTGGTGAAAAAAGCCCAGCTTAATCATGCGATGAGTGATGTGGGCGCCACAGAAGAAAGGGGCAACTGCTATGCGGTTAAAACCGCCAAGGTGCTCAGTGACGATCTGAAGACCACGGAAAAGATGGTGCCGGTGGAATACATCGCGCGGTTGGCCAATCCGGAATTTAACCGCCAGCTTTTCGACCCGCATAACCGGTTTGTGCCACAGTTCGCAACGGCGATGATGGAAAAAAATCCTGAGCTTGCTAAGGACGTTGCCAAGAAAGTCAAGAAACTCGGGTTTTCCAAGGTGGCGCTTGCCGGTCATGGCTCAACATCGCTGGCATTTGTAGGGTTTGACAAAGACAATAAGAAACGCTGGATTTTGATTACGCCAACGAGGGAAAATCGCATCCCGCACCCGGCCATGCTGCCCGAACTGGCGCGCGAAACGGCGATGGCGGGCGAGGATATGCTGATGATCCGCGTGATGCCGGAAGTGGATACCGGCAAGGTGACGGCCGCCCAGATTGAAGAGCTGCAAAAGCTGATTAAAAACAGCCAACTTAAAGAATTTATTCCACCTACTCATAAACCTGAAATTCGTGAAGGCAATGTCGGCATTTATAATTACACCGACGAAGCGGGAAATAAACAGTCGATTCCGGTGATTCTCGATTGGGGCGCGGTGGTGATGCCGCATATCAAAGATCTGATGCAGTTGCAACAGATCTGGAAAACCATGCCTGAGCTAAAACCCTGGCAGGACGCGCAGGCACATATCGAAAAAGAAGGTCAGATTTTTCGCGATCAGGCTTACGGTATTTCGCGCGGCTGAGATGGGCTTACGACTTCCTTCTGCACAATACGCAGGCCGAGCGTATGGACGATCTGGAAATTGAATTCAGCGCCGAAAATAAAAATCATATTACAGATGTAAAAGAATACGAGCGTTGCGATAATGCCGCCCAGCGAGCCGTAAATCAGGTTTACCTGCTGGAAGTTTGATAGGTATACCGTGAGAATTCCGGCAGCGCCCAGCCAGCCGAGGACGACGATCACCGCGCCGGGGGCGACGGAGATGAGGTGCTGCTGGATGTTAGGCACCGTGTAATAAATTGAGCAGACGCCGAGGAACATGACGGCCACGGACACGAAGAAGGTGAGGCGGCTTAAATAATCGCGGTTTTCAGGGATGAGATGGACTTTCAGCAAATCTTCAATGTAGTGCAGGATGATCGGCACGGTGACGACGGTGATCATGGCGCTGATGAGCACGAAGGTGAACACCAGCAATTGCAGGATGCTTAAAGGGCGGCGCAGCCAGTAGGCGGGGGGAGTCTGCACGTGGTAGGCGCGGTTGAGGATAGTGCGCAATCCCTCGACGGCGGACGAGGCCGTCCAGATGGCGCCTAAAATCGAGATGGTCAGCAAACCCTGCGGCGGGCCGGAAACGATTTCCACGACGCGCGGTTGCAACGCTGCGGTTAAATGCTGCGGCAGGGCTTTGAGCACCCATGTGATGAATTCCGTGCCGGCAGCACCTTGGCCGAGCACGCCGATGAGCGCGAACATGAACACGAGGAAGGGGAACATGGATAGCAGCGTCAGGAACGCGAGATAGCCCGCGTGCTCGATACCGTCGTGATTGATGGTATTGACTATCGCCCGCCAGACGCAAACCAAAGTTTGCCTGGGCGTGACGAATCGCTTCATGTCGGTTCCTGTTGGCTGGCGCAATGGATGGTCCCTAATCCCCAGACGAAATCGCGGCAGTTGATACCGATGACATCGTGTTTTGGGAAAAGTTCTGCGAGGATGTTGAGGGCTAAGCGGTCATTGACGTCGTTGAATGTAGGCACGAGGACCAGCTTATTGCAGATCAGGAAATTAGCGTAGGATGCGGGCAGGAGTTGCTCTTCGAAATAGACCGGCTTGGGCATCGGCAGTTCGACGATAGTGAGTTGTTTGCCCTTGCCGTAGCGCACGGCTTTAAGGCGTTTGACGTTGTCTTTGAGTAGCGGATGATTGGCGTCCTTGGTATTGGATTCCACTACCGTAACGACGGTGTCGGCGGCAACGAAGCGGGTGATGTCGTCGACATGGCCGTGCGTGTCGTCGCCGACGATGCCGTTTCCGAGCCAGATGACTTGATCGATGCCGAGATATTGGTTGAAGACTTCCTCGTAATCGCCGCGTTTAAAACCGGGATTGCGTTCTTGAATGTTGCTGAGCAGGCATTCTTCGGTGGTCAGCAACAGGCCTTTACCGTTGACGTCGATGGAGCCGCCTTCGAGTACGACGCGCTTGTCCTTATGCATCGGCTGCACGATGGGCAGCTTCCAGTGCTTGTTGAGTTCGGCGGAGACTTTGTCGTCGAGCTTATGGTTGGGATATTTCGCCCAAGCGTTGAAACGCCAGTCGAGCAGGTGTTTTTTATTTTTGCCATCGCGCACCACGATGGGGCCGGAATCGCGCATCCAGACGCGGTTTGTCGGGATAACATAAAAATCGATTTTGGAAAGGTTTGCGCCGGACTTCTCGCAAATCACTTTAGCTTTTTCTTTTTCCTTCTCGTTCTTCACGATCAGGCGCACGCGTTCGTGTTTGGTGATATACGTGACGATGTCGCCGTAGACCCACGGAATGGGGTCGAACTTGCCCGGCCAGTCTTCGCGGTTATGGGGCCATGCAAGGATGGTGGCGGCGTGGTTTTCCCATTCGGCGGGCATGAAATAACGTGGATTCTGGCTCATATGGCTCGTGATTCGGTGGTGGCATGGTGGTCTTTGTAAAGCGCGACATCGGCTTTGACAATATTTTCCAGACGATGCTCAATGATATGCTGCGTAAGGCGCTGCGCGTGCATGTTGAGCGAGGCGGCAAGCGCATCGTCGGTCAGGCCGGTGATCGCCTGCAATTTGTCGAAAATATCTTCGAGGCTGTGGTCGCGATGCAGTTCAGGCGCGCTGACTTTGCCGATCTTCGCGCCGCGCAGCAGCACTTTGATGTCTTCTTTGTTGCTGAACGTCGCCAATGGTGCAGGCATGATCAGCCGAAACGCTTGGTGATGCCGCCATAGGCGTCGACGCGGCGGTCGCGGAAGAACGGCCAGTTGCGGCGGGTGTATTCGATGAGTTTCGGGTCGATTTCGGCGGTGAGGATTTCTTCTTTATCGTGACTGCCCATTGCAAGCACGCGCCCGAACGGGTCGCAGATGAAGGAATGGCCGAAGAATTCCAACCCGTCACCGGTGATGATTTCATGGCCGATGCGGTTGACGGCGGCCACGTAAACGCCGTTGGCAATGGCGTGGCTGCGCTGGATGGTTTCCCATGCGGATACTTGCGCATCGCCGAATTCGGCTTTTTCGGCCGGCTGCCAGCCGATGGCGGTGGGGTAGAACAATACATCGGCTCCCTGCATGGCGGTCAGGCGGGCGGCCTCGGGATACCACTGGTCCCAGCAGATCAGCGTGCCGATTTTGCCAGCTTGCGTGTCGAACGCTTTGAAGCCGAGATCGCCGGGGGCGAAATAGTATTTTTCTTCGAAAAGCGGGTCGTGCGGGATGTGCATCTTGCGGTAGTGGCCGAGCGACGCGCCGTCTTTTTCGATCATCACGACGGTGTTGTAGTGAAGTCCGTGCGCCGCTTTTTCATAGATGGAGGCGACGATGGCCATGCCGGTATTTTTCGCGACCTTGGAAAGCGCGGTGACGGTCGGGCCGTCGAGCGGCTCGGCGAGGTCGAAATAGGACTGGTCCAGCTTCTGGCAGAAATACTCGCTGCCGAAGAGTTCGGGCAGACACGCGACTTCAACGCCTTGAGCAGCAGCTTTTTCCAGCATGTCGCAGGCGTGCGCTACGTTGTCGGCAACTTTTTTGCCCATGCGCATTTGCATCAGGCCGATGCGGAAAGGCTTTGAATTGAAAGCAGTAGTCATGGCAAATCCCGGTCAAGAGTAAGTGGTGCTATGGTATAGAATAGCGGCCGGGAATTTTCAACGTTTTTTGAGGGAAAAACGCGGATTTAAGCGGTGATATCCGGGTAGACGAGCTGCTCGAGCTTCATGATCTCGTCGCGCATGGCGAGTTTGAGCTTTTGCAGGCGCTTGCGAGAAAACTCGTCAAGGGCGGGATCTTTGGCCTGATCGTCTAGATGGCGGTGTTCTAAGCGCAGCGATTCGAGCTGTTTAATCTGTACCAAATCTTCGTTCATAGCACTATAAACCCAAAATTCCGACGCTTAGCCATGCACCGCAGAGTTTTCCACGGGGGTGCGTCATTACTCAAATCGGCGTTATTATAACAAAAAATACGACCTTTGCCTACTCATTTATGAAAAATTAACAATCCGGTACTATTCTTTGTGGCCCTTTTAGGGGGAATTTTCGAATTTAAGTAATTTATTCCGCCGGAACCCCGTCCCAGCGCTGGACTAGGGAGTGCTGGATGTCGAACAGGTCAAGGACCCTTCCCACCGTGTGGGCGACCATTGCATCCAGATTTTCGGGCTTACTGTAGAAGGCCGGCACCGGGGGGGCGATAATGCCGCCCATATCGGAGACGGCCAGCATGTTACGCAAATGCGCCGATGTGAGGGGGGTTTCGCGGGCCATCAGGACGAGGCGGCGGCGTTCCTTGAGGCATACGTCGGCGGCGCGGGTGAGCAGCGTGGTGCTGCTGCCCAGGGCGATTTCGGCGAGGCTGCGCATGGAGCAGGGGGCGACGACCATGCCCAGCGTTTTAAACGAGCCGCTGGCGATGCTGGCCGATAGATCGGCAGCGCTGTGGGTATGGGTTGCGAGGGCGTGGACCTGTGGGAGGGTGTAGGGTGTTTCGTGGGCGATGGTGATCTGCGCGGTTTTGGAGACGACGAGATGGGTTTCGATGTTGGCGGCTTTCAAGGCCTTCAGCATCTCGATGCCGTAAATGGCGCCGGATGCGCCGGATATGCCGATAATGATTTTGCTCATGGGACGGGAATCAGGATTTCGGTCTGCAACTGGTCTTCCGCTGTGGCGGACGGATCGTTGAGATAGGTTTCGATGCAGAAATCGTCGCGGCGGGCGATCTTCAGTTCGGAGAGGATACGGAAGGCCTCAGGATAGGCATATGCGAGCTGGTGATACGGACCGGTCAGCAGGAAGCGCGCATAATTGCAGGCAGGAATGTCGCGATATTGCAGCGGCGGTTGCAGGGTCGCTGGCTGATGGTCGAGTAGCATCCCGGCCTGATAAATATAGGCCTCATCGCCTTGCTTGCTGGTGTCGACATGGCTTAAGCCGACCATGCCGTTGGAAAGCCCGGCTTCGGCAAGCGAACGCGCCACGCCCCAGAATTCTTTCCATGCTTGTGGAGCCTGTTTCATGAACGGTCCGCGCTTTTCAAGATACGCGAACGGGCGGTCGCCGCGCGTGACCATTTCGGGCTCGCGGCTGATATTGACGGTAGCGGATGGCTGTTTGAGCGTAACGTCAGACATACGGGAAGCCTTTGATAGGGATTAGTTGGCTTTGGTTTTTTCCAGATTGCCAGCCATTTCCGCTAAAATCTTCCAGTTGGAATGCGAAATGAGCGAGGCGTAAATCAGCGGCATCCAGCCATGTTTGAAGAATTCAACGATAGTTTTATCCGGCAATGCCTGAAGTTTTTTTTCATCAATAATCTGGAAACCGCCGATGTTCAGGTCGCGGCCGCTATGGAGTTTGACGTCGAAACGCATCGGCACGAGCAGCTCGGCCTTGGCCATTTCGCGGCAGAATAAATCAGTGAGCTGGAAATCCTGATGGTAAGCGGCGCAGAATTGCAGCGCGTGCTTGGTAACGTCGGTCGGCTCGCCGGCTTTGAACAGGCCGAGCGTGTTTTTGCCGCCGCTGGCTTTGAATTGCGGGGCTTTTTCGTCGATGCAGAGCACGTGGCTATCACTATCGGTAAAATCCATAAAGGCGAACGGGTATTTGCGCACGTAAGCGGGAATGTAGGTCGCTTCTTTCCATTGGCCTTTGTCGCCGACAAAGTAATTATCGTTTTCAAGCCCCACGACGACAGCCGGAATCGGCGATTCGCCTTCGGTGAACACGATCGGGTAGAACTTCGAAAGTTCGTAAAACTCAATCCCATTGACGATGATGGAATTGCTGTTAAGGGCGAAAGAAAAATCAGCCTCGGGAGTTATCCCTGCCTTCGCATGCTTGCTCGCGTCAAGCGCGACAGGCTTTTTGAAGAACAGGGGATACTCGTCTAAAACTTCGTCGGCGGCAGGCACGACGCGTGAGCCGGATGTTTTAGCCATGACTGATTTCCTAGAAGACGGTTAAGCGACTTCGTCAGCGTGTGTTTTTTCGACGGAACCTTCGGTAACTTCCGGATCCTTCAGCACGTAGCCGCGACCCCAGACCGTTTCGATATAGTTGTCGCCATCAGCAGCCTGAGCGAGTTTTTTGCGCAGTTTGCAGACGAACACGTCGATGATTTTAAGTTCAGGCTCGTCAATGCCACCGTAGAGATGGTTGAGGAACATTTCTTTGGTAAGCGTGGTGCCTTTGCGTAAGCTAAGAAGCTCGAGAATGGAGTATTCTTTGCTGGTAAGATGCAGCGGCTTGCCTTCCACTTCGATCGAGCGCGTGTCCAGATTAACTGCGAGCTTGCCGGTGCGGATGATGGATTCGGAATGGCCTTTCGAGCGGCGTACGATCGCCTGGATGCGGGCGATAAGCTCGCCTTTGTTGAAAGGCTTGGTGAGATAATCGTCGGCGCCATAGCCGAGGCCTTTGATTTTCTGGTCGGGGCCGGACAGACCCGAGAGAATCAGGATCGGGGTGGTGACGCGGGCTGCGCGGAAGCGGCGAAGCACTTCATAACCATCGATATCCGGGAGCATAAGGTCCAGGATGATGATGTCGTAATCATAAAGCTTGCCGATTTCGAGCCCTTCTTCACCGAGCTGCGTCGTGTCGCAGATGATGCCTTCAGATGCCAGCGACAGTTCGATTGCCTTCGCCGTCGAGGAATCATCTTCTACCAACAATACGCGCATAATCAATTCTCCCCAAATAAAGTAATAAGTAATTAACCAGTTGCCCTAGGGCGCTTCTATAAAAGCGCATTAATAATTTAATTTTTAATTAACCATAAAAAATTTATTTAAACAATCTTTATGTGTTATTCTACTGAAGAAATATTTATATTTAACTTTGTAGGCGAGTTGTGCCGGTATGTCAAATGGTAAACGAATGGTAGCGCTAACATGCGGCTAGAGGAAATAACCAGTTTACAAGAAGTTACGGTTTCCGGGAAAGTTACGGCCGTTCTGGGCATGCTTATCGAATGCTCAGGGATTGATCGGCTTTTAAGCATCGGCGCACGTTGCAGAATCACCGGCCAGCGCACCATGCATGGCGCAAACCCGGCAGTTCTTGCCGAGGTTGTGGGCTTTAACCAAAATAAGGCTTTGTTAATGCCTTTCGGCAGTATTGAGGGCATTGGGCCGGGGGCCACAGTCACGGTCGAAGAGAGCGCTTCGAACTGTTATCCTGACGAGTCGTGGCTGGGTCGTGTAATTAATGCAATGGGTGATCCCGTTGACGGTAAAGGCCCGCTGCCGCGCGGCATAATTCCTTATCCTTACCGCGCGTCGCCGCCGGATGCGCATGCCCGCCAGCGTGTTAAAGGTAAAATGAATTTAGGGATTCGCAGCATTAACACGTTCCTGAGCTGCTGCCGCGGCCAGCGCATGGGTATTTTTGCCGGCTCCGGCGTGGGTAAATCCATTATTATGTCGATGCTGGCGCGCAATTCGCAAGCGGACATCAACGTGATCGGGCTGATCGGTGAACGCTCGCGCGAATTACAGGAGTTTATCGAGGACGATCTGGGTGAGGAGGGGTTGGCGCGTTCGGTGGTGATCTGCGCGACCTCCGCCGATTACGCGCTGGTACGAAGGCAAGCGGCGTACTTGACGCTTTCGGTAGCGGAATATTTTCGCGATAAAGGTAAAGATGTGTTGTGTTTGATGGATTCGGTCACGCGTTTCGCAATGGCGCAACGCGAAATCGGGCTGTCCGCCGGGGAGCCCCCGACCAGTAAGGGGTATACCCCGACGGTGTTTGCAGAATTGCCGAAACTATTGGAACGTGCCGGCCCCGGAACGGTAGGGCAGGGCTCGATTACCGGGCTTTTCACCGTGCTGGTCGAAGGCGACGACACCAACGAGCCGATTTCCGACACCGTGCGCGGGATTCTTGACGGCCATATTATTTTAGATCGCGCCATCGCACAGCGCGGGCGCTACCCGGCGGTGAATATTTTAAAAAGCGTGTCGCGCACCATGCCCGATTGCAATACCGAGCAGGAAAATGCGCTGGTGCAGGTGGCGCGCAATTTATTGTCGACCTATGAGGACATGGCGGAAATGATTCGCCTCGGGGCTTATCGCAAAGGCAGCAATCCCGATGTGGATCAGGCGATTCAATATTATCCGGCGCTTGAAAATTTCTTGCGCCAGCGCAAGGATGAAAAGACCACCCTCGATAAGGGATATGATGATCTGGCTGGGGTGCTGGGCATTAAAGAATGGCGCAGCGCTAAATAGCGATGGATAAGGACATCCTTGGCTATCTCAGTATTGCTTTAACGTTCGTCTGCATCGCGCCTTACGTCATCGCTACTTTGCGCCGAACCATTAAGACGCACGCTTTTTCTTGGCTGAAGACCCGCTGATCGCCGTGATTTTGGTGACGGTCATCGACATGATAGGCTATTATCCCACCTTCCGTAAATCCTACCTCAGGCCTTACGAACAGATGATTTTCGTTCACCTGATCGACTCGGTGAAATATGCGGTTTTGTTGTTAGCGCTTGAGAGCGTTTCGCTCACTACATCGCTTTATCCATTAAGCATCGTTATTGCCAGCACGGCGCTTTCGCTGATGATCGCTGTCAGGGGCAGGCAATTGGCGGCCTGATCATGGTGCCGGTTTTTCCAGCGACGCGCCGAGCGCTTCGATACCTTTTTCCTGCGTGGCGAAAGATGTGACGAAACGGTATGAATCCTATCTTTAAACCACCGCATGGGTGCTGTATAGTTGCTTTATGAAAGGTCTGCTCACACTCATCAAACTCAGCAAGCGAAGCCTCGACGAGCTGCGCCGCAAGATGGTTTCGCTCGAAAACCAGAAAGCGCAACTGTTGCAAGCATCGGCGCGGCTGAAACAGGAGTTGCAGGACGAAATCGTCATGGCCAGCAGGACGCCGGAAATGGGTGGGTTTTTCGGCGGGTTTTCCAAGCGTATCCAGAAACGCCAGCTCGATATCGCCGACGAAGTGGACAAGCTTGATAAGCAGATGGAGAAGCTGAACCTTGAAATCGTCGAGGCGTTTTCCGAGCTGAAAAAATACGAAATCGCGCTCGATCAGGCAAAGCAGCGTGAGAAGGACAAGGTGGAAAAACGCGAAAACCTGATGCTGGATGAAATTGCCGAACAGCAGTATCACCGCCGCAAAGACAAGGGAGAATCAAATTAGGGCGATACCGTTCTTCTGCAACATATACTCCAGCAGGATCCACGCAAGCATGGCCGAGCTGCGGGCAAGCGGCGCATTCATTACCTGCTATTAGAAATGGTAACGCAGAAAGATTAATTCCCGCTAATTTATATGCTTAAAAATATCTTCTAGCCCGGAAATCTTTTCAGCGCGATGTTTTTTCTTATCCAGTTTCACGATATCGTCCATCATGGCTTCCAGATGCGCGCGCAGCACGCGGGTTTCGATGGATTTGAGGGCGGAATGGATGGCTTTGCACTGCATCAGTACGTCTTCAAGCTTGCGCTGGTCTTCGAGCATCTTGCGGATGCCTTCAATCTGTCCGACGATGCGGTTGAGGCGTTTGACCTCATCGCTATGGTCGATGTAGTTATATTCTTCGCGCTTCTTTTTTTCTTTTTTTTCGGCGTGCTTGTCGCTGTGTTTTTCTTCGTATTTTTCGTCGAATTTATCGTGGTGCTTCATAGCTCAATCCCTGACCTCTTTTAAGATACTAGTATAGGGTACAATAGTTAATAAATCAAGGAAAAATGCCGATTTCAAGGCGCATGGCTGCTATGCGCAGCTATACCTATATAGGGTATATGTCGGGTTAACTGTACATAAAAAAGCACCCTTCCCGGGGTTAGCCGGAAAGGGTGCTTAAGTGTCCAACCAATGGATTAGAATGGGTAGTAGCGCAGCGAGACCATCGTGATGTTGTCGTTGGTGTTCGGAGCGCCACCTGTGCCACGGAAGATTTCGCGGCGGGTGTAGGAATCCTGAAGGCCCGCCTGCATGGTGCCGAAGCTGCCTTTATAGAATTTCCACCAGCCACCGGCGGTAAGCTGTTCGGACCTGCTGGTGTTGGCGACGCAGGTTGCGGCTGCCGCGTTTTCAATGGAGCAACCAGCGTTGTTGTAAAGGCTGCTGCCGTAACCGTAGCCAAGGCCACCGGTGTCGAGGGCTTTTTTACGCGCGCCTTCGATACCTGCGTAGGTATATAGGTCGATCTGTTCGGTCGGATGGCCGGTGAAGCCCGCAAGCAATTGGGCCGAATCGATGGTGGCGAGGCCGCCGTCGGATTTCAGCGTCACGTCAGGCAACTGCGAAGCGCCGTAACGTCCGATACCCGTACCAGCGAGGCCGCTGATTTGGAATTCCAGTTTGCTCTTGATGATCGGCAGTAAAGCCGCAGCACCTGCGCCGCCACCCATGATGGTGGAGTTGTTCGAGTGGTTGCGGTCGCGGAAGAAGCGGGCGATACCGTAAACTTCGTAATGACCGTAACCGGGGTCGATAGCGATCTTGGCGATCATGTCAGGCGCGAAGTCGGTGGTGTAGGCCGTGGTGTTGAGCGTGCCGGTGCCCGGAAGGGTGAAGATGGGGTTACCGCTGTACGGGTTGATGCCTGAGTTGTAGACCAGCGCCTGTGGGCTTTCCAGCGAGAAGCCGGTGGTGACCTTCTTATCGAACCATTCCTTGGTGATACGCAACTGCGGATTACGCGTAAAGGTAAAGCCCGGAACGTATTGCGCGTCGATGGTTTGCGGAATGTTTTCCTGACGTGCTACGATGCCCGCCTTGTCCATTGTCAGCAAGCTCCATGTCTGGCCAGCCAGTACGTGCGTGTTGATATCGCTGCGGTCGATGCTGGCGAATATCTGGCGGATGCGTGGGGTATAGCTGTTTGTTTCGTTCGAGTTGGCCGTGACTGCCGCACCGAGGAAGTCGCCTTCGAAATAGGCGCTCAAATCGGTATCGGGATCGACCTTACCCTGCGCGAGCAGCGACAAGCGGCTCTGGCGGGCGGATGAGCGGAATTCCGAAAGATGGTTGGCAGGTGTGTTGGGGAAGGGAATACCGGTCGTGAAGTTCGACGCCATGTCGGTCGATTCACTCTTGCTACGGTAGATGCCCGCGGCCTCGATGAAGCCACCTAGCGTCAGCTTGATGTTGTTCTTGTTTGTCAGCACGACGCCCGATTCGGAATTGGGAGTGCTCGATGCCTTGGCATCGGCCACTTTGGTGGTGCCAGCGGCAGGGGCAAGCGATGCGGCCGCCTTGGCGTCAGCGGCGTCGGCCGTGGCGGTTTTAGCCTGCTTGGCCGCGCTATTAGCGGCTACTTTAGCGTTGGCTGCTGATTTTTTCACTTCGTTCAATTGGGTCTGCAACATTTTAATCTGCTGTTGCATGATGTCGATCTGTTTGGCAGTGGCCGCGTCCATTTCTGCGTAGGCATTGCTGGAGAGCATGCTGGCGCCGAGCACGGCGGAGAGCAGCGTTTTATGCAACTGTTTCATGGAATCCTCCCGGTAAGAAAACTGTTATGATTTTTTGGTAAAGTAAGGCAGGTGGCCATCAGGACGATGGCCACCTGTTGGTCGTTACTTGGAAGCGAGGCTCTTGGCTGCGGCCTGTGATGTCTTGAGATCGGCAGGTTTCAGGGGGATTAAACCTTTGCCGATCAGGTAACCGTCGGCGCCGATGGCGGCGTCGCTGGTATACTCTTTGAGGAATTCAGGAATACCGGGAATCACGCCGATATGCTGTTTCTTCACATAGACGTAAAGGCTGCGCGAAATGCCGTATTTGCCTGACACAATGCTGTCTATGCTCGGTGCGGTACCGTCAACCTTTGCAGCCTGAACTTTAGCCTGGTTCTGCACGAAGAAGCTGAAACCGAAGATACCCAGCGCTTTGTCGTTGCCTGCCAGTTTCTGGACGGTCACGTTGTAGTCTTCGCCAGTTTCGACATATTTGCCGTCTTCGCGGATGTTATGGCAGATTTTCTTGCGGTCTTTTTCGTCTTTATAATCGCGAACGAATTCAGGGAAGGCTTCGCAGCCTTTTTCCATGACCATTTCGCCGAACGCGTCACGGGTGCCCGAAACAGTGCCGGGGCCGTAGATTTCAATCGGCTGGTTCGGCAGTTTCGGATCGATTTCATTCCAGTTCTGGATAGTGTTGGCGACAAGCTTGCCATCTTTATCCGGCAGCCAGCGGGCGAGGGCCATGAATAGCTGCTTTTTCGACAGGTCGAGGGCCGGGCCGCCGGTTTTGCTGGCGAGAATGATGCCGTCATAGCCTACGGTGATTTCTGCGAGATCGGTCACGCCGTTTTTGGTGCAGAGTTCTTTTTCCGAATCGGTAATTTTGCGCGATGCGTCGTTGATGTCGGGCTTATCTTCGCCGACACCTTCGCAGAACAGTTTGAACCCGCCGCCGGTGCCGGTGGCTTCGACGATCGGGGTTTTGAATTTCCCGGCTTTGCCGAATTCTTCAGCAGCCATTGAGGTGAATGGGAACACGGTGCCCGAACCGACGACGCGGATCTGGTCGCGCCCGGCTGCTTGCGCGCTGAAAGCGGTGAGCGCAGTCGACGCGATGAACGCAGCGACAGGCAGAAGTGTAAGGGAATTGCGGAAATTAAGCTTCATAATCTCTCCAGTGAGGTTGAGGTTGGAACTTGCCGACGACTAATAGCCGGGGTCATTTTCGAGTCAAGCGGAGATTTTCTATACCCCGGTGGGGTATAGAGTGTGAAGCAGGGTGCTAATGAACCTGCGGGGGGTATGTCTAAACTATGCCTTTGCAGGGTGATCGATAGATCGTTAAAAATAAAAGGACCGTAAGAATGCTTGAATTATTTCTAAAAAAGTAATTGATAGAAATTCGCATTAGTTAATTTATTTGCTGAAATTTACATTTGTAAACGCAAGTATCGCGTAGTTGAAAGGGATACCTAGGGTAGGGTTCCTGTAATCGCAAAGTTTAGCTTACGTTTTGTTCGCTGCGCAGCTTATATAGCTGCAAAATGGTTGACATGAAATCGTTTGGGATGAACCTTGCAACGGGCACTCCATAAAAATTGACGTCTGTTGTCACCTTGTAATGCGAGATGATTTCAAGCCGGGTCAAAGTTGTTTCAAGAAATGGTGGCGACATCAAACAATCATCAAGATATTTTGGATCATCATACCACCTTGCCGCCAGTGAATTAGGTGACAGCAAAAAAACGTCTCTTCATGTGTTTTTATGCCAGAATTTATCCACATAACAAACTAAGTCGGAGCCATGGAAAGGTTTTGTGATAAAGCCCTGTGCACCAAGGGAAAGCGCTCTCATGATCGTTGTGGGGTGGCGGTCGGCCGAGAACATTATAACAAAAGCATTTCTATTAGTCCCGAGGATATTGGTTAATACATCGAATCCATCAAATATATCATCATGATAATGGATATCCAAAAAGATCATATCTGGAGAGTTTACATTATTATTTGCTATGGCTTCACGGGCGTTTTTTGTCGTGATCGTTTTGCCGAATTGCTGCAAATGATGCGACACAAGTTTGCTGGTTAAAGGATCATCTTCTACGATAAGCATCGTCAGTGGTTTTTTTGCATATTCCGTTGTTGGTAGAGTAATTGTTATTTCTGTACCCGCAAATCCCAATAATTCGACGACGAATTGCCAGTCGAGATAAATATCATGGATATGGCAGATAATAGAAGCGTTGGACGCGGATATGTAATCGGCGGGAATTGCGCCAAGTATCATAGCGTCGCCATGTTGACCACGGACTACCGCTAAATTGGCACTATCTTTCAAGGTTTCCGGGCAAGGACGAAGGTAAAGCATCCCCGTTTCCCGCCAACTGGCCGGGTCAGAACGAATGAGATTCGCTAACATTTTGAATGTGAATTGGTCTGGGACAATATGTTTCATAACCATTTTCTGATGACGGCTTCCAGTTTTTCTTTTTTTAATGGCTTAGCAATGAAGTCATCCATGCCGGCATCTAAACAACGCTGTTCGTTACCCTTCATTGCGTCGGCAGTGATGGCCACAATTGGCAATCGTTTGGAACTACCTTGCTCACGTGCACGAATCTCACGCGTAGCCTGATAACCGTCCATTTCAGGCATATGACAATCCATAAATACGATGTCATATTGGTTCGTGTCAACCAGGTGGACGGCCTCTATGCCATTGGCGGCAATGTCCACCTTATATCCCATTTTTTTTAAGGTTTCGACCAACAGCGTGCGATTCACTGGCATGTCATCTACAACCAGCGCAAAGGTATTTTTTGTATTGCCTTCACTGACGGCTATGCTGGCGGCTGTGCTTTTTGCAGACGGCTGTTGTGATAAAGAAAGCGACACGGAGTTGTTGGTGATCAGCTTACTATAGTCATGGCGCATATGCGCTTCCCACACACGCAAAATGAGGCTTTTGAGCTGTAGAGGATGATAGGGTTTCATTGAAAACCCAAGAAATCCGGATTGCAATATTGCCGGAGGTGATTCTACTACACCAGAGGTGGACGAGGTAATCATAATCAGCACCGTATCTTTAAGCCGCACGTCTTTCTTGATGCGGCGCACTAGTTCTGTGCCGCCCACTTCAGGCATTTGCCTGTCCCCAAATGCGATGTGGTAGGGTTGCCCATTCTCATGGGCTTTTAGCAGAATATTTTCAGCATCATCAGCCTTTAGCGCGACTGTGCATTCCATGCCCAACCGCGCTAAATATTGCGAAAGTATATGCCCGTTGATAGGCAAATCATCCACCACCAATGCTCTCAGATTCGATAGTTCAATTTCCGGGTAGGATTCCAGTTTATCCTGCGGTTTTTCACCATAGGGCAATACAATATCAAAATAGAAGGCGGAACCTTTACCAAGAGTGCTGCGCACGCCAATGGAGCCTCTCATCAGTTCGGTGAGGCTTCTGCAGATTGCAAGCCCTAAACCCGTTCCGCCATATTTTCGCGTGGTGGATTCTTCGGCCTGCGTAAATTTATTAAAAATATAATTGAGTTTATCTTCCGGGATACCGATGCCCGTATCTTCAATTTCAAAAAACAATCTTGCCTTTTTCCCATCCAAATCTTGGGAACGGATGCGCAATACCACGTAACCTTCTTGGGTAAATTTAATGGCGTTTGTTAGCAAATTCAGCACAATTTGTCGGATACGCCCAACATCGCCAAGGTAGTAATCCGGCACATTCTCGGTAACTTCAACCAACAACTCGATATGCTGTTCCTGCGCACGGAACATCATGAAATTCGTGACATCTTCGATGGTCGAATACAGGCTGAAATTCGTTGTATCCAGCGCTAGCTCCCCTGCCTCGATTTTTGAGACATCAAGAATATCGCTGATGATTTCGAGCAATGCATCGCCTGATTTCTGGATGATTTGCGCCCAGTTGCGCTGCTCTTCATCAAGTTGTGTGTCGAGCAGTAGCCCCGTTATTCCCAGTACGCCATTGAGCGGCGTTCTAATCTCATGACTCATATTGGCCAGAAATTCGCTCTTCGCGCGCGTAGCAGCTTGAGCGCGTTCTTTTTCACTAATGAGTTCAACTGTGCGTTCGGAAACCAAATCTTCTAGATGCTGCTGGTGGCGTTCCAGTTCACGGTTCTGCTGTGCCATTTCATCTGACATTAAACGCATGGCCCGTTCATTCATAAGACGTGTATGGTCATGCTCCAAATACGCTTTATTGACCATTTCCAGAAGTGCGGAAACATCCAACTCAACACCAGTTGTGCTCGCTTTATGCAATTGCCGCGCTAACAAGCGATGGGGGGAATCTGGTATTTTAGGCTTCATGGAATACCGTAACGGTCATAGTTTGGTTGTGAAGGCTGCACTTGCCAGTGAATTGCTGGTGGCAAATTTCACCATACGAATAAAAGCCGATCATAGGAATTTTATGATTGAAGACATCGGCAACGGCCTCCGTTTCGTCGGAAATGGATTGGCCGAGCAGCAGCTTTCTTCCGATGCAGCTCACCAGAATAGCCAGGCTCTGGCCAGTTTGTTCGCCTTGGGCAAGTTTTGCGGCCTCCGTTGCGCCATCGATCAGCAAATCGAAATCACCACGCATAAGTTGTGCGATGTGGCCCGTTGGGATGTCTCCCGCATAAATCATGGTTTTTTCTTTTTCGTCCACGCCGACAATGGTGCGCACGATATCATGTTCTGATTCTTGCATCGGGCGAATACTCAAAGGAAAAAGCAATGCGCTACCGGGCAGTTTATTGGCATCATCGCCCAGATATTGTTTATAGAGATCGAGTGCTGGTTTCCCATCCAACTCATACAGAATATTGTCTTTGGACTTGGTAATCTTACGTTCCGGCCCAAACTTGCTCCAACCGCCGACACTACCATATTGTACTTGGAGGGCATTGCCGTAAAACCCAATGGCGGCGATGACTTTATCTGCCGGCGGTGCGTTTAACCCCACCAGCGTATGTTTAAAATTTGCGCCATCTCCTGCAAGACCACCGGTAACAATAATCTTTTCATCCAGCACATCATACAACCCGCGCACCAGATCGCTACCATTTACGTTGGTGCCATCCGATAGAATGAAAATGTTTTTTAAATCGGACTTATTCAATTCGTTGGCCAGCGTTTGCCCTGCCTTAAATGAGTCCTCTGCATTTTTAACCTGAGTGGAGGCCACCTGTAGGGTTGTTTTTGAGAAGGTGATTGCTGCCACAGTAATGCTATCATCAAGTACTTCCGCACCCGAAATTTCTCCACCAGTACTGCCTCCAAGGATTTGCGCTTTGGGATAGAATTTTTTAAGTTCCTGATAATGCGTTCCTTCATTCAACACATCTTTGCCACCAAAATAAATGACCAAGCCTGCTTCTGCCAGCGCAGGAGCCTTGTCCCAACCGTTATTTTTTGTCCATAAAATCTGTTCAACCTGCATGAGAGACTCCTTTCATTAGATTTTCCATTAAGAGCCGTTACCTAGCCATCTTTCGAGTATAGTCGCCACTTCTTGAAATTTAAGCGGCTTGTTAAGATAATCGTCCATCCCCACACCAATACATTTCTCTCGATCACCAATCATTGCATCAGCCGTGAGGGCAACAATCGTTGTATGTGGTTTTCCTTTATCAATTTCATTTTTCGGATGACCTTGGTAGCCTCGAACCCATCCATTTCCGGCATCTGGCAATCCATAAACACCAAGTCGTAGTCAAATTGCTCGAGCATTTTTACGGCTTCCTTACCGTTAGCTGCTGCATCGACACGCAAACCATACTTTTCTAACACCTTGGTAATAAGCATAAGATTCACTTTTACATCTTCGACTACCAGCAAGCGCTTGTTAGAGTATTGTTTTGCCTCATCAGATTTGTTTTTGCGATCCGGAATGCCTCATGCGCGTTATCATATGACGGGTGACCAGTCCCACGTCCTTATTTTTTGCGCGCGCGTCGATAATCACCTGTAGCAATGCTTTGAGCTGCTCAGGGTAGAATGGCTTGGTTAGAAAACCCGAAAGTCCTTTGAGTTTTAATTCTTCCGGAGTTGCCACTTGCATTGCTGAAGTCACAATCACCAGCAGCTTATTATTTAGTGACGGGTGCTCTCGGATTTTTTCCGCCAGCTCCAGACCATTCATATTATCCATATGATAATCGACTAGTGCGATGTCATAAGGATTGCCTGCGTTATCGGCAGCAACCGCAGCATCAAATGCTTCCACGCCAGACGTAAACACATCGCATTCCATAGCCCAACTACGAAGGTACTGGTATAAAATCTCGCAGTTGATGCGATAATCATCCACTACCAACGCACGTTTTCCGGTTAAGTCAATATTCGGAATATTGCCGTGCATTTCTGCGAGCTTGGCTAGAGGGAGCGTGATATCAAAGAAAAAGATCGAGCCTTTGCCAGCTTCGCTTCTTACTCCAATGGAGCCTCCCATCATCTCCACCAGACTTTTGCTAATGGTGAGGCCAAGACCAGTGCCGCCAAACTTACGGGTCGTCGATTCTTCTGCTTGCGAGAATTTCTGAAAGATGTGTCCGATCTTGCTTTCCGGAATGCCAATGCCGGTATCCTGAATTTCAAAAAATAACCGCACCATGCCTTCATGTGCTTCGCCGCGCACATCAATGAGGACATGGCCTATTTCGGTGAACTTTATGGCGTTACCCATCAGGTTCATGAGTATCTGGCGCAGTCGCCCCGGATCACCCACGACGAATTTCGGCGTTTCCGGATCAAACCTCGCCAATAATTCAACGTCCTTCTCTTGGGTGCGTAAGCGCAACACATCCGTTATTTCCTCAACCGCATCCGGAAGATTAAACGGGATGGGGCCCAGTTCGAGCTTGCCAGCTTCAATCTTGGAGAAGTCAAGAATATCATTAATGATATCGAGCAGGTTCTCACCGGATTTTTTAATAATCTCCGCCCATCCGCGTTGTTCCGCATTGAGGTCAGTATCCAATATTAATCCCGTCATGCCCAACACCCCATTCATCGGGGTGCGTATCTCATGGCTCATATTGGCAAGAAAATCACTCTTGGATTGGTTGGCCTGTTCCGCATTTTCTTTTTCTTGCAATAGTTGTGATCTTGCCTGAAGCAGGCTGTTTCTAGCTTTATCTAGACCAACGGCTGATTCCCGAACCTCCTCTTGCAGTCGGTTAAAGCTTGCCGCCATCTCGCCAATTTCGTCATGGGAATGAATTTTAACAGGAACCATATCTATTCTGGCATAAGCTAAACCCAGCTCACCCTTACCAAACGCGACCATGGCCTTGGAAAAATCCGCCAGCGTTCCTTCAACGAGTTTTTTGGTTGCCGTGGATACTTCAACAACAGAGTGCGATATCATTCCAGGAAGCACTAAACCAATCGTGATGGTGAGCATAGCAACGGCCACAAAAATATCCTCCAGAGCCGTTACAAGACCGGTATTGTGTACAGGAATACTCTCCACCGCGATGAGATAACCGATAGCATCGAGTGCGAGCACCAAAAGCATCGCTCCGGTTAATTTGATATGGATGGTATTGGCAATCGCTGGAAGCCCGGATTTCCGTCTATCGCTCATTTTACGCCATACGTAAAGGGCAGTGCCAAAATACGCCATGATAAGCCCAATCAGCACTGTTCTAATGCCAAATTGCTGAAACCCTAAGATCGCAGATAATTGCCATATTATGGCGGCCACCACGCCTGCAATAATACTGGCGTATGAGGCTTTGTAAGGGCGTTCTGCTTCCGGTGAATCCTTGCGCAGCAACCATACGGCGATACTGGGGAGGCAGATGCCTATCAAATACGTAAAATTGGCTGCAGCGACCAGCCATATGGGATCCCCTATTAGCAGGAACACGATCGATAGGCCTGAGGTAAAGATAGTGGCGACCCATGGTACGTCGGTTCGTTTTGCTCTCAAGGCCAACACTTGCGGCAATAGGCCATCTTCCGCCAATTGTGATAACGTACGGGTGGCGCCACTTAATGCTGGTATGGTTCCGCTGAAGGCGTTCATCACCATAAACCATAGGGAAACTGCTTTTGCCGACGCGCCAAACCAAGGTGCAAATGTCGGCCCAAGCACGGTGGAGAGGTCCTTGCCCATATCTTCTGCGCCAATGGTGCCAAGCCATACCAGCGGCAATAAAATACAAAATACGCCCGTCATCAATGCCCTGGCATAGGCGGCTCTTGGGATGTTTTTATTAGGGTTGATGGTTTCACCAGCGTGGCATAGCGCCGTTTCGAAGGCGGGTGCGGCGAACCCGATGAGGTAAAGCCCAGCCATCAAGCTGGTAATTTCACCGAAATGGCCAGCAAACGGAACGGTGATATGGAAATCGACTGCGTGATGTCAGTCCATTGTTCCAGATAAAATGGGAATGATGCCCGATAAAAAAGCGAGCAATGCCGACAATGTGGCAAAAGGTATGGCAAAACGTGTCATCCATTTTATGCCGCATAAACTGACAGTAGTAACCAAGATAACCATGACAGTGGCCATGAGGGGAATGGATACACCCGGCAAATACCAGGCGTTCAACAATGTGGCCACTAATATCCCGGACAGGCCGGATACAGGCACCCATCCCCACCAATAGCAGGTGCCCGCAAGATTCGCGACTACCGGGTTATAGGGACGGAAGGCCTCCGCGCACGTAGCCGCGATGCCCCCCACGCGGTTGGGATACATAAGAATCAACTCAATCCACCCGGGGGTCGCCATCCAACTTAAAATCACGCCGACAATGAGGAGAATGACCGCAATACTTCCCTGACCAGCAATGTCTCCCTGCCCAATTAACAAGCCTCCAATGATAAACATGGGCAGATTGCTGCCACCCATCGCAAGGCAAGCCGTGCCAAACCAACCTAATGTTCGTGGATGTGCATTATGTGTTATGGAAAGGGTATCCGAAGGTGATCTGGCGTTCATTTTGACTCCATTACATTATAGGCTAGGTAGTAATGATAGGCTGCAACCAGACACTTTGTGCGAAGGGAAATATTGTCAATAATAAAAAAGGTGCTGAGCATCGTTGTCTTTTCTATCAATGTGTTGATTGTGTTGCATGAAATCTATGCTATTCTCCCTTTAGTTGGAATAAGGTACATCTCATATACGCTAATTAAATTAATACAAGAATCTGCGGAAAAAACGTTTCTTGATGTGCTTGAGACGCTGCATCAGAAGGCGGCGAGCCGTTCTGTTTTGCTATGCGGATTTTCTAAAACTTCGCTTCGAATAACGGCCGACACCGCTTTATCCATCCTTAAGGAGATTCTCCATGATTATGATGGGGAGCTTTATTTTTGTGTTGATGGGGATATTATCATTTGCTGGCGGGGGAGAATTAAAGAAGTTAAAGTCGGCGTCATTAACGCTTTCTTCACGCGGTATCCTTCCGAGTTGGAATTGGTTGCTCCCGATAAATTGTTCCAATTTTATGATACGAATGTGCAGGGCGAAGATTTGCGCTTGCTACTTCGCAGCAAATTACATCAACAACAAAAACGAGATGAAGTGCCTAAGCCTATAATTCCTCAATCTGTAAAAATAGTCCCTCCCATCATTTTGTGGAAACCCGAGTTTTCCGCAGAGCAGCAAAGGGCACTGAAATATGCTATGGTGGACAGGAAATCTAGAAAAGCCCCAGAGTTTCTTGTGGTGGAAGATCAGGAGTTTTCACGCAAACTATTGGCGGGGCTTTTTGGTCAAGAATATCGTTGTCATACCGCAAAAGATGCGCGGCAAGCCATTGAGCTTTACGCTGAGCATGCCCCCGATATTGCATTTCTTGATATTGAGCTGCCTGATGCTGACGGCCACACATTGGCCGCATTCTTTAGAAAACACGATCCCGAAAGCTACATTGTAATGGTAACTGGCAACAACCATGTGAAAGATGTGGAAACAGCAAGGGCAAACAAGGTGCAGGGTTTCATTGTGAAGCCGTATAACAAGCTAAAAATCATGGGCGCAGTGAATACTTTCATCGCCCGCAAGAAAGAATCATAATATTATGACAAATTCCGTAGATTTAACAGACCTTCGTAGTATGACGGATGGCGACAAAGAGCTTGAACTGGCACTGTTTCAAGAATTTTATAATTCCACTGAAACACATCTGCAAACATTAGCGGCGAATTGCGCTGACGGTCAGAATGAAACATGGCGGACAACAGCGCACGCACTTAAAGGGACATGTTATAACCTTGGCGCGCATCCGCTGGGTGATTTATGTAAAAAAGCACAGGAAAACCCTGCTGCCAGCGGCGCGGAGAAGAAAGCCTTGCTGGATTTAATTCAGGCAGAATATTTGAAAGTAAACGCGTTCCTTCAAACAGTCTACCCGTAAGAGCCAACACTACTTCACCACATCGACCTCAATTTTCATGGTGGGATGTATGGCGCAACGCAGGGCATGTTTCCCCGGTGTGTCGAAGGCGATAGAGGCAATACCAGTCGGCTCCTGCTTTCTTAGCACCCAACTTGAATCTGTTCCATCCTGACATTTACGCGGATGGACAGCGGGCAATCCGCACCCAGAAAAATCCTATTTGTTTTCGGTTCTGGGAAAGGGATTGCTGAATGAATCCAACCTGCCGGATCGCGTCGTGTGATTGCATTCGTCCCTCTTTATGCAAAGTGTTATATTCTGACCCAGCAGGCTACAGCCTAAAGCGCACCTTTCAAAGGTGTAAGATATTACGCGGCAAAATTGATGGATAGAATATTAAAAATGAAGCAGATAAGGCACATCAAGTCAGATATATAACAATGAGCCCCAACTTAATACGCGACAGAGAGAAACCTATAATAGGGGCAAAAAAACGACTAAGCTGGTTTTCTCCGGTCGCAATGAAAAATTAGTCGCGCTGTGTGCGGGCCTCAGGAGTAAAATATCAAAAATATCATTATATTATAGAAAGTTGGCGGTCACGTAGAGAGCAGATATGTATAGGAATTAGACGTCTATGATTCTGGCAAAGGCAATATCAGATTATTGCAAACACTCCCACCCATAACTTCTCATTATAAGTTTTATTCCTCTTTAGCACCACAATGATGTGATATTCAAGTTCCGCAATAAGTCTGATATTTCTGTACATTTTTGGCAGGAGGTAAACTGTAGTAATCGTATTCATCTCTTTCTTCAAAGGGATTATTGATAGCTGCCAAAAGCCTGTGCATTACGGAAAGATCATCCCTTTCAACTGCTGCTTCGAGCACTTCTTCCACACGGTGATTGCGCGGAATAATGGCTGGACTGTGCAGTTTCATTGACCGATAAACTTCATATTTTGGTATTTCCTGTCGCGCCAGGCGTGCTTGCCAACGGGCATGCCAATCTATAAGCACTCCATCATTCAGCTGCGGCCTCTTGTCTGCACTGAGGGCGCGGAATGTATTGGTATAGTCAGCTTGGTGTTCCTGCATCCATGCCAACAGTGATTCCGCAAGCATCGAATCTTCTGCTTCTTCGTTAAATAGACCTAGTTTTGCACGCATGCCTATCAGCCAGTGCTGCTTAAATATATCGGGAAAACGGTTAATAGTTTCTTCGGCAATGCTAATCGCATGGTCCTGGTCGGAGTGCAGGAGGGGTAGTATGGCTTCTGCGAACCGAGCTATGTTCCATTGAGCAATTTGCGGCTGATTTCCATAGGCGTATCGTCCATTACGATCAATCGAGCTGAATACGGTTTCCGGATCATAAATGTCCATGAAGGCACAGGGCCCGTAATCGATAGTCTCACCGGAGATTGCCATATTATCGGTATTCATCACCCCATGAATGAACCCCACCTGTTGCCATTTGACGATGAGCGCGGCTTGTCTCTCCATCATCGCCGCAAGGAAGGCGGGATAAATACCACCGGTTTGATCAAGCTCTGGATAGTGACGGTCTATAGTGTAATCGGCCAATGCCTTTAGCACCAAAACATCATTCAGAGCTGCCACATACTGGAACGTACCGACCCTTATATGGCTCGCCGCGACGCGTGTAAGAATGGCTCCCGGTTGTAGCGCCTCGCGTATTACCGGCTCTCCGGTGGCGACTACTGCGAGACTGCGCGTGGTAGGAATGTTCAGCGCATGCATCGCCTCGCTAATTATATATTCTCGCAACATCGGACCTAGTGCAGCGCGCCCATCACCACGACGCGAAAATTGTGTTTGTCCTGAACCTTTGAGCTGAATGTCAACACGTGTCCCACTTGGCGTGAGATGTTCTCCTATCAGTACTGCCCGACCGTCGCCCAGCATCGTAAAATTCCCAAACTGGTGCCCGGCATATGCTTGTGCAATCGGTGATGCGCCTTCTGGAATAATATTTCCAGCAAAGATGTCGGCACGTTCCTGATTTGATAGCGCGGATACATTAAGCCCAAGCGATTCTGCGAGGCGATCATTGAGAATTGCCATACTCGGAGCGCGTACTGGCACGGGCTTTTGATAAGAAAATAGCGTTTTTTGCAGTTTCACATAGCTGTTATCAAAACGCCAGCCTACCTCGCTTGTATTTAGTGTGTTTAAATCTGCCATGATGGAGATGACTTTCATATTATTGTAATCGAACTGTATGAAATTCTGCCTCACATGAATATAATAATCCACGTTACATGTTATTCCTCACGCCATAGCTATGTCACGTACCTAACATAATTTTCTAGCACTGTTATTTTTTATCAATATGTTGACTGTTGTCGTGTTTAGAGCGACTGTGGATCCAAACTACTTTATCTCGAGTGTGATGGATAAAGGTATTTTATATGCAGTAGTTGCTGCGGCGTTATTTGGCGCCAGCACGCCTTTTGCTAAAGTGCTGGTTGGAGATATCTCACCGGTGATGCTGGCAGGGTTGCTTTATGCCGGTTCCGGATTTGGCCTGTTACTTTGGATAATTTTTCGCCGATTGGCACCAGCTCAAGTCTCGGAAGCTGAAGCGGCTCTTACGCGTAAAGATTGGCCATGGCTCGGGGGCGCTATTTTTGCTGGCGGTATCGTAGCGCCGGTACTTTTAATGCTGGGATTAACTTATACACCAGCATCCAGCGCTTCTTTGCTACTCAATCTGGAAGGGGTGGCAACTTCAATGCTTGCCTAATTTGTATTCAAAGAAAATTTCGACCGGCGAATTTTTTTAGGCATGGTGTTCATTATTGCTGGCGGCGTATTGCTTTCCTGGCAGGAAGCAAATGGCTTCAGGCTTCCTATTGGTTCATTACTGGTAGCAGCTGCTTGCCTGTGCTGGGGTATTGATAATAATTTAACACGTAAAGTATCAGCTAGCGATCCTGTGCAGATTGCAGGAATTAAAGGACTCGTTGCAGGTGTAGTAAATCTTTCTATTGGGCTGGCACTTGGGAATACACTTCCGGCTGTGCATCTAATAACTGAAGCTGGATTGCTAGGGTTCTTTGGTTATGGCGTTAGTTTGGTAATGTTTGTGTTAGCACTACGCCATTTAGGCACCGCACGAACCGGAGCGTATTTTTCGTTAGCCCCGTTTGTCGGAGCAGCGATTTCACTGGTATTGATACAGGAAAGTCCTGCCATAATCTTTTGGGTGGCTGCGACGATAATGGCAGCAGGTATCTGGCTGCATTTAACCGAGCACCATGAACATTCCCATACGCATGACACTATGGAACATGACCATAAACATTTCCATGACGCGCATCACCAGCATACACATGATTTCGATTGGGACGCTGCAGAGCCACATAGTCATCCTCATAAGCATGAGCCTATGACACATAGCCATGCCCATTATCCGGATATTCATCACCGGCATAACCACTAGGACTGCCGGTTTTTCACAGCCATTCCATCTAAAAGTAATTGAAAGACAGACTGTTTGATTGGCATTCAAAGAGAATATCTCCTAAAGGGACCTCCAAAATGGCCCATAGAGAGAAAGCCCATAATAGGGCCTAAAAAACGTCTAAGCTGGTTCTCTCCGTCGCAACGAAAAATGAGTCGCGCTGTGTGCGGGCCTCACGGGTAAAATATCAAAAATATAATTGTATTACAGAGAGTTGGTGGAGCATAGGAGAGTCGAACTCCTGACCTCTACAATGCCATCGTAGCGCTCTACCAGCTGAGCTAATGCCCCATCAATGAAGTGGAAGGTGAAAATAGCTAAAAGCGCGGGGTTGTCAACGAAATGTGCGCCCTAAAATTATGGGGCGCACATTCATTGGTTTATCAACAACTAAGGGTGGCCGTGGCCGGGGACGCCGTTAGAACTCGCGTGGTGGCGATCCTTACGGAGGTTCTGCTTCTGCGCCCAGGCCGGGTCCTTCGTTGCGGCATTGACGAAACCGGCGAAGGTTGGGTCTGCTAGTTGCTTGTCGTCGAGCTCAAGGATGTGAAGTTCCTGCGTTTCAGTGAGCTGCAAGGCAGGATTGCCCAGATTGGCTTTGGCGATTTTTTCTTTCTGCAGTAAATCGGCAAATTCCGCTGCGAGCACTTTGCTTTCCTGCTCCTCTTTTGCAATTGCGGCCATGTTGCCCAGTTCGCCGAGGAAGGATTCTTTCTTGGCTTCATACAGCGTGCGTACTGCGTCGTGCGCTTGGATGTAGGTTGCAACGGGAGGATGCCAATTAGCCGAACTTACCGCAAAAACATTGTGCCTGCCATTTTTTGAAAGCATTCTTTGATTGATAATGCTGAGGATTGTCGCAGCGCCGCGCACGTTAGGCAGGGAAAGACCGCCTTTTTGGAAATAATCATCCGCGACGTGTTGCGGCACTAGCGTCACGTTGTTGAAGCTGGCGAGGCTTTTGATGTCCTTGCCTTCAGCTTTTACAACCGCTTTCAAACCATCATAAGCTTCGGTTAGTTTTTTGCTTACGTCACTACCGGAAATTTCAAGACGCGTTTCCTGCATGGTGCGATTATAGGTACTGAGTAGCTGGTTCACGATGATTCTCTCACCTGCGGGAACAGCATTTCCCAGCCTGTTTTCGATGACATCCGAAATCGGGCTCAGCGCGAAGGGCTGGAGTTCTTCCAGGATTTGGGCGGATACGCCGGTAGCGGCGGCCAGTTCTTCAATCGCCTTGGGCGCGGAGGCTGCATCTGCCGGCGGTTCAACGCCGAAATGTTTGAAGATGGCGGCATACGCTGTTGCAAGCTTTGTTGCGGCACCATTGTCGCGTTTCAGGAAGGCCGGGCGCACATATGGGATTTTTCGTACAGCGGCGGCGTGGCTGCCGGGAGCGGGGGCTTGCGCTTCCGGTTCTGCGGGCAGTTCCGCGACTACGTGTGCAGCCGATTCTTCGAGGTGCGGGGTGGTACCAGCAGTTGCGGCAGCAGTGGCGGCAATTGTCGGCGTTTCGGCAGGATCGGCAGGAACTTCTGCAAGCTCGCCCTGCGGTTGGGTTTCTGTAGGAATTACTGCCACGGAAACTGGCGCCTGCGTTTCGGTTACGGGAGTTTCGACTGCCTCGGCGCGCTTGGCGGCGGGGTTGGCGTCGAGCAATTTCTGGTAGGAGGTATCGAGCTTTTCGCGGTCTTCATTGTTCAAGCCGACGAGGCAGGTGAGGGACAACATCAGCGCGTCGCGTAAATCGGGGGAGGGGATGATGCCGCGTTCAATCATTTCCATCTGCTCGGCGTTCAGGCTTTTGTCGAGGAACCCATCTTTATTGGAAAGATTGCGCTTCTCGCCATTGCCGTCCATCAGGAAGTAGTCTTTTTTCTTGGGCAGGGGGATCGCGGAGAGCTGGGTTTGCAATTCGCTGCGGCGGCCGGTCAATTCCTGCGCTTCATTGGGCGAACCGGCTTCACGCAGCCATTCCGCCAAATCGTTATGATTGTTGATCTTCCCGCTGTCCAGGCGCTCATCAATTAAGCTACCGAGCACCCTGCCGAACTCCAGCGTTGGATCGCTTTGGTTGGCGGCGGCCTGCGAGTTGCGGTAGGCGGTATCAAGCTTTTTTTCTTCCTCTTCAGACAGCGGCGCAAGTTCGGCGAATGTTTTTTTGAGGCGTTTAAACTGGAGCTGCGAAGGGAAGGTGTCACCGCGTTCCCAGTCGCGGATGGTCCTGCCTTTAACGCTCGAGACGGTTTCATGATCCTCTAAGGATTTGTTAGTCTGTTTGAGTTCATCTTCGAGCGGTTGCCTTTTATCGATAACGGCATCGAATTTATGGCTGTCTTCGCTATTGGCCAACTTGACGGCTTCTTCGGCTAGTTTTTTGTAAGTGTTGCGGTGCTGCTTGGCAGCTTTTTCGAAATTGAAGCCGAAATTATCAAAGACGTTGCCGAAAGTAGGGGCAAAAATGCGGTCGGTCATACTATTCTCCCAAGTGATCAATTTGCAGGATTATAACCGCAAATACACAGAAGGGCATTAATGCTTTGTTAATCTTTTGTGAAGCCCTACTCGTCGCCCATCTTCAATGCGGCGAGGAAGGCCGATTGTGGGATGTTCACGTTGCCGATTTCGCGCATTTTTTTCTTACCTTTTTTCTGCTTATCCAGCAGCTTGCGCTTACGGCTGATATCGCCTCCATAGCACTTGGCGAGAACATCTTTACGCATGGCCGAAATGGTCTCGCGGGCGATAATTTTGCCGCCGATGGCCGCTTGAATCGGGATTGGGAATAAATGTTTAGGAATCAGCTCTTTAAGGCGTTCACACAACTTGCGGCCACGAAAGTCGGCTTGTGAGCGGTGCACGATCAAGGCGAGGGCGTCGACCGGCTCGGCGTTGACAAGAATGTTGAGCTTCACGAGGTCGGATTCGGTGTAATCCGTTATTTCGTAGTCGAAGCTGGCATAGCCTTTAGAGCAGGATTTCAGGCGGTCGTAAAAATCAAACACGACTTCGTTGAGCGGTAGTTTATATACAGCCATCGCGCGGGTGCCGACATAGGTCAGGTTTTCCTGCTGGCCACGCTTTTCGGTGCACAGCGACAGCACGTTGCCCAGGTATTCATCCGGGGTCATGATGGTGGCGCGAATCCACGGCTCATCTATTTTTTCGATCTTGGTGACGTCCGGCATGTCGTTGGGATTATGCATCTCCATAACCGTGCCATCAGTCAAATGCATGCGGTACACTACGCTCGGGGCGGTGGTGATGAGGTCGAGATCGAACTCGCGCTCGAGACGTTCCTGAATGATTTCGAGATGCAGCATACCAAGGAAGCCGCAGCGGAAACCGAAGCCAAGCGCGGTGGAGCTTTCAGTTTCAAATTCGAAGCTGGCGTCGTTAAGGCGAAGCTTCCACAGGGAATCTTTAAGGTGTTCGAATTCAGACGCGTCCGCCGGATAGAGGCCGCAGAACACCACGGATTGTGAAGGTTTGAAGCCGGGCAGGGCGGTTTCACACGGGCGGCGCTCTTCGGTGATGGTGTCGCCGATGCGGCAATCGGCTACTTGCTTGATGCCGGTAATGATATAACCAATTTCACCGGGCATGAGTTTTTCAACGGGAATTTTCTTGGGCGTGAACACGCCGAGCTGGTCGACGTTGTGCGAAGCACCACTGCTCATCATGCGGATTTTTGCACCTTTATGAAGCGTGCCTTCCTTGATACGCACCAGAATGATAACGCCCAGATACGTATCGTACCAGCTATCCACCAACATCGCCTTTAGCGGTTTTTCCGGATCCCCAACCGGAGCGGGCAGGCGGGTCACGATGGCTTCCAGCACTTCCTTGATGCCGATGCCACTCTTAGCGGAAATCGGCACAGCGTCGGACGCGTCAATGCCGACGACTTCTTCGATCTGTTCCCTGGCCCGCTCGATATCGGCGGCGGGCAGGTCGATTTTATTGAGAACAGGGACCATATCGTGTCCCGCGTCCATTGCTTTATAAACGTTAGCGAGCGTCTGCGCTTCCACGCCCTGCGATGCGTCCACCACCAGTAGCGAGCCTTCGCACGCGGCTAAGCAACGGCTGACTTCGTAGCCGAAATCCACGTGGCCGGGGGTGTCCATGAGGTTAAGCGTGTAGGTCTCGCCGTCATCCGCCTTGTATTTGAGGCGCACGGTCTGGGCTTTGATGGTGATGCCGCGCTCTTTTTCGATGTCCATCGAATCGAGGACCTGTTCGGTCATTTCACGCGCTTCAAGGCCGCCGCAGGTCTGGATCAAACGGTCGGCAAGCGTCGATTTGCCGTGGTCGATATGGGCGATGATGGAAAAATTGCGGATTTTTGATAGGTCGTACATGCGGCCTGTGTAAGGTAATTTCGCGGGCGCGGCAAGCATAAATACTCCTGCTTTAACAGGCGGGAAAGCGCTTAAGTGTATAAACCGGTTTCGGGGTGCATAAAGCGATATTTCGGTAAAACATATGCTTAAGGGATTTTACCGCCATTTGTCAGGGGTTTCACAAATATTTCACACTAACACCTCCGCGCGCGCGGTAAGATGGTGGATACATTAGGATTAGTGATGGATTTAAAGAAACTTATCAGTGTCGACGAGCTTAAGAAGCGCTACTCGCGCGTCAATGTCTACGATGCCCGCAGCGAAGTGGGATATCAGGCAAAGCGCACTGGAGTGTCGTTTGTCGTGCGCAAAGCGGGCGACCTCTCCGGGCAGCTGGTGGAAGGCAGCGCTGATCTTGCCAGTTCGCTGCTCACCAACACGGTCGGCAGCGTGGTGCAGTTCTTCCTTGGCGCGGAAATCGCGCGTAACCTTGGCTTGTTCGCTGGCGCTGTCGGCGGCAACATGGTGGGTATCGCCGGGCTTGGGCTTGCCTCAGGCATCAGCGCAGGCTTTGCGCAGGCCGATTACGTCCACCAGAAAAAGAATCTGCTGCGCCATTATTCCGAAGAGCTGGGCGCCAAGCTCGGCAAGCCCGCCTCGCAGGTGACGCTTAAAGACATGGACGCGCTGGCCGAAGATAACCAGATTTTGCGCGAGGAACTTCGCCGCGCCCGCAAACAACGCAATTACTCTATTCCAGTAGCCATTATCGGCACGCTCGCATCATTTGCGGCGGTGACGGTGTTGTTGCCGGAATTGTTCTTGATCGCAGGCATTCCCGCGATGACGGGGGTTATGGGCTTCATGGTAAGGGCGGGTATTTCCATGCTGGCCTACACGGCGATTAAAAATCCCATGAACCTTATCGGCGACAAAGTGTTCGGGCTGCAACACGAAACGGTCAATGACCGCATCGTGGAAATCCAGCGCGCGCATGCCAAGCACATCGCCATCCAGCCGGAAGATCTGGTGCCGTTGCTGATTAATGCAAACCATACTCTGGAAGAAACTATCATTAGAGAAAATGGCAAGCCGTTCGACGCGTTGTCGTCGCTTGCACAGAAACGCATCAGCTATGAGCTGTCTGTTAGCCAAAATCTCGAAGGACTTGCTCGCGATCTCAATAGCGGCAGCATGAAAGCGTCGGAGCTGATGTTTGAACTCGTCGGCGATGAATCAGGCATTCCACGTTTGCACTCGCCTGATCATGTGCCGCATATCGCTGAACAGGTGCAAACCATGTTCGCCGATAAGATCGCTCAGAAGAAACCGACAAGCTATGTCGAGCGAATTACGCAGGAAGCGTTAACCAACCCCACCATAACCCTTCACTAGTCTATTATTTGCCACGTGCCGTCTGGTTGGCGGCAGGCATGCCCGTAAGCCTGTGAGCGGCGTCCACCTACGGTTACCGTATGCGTATATTCACGGCAATACTGGCCATGATCGTCTTGATAGTAATTATTATATTGCGCGTCAGGGGGCACAGAATAGGGTTGCTGCACGGCATAGGTCGGCTGGGGAGAGGGTGGATAAGCGTAATACGGATAGCTGTAATAGGGAGGATAAGCATAATACGGCTCACCAGCGATAACGCCGCCGCCAAAATACCCGTGGCGGGCGTAAGCCGCGCTGCTGGCAAAAACGGCAGACAATACGATAGCGACAAGCAAGACCAAGCGGGCGGTGTGTTTCATAACGATGTACTCCATATCCTTAACATTAGGACTAAGCGCATAAAAAAGCGATAGGTTGATGGCGGATTTACTTGTTTTGCCCGCCAGTAATGCTATCCACTAGGCTTATGCACGCACTTGCTTCCCCTGCGAAATTCATTCGCTTTTCCGATGCGGTCCTGCCTTGGCTGGTGGCCGCTACCGTCATTTTGCTGACGTTAGGGCTTGTGGAGGCATTGTTTGTCTCCCCGGCCGATTACCAGCAAGGCGACACCGTGCGTATTATGTATATCCACGTACCTTCGGCCATGATGTCGATCTCTATATATACGGTAATGGCGCTTGCCAGCGCCTCGTTTCTAATCTGGAAGCATACGCTTGCGGACGTCATCGCCCGCGCCAGCGCCCCGATTGGCGCGGGATTTACGGCGCTTACGCTGGCCACGGGGTCGTTGTGGGGCAAGCCCATGTGGGGGGCATGGTGGGTATGGGATGCGCGCCTGACCTCGGTTCTAATTCAGTTCTTCTTATATATAGGGTATATTGCGCTGTCGGATAATTATGCCTTTCAGGAGCGCGGCAAAAAGATATGCGCCATCATGGCGCTGGTCGGGTTTGCCAATATCCCTGTGATTCGCTACTCTGTCGATTGGTGGAACACGCTGCACCAGCCGGCCAGCCTTATCCGCGAAGGCGGCATGGCCATTGACGGCTCCATGCTCCTGCCGCTTTTTGCGATGGCAGTGGCCTTTGGCTTATTTTACGCGGTGTTGCTCATGATTCGCGTGAAAACGGCGCTGCTGCACCAGAAAATCCGCCGGCTCCAGTTCAGCGGTGGTTTTGAGGCCGAATAGCTGTATTGATTTATTATTTTTATCCCCTATAACCTTGGGCGACTAACTACTGGAGTGACCGATGACCTTCGTTGTGACCGATGCCTGTATTAAATGTAAATACACCGACTGCGTGGAAGTATGTCCCGTCGATTGCTTTTACGAAGGCGAAAACATGCTGGTCATCAACCCGGACGAATGCATCGATTGCGGCGTCTGTGAACCCGAATGCCCGGCGGAGGCCATTCACCCCGAATCGGACGAGCTGCTGAAATGGATTGAGGTCAACCGCGAATACGCGAGCAAATGGCCGAACTTGACGGTCAAAAAACCGCAGCCTGCCGACGCCGACGACTTCAAAGGCAAAGACGGAAAATTCGAAGCATTTTTCAGCCCGAATCCGGGCACCGGCACGAAGTAGTACACCCCCATAAAAATTCAATTTTGGGCCCTACAACTAATTCCTTTCTTTTTCGTTAAAATAGTGGTAGGGTATCGCTTGTTATGCAGGATAGCCCCTTTTAGTGGTGTGTGTCGCTTCTGCATCACGCTATATATAGTTTCCCAACATGCAGACAACTGCACAACACAGGTTTAAGGAAAAACTATGCCCCAGAAATTTGCCGTTAAGTCCAAAAAAGTAGCGCCTAAAAAAGCAGTTGCGAAGAAGGCCGTAAAGCCTGTGAAGAAGACCACTAAGCCTGTTGCTGCCAAAGCAGCCAAACAGAAGGCGGTTTCCAAACCAGTCCAGAAAAAAATCGTAGCTAAGGTCGCCCCGAAGGCAGTGGTGAAAGCCGCTCCGAAAAAGGTTGAAGCGCCGAAAGCTGCTGAAAAGAAAATCATTGCTGTCGTAAAGGTCGCTCCGGCACCTGTTGCTAAAACCGCCGCTCCGGCTGTGGTCGTGAAAGCTGCCGCACCGGCTAGCAAGCTTCATTACAAAGTCGGTCTGCACGTGGTTTACCCCACGCATGGCGTTGGCAAAATCGTAGCTGAAGAAACCCAGATGATCGGTGACGTTGAGCTGCGCATGCTGGTTATCGCCTTCGACAAGGACAAGATGACCCTGCGCGTGCCTGTGCACCGTGCAACGGCCGCTGGCCTGCGTCCGGTCAGCTCGCTCGACCAGATGAAAAAAGTGTTCCTGACCCTTAAAGGCCGCGCCCGCACCTCGCGCGGCATGTGGTCGCGCCGTGCGCAGGAATATGAAGCGAAGATCAACTCCGGCAACATTTTCTACATCGCCGAAGTGGTTCGCGACCTGCACCAGAACGTCGACCAGTCCGAGCGTTCATATTCTGAACGTATGATCTATGAGTCGGCGCTCGCCCGCCTCGTGGGTGAACTGGCCGCTGCCGAAGGCACTGACCACAAAACCGCAACCGATAAGCTTATGAAGCTGCTGCGCGCCAAAGTGGCTGCCGCTGCGCTCACCAAAGAAGCCGCTTAAGCGTTTTCAAGCTTTTTGACAAAAAGGCGATCCCGCCCGGGTCGCCTTTTTTGTTGTTTATTGGTCAGTTAATAGGTTGAGAATGATTGTCACATTTCTTTCATTTGAGTTTATGAGCGTTTTAATTACAATTAACCCACGAAAACAATTATTTATAGGGTAACAGCATGTCCGAGCAACTGACGCTGAAAACAAACAACTCGCCGAGCTACTTCAACAAGGATACGCTTCTGGGCGGTCTTTTATCGTATGTGGTTGGCGGTATCGTACTCAATGCATTCATTCCTGGAGGCGGGTTGATTGCAGCCGCGGGTGGTGCCATCATTGGCGGCATGATGGGTAAAAACCGCATCGAAGATGAAAACAAAAACGGCAAGAAAGTCGGCGAGCCAACCGCGTGGAACAAAGACACTGCCATCGGCGGGCTGCTCGGTTTCGTTGGCGCAGGTATCGCAGTCGCCGTTACTTTAGTGCTCGGCGCTGGCGCCACGCTTGCAGCAGCCGCAGCAGCGCCCGCAGCCGTACCCGCTGCCGCTATCGGCACACTAGTCGCGATGGGCGCAGCCCTGCTCGGCGCACCAATCGTCGGTGCTTTCATCGGTGGTAAAATCGGCAAGAATCGCCAGACCCACGAAGTCGAAGATTCCAAGAAACAAACCATCGTCGAACACCTGAGCAAAACCGTTTCCCCGGAAGTCGGCAAAGCCGTCGAATACTCGATGGAACACGGCAAAGACTGGAGTAAGCAGGTGACGGAAGAACGCATGCTGGCAGAAGCACAACAGCAACACCGCTAATCGCCGGGGTCGATCGTGGCCCAGCAACAGCTAAAATCGACTGCTTACAAAGACGGCGAGTACCAGGAGCAGCGTAAAAGTAACCTCGGTATCATTCCCAAAAGCTCTTTCTTAAGCGCCCTCAGTCGCAACAGCGGCATGATCACAAACGTACTTGCCTCGGCGGGCATTGCAGTCATTGTCGCAGGGCTGATCACTGTACCCATCTGGGGGGTGGTTGCCTTGGGCATAGCCGCGCTTGGCGCCGCAACGTTCAGCGCCTATACCGGTTTCCTCGATGAAAAAATGTCCAAGACCGCCTACCTCAATTTTGACGAAGAACGCAAAATCGCCGACGCGCGCGTCAACGCCCATGAAATCGCCGTGGCGATGACCGAGACGCTCGGCAAGGAACTCAAGGATGTGCGCCAGCAAAACGTGGTGACGCACGCGGCGGTTGCCGACTTGCAACATAAGCTGCTCACATGGCAGCAACGCGAAGCCAATCGCGAAGGCAAAGAACCTGAAAAGGTTCTTCACTAATTTCCACACATTAAGGATACCGATCATGAAGCCACAACTGCGCACCCCTGTGAAATCCGCTAAAGCTGACATCAAAGGCAAAAACATTTTATTCGTCGGCAACCCGCATAACGTCGGCAATTATTATGCGCAGGCGTTGAAGGATGAGGGCGCAAACGTGATCTTTACCAAGGCGGAAATTTTCGACATGCTGACGCCAGCTGCCCCGGAAGTCGTGGCAAAGGAAGTTGAAACCATGCAACCTAAACCCGATGCTGTGGTCGTGTTCCACCCGCATCTGAAATATATCGAAGGCTCGTTTGAAAACGACCCGACTATCAAGCTGGCTAAAGCGGTAAAGCCGCACGGTGTGCCTGTTGTGGTGCTGGATGTGGTACCTGAACACGAGCTGGAAGTAACGGAAAAAGCAACAATGCGCAATGCAGGAATTAGCCTCGTCTCGACGCTCGATGCAACGCCGTTTAAAGCCGTGCCAATCATCGCGCAAACGATGGCCGATAAAGGCAAACCGCCGATCACCGCTGGCAAGTAGCTTTAAGCCGCTTTTTTCTTTTTGAGCAGCGGCGCTAAATACTTGCCTGTAATGCTTTCCTTGTTGCGCACGATGTCCTCGGGGGTACCGCTGCCGATGACATGGCCACCTTTGTTGCCGCCGCCGGGGCCGATATCGATCACCCAGTCCGCCGTTTTGATAACGTCGAGGTTATGCTCGATGACCAGCACCGTGTTGCCCGCATCGACCAGCTTGTGCAGCACGCCGAGCAGCTTGCGGATGTCATCGCTATGCAAACCGGTAGTCGGCTCATCGAGGATGTAAAGCGTACGTCCCGTGGCGCGTTTGGAAAGCTCTTTGGCGAGCTTGATGCGCTGGGCTTCGCCGCCTGAAAGCGTGGTCGCCGATTGGCCAACGGCGATATAGCCGAGGCCGACTTCCTGCATCGCCAACAGCTTTTCGCGGATGGACGGCTGTGCGGTAAAGAAATTCACGCCCTCGTCGACGGTCATTTCCAATACGTCGGCGATGGATTTATCCTTATATTTGATGTCGAGCGTTTCGCGGTTGTAACGGCGCCCGTGGCAGACGTCGCATTTTACATAAACATCCGGCAGGAAGTGCATTTCGATCTTGATAAGCCCATCGCCCTGACACGCTTCGCAGCGTCCGCCCTTGACGTTGAAGGAGAAGCGCCCCGGCTGGTAGCCGCGTGCTTTGGCTTCCGGAAGGCCGGTGAACCAGTCGCGAATCGGCGTGAAAGCCCCGGTATACGTGGCGGGGTTTGAACGCGGCGTACGCCCGATGGGGGATTGGTCGATCTCAATGATCTTGTCGATGTATTCAAGCCCGGAAATGCTGTCATGCACGCCCGGTAAATCACGCGCGCCATGCATGCGACGCGCGATGGATTTGTATAGTGTTTCGATAACAAGCGTCGATTTGCCGCCGCCCGAAACGCCGGTCACGCAAGCAAAAGTCCCCAGCGGGATTTCGGCGGTGATATTTTTCAAATTATTGGCGCGTGCGTTGTTGATAATGATTTTCTTGGTTTTATGAATCGCACGGCGCGTTTCCGGTACGGCAATGAATTTCGCACCACTTAAATACTGGCCGGTGATGCTGTTTTTGTCTTTCATCACCTGTTGCGCGGTGCCTTCGGAAACAATCTTGCCACCGTGGATGCCAGCGCCCGGGCCCATGTCAATCAGGTAATCCGAAGCGCGCATGGTGTCCTCGTCGTGCTCGACGACGATCACGGTATTGCCGAGTTCACATAAATGACGCAGCGTGCCGAGAAGGCGTTCGTTGTCGCACTGGTGCAGGCCGATGGATGGCTCGTCGAGTACGTAGAGTACGCCCGAAAGGCCCGAGCCGATCTGCGAGGCAAGGCGGATGCGCTGCGATTCACCGCCCGAAAGCGTGCCGGATTCACGGCTGAGCGTCAGGTAATCGAGGCCGACATTCATCAGGAATTGCAGGCGCTCGCAGATTTCTTTCAGGATTTTTTCCGAAATGGTCTGCTGCTTTTTGGTAAGTTTCTTCGAAATGGTTTTGAACCATTCATGCGCACCGTCGATGGTGAATTCGGTGACTTTACCGATATGCAGATCGCCGATTTTGACACAGAGCGCCTCGGGCTTCAGGCGAGTGCCTTCGCAGACTTCGCACGGATGCTCGTTCATGTATTTGCCGAATTCCTCGCGAATGGTTTCGCTCGTCAACTCGCGGTAACGGCGGGCGAGGTTGGGGATAACGCCTTCGAACGGTTTTTCGACGTTGAAGCTGCGCGAACCTTCATGATAGCTCATGCGGATGGCTTCGTCGCCGGAGCCGTGCAGGACGACGTCCTGAATTTTTTTCGTCAGATCCTTGAACGGGGTGGTCATGCTGAATTTATAGTGGCGGGCGAGGGATTCCAACGCATCCTGATAAAAGCGCATATTGCCAGCCCAAGGCATACCGGCCCACGGGGTGATGGCTTTATCCAGCAGCGATTTGGTGCGGTCCGGCACGACGAGGTCGGCATCGAACATGGCTTGCGTGCCCAGCCCGTCACAGGTGGGGCAAGCGCCGTAAGGGCTGTTAAAGGAAAACAAGCGCGGCTCGATTTCGGCCAGCGTAAAGCCGGAAACCGGGCAGGCGAATTTGGACGACATGGTGAAGGTTTCGTTTTCGACTTCTTTGCCGTCCTTAGGCTTTTTGTCGCTGACGATTTCAACGCGGATGAGACCATCGCTCAGCCCCAGCGCGGTTTCGATGCTATCAGGAAGGCGATTGCCTAGTTCCTTGCCAATGGCGAGGCGGTCAACGACGACTTCGATTTCATGCTTCTTGTTCTTGTCGATAACGGGCAGCTCGTTCATCTCATGCAGCTTGCCGTCGATCTTGACGCGTTGGAAACCCTTTTTCTGCAAGACCTGCAGCTCCTTTTTATACTCGCCTTTATGGCCGCGAACGATGGGGGAAAGCAGGTAGATTTTCGTGCCTTCAGGCAGTTCCATGATGCGGTCCACCATCTGCGAGACGGTCTGGCTTTCGATGGGCAGTCCTGTTGCGGGGGAATATGGAATGCCGATGCGCGCGAACAAAAGGCGCATATAATCATAGATTTCAGTGACGGTGCCGACCGTCGAGCGCGGATTGCGCGAGGTGGTTTTCTGGTCGATGGCGATCGCAGGCGACAGGCCGGTGATGGACTCGACGTCCGGCTTGTCTTGAATGTTCAAAAACTGGCGAGCATAGGAGGAAAGACTTTCGACATAGCGGCGCTGGCCCTCGGCATAAATCGTGTCGAAGGCGAGGGAGGATTTGCCGGACCCGGACGGCCCGGTGATGACCACCAGCTTGTTGCGGGGTATGTCCACGTCGATATTTTTTAGGTTGTGCTCTTTGGCACCGCGGATAGAAATGGAATCTTCTTTTTTTATCATGCTGATATACAAAAGTTAAATGAGATTCAAAACAAGCCCCTGCCTATGCAAATGGGCCGACCACTATACCGGCCCACCGCGCCGATAGCGAGCATTATCAACGGGTCTTTACAAAAATAATGACGTAAACTGGGCATTACAAGAGGGGCTAAGGAATATGCAGAATTTTTTTGAACTGATCGGCGAGCTGAAACAATCGCATCCCAAACTGGTGCTGATGATCGGGGAGGTGCACGAATCGGACGAGACTCGTAAGCTGGTCAGGGAGCTGATGGGGCAGGCGGATATCGGGTTCCACGAAATGCCGCCCGAAGTGCTCCATCCTGCTTATAACGGCCAGCTAAACCAGCGTATGGCGTTGAAGCTGCTGGAGCAACTGCGCGCCCATCCTGACGCCACGAAAAACGACGTCGATACGATGGAGCTGCTAGCCGCATCTAAGGAAAGCGTCTGTATGGACCTTGCGTATGGGAAGAGCGGCAATTTGACACTGGCTTCCAACGCGATGCACCGGTTGTGGAACGACGGGGTGGACGCAAATGACCCCGTATTCGAGGCGGTGCACACTATTACAACCGAGCGCGCTATCGAGCGCATCAAAACCTCGAACCTGCCGATGGCTCACGTCATGGACGCGCATTTGCAAGGCTACGCGGATCGCGAGCGTTACCTTGCGGTGGCAAATGTCGGCGGCGCGCATCTGGTGGACCCGTACATCATTGCCGAATGCCACGGGCACGATATGAAAAAAACGTTGCAAGATAAAGGCTACGACGTAGTGACCATTAATATCGAGCCGACGGCGAAAAAATCCCCACGTGCGCGCGACGGCGATGTAGAAATAGGCCAAGGAAGCAATGGCAGCGATTATGACGTAAGCATTGTTGATTCACGTTATTTCGAGCGTCAGCGCGCGCGATAATTTTTAGCTCTTGAACAATTGTTAATACCGATTAAAGTACTGCCATTGCATTTAACTTTGGAGGATATGATGGCTGGTAGCGTGAATAAAGTAATTCTGGTGGGCAATCTCGGGAAAGACCCGGAAATCCGCTCGACGCAGGACGGTCGCGAAATCGCATCCTTCTCGATCGCCACGTCCGAAACCTGGAAAGATAAGAACAGCGGCGAGCGTAAAGAAAAAACCGAATGGCACAACATCGTGATCTTCAACCCGAACCTCGTGACCGTGGTGAAAAACTACGTGAAAAAAGGCTCGAAGCTGTACATCGAAGGTGCGCTCCAGACCCGTAAATATACCGACAAAGAAGGCCGCGAACGTTACGCGACCGAAGTCGTGCTTCAGAACTACAACGGCAACCTTACCATGCTCGACGGCAAAGGCGACAATTCTGGCGCGTCGTCCTACGGCGGCGGTTCGTCTTCATCAAGCAATAGCAACTATAGCGGTGGCGGCTCCAGCTTCGGCCAGACCTCGGCGGCATCCAAGCCGGCCAGCGAATTGCTGGACGACGAAATCCCGTTCTGATCGCAGCGTGCGGATAAAAGCGCGGTTTTTATTTCTTCTGGCCTGTGCAGCGGCGTTGCCGCAAAGCGCATTTGCGTTTCAGTTTAGTCAGTTTAAGCTGGGTAATCTCGAGGTAGCCGCGTGGCTGCCGGACAAACCCGCCGGTGCGCCTGTTATCCTGTTCTCACATGCGTTTCACAGCTGCAACATGTACACTCAGTATTTGAGCAAAGCGTTTGCGGATGCCGGGTATGCAGTGTTCGCGCCGAACCACCGCGACAACGTTTGCACCGAGCCGATGAAACGCCTGCAACACCCCGCACATCAGTTTAACGACCCGATGCGCTGGACGGACACTACCTACGCCGATCGCAGAAAAGACATGGAAACTGTGCTCAACACGCTATCGAAAGATAAAGCGTACGCGATGCTCGATTGGGATAAGGTTGCCGCAGCTGGGCATTCGCTGGGTGGATACACGGCGCTTGGCATAGCGGGCGCGTGGCCGGCATGGAAAGACCCGCGCATCAAAGCGGTTCTTGCGCTCTCACCCTACAGCACACCCTTTATCTTCCAGCGCACGATCAAGAATGTGACGGTGCCGGTGATGTATCAGGGCGGCACGCGCGATACCGGGATTACGCCGTATCTGCGCAAATCCGGTGGCGCCTATGACCAGTCGCACACGCCTAAATTCTTCCTTGAGCTTGAAGGCGCCGAGCACGCGGCGTGGTCGTACAGCAAAACGCCGTATGCGCAGACCATCGAAGCCTACAGTATCGCGTTTCTAGATGCTGAGTTTAAGAAGAAAACATTCCCCAAGAGCCTGATGAAATCCGGCGGTCAGGTTAAAACCATCCGCGTCGATCAACAGTAATTACGCCAGCTCGGTGCCCCCACGCGGGGTCTCGTTGATACGCTGGGGGTCGATGGCCGAGCGGCGCTTTTCAAGCGGATTTTTTTCGAGATAACCCTCATAGCCAAACGCCAGCAAATCGCCTCGGATTTTGTGGTGGCCGTTGCTTTCGACGTGCAGGCGCGTACACAGGCCGCAGGCGTCTTTGCCCTGCGCCAGTAGTTTGGCATGGCGTTCCATCTTTACGGTGTATTCTTCGCGGATATCGTCGGGCAGCAACACGAAAGCGCCGGGCGTTTCTTTCAACTCCGCGTGGGGCATGATGCCGCCTTCATGGATGGGGTCGACATGCATGGCAATAAGGCGCGGCGGCGGCGGGTTGCTGGCGCGCCATGCGTCGATCAACTGATCTTCCTGCTTGGGGTGCGTGCCCAGCGTTGAAGCGATTATAACGGCCTGATAATCATGCATTGAGGTAAGTTCCAGCACGTCGTAAAGCGCCGAGGCCCCTACGCGAGGGAAAGATGTGGTCTGTTTTTCCAGCATGCGCTGGATCTGAAGTTCCAAGCTTTCGACGGCGTTGCTTTGCGGGGCGATATGCGCGACTTCGATGCTGCTGGGTTTGACTTTGACGTTGCGGCGCGATAGCGCGTAAATCATTTTTTCTGCGGCCTGCCAGTTATCGTTGACTAGCAGCACGTTAGCGCCGGGTTCAAGCTGCGCAAGCTCGCGCGCGGTATCTTCCAGCGAGGGCAGGACATATTGGCCAATGACCTGACGGACCTGTTTGGAATCATGGGCAAGCGCGTTGATGATCGGTTCAAACCATGTGCGTGCGCCGCCGTGCTTGGTGTCTTTGTATTTGCTGTATTCCTCGTCGAGGATTTGGTGGGAAATATGTTCTTCGCCGGGCGAGGCGCTGTGCAAACCGGTGACGATTTCGAGCAAATACGTGTAAGCGTCCCAGCCTTCCTTTTTCAGGAAATAAGGTTTTGCGCGGGTAAACGGGTCGGGATTATCTGACTCAATATGGTTGTCTGCCATTTCCTGCGTCATGCAGCGTGTGGTGAAGTCGGGCATCGTGCTGCCGAGCCGCTCCCAGTCTTCCTGCGTGGTGACCAGCAAAATACGGCTGCAGGTTTCCGATACCCACACGGCGCGGTCGTTCATCAGCTTGTGCCACCATTTCTGGTTGACCAGCTTGTCGGGCTCTTTGCCCTTGATCTGTAGGATTGGGAGGTTGACGACCACCAGTGAATTGGCTCGCAGGATGGCGTTTTCGCGTCTTATCGGGTCCATAGTCTCTCGCTTTGGTTAGCAAGGATTATAGCAAAACGAAAGCCAGTTTCGAGAGCTTTTTTAACAAAAATTAACTATTAATTTCAATTTGTTGTTAGTCTCTTGGAAGCTGGCGGCGTTTGCGGTCCGGGCGGACTTTGCGTTTTTGCTTAAAGTCCTGCATGCGCTGTACTAGGTATTCATTGACCACCGCGCCCATATCTTCTTCAACACCGCGATAGTAATGATCGGCGCCAGGGATGGGGCGATACTCGACCTGCGTGCCGTGGCCCGCGCCGAGTTTGCCGGCGAGTTTAGCGACCGCTTCTTCAGAAACCACGTCGTCCTTGTCGCCCTGCGTGATGAGGCCGGCGGCCGGACACGGGGAGAGGAACGAGAAATCATAGAGGTTGGCAGGCGGCGAAACGGCCACGAAGCCCTCAATTTCCGGTCGGCGCATCAGCAATTGCAGCGCAATCCATGAACCGAACGAGAAACCGCTGATCCAGCAAGTCGGCGCGTCGGGATTTTGCAGTTGCAGCCAGTCGAGTGCGGTAGCCGCATCAGTCAGTTCGCCGATGCCTTCATCATATTTGCCCTGCGATTTGCCGACGCCGCGGAAGTTGAAGCGCAGCACAGAAAAACCGTTCTGGGCAAAAATATGGTACAGCCGATAAACGATTTTATTGTTCATGGTGCCGCCGTAGAGAGGGTGCGGATGCAACACGAGAACGACCGGCGCACCTTTCTGTTCGCTATGGTGATAGCGCCCTTCAATGCGACCTTCAGAGCCGTTTATGATAATTTCAGGCATGTACGCACTACTCCGGTGGGCCAATCTTACAAGAGGCTGTTGATTGGCAATATGTTTTATACTACGTTCGTGCTTTATATTGAATTGTGGGTGCAATGTTCAAGAGAATAGTGAATGACATCGATTCTGTGTTTGCCCGGGACCCGGCGGCGCGCTCGCGCCTTGAGGTGATTTTATGCTACCCAGGCGTGCATGCTCTTATTTTTTATAGGCTTTCCAATTGGCTCTGGAAGCACAACTGGAAAGTGACGGGGCGTTTCGTTTCTTCGCTCAGCCGTTTCCTCACCGGCATTGAAATCCACCCGGGTGCCACTATTGGCCAGCGTTTCTTCATCGACCACGGCATGGGCGTTGTCATCGGCGAAACCGCCACCATCGGTGACGACGTGACCATTTATCACGACGTAACCTTAGGCGGAACCTCGTTAAACAAGGGTTTGCGCCATCCGCAGATCGGCAATAATGTGATTATCGGCGCAGGCGCGCAGCTTTTAGGGCCGATTAAGGTTGCCAATAACGCCCGTATCGGCTCCAATGCCGTGGTTGTGAAAGATGTGGAGCAGGCAACCACCGTGGTCGGCATTCCGGCGCGCCCGGTGCCTGAAAGCGTCAGAGTCAGGGAGCAAGGCGACCGCAACTTCAAAGCCTACGGTACGCCACAGGACGAAGAAGACGACCCGCTGCTGATCACGCTATACAAGCTTCGCAATGACCTCGCCAATCTGCAGATGCGGGTGACCGAGCTGGAAGGCAACGATAACGGGCTGGTGGAAAGCGCCGTTAAATGGGAAAACAAGTAATTCGCTAATCAGGGTACGGGGATGATTTTAGGATCGAAAGCGCGTTACGCCGTAATGTCGATGGTTGAACTTGCCGGGCATGAGCCGGGAAAGCCGGTGACATTGTCGCAACTGGCGGCCAGTCAGGAATTCACCGTACCGTATCTTGAGCAGATTTTTTTTAAATTGAAACAACACGGGTTGGTCAAATCCGTGCGCGGGCCGGGCGGCGGTTATGTACTGGGAGCAACGGCGGAGTCGATTCGCATTGCTGAAATCGTGAGCGCCGTAGATGAATCATTGAAAATGACGCGCTGCGAAGCGCATAAAAAAACCGGCTGCATGAATAGCGGTTCGCGTTGCCTCACGCATGATTTATGGGATGGTCTGGAACACCAGATCCACAGCTACCTGAATTCCATTACACTGGCCGACGTGCGCAAAGGTGCCATTCCCGGAAAGCCTTCATTTTTCGAGGCATTCGCCATTCCCGATCCGATGATCGCGGTTGTGATGGCGACGAAATAACGTGCCGGTGCCTCCCGTTTATCTCGATTACAACGCAACCGCGCCTGTGCGCCCGGAAGTGATCGCCCGCATGCAAGAAATCTGGGCGGCGCCGATGAATCCGTCCTCCGTGCATGCCGCCGGGCGCGAGGCGAAGAAACATCTCGAAAACGCCCGAAAATCCATCGCGGATTCCATTTCCGCATGGCCCAACGAAATCATGTTCACCGCCAGTGGCACCGAGGCCAATATCACGGCGCTGCGCGGCATCGCGGGAAAGCGCTTGCTGGTATCGGCGATTGAGCATAGCTCGGTGCTCAAAGCCCGCACCGATGCGCAAATGATTGCCGTAGACGATAAAGGCACCATCGATGTGGCCGCGTTAGACGCGCTGCTGAAAGATGGCACACCAGCGCTGGTTTCCGTGATGCTCGCCAATAACGAAACCGGGGTCATTCAGCCAGTGCGCGAAGTGGCGGAAATATGCAAAAAACACGGCGCATTATTGCACTGCGACGCGGTGCAGGGGCTTGGCAAAATGCCGGTGGATTTCGGCGTGCTGGGCGTGGATATGATGACGTTATCCGCCCATAAATGCGGCGGGCCACTGGGTGCTGCCGCGCTTATTGCGCGCCGCGATCTCGCTGTTGCACCTTTACTGACCGGTGGCGGGCAGGAGCTAGGGCGTCGCGCGGGCACAGAAAACCTGGCAGCGATTGTCGGCTTTGCCGCAGGGGTGGAGCTGTCGGCAGATCGCGCGCATATCCTGCAAATCCGCCATTGGCTCGCCTTCATAGAAAGCGAAGCGGAGGCCATCGGCGGCGTCGTATTCGGTAAATCCGCGCCGCGCTTGCCCAACACCACATGCGTGGCCATGCCCGGCGTATCGAACGAAGTGCAACTGATGGATTTCGATTTGAAGGGATATGCGGTGAGCGCCGGTTCCGCCTGCTCTTCAGGTCGTATCGAAGGTTCGCATGTGTTGAATGCAATGGGCGTAGAAAAAAGCCTTGTCGCTAGTGCGATTCGCATCAGCGCTGGCTGGGCCACCACACAGCGCGATATTACGACATTCACGGAAATCTGGCGCGCGACCAGCCAGCGGCTAAAGAAAAACTAAATGCCCATACCCACGCCGGAAGGTTTTACGCCTCGCCTGTAGGCCATAGTGCTTTGCAAATCCACAACAACAGTTGTCAACGACGGCCGCAACTCAATGAATTCCTGTTTTTTAGAAGGTTTTTCATCCTTGGCGAACGGCACGTCAATTTTCGGATTATGGCGGAAGCCTTTTTCCTTGAGGAACTCCCGCGTGTGCTGTTCGTCTTTGCCGATATATTGGATACCTTGCTCGTCGATAACGGTCAAGATGCCGCGGCTGCGGTTGAACGTGTCGAACATGGTATGATCGGTAAATTGCGGAATGGTGACTTCCTGCGTGCTGCCTTTTTCAACAAATGGCGCGCCGGTTACTTTGGTTAAACGCAGGATGGTTTCGAGGTTGTGGCTGGACTGGAAATCGCGTGCGCTGTAGTGCTCGTTAAAAAATTGGTTTTGATGCACGGTCTTCTCATCGTTTTCACCATTGGAAAACGGCACGAACAGCGTATCGCTGCGAAAGCCCGCGTTCTGAAGCATTTCATAGTTCAATTCAGTTGGCCGGGTCAGGTACACGGCCACTTTACCTTCAGGGCAATCCCCAGCCGCCGAGGCGACCGCCAGCTTACCATTATTCGCGCAGTAACGCCCGTCCATGCTGTCATCGGCAAACCCTGCGCGCACCCAAGGGCCGCCGTCGACAGGTTCCCCGTCCGCGCCGACAGGCGTATTATGAGGGTCGTCACGGTAATACTTTGATAAATCAGCGGACATACGACACCTTGTAAACGTTTGAATCAGGGCCTATTTCTAGGATTATACCAGTCAAACGCAAATCTAGTATTAAGGTTTTATAAAGATTGATAAAGATAAGGAAATAGGATATTAAACCCACACTTTGAAATAGTTGATTAATTTGCTAGGTTATATTAAAGTACTATTCCCCGTAAGAAGCGCACGGATAAGCGCCTGTAAAATATAAAAAGACCTGCAAGGTGGCGCTATGAAGCAACCCATTTACCTGGACTATCAGGCAACTACTCCGATGGACCCACGCGTCCTCGAAAAAATGCTGCCATATTTCACCGGAAAATTCGGCAATCCGCATTCGCGCAGCCATGCCTATGGCTGGGAAGCCGAAGCCGCGGTGGATTTAGCCCGCGAACAGGTGGCCTCGCTGATTGGCGCCACAGAAAAAGAAATCGTTTTCACCTCGGGCGCTACCGAGTCGAACAACATCGCGCTCAAAGGCGTCGCGCATTTCTACAAGGATAAGAAAAACCACATCATCACACCGGTTACAGAGCATAAATGTGTGCTCGATTCCGCGCGCCACCTCGAACAGGAAGGCTTCGAAGTCACCTACTTGCCGGTGCTGTCAAACGGCCTGATCGATCTGGAAGTGCTACGCGCCGCGATCAAGGAAAATACCCTGCTCGTGTCCGTCATGGCGGTCAACAATGAAATCGGCGTCATCCAGCCTCTCGCTGAAATAGGCAAAATCTGCCGCGAAAAAGGCGTATTTTTCCACACTGACGCAGCACAGGCCTTCGGCAAAATCCCGCTTGACGTCGAAGCGATGAACATCGACCTGATGAGCATCTCCGGCCATAAAATCTATGGCCCCAAAGGCATCGGCGCTCTCTATGTTCGCCGCCGTCCGCGCATCCGCCTTGAAGCCTTGTTCTCAGGCGGCGGGCAGGAGAGAGGCTTCCGTTCCGGCACGCTGCCAACCCCACTGGTCGTAGGCCTCGGCGAAGCCGCTGCCATCGCCAAGGCCGAAATGGGCAAGGACGCCGAACATGCGCGTCTGTTGTACAACAAATTCCTCACGCAACTTCTCGACGGTGTCAAAGATGTATACTTAAACGGCGACCGCGACCAGCGCTGGCCGGGCAACATCAATTTGAGCTTCGCCTATGTCGAAGGCGAATCGATGATAATGGCGATCAAGGACCTTGCCGTGTCATCCGGCTCCGCCTGCACGAGCGCCTCGCTTGAGCCATCCTATGTGCTTCGCTCACTGGGCGTTTCCGAAGACATGGCACATACCTCCATCCGCTTCGGCGTAGGGCGTTTCACCACCGAAGAAGAGGTGGACACCGCCATCAACCTAATTAAAAACTCCATCGATAAACTCCGCCAGATGAGCCCGTTATGGGAAATGGTGCAGGAAGGCGTCGATATTTCCAAGATCGAATGGGCGGAGCATTGAGCCACGCGCAAGCACAGTAAAATAAGGATAGTTTTATGGCATACAGCGAAAAATTACTCGACCATTACGAAAACCCGCGCAACGTGGGCTCGTTTGGCAAGGAAGACGACGATGTGGGCACCGGCCTTGTCGGCGCTCCGGCTTGCGGCGACGTGATGAAGCTCCAGATCAAAGTGAACGCACAGACCGGCCTGATTGAAGACGCGAAATTCAAAACCTTCGGCTGCGGTTCGGCAATTGCGTCGTCGTCGCTGGTCACCGAATGGGTCAAAGGCAAAACGCTCGACGAAGCGAAAGCTATCAAAAACACCGAAATCGCCCAGCATCTCTCGCTGCCGCCCGTTAAAATCCACTGTTCCGTGCTCGCAGAAGACGCCATCAAAGCGGCGATTGAAGACTACAAAGCCAAGCACGGCGCAACAAAAGATGCTGCGTAACCCTCATGCCCGCTCCGCTGCTTTCCATTTCTGACAATGCTCTGGCGCGTATCCAGCAACTGCTGGGCAAGCGCGGCAAGCCTTCGGCAGGCATTAAGATCAGCGTCCGCACGCGCGGCTGTTCGGGCCTGTCCTACGCGGTGGAATATGCCGACGAGGTGAGCAAGTTTGACGAGGTGGTGGAAAAAAACGGTATCCGCGTACTGATCGACCCCAAAGCCGTGATGTTCCTGATCGGCACTGAAATGGACTATGTCGAAGAGAAGCTCAAAAGTGGCTTCGTCTTCCGCAACCCGAACGAAAAAGGCCGTTGCGGCTGCGGCGAAAGCTTCCATGTGTGATGAACTATTTCGAGCTGCTGGGCATTGACCCGGCATTCACAATTGACGCCAAAGCCCTTGAAAACGACTATTTTATCCAGCAACGCCTTTACCATCCCGACCGCTACGTCAAGAAAACCCCCGCCGAACGCCAGCAAGCGCTTTTACGCTCCGTAGACATCAACGCCGCCTACGAAACCCTGAAAAAACCGCAGTCGCGCGCACAATACCTGTTGCATTTGCAGGGGATTGAGGTAGGCACAGAAAGCGATACGGTGAAGCCCTCGCGGACGCTGCTCATGCAAACCCTGCAATGGCGCGAGGCAATCGACGAGGCCGCCACCGCAGACGCACTCACGCAGTTGGAAGAATCATTGAACGCCGCCACCATGCATACTATCGACGCCATCGCCACGTATTACGAAAGCCACGATTGGTCACTGATGGCTCAGGACGCGCTGCGCCTGAGCTACATCCTCAAAACCCGCGAAGCGATTACCATCCGCCGCCCGAAAGTCAAATCATGAACCTGCTGCAAATCTACGAACCCGGCGAAACGCCGCTGCCGCATGAAAATTCAGCCGCCGTGGGCATTGACTTAGGCACCACCAATTCAGTTGTCGCCATCGCCTCCGGCGCGAACGCTGAAGTAGTACACAATATCCACGGCCATGCGTTGGTGCCGTCGGTCGTCTATTATCCGCCGCAAGGCGAACCCGAGATAGGATATCCCGCCAAAAAGCGCCACGATGCCGGCGAAAAAGGCACCGTAGCCTCCGTCAAACGCCTGATGGGCCGCGGCATCGACGATATCGCAACGGTATTAGGCAATCTTCCCTACGATGTGGTGCAGGGTACCGGGGGTATGGTGCGCCTGAAACTCGGCGACCGGCAAATAAGCCCGGTGGAAGTCTCCGCCGAAATCCTGAAATATTTAAAACTCTCGGCTGAAAAAGCCCTCGGCAAAGAAGTTAATCAGGCCGTTATCACCGTACCCGCCTATTTCGACGACGCCGCCCGCACCGCCACCAAAGATGCCGCACGCCTTGCCGGCCTCGAAGTACTGCGCCTTATCAATGAACCCACCGCTGCCGCTCTTGCTTACGGCCTGGACAAGGGGGTGGAGGGTATCTATGCCATCTTCGATCTGGGCGGCGGCACGTTCGATATTTCCCTGCTTAAGCTGGAAAAAGGCCTATTCCAAGTTCTGTCTACCGCTGGCGACACCATGCTCGGCGGCGACGATTTCGATCAGGTCATCGCCGCATGGGTTTTTACCGAAGCCGGTCTCGCTAAAGCCCCGATGTCGCCGGGCGAAGTCGCCGAACTGGTAGCGCACGCAACCAAAGCTAAACATGAGTTGAGCACGCAGGAATCCGCCGCGATCAATTATAAGGGTACGTCGATTACGCTCGAACGCACCGTGTTTAACGAGCTTATCCTGCCCTATGTCGGCCGTGCCATCAGCGTCTGCGAGCAAGCGCTCGTGGATGCGAAGCTGAGCATTACGGATGTCCACGGCGTGGTAATGGTAGGCGGCTCGACGCGCGTGCCGCTGGTGCGCGATCTGGTGCAGGAATTCTTCGGCAAAAAACCGCTTACCGACGTAAACCCCGACGAGGTGGTCGCCATCGGCGCAGCGTTGCAGGCGCAAGGCCTGACAGAAGGCTCGGATAACCTATTGCTTGACGTGCTGCCGCTATCGCTCGGCCTTGAAATTATGGGCGGCATCGCCGAAAAGGTAATTTACCGCAACACGCCGATTCCCGTTTCCGAATCCCAGGAATTCACCACCTATCAGGACGGCCAGACCGGCCTTAAAATCCACGTGGTGCAAGGCGAGCGCGAAATGGTCGACGATAATCGTTCACTAAGCCGCTTTGAACTGACCGGCATTCCGGCCCTGCCGGCTGGTATCGCCCGCGTCAAAGTGACGTTCACCGTTGATGCCGATGGGTTGCTCACCGTCACCGCCGAGGAAAAACACACCGGTGTCAAACAGGTCGTCGACATCCAGCCGACCTATGGCCTCGCCCCCGAAGAAATCGAAAAAATGCTGCTCTCCAGCATGGAAAACGCCCGCGCCGACATCACACTGCGCCTGCTGGTCGAAGCGCGAGTCGAAGCGGGCAGGCTGATTGAAGAACTTGAATCTGTCATGAAACAAGACGAAACCCTGTTGCTCGAAGGAGAAAAACCCCGCTTCGAACGCCAGATGAACGTGGTCCGCAATGCCATTTCCGGCGAAGACCGCGACTATATCGACGTGGAAACGCAGGAGCTTGGCCGCATCAGCCAGGCCTTCGCCGAAAGAAGGATGGACAGCGCCATAACGCTTGCGCTAAAAGGGACGCATATTGACAAAGCGACCTCTGGCCAAGCCAGTTAAAGTGAGGAGTTACCATGCCTAAGATGACGTTCGTGTTAGCCGACAATAAAGAGCTGACGGTGGAAGTGCCTAACGGGATTTCCGTGCTGGAAGCTGCGCATAAAAACGCCGTGGCGCTCGAAGGCGCCTGTGAAGGTTCGCTCGCATGCTCGACTTGCCATGTGATCGTCGATAAGGAATGGTACGATAAGCTCAAAGGCGCCACCGAAGATGAAGAAGATATGCTCGACCTCGCCTTCGGCCTGACCCACACTTCGCGCCTAGGCTGCCAGATAATGATGTCCGACGCGCTTGACGGACTCAGGGTTTCCCTGCCGTCAGCAACGCGCAATATGATGGTCGACAAGAAATAATCCGCGCGCCTGATACTGGTTGCACCGCAGCCAGAATAGCCTATAATTGCCCTTCAGATTTTTGCTTCCTGACAGGCTCTTACACAGGTAACACCCATGCTTAGATTTTCCACCAAAAAGAAACCGAGCTGGCCCGCTTCCCTTGGTTTTCTTGCGATGATGGGGGTTGCGGCGTGCATCCTGTTTGTGCGCACGCCATCGGTCAAACCCGATCAGGTGGACGCAGCACTCGTGGAATTCAGTGATTACCTCACGAAAAACGCCGCGCTCGTCGGCCTTGACGCCAAAGTGAGCTATGCGTCCGCGAAGCTCGAAGGCATCGGCTATGAGCGTTTTGTGGTACTGCAGGGCGTGCATCTGGTGATGTCGCCGAAAGGCTCGGACAATGCTGGCTGGAGTCTCGATACCAGCAAAATCACCGTGGCGCATGATCCGCTGAACGCCAACCGCATGATTTTCAAATTCGCCGAACCCTTCACCTTTACGCTCAACGGTCAGAAAACAACCGTAAGCTTCCCGACTCCTATGCGTTTTGGCTATTTCCGCAACATCGACCCCAAGCAGCAGATCAACGAACAGGCGACGTTCCGCTTCCCGCCCAAAGTGACGTTGGCCAATGAAGACCCAGCCAAACCTGCGCTGGCGTTGGCTTACGACCAAGGCCCGGAAGCCGAAATAAAACGTCATTATGCCGCACACGAGCAGGAAGAAAACATCGAAATCCGCAACATCACCGTGCAGTCCGGCACCGAGCAGAAAGCCACCATCGGCGCGGTCAATCACAACATCACCGAGAAAGAAGATGGGCAGGGCAAGATTTCCGGCACCTTCGTGCTGACCGTGTCGGATTACACCCATCAGGCCAGCGGTGCCCCTGCTAAAACCTGTAGTCTCACGTCCAATATCGTCTACACCAGTGCGCAATCGCTGATTAATCCGCTGGGCTTGCCAAAAACCGATATCGATGGCAAGATCAATCGTATGCTGATCGCCTGCGATGATTTCTCGATCAAGATTACCGGCGAACTCGCCGTGACCGCCGCTGACAGCACACCGACGGCTAAGCTTAATGTCGCCATCGACAATCTCAAACCTTTCCTCGCCAGCGACCTGATCTCCGACCAGACCCGCGATCAACTCACCGCCGCGCTGCCGAAAATCATCGGCCGCCCGCTGGACGGCCTTGAAAAAACCAGCTTCGACGTCAAGCGCGATAAGGGCGGCGAACTGATGCTGGGCGCAGTGAGCGCCCATGACGCGGGCATTGCCGCCATCACTAACGCCATCGCGCCCTAATTCATTCCCCCAGGAAAGTGTAAGCCATGAAATCCAAAGCCGCCTTGAAATCCCGTCCCGCCAAGAAACCCGCCACTAAAAAAGCGGTGGCGAAAAAACTAGTCAAAAAGGCCGCTCCAAAGAAAAAGGCGACAAAGCCGGTGAAGAAAGCCGTACTCAAAAAGGTGAAAAAAGCAGCGCCGAAACTGGTAAAAAAAACTGCATCGAAGCCAGCTAAAAAGGCCGCTGTGAAACCCGTAAAAAAACTGGTCAAAAAACCCGCAGTCAAAGCGATCAAAAAACCAGTCAATCTGCTAGCCAACCTGCCCGAATGGGATTTGACCGATTTCTATCCCGCGCCCGACTCTCCGCAGATCGAACACGATTACACAGAGCTGGAAAAATGCTGCAACGAGTTCCGTGAGGCCTATGAAGGCAAGGTGGAAAAGCTCGACGCCGATGCGTTGGCAAAAGCTATCCGCGAGTATGAATCCATGCAGGAGCTGTTCGGCAAAATCGGCAGCTACGCAGGCCTTCGCTTCGCCAAAAATATGCTCGACCCCGCCATCGCGCAGTTTTACCAGAATGCACAGGAAAAAATCACCGTGCTGTCCTCCGCCATCCTGTTCTTCACGCTGGCGCTCAATAAAATCGACGAAAAACAATTGCAATCCATGCTAGCCAACCCTGCGCTGGGATATTACGTCGCGTGGCTGCGCGACGTGCGCAGCTTCAAGCCCTACCAGCTATCGGACGAGGTGGAAAAACTGCTCCACGAGAAATCCGTCGTTGGCCACTCGGCCTGGATGCGTTTATTCGACGAAACCATCGCCAATCTGCGCTTTCCCATCGGCAAGATAACCGTGACTTCCGCCGAAGCGTTCAACATGCTGTCGTCCAAAATCCCCGCGGAGCGAAAATACGCCGCCCTTTCCATCGGCAAAGTGCTGAAGGAAAATGCGGGCCTGTTCACGCTTGTGACTAATACGCTCGCCAAAGACAAAGAAATTGAAGACAACTGGCGCGGTTTCGCGCAGCCGATTTCCTCACGCAACGTCAGCAACTACATCGAAGACGAAGTAGTGGATGCGCTGCTTTCGGCTGTCAACAAAAGCTACCCCAAGCTCGCGCACCGTTATTACGCACTGAAAGCCAAATGGTTCGGCAAAAAACAACTAGACTATTGGGACCGCAACGCCCCGCTTCCCGGAGATACCGACCGGGAGTATACGTGGGAGGATTCCAAAGAACTGGTGCTGACGGCTTACGGCAATTTCTCGCCGACGCTGGCGTCGGTGGGCAGCCGCTTTTTCATGAACGACTGGATCGACGTGCCGGTAACGCCGGGCAAGTCGCCGGGCGCGTTCGCGCACCCGACGGTGCCGTCGGTGCACCCGTACCTGCTGCTGAATTTCCAAGGCAAATCCCGCGACGTGATGACGCTCGCCCATGAGCTGGGCCACGGCGTGCATCAGGTGTTATCGGCCAAGCAGGGCGCACTGCTGTGCGATACGCCGCTGACACTCGCGGAAACCGCGTCAGTATTCGGTGAGCAGTTGACCTTCCGCGAAATAATCCGCCGCGAAAAAGATCCCAAGCGCCGCAAGCGCCTGATCGCTTCTAAAGTGGAAGACATGCTCAATACCGTAGTGCGCCAGATCGCATTCTGCGAATTCGAAAAACGCGTTCACGGCGAACGACGCACGGGCGAACTGACCGCCGAGCGCATCGGCCAGATATGGATGGAAGTACAGGGTGAAAGCCTCGGACCCGCCATCAACCTGCACGGTGATTACAAATATTTCTGGGCCTACATTCCGCACTTCATCCATTCCCCGTTCTACGTGTACGCCTATGCGTTCGGCGATTGCCTCGTCAACTCGCTCTATGCGGTGTACGAAAAAGGCGCGGTGTCGGATTTCGAAAAAAAATACATCGCCATGCTCGAAGCTGGCGGAACGCTGCGCCACCAAGAGCTGCTCAAACCCTTCGGCTTAGATGCCACCAAGCCGGATTTCTGGCAGCAGGGGCTGAACATCATTTCCGATTTCATCGACGAGCTTGAAGGCTGAGGGGGCCCTTGACGCACGCTTAAAGCTAAAAGCGCCCGGCGTATCTGCGGCAGGGATTGTTTTACCTGCGAGATTTTTTCTTTTACGACACGGTTGGGTTTACATGGTGCGCACTATTACGAAAAGCTACGCCTCGTCGTCAACGGCGACGTGTTTGACCCAGAGCGACTAAAAACAATTTTCGTTTTCCAGCTCGGCAGTTACGACGATGAGCTGGCGCAACACTTGAACGTTTTACGAAAGTAGGCCGCGCATTGCATCCTTGGCCTGGGTTTTGACGAATTTCGCCCAGCTGCTGTGCTTGGTTTCGGCAGTCATGGCTGCGCCGGTTTCCAACAATTCTCGGAACGGCACTTTATCGCCTTCGTCCATTCGGGCGATGTAGGTTTCCACCGGTTCGTTCAGCCCCATCGTGGCGCGCCGCGCATTGACGAGTGAGGCGTCTTCCAGCGGTTTGGACTCAAGCTTGCCGTCAAGGCCGCGCTGGAACTGGGTGCCAAAACGTTGTTTCTTGCCTTCGTTGACGAGCACGCGATCGGTCAGGAATGCCACCGCCCCGGGATGCATGTCTTTTTTCTGCACAGCCTGTTCCAGCAGGGTGAGTGCGTGTTTCTGGAATTTGAGATCGCGGTCGGAATGCTGGGCGATGATGAAAGCGGCGATGGCGCCTTCCTTGCCAACAGTCGATTCGCCCGGCCATTCCCTGATTTCTTCGAGGACCGCTTTAAACTGCGCGGTGTTGGTGTCTTCCACATGCTCGACGAATTCTTTGGAATTGAAATTCGCGTTGGTTTTGGAATAGCTGTTGGCGAACTCGATGGCGTTGATATCGTTATCGCCGAGGGTGAGGAGCTTGTCGCGTAGTGCCGCGTTGAATTCCGCCATCAGCTGATCCCTTCGTAATCGTACTGCGAGCGGCGCAGGGACGTCGAAACAAAAAACGCATCCGTGGATTCGAACGCCGGCGCTTCCGGTTTCGTCTCATGCGATTGCGATGTAGGCAGGGTGTCTGTCATGCCACCATTATAGCGTTGAAACCTATAGCGATTTATTAACTTTATGTTACATTCAATCGAGCTGGAAATAGGCTAATTAACTGTTTTTGAATTAACTTTATCTGGCGCAAGTCTTAAACTGTGCGGATTTTGCTCATCCGCCGCGCACCCGGCCTTGCGCTTATTCCATTGATTCCCGTTAGCTATCTGCTAGAAATTACCCTTCCAGATCACGCTATTCACTAAGGGGACTCGTATGAGCGACAGCAACCAGAAGACCAGCCAGGAACTTCTTCCGATCACCATCGAATCGGAAATGAAGAAATCCTACCTTGATTACGCGATGAGCGTCATCGTGTCCCGCGCCATTCCCGACGTGCGCGACGGTCTGAAGCCGGTGCATCGCCGCATTCTGTTCGGCATGCTGGAGCTGGGCTGCGAATACAATAAACCGTTCAAAAAATCGGCGCGTATCGTCGGTGACGTCATGGGTAAGTTCCATCCACACGGCGACTCCGCAATTTACGATGCGTTGGTCCGTATGGCCCAGCCATTCTCCATGCGCCTGATGCTCGTAGACGGGCAGGGCAACTTCGGTTCGATGGACGGCGACTCCCCCGCCGCCATGCGTTACACCGAATCGCGCTTGTCGAAAGCCGCGCACGCCTTGCTCAACGATATCGACAATGACACCGTCGATTATCAGGACAACTATGACGGTTCCGAAAAAGAACCGATGGTGCTGCCCGCCGCTTATCCGAACATTCTCGTCAACGGCGCCGGTGGTATCGCCGTCGGCATGGCGACCAACATTCCGCCGCATAACTTAGGCGAAGTGGTTGACGCTTGCTGCCTTTATCTCGATAACCCGGAAGTCACCCTCGAAGAGCTGATGGAGGTCTGCCCCGGCCCCGATTTCCCAACCGGCGGCATCATTCTCGGCCGCTCCGGCTGCCGCTCCGCGCTGACCACGGGCCGTGGCTCGGTCATCATGCGCGGTAAAACCGAAATCGAAGAAATCCGCCCAGGCCGCTACGCCGTCATCATTACCGAAGTGCCATTCCAGGTGAACAAAGCCCGCATGGTCGAGCGCATCGCCGAACTCGTGCGTGAAAAGAAAATCGAAGGCATCTCCGACCTTCGCGATGAATCCGACAAATCCGGCGTTCGCGTCGTAGTCGAATGTAAAAAAGATGCTGTCCCGGACGTAGTCCTCAGCCAGCTCTTCAGCTACACCCCGCTGCAAACCAGCTTCGGCGTCAACATGCTCGCCCTCGACAATGGCCGCCCGGAACTGATGAACCTGAAAATGGTCATCGTATCCTTCATCGCCTTCCGCGAAGAAGTCATCACCCGCCGCACGTCCTTCCTGTTGGGCAAAGCCCGCGATCGCGCCCACGTCTTGATCGGTCTTGCCATCGCGGTAGCCAATATCGATGAAGTCATCGCCGTGATCAAAGCCTCCGCCGATCCGAACATCGCCCGCGTAGAACTCATGAACCGCGACTGGACGGCTGGCGACGTATTGCCGCTGCTGCAACTGGTCGAAGACTCCGGCAACGTCGTCGCCGGTGGGCGCATTAAATTCACCGAAGCGCAGGCCCGCGCCATTCTCGAACTCCGCCTTGCCCGCCTGACCGGTCTCGAGCGCGAAAAGATCGACGAAGAAATGCAGGAATTGGCAAAAGAAATCGCCGAATACCTCGCCATCCTCGGCAACCGCGAGAAACTCTACGGCATCCTGCGCACCGAACTGCTCGCCGCGCGCGAACAATTCGCCACGCCGCGCCGAACCGTGATCGAGCTTTCCGAATTCGAAGCTGACATCGAAGACTTGATCCAGCGTGAAGACATGGTTCTCACGGTTACCGCAGGGGGGTATATCAAACGCACCGCGCTTTCCGCTTACCGAGCCCAGCGCCGCGGCGGCAAAGGCAAATCCGCAATGGATGTGCGCGATGAAGACATCACCACCGAATTGCTGGTGGTCAACACCCATACCCCCGTCCTGTTCTTCTCCAACAAAGGTCAGGTATACAAGATGAAAGTATACCGCCTGCCGTTGGGTGCCGCCAATACGCGCGGCAAGGCGCTGGTGAACATCTTCCCGCTCGCACCGGACGAAAAAATCACCACCTTCATGCCGTTGCCGGAAGATGAAACCCAGTGGGATTCGATGAACATCTTCTTCGCAACCGCCAAAGGCAACGTGCGCCGCAACGATCTGTCGGACTTCCACGACATCCGCACCAACGGCAAAATCGCCATCCGCATGGATGAAGACGACAAGCTTATCGGCGTGCAGACCTGCAACGAAAACGACCACGCCTTGCTGGCCGCGCGTTCGGGCAAATGTATCCGCTTCCCGATCAACGACGTGCGCGTCTTCAAATCCCGCACCTCCGACGGCGTGCGCGGCATGCGCCTCGGCGACGGCGACGAAGTGGTTAGCCTAAGCGTCCTCGGCGGCATCGCAACCACCGTAGAAGAACGCTATGCTTACGTTAAAATGGCCGCCGCCAAGCGCCGCGCCGCCGGCGACACCGAAGAAGCCGCACCGATCGAAAAAGAAGAAGGCGTCGCGGAAATCACCTTATCGCCGGAACGTTTCGCCGAAATGGAAACCGCCGAACAGTTCATCCTCACCGTTACTGAGAACGGCTATGGCAAACGTTCTTCGGCCTATGAATACCGCACCATCGGTCGCGGCGGTTCAGGCATCGTGGGCATCATCACCAGCCCCCGCAATGGCAAAGTCATCTCCAGCCAGCCTGTGGCCAATACCGGCCAGGTCATGCTGATGACCGACCGCGCCACCGTCATCCGCACCAAGCTGGACGACATCCGCATCGCTGGCCGCAACACGCAGGGCGTGACCATCCTTCGCACCCAGCCGGGCGAGAAGGTGGTAAGCGTCGTGGGCGTGCCGGACGGCGACGTGGAAATGCCAGAGGGTGAAGAGTCGGCTGCCAACGAATAATACCTGGGATTCTCGTGAAAAACGACATCATCACATGAATGACCTGACCGACCAACAGCGAGAAGCTAAACTATGTGGCTCTACGCATGGAATCCTGGGAAACGCACTATACCAAGCCGATCATCGCCAGCTCGCATGACTTCTACACGCTCGAAAAAAACGCCAGAGGCTTCTACCTGAGCGGTTTCACCGCCACGCGAGATGGGTTGGAATTTACCCACGAATCGTATTACGGACGCGCCGTCCCGCCCTATGGTTCGCTGGAAGAGGGGGCTGCCAACGATGCAGTGCACGACTATTCCAATCAACCCTACGCCGATATCCTCAAAGACTTACGCGAAGAAGCTGCGCGCACCTACAACGACCGCTTAGCTTTCCTCGGCCTTCTCGAGTTGAAACCCGAAGATTTCTGCCGTTACAGCTATAACGATGCTGGCGAAATTCAGCATCAGGTGCACGCGAAAATAAGTTGGGATAAACTCATCGTTCCCGCCCTGATCGCCACCACCGACCATCACATCCGAGAGCATGGGGGCTTGAGAAGAAATTCGAAGCCGACGTGCCGTCCACCGTCCAACGCGTGCACTATTTGCTTAAAACTGGCCACAGTCCGCAGCGCGTGGCAGCCGCCTACGCGCGCAGCTTCCGTCAGGCCATCGAAAAATTGACGCTTACCTATGAGAAGTGCACCTATCCAGCTGGCCAGAAGGGCGAGATGAAAGCACAAATTGACGCTTTTACCAATGCGGTGAAACTAGAATTCCAGCACGCGCCCGAAGGCTCATGGCAGCAAAAAGTCGCCGCCAATGATGAAAGCGGCCCTGCGAGAACATCTTCGCGCACCAGCTAGCGGCGGCTGGCCGCAGCGCGCGAGGCGAAGCTTTCCGGCTGGATGCCTGACTGCTTCAAGTTATCGCCCATGTTTTTCATCGTCGTGCGGGCGACAGCGTCCACAAGCCCGTCGATCAGCTCGTCACCGGCGATGTTTTTCATGCCTTCAAGGAACGCCTTCGGGTCCTGCTTATTGCCCTTGCCGTAATTCTCTTCTGCAAGGTCGAATATCTTAGTGAGCTTTTCCTGATGGACTCCGCCCTTGATCAACCTCACGGCAATCGGTGAATTGGTGGCGTCGTTCTTATTGCCCGAAATACGATCGCTGAGCACATCAACAACCCTGTGCAAATCTTTGGATTCCGGCATCGGCACATCCTGCATCATAAACGGATCGTTCTGCATGCCGAGCACAAAAATCTGCAAATCTGCCTTCTGTATACCCGCGATTGCACCCACGGTATTGACCAGTGATAACGACGCAACACGGGCTTTATAGGCGGGGGCCAAAATGTCCATCGAGCCAGTTTTATCTGCGTTGGTGACAGCTTTATTCATCAGGCTGACGACAGGTGCAGGCGGATAGTAAGCTGAGGTCTCGCCGCTGCCGATTTCCATGCCGTGGAAAACCTTTTCCTGCCCGATAAGCATATTGCCAAGGCGCACGCGCTTGAAGCTTGGCTCAAGAATGGCATTCGGCGAGAAGCCTATACCCGGAACCGTGGCGCGCTGTAGTTCCGGCGAGCCTTCTTCCGTGGTCAAATGATCGCCGGAAGCGAAAGAGAGCTTTAAATCTTTGGCGCTGATGTCCTGCGTCAATTTTTCAACGGCTTTATCGCCATTTTCAGCGATCAGTGACTTCAGATCTGCGTTGCGCTGGAACAATTCGCCGCCGAAGCTGATGACGTCTTTATTCGCAAGCAATGTAGCATTGGCCGAAAGCATATCGACAAGGCGCTGCTGGTCCTCGCCGAGGTTCAGCACTTTGGCGACTTTGGCGGTGCGGGATTTAAGTTCCTGGAATTTATCGTGCGTCTTGAATGGCACCGTCGCCGCCACCGATTCAATCACTCCGACGATCACAGCTTTTTCAACACCTGCTTCTTCGAGCTTTTTAGCGAGGAAGAGGGCACTTAGAAATTCATTCTGCCCATTAAAGATGCTCAAATTCTCGCCGGGTTTCAAACCGAAGATTTCCAGCGTCGCCCACGCGATGGGGTCGTGATTCTCGTCGATGAGCTGGTCTTTGATGCGCGTCGGCAGCACGTTGGTTGGCTCGACATAAGCCGACAGGGTTTTCTCACCGGATTTGCTGACGTGGCCGTCGACATGGTATTCAAAATCATGGCCGAGCGCGGCGATGAAGTTCACATCCTTAAGCCATTGCACTTCATCTCTGGAGAGCGGTTTGTCGGCGTAAGCCTGATTGAAAGAAGCTTCTAAATCTTTATAAGCCTGCTTGGTGAAAGCGTCATCCTGCCCCACCATTTCAAGTAAATGGTTGATGCCGTGGAAAAAGCGATTTTTCTGGCCATATGTATATTCAACCGATTGGCGGAAGCTGGCTTCGTCTTCATACAGCTTCGGCGCTATCTTATGTACACGTTCGTAGACCGCTTTCAATTCATCCATTTTTCTCTCCATAAGACTCATGAGTATGATTTGGAGTATAGGTAAATCCAAATGATTAAGATACCATTTTTTTATTAATTTAGCGTGACGAGCGGGTTAAACATTAACATTCATGCACTTGTTTACCTATGTAGTCCTGAACTTTCCCCTTTATAATCATTCGGCGCGATGCCATAATGCCACTGAAAATAAAATATTGAACACAGGAGCTTAGCTTCAGTCATGAAACGCATCGGCATCTATCCGGGCACGTTCGACCCCATCACCGTCGGCCATATGGACATCATCAAGCGTGGCCTGAATGTGGTCGATAAACTCATCGTCGGAGTTGCGCTCGATACTGGCAAGGCCCCGGTGTTCGATTTAGAGATGCGTGCGAAACTCGTGGAGCAGGATATCGCCCGTCTGGGTAAGGACGCCGCGCGCATCGAGGTAAAGTCGTTCTCCGGGCTTTTGATGAACTTTGCCGAGGAGTCGAAAGCCTGCCTCGTGATTCGCGGCCTGCGCGCCGTGTCGGATTTCGAATACGAATTCCAGATGGCCTGCATGAACTCGCGCCTGAACCGCAGCATCGAAACCGTATTCCTGACCGCATCCGAAGACACGCATTTCATTTCCTCGCGTTTCGTGAAACAAATCGCACGCTTAGGGGGTGATATATCGTCGTTCGTGTCGCCCAACGTGGCTAAGCACCTGAAAAAGCACTTCGCTAAGAAATAAACGCCTGATTCCCGATGGACCTCTGGGGGCTTAGACGCTTTTTGTATTGACTTTGTCCTTCCCAATCCCTAATCCCTAACCCCTACTTTTCGTTGTGGCGGGTGTAGCTCAGTTGGTTAGAGCGCCAGATTGTGATTCTGGAGGTCGCGGGTTCGACCCCCGTCACTCGCCCCACTCCCTTTAGCATTGAAAAATAAGCCGAATTTAGTTTTTGCCTTAAGGCCGCATTGTAGCGTAATATACACCAACCTTACTCAAGTGAAAAACGATGGCCTTAGCCTTTGAACAGCCAGCCGTCCATTTCGAACAGGTGCACAACCTGAGCGGAATCGCAGGGCACTACCACTTTCCCGATACGACGGGAACCGACCGGCTGTCCCTGCAAAACCGTATCTGGAAAGAGTTCGGCGCGCAGCAATTGCCGCATGAGGAGCTGGACCGGATCTACAAGGAATTGCTCCGCCTCAACCCAGACCAGCTTCGGGCTATCGAAATCAAACCGGGCGCCACCGAAGAACTGCGCGACGTGGTGCACGGCATCGTCTCCGGCTTCAACCACGAAGACATCAACTTCTACATCAAACGCGCCCACGGCGACTTGCCGCTCAAGCAGTTGGGCGTTGCTGGCGAACGCGCCCGCGAAGAAATCAGCACGCGCATCATGCAGCGCCTGAAAATCAATGCCCCGATGCATTGGACAGCATCTGAATCCACGCTCGATAAAATCTGGCAGCAGGTCAAAGACCTGCCGATCATCAATTCGGCGGAAGTCGCCAGCGGCAAGTTCAGGACCAACGCAGTAGCAATGGGCGCGCTGGTGGGAGTCGGCGTCGCCGGGGCCTATATCGGCTGGAAACTCCTCGTGGGCAAAGACGAAGCGCCGACCCACGCGCAAGCCCTCGACAACAAGCGCGCCGCGCCACAGCCGGGCCTCGTTACGATTCTGTAATCGCCAGCACACTGCTGTCCTTCAACAGTTTCATTTCAAACATACTCATGTATTTGCGAACGTGGTTTTCCTCCACGAGGTGGCTTTCCGCGAACTCATGGTATTGTTGCATATTGCGCGTCACGAGATGTAGAAAATAATCGTATTCCCCACTGATATTGGTGATATTGAGCACATACGGCACCGTTTTCATCCGCTCGACAAAGCGCTTCTGGTAGCTCGTCAACTCATCCACCAGCGTCACCAGCACATAGACCGACACGTCAAACCCAAGCTTTTTTCGATTCAACACCGCGCCGTATCTCTGGATATAGCCGCGCTTGGTAAGCCCCGCGATGCGACGGCTGCACGTGGCTTCGGAAACGCAGGTCAAATCGGCCAGCTTTTTGCCCGAAAGACTCCCGTCATGCTGCAAGGCATTCAGGATTTTAATGTCGGTTTTGTCTAATTTCACACTCATGCAAGAATCTTGCACACCTGCCGCCCAGATTGCAAAACAAATGTTAAAACGACGCCATTTTGCAACCAAACCCCACGCCGCACATCTATCCTTACCCCACCAATTAAGGAGGTTTTAATGCTAACAAGTCAATTTTTAACAGCGTGGTTCATGGTCATGTTCCCGCTGGTCTATTCTCCCGGCCCGGCCAATACACTTTTCGCCTCAAACGGCGGGCAATACGGTTTCCGCAAATCTATCCCGTTCATGGTGGGCCTCGACATCGCATTTGTCATTCAATCCGTGGTGGTCGGGCTGGGCATCGGCGGCTTGCTCGCGCGCTTCCCGCAGGCATTCATGCTGCTGCGCTACGCAGGCATCGCCTACATCGCCTATCTCGGTTTCACCTTCTTAAAAGCCGCCCTCAAGGAAAAACATGAACAGCCCGAATGCCTGAATTTCTGGAACGGCATGATCGTAACCGCCATCAATCCCAAGGCATGGGTCATGCAGCTGATGATGTTTTCGCAGTTCATGGATAACGGGGCAGGGTGGCTGAACAGTGTCGCAAATCTGACGTTATTGCTATCCGCGCTCAACATCACCGGCCACGTCGTGTGGATTCTTTTCGGCTCCGTCCTGCTCTCGCGCTCCACCACCGGCTTCAACCCGCGAATGCAAAACGGCATGTATTCAGCCATGTTGTTCGGTTCCATCTACTTCCTCATCTAAAAATCATTTGCCTTTGCCCCCGCAATCCTGCTATTGCGTGGGCAAAGGAACCAATATGAAAAAACAAACGCTTACCCAGCTCGGAAAACAAGCAAAGCTCCCCGCATCGCCCGATAAGGCGCTGATCGAAAAAGTTAAAAACCCGCATGCCGGTACGAACTATTGCGTGCGTTTTTCCTGCCCAGAATTCACCTCGCTCTGCCCCATCACAGGCCAGCCAGATTTTGCCCATCTCGTGATCGACTACGTCCCCGGTGATTTTCTCGTCGAAAGCAAGTCGCTGAAGCTGTTTTTAGGCTCCTTCCGCAATGTCGGCTCGTTCCATGAAGACTGCACCATCGCCATCGCGCTGCGCCTCATCAAGGCTGTAAAACCCCAGTGGCTGCGTATTGGCGGCTACTGGTATCCGCGCGGCGGCATCCCGATTGACGTGTTCTATCAAACGGGTGAAGAGCCAGCCGACGTTTGGATTCCACCACAGGAAGTTCCCGGCTACCACGGAAGAGGCTAAAAACCTCGCTGCAATGCAGCATTTTCAGGCGTATTAAATACTTGCCAAACCCGCAGGATTAGGTGTTTATAGGCGGGTTTCACGCATGAAAATTTTCTGGAGACCCTATGTCTAAAGTCACGACCAAAAAAATGCCCGAAGAAACGGCCAAATCCGCCCCACAGGGCGTGAGCAAAGAATTGCAGATCAAGCTGTACAAAGACATGCTCATGATTCGCCGTTTCGAAGAAAAAGCGGGCCAGTTATACGGCATGGGCCTCATCGGCGGTTTCTGCCATCTGTACATTGGCCAGGAAGCCGTCGTCGTCGGAATGCAGGACTGCGTGACCCCCAATGACGCCGTCATCACCTCCTACCGCGATCACGCGCACATGCTCGCCTGCGGCATGGACCCCAAAGGCATCATGGCCGAACTCACCGGCCGCATCGGCGGTTTCTCCAAAGGCAAGGGCGGCTCGATGCACATGTTCTCGACCGACAAGCATTTCTACGGCGGCCACGGCATCGTCGGCGCGCAGGTGCCGCTGGGCACCGGCATTGCGTTCGCGCATAAATACCGCAAGAACGGCGCCCTCAGCCTCGTCTATTTCGGTGACGGCTCGGTCAACCAAGGGCAGGTTTACGAAGCCTTCAACATGGCGAGCCTGTGGAAACTCCCGGTGATCTACATCATCGAAAACAACGAATATGCAATGGGAACATCGGTAAAGCGCAGCAGCTCCACCACCGAACTCTTCCGCCGCGGCGAAGGCTTCGGCATACCCGGGAAACAGGTTGACGGCATGGACGTCCTCGCCGTGCGCGAAGCCGGCATCGAAGCCGTGAAACACGTGCGCGAAGGCAACGGCCCCTTCCTGCTGGAAATGAAAACCTACCGCTATCGCGGCCACTCAATGTCCGACCCGGCAAAATACCGCTCGAAAGAAGAAGTCGAGGGCTACAAAGAACACCATGACCCGATCGACGGCCTCAAAGCCCGCATGATTAAAGACGGTATTTTCACCGAAGACACCATCAAAGTCCTCGAAAAAGAAATCAAGGAAGTTGTCAATGCCGCCGCCGAATTCGCGCAGGAATCGCCCGAACCGCCGGAATCGGAACTCTGGACCGACGTGCTGGTATAAGCGATGCGCATCAAACCGCTGCTCGCCGCGTTTTTAGTGTTGCTGCCCGTCGTCGCATTTGCGGACGATAGCCCAGTTCTCGGCAGGTGGACCGAAACCTTGCCAAACGGCAAACACATGGTCACCGAATTCACGCCCACCACGCTGTCCTCCACGCCCACCGACGATAAAGGCGCGCTGCTGGTGCAGCCGAACGTCTTCGCAGTCAGCTACAAACCCCTCGGCCATAGCGACAAAGGGGATAGTTACGAAGTGGATTTCGATGCCGATAAAGGCAAGAAAAAAGGCGGTCTGATGCTGTTCCTCAAGGACAGGGATTCAATGCTTATGGATTTCCCCGGCATGGGCGCCCACAATTTAACCCGCGTCAAACCCTGAGTCGTTATGCAGCTTTTTGAACTCGCCAAAGAAGAAATGAAGGAAGTCGCCGAAGTTGCCGAGCGCGTCAAAGTGCAGGCTAAAGCGAAAGGCAAAACCGTTCTTCCCGACGTTACGATTCCGCTAAACCCGATCAAGATTGACGATGATCAGGATACTCCTCTCGACCCCAAACAGAACTTCCCTGGCCTCGACCTCATCGTACAGGTGTCGCATCCGGAAGTAGATATCGACCGCGAGCGCGTGATTGATGGTGTGCGTGGTTTTATGTGCTCGGCGCTTTTTTACGCGTACAACCCGCTGGAGCGCGGCGTGGAATCCGAAAATCCGAATGCATTGCTGCTCGGTTCGCAGGACGATATCAGCAACATCGCCGTTCGCTTCGGCACATTCGATGTCGACACGTTCAGCAGCCGGGCACCCATGATCGCGCTCGACGCGATGGAAATCCAGATGTTCGCCAACTGGAAAGACAAACGCGGCAGCAAGGATGCCGTCTTAAAAACCTTCGCCAGCGAAGATGAGTGCGACCGCATACGCCACCTGTTCTGCTGCATGGCAATGGCCGCCAACCTGAGCGATGAAAAGATCAAGCGGTCCTTCCTGCCGCAGCCTAACGATCACACGATTGTCATGAAGCGCGAATTCCTGAGCCAGATGGTCGATTTCGAGCAGACGATGGAATCTAATCTCAAGAGCAGTGCAAGGGGCTGACGATGGCACTGGCGGCGATTGATCAGCTTCGAGATAATCCGCCGTCCACCGGCGTGTTCTCGCTCGCGCGCGAAATCCTCGATCGCCTCCACCAGCCGGGACTCACGAAAAAAGCCTACCGCGAAATCGCCAGAGACGCCCACCGCACCATCACCGCAGGCCAAAATGCGTCCACGCATTTATTCCGCGAAACCATTCCAGAGGACCTGACCGAAGCCGACCTCACCGACACCGCCCGCGACGGCATGCGCTACCATGCCGCCGAAGCCCTGCTTGAAAAAGCGACGCGCCGTATGGATAAAAAAATGAATGACATGCAGTTCAGCGACGATAACATTCCCGACCCCAAACACTTGGTCGAGCTGGAACTCGACGCGCTGCACCGCCGGTTATTCGATGGCTGGAAACCCTCTGGCGACAACGTCGTATCCAAAGTATTTCGCGAAGGGCAGGGTCAGGAAACGCTTTCGATGCTGCTGCAGATTTACGCAATTGCCTGTAACGGCGAAGCTGATCCCGTAGATGCCGAGCTAATCGCCCGCGATATCCACATCAAACACGGACGCGGTGAAAACGGCACGGAAAAAGTCAAAATCACCATTCCCGCAGGCGTCCTCGCCTTCGCAAGCCAGCATGAAGCAGGCAAGGGCAGGGCGGCATGAACAAATTCCTGATCGTATTTGGATTGCTGATGGTCACCGGCTGTTGCTATATCGGCCCGAATGACCATCCCGACGGCGTCAGCGGTTATGTCCGCGATTGTTATAACGTGATGAGCAGGTAGTTCTATGTCCCAGTTCCTCGTAGATTTCGCTAAAGAAGCCTTCCGCGCTGGCAAAACCCGCGCCGAAACGCACATGGCCCTGCGCGAAGCAGGCTGGCCGGAAGAACAGCTCAACAGCTTCTGGACCCAGTACGCCGACGTAGCGTTTCCCGTACCCGTGCCCAAACCGCGCATCTACGTTTCGCCGCGCTATACCGCGCTTAATCTGTTCTTCTTCCTTGTCCTGCTGCTCACAATCTGGGCGTCGGATTCTATGATCTTCACCTTCCTCGACTACTACCTGCCGGATGCAATGGGCCATTCAGGCCAGGGGCTTTATGGAAGCAACAATATCATCGGGCGCAATATTGCCGAAGCAATCCGCACGCATCTTGCCATGATCATGACCTGCGCGCCGCTGACGATCGTGTCCAGCCGAATGATACGCCGCACCTATAGCCTCGGCAACCAGAGCGTGCCGGTGATTCGCCTGAAACTGATTTACCTTATTTTCCTTTGCGCCGCCGCCGTGATGCTGCTCGACGTCATCCTGTTCGTGTATTATTTCCTCAGCGTTGAGCTTTCCTTGCGCTTTATCCTGAAAATGCTGGTCTGCGGCGTCACGTGGGCGGGCTTATATTATTACTTCCGCTGCGAAACCGGCAGCATGGAGAAAAAAGCGTGAGCTTTGACTCAAAAAAAACGGTGCTTTACACCTCATCGGCGCTGTTGGCAGCGCTCGTGATCTCGGGTTTTGCGCTGGTCGGCACGCCGGGAAAAGGGCGGGCAATGCTTGAGGATAAGCAAAAAAACATCGCTATGAGCTGCATGGCCTGCTTTGCGCAGCAATATGCCTGCGAGCATGAAGGCAGTTTCCCTGAAAACCAGCAGGTGCTGGTCGATTACCTCAATAACAACAACCATACCGGCAAATACTGCAATGCCAGCGGTTTGAATTGCAGCAGCTGGCAGCTCGCCCCGCAGGAAAAATTTGATAACTATCGCTACGAAGCCCAAGGCAGCGAATCCTACACGATGTGCGCGACGCTGGCTTTCCGGGCCAACGATGGCGTCTACAACAATGCGGAAAACCTGCCCGAGGAACTGAAAGATTACAAAAACGGCGAGCAGTGCTTCACCTTCAAGCCCCGCTCATGCCCAAAGAAAATCGAAAGAGTTAAATAAAGGAGATACATATGGCTAATCAAACTGTTCGAGTCGCACTACGTGACGCTATGGCCGAAGAAATGCGCCGTGACAAAGAAGTCTTCGTCATGGGCGAAGAAGTCGCGGAATACCAGGGCGCCTACAAGGTGACCGAAGGCCTGCTCGCCGAATTCGGCCCCGAGCGCATCGTCGATACGCCGATCACCGAGCACGGTTTCGCCGGCCTCGGCGTGGGCGCGGCCATGATGGGCTTGAAACCCATCGTCGAGTTCATGACCTTCAACTTCGCCATGCAGGCGATGGACCATCTCATCAACTCCGCCGCTAAAACCAACTACATGTCCGGCGGCCAGATTCGCTGCCCCATCGTCTTCCGCGGGCCCAACGGCGCGGCATCCCGCGTCGGCGCCCAGCATTCCCAGTGCTACGCCAGCTGGTACGCCCACGTCCCGGGATTGAAAGTCATAGCGCCCTACGACGCGGCAAGCGCCAAAGGCCTGCTTAAAGCCGCTATCCGCGACCCCAATCCGGTCATCTTCCTTGAAAACGAAATGCTCTACGGCCAGAGCTTCGATGTGCCTGATAACCTCGAGCCAATGGAAATCGGCAAAGCCGCCATCGTGCGCGAAGGCACCGACGTCACCATCACGGCGTTTTCCATCATGGTCGGCAAAGCTTTGCAAGCCGCAGGAATCCTTGCTCAGCAAGGCATCAGCGCCGAGGTGATCGACTTGCGCACCCTGCGTCCGCTCGACACTGCAACCATCGTTGAATCCGTCAAAAAAACCAGCCGTTGCGTCTCGGTCGAAGAAGGCTGGCCGGCTGCGGGCATGGGCTCGGAAATCGCGGCGATCATCATGGAGCAGGCGTTCGACTACCTCGATGCGCCCGTTGTGCGTGTCGCCGGTGCCGACGTGCCGCTGCCCTATGCCGCGAACCTCGAGAAACTAGCGCTTCCGCAGCCCCAGCACATCATCGACGCGGTCAAGCAGGTCTGTTACCGTGAGCAGGCGGCCTAAACGCTTGCGCTTGCTGGCTGGTATCACTATGTATGGTCTGAATTTTCGTTAGGCAGGATTAGAGATGAAGAAAACGATTTTGGTATGCTTGATGTCGCTGGCGGTCACCCCCGCTTTCGCGGCGGATAAGAAAGACCCGTCGACCGAATGTTTCCTTCAGGAAAACGTCACGATCAGCCCCAACATCAACGTGATCGGCAAAACCTATGTCGAAAGCAAAAAGAAATTCGACGACAAGGTAAAACAGCTGGGTGCCATCGCCTCCGAAGCGGGCATCAGAATCATTGCACAAAGCTGGAACTATTCCATCAACCCGCAGCTGGTGAACTACGACAACGATGCGCCGGAGGCGGGCTTCATGTTAAACGGCGGTGGCAACTATCAGGTCGAAAACACCGAAAACGCCATGAAACTCGCCGAACTGCTCACCAGCCATAAAATTCAAACCTCAGTCAACGTCAATGCGTTTAAAAACCCGCATTGCACGGCCTCTTTCAATGGCGGTAAATAATGCCGCGCCCTTACCACCTCAGCTAGAAAAGTACGAACCATGCCAATCGAAATCCTGATGCCTGCACTTTCGCCCACCATGACCGAGGGCAACCTCGCCAAATGGACCGTCAAGGAAGGCGACAAAATCAAATCCGGCCAAGTCATAGCCGAAATCGAAACCGACAAAGCGACGATGGAAGTCGAAGCCGTCGACGAAGGTGTCATGGGAAAAATCGTCGTTCAAGGCGGCACCGAAGGCGTCAAAGTCAACCAGCTCATCGCACTCCTGCTGGAAGACGGCGAAGACAAAAAAGCCATCGACACCTATAAACCCAAAGCCGTCGCAGGCCCCAAAACGGGAGCCGCCGCCGCACCAGCCTCATCCGCTTCCTCCGCCGCCGCACCGGCACCAAGCGCCGCTCCAACCTCCGTCTCAAGCCTGTCGCCAACCGCAACTCCCGCCGCCATGAGCGCGCCGATGCGCAGTGCCGGTGAGCGCGTGTTCGCTTCCCCTCTGGCCAAACGCATTGCCGCACAAGAAGGCGTCGATATCGGCGGCGTTCAAGGCACCGGCCCGCATGGCCGCGTCGTGCGCGAAGACGTGTTGAAAGCCAAATCGTCGGGCAATCTCGGCCGCTCGGGCCGCGTCATGCGCAATCCCGTAGAATTCACCAAAATCCCGAATTCCAACATGCGCAAGGTCATCGCCCGCCGCCTGACCGAGTCCAAACAGCAGGTGCCGCATTTCTACCTCACCGTAGACTGCGAACTCAACAAGCTGCTCGACATCCGCAAGGACATCAATTTCGAAGCCGAATCTATCGCTGGCAAAGAAAAGAAACCCGCCTACAAAGTCTCGGTGAACGACTTCATCATCAAAGCCGTGGCCCTCGCGCTCAAAAAAGTTCCCGCCGCCAACGGCTCGTGGTATGACGACGCCATCGTGCAATACAGCAACGTCGACATTTCGGTAGCTGTCGCCATCGAAGGCGGTCTCATCACCCCCATCGTCAAAAACGCCGACCAGAAAGGCGTCACCACCATCTCCAATGAGATGAAAGACCTCGCGGGCCGCGCCCGAACTGGCAAGCTCGCCCCCGAAGAATTCCAAGGCGGCGGCTTCTCCATTTCTAACCTCGGCATGTTCGGCGTAAAATCCTTCTCCGCCATCGTGAACCCGCCGCAGGGCTGCATCCTTGCCGTCGGCGCCGGTGAAGACCGCGTCGTCGTCCGCCACGGCCAGATGGTCGTGCGCAATATGGTCGATTTGACCCTCTCAGTCGATCACCGCGTGGTGGATGGTGCCGTCGGTGCCGAATTCCTCGCCGCCCTCAAGCACTATCTCGAAAGCCCAGCATTGCTACTGCTGTAATCCTCAGGAGTACCCCATGAAGTCCATCACTAAAATCCTAGCTCTCACGTTCCTGCTCCTCACGTCCCCCGCATTCGCCGCCGATCAGCCCAGCGTCGATAAAGCGCTCACCGACTGGAAAGCCGCCATCGAAAGCGCCAATGTCGACGTCATCATGAAGCTCTACGACAAAAACGCCGTCATGATTTCTACCTTCGCGCAGGAACCGATGACCAAGCGTGACCAGATCAAGGGTTACTTCAAAAAAGTCGTCCCGAACCCGGACATCAAAGTCGATATCAAAAGCAGTCAGGTGCGCCTCTTCGGCAACGTCGCCGTCGTCAACGGCCGCTACGATTTAAGCTATACGCAAGACGGCGAACCCATCAACATCCCCGCCCGCTACACCTTCGTCTATAACCTCGAAGGCGGCAAATGGCTGATCGTCGACCAGCACTCCAGCCGAGTGCCGCTGCCTGATGAAGAGAAATAATCCACGCGCTAAGTCGCATGAATAGTAATTTAAGGAAGACATATGACCGAGACCAATTTTGACGTAGTAGTAATCGGCGGTGGCCCGGGCGGTTATGTAACTGCTATCCGCGCCGCGCAGTTGGGCATGAAAACCGCCGTGGTGGAACGCGAGCACATGGGGGGCATCTGCCTAAACTGGGGCTGCATCCCGACCAAGGCGCTCCTGCGTTCCTCGGAAATCTACCACCTGCTGCACAACCTCGAATCCTTCGGCCTGTCGGTCAAGGATATCAAGTTCGATCTCGCCAAAGTCGTCGCCCGCTCGCGCGGCGTGGCCAGCCAGCTTTCCAAAGGCGTGTCGGGCCTGATGAAGAAAAACAAAGTCACCGTCTTCGACGGCCACGGCAAGCTCGCCGGCAAAGGCAAAGTCATCGTTGATAAAGACGGTAAAACCGTCAGCGAACTGACCGGCAAGCACATCATCCTCGCCACCGGCGCCCGTGCACGCACCATCCCGGCCATGGAACCGGACGGCAAGCTGGTTTGGACCTACAAAGAAGCAATGGTGCCCACCGAAATGCCGAAATCCCTGCTGGTCGTCGGCTCCGGCGCCATCGGCATTGAGTTCGCCAGCTTCTACCGCACGATGGGCGCGGAAGTGACCGTCGTCGAAATGCTTGACCGCATCCTGCCCGTGGAAGACGAAGAAATCTCGAAGCTCGCGCAGAAATCCTTCGAAAAACAGGGCATGAAAATCCTGACTTCGACCAACGTCAAAGGCCTCAAGAAGGGCAGCAACAACGTCACCGTGACGATTGAAAAAGATGGCGCATCCACCGACATCACCGTCGACCGCGTCATCATGGCCATCGGCATCGTCGGCAACGTTGAAAACTTAGGCCTCGAAGGCACTAAAATAAAAGTCGATAAAACCCACGTCGTTGTCGACAAATGGTCCGCCACGGGCGAGCCCGGCGTTTACGCCATCGGCGATCTGACCGGCCCGCCGTGGCTTGCGCACAAAGCAAGCCACGAAGGCGTCATCTGCATCGAAAAAATCGCCGGCCAGAAAGACGTCCATCCGCTCAACGTCAAAAACATCCCGGGCTGCACCTATTGCTGGCCGCAGGTGGCAAGCGTTGGCATGACCGAAAAAGCCGCGCGCGAAGCTAAGAAGGACATCAAAGTCGGCCGCTTCCAGTTCATCGGAAACGGCAAGGCTATTGCGCTCGGCGAACCCGAAGGTTTGGTCAAAACCATCTTCGACGCCAAGACCGGTGAGTTGCTCGGCGCTCATATGATCGGCGCGGAAGTGACCGAAATGATTCAGGGCTACGCCATTGCCCGCCAGATGGAAGGCACCGAACTCGACCTGATGCACACCGTCTTCCCGCATCCGACCTTATCGGAAATGATGCATGAATCGACGCTGGACGCCTTCGGTAAAGTCATCCACATGTAGCAGTAAAATAACGCAAAACCCTTTTGCGTTAGCAAAAATTTAATCCATAGCATGTTACCCTGATGCGGTAACTGCTATGGACCACTCAATGGCAAAGCCTCGCGGCTGCTCACATTCCCAAGGGTTTACCCTGCTTGAAATGACCATCGTTCTGGTCATCATGGGCGTGGTCGCGATTTCGCTGGTAGCGCTGTTTTCGGCAACGCTGCAGAAAATCCAGTTCCGCCAGTCGGTCGCCAAAATGGAAGCTATCCAGAAAGCGCTTTACGAATACCGCCTCGCGTTTAATCGCTTGCCATGCCCCGCCGACGCCACGCTTGCCATCAATCAGGTCAATTTCGGCTATGAAGCCGCTAATCCCGGCAGTTGCACCGGCGGCGCGCCAACTTCCAATTTCAGCCAGACTCCGTCCCTCGGCCCGCAGGATGCGCGCGAAGGTATGCTGCCGGTCAAAACCATCGGGCTGCCGGACGATTACGCCTTCGACGGTTGGGGCAGGCGCTTTATTTACGCCGTCAGCCGAGACATGACACTGCCGGGCGCGTTCGCGGTGAGTTCCACCTATGACGTATCCACCCGCATGACGATTCTAAACGCCGAAGGTGTGGTTAAATCCACGATTGCCTGTCAGGTACTCGTAAGCTTAGGTTTAAACGGGCAGGGGGCGTATCCACGCAACGGCGGCACCACGCGCCTGAACGTCAGCTCCACCAACATCTCCGAGCTGAATAACTGCGACTGCGATAGCACCGGCGTTTCCACCGGTTTCGAAGGCACTTTCGTACAAAAAGACATCACCCTCAACGCCAGCGACGCCACAGATTCGTTCGACGATTTGCTCACCTTCTCCGCGCGCGGGAACTACCTGCTGCCCTCAAGCATCATGGCGCAGCCGTTTAATCTCAACGCCGCCGGCGCGGGCGCAGGCACGGTAGGCGGCAATGTCGGCGGCGCCCCGGGCCTTAGCGGCGGTGGTTATTGCAGCGGCGGCAACCCGACCTGCACGATCAATGCCGGTATCAAACGCTGCCTGTGCGCGATGTAATCAGAAGAATTTTTTCTTAAATTGCTGCTTCACCTTTTCAATCACCATCACATCATTGATGCGGCGATCAAGAAACTCCCACGTGTTGGCGCAGCCGGAGCTTTTATCATCCAGCCAGAACACAAGCGTGGTAGACCAAACGCCCGCAAGCGTCAGTCGTTTAGTATAGAAGTTGAAATCGGTCGAATTATCACCGACCAGATACCAGATATTGTCCACCGTTTCATACAGCAGCTTCAGCGACCGGTGCATATAAAACGGCAAGCCCAGCAATGCCAACGTCTTGCGAATCGCTTCGCGTTGCGGCTCCATCAGCTCGAGTTTTACGCGCACGGCAGTAGTGATGCGTTCACGGATTTTCAACTGGTCGAGGTAATATCCCTGCAACGCTTCGGACAGCGCGCTGTCGTAATAGCGCATAAACATTTCAGCCGCCTCGATGGCACCACCCGGGAAAATACGGATGACGTCCGTCTTCTTATAACCCGCGACAAGGGCGGCTTTCTTCAGCACATGCTGGTTCCAGCCGTCGAACGGAATATCGGGCAGTGCGTTGGCGATAATATCGGCGGCTGCCTTTGGCTTATCCATGATGATACTGAATTGGGTTGTTAGCTGACGGCCTGAATATAGCTGTCGGCGTTGTCGTAAACGCGGTCGTCGAATCCGGCGTGGCGGATGATGCAATTGGGCGGGAGCATGATCGTAATCGTCGTGCCCTGCGCGGGTTTGCTGTCGACGCCGACTTCTCCGCCATGCAGCACCACGAATTCGCGGGTAAGCGCCAGTCCAAGCCCGATGCTCTGGTTGTCATGGCTGACGCTCCAGCAATTATCTTCCTGCAACGCGCGCACGATGGCGTTAAGCTTCGCCCCGGTCATGCCCGTGCCGTTATCCTGTACGCAGATGCGCAGTCCCTGCTCGGTGATATCAGCATTAAGGAAAATATCGGTGCCCTGCGGCGAGAATTTGATGGCGTTCGACACAAGATGGCCAAGGATGTGCTGAAGTTTCAGCCGGTCCACATGCAGCAAAATATGTTCCGGCGCGCATGCTGCATTGAGCGCAACCTGCGCCGACATGGCGTGATGGGTCTGCGTGTCGATCACATGGCGGAAAATATCCTCGGCGCTGATTTCCTCGCGCGACAGCGTGACGCGCCCGGCATCGATATTGGCGATTTCCAGCAAATCTTCAATCTTGGCCAGTAAATCATACCCGCTTTCGTGGATATGGCGGATGTATTCGCGGTATTGCGGGTGCTCGATTCGTCCGAAAATTTCGCTTTCGATAATCTGCGAAAACCCGATGATGGCGTTCAGCGGCGTGCGCAGCTCATGACTCATATTGGACAGGAACTCCGAGCGCGAGCGTAGCGCCAGCTCGGCTTCGAGCTTCGCTTTCTGCAAAATGCCCTGCGTCTGGATGGAGTCATGAATATTTTCCATGATGCAAACATATTCGCCCTGCTTGCCGCCGTGTTTAGAGTGAATCAACATGGTGTACCAGTACCATTTCTTATCGGCGTGCAGAAGTTTGCAGCGCCAGTGCAGCGGCTGGTTTTCCGGGATGGTTTCGCTGAGAATGCGTTCAAACGCTTCCTGGTAATCGTGGTGAACCAGCCCGAAAATCGAATCTCCGTGGAAGCTTCTGCAATCGAACCCGGTGATGGTTTCGAAATTGCGCGACAGATACGTGCAGCCGGTGCCGGTGTTGAGCAGGCACAGGATATGCGTGCCGTATTCAGCGAGGTATTCGTATTTTTCCTGAAGGCTGAGGCCGTCGTTTGCGAGCGTGTTGAGGCCGGAATTTTGGGTTAATTGTGACTTGGTCATTGTTTTCGACCGTTGCCTCCAGAAAGAATTCCAAAACTGAATCGTGTACACCCTGTATGTGCCTCTAATGTGTATTGAATTCTGTATACGTCTTCGCAATCTTAAATAATTATCTAATTAACTTGGACAATCTTTACACAAAATTCACCATTGCTGCACTAACTATATGTAGTGGTAAGAGGTATGAAAATTAGAAAGCTTAGTGCTGTTGCATAATCGCAACATCTCCTGCGCGATTATAGCGGACCCGGAATTTTTTATTGAAGTAAAACGGTGTCGCGCTCAGCCGAGCATGGCTGCGAGTTTGTCTGTGTCGAGCGCCATCAAATCATCGCAACCACCGACATGCGCGCCGTTGATGAAAATCTGCGGCACTGTTTTGCGCCCGCCGGATTTGTCGATCATTTCCTGCTGCAACGCTTCGTCATGCGTGATGTCGATTTCCTGAATCTGCTCGATTCCCTTGCGTTTCAGAAAGTTTTTCGCCTTCGTGCAGTAAGGGCAGTAGTCTTTGGTGTACATGGTGACAGTGGACATACATTCTCCGTTAGAGGCGGGTGACACCTGCCGAACAACGTCGCAGGTAAAACTGGTTGGTGGCTTCGAGCGCGCGTCCGTCGCCGGTGCGCACGAGCTGTGTGGCGAGGGTGAGCGCATCGTTGAAATTAAGCGCCGAACGTTCGGGGTCAGGATACATGAATTTCTGGCCGTCCCATAAAATAAAGGTGTTCACCCGATTACTACTTATAGTGCCAAGCGGGACGTCGTTATTGTTATAGCCGGTGATTTTGTACTGGAACTGGTGCGGTCCTGCTGGCACATGCGTGCCCGCTTTTTCAACATCCAGTTTTCCGACAACCTGGCCGTCCGGGTCGCGGACGCTTATTTCGTATTTTTCAGCCATTATCCTATTTTATCACTTATGTAAGACATTGCAACGCCCATGCCGCCATTTCCGCCACCAACGGCGAGTCATCCGCCAACCGCTCGCGTATGTCGGGGATAAGGGACGCGTCACCACTATTTCCCGCTGCAATCAGCACGTTGCGCACGAACCGGTCCCGCCCAATGCGCTTGACCGGCGATTTAGAGAACAGCACGCGAAACGCCGCGTCGTCCAGTTTCATTAAATCCCCCAGCAGCGGCGCTTCCAGCGCTTTGCGCGGATGATAGGCGGCCTCTGAAGAGGCCTGCGCAAATTTGTTCCACGGGCATACCGCAAGGCAGTCGTCGCAACCGTAAATGCGATTGCCGATGGCCTTGCGAAATTCCAGCGGCACCTGTCCTTTATGTTCGATGGTCAGATACGCGATGCATCTGCGCGCATCCAGCTTGCCGCTGGCCGTAAACGCCTGCGTGGGGCAGATATCAAGGCAGCGCGTGCAGTTGCCACAGTGGTTGGTCTCGGCCAGGTCGGCATCAAATTTGAGCGTGGTAAAGATCGCGCCAAGGAACAGCCACGAGCCGAACTCACGGCTGACTAAGCACGTATGCTTACCCTGCCAGCCAATGCCCGCCTGGGCAGCGAGCGCTTTTTCCATCACCGGTGCGGTGTCGACGAACAGTTTAACGTCGCAGCCATGCTGCTGCGCAATCCAGCTTGCCAGCTCCCGCAGGCGTTTTTTCATCACGTCATGATAATCCGCATTCAGCGCATAGGCGGAGATGGTGCCGTTGCTATGGTTTTCCAACTTATCCATCGGATTGAAATCCGGCCCGTAATTATGCCCGATCATGATCACCGATTGCGCCTCCGGCCACAGCGTCTTCGGATCGCCGCGCTTTTCAAGATTCGTCGCCATCCATGCCATATCGCCGTGATACCCGCCTTCGACGAACGCCTGCAACCCCATCTGCACATGCGCGGCAATGCTCGGTTCGGTATAGCCTACCGCCGAGAAGCCTAAATCATAAGCTTTTGACCTTATTGCGTCTTTCATTGGGTTTTCGATTTGTTAAATTCAATGCAGTATATTATGAATATAGAAAATAAAGCAGCGGATTTCACATGCAAAGTAACGAAACAGACGCAGAACCCATGTATTTCGGCAATGACGACCAGCAGACGCGCGTCGCCGAAACGCTTGAAAAAGCAATCGATTTTAAGAAAAGCAAGCTTCAGCTTGTCATCGGACCGCCCGCGACAGGTAAATTCTCCGTGGCGCAATTGCTCAATGAAGGCCTGCAACAGGGGCGGAAATTCGACTGCCTCGCCGACCCCGACCAGATCGCCGAAGACGATATCCCCAGCGAAGTTCCCAAAGCCCTGAAAGACCTCGTCCGCGCGATGGATTTTGAAAACGGCGTCTATATCCAGCACCATATTTACAAGGCCTACGAGCCCGCCGCCAACGGCAAACCGTTCTTCGTCGTCGTTGCCGACGGCGAAACCCCGCTGACCGATCCCAACGCGCTGGAAATGCTTCAACGTGCCGCTGAACTTGTTAAAGACCCCAAGAAAGATTTCGAGCTGCTGTGGGTCGCCGACGTGCCAGTCCGCTTGCAGGCGATTCCGATTTTCAAACCCAGCACCAGTGCCCTCAAAGAGCTTGAACGCCATGAAGCGGAGCTTGCAAAATTCATCCGCGCGCACGACAAAAGTGTCGCCGCACACACGCTGAAATACGACGTACCAACCATCCGCGACGCGCTGTGGGATGCAATTGCCAGCGACGGGCAAAAATTTATCGGTGCCTTTGCCCATACCACGCACAAAGCAACCGAACCCGCCAATCGTGCTGAATGGGACGCCGCCTGTAAAGCCGCCCTGGAACAGGACCGCGACGCCTACACAAAAGCCTTCCGCACACTCGCCGCGCGCGCTAAACCGGACCGCTCAAGGGCTGCTTAAAAATCAGGCTTAAAAATCAGGCCTAAAAATCAGGCCTAAAAATCAGGATTTTCGTAGTAAACCGGCGGACGCACACCGCGCACGCGCTCAATCAGGATATTGCGCATGCTAGGGCGCGATTTCATCAGCGCATACCAGTTATGCGCTGCCGGATTGTAATCCCACGGCACATCGCCCAGATAATCCAGAGCCGATAAATGCGCCGCCGCAGCCAGATCCGCCTGCGTCAGATTATCCCCCGCAAGGAAATAACGCTCACTGGCCAGATACCCGATATAGTCGAGGTGATACAGCATCTGCGTTTTCCCGGTGCGAATCGCCGACGAATCCGGCGCCCCGCCGCCCATGTAGTTTTTGAAGATTTTTTCAAACAAAACCGGCTGCGTCACCTCATAATCAAATTTATGGTCGAACCAGTCGATGAGGCGGCGCACTTCCGCGCGCTCCTGCGGCGTCACGCCGAGCAAGGTTATCTCAGGATATTTTTCCTCAAGATATTCGGCGATCGCGTAATTGCTGGAAACAATCGTGCCGTTCGGCTCCACCAGCACCGGCACTTCGCCCGCCGGGTTCAGTGCAAACAACGCCAGTTTCTTGTCCCACGGATTCTCGCAGACCAGCTCGAATTCGAGACCCTTTTCTTTCAGCAGCATTCGGATTTTGCGACAGAACGGGGAAAGCTGGGTGTGGTAAAGCTGGCGCGTCATCGGTATTTCTCCATCGTCAACAATGACAAAAGCGTGTGACGCATCATGGCTTTGGCCCCGGCGCCGGATCGAATTTCAATTCCATGACTTTCCATTCTTCGTATTTCGTTGGCGGTAGGAAGCGCAGCGGGCTGCAATCCTTCACTGCCTTCATAGCCTGATCGCTTGCTTCGTGGAACAATGCGTCGGATTTATAACGCTCGGCATCCTCATCGCGAATAGCAACGTTTTCCAGCGTCGTGTCCTGCTTATAGGTTGCAATCACGATGGCCTCCATCCCCGCTTTCAACTGCGCCTCCGGCACATACCAGCATTTGGCAATCGCTGGCATGATATTCTGCGGATATGGCAGGCTGCGTGTTTTCGTCAAATAGCTTGACAGCACAGGGTATTCTTCGGGATGGAAAACAACCCAGATCAGCCCACCCGCAAATGCCCACATGAACACGCCCGAAATGCCAGCAAACAAATAAACACGCTGTTTTTTCGTCACGCCTGTTTCTCTTGCGCGGCTAGCGCCGATAGCGGATGCTCAAGGCGCGACACCATCTCCTTCGGGCAGACCTGCCAGAATTTCGGCAATTCCCATTCCCAGCCGGAGACGATGTTTTCCGCGCGGATACTGCCGGTTTCCGTCAGATGCTCAACCAGCATTTCCCTCAGCGCATTTTCCCAATGTGGCGATTCGACGCGCTGATACACCACGGTGTCCTTGTTGACGCGTCCTTCGAAGCTCTGGTCGATATCGTAAATATACGCCATCCCGCCGGTCATGCCCGCGCCGAAATTATGCCCGACACCGCCAAGAATCACTGCCGTGCCGCCGGTCATGTATTCGCACCCGTTCGAGCCGCAGCCTTCCACCACCGTCAGCGCCCCGGAATTGCGCACCGCGAAGCGTTCGCCCGCTTGCCCGGACGCAAACAGCTTGCCGGAGGTCGCGCCATACAGCACGGTGTTGCCGATAATGGTATTTTCATGCGGAATCAGCGAGCTGGAAGGGCGAGGGCGGATCACGATGGTAGCGCCCGACAACCCTTTGCCCACATAATCATTCGCATCCCCGTACAGCTCAATCTTAAGCCCGCGCACGGCAAACGCGCCGAGCGACTGCCCCGCCGAACCGCGAAGGCGCAGCGTAATATGGTCAGGCTGCAACTGCGACGTGTTGAAGCGGCGCGACATCATCGACGACAATCGTGTGCCCACAGCGCGCATGGTATTGCGCACCGTGTAAGCCAATTGGATTTTTTCGCCGCGCTTGAGAGCGCTGTGCGCGTCCTTAAGCATCTGCGCGTCGAGCGTATCGGGCACTTCGTTGCGGCCGTTGAGCGTGAAATAACGCGCATTAGCGCCGGTATCGGCCTGCGCCAGCAGGTTGTTGAGATCTAGGTCCACAAGGTCCTCGCTACCACGGCTAACCTGCGTCAGCAAATCCGACCTGCCGATGATTTCATTCAGGCTGGTAAAGCCGAGCGACGCAAGAATTTCGCGGGTTTCCTCAGCCACGAAGCTGAACAGATTCACCACTTTTTCCACCGTGCCTTCAAACTTGGCGCGAAGCGCCGGGTCCTGCGTGGTAATGCCCACAGGGCACGTATTCATGTGGCACTGGCGCACCATCAGACACCCCATCGCCACAAGCGCTGCCGTGCCGAGCGCATATTCTTCCGCTCCCAGCATGGCCGCAATCACGATATCGCGTCCGGTTTTCAACCCCCCATCCGTTTGCAAACGCACACGGTGGCGCATGCGGTTCAGCGTCAGCACCTGATTGGCCTCAGCAAGCCCCATTTCCCACGGAATGCCCGCATGCTTGATGCTCGACCACGATGAGGCGCCCGTGCCGCCGGAATGCCCGGAAATCACGATCTTATCGGCCATCGCCTTGGCAACGCCGCTAGCAATCGTACCGATGCCCGATTGCGACACGAGTTTCACCGACACAAACGCATCCGGGTTGATCTGCTTTAAATCGTAAATCAGCTGCGCCAGATCTTCGATGGAATAAATATCATGGTGCGGCGGCGGCGAAATCAGCATTACCCCCGGCGTTGCATGGCGCAAACGCGCGATTTCAGCCGTCACTTTAAAGCCCGGAAGCTGGCCGCCTTCGCCGGGTTTAGCGCCTTGCGCCACTTTAATCTGCAATTCGGTCGCCGAGTTCAAATATTCCGCCGTCACGCCAAATCGCCCCGAGGCGATCTGCTTGATGGTGGAGTTCGCATTGTCGCCATTGGCGAACGGCTTGTAGCGCTCCGGACCTTCGCCGCCTTCGCCAGAATTGGACGCCGCGCCCATGCGGTTCATGGCAATCGCCAGCGTCTGGTGGGCCTCGTGCGACAACGCGCCGAGGCTCATGGCTGGTGCTACAAAACGCTTGCGGATTTCAGTAATGGATTCCACTTGCTCAATCGCAATCGGCGGGTTGATTGGCCGGAAATCCAGCAAATCGCGGATATGCACAGGGCCAGCGCGGCGCACCATATCGGTGTAATGCTTGAATGTCTGGTAACTGCCGGTGCCGACGGAGGTTTGCAACGTGTGGATGGCCGTGCCTTCCCACGCGTGTTTCTCGCTATTGGCGCGGAAACGGTAAAACCCGCCGATAGGCAACTCGCTATACGGCGTCGAAAACGCCTCCAGATGAATATCTTTGACCTGATTTTCAATCCCCGCCAGCCCGATGCCCGAAATCCGCGAGGGTAGGCCCGGGAAGAATTCCGCCACCAATGCGCGGCTAAGCCCAATCGCTTCAAAATTCAACCCACCACGATACGCGCTGATAATCGAAATGCCCATTTTCGACATGACTTTAAGCAACCCCGCGCCCATCGCCTCGCGGTAATTTCCCAGCACATCGCCAAGTTTCTTCTGCCCGAACAACCCGCGCTTATGCCGGTTGACCAGCGTTTCCTCAGCCAGATAGGGATTGACCACCGTCGCACCCACGCCGATCAGCACCGCGCAGCAATGCACTTCGATACATTCCGACGTGCGAACAAGAATCGACGCCTTTTTGCGTAGCTTATGCTTCACCAGATGCGTCTGTAATGCCGAAACCGCCAGAATCATCGGGATGGCCGCATGTGTCTCATCCATGCGCTCATCGGTCAGCACAATGTAAGTCTTACCGTCACGCATCGCTTTTTCCGCTTTTGCAAGCACACGGTCCAGCCCCATGCGCAGCGAATTAGGTCCTTTATTCAGATCAAACAACGTGTCGATTTCGCTCACACGCTCAGCGAAATGCGTTTTAATCGTGTCCAGCTCATGCGTAAGCAACACGGGCGTTTCCACCAGCAAAATGCTGCTATGCGAGTTATCCAGCGCAAGGTAATTCCCGTCATTACCAAAGCGCGTAAACAGGCTCATCACGCGGCGTTCGCGCAAACTATCGATCGGCGGATTCGTAACCTGCGAAAAATTCTGCCGGAAAAAATGATGGAAACCGCGATGCTTTTCAGACAACACCGCCATCGGCGTATCATCCCCCATCGAACCGATGGCTTCCTTAGCTTCTTCAGCCATCGGATGCAGGATGCTTTCCACGTCTTCATGCGTCATGCCAGTCGCCAGTTGCAGCAAGCGCAGGCGCTCGGGCGAAAGCCCTGCCGGTTTGATTTTTTCCGCCTCTTTGGCGATGTCGTTCAGCGTAATGATATTGCCGGACCACTGCTTATACGGATACTGGTTCGCCAGCAAATCTTTAAGCTCCCGGTCGCGGTACAGCTTGCCTTCACGCAAATCGATGCCCAGAATATCGCCCGGCCCAAGCCGTCCGCGCTCGATGATATTGGCGTCGGATACATTCACCATCCCCGATTCCGAACACACGCTGATTATGCCGTCTTTCGTGATAGTATAGCGCATCGGGCGCAACCCGTTGCGGTCCATGCCTGCGATAATCCAGTCCCCGTCGGTGGCGGCGATGGCGGCAGGTCCGTCCCATTGCTCAGACACGGAGTTCAAACAGCTGAACATATCTTTATGCGCCTGCGGCATGTCCGACGCGCGCACCCATGCTGGTGGAATAAGAATAAGCTTGGTCAGCGGCAGCGGACGTCCCGCGCGCGTCAGAATTTCCACCACGGAATCCAGCGCCCCCGTGTCGGACGTATTATCAGGAATAACCGGCAGCAAATCCTGCTCAAAACCCTCGAAATCGTCGCAATAGAACGTCGCTTCATGGCTACGCATGAAGTTGATGTTGCCTTTAACTGTATTAATTTCACCGTTATGCGCGATCATGCGGAACGGTTGGGCGAGGTGCCATGCAGGCGCAGTATTTGTCGAGAAACGCTGGTGGAATACCGCGTAGGACGAAATAAATCGCTCATCAAGCAAATCCGGATAAAACGCCGTCAACTGCTCGGCTTTAAACAAGCCCTTGTAAATAAGGCTTCGCCCCGACAGTGAACTGATGTAAAAATCATTGATCGCCTTGGCGCGCACGGCGTTTTCAATGCGCTTACGAATAAAATACAGCTCCAGCTCGAAGCGTTTTTCGTCCATGCCGTCTTTCCCGGCGATAAGAATCTGCTCGATTTCCGGACGCGAATCGTTGGCGATTTCGCCGATCACATCGGCTTTCACCGGCACCTGCCGCCACCCATACAGCTTATACCCAAGCTTCAGGATTTCGCTTTCGACAATCGCACGGCAGGTTTCCTGCGCGGCAAAATTTTTCTTCGGCAGGAACATCATGCCCACGGCAAGTCTGTCGCTGGTTAAATTCTGGCCGCTGCGCTCCAGATGGTCTTTAAAGAACTCAAACGGAATTTGAATGTTGATACCCGCGCCGTCGCCTGTCTTCCCGTCCGCGTCTACCGCGCCGCGGTGATAAACCGCTTTCAGCGCTTCAATGCCCGATTCAACGATGCTGCGGCGCGGTTTGCCGTCAATGGCCGCGACAAAACCGACGCCGCACGCGTCATGTTCGCTGTCATGGTCGTACATGCCGTCTTTGGCCAACGCGTCGGCGCGTTTATTCCAGTCTTCATCCCATGACCAAGCCATTATTGCTGCCCTTGCTGTTGGCGATTGACGCACGCGCCGGACGTGTCCAGCACGTTATCGGGAAGGTACACCAACGCATAAGCTGTACCGGCATCACCCATGTATTTTTTCAGCAGCTCGATTCGGTGCACATAACTTTCCGCGCACGCCATGACTTCCGTGCTGGCATTTTCATTGGTAGGCGCGACATAGCCGTTGCTGTTATCGAATAAGCAAGAGATAGCGCTATCAAGCACCACTTTAACTTCAGCCGCCAGCAGCTTGAAACGATAGCAGGAATCGTCGCGGATCTGTTGCAGGCATTGTTCCTGCCCGTAGTAGCGGCGGTTATTGGCGAGCATCGGCGTGAAGTTAGGATCGCAATAGCCCTCCATGAAACTTTTGGCCGGTTGCTGCCCCTGGTTGATGTCGCCCACGCGCGGCGGCGGCATCGGCGAGCCATGCGCCCCGTTGCGATTCATATCGGAAATGCGGCGCGAGACGTCGTTCTGGAAATTCTGGCCGCTGCCCGCATATCCGGGCTGGTTGGAAAAGCCCTGTGTGGCCGTTTTCGCGGTGTTGGGCTGTACGGCGGTTTCCGAAGGTGAGAGCGACATATCGCGAATCTGCTGCGCATGCGCACTGGATGCGAAACTGAACAATGCGATAGCGGCGATGAGTGAATATTTCATGGGCTAGATCCCTCCGTGTAATCCGGTCATGCGACCATCGCTTGGTGTTGTAATGCGGTAACGTATTTATGCATGGCGTTCGCAGCGTCGCGCCCGTCTTTGATCGCCCAGACTACAAGGCTTGCGCCGCGCACGATATCGCCCGCCGCGAATATGCCTTCGACGTTGGTTGCAAAGCTTTGTTGATCGATCGCCACAGTGCCGTATTTGCTTAAACCCAGCGACGGCGCATTCAGAAGCGTTGGCAGATCTTCCGCATCGAACCCCAGCGCCTTGATGGCCATATCGCATTTAAGCGCAAACGTTTCGCCTTCAACCGGCACAACCGACTGGCGCCCGCTATTATCATGCGTCGTCAGGCGCATCTGCTGCACCAGAATCTGGTTCACGTAACCGTTGCCGACAAAGGCTTTCGGCGCGGACAGCCACAGGAATTTCACGCCTTCTTCCATTGCGTTTTTCACTTCGCGCGCGCTGCCAGGCATATTAGCCTGATCGCGGCGATAAAGGCAAATAACGCTGGACGCATTCTGACGCACAGCCGTGCGCACGCAATCCATCGCCGTATCGCCGCCGCCGATGACAATCACGTCCTTGCCTTCCGCGTTCAGCACGCCGTTTTCATAATCCCGCACACGGTCGCCAAGCCCTATACGGTTGCTGGCGGTGAGGTACGACAGCGCCGGGATAATCCCCGCGAGGCTGTAATCAGGAAGCTGTATCTCGCGCGATTGGTATACTCCCGTGGCGATCAGCACCGCACTGTGGCGTTCGCGCAGCTCATTGATGTCTTTCACATCGTAATTCAGGTGGAAATGAATGCCACCTTCCGTCAGTAACTGATGGCGGCGCGCCACCACTTCTTTTTCCAGCTTGAAATTAGGAATGCCATAAATCATCAACCCGCCGATGCGGTCATAGCGATCATACACATGCACCTCGTGCCCGCGGCGGCGCAGCGCGTCGGCCGCTGCAAGGCCGCCGGGGCCCGCGCCGATAATCCCAATGGAAATTCCCGTTTCGCGTGCCACGGTGATGGGCTTCACCCAGCCATTGGCGAACGCCGTTTCCGTAATGTATTTTTCCACCGAGCCAATCGTGACCGACTGGAAGCCCTTTTCAATCACACAATTGCCTTCGCATAATCGGTCCTGCGGGCAGATGCGGCCGCAGATTTCCGGAAACGTATTGGTTGCGCTCGACACCGCGTACGCCTCTTCGAGCCGCCCTTCGGCGGTGAGTTTCAGCCAGTCGGGAATGTTGTTTTGCAGAGGGCAGTGAATCTGGCAGAACGGAATGCCGCACTGCGAGCAGCGCGACGCTTGAACGGCTGCCTGCACCGGGTCAAAATTGGCATAGATCTCGTTAAAATCGTGCTTGCGCGCTTCGGCGGGCTTTACTTCGGGATAATGCTGGCCGTTTTTGGTGAATGTCAGCATGTCATTTTGCATTCACGTAGAGTTTTTTATTGTAACGCGAAAGATATTCGGGAACCACGACTTCCAGCGCCGTCGGGCTGATGCCCAGATTGGCGAACTGCATATAGCCGGTTCCGACAACGTTGTCGGATTTCATCAGCTTGATCTGATCGCGCGTGATCATTGGCTTCATCCAGCCGAACGATAGCGTGTGTTTCAACTCCTCGGCAATCGCAATCAACGGCGCCACCGCGAACGGGATCCGCACCTGCATTTTCTGGCTGCCGAGAACTTTCTGGATATACGAAATGATGCTCTTAAACGTTAGCACTTCCGGCCCGCCGAGTTCATAAATCTGCCCGACGGTATCGGGGCGCTTCAAACATACTTCCACCGCCTTGGCAATATCGCCGACATACACCGGCTGAAAACGCGTTTCCCCGCCGCCGATCAGGGGCAGGGCAGGCATGACACGCGCCATGCGGGCGAACATATTGAAGAAATTATCCTCCGGGCCGAACACGATGCTCGGGCGCAGCACGGTCGCCCCTGGAAACGCCTGAAACAACAGTTTTTCGCCCATCAATTTGGAGCGCGCGTATTTCGAACTTCCGGATTTTTCAATGCCCAGCGCCGAAATCTGAATAAATCGTGTAACGCCCGCGGCCTTGGCCATCTGGGCGAGTTTTTCCGTGCCGTGCGTGTGGAGTTTGGCGAATTTCTGCGAACCGCCTTCGAACAAAATCCCCGCGAGGTTTACGATGGCGTACGAATCCTCGATCTTGCCGATGAGGCTGGCCGGGTTGGTCAAATCACCTTCCATGAGCACGATCTGGCCGACATTGCCCGCCGTTTTCAGGTGCAACGCCGCATTGGGATGACGCGAAATGATGCGTAGCGTATACCCCGCCGACGCCAGAACCTTCACCACATAGCGGCCAATAAATCCAGTCCCGCCAATAATCGTAACAACGCGTTGTTCCATAATATAAAAAACCCATATAAATTCAGCAGCCGTTTGATTTAAAACCGAATGCGTTTAAAACTCAACTGTTTTAGCAATTAATATTTCTGTTGCCGCAGGTTCTTAGGTTGACAACGCGCACGCAAGAGATATAGCGGTTATGCTCTATATGGCCTTGATGCGATAGGTAGATGCATTGGGGCGTCAGTGCTGCCGCCTAAGAGGCGAAGCGAGTGAATTCCTTCGTGGGTGCCACATATCAGCAATTTAAAAAACCAATAAAATCAAATGGTTGAATTTTTTCCTTCATAAGATTAAGTAATCAGACTGTCATGATTATGTAACAAATTGTTGGTATACTGGTTAAAGTCACATCAGGAGCATATCATGAGCCAAAACACTAATCCCGAAGCCCCGAGGATTCCGAAACCGTCTACGTTGAAGCCCCCGTCGGCTGCTGGCGTTCCGAGCATCGAGGATGTTTTGAAAGCGGATTTGGCGCAAAAAAAACTCGCCGAACGTATTCAGAAAATCACTGCCCTCGCTGGTAAAAATACTATTTTTCTTGAAGAACTGCTTAAATCTGAAATCAAAACGCTGGAAAAAGCCAGAATCGGTTCTGATCACACACCAGCGTTAGAAGAAATCGAAAATATAAAGCTCGCCCTGACTTTCCAGAAAGATAATGCTTGGTTGCAGAAAACCGAACCTGGCAAAATGTTCTCCTTCCAGGAAGTTCAGGCAAAACGCACCGTGGCCCTCAATAAGCTCGATGCCGCCATGCAGGCTGAAATGGTTGCCACACCCGGAAAGGGTGCCAGCGCCTTCGTGCCCGTTCCCGACGATCAGGCCCGCGCCATGCCGCTTGAAGAATTTTCCAGACGAACCCGTGAAGTCGAAAACCGCACCGCATCCTTAAAACCAAAATCACCTCAGCAGCCCGGCCAGCAGCCCGTCGTTGGCACGCGCACCCCGCCGCCGCTAACATCACGCGGTGAAGCACGCGGAACGCAAGCCGCCCCGCAATTGTCCGCTGAACTGCAAACAGAAATGAAGCGTGTCGCTGAAAAGATTTTAGCGGATTTGAACGAGGGTAACGCGCAAGCCGCAGCCGAAGAACTCGAACAATTCACTGAGAAGTTCAAGACCCAAATACCCCCTGCGGCTGTAGCAAATAATTTGAAATATGTAGAAAAGCTGGCGCAGACTTCGCCAGATGAAGCCAGGAAAATGGGTGGCAGTGAAACGGGGCAGGCAGCGGTCGCTAAAGTTTCCGGCCAGATCGTCAAAGATGCACAGAAAGATAGTAAAGCCACCGCTGACGACGCTGCCAAAGCGGTATCCGACGCGCTCAAAGCCGGTGACGGCAAAGCCGCCGCAGCGGCACTTCGCGAATTCAACAATAACGGCGCGCTCAGTGCGCAGACGCGTCAGGCCAACGAACTTGCCGCCAAAAATTTTGAAGCTCTGAGTCAGCAGCAATCCAAAACCGCAGGCGCCATGACGGGTAGCGGCAATATCGCCGGTGTTACGAAAGTGGTCAACATGGGCGCTTCGCTGCAAGCCAGCAAAGAAAAAGGCGGTCGTGGATTCTCAACGGCGGCCACCACCGACGGTAGGCATTATGAAAACGGCGTTGCCGTTCCCGGCCCCGGCCATGTCGGCGGCGGCAAACCCGCAGGTCAGTGTCAAGACGGCGGCCGCAGCTAAAATTTCTGCTGGCCCGTTACGACTTCCATCGCATCGTCCGTCACCGGATACACCGTGTTAACCCCGAACCATGCCGCGCGTTCCATCAGCGATTTTCCTTCATCGACATGGTCTTTCTGTGTTGAAAGAATCTTTCCCATCACCCATGTCGCAGGGCGGTGGTCGGGTGCGATATCGAGGATACTCTGTAAAATCTCCACCTGCCGGTTCTTGTTGTCATTGGTTATCGAGTTCAGGTTGACGAGGAAGAAGCTCGCGTAATCGTCTCGCAACGGCGCCTTCTGCGTCACCAGCATGACCGACTCCGGCAGCGTCAGGATGGCCTGATGCCCAAGCTCGGCAAAGGAATGGAATCCGCCGAAATCGATCAGCAACTTATATTGAAGCCACAGCTCCGTCGAAGCGGCGCGCGCCCCGATATTGGGGTCGAGCGACACGATATGCGCCGCTTCAATATACCGCCCATACCAGCCCCGGTCATTATCGTCGATCGTCGTGCGGTAGCCAAGTTGTAACGCATAATTCGTGGCGGCCCCGTAAAACCGGTCGCCGCCACGCTCGATATCGCTGGCAAGGTATTCTGCGCTAAACCCCTCAAACGGTTGGCCGCTCAGCGTCGCCACGCTGAGCGCATCGCCATACCGCATCGCTTGAATATGTGACTGCGCACTCCACAGCATGGCGATACCGCAGAAATTAACCAGCATCATTGCCCATACATTATTGATGACGCACCAGCGAATCCTGCTCCCTTGCGTGCTGAGTGCTGCAATCAGCAGCGCGTCATATGCAAGGCATTGCGGCATTTCAAACCAGAAATAGGTCAGCATCACCAGCGCCACCAGCATCGGCCCGCACGCCCAGAAATAGTTGCGCGGCAACGTCATCAGCGCCACGACAGGCAATGCAAACCAAAGCACCAACCCCGGCAACCCAAGCGACAACAGTACTTCCAGCGGCTGGCTGTGGCTATGATAAGCGCTACCTTCCAGCGGCGCCCAGTTCGGCGCGTGGATACCGTTTTTGAAAACATATACGCCGTCGACCAGCGCGTATTTAAAGATATCGTCGGTAAAACGCCCCCAACCGTCGCCCGCCAGCCAGCGTGAAGGCTCGTGTTGCATGGTCGAAACCGCCACCTGGTTAAGCGCCACGCGCGAGCCGAGCGCTTCGTTTTTACTTAGGATATAGTTGAAAAACCCATCCGACGTAAGCCCGACCGAGCCGCCATAATATACGCTGAACCCAATCCAGCCCATTGGCAGGAAACACGCCAGTATCATCACGCAGCGCCATGTTTTACCCACCTGTAATAGCCGTGCCAGCAAGCGCGAACGCGCGCACACCCCCACAATTCCCGTCACCGCAATAGCGGCCCCCAGCAACACCATCGCCGATTTATTAAGCGACAGCCACAACACGGCGAGGGTAAAAAATACCATCAGCCAGATATGCACGATACGCTTGATCTGCCCGCCCATAAGGGCGGCGATCCACATATTCCCCGTCATAAACGCCAGATACGCCGCAAACCGCGCCGGCACCCACGTGCCCAGCTCATAGCCTTTTTCAGGGTTGAACGGCGAAAGCCAATGCAGGCAGCATTGCAGCAAGATATTATTTCCTGCAAAAATCAGGATAAGCCTGCGATACGACTCCACCTGCCAGAACGGATACGCGACCATAGAAAGCAGCAGCAGCGCAATCGAACGCGCAGCACCCTCGCCAAGTTCCGGCGGCCCGAACCAAGAGCGCCAGAAACTATGCGCCAGCGCACTGGCAATCACCTGCCACACCACCCATAAAATCAGCACCACCCAAACCGGGTGCGGCGCCTGCGGCACCAAATAGTTGCGCATGATGCCGACCAGCAGCCAAGCAGCTGCCCCAATGGCGAAAATAAAAATCGCCGCCAGCGTCGGTTCGGTTTGATACCAAATACCCATCTGAAATGGCGGCAGCCCGAACACATACAGACTGAACTGCGCCAGCAATAAAAACAGCCCGCAGCGGCGGAATAAAAGCGGGGCCGGGGCGAGTTCAAACATGATGTACCGCTTTTAGGGAAAGAAAAGTCCTTTCCCGCGTATCAGGTTCCGGTAATTCAGGCAATAATTTTAGGGAACTAGTTACCTGTAAAACATTCCGGCGTAGGAGAAGATCTGCATGCAATAACCCCATTTCTTGTATATGCAACCGCTTTTGGCGAGGCTAATAAGCGGAAAGAAAAAATCTTCCCCGCCGATCAGGTTCCGGTGATTCAGGCAATAATTTCAGGAAACAAGTTACCTGTGTAACGCACGGCATTGGGGAGGATGCGCATGCAATAACCTGTTTCTTACACAGGCAACAGTTTAACGCGAGGCGGCAAATGCGACGATAGCCAATATGGGAGAGAAAATTTTCCTTCCGCTTAAGCAACGTTAAATCATGCAATGATTTTACACTAGTTGCCCGAGAACGCTCGGCGTTGGGAAGAATACGCATAAAATAGCCCCGTTTATGCACGGGCAACTGCTTAAGCAGAGGCAGGCAAGCGCGGCGATGGCTGACAGGGGAAGAAAATCCTTTTCCCTTTTAAGTTTCTACTAACTGATGCAAATGATTTCGAGAAACTAATTGCCCGCGAAACGTTCGGCATTGGGGAAGATATGCATGCAATAACCCCATTCTTTGCACGAGCAGCCGCTCAAGGCTAGGCTGGCAAGCACGGCGATGGTGACTATTCGAACGGTGCGTTTCATATATTTACGCCGCGCTCGACACGTCTTTCATCGCCACTTTGCCGAGCTGGATTTTACGGTTCGGCATGGTTTCGATCCAAGTGACGAGGCGGTTGATTTCATCGGAAATCACCGCCGGGTTGCGCGTGGCTTTGGCCATAATGGCCGCACCCTGCACTCCCGACATGATGGTCGTCGCGTAGCGCTTGGCGTCCGCGCCGTGGCCGAGCTGGCGGAACTGGCGTTCGGCCCATGTCACGAATTCGGCGAACACCTGTGCTGCCATCTGCACCACATTATCTTTTTCCACATCCGCATCGACGATGATCTTCCCGACGGGGCAACCGTATTTCGTATATTCGTCGCGTACTTTTTCAAAGTAGTACACGGCTTCGATCAGGCGCTGGCGGGGGTCGTCGACATGTTCTTCCAGAAGTGCGTAGGCGGCACTGAATTGTTCTTTGCGTTTCGCGACGGCGGCGAGCGCAAGCTCTTCTTTAGCCTTGAAATAATAGTACACGTTTCCAATCGGAATATCGGCATGTTTGGCGATGTCGGCGAGCGACGTGGCGTTCAATCCGTTGTGATGGAACAATAATGCGGCGGATTCGATCAGCCTGTCTCTTTTGTTGATGATTGTCATGCACTTGAACTTGTTGGTTAGTTAACTGGTTATATGCCTAGGTTAAAGCGTTCGGCGCGCATTTGCAAGCGGGATGTAAGAGGTCTGACTAACAAATTTTTTGAATGAATTTATTCGCTGGTGAGCATGGCGAAAAGATACAGCAACGCGCCCAGAATACTTGGTGCCGCCACCAGCCACCACGACCAGTCGATGAACCCCACGATCTTAAAGGAGATAAGCATGATCGTAAAAAGATGAAGGAAAATATCGTCGAAAATATCGGCCATTTTTTTCCTTTCGCGGCTTAAGCTTCCGCAGGTTTCTCAGTGGCAAGCGTCGCAAACGCCTGTTCTGCTTTCGCCTCAGGCGCCGGGGCCGCTTCAATTTTCTCTTCAGGCAGGAACCGCCACAGCCACCACTCGCGCACATGCATGTAATTGCGCACGCGGGTATTGATGATGACAATCAGCAGATCGATTGAAAACAGGCACCATACGGCGGGCCATTCGTTCAAATTGCTAGTGGTCAGGCGCGCCAACACCGGTCCGGTCATCAAATGATAGAAGGTCCAGCGCCACGAGCCATAGAGTGTCGGAATCAGGAACGCCACAATGAAGTACCACGAGAATTTATCACTGATCGTGCGCACTGGCACGGTCCAGGCGATATGCCAGTTGCCGTGGAACGCGCACATGATTTCGCCGCACATCGGCCGGATGCCGGGCTCGCAATGCCCCGCCCAGTCGAACGGGTACAGCTTCAGCAACATCATCACCGCACCGACGAAGCAGCAGCTATAGGCGAACGGCGCAATGCGCCTGGCGACATGCTTAGGCATGAAATACAGCGCCACAGAATTGGCGAAAAACGGTTGGAAACATATATGCAGATACCCCAGCAGCGTCGCCACCTGATTAGAGGGCAGGGCGCACTGGTCGATCACCGAATAGGTAAATGCCTGCAGCGCTTCCATCAGCGAAAAATACCCCAGCGCCAGCCACAGCATGCGCGATTCTTTTTTGTAAGCGGCATAGCCGGTGCTTAAAAACCCTGCCGTTGCCAACGCCGCCGATGCTTCACCGCTCCAACACATTTACGCCCCCATCCCGACGCGCCAGACGAGCCAGTCTTTAATCACCATTTTGTCGCGCAGCTTGCTTTCCGCCACGAGCAGCAGCAAAAAAGGAATGGTCAGCATGGCGCTAACCGCCGGCCATTCGTTCATGTTGTGGGTGATGAGAAACGCCAGCACCGGACAGCACAGCATATACATCAGCATAAAACGCCATGAGCCGTACACGATCGGTAGCACGATAGCGGTGATAAAATAAAACGGCACGGGGCTGCCGAACTGCGTAATCGGCAACATCCACGCCAGATGCCAGCTATCGCGCAGCGTGCAGACCGTATCGCCGCACATGAGGCTACCGGGCGCGCAACGGCCCGCCCAGTCGAACGGATAGCCCTGAATCAGCATCATGGTCATGCCGGTAAAGCACAACATATAAACATACAAATCGATGCGCTGGCTGACGCGTCGATTAATAAAATGCAACGCAGCCGCGTTAATCATAAATGGTTGGAAACACACATGCACATAAGCCAGCACCGTTGCCATCTGATTAGCGGGCAGGGCGCATTGATTGGCGATGGTTTGCGAAAAACCCTGCAACATGCCCATCAGCGAAAAAAAGACAAGCGGGCCCGACAGCGACATGGTCATTTTTTTGCGCCATGCGTAAAACGCTCCGGCAAAACCGGCGATTGCAATGAAAACAGTGACTGCGGCTTCCAAAGGTTTTTTCCCCCTTAAACTGTAGGATTTTTACTGGAAGCCCTGAGCCTTGTCCAGAGTTAGTTAACGTGATGGCAAGCCCAGTGCTTTAGAGGCTTCCGCGATCTGAGCGTCGGTAATCGGGTAGATTTTTTCTACATGGGTTACAATTGCTTCTTTCAGCAAGGCGCGTCCTAGTTCTTCCTTGCTCGGCATCTGCATGTAAATATTGCCAAGCAACCACAGGCAGCTGCGGTGATGCGGGGCTACCGCCAGCAGACGGTTCAGGATATGCTCCTCCCGTTCGATATTGTTATTGGTCAGCCCCGGCAGGTTGATCAGGAAAAAGCTGATCTGGTCATCGCGCAGCGGCGCTTTATGGGTCATGCGGATGGCGGAATTTTCGAAAGCCTCGGTCGCCTCGTGGCGCAAGGAATCAAATATCGGATTATTAAACCCGCCGAAGAGGTAATATTCGATGCGAAGCTCAAGGAACGACGCGTGTGGGCCGATGCGCGAATTCTGGGCGGCACTATGCGCGTTATGCAGGAAATAAGTGAACCAGCCGAGGGTGTTGTCGTCCAGCCGGGTCTGCGAAGAGGCTTCGGTGGCATAAAAACGCGCCGAGGTCGCCCAGCTATCGCCGCCACGGGCAATATCTTCACCGAGCCATTCTTCCGTATGGTCTTTGTACGAACCATAAAGAATCGCCTTATGTACGCTATCGGCATGCATCATCGCATGCCACTTGGCGCACGCGCTCAGGCCCATTACAACGGCGGCCATCACCGCAAACACGGCCATCACCTGCCCGCGCACCGAAGGCAGCGGCTTAAATCCGCCGCACGAAACCAGCAGCACCCCCATAAACAGCCCCTGATATGCAAAACATTGCGGCAACGGGAACCAGAAATGTCCAAGCCCGGTCAGCGCCACCAGCATCGGTGCCACGCTCCAGAACTGCGCCTCCGGCAATCGCATCAGCGCAATCGCATAAAACCCATACCACAGCGCCAGCCCCACCGCGCCTAGCGACAACAGCGCCTCCAGTGGCTGGTTATGCGAATGGTGCGAGCTGCCGTCGATCAGGAACCAGTTCGGCACCCGCTCGCCGTTTTTATACACATAGGTGTCAGGCACCAACCCGTAGCGGAATAAATCGTCGCTGAACGTGCCCCAGCCATTGCCGAACACCATGCGTTCCGGCTCATTCTGAATCGTCATCACCCCGACGCGGTTGAGCAACACGCGCGAGCCGAAACCCTCGTTCATTTCCGAGAATATTTTGCGTAGCGCGCTATGGCTTTGCGTATTGCCGACCTGAATATCGTTGCTGAAAATCACCAGCGAGAACGGCAGCAGACACCCCAGAATCATAAGCCAGCGCCACAGCGGCGTCACGGCGAACACACGCTTTGCCTGCGGTAAAAACACTATTAGCGACGATAGCACCAGCGCAGGAATAAAGAACCCGCCCGCCGCCTTATTACACGAATCGCGCAACATCACCAGCATAGCTGCCACCATAATGGCGAAAGATTTTTTCGAAGTAATCGCCCCGCCCAGAAACGCCGCCACCCACAGATACGCCCCGATAAACGGCAGATATTCCGGCCACTGTGCCGGCACCCAGCGGTCCGGCATATACGGGTTGCCGCCGACTTCAGGATAAATGAGATGCAACACGCATTGAACAAAATAACTCACCGCACACACAATCAGAATAATCCGGCGCATCGAAACCACCTGCCACACCGGACAGGTCAGCAGTGCTGTCAGCAAGGTAGCGATGGCAATCCCGGTCCCGTCGCCAGTCTGCGGCGGCCCGAACCACGAGCGGTATGGCAATATCGCCGTACACGTCATCACGATCTGCCATGCAATCCACCCCAGCATCAACAGTAACAACGGCGTGCAACCTTGCGCGGGCGTAAGCCACCCCTTAAACGCGCCGACACCCAGCCACAGCGCGCTTAAGCACGCGCAGATATATAGGAAACAGATCGTCGGCTCCGTCTGCACCCAGATGCCCGTCTGAAACGGCGGCATGCAAACCAACCAGCATTGCAGCAGCACCAGCAGCAGCGCAAGGCCGCTTTGGCGGTAAAGGGCAGGGGGTTGGGCAAAACTGAACATGCAGTGCGTGTAGCATAAAACCGGGGCCGATTCAAAGGGGTTTAATGATAACCAATAATAATATCAATCATATTGCCCGCATCCCCGCCATAAAATGTCATCATACGTTAACAATAATATACCAAATTTTCGCTATAATAGGAGGTATGGCACGCAGCGACAGGGTCAAACTCAGCGGTGGTATCAGCGAAGACAGCATGTATCGCATGCTCGACGCGATGGGCATGCATCATGAAATAATCCCCGACGGCTTCATGGTTGGCCCACACGCCTATGAATCTAACGGCGACAAAACTCATTTCCATTTGATCGGCACTTCGCGCGGGTATTTCGCCGTCGAACACGGCACCGCTAGCGACGACGAGTTGCTCGCCACGTTTTCCCGCCTGCCGCCGCGTTTCGACAAGCTGCGCAACATCCTGATGGACGCCATGCAGCTTCCCCCCATCGAAGACCGCCACCGCGACATGGCCAAACAGGAAGACCGCATACGCGGTGAAAAACTCCAAACCCTCGCCAACGCCATCCGCGACCTGCCCAAGCTCGCCAGCGACGACGCCATGCCTGTCACCTCGCAGAACTCCAGATTCGTCAGCCAGAGAGGCAAGGGCATCCTCACCTTATGCGACAAAGAGGAATTCATCTACACCCCCGGCATCGGCCCCTGTATCGCCGTCATCATGCATAACCCGCGCACGCAGTCCGTAGGCCTCTCCCATGTCGCCCGCACGGCCGATCTCCCTTTGCTTGACGAAATGCAAGAACAGCTCGCCCAAGCCGGACAGACGCTGGAAGTATCCATGTGGGGCGGCCGCAAGGGCACCTCGGAACTGCTCGGCGCGCATATCCTCGAACATGTGAAAGCCCAGCCCGCCCTGACTCTCAAAGCCATCGACATCTGCGACCCCGCCCGTGAAACCCGCACTACCATCGCCGTCTCGCCCAGCGGCGCTACCCGCGCCCTTGAGCGCCTGCCCGAGCAGCAAAAAGCCCGTTTCCGCATTGAACCCTCTGGCATCCAGCCCGCAAGCGCCCATCTGAAGCGCAAGCCCTTAAGTCGCGGCAAGTCCATGAGCGATTCATCAAATTCCGGCGTTTCCTGAAGCCGCTGTCTTTTCCCTGAAACGCCGCTATAATCCCTCCCATGCCCCAACCGAAATTCCTCAAAAAACCGATAACCGAAATGACCGATCATGAATGGGAATCGCTGTGCGACGGCTGCGGCTTGTGTTGCCAGATTCGCCTACAGGACGAGGATACCGGTGAAATCGCCCTTTCCAACGTCGCCTGCCGCTATCTCTGCCTGGAATCCCACCAATGCACCGACTACGCCAACCGCCAGAAAAACGTGCCCGACTGCGTCAAAGTCACCCCCGAAAACGTCATGGAAATGGACTGGCTCCCCCACACCTGCGGCTACCGCCTTGCCGCCTTCGGCCAGCCCCTCGCAAGCTGGCACCCTCTGGTCTGCGGCAAACCCGACCGCGTCCACAAAACCGGCCCGTCCATGCTAGGCAGCCTTATTTCCGAAGACGACGCCGATTACGAAGGGCAGCGGTAAGCGCAGTAATTATTCGTCAGCGAGTTCTTTGATTTCTTTTTTGGACAAACGAATCCTGTGTCCGGGCGTTCCAAACCATTGTAAAACGGCAAAATCAGGATCGTATTCTATAAAGTCAGGCCAGTCGTCATGAGCTCTTTGCTTATGGCGGGTTTCAAAATCAACCTTGAACCACCGGCTGAGCAAAACGAAAGATTCCTTGGGCTGGCTTTTCTTCTTTTTCTGGTTCAATGGAAGCTGCAACAAATAAGCAATGCCATATTCGGCGAGGTCAACGGCGCGCGAATGGCGGGTCGGGTGCTTCGCTGATTTGCGCCCGGGTATCGCATGGGATTTCACCTGTCCCACCCAAAATTTAATGCCACGCTCTACGGAGTCGATTTTGGGATGGTTATAAAAACGGACTTTAAGATTATTGCTGATGCCGACATATTGCATTCTGTCGGTCTTTTTATGCGCGAGTTTACCGGTAATCGCATAAAGCGCTTCGCCGACACCGTTTTCCTTCGCCGCCGCGATGGCCGACGGGGTGTCGTCAAAAGGACCGTACCAATCAATGATAAGCGAGAGTGTTGTCATAGGACTTACTGCTCCGCTAAAAAATGGTGGCTCGAGAGGGATTTGAACCCCCGACCAAGGGATTATGATTCCCCTGCTCTACCGCTGAGCTACCGAGCCGCTACTAAAAGAAAGTAGGCTTTAGGGATTAAGGTTATCATGCCTCAATTGCAAGCAAAAACTGATGCCAGGACACAAAAAAACGCGCGGGACCAAGCCCGCGCGTTTTTTGTAACCTATTGAAGTAAAAATTACTTCGTTTCGGTAGCTGCTTTAGCGTCAGCTTTAGCTTCGCCAACTTTAGCATCAGCTTTAGCGTCAGCTTTCTTTTCCGTAGCTTTAGCATCAGCAACAGCTTCTTTTTTGTCAGCAGCAGCTACTTTTTTGTCAGCTTTAGCTTCAACTTTAGCAGCGTCAACTGCAGCGTCAGCAGCGAAAGCAGGAGCGGAAACAACGAGGCCGAGAACGGCGAGGAGGGCGAGAGTTTTCATGTGAATAATCCTTGTATAGATTGTTTTTAAGTAGGTATCCCATTGCTGGGCGTAGAGCCATATAACCATTTTTGATGTGAAGGGAAAGTGTAAACAGTATTACATTTTTGTAATGTTCAGACCGAATTGGTTTTTAAGGTTATTTTGCATCGCAACCAATGCGGTTTTTTCATAGGGTTCCGCGACCGCGCCGGAGTTCCACACGGGCTGCGGCCACGCCGCATCTTCCTTGTAACGCGCGATGATATGGATGTGCAGTTGTGCCACCATATTGCCCAGCGCCGCCACGTTGATTTTATGCGCTTTCGTCATCGTGCTCAAGCCTTCCGACACGTTACGGATTTCCTCCGACACGCCCGCGTAATCCTTGGCGCTGAGATTAAAAAGCTCCGTACAGTTCTCGCGCATGGGCACTAAAATGAGCCACGGGAAAAGCCGGTTGTTCATCAGCAACACGCGGCAGAATCTCAACTCCCCCATCACCACGCAGTCTTCCGCGAGCTTAGGGTGCAGCGAAAACATCAGCCGAAGACGCGCTTGAAGATCGTGTCCACATGCTTGGTGTGGTATTTCAAATCGAACAGTGCCTTGAGTTTTGCTGCCGAAATTTTCGTCGTTATTTCCTTATCGGCCGAAAGCTCGGTCAAAAAATCCTTGCCATGTTCCCACACCTTCATCGCATGTTTCTGCACAAGCCGGTACGAATCCTCGCGGCTCAACCCCGCCTGTGTCAACGCCAGCAATACGCGCTGTGAGAACACCAGCCCGCCGAGCTTATCGAGATTTTTCTGCATGCGGTCCGGATAAATTACCAGTTTCTCCATCATGCCCGTCAAGCGATTCAGCGCGAAATCCAGCGTCACCGTCGCGTCCGGCGCGATCATGCGCTCCACCGACGAATGCGAAATATCGCGCTCATGCCACAGCGCAACGTTTTCCAAAGCTGGCGTCACATACCCGCGCACAAGCCGCGCTAAACCAGTCACGTTTTCTGACAAAACCGGGTTGCGCTTATGCGGCATCGCCGACGAGCCCTTCTGCCCGGGCGAGAAATATTCCTCGGCTTCCAGCACTTCCGTACGCTGCAAATGGCGCACTTCAGTTGCAAGGCGCTCCATCGAGCTGGCGATCACACCAAGCGTCGCAAAGAACATTGCGTGGCGGTCGCGGGGAATCACCTGCGTCGAAACTGGTTCAATAGCGAGGCCCATTTTCTTCGCCACATATTCTTCCACGAACGGATCGATATTGGCAAACGTGCCCACCGCGCCCGAAATGGCGCAGGTCGCGATTTCCTTGCGCGCCGCTTTCAAACGGTCCTTGCAGCGTTCAAACTCCGCGTAATACCCGGCGAGCTTCAGCCCGAACGTCACCGGCTCGGCGTGAATGCCGTGGCTGCGCCCGACAGTTGCCGTAAATTTATATTCTAATGCGCGTTTCTTCAGCGTCTTTAACAACGCGTCCATGTCCTTCAGCAAAATATCCGACGCGCGCGCCAGCTGCACCGCAAGGCACGTATCAAGCACGTCCGAGCTGGTCATGCCCTGATGTAAAAAACGCGCTTCCGGGCCAACATATTCCGCCACGTTGGTAAGGAACGCGATCACGTCATGCTTGGTCACGCGCTCAATTTCATCGATACGCTTAGCGTCGAATTTGCCTTTTTTCCAGATGGTCTCAGCGGCTTTTACAGGGATGATCTTAAGTTTCGCCAGCGCGTCGCAGGCGTGCGCTTCAATTTCGAACCAGATTTGGAAACGTGTGTCGTCAGACCATATAGCGGCCATTTCCGGCCGTGAATAACGTGGAATCATAGCTTAAAAATATACCCTTCCGCCAACCTCGAAGTTATGTGAATCGTTCGAGATTGTAACCTTACCTCCGCCACTAGGCAACGTTTTGGTGACATCCGAGGTCGTAATATAACGATAGCCGACATCGATGCTTGCGGGTTTATGGTCGACTTTAAAGTCATAGCTGATACCAGTCATGAAATCATACGCCATCGCCCAGTCGGCGACTTTGCCGGATTCGACCCCGCCCACCGTGTACAAGCGCGGTGCGAAAACGTGGCTTTCGCCAATGCCCGCGCCGATATACGGCGTATAGCTGCTGCTGTTATGCAGGTCGAGATAGGTGTTGAACATCGCATCGAACGAGCGCTGCCCGACTGTTGAACCGGCGGGCACGGTATTGACGATAAGCGCATAATCGCGTTTAACGGCGCTATTGCGATAGCTCAGCTCGATTTCCGAGCGAATGCCTGAAAAAATCTGATATCCCACCGCTGCTGAAAAACCGTAGCCCGGGTCGTGGGATTGGCGGTCAGCGCCTGTGACGGGCATGACCGGCGCGGTCTGGTACTCGGTATCCGATAAAAACACGGCACTGCCGCGAATCGCCGCGTACCACCTTGGGTGTTCCCCGTCGCGGCAGCATGAGCGCTGGCCCTCTTCGCCGCCCGCATAGGCGGGCGAAAACGCCGTGCTTGCGAGCAACAGTGCAACAATACGGATTGTATAAGAAATGTGCGTCATTTCCTCGTTCATAATCGATTGTTATTAAATTTTTCTTAATACGACACCGGAACCGGATCCAGCGCCCGCCACATATACCATGTCCCGAGCGACCGGTAAGGCCGCCACGCTTCGCCGATGGCGATAATCGCGGTCTTTTCCATCTTCTCGCTATTGTTGTAATGCCGGTAAATCCCTTTAAGCAGACCAAGGTCGAGCAGCGGAAAAATATCCGGCCGCCCCAGCCCAAATATCAAAAACATCTCTGCCGTCCATACGCCGATACCCTTGATGCCTGTCAGTTGCCTGATAATTTCCTCATCAGGCAGGGCAGGCCATGTTTTGATGATCTTTTTGTTCTCCATAAAATACATCGCCAGCGCATGCATATAAATCACCTTGCTGCCCGATAGCCCATAGCTGCGAAGCTCCTCAGCGGGCGCGTTGGCAATTTTCTCCGGCGTCACCTTAGCCAGCCCCGCCGCCAGCTTGTTCCACACGCTATCGGCCGCCTTCACCGAAATCTGCTGCCCCGTAATCGAACGCGCGAGCGTGACGAACGGCTCGCCGCGCATCACCATCGCTTCGCCTTCATAACTGTCGATGATTTTCTTCAGGCGCTTATCTTTTTTGCTAAGGAAAGCCTTGGCTTCATCCCAGTAATCCGGCGTGATAATGCTGGATTTGCGAGCCATCACTGGCGCAGCTGGCCGCCGAAACTCTTGGCAGCGCTGGCAACGATGGCGGCACTCACGGTGGTGATATCCTGCTCGGAAAGCGTGCGGTCACTGGCCTGCATCGTCACTTTAATGGCGACGGATTTTTTGCCCTCATCCACGCCCTTGCCGACATACACGTCAAAAATCGCGATATCGGTAATCAGATGCTTATCCACCTGCGCCACGATTTTCACCATGTCCGCCGCATTGACCGTCTCCGGCACGATAAACGCGAAATCGCGCTCCACCGCCTGGAAATCCGAAGGTTTCAGCGCAGCCCGCGCTTTGCTTTTCGCCCGCGGCACCGGCACCGCATCAAGGAACAACTCAAACGCCACCGCCGTACCGTCGATCTCAAAAATCGGCAGCAAGCCCGGATGCAGCTCGCCGAAATACCCGAGGATAATCTTCCCACCCAACGTCAGCACACCCGAGCGCCCCGGATGATACCACGAAGGCACCTGCGCGGTAATCTCGCATTTATTCAGCCCCAGCGCCTGTAAAATCGCCAGCGCATCAGCCTTCGCGTCAAATGCGTCATAGCTGCGCTCAGAATGCTGGAACAAATTCCCCGTATACTTATTTTCCTGCGGCTGCCCCACGCGCAACCCCGTGGCCACCATGCGTTGGCCCGTCGGCGTAATATCGGTAAACTGCAAGCCCACCTCAAACAGGTTATTTGTCTTAAACCCACGAAACGCGTTCTTGCGCGCCGCTTCCAGCAAGTTCGGCAGCAGGGAAGGGCGCATCGTATCCAGATCGGCGCTGATCGGGTTCAGCAGCTTCAATTTCGGATTGCTATGCCCGAACAAAATCGCCTGTGCCTCCGGCAAAAACGACCACGTGCACGCTTCCATCATTCCGCGCGCCGCAAGCGTCCTGCGCGTCAGGTGCACACGCCTCTGCGCCGCATTAAGCGCCGGTTTAGCGATGCTCGCCAATTTCGGCAACGGTGTAGTCGGAATATTCTCATAGCCATGAATGCGCAAAATTTCTTCCACGAGGTCGGCTTCGCCTTCCACATCCCCGCGCCACGACGGCGGCGTCACGTCCCACGCATCGGCCACCGCCGTGCAAGTAAACCCAAGATCCTCCAGAATACGCCGAATCCTATCCAGCGAAATATCCACCCCCCCCAGCGTTTTAACGCGTTCCGCGCGCAAATGAATGCTGCGCGTAATATCCGGCGCAGCACCCGCAATCACCAGTTCGCTATGCTTCCCGCCGCACAGTTTCTCAATCATGGCAACGGCAAGCTTCGCGCCCGTTTCCACAAAACCTACGTCCACGCCGCGTTCAAAACGATAACGCGCATCGGAATCGATCATCAGTCCGCGCCCGGTTTTGGCCACCGAAACAGGCTCAAACAACGCCACTTCCAGAAACACATCCGTCGTCGCCTCGCTGCAACCGCTCGCTTCCCCGCCGATAATCCCGCCAATCGCCAGCGCCTGCGCGCTATCTGCAATCACCGTCATGCCCGCGCTCAAGCTGTAATCCTTGCCGTTAAGCGCCTTCAGCGTTTCGCCGTCGCGCGCGTCGCGCACCGTCAAACCGCCCTGCAATTTCGCCATATCATACACATGCAGCGGACGGCCAAGATCGAACGTGATGTAATTCGTAATATCGACAAGCGCTGAAATCGGGCGCTGGCCAATTGCTTCAAGGCGCTTGCGCAACCACTCCGGGCTAGGCCCATTCTTTACGCCGGTAATCGCGCAGCCAATGAATTGCAGGCATTTCGCATTGTCGGCAATGCTCACCCCAACTGGCGATGCAAAGCTGCCTTTAATCCCCGCCACATCCGGCAACGCTTTCAACGTGCCAAGCCCCGCCGCCGCAAGATCGCGCGCAACCCCGTAAACTCCAAGGCAATCCGCGCGATTCGGCGTAATCGCAATTTCAATCACCGGGTCGGAAAGCCCGAGCGCATTCGCTGCCAGCGCACCGATTTTCGAGCCTTCAGGAAGTTCAATAATCCCCGCGCTGTCGCCCGGCAACGCCAGCTCTTCCAGCGAACACAGCATGCCGTTGCTTTCGACGTTGCGGATTTTGGTTTTCTTGATGACCATGCCGTTGCCAGGAATATGCGCGCCTTCCTTGGCCAGCACCACATAAATCCCCGCGCGGGCATTGGGCGCCCCGCACACGATCTGCAACTCGCCCACATCGCTTTCAACCTTGCACACGCGCAGCTTATCCGCCTCAGGATGCTTTTCCGCCTGCAAAATCTTCGCCACCGTAAACGCCTTCAACGCTTCCGAGCGGTCGGCAATGCCTTCCACTTCCAGCCCGATAGCAGTCAGCGTTTTAGAAATATCTTCCAGCGACGCACTCGTATCGAGATGTTCTTTGAGCCAGCCCAGCGTAAATTTCATAACCCTAAATTCCCGTATTTTTTTTCTCTGGCCTTATCCGACCACTGCGTGCGGGCGGTTTTAGCGAGCGCCACCGAGCAAGCCGAGGTGTAAAGCTCAAGGCAATCCTGCGGCAATTCCTTGTTGAAGACCGCAGCGGAAATGGCCTTACGGTCACTTTCCATTTCATTCAGGCATTCGCTGATGCGAAATTCCCGCTCGCCAGGCTTGGGCGATGCCATGCCGCGCGCCTCAACCAGCGCGATCAGATTGTCGAAAGGTCCCTTTAACACCCATTCGAATGCCGCGTCGCCCTTAAGCGATTTTTCCATCTGCTGAATAAATGCGTCGTCGTCATCCACGGCCGACATTTTACGGCGCAGCGGTTTGGAAGGCGGCAAATCCGCGATGTGGTCGCTCTGCGTTTTGGCGTACATGATTTCGATTTCCTCGATCATCACCGCTGCAACGCGCGCACCAATCGGCATCAAAATGCGAGTGTCGCTCATAAACCACCTAGCAAAGAAGGAATGTTCAGCGCATCGAACCCGTAATGCGACAGCCAGCGCGTATCGCTATCGAAGAACGTGCGCAAATCCGGAATCCCATATTTTAACATGGCTAAACGCTCAACCCCCATGCCAAACGCAAAACCCTGCCACTCATCCGGGTCCAGCCCGCAATTCTTGAGCACATTCGGATGCACCATGCCGCAACCCAGCACTTCCAGCCAGTCATTGCCCGCGCCGATTTTCAGCTCATCCTTGCTGCGCTTGCAGCCGATATCGACTTCCGCTGAAGGCTCCGTAAACGGGAAAAAGCTCGGGCGAAACCGCACCGGCACTTCGTCGAGTTCAAAAAACGCTTTCAAAAACTCAATCAGGCAACCCTTGAGATGCCCCATATGGATGTCCTTATCGATCACAAACCCTTCCACCTGGTGGAACATCGGCGTATGCGTCAAATCCGAATCGCAGCGATAGGTAGAACCCGGCGCGATAAAGCGGAAGGGCGGCCCGCTATTATCTTTCTGGCCTCCCGTCATAGTGCGAATCTGCACCGGCGACGTGTGCGTGCGAAGCAGCGTCTTGCCGTCGCCATTACCCTGCAAATAAAACGTATCGTGCATCTGCCGCGCCGGGTGCGATTCGGGAATGTTCAGCGCGTCGAAATTATGCGCATCGTCTTCGATATCCGGGCCTTCGGCCACCGCAAATCCCATATCGGCAAAAATCGCCGTAATCTCTTCAATCACCTGAGTGACGGGGTGGATGCTGCCGCGAATTTCTGGGCGCGAGGGCAGGGTGACGTCGATTTTTTCAGACGCCAGCCGGGCGTTAAGTTCAACAGCAGCGATCTGTGCCTTCTTGCTATCAATGGCTTCCGCCAGTTCTTGCTTGATCTGGTTAAGCGTCGCCCCCAGCGTTTTGCGGGTATCCGCATCGGCCGCGCCCAGTGTTTTCAACGCTTCGGTGATGGCGCCTTTTTTGCCGAGCAGGGCGACGCGCTGTTCCTCAAGCGTGGCCGAGGAATCGCAATGTTCGATGGCGCTGAGCGCCTGGCTGCGTAAGGTGTTGGTGTCGGTCATAATGGGCGATTATTCATACATAGTTAATTGATAAAGTCACTAATTTACCGGGCACTAATTTCCAATAGCCGGCAGCATAAACGAGAACTCCATTTTCTGCCACTGCGCAAACTGCGCTAGCGGCATGCCCTTAAACGGGCTGCACGCGCGTACGGCCTGAATGATCCCCATTGCCACTTCCCTGAACGCCGGGCGCTGGCCGAGATTATTCTGGGTCTGCTGGTTGAGCATGATCTCAGCGATCGACCCATCTTCGTTCATCGTCAAATTCAGCCCGATCACCGGCGTCTGCATGCGCGCCACCGGATTATAGCTTTTGAGATACTCGACATAGCAAGGCTCCGCTTGCATGAGCATCATGTCTTTCAACGTTTTCTGAGGAATAGGCGGCGCCACCGGCGCGGGAGTATTGGGCGTCTGCGCGATGGCAAAAGGGGCGCAAAAAGCGCTGGACGCGAAAGAGATGGCGAGGAATAGGAAGCACAAAGAGCGGCGTAAGTTCATTACGCCGCTCCCCGATAATTAAGCTGCTTTTTTAGCAAGAGCCGCTTTGGACTGGTCGACCAGCACCTTAAAGACAGCCGGTTCGCGCGTGGCGAGGTCCGACATGACTTTACGGTCCATCGTGATACCAGCCAGAATCAAGCCGTTGATGAACTGCGAGTACACCATATCGTGCTCGCGAACACCAGCGTTGATACGCTGGATCCACAAGCTGCGGATGGTACGTTTTTTCGTGCGGCGATCGCGGTAAGCGTAGCGAAGGCCTTTTTCGACTTTCTCAATAGCAACGCGATAGCAATCTTTCGCGCGGCCACGATAGCCTTTTGCCATTTTGAGCACTTTTTTGTGACGGGCGTGCGTGGTAACCCCGCGTTTGACGTGTGCCATAATTATTTACTCCCGTAGGGCATGTATTGCACGATGCGATGCTGATCCGACTCATCCATGATGGTCGTGCCGCGTGCATTGCGGATGAAGCGGTTGGTACGCTTGCGCATACCGTGGCGCTTACCGGCCTGGCCGGCGATGACTTTACCGGTGGCAGAGAAACGAAAACGTTTCTTGCAACCGCTTTTGGTTTTCAACTTAGGCATTTTCGCTATCCTTAATTAAGCAGTTTTATAATAAAGCAGCCAAGGCAATGCCTCGCCCGGCGGCTCAGAAAGGACGGGATGTATAGCCCCTAACAATAACTCAGGCAAGTAAAAAACCCCGGATTGGAATAGTTTTGGGGCACTTACATGAAATTAACCCCTTTGTAGTTGAAATGCGAAGCAAAAACCCCATATAATAGTATGCCTCGATTTTGCAGGCATAAAATCTTTTGGAGGATACTATGGAATTCCGCGACCCGTTCGCTCAGTCATCGGCAAAAGCCGCTCCCGTCTACGGCCAGACAAGGTCAGTCTCGCGGGATGAGGGACTTCGCAGCTATATGTTGAGCATTTACAACTATATGGCAAGCGCCCTGTCTCTCACTGGCATCGTTGCGATGTTCGCCGCCCACAATCCCGCCTTCCTCTCGGCCATGTATAACGTGCAGGACGGCCATGCTATGGGAATTTCTGGTCTCGGCTACCTCGTTATGTTCGCCCCCCTCGCTCTCGTCATGTGGCTCGGCATGGGCATCAACCGCATGAGCACCACCACCGCGCAGGCCATCTACTGGGCCTATTCGGTCCTCATCGGCCTGTCGCTGTCGTCCATCTTCCTCATGTACACCGGTGAGAGCATCGCCCGCACCTTCTTCATCACCGCCGGCACCTTCGGCGCCATGAGCCTCTACGGTTACACTACGAAACGCGACCTCACCGGTTTCGGCTCGTTCATGGTCATGGGCCTCATCGGCCTGATGGTTGCCTCGGTGGTCAACATGTTCTTGCATAGCTCGGGCTTGCAGTTCGTAACCTCCGTCCTAGGCGTCGCCATCTTCATCGGCCTGACCGCATGGGACACACAGAAGCTGAAAAATATGTACTACCAGTTCTCCGGCACCGGCGACATGATGAAAAAAATGTCGATCCTTGGCGCGCTGAACCTCTACATGGATTTCATCAACATCTTCGTCTACCTGCTCCGCTTCATGGGCGACCGCCGCTAATCGCGAGCGCGAAATCGAAAAAGGCCGGGCTCATCCCCGGCCTTTTTTATGCCGTCATCCCCGCGCAGGCGGGGATCCAATGCGAAGCGCGTCTGCGCCGGGAGGAGTTCTTACCCTCGCTCCCGCGAGATGGATTAAATTTGGCTTCGCCGCGATATAGAATCGTCCGCCTGCGCGGGAATGACGGCTGAGAATGCACCCTTGCCATCCCCACCCCAATTGACTAAACTCCCCGCGATTTCCCACCCACCTGAGCCTCCCATGCAATCTATCAACACCATCGGCGTCTACACCCTCTGCAAGCGTGAAATCTGGCGCTTCTGCAAAGTCTGGAACCAGACCGTCATCGCCCCCGTCATCACCACCTTGCTCTTCCTCGCCATCATGATCCTTGCTCGCGGCCACGGCACCGACTCCAGCTCCAGCGCAAGGCCCGACATCGACGGCATCGGCTTCAACCAGTTCATCGCCCCCGGCCTCATCATGATGGCCATCGTCCAGAACGCCTTCGCCAACACCTCATCCTCTCTCATGATCGCCAAAATCCAAGGCGTCATCATCGACATCCTCATGCCCCCGCTCACCGGCGCTGAAATCACTTTCAGCCTCGTCGTCGGCGGTATCGTGCGCGGTCTTTCGGTTGGCATCGTCGTCATGGCCTCCGTCTACTGCTTTGTCCCCTTCACAATGGAACACCCCTTCATCGGCCTGTTCTACGTTCTCTCCGCCAGCATCATGCTGGCACTGCTCGGCGTACTCACCGGCGTCTGGTCGCAAACCTTCGACCAGCTCTCCGCCATCACCAACTACATTATCACCCCGCTCGCCTTCCTCTCCGGCACCTTCTACTCCATCAAGCAACTACCCGAATTCTGGTATCACGTCTGCCACTTCAACCCTTTCTTCTACATGATCGACGGCTTCCGCTACGCTATCATCGGCTACACCGACGGCGGCGTAGGCACCGGCATGATCGTCCTCACCGCCACCAACGTGGTGCTATGGGTCTGGGTGCTACGCATGTTCAAATCAGGCTACCGCCTGAAATCCTAACCCACTTCCGTTATACCCGAAAAATTAGGCCGTCATACCCGCGAAGGCGGGTATCCAATACACCTCGCGGCAGCGAGGGATAAGGTGCCTTTACGCTGCTGCCGCAACTATGGATTGGATACCCGCCTTCGCGGGTATGACGGCTAAAAAAATCAATCTTCCCGCCCAAAGGTCAATCGCTTATAATCCATTTATTACAAATGATTGGATATTTAAATGTCAAGAAATGTCAAGAATAGTCAATTAAACGCTCCCATTTCAACTGCTATTTCAACCTATCCAATTGAAATCAAAAAAACTAACCAAAAAACCGTGGTCCCCAAACGCCCCCCACTTGACCAAACCCGCACTCTCCCATCCCGCAACAGTTGACAAGCCGCTCACTACGGCAGATAATCGCCCTTTTTCTAAAGGTCTGGAAAGGCTTAGCCGATGTCTGCGATATTGCCGGTCTACCGGCGTTCCAACATCACGATATCGCGCGGGGAAGGGGTCTACCTCTTTTCACCCGAAGAAAAGCGCTATCTCGATTTTGCCTCAGGCATCGCCGTCAACGCGCTCGGCCACGCCCATCCGCATCTTGTCGCCGCCTTACAAAAACAAGCCGCTGAACTTTGGCACTGCTCCAACATGTACCAGATGCCCGGCCTCACGCGCCTCGCCGAGCGCTTCGTCGAAGCCACCTTCGCCGACAAGGCGTTCTTCTGTAATTCCGGCGGCGAGGCCGTGGAATGCGGCCTCAAAATGGTCCGCAAATACCACGACGCCAATGGCCGCCCCGAGCGTTACCGCGTGGTCACGATGGAAGGCGGGTTCCACGGCCGCACCTTCGCCTGTATCTCCGCCGGCGGTAACGACGTCGCCCGCAAAGGCTACGAACCCCTCATGGACGGATTCGACCGCGCCAAACTCAACAACCTCGCCTCCGTCGAAGCCGCCATTGGCCCAGAAACCGCCGCGATTCTGGTGGAACCCATCCAGGGCGAAGGCGGCGTCAACGTCGCAACATTTGAATTCCTTCGCGGCCTTCGCGCAATTGCCGACAAACATGGATTGCTCCTCTTTATGGACGAAGTCCAATGCGGCATGGGCCGCACCGGTGCGCTCTTCACGCACCAGCAAGCGGGCGTCAAACCCGACATCGTCTCCGCCGCCAAAGGCATCGGCAACGGCTTCCCGCTAGGCGCCTGCCTCACCACCGACGCTGTTGCCTCCGCCATGACCCCCGGTTCCCACGGCTCCACCTACGGCTCAAATCCCTTGGCAATGGCGGTCGGCAACGCTGTGCTCGACATCATCCTCGCCCCTGGCTTCTTCGCCCATGTAAGCGAAGTCGGCGCCACCTTGAAATCCGGCCTCGAAACCTTGGCGAAAACCTATCCTCTATTGTTTGAAGACGTGCGCGGCAGCGGCCTCATGCTGGGCTTAAAAACCCACAAACCCCACTACGAATTCGTAGAACGCCTACGCGAAGCGGGCCTGCTCACAGCACCCGCCGAAAACCGCGTCATCCGCATCGTGCCGCCGCTCATCATCACGCAGGGCCACGTAGCCGAAGCATTGGAAATCCTAACAAACACAGCAAAAGGGTGGGTATGAAACAAAGTGTGAATGGCCGGCATTTCCTCGACCTCGCCGCCATCGACAGCGCCTCGCTCCGGCTCATCCTCACCAAAGCCGCCGAGCTGAAAGCCCAGCGCAAACAGGGCACAATGCCGCCGTATCTCGCGGGCAAAAAACTCGCCATGATCTTCGAAAAAAACTCCACCCGCACCCGCGTCTCTTTCGAAGTCGGCATGGTCGAACTCGGCGGCTATGCGCTCTCCTTCAACGGCAGCGAACTCCAGCTCGGTCGCGGCGAAACCGTCGCCGACACGGCGCAAGTCCTGTCGCGTTATGTCGATGCCATCATGCTGCGCTGCCACAGCCACGACAAGCTCGAAGAGCTGGCCGCCAACGCCTCCATCCCCGTCATCAACGGCCTCACCGAATATTCCCATCCCTGCCAGATTCTCGCCGACATCCTCACCTTCGAAGAGCATTGCGGCCCCATCAAAGGCAAAACGATCGCATGGATCGGCGACGGCAACAACGTCGCCCAAAGCTGGATACACGCCAGCGCGCTGCTTGGCTTCACCTTTCGCCTCGCATGCCCGACATCGCTCAACCCGCTACCTGAAGTCGTCGCATGGGCCAATGAAAACGGCGGCAACATCCAGCTCGTCCAATCCCCGCAGGACGCCGTCAAAAACGCCGACTGCGTCACCACCGATACCTGGGTCTCCATGGGCGACCCCGACCCCGAAGCGCAGATCAGTATGCTCGCGCCCTATCAGGTCAACGAAGCACTCATGGCCCTCGCATCCCCTGCCGCCATCTTCCTTCACTGCCTCCCCGCCCATCGCGGCGAGGAAGTCACCGCCGGTGTGATCGATGGCCCACAGTCGAAGGTTTTCGACGAAGCCGAAAACCGCCTGCATGTGCAAAAGGCTATTGTGTTATGGTGCCTCAATATTATTTAACGCGGCAATTCAGGCGCCTAAATAATTTGATGAAATAGAAAGAGAATCGCGCTATAATCGTCTTTCGGCTTATCCGAGTGCCTGTGGAGTTACGATGTCTAACATGAAATTAATCCTGCTGGTCGTGAGCGTGTTTTTTCTGCTCATTTTCTTCGGCCACAGCCCGATGGACGAAATGCGAAAGAAAAGGGCTGAGAAAGCTGGCCGCAAACTCGTCGAAAAAATCGAAGAATCCAACAAGAAAAACCCCAAAGGTACCGCCCAGATCGGCGCCGGCACACCGCGCTACATGGGCACCGGCTCCACCTTCAACCCCAACAGCACCCCACGCGGCGGCAACCCGCCCCAACCCGGCTACACCGGCAACGGCGACGTCGGCGCCGCCCCCGTCAACCGCTACAACAACGGCCCGAACCCGTTCCTCAACCCCGGACAGCAAAACCTGAACGACCCCGCCTACGCCGCCAAGAACGCCAACCGCCCCAAAGCCACCCCGAAGGACGACTACTACCCTCCGGCCCCCACCAACCGCAACATCAAGATCCCCCTTTCAGCTAACGACCCAAAAAACCTTAGCAAAGCCGCCCGCATCGCCAATAAGGCGCTCGCCGACCCCAACACCATCACCGACGACGGTCGCCAGCTTGCCTTCAGCGGCACTAAAGTTTTCTTTTACAACGCAAATGGCGGGCTTATGCCAGCGCCGGACGGCAAGTACGCCATGTATGATGGGCGCTGGGTCATGGTCGTTCGCGGCGGCCAGCAGACGGTAGCCAACGGCGACACCACCAACTGGGGCGCCATGCCTTAAAAAATAGCCTGACAATTAGCTGCAATCCTAGTAAATTTGCCCATCGCCTACAAAACGTACCAGAATAATTCGTCAGGATTTGTGACCGACACCACCAAATTACCTTCGTTACTCGACGGCGTTTCCACCCCAAAGGACATCCGCGCGATGGACCTCGACCAGCTCACCCAGCTGGCCAGCGAGCTGCGTAGCGAAACCATCGCCGCCGTGTCTGAAACCGGCGGCCACTTAGGTGCGGGCCTCGGCGTCGTCGAGCTCACCGTAGCGCTGCACCACGTCTTCGACACGCCCGACGACATCGTCATCTGGGACGTCGGCCACCAATCCTATCCCCATAAAATCCTGACCGGACGGCGCGACCGCATCCGCACGCTGCGCAAACCCGGCGGGCTTTCGGGGTTCTGCAAACGCGACGAAAGCGAATACGATCCGTTCGGCGCGGGCCACAGCTCCACTTCCGTTTCCGCCGCGCTTGGCATGGCTGTTGCGCGCGATCTGCAAGCCAAGCAGGATGAAGCCGCCGGAAAAAAACCATCGCGCAAACGCGATATCATCGCCGTCATCGGCGACGGTGCGATGAGCGCGGGCATGGCGTTCGAAGCGCTCAACAACGCCGGTTCCTTAGGCTCGCGCCTGATCGTCGTCCTCAACGACAACGACATGTCCATCGCACCGCCCACCGGCGCCATGAGCGCCTACCTTGCGCGCCTGATCTCCTCGCAGCCGTACCATACGTTGCGCCATATCGGCAAAGCCGTCGCCAGCAAATTCCCCGAACCGCTCGCGCGCCTGGCCCGCAAAGCCGAACATTTCGCCCGGGCCAATCTTAGTCAAGATCACGGGGCGATCGGCGGCACCATGTTCGAACAGCTCGGCTTCTACTATGTCGGCCCCGTCGACGGCCATGATCTGTCGCACCTGCTGCCCGTCCTCAAAAACATCCGCAACGAACAAGACAGCGGCCCCATCCTGCTGCACGTCGTCACCCGCAAAGGCCACGGCTACGCGCCAGCCGAAGCCGCCGAAGACAAGTTCCACGGCGTGGTCAGCTTCGACGTGTCCACCGGCGCGCAGAAAAAAACCGCCGCCAGCGCACCCAGCTACACCAAGATCTACGCCGAGAGCCTCATCAAAGAAGCCCGCAAAGACGAAAAAATTGTCGCCATCACCGCTGCCATGCCATCCGGCACTGGCCTCGATTTATTCGAAAAATTCTTCCCCGACCGCACGTTTGACGTCGGCATCGCCGAACAACACGCCGTAACCTTCGCCGCGGGTCTCGCCACGCAAGGCTACAAGCCTTTCGTGACCATTTATTCCACCTTCCTGCAACGCGCTTACGATCAGGTCGTCCACGACGTGGCCATCCAGAACCTGCCGGTGCGCTTCGCCATCGACCGCGCCGGACTCGTCGGCGCCGACGGCCCGACGCATGCGGGTTCGTTCGATATCACCTATCTGGCGACCTTGCCGAATTTCGTCGTCATGGCGCCAAGCGATGAAGCCGAACTCGTCAACATGGTGGCAACCGCCGCTTCGATCAACGACCGCCCGAGTGCTGTGCGCTATCCGCGCGGCGAAGGCACAGGCGCTTCCATGCCCGCCGTAGGCGTACCGCTTGAAATCGGCAAAGGCCGCATCGTGCATTTCGGTGAACGTGTGGCCATCCTGTCGCTCGGCACCCGCCTTGCGGAATGTTTAAAAGCCGCCGAAATGCTGGAAAAAGAAGGCATCAAACCGACCGTGGCCGACGCGCGTTTCGCCAAGCCTTTGGACGAAGCACTGATTCGCAAACTGATGAAAGAGCATGAACTCGTCATCACCGTGGAAGAAGGCGCTGTCGGCGGTTTCGGCTCGCACGTGTTGGGCTTTGCAGCAGAAGCGGGACTTCTCGACGGCAAGTGCCAGTTGTTGCCACTCACTCTGCCGGATATTTTCCAGGAACAAAATACGCCGCATGCCATGTATGCCGAAGCCGGCTTAAACGCCGAGCAGATCGTGGCTAAAATTCACGAACGCCTCGGCCAGAAGCCAGTGCTGGTCAAAAAAGCCCAAAAATAATATTATTTGGCAGGAGCGGGCGCCGCAGGTTTGCCCTCAGGTTTCGGCGGCGTAAATGCAGGCGTCAGCGCCATTAATGTCGATGCGCCGAGCATCGGGTTTGCCAGCGAATTCCCAAGCAACGTCGCCGTATCCACCACCTTGTGGTTCTTTTCATTATGCTGCCGCACCGCTTCGCGCATCGCCGCTTCCGCGCCGTTGATGCCACCGCCGTCATGGCCGCCATACACCGATTTGCGGCCTTGCGTTTTATTCAAATCGGTTTCCACAATCGCGGTTTTGCCCTTCATGATATCTTCCCATGACATGCCGTTCATCACGGGGCGATACGTGCGCGAATCCCATTCGTCGCCGCCAGCTGTCGTCGGTTCCACGATAGCGTTGCTGCCGTCGATCATGACATACGCATGCGAGCCGTTAGTGGTGCTTTCGACCAGTTCGAGGTCGATTTTGCTATCGCGCTTGTAGCGGATTTTATTGACATGCGAACCGACCATGTGGTTTGGGATGCCCGCTTCATCAAGCAGTAAGCACGTGATGGAAGCGTAATGGCGGCAGACAAGCTCGCCTTTTTTCATATTTTTGAGCTGCGGAATTCTGCCGTTGCGCTCGGCATCGTGTTCCTCGGCATTGCCGTGGTGCATGGTTTCCGTGGAATACTCGCCGTAGGTATTGCCGAGGTCGCGCACGATTTCATCGGAGATTTTCTTCTCGCGCGCCTTCGGGTCGGCGATGTATTCGGCGGAAGTTTTTTCGCTGAAGCGCGCGCGGTAGCTGCGTGCATTTTCTTTAAGTTTTTCGAGGCGCGGGTCGTTATTCATGTCGAGCTTGGCGCCGGACATGAATGAAATCCCCGTGCGTGCGATGGTCTGCGAATCGATGGCGGAGGTGAACTCGTTGGGGGCTTTGCTGATTTTATACCCGTCCGGCGCCTTCGGCTGGCCGAACATCGGCCCGTCTTTGGACACGAAATTGCCCACCGCACCGCCCGCAACGGCCGCAAGCGGAACCAGCAGCCAGCCCAGCCAGCCAAGCCCGCTGGTAAGCCCGGTAACCGCGCCCAGCAGTGCCACGCCGCCGCCGATGGCAGCCCCGGTAATGCTGCCCGAGCCCAAGCGGTTGCCGAGGTCGGAGAGGCCTATTTTATCCAGCCATGAATCGGTCATAAAAGCGTTCCAGATATGCTTAATCAGATAAATTCATTATATGAAAATGATTTAGCGAAACAAATGAAGGTTTTGTGACTAAGCAAACTATTGAAATTCGCCGTTTTTATCGTATGATTAATTAATTCGTCACATTAAACAATGGCCTATTTCACAAAAGCTTCATCCTTTTCCTAAAGGGATTTGCTACACTCGAACCAAGAAATAACAGCAACTAAGAACCAGGCATGACTGAATCCGAAACGCCCTATAACAAACCCGAGTTGGTCGCGATGAAAGAAGACATCGCCAATCGCTCCTTCAACATCAAAATGAAGGGCATGATAATCACGGGGATTTTTGCGGTGCTGGCGATCGGCGCGATGTTCCTGATGCCTGCGGCGGCCGTGGGTATGGCTAAGCCTCTTATCTTGGGCGCGATGGCGCTCGGCGGCGCGGTGACGACGATGGTCACCATGCGGGAAGCCAAAAAACTCGAGGTCGACGAAAATTATATCCAGAGCTACATGCAGGGCAAAAACTACTGGGGCGAGGGCTATCGCAAAGAAGTTGCCGAACACGGCTACGGCGGGCCGAACCTCACCATGCAAGGCCCGCCGGCACCATCGCCGCGCCCGCGCGTCAACCCAAATCCCGGCCATCAGAGGTAACGCATGAGCGATTCAGCGCAGGCCCCGGAAGTTCCTTACAACGCCAATCCCGATCTCGTGAAAATGCGCCACGACATCGCGGAACGCAATTACGGCATCATGACCAAAGGCATGCTCATCAGTGGCATCGGCGCGGTGGCGGGTGCCATCGTGGGCGCGCTTTTGCTTCCTGAAATCCTGATAGGCGGCGCAGCCCTCGGCGGTATGGGCATGCTGGTCAGCGCCTTCATGGGCGGTGTGGTGGGCCTGATGGCTGGCGGTGCGATATCGCATGTCGTCACCATGCGCGACGAAAAAAAATTGCAGATCGATGAAGAAATGGTCGGCAGCTATATGCAGGGTAAAAACTACTGGGGCGAGGGCTACCGCAAGGAAGTCGCCGAATACGGTTACGGCGGCCCGCAACAGCCTACCACCGCCCACCGCGACCGTGTACAACAGCAACAGGCAGCAGTGCCAGTGCAAGAGAGGTAATTATGAGCGATGCACCTGAAGTCGTAAAACCGTACGATCAGAATCCAGATTTGGTCAAAATGCGTCAGGATATCGCTGACCGCAGCTACAATATCAAAATTAAAAGCTGGATCGTCACCGGCATCAGCGTGGCGCTGGGCCTTGGCGTCGGCGCGTTGCTGATGGGCACGCTCGGCCCCATCGCGCTGATCGGGGGCGCCGCCGTAGGCATGATGGTCGGCGGACCGATTGCCGACGCGCTCACCATGAAAGACCAGAAAAAGCTGGAGATCGACGAATCGATGGTCAACAGCTATATGCAGGGCAAAAACTACTGGGGCGAAGGCTATCGCAAGGAAGTCGCCGAATACGGTTACGGCGGCGAGCAGGTGGCAGCTCCGCGCAACAATCTCCCTAAAGGCAACCCGCCGCAACCGCGCAACACGCCCCAGGGCCGCTAGTGGATACGCTTTGCATCAAAGGCGAAACCCTTACCTTCCGTGGCGTCGAATATCGCTGCTCCATTGGCAAGGGTGGCTTTAGCGATAATAAACGCGAAGGCGACGGCGCCACCCCAACCGGCACGTTTTACCTACGCGAATGCTGGTATCGCCCCGACCGCGTCGACGCCCCCAAAACCGGCCTGCCGGTCCATATCATACATCAAAACGACGGCTGGTGCGACGACTCCGAAAGCGCTGAATACAACACCCACGTCAAGCTCCCCTACAGCTATTCCTACGAAAACCTCTGGCGCGAAGACGGCGCTTACGACCTCATCGTGCCGCTAGGCTACAACGATGACCCCATCATAACGGGTCGCGGCAGCGCCATTTTCATGCATTGCGAGCGCAAAAATTACATCGCCACGGAAGGGTGCGTGGCCCTTGCCAAATTGGACCTGATTGCGCTGCTGCCGCTTCTGAGCACGCAGACCTGTATCGAAATGATCCGCTAATTACGCTTCAACTGCCCATAAACCTCCTTTTCCCTTGCAGTTTGACCCTCCGGGCGGTAGTTTTCGCCCCTAATTCATTGCAAAGGAATCACCATGACCACACAGGCAGCCACCATGACCGCAATCGAAGGCGACTTCAAAGTAGCAGATATTTCCCTCGCTCAATGGGGCCGCAACGAGATTTCGCTGGCCGAAACCGAAATGCCGGGCCTGATGGCTCTTCGTAAAGAATATGGCAAATCCCAGCCGCTCAAAGGCGCCAAAATCATCGGCTGCCTGCACATGACCATCCAGACTGCCGTGCTCATCGAAACCCTGACCGCTCTTGGCGCTGAAGTGCGCTGGTCGAGCTGCAATATCTTCTCGACGCAGGACCAGGCCGCCGCCGCCATCGCCGTCGCCGGCATCCCCGTCTTCGCCTGGAAAGGTGAAACCGAAGAAGAATACGAATGGTGCATCGAACAGACCCTCAAAGGCCCGAACGGCTGGACCGCCAACATGATCCTCGACGACGGCGGCGACGTGACCCTCGTGCTCCACAACAAATACCCCGAGCTGCTGAAATCCATTAAAGGCATCTCCGAAGAAACCACCACCGGCGTACACCGTCTGCACGAAATGGTGAAAGAAGGCAAACTCAAAGTGCCGGCTATCGACGTGAACAATTCGGTCACCAAATCCAAATTCGACAACCTTTACGGCTGCCGCGAATCGCTGCCGGATGGCCTGAAACGCGCCACCGACGTGATGTTCGCCGGTAAAGTCGCTGTCATCGCTGGCTTCGGCGACGTGGGCAAAGGCTGCGCCGCATCGCTGAAAACCCAAGGTGCTCGCGTGATCGTCACTGAAATCGACCCTATCTGCGCGCTACAAGCCGCAATGGAAGGCTATCAGGTCACCACGATGGAAGAAGCAGCGCCTCAGGGCGACATCTTCGTCACCGCCACCGGCAATGTCGACATCATTACACTCGAACACATGCGCACGATGAAAGACCGCGCGATTGTGTGCAATATCGGTCATTTCGATTCCGAAATTCAGGTTGCATCGCTTAAAAACATGAAATGGAAAGAAATCAAACCGCAGGTTGACGAAATCGAATTCCCGGACGGTAAACGCATCATCCTGCTTGCCAAGGGCCGCCTCGTGAACCTCGGCTGCGCCACCGGCCATCCGAGCTTCGTAATGTCCACCAGCTTCACCAACCAGGTGCTCGCGCAGATTGAACTCTGGGCCAACCATTCTAAGTACGAAAACAAGGTTTACGTATTGCCGAAACACCTTGACGAGAAAGTGGCTGCACTTCACCTCGAAAAACTCGGCGTGAAACTCACCAAGCTCAGCAAAGAACAGGCGAAATACATCTCAGTAGACCAGAACGGCCCGTTCAAACCGGACGCGTACCGCTACTAGTTTTTACCTGAATATGTTACCCGGGCGCCGCGAAATGATCAAAAATTCCGCGGCGCTTTTTATTTCTGGCACGCATCACAAGCGACAAGCGCCCATACAATCTCGAACTCAGCGCGCGCGTCGAAACCGCATTCGGAAAATTTTCCGATGCGCATTTTATTTTTTTTCCGCCCCTCCGGTGACGAAATTTTTTCCGTCGTCGTCACATACATCCGCACACAAGATTTAGTGCCGCTTATTGAATCGCACATGGTGTCGTCGGTCGCCGCAAACCTAGCCCCAGATGGCGAAACGACGCTATCAGGCTTCTTCGAAAAAATCGTTTCGCGTATGGAATCAGAAAAACAAAACCGCGAACCGTACCGGTGGAATTAAACTAGATATTGATTCTGAGTATCTCTTTCAGCATGACAGTTCGTTTCATTTCGATTATGAAATAACTATGAGCATGAATTCCTTGTTAGATAAGTTGCGCCGCATGATGGCTCCGCCGGAACCCGTTTCCGAGCCGGAAAACCCTGAACTCGCGCGCCTTCGCAAAGAAAACGAAAACCTCAAAGCCGACCTAAAAAACTACTCCACCATCCTCAACATGGCGCCGTATCCGATCTGGCAGCGGGACGCGAGCTTAGCGCTTCGCTACTACAATTTGTCGTATAGCGAAGCGGTGGAAGATATCGCAGACGGAACGGAAACGCCGGAACTGGACAAGAAGTCTAAGGCAATGGCCGCGCAGGCTTTCGATCAAGGTAGGCAGGTGAGCGACCGCCGTCATATCGTCATCAACGGCGAACGCCGCCTGTATGACATCACAGAATTACCCGTGCCTGAAGAGCGCATCACCGTCGGCTTCGCGCACGATGTTTCGGAGCTGGAATCATTGAAAGAAGATCTGGCCCGCCACATCTCAGCGCAGGACGATTTGCTTGAAAGCACGGCGTCGGCAATGGCGATCTACGGTTCCGATATGCGCCTCAAATCGTTTAACTACGCATTCGCCAGCTTGTGGAAACTCGACGAGTTATGGCTCGACACCCAGCCGACTTACGGCGAAATTCTCGAACTGCTGCGCGAAAAACGCAAACTTCCTGAGCAGGCGAATTTCCAGCTATTCAAACAACAGCAGATCAAGCTTTTCACCGGCCTCATCGAAACCTACGAAGAATTCTTTTACCTGCCCGACGGTAAGGCGTTACGCGTCATCGCCATCCCGCACGCCCTCGGCGGCATTTTGTTCGCCTATGAAGACGTCACGGACCGCTTAGCACTCGAACGCTCCTACAACACCCTCATTGCCGTGCAGCGCGAAACGCTCGACAACCTCCACGAGGGCGTCGCCGTATTCGCCGAAGATGGGCGCCTGAAACTGTCCAACCCCGGCTATTTGACACTTTGGAGCCTCGCCCCGGACCTCGCCAGCACCGAGCCGCATATCCGCGACATCGTCGAGCAGTGCAAACACCTCTACGTGTACGAGGATTGGGAAAGCTTCAAGCAAAGCCATATCCAGAAATTCCATGCACGTGAATTCCTCTCGCAGCAACTGGAGCGCACCGACGGCAAAGTGATCGATTGGCGCAAAGTCCCATTGCCGGACGGCGCAACGCTCATCACCTATCTCGATATCACCGACTCCACCGTTGTCGAGCGCTCGCTTCGCGAACGTAACGAAGCGCTGCAGGAAGCAGACCGCCTCAAAAGCGAATTCCTCGCCAACGTATCTTACGAACTGCGCTCGCCGCTCACCTCCATCAGCGGCTTCTCCGAAATGCTGCGCCAGGAATATTTCGGCCCGCTGTCGGAAAAGCAGAGGGAATACGTCGAAGGCATCCATCTGTCGTCGCAGCACCTCATGCAGCTTATCAACGACATTCTAGATCTTGCCTCGGTAGAAGCCGGTTACATGCGCCTTGAAGTCGCCAAATTCGATATCCATGCGATGATGAAATCCGTGCTGTCGCTTATTCAGGAACGCGTCAAACAGTTCGACATCAAGGTCAAGTTCGAATGCCCCGCCAAGATCGGCAAAATGGTCGGCGACGAAACCCGCATCAAGCAGATCCTGTTCAACCTGCTTTCCAACGCCATCAAATATTCCGAAGCCGGCCACACCATCACGCTCGGCGCCAAGGAAAGCACCGACGACGAAATCATGCTCTGGGTTGAAGATCAGGGGCCGGGGATTCGCAACGAGGAGCAGGAAGTCGTCTTCTCGAAATTCTACAAAGGCAAAACCGAAGGCGCTCGCGGCAAAACCGTTCAGCGCTCCGGTACGGGCCTTGGCCTTTCCATCGTGAAAAGCTTCGTCGAGCTGCATGGCGGCACGGTGCAGCTGTATTCTGAACCGGGCAAGGGCTCGCGCTTCGAATGCATCATCCAGCGCACCAACCCGCAGCTGGTCTCGCTAGTCCAGACCAAGAAAGCGCCAGCTAAGGCTGTAAGCGCCTGATAACAATTGCTTGCGCGGCGCACCTCGCGTGATGCTTTAACGGCAACATAGCGTTTACAATCAACAAAAAGTGAGTATGGTGCATTGCATGAGCAGTTTATCCGCACCCCTCCAGACCCGTTTTATCCTCACGCTATCGTGCAAGGACGTGCGCGGCATCGTCGCCGCCGTTACCAACTTCCTCGCGGAGAATTTTGGCTTTATTATCGAGTCCGCCCAGTTCGGCGATGCCTCGACGGACATGTTCTTCCTGCGCATAGAATACGCTGTCGAAACCAATGCGCCAAGCGTCGATGTGCTTAAAAAACGTTTCCACGAGCAGGTCGGTGCGCGTTTCAATATGAACTGGCAAATCGTGGCCAAAGAAGCCAAAAGCCGCATACTCATCATGGTTTCCAAGTTCGGCCATTGCCTGAACGATTTGCTGTACCGCCACGCGACCGGCCAGCTCGCCATCGAAATCCCCGCCATCATCTCCAACCACAAGGACTGGGAACACGTCGCCAACTGGCACGACATTCCGTTCTATCACCTGCCAGTGATCGCTGGCGACAAAGCCGTGCAGGAAGCGCAGGTCATGGAAGTTATCAGCCGACACAAAATAGACGTCGTCGTCCTCGCGCGTTACATGCAGGTTCTCTCCGAAGAACTCTGCAAAAAATTAGAGGGCAGGGCGATTAACATCCATCACTCGTTCCTCCCCAGCTTCAAAGGCGCCAAACCCTACCAGCAGGCATTCGACCGTGGCGTCAAACTCATCGGCGCCACTGCGCATTACGTCACCACCGACCTCGACGAAGGCCCGATCATCGAACAGGAAGTCGCCCGCGTCGACCACACCAACCAGCCCGACGACCTAGCCGCCATCGGCCGAGACACCGAATGTCAGGTGCTCGCCCGCGCGCTGAAATACCACACGGAGCAGCGCGTGCTGCTCAACGGGCACAAGACGGTCGTCTTTAAATAGCTGATCGTAAGGCAATAAAAAACGCGGCCCTTTTGCAAGGAGCCGCGTTTTTTGAGTCGTATCGTTTAGTGCGTCACCACACCGTCGGCATCCGTTGTCGGAGCGACGACCACAGCAACGGCTGGGGCGCCTTCCTTCGGGTCTTTCCATTCGATAGGTTGAGGCAGGCGAACCAGCGCATGCCTGAGCACATCGTCGACGATATTGACCGGGATGATCTTCAGGTCGCGTTTGACATTTTCCGGAATCTCTTCGAGATCTTTGACGTTTTCCTGCGGAATCAACACGGTGGTAAGCCCGCCACGCAGCGCCGCAAGCAGTTTCTCTTTCAGGCCGCCAATGGCAAGCACACGCCCGCGCAGCGTCACTTCGCCCGTCATCGCCACGTCCTTGCGGACCGGGATGCCAGTGAGGGCTGAAACGATAGCGGTGGTCATGCCGATGCCAGCCGACGGACCGTCCTTCGGCGTCGCACCTTCTGGCACGTGCACATGGATATCCTTGGTCTGGAAGGTCGGTGGGATGATACCGAATTCCAAGCTGCGCGAGCGAACATAGCTCACCGCCGCCGATATCGATTCCTGCATCACGTCGCCGAGCTTGCCGGTGATCGTCACCTTGCCTTTGCCCGGCATTGTCACGGCTTCGATGGTGAGCAACTCACCGCCGACTTCCGTCCATGCAAGACCGGTGACCATACCGACCAGATCTTCTTTTTCAGCTTCGCCGTAAGTGTATTTCTTCACCCCTGCGAATTTGCCGATATTGCGCGCCGTCACTTTGATCGCGCCTTTGCCTTTGAGCAGGATTTCCTTCACTGCCTTACGCGTTGCATTGGCGATTTCGCGTTCAAGATTACGCACGCCCGCTTCACGGGTGTAGTAACGGATGATGTCCCGCAGCGCGTCGTCGGAGATGGACCATTCGTCTTTTTTCAGGCCGTGGTTTTTCATCTGCTTGCTGATCAGATGGCGCTTGGCGATGTGGATTTTTTCGTCCTCGGTGTAACCCGGGATGCGAATGATTTCCATACGGTCAAGCAGCGGACGCGGCATGTTCATGCTGTTGGCGGTCGCTACGAACATCACGTCCGAAAGATCGTAATCCACTTCGAGGTAATGGTCATTGAAAGTGTGGTTCTGTTCAGGATCCAGTACCTCCAGCAATGCAGCCGCCGGATCGCCGCGGAAATCCGAGCCCATCTTGTCCAGCTCGTCGAGTAGGAAGAGGGGGTTGGAGGTCTTGGCTTTCTTCATCGACTGAATAATTTTGCCCGGCATCGAACCGATATAGGTGCGGCGGTGACCGCGGATTTCTGCTTCGTCACGCACACCACCAAGCGAAATACGAACGAAATTACGGCCCGTGGCACGTGCAATGGATTTCGCCAGCGACGTTTTACCGACACCCGGAGGCCCGACGATACATAAAATCTGGCTCTTTACCTGCTTGGTGCGTTGCTGCACGGCGAGGTATTCAAGGATACGTTCTTTGACTTTTTCGAGACCATAATGATCTTCATCGAGCACTTTCTGCGCGAATTTCAGATCGCTCACGATGCGGCTTGGCTTCTTCCACGGCAGCGAAATAATCCAATCGAGATAGTTGCGAATCACGCTCGCTTCAGCCGACATGCTGCTCATCGTGCGCAGCTTTTTTACTTCGGAGAAGGCCTTTTCTTTGACTTCTTTGCTCAGGCGCAGCTTCATCAGCTTGCCTTCGAGTTCACCAACTTCATCCTTGCCGTCCTCGGATTCGCCGAGTTCTTTCTGGATTGCCTTCATCTGCTCGTTCAAATAGTACTCACGCTGTGTTTTTTCCATCTGGCGTTTAACGCGCGAGCGGATGCGGCGCTCCGTATTCAGTACGGCAATTTCCGATTCCATCAGCGTAAAGATATGCTCAAGGCGCTCCGGCACCACCAGCATTTCAAGGATTTTTTGCTTTTCAGCAATATCGACCGACATATGCGCGGCGATCGTATCGGCAAGCAGGGAAGGGCTGCTGATCTTGTTGACGGTGCCTAGCGTTTCCGGCTGAATTTTCTTGTTCAGCTTCACATATTGCTCGAACTGGCCGAGCACGGTACGGAACATGGCTTCCGTTTCCTGTTTCTCGCCTTGCTGTTCTTCAACAACGCTGGCGACCACCTGGAAGAAGTCCTTATTATCTGTAAAATCCGTGATCAGCGCGCGGCTGATGCCTTCAACGAGCACTTTTACCGTGCCGTCCGGCAGGCGCAGGAGTTGCAAGATGTTGCCGATCGTGCCCATGCGATAGATATCGCCTTCTTTCGGGTCATCGACGCTGCCGTTAACCTGAGTTACGAGCAGGATTTTACCTTCGCGCTTTACGACATCTTCCAATGCCCGCACGGACTTCTCGCGCCCGACGAACAGCGGCACCACCATCGAGGGGAAAACCACGATGTCTCGCAGCGGTAAAACAGGAAAAATTTCAGTCTTCATGGCTTGGGTCTGGTCCATACGATTATTTCAGGGTTTGGGGTGTGTGATTGGGAGTCGTGGGAATCATTTGCTCTTGCTATTTTAATATAGGGGAACTATCCACGCATTACCAGTGGCAAGTAGTTTACGCTAATGGCGGTAAGTTATAGCAGATTGAATTATATAAATTTAATTTTTTTTTTTGCATATGTTCTTGCCTTTAAAAAGGATTGTTTAGGAGCGGGTGTGGCGAAATTGGCAGACGCACCAGATTTAGGTTCTGGCGCCGCAAGGCGTGGGGGTTCAAGTCCCTCCATCCGCACCAAATCCTTCGATTTCTTAGTGTATTGTTATATATAACAGAAGTTACAAATGTTCACACTCTGTAAAGGGGTTTTTGTCACTAAAGTTTAACACAAACCCAACCTTGCGCGTGGTAGTGTTGTAGATAGTAGCAAATCGACCAAACCGGAAATTCATAGCAATATGGCAATTGTAAGCGCGGAAAAAGAAGCCAAACTAATGGCTGAATACGATAAGTGGCTCCGTGCCGCCAAAGGGTCCGCGCCGGAAAAACCCGATTATAAAGATGGCGATACTCTTGAACAGAAGCAGAAGAAATATGCCGATTTCGCCGCGCGCATGGACGCGTTCAACACCAATCCCGGCGTGGCTATTCTACGCAGCACGCGTGAAGCGGTCGCTAAGTTTTACGAAGGCAAAGATTTAAACAACCCCGATATCCGCAAGAAATTCGATGAAAATGTCGATATGGAGCTTGCGCGCCGCAGGGGGCTTTTCAAAGACGGCCTCGATAAAGGCAACGAAGAAAAATCCAATTTCCAGACGGCATTCGAAGAATTAGGCAAAGGCGGCAGCATCCTTGGTTTTATCAAGCATCTGTTCATGTCGATCCCGATTGTCGGCGACGTGCTGGCCTCCGGCGGCAAAATGCTGATGTCGCTGTTCTCCGGCAAACCGATGGGTCCACTCACGGCCTTTGGCGATATACAGGCCGAACGCGCGCTTGCCGGCGGCCTCGACAGGCTCGGCTTCAAAGACGCCAACACGGTTAAAGTCTACACGGCGATGGCCATCAACGGCACCGTGCCAGAATCTAAAGCGCCGCCTGCGCCGCTTCCCGTAGTTCCCGGCCCCGTATTAGCTCCCCCAGCTCCCGGCGGCCCGGCTCCCGGTACTTCTGGCGGCCCTGCCGGCCCCGCGCGAGCCAAACCTGAAACCGAAGCGCGCGATGGCAAAGCCTATGTGCGCACATCCCCGGCGCTTAAGCCTTTTGAGAATATTTTAACCTCCGTTGAAACCGCCCCTGAATTAGCCACGCTTAAAGGCAAAATCAAACCCGATAGCATCATTGTGCCGATCATGGAAAAATCTAGTGCCGCTCCGGGCACTCCCAATCCCGTCAAGGCTTTGGTGGTAGGCCGCATGGTTCATGGCAAGTTCGTCGCTGACGGTATGATCAGCCAGATCGGTGTACCGGTTCTGGGAACCGATGGCACACCAGCTTTGCGAACCGACGGCAAACCGCTGACCGAACAGAAAATGATCGCTGTCACCGAAGGATTTAAAGACAAGTCGTACAGCATAGTAAACGGTGCCTTGAACTACGAGAATCTCGCCATGGTGCGCGAATTGGTGGAAAAGCGGTATAACGTTAAAGGCGAGCGCCTGCCGGATTTCGTTGTTTCAGGCAAGGCCTATGAGTTCAACGCACCAGAGCCGGAAATCAAGGCTGTGATCGAATCGATCAGGAACAATCCTTCGATCAGCGGTAAATTAAAACCGGGCTCCACCCTTATGGTGATTACCGCCGATAAATCGAAGCCAATGAGTGTGAGCAATCCGCCGTTGGGCTTTGTGATCGGTAAAGTTACGGAGGCCGGTTTTGTGCCCGAAGCGATGATCAAGGACATAGGTGTTCCCCCAACCCCAACCGCACTAGCCTTGCCGGTGTTCACGCAGGTTCTGGGCCGCGGTAAAGACGGTGTTATCATTAACGATGCTTACAAGCAGTTGCAGGATTCCCTTAAAGTAGCCGTGCCTGAAGCCGCTCCCAAACCGCCGGTGTCGACGCAGGATGTCGCCAATTTGAACGACCTGAAGAAGTTGGCCGCCGAGCGTCCGCTCACCATGTATTCTTACGACAGCAAAAAAAACCTGCCGGTTTCCGACAGTATGAAAGCCTTGCTCGATAAGAGTGGCCTGAAAGATGAGCTTAAAGACGGCAAGCAGTTCGTCGTCGTCAAAAACGGTGATAATCTGATTGTTTACACCGGCAATGAAGTCATGACCGATTCCGGCCGTTATGCATTCAAGGTCGACAAAGCCCTGAGGCTTGACGGCGAGACGTTCACGCCCGTCACCAGCAAGCTGGCCCCTAAAGATACTATGATCCCTATCAGCGCCACCGCGCCGCAAATCCAACAGGACGCGTTCGACGCCCGCCTGAAAGGCGATACGTTCACCGAAGCCCTTGCCGTGCAGCCTAAACCAGTAAAAGAATCGCTCGGAACCATCAAGCCCGGCTTCCTCGCAAGGGCCGAGGGGGAAGACGACGCATTAGACGTGCTTCTGGACAGATTAACTCTGGGCGAGCTGATTCCCGATGACGGCGAGCGCAGGAAGCTCGTAGATGCTGTTGGCCGCATGAATGAGGAAAAAGGAAAGTATAGCAGTAGCTCCTACGCGCTGATCAGCGAAGGTGGTGCCTATTTCATTGTCGGCGGCGACATTGTCGACGGCAAACTCCAGCCTAGCGAAATACTTCAGTTCCAGAACGGTGATTTCAAACCTGCGCCGGGTCGCAAGGAATATGCGCCGCTGCTGGTTCCTCCATCCGACTCACCATCCTCTCCTCCGTCCGCTCCCCCGGCACCGCCGTTGGAAAACGAGATTAAGCTGGAAGCCCCGAAAGCGCCGCTCGGCGCTGACGGCAAACCCGCCGATCTTAAAGGTGAAGACCTTACCAAGGCACTGGACGGGCTCAAAAATGCTGGCATCGTGCTGGCCGACCGCGTCATTCCCGGTGGCAGCAAAACCATGCAGGACGTGCTGGCCAGCTTAAGCGCCATTATGACCACCGGCACCACAGTCGAGACCCCTCCGAACGCGCCCCAATCGGCCATGCCCACAGGCACCGCCGAGACCGGTAAAGGCGGCCGCTAGGCCATGCTATTTCTCATTTATCCACAGTTTCGTCGCATTGCCCTTGCGCATAAACTATTTGCCTTTTGATCCGTATTGTGGTTTCCCCTTAGGTTCGATTAGTCATTAACCAAACCCCGCCAAAACTGTCACAGGTTATTCGCGGGCGAAAATCACAAAGAGATAGATCCCATGCAGGTTACGGAAGTTTCGTCGGAAGGCCTTAAGAAGAAATACAAAATCGTGGTGGATGCAGCGCGCATTCAGTCGCAAATGGAAGTGGAACTGCGCGCCGCTGGCGAACAGGTGAAAATCCCCGGCTTCCGCCCCGGTTTCATCCCGATGAAAATCCTCCACCAGCGCTATGGTAAAAGCGTGCAGGGCGACGTGCTGAAACAGGTGATCAATCAGGCGACCAACGACTTCGTTACCGAAAAGAATTTCCGCCCCACGCTGACCCCGTCGGTGAATATCGAAGCATACGAAGATGGCGGCGACCTCGCTTTCACCGTTGATTTTGAAGTGTTCCCGGACATGCCGGAAATCGACTTCAGCAAAATCAAGCTGGAACGCAAAACTTTCGAGATCGCCGATGCCGACCTCGAAAAAACCCTCGCCACCATCGCCGAACGCAATCCGACCCTCGTGTCTGCCGGCAAAGACGCCATCGCCGTTGATGGCAACGTGCTGACCATCGACTTCAAAGGCATGCTTGACGGCGTCGCCTTCAAAGGCGGCACCGCCACCAACTTCAGCCTCGAACTCGGCAGCGGCCAATTCATTCAGGGCTTCGAACAACAGCTCATCGGCGCTAAAGAAGGCGATGATTGCAAAGTCGTCGTGACTTTCCCGGCGGATTATCCAAGCGGTGACCTCGCGGGTAAAGAAGCCGTATTCGAAGTCAAAGTTCATGCCGTTCTCAAAAAAGAACCAGCCATCATCAACGACGAGTTTGTCAAAGAAAAAGGCTTCACCGACGCTGCTGCCTTCCGCGACACCGTCAAGGGCCAGATGTCGAAAGAATACGAACAGATCGTTCGCAACCATCTCAAAAAAGAACTCTTCGATATCCTCGAAACCAAGTACGACGTCGACTTGCCGCAGGGCATGGTGGACATGGAGTTCCGCTCCATCTGGGAACGCCTCCTCGAAGCTAAAAAACAAGGCGACGAATCGCTCGAAGGCAAATCCGACGATGAACTCAAAGTCGAATACACCGAAATCGCCAAGCGCCGCGTTAAACTCGGGCTGCTGCTCGCCGATGTCGGCACCCGCAACAAAATCCAGATCAGCCGTGAAGAAATGACCCGCGCCATCATGCAGCAAGCCAGCATGTACCCGGGCCAGGAAAACAAGGTGATGGACTTTTATCGCAAGAATCCGGAGCGCGTTGAAGATTTACGCGGGCCGATACTTGAAGAAAAGGCCGTGGACTTTATATTAGACAAGGTAGCCTTCAACGATAAGAAAGTGTCTCTTGAAGAGCTTACCGAAGAAGATGAGGATGGTAACGACAACCAGACAGCTAAACCGGCCAAATCTTCTAAAAAACCTAAGGAAGACGTCAAATCCGATGCCGATGAGAAGACGGGTGACAGCGCCCAAAAGGCATCTGCCAAAAAGAAAGCGAATAAATAATTCCCTTAATAAGGAATAATTAACTTTTGGCCGCTACACAGGTTAATAGTACAAACTTTTTAATTATTTAAGGCAGGTTTATGGCAGATATTCTTGACGTTTACAGCGGCATGCTCGTTCCTATCGTTATCGAGCAGACCGCACGCGGCGAACGCTCCTTCGATATTTATTCGCGTTTGCTTAAAGAACGCATCATTTTCTTGGTGGGTCCTGTGGAAGATCACATGGCTTCGCTGATTTGCGCGCAGCTGCTTTTCCTCGAATCCGAAAATCCGGACAAGGAAATCTTCATGTACATCAACTCCCCCGGTGGCATCGTCACCTCGGGTCTGTCGATCTACGACACCATGCAGTACATCCGTCCGAAAGTGTCGACCCTGTGCTTTGGCCAGGCCGCTTCGATGGGTTCGCTGCTGTTGACCGCAGGTGAGCCGGGCATGCGTTATTCCCTGCCTAACTCCCGTATCATGATCCATCAGCCGTCCGGCGGATACTCCGGCCAGGCGACCGATATCGAAATCCACGCCAAGGAAATCCTTTCCTTGAAAGCTCGCCTCAACCAGATCTATGTGAAGCACACTGGCCAGAAAATCGCCAATGTTGAAAAGAACATGGAACGCGACAACTTCATGTCTGCCGAAATGGCCAAAGAATTCGGCCTGATCGACCAGATCGTGGACAAGCGCATCAGTAGCGACGAGATTACGGATAAGAAATCGAAATAAAGACTATGTTCGTGTGCACTACCATCGTTACCGCGGCCGCGCTCTGCACCTATCAGGCGCTCGTGTTTAATGTTGGTAAGGCACGCGACAAATACAACGTGGCGGCTCCCGCCACCGTCGGCAACATCGCATTTGAGCGCGTTTACCGCGTCCAGATGAATACGCTGGAGCAGATGGCTTTCTTCTTACCGGCCCTCTGGATCTTTGCTATGAATGTAAATGACGAAGCGGCGGCTGCTTTAGGCGCACTCTGGATAGCCGGGCGTATCATCTATGCCCGCGCTTATTACGTGGATGCGTCAAAACGGCATAAAGGTTTCTTAATAAGTGCGTTTTCGGCAATTATTCTGTTGCTTGGAGGCATTATCGGTGCTCTTGTAAGGATGTGAATCAACACTCGGTATTGAATACTTACTTACGACCACCATATATACTATATAATCTTTTAACGAGGTTAATGTGACTAAAACAGGCAGCGGCAGGGAATCTTCAAAAAATACGCGTTATTGCTCGTTCTGCGGCAAAAGCGAACACGAGGTGCGCAAGCTCATCGCAGGCCCGACCGTATTCATCTGCGACGAATGCGTCGTATTGTGCATGGACATCATCCGCGCCGCCGATAAGGGCGTGCTGGCCAAGGAAGGCGACGATATCGCCAAACCGGCCGACATTCGCAAAGTGCTGGACGATTACGTCATCGGTCAGGAAAAGGCTAAGAAAGTCCTCTCCGTAGCCGTACACAACCACTACAAGCGCATTTCGCTGCTCGAAAAGAATTCCGACGTGGAACTGGCTAAATCCAACATCCTGCTCATCGGGCCTACCGGCTCGGGCAAGACGTTGCTCGCCCAGACTCTAGCGCGCATTCTCGACGTTCCCTTCACAATGGCAGACGCTACGACACTGACCGAAGCCGGTTATGTCGGTGAAGACGTGGAAAACATCATCCTGCGCCTCCTTCAGGCGGCTGATTACAACGTCGAACGCGCCCAGCGCGGTATAGTCTACATCGATGAAGTTGATAAAATCTCCCGCAAGTCAGACAACCCCTCCATTACCCGTGACGTATCGGGCGAGGGCGTGCAGCAAGCATTGCTTAAGATCATGGAAGGCACCGTCGCCTCCGTTCCGCCGCAAGGTGGCCGCAAACATCCGCAGCAGGAATTTCTGCAGGTGGATACGGCGAACATCTTGTTCATTGTCGGCGGCGCATTCTCCGGCCTCGACAAGATTATCGCAGCGCGCGGTAAAGGTACCGCCATCGGCTTCGGCGCCGACGTGCGCTCGACCGAGAACCAGCGCATCGGCGATTTGTTCGCCAAAGTTGAACCGGAAGATCTGCTGAAATTCGGCCTTATTCCTGAATTCGTGGGCCGCCTGCCGATCATCGCAACGCTGACCGATCTCGACGAACCCGCGCTTATCTCGATTCTCACCGAACCGAAAAATGCGCTCGTCAAACAGTATGCGAAGCTCTTCGAAATGGAAGGCGTACGCCTTCGTTTCTCTGATGACGCACTCAAGGCAGTTGCCCTGCGCGCCATTAAACGCAAAACCGGTGCTCGCGGTCTGCGCGCCATTCTTGAAAGCATACTGCTCGAACTGATGTATGAACTTCCCTCGATGGTTAACGTCGAAGAAGTCATCATCAACGCCGATGTGGTCGACAATGGAAGCGCGCCGGTAATTGTGCACTCCGACAGCAAACGCGATAGCAAAAAACCGCAGCCGCACTGATCGCAAATTGCGAATAAAAATAAGGAAAAGGGGTGACAGCAATGTCATCCCTTTTTCGTTTATGCCCATCGTTTTTCGTTTATGCAGGTCGCGCGCTCATGACGCAAATCGATTTTTTTCCGCATGAACACCTAAATGATCCACGCATGCATCATCGCGCATGTACTAAAATTGAGTAACCCTACAATAACATCGGATAAAATCGTGCAAAATTGTAACGCGCTAAACTCTATGTTTTCTGCGACTTACAGCAATTTCCAATTTTCATTTATTCATGCGTTAAGATAAGCAATGCCCAAAAACATAGGCTCAGCGCGGCGTTGCGAAGAAAAAAAATTCAACGGTATGGAATTGAGTTTACATTTACTTTTTTCCATGCTTGATTTGGGTCGTAGCTTGCAGTTGACGAGTGAATTGAAGGTCAGTTCACGGGTTGCAGTGTTATAATAAAACGCAACGAGGGAGTTAAAAATGAACAAGAATGAACTGATTGCAGAAGTAGCAGACAAAACCGATCTCACCAAAGCTAAAGCAGCTGAAGCGATTGACGCATTCATCGCCGTTATCTCCAAAGCCCTCTCCAAAGGCGACGAAATCCGTCTCGTTGGTTTCGGCACCTTCGCAGTGGTACATCGCAAAGCGACCGAAGGCCGCAACCCGCGCACCGGCGCAGTGATCAAAATCGCTGCTTCCAATAAGCCGAAATTCAAACCCGGCAAAGCGCTGACCGAAGTGGTTAACAAGACCTCGAAAAAGAAAGCTGCTTAACTAAGTTTTCTACAGAAAAAAGAGGCGCCTGGAGCAAACCCGGGCGCCTTTTTTTGTTTTTTACCTGCCGCTTGCATAAAACCGGGAAAAATGTGAAAAAATCATTTTCACCTGTTGCATTGGAGAGAAAAAAATAGTAGAAACCCACTTCTGTTCGTAAGGAACGGGCGCTTAGCTCAGTTGGTTAGAGCATCTCGTTTACACCGAGAGGGTCGGGAGTTCGAGTCTCTCAGCGCCCACCACTCTTTGACTTAACGAACAGAAATATAACACTTCTTTTGCGGGGGTGTAGCTCAGTTGGTTAGAGCGTCGGCCTGTCACGCCGAAGGTCGCGGGTTCGAGCCCCGTCACTCCCGCCACTTCTCTCACGCTTGCGGGTATCGGCGTGAGTTACAAAATAAAAGAGCGCCCTGCGCGCCACGCCGAAGGTAGCGGGTTCTAGCCTCGTTCACTCCCCTATTCCTATTTATACAATTATTGTCAATAGCTTATTAGATCTCATGCAAGCTTCACTTAAGCTTAACCCCGGTCTTGAAGATAAATCGCCAACGCTGCAGCAGGTCTTGCCGGACCAGAACATTCCGATGCCCTCATTCTCGAGCTATCCGCCCCTACCGAACTTGGCACACGCGCCAAGTTCGAGGAAGTCTCCACTCTCACCAAGTAAGGCAATTTCAGCTGCACCCTGCATGTCACGTTCGAGGAAGAAACAAAACCAATACAGTGCAAGTGGCCAGCAATGACGCGCTCAAACCCGTCGTTATCACCGCCAACGGCGACACGATCGGCGTCAGCCTCTCGGGCGATACCAGCTTCAGGCGAAAATCCGACCCCACCGCCATTTTACAGCAGTTTTCCGCCGGTAGCGATATCGATCTGATTTTTGAAAAAGACCAGGAAGCCGCAAAAATAAAAGGCAGGCATGGACAACAAAAGCGAAATCATGGCGCTCGAAGAGCAAATGCGGCTGGCTGAACTGGCTCCCGACCCGGACTTTTTCCAGCAATACATCGATGACGACGCGCTGCTCGGCGGCATGTTCGCTAAAGCCAAGATGCTCGAGCGCACCGCACGAATAACGGCCCCAAATTCACCAGAGTCGGCATGAGCAATTACTTGCTGATCGACCACGCTGACTACGTCGCGCTCAGCTGCACCGGCAGCTTTGAAAACAACAAAGCCTCACTTACCCTGAATTTCATGCGAATATGAGCCAAAAAAAATGGCCGGTGGCGCATCGTAGCGTCCACAATCCCCGAGCCGCTGCCAGCCAAGTAAACCGCCATATAACACTGATTCATTAATAATCGTAAATACATAACCGGACCGCTTTTAATCTGCCGCCAATGATTAAATTTTCCTTTTGTAATCCTTGCGGAAACTCGCTATAAAAAGCCTTTAAATATTGGGTCTCAAAGTCATGGATCAAGTCGTCGCAAGTTATTTCCCTATTCTGGTTTTTCTAGCCATCGCTGGCGGCCTCGCCGTCGTAATGGTGTTCTTGCCAATGATCATCGGCAACCAGAAGCCCGACACCGAAAAAACGTCCGCATATGAGTGCGGTTTCGAAGCCTTCGGCGACGCTCGCGGCCGTTTCGACGTTCGCTTTTATCTCGTTGCCATTCTCTTCATTATTTTCGACCTTGAGGTGGCATTCCTTTTCCCGTGGGCCATATCGCTCGGCAAAATCGGCGTTGCCGGTTTCTGGTCGATGATAGGGTTCTTGTTCGTACTGACCGTCGGGTTCTTGTACGAGTGGAAAAAAGGCGCCCTTGAGTGGGAGTGATATGGATAATGCGTCGCAATCCAACAACGCGGTATTCCGCTCGCTAAGCCCCGCGCGCTGGATCACGATTGAAGAATTCGCCAAAAAGATCGACGAAGATGCAGTCGATAACCTCAAATTCAGCTTTGCCGCTCCAAGGCCCGCCGTGCTCGCCGTTGCCGCAATGACTGAACGGCTGGCCGGTGTCGAAGCACCTCTCGAGTTCAACCATTCCGACGATATCGAATCGGCTATCGCATGGGCGAAAACTCAGGGGCTGGATATTTCCGTGAACCTCAAAAAATATTCGCCCGAAATCAGTCTCGATTCGGTGAATGAAATCGAAGTGTTCCTCAGCATCAATCCAAAGCAGGCGGAACAGCTGCTCGAAATTACCGCCGAGCGCAAAGCCGAAGTAATGGCCATTCTTGCCAAACCGCCTTACGTGGCAAGCGAAGCCGACAAAGAAGGCATCAATGTCATCGTGCGTGAATATTTCTCCGACAAAACCGCAAAGTCCGGCGAAAGTCAGGAAGGCAAATTCTTCGGCTATATCGGCACCGAAATCATCATGCAGATGATGCGCATGCGCCTGATTGCCGACGGCCCGATCCGCCAGCATGCTATTGACGCCGTCATGGACGTGAAGATGGACAAATACATCGCCCCCGAACACAAAGCCGCGCTCACGGAAGCCGCAAAGCCATGCAGCGATCAACTGAAAGCCAATCCGCAACGCCGCGAACACGTCGAAGCGGAGCTTGCTGACAAAGTAAAAGAAATCTGGCAGAAAGTGATCAGGGAGCGTATCGAACAGGTTCGCTGCGAAGAAATAAAGCTGCAATGAATTTAAACCACGGTAACAGCATATGAGCACGGCCTTTAATGCCGATAATGTGATTTTCAACTCTCTGACGCCCGCTCGCTGGGTGACGCAGGAGTTCCGCAATACGCCTACTAATGCTATCGACGCCATGATTGAAGAGCATCTCGGCCACGAATATCTCGTCGCCCTCAAACAGCTTGGCGCCGCATATATCGAGGAAGCACAATCCAATCGTGAAGCAGCAGAAATGCACCTGATCGAAAAAGTGCAACCCATCTGGCAGCAAACCATCCGAAATCGTATTGAACAGGTTCGTAAAGAGGAAATATCACTGCAATGAACTCAACCGCCAACGTCACCTCCTTCGCCCCGCCGTCCACCCCCGATCAGGACACCATCCTGAATCAGGCTTTCGACGAAATGAATAACAAAGGCTTCGTGGTCGCCAGCCTCGACAGCCTCGCCAACTGGGCGCGCACCGGCTCGCTCTGGCCGATGACGTTCGGCCTTGCCTGCTGCGCCGTCGAGATGATGCAGGCCGCTGCCTCGCGCTACGACATGGATCGTTTCGGGGTTGTCTTCCGCCCATCCCCGCGCCAGTCCGACGTGATGATCGTCGCTGGCACGCTATGTAACAAAATGGCGCCCGCGCTACGCAAGGTGTACGACCAGATGGCAGAGCCGCGCTGGGTGATTTCAATGGGCAGTTGTGCCAACGGCGGCGGTTATTACCATTATTCCTATTCTGTCGTGCGCGGCTGCGACCGCATCGTGCCCGTGGATATCTACGTTCCGGGCTGCCCGCCGACCGCTGAAGCGCTGATGTATGGCATCCTGCAACTGCAGAAAAAAATCCGCCGCACCGGCACGATCATCCGGTAATGATTGCTATGAACACACAAGGAACCCGCCGATGAAATCCGCATGGACGCCCGACGCTTCGCATCTTTCCAAATACTCCGCCGCCGCTGAAATCAACAACGGTGAGATGGTGCTGAACACCACGCACGACAAGCTCCTGTCGTTGATGAAATACCTGCGCGACGAGCCGGACTGCCTGTTCAAAGTGCTGGTCGACATTGGCGGCGTGGATTATCCTGATCGTCCGCTCCGCTTCGAAGTGGTTTACCAGCTCCTCAGCCTCAAGCATAACTGCCGCCTGCGCGTCAAAGTCGCCACCGACGACAAAACGCCGATTCCATCCGTCACCTGCCTGTACTCCTGCGCCAACTGGTTTGAACGCGAAGTCTGGGATATGTACGGCGTGCTCTTCTCCGACCATCCTGATTTGCGCCGCATCCTGACCGATTACGGTTTCGACGGCCACCCGCAGCGCAAGGATTTCCCGCTCACCGGCTATGTAGAGCTTCGCTATGACGTAGAGCAAAAACGCGTAGTATACGAGCCTGTTAAGCTCAATCAGGCCTATCGCAACTTTGACTATTTAAGCCCGTGGGAAGGTCCCGCCGAATACGTTCTCCCCGGCGACGAAAAGGCCACAGGCAGCAAATAAATCATGGGTAAGAAAACTCTCTTCACATTGCGCACCGCGCGCCTTGAGGATTTTGAAGAAATCTACGACATTTTCTGCAAAGTCCTGAGCGACGGCAAAACCTATTCCTACACCATCGAGGAAATGACGCCCGACCGCAGCCTTGCATACTGGATTTCCGCGCCCGGCACGCATTGTTTCGTGGCTGACATCAAAGGCAAAGTTGCTGGCGTCGCCGCCATCCGCCCCAACCGAACGGGCAGGGCAGGGCACGTCGCCAACGCGTCGTTCATCGTCCACCCCGATTACCGCAGGATGGGAATCGCTCGCGCGCTCGGCAAACGCGCACTGAAACTTGCCAAAAAACACAAATATAAAGCCATGCAGTTTAACTTCGTCGTAAGTGTTAACGATGTGGCTGTCAAGTTGTGGAAATCGCTTGGCTTTACTATCGTTGGCACCTTGCCCAAAGGGTTCCAGCATGCTACCAAAGGACTGGTGGATGTATACATCATGCACCAGTACCTTTGAATCACACAAAGTTAAGATGAATCGCACGCCAAAATCGGATATACTGACTAAGCAAAAATGCAGGAAAAGAACCACCCCATGACGGACGCCAAACCATCCCCGAAAGTTGAACTGAAAAACCTGACGCTCAATTTCGGCCCGCAGCATCCTGCCGCGCACGGCGTGTTGCGCCTGGTGCTTGAAATGGACGGCGAGGTCGTCGAGCGCGCCGATCCGCATATCGGCTTGTTGCATCGCGGCACCGAAAAGCTCATCGAGCACAAAACCTATCTTCAGGCGCTACCGTATTTCGACCGCCTCGATTACGTCTCGCCGATGAATCAGGAACATTGTTATTCGCTGGCCGTAGAAAAACTCCTCGGCTGCATAGTGCCGATTCGCGCCCAGTATATCCGCGTGATGTTCGCGGAGCTAACCCGCATCCTGAACCACATCCTCAACGTCACCACACAGGCTCTCGATATCGGCGCCATGACGCCTCTGCTGTGGCTGTTCGAAGAACGTGAAAAAATTCTGGAGTTTTACGAACGTGCCTCCGGCGCGCGTTTCCACTCGGCTTACATCCGCCCGGGCGGCGTCCATCAGGACATTCCAGCGGGCTTAGAGCACGATATCGCCGCCTTTGCCGAGCAATTCGTCAAATATATCGACGATGTCGACAATCTCCTCACCGAAAACCGCATCTTCAAACAGCGCATGGTCGATATCGGTATCGTTACCGCCGATCAGGCGCAGGACTGGGGCTTCTCCGGCCCGATGTTGCGCGGCTCCGGCCTCGCGTGGGATTTGCGCAAATCCCAGCCCTACGATTGCTACGACCAGTTCGATTTCGACATCCCTATCGGCCATAACGGCGATTGCTACGATCGCTACCTCGTGCGCATGGAAGAAATGCGCCAGTCGCTTCGCATCATCAAGCAATGTGTCGAAAAAATGCCCAAAGGCCCGACCGTCACCGACGATCCGAGCATTGCCCCGCCGAAGCGCGCCGCCATGAAGCAGTCGATGGAAGCGCTCATCAACCACTTCAAGCTCTACTCCGAAGGTTACCACGTGCCCGCTGGCGAAACCTACACCGCCGTCGAAGCTCCAAAGGGCGAATTCGGTGTATACCTGATTTCCGACGGCACCAACAAGCCGTTCCGTTGCCGCATACACGCGCCGGGCTTTGCCCATCTGCAAGCGCTCGACTTCATGACCAAAGGCCACATGCTCGCCGACGTCGTCGCCGTCATCGGCACGATGGATATCGTGTTCGGGGAAATCGACAGATGAACCAAAAAGTGGATTTGGGTAAAACGCTTGCGCTGGCTTTGCTGCTGGCCCTTCTGGGGATGAGCGTTACGACCGCACCTGCTTTTTCACAAATCATCAACGATACTTCCAACGCCCGACCTGAAGAACCGCCCGCAGACATGCTGAACCTGCCCGCAAGGCCGCAGGCAGCGACGCAACCCGCAGTGGTCGCTGGCCCTGCGATTCCGCCGTTGCCGCCGTCGCTTCCTTGCAAAGCGCAGTGGATCACCGGCCTGTGGCTTCTGCAAAACCTCTACGAATCCCCCGCCGGTAAAGAAAGCGAGACCTACGCCCTCAATCCGATGCAGTATGTCGGTTTCGGCAAAGATTCCCGCCTCTACCGCTATAATGGCGGGCGCACGGCGATGGACCCGAAAGAAGTCCTCAAGCTCGTGATGGGCCACTCCGGCGCGCTGTTGCAATACCTGTTGCAGGACGCGGGCATGCTCTACCTGTATCAAGACAGCGTTGCCACCGATTCGCTGGTCTGCTTCATCGTCGCTGAAACCCATCCGCCGTATGCGGCGGGCAACCTCATCCTGCTGCCGCCCAAAGGCGCGGTTCAGGGCCGTTTGATCAAGGTCTACAAGAAAGTCTGGCCACCTAAAAAGCCTGCGCCGCAAGACACCGCCCCGCGACAACCGGGACGTCCCACGATTCGCCATTTCGGCCCCCGTTAAATAATGATTGCAAATACTTAAAAGATATCGGTATTAATACGACATGACTGGAAAAATTCACTTCACTCAAGAGACTGGCCCATCGGTATTTTCGTTCACCACCGAAAACTTCCGCATGGCACAGAAAATCATCGCTCGTTATCCCGAAGGAAGGCAGCAAAGCGCGCTCATGCCCTTGCTGACGCTCGCGCAAAAACAGCAGGGCTGGATTCCCAAAGTCGCAATGGATTACATCGCCATGCTGCTCAGCATCGCCCCCGTGCGCGTCTACGAAGTCGCCACTTTCTACACCATGTACAATCTTTCCCCCGTCGGCAAACACGTGATCGAAGTCTGCACCACCACGCCGTGCTGGCTGCGCGGCTCCGACCAGATCGTTGAAGCTTGCGAAAAACATCTCGGCGTCCGCATGGGCGAAACCACCGCCGACGGCCATTTCACGCTTCGTGAAGTTGAATGTTTAGGTGCCTGCGTCAACGCGCCCATGTGCGCTGTTGAAGATATTTTCTACGAAGACCTGACGGCAGAATCGATGGTTAAACTCATTGGTGATATCGAACGCGGCACCGCTGTGCCCGGCCCGCAGAACGGCCGCCACAGCTCTGAACCGCTTAAGCTCGTGGAGAAAAAATAATGCTCGCAGATAAAGACCGCATCTTCACCAATCTCTACGGCTTCGAAGACTGGAAACTCGCAGGCGCCCAGAAGCGCGGCGACTGGAGCAGCACGAAAGAACTCCTTGCCAAAGGGCAGGAAACCATTATCGAAGAAGTCAAAGCTTCTGGCCTTCGCGGCCGCGGCGGCGCGGGCTTCTCCACTGGCACCAAATGGTCCTTCATGCCGAAAAAATCCGACGGCCGCCCGTCCTACCTTGTCGTCAACGCCGACGAAGGCGAACCCGGCACCTGCAAAGACCGCGACATGATGCGTCACGAGCCGCATAAGCTGCTAGAAGGCTGCCTCATCGCCTGCTTCGCCATGCGCGCCGTCGCCACTTACATTTACATTCGCGGTGAATTTCACGAAGAAGCCAACCGCCTCGAATACGCGATTCAGGAAGCCTATGATGCTGGCCTCATCGGCAAAAACGCCTGCGGTTCCGGCTTCGACTGCGATATGTATGTGCATCGCGGCGCCGGGGCTTATATCTGCGGCGAAGAAACCGCGCTCATCGAATCGCTCGAAGGCAAAAAAGGTCAGCCACGCCTCAAGCCGCCATTCCCAGCCGCTATGGGCGTCTGGGGTTGCCCGACCACCGTCAACAACGTCGAATCCATCGCCGTTGTCCCCGAAATTCTGCGCCGTGGCCCGGCATGGTTTGCCGCCATCGGCCGCCCCAACAACACCGGCACCAAAGTTTTCTGCATATCCGGCCACGTCAACACGCCGTGCAACGTAGAAGAAGAAATGGGCATCCCGCTTAAAGAGCTCATCGAAAAACACGCCGGCGGCGTGCGCGGTGGTTGGGACAATCTGCTCGCCATCATCCCCGGCGGCTCCTCCGTACCGCTCTTACCAAAAGACATCTGCGACACCGTGCTCATGGATTTCGATTCGCTTCGCAACGTCAAATCCGGCCTCGGCACCGCCGCCGTGATCGTCATGGATAAATCTACCGACATCGTAAAAGCCATCGCGCGCCTGTCAAAATTTTACACGCATGAATCCTGCGGCCAGTGCACGCCGTGCCGCGAAGGCACTGGCTGGCTGTGGCGCATGATGGAGCGCATGGTCAAAGGCAACGCCGAAAAAGAGGAAATCGACCAGATGCTCGACGTCGCAAGCCGCATCGAAGGTCACACCATCTGCGCACTCGGCGATGCCGCCGCATGGCCGGTGCAGGGGCTGGTCCGTCATTTCCGCGGTGAAATCGAACGCCGCATCGACGAATTTACAAGGCGTGCAGCATGAGCGCATACATCAATTCTTTACTAAACTGTGGCATACCCGGGGCAGTCCATTTAAAAGGGAGAGTCTATGGCTAAAGTAATTATGAAAGTAAGAGGCATCGACGGGCAAATTTCATTGCTCAGCGACCGCGTGATCATCACCCGTGAGGGCTTGCTCAACGCCTTTGCATTCGGTTTCAACTCGCGCCGCGAAATTCCGCTGATGGCCATTTCTGAAGTCATGTTCCGCTACGCATCGATCTTCAAGCCCGGCCAAATCGAATTCGTGCGCTCTGGCCGCAGTCAGGACGAACGCAAAAACGCCAAGCAAAGCACCGTAAAATTCCGCAAGCTCCACACCGCAAAATTCGAAGAGCTCAAAGAAAAGATTTTCGAATTGATGGAAAAGAACTCGCGCCAACGCACCAACTAAAAGACACATTGACGATATGCCTAAGCTGACGATTGACGGACAAGAGATAGAAGTAGCACAGGGAACAGTGATCATTCAGGCTGCCGAACAGCTTGGAATCGAAATCCCGCGTTTTTGCTACCATGAGCGTCTGGCAATCGCTGGCAACTGCCGCATGTGCCTCGTCGAAGTGTCGCCGGGGCCGCCGAAACCCCAGGCTAGCTGCGCGTTGCCGTGCGCCGACAACATGGTCGTCAAAACCAATACGCCGATGGTCAAAAAAGCCCGCGAAGGCGTGATGGAATTCCTGCTGATCAATCACCCGCTCGATTGCCCGATCTGCGATCAGGCTGGCGAGTGCGACCTTCAGGATCAGGCGATGCGATACGGTCAGGGCGTCAGCCGCTACCATGAGCATAAACGCTCTGTCGAAGACAAATACATGGGCCCGCTGATCAAAACCGAGATGACGCGCTGCATCCATTGCACCCGCTGCATCCGCTTCTCCACCGAAATCGCCGGCGTTCCCGAGCTTGGTGCTTTCGGTCGCGGCGAGCATATGGAAGTCGGTACCTATGTCGAAGCTGCCATCAATTCCGAACTCTCCGGCAACTTGGTTGATATCTGCCCAGTTGGTGCACTGACTTCTAAGCCTTATGCTTTCGTATCTAGGCCTTGGGAATTGAAGAAAACCGAATCCATCGATGTCATGGACGCCGTCGGTTCCAATATCCGCATCGACAGCCGTGGCCAGTCAGTCCTTCGCGTCCTGCCGCGCGTCAACGAAGCAATCAACGAAGAATGGATATCCGACAAGACCCGCCACGCTTGTGATGGCCTGCGCGTCCAGCGTCTCGACTGCCCTTTCATCCGCAATACCGACGGCAAGCTCGTCGAAGCCACGTGGGCCGAAGCCTTCGCGCTCATCACCGAATGGTTCCGCCTGATTCCCGCCGATGAAATCGCCGCCATCGCCGGCAACCTCGCCGACGCCGAAAGCGTGATGGCCCTCAAAGACCTGCTCGACAGCGTCGGCGTCACCAGCCGCGACTGCCGTTCCGACGGGGCACTGCTCAGCAGCGCGACCCGCGCCGACTACCTTTTCAACACCGGCATCGCCAATGTCGAACAGGCCGATCTATGCCTGCTCATCGGCACCAACCCGCGCCGCGAAGCCTCAATGCTCAACGCCCGCATCCGCAAGGCATGGCGCGGTGGCAAGCTTAAAGTCCACATGGTCGGCGCCGAAGCCGACCTGACCTATCCCTATGAATACTTAGGTAACGACGCCCGAATCCTATCGGAAATCCTCGATGGCCGCGACCCTCTCGCCCAGGAATTCGCCAACGCAAAAACTCCGATGATCGTCCTCGGTGCCAATGTCATGGCGCGCCCCGATGCGGAAGAAATCCTCGCCGCCATCAAAGCCATCGCCCAGAAATACAATGTAGTGCGTGAAGGCTGGAATGGTTTCAACGTCTTAAACCATGCCGCAGGCAGGGTAGGGGCAATGGACCTTGGCTTCCTCCCCGGCGAACAAGGCCGTAATATCAACACCATAATTGATGGCTGCCGCCGCGAAGAGATTAAGTTAGCTTACTTGCTCAATGTTGACGACTTAGATATGGCACTCCTTGGCAACGCCTTTGTGATCTATCAGGGCCACCACGGCGATGAAGGCGCGCACCGCGCCGATATCATCTTGCCGGGCGCTGCCTACACCGAGAAAGAAGCCACCTACGTAAACATCGAAGGTCGTGCGCAGCGCACCAAACGCGCCGTGTTCCCACCCGGTCAGGCCAAGGAAGACTGGGCCATCATCCGCGCGCTTTCCGACGCGATGGGCAAGCCCTTAGCGTATAACAGCCTCGAACAGCTTCGCGAACGCATGTCCAAGGCATCGCCCGTCTTCGCCGTTATCGACGAAGTCATCCCAGCCAGCTTCGCCCCGCCCTCCGGCGAACCGCGCGAGCGTTTCCGCATCAGCGATGAAGCGCTGGTCGAAACCATGCCGAATTTCTACATGACCGACCCGATCAGCCGCGCCTCTAAAACAATGGCCGATTGCGTGCGTGAACTTGCCGCGTCGCAAAATATCCGGAGAGTCGCGTAATGAACTTTAACGATGCACTCACCTTCATCTGGCCGCTGCTCGTCATCATCGGCCGCATTCTTCTCGTCGCCGTACCGCTAATGATCTGCATGGCGATGCTCACCTACATGGAGCGTAAAGTTATCGCCGCCATGCAGTTGCGGCGAGGCCCTAACATCGTCGGTTTCTTCGGCTTGCTTCAGCCGTTTGCGGACGGGATTAAGCTGATGTTCAAAGAAACTATCCTGCCGTCACAGGCTAATAAAGTCCTCTTCCTGATTGCCCCGATGCTCACCTTCACGCTGGCGCTCGTCGGCTGGGCAGTCATCCCCCTGACTTCCACTTTCGTGATCGCCAACATCAATGTCGGCATTTTGTATCTCTTCGCCGTCTCCTCGCTCGGCGTCTACGGCATAATCATGGCTGGCTGGGCATCCAACTCCAAATACGCGTTCCTCGGCGCCATCCGCTCTTCGGCGCAAATGGTCAGCTACGAAGTGTCCATCGGTTTCGTCATCGTCACCGTGCTCCTGAACGTCGGCTCGCTCAACCTCGGCGACGTGGTCGCAGCCCAGGCTGGCGGCATCACCCACTGGTTCGGTTTCAACTTCACCGGCCACGGTTTCTTGCTGTTCCCGATGTTCGTCGTATTCTTCATTTCGGCACTCGCCGAAACCAATCGTCATCCTTTCGATCTTCCCGAAGCTGAAGGGGAGCTCGTCGCCGGGTATAACGTCGAATATTCCTCCATGAGCTTCGCCCTGTTCTTCCTCGGCGAGTACATGAACATGATCCTGATGAGCGGCATGACAACCATCTTGTTCCTCGGCGGCTGGCAGTCGCCCATCAACACTGATTTCTTCAATGCCATCCCGGATCTTATCTGGTTCATCGGCAAAATCCTTGTCGTGCTTTTTGTCTTCATCTGGGCGCGCGCCACGCTGCCGCGTTACCGTTATGACCAGCTGATGCGTCTGGGCTGGAAAATCTTCCTGCCGCTGTCGCTGCTATGGGTCGTCCTGACCTCGGCGTATGTTGTTTATTTCAAAGCTGTGCCGGCATGACGCACAGGAAGGGTTTATAAGTGGAAGCTTTAGCGCAGTGGCTGGTCGAATTTGTTCATCAGTTCGGGTATATTGGCATTTTCGTAATGGCGTTTCTTGAAAGCACCTTCGTGCCGATTCCAAGCGAAGTGACAATGGTCCCGGCTGGCTATCTCGTCCATCAGGACAAAATGAACGTATGGCTTGTCCTGATCAGCTCGATCACCGGCGCCATCGGCGGTTCGCTCGCCAACTACTACATCGCTTACCATTATGGCCGCCGCTTCCTCTACGCCTACGGCAAGTACCTTTTCTTCAACCACGACAAGATGGAAAAGCTCGACAAATTCTTCGCCGCCCACGGCGAAGTTTCCACGCTCACGGGACGTCTCGTTCCGGGCCTGCGCCACGTCATTTCATTCCCTGCGGGCCTTGCCCACATGGATATCAAAAAATTCTGCATTTACACTGGTGTTGGCGGTGGACTCTGGATGATAACCTTGGTATTGGTCGGTTATCTGATCGGTGGTAATAAAGAGCTCGTCAGGCATACGATGCCGTATGTCGTGGGAGCTGCGATTGTTGGAGTAGTGGTAATGATTCTTTTGTATGTGCGGCACCAGCGCAAGATAAAGGCAAAAGCTGACGCTGCTGTCTTAAGCGTTGCTGTCCCGGAAATCACGCTTGAACAAAAACCCGCCGGAGGGCAGGGCTGATGGCCGTCCGTCTCGACAAAATCGCGCGTTCTTTCCTGCTGGCCGAACTGGTGCGCGGCTTCGCGCTCACGCTGAAATACTTCTTCAAGAAACCCGTCACCATCAATTACCCATACGAAAAAGGTCCGCTTTCCCCGCGCTTCCGCGGTGAACACGCGCTGCGCCGCTACCCTAACGGCGAAGAACGCTGCATCGCCTGCAAGCTGTGCGAAGCGATTTGCCCCGCCCAAGCTATAACCATCGAAGCCGAAAGCCGCGCCGACGGTTCCCGCCGCACCACGCGCTACGACATCGACATGACCAAATGCATCTATTGCGGCTTCTGCCAGGAAGCCTGCCCGGTCGACGCGATCGTCGAAGGGCCGAACTTCGAATACGCCGTGGAAACCCGCGAAGAGCTGTTCTACAACAAAGATAAGCTGCTTGCCAACGGCGACCGCTGGGAACCGGCCCTTGCTGCCAATCTGAAAGCTGACGCAGAGTACCGCTAATGGAAATCTCCGAACTTATTCCCACCGTTATTTTCTACCTGTTCTCGCTGATCACCGTCGTCTCGGCGGTCAAGGTTATTTCTTCGAAGAACCCTGTGCATTCTGTGCTGTTCCTTATCCTCGCATTCTTCTCCACCGCGGGCTTGTTTATCCTTATCGGCGCCGAATACCTCGCCATGACGCTCGTCATCGTGTATGTCGGCGCGGTCGCCGTGCTCTTCCTCTTCGTTGTCATGATGCTCGATATCGACGTGGTCGAGATGCGCTCGTCTTTCAAAAAACACCTGCCGATGGGCATTGCCGTCGCGCTCATCGTGTTCTTCGAACTCTTCGTCGTGCTCTACGCTTCAGTGCGCACCACCCATGCGCTCGCGCCTCTCGCCCAACCGGTTCCGGACACGACCAACACCCAGGCCATCGGCAATATGCTCTACACCTATTATTTGCTGCCGTTCCAGATGTCGGGCATCATCCTGCTCATCGCCATGATCGGCGCCATCGTGCTTACGCTGCGTACTCGCCGCGGTGTGCGCAAGCAGGTTATCTCCCAGCAGCTCGCCCGTAAGCCGTCAGAAGGCATGAGCATTGTCAAAGTCAAGTCGGGCCAAGGAATATGAGTATGGGGAATCTAACATGAACCAGGCATTCTTCGGCCATATCGGCATTTTCCACTATCTAGTGCTGTCGAGCATCCTTTTCACCCTCGGCATCTGCGGCATTTTCATCAACCGAAAGAATATCATCACTATCCTGATGTCGATCGAGTTGATCCTGCTGTCGGTCAATATCAACTTTGTGGCCTTCTCGGTCATGCTCGGCGACATGGCCGGACAAATCTTCGCCATGTTCGTCCTCACCGTCGCCGCCGCTGAAGCCGCCATTGGCCTTGCTATTCTCGTAATCTACTTCCGCAACCGCGGCACCATTGCGGTCGAAGACGTTAATTTGATGAAGGGCTGACCCAGTGCACGAAAACGGCATGATAGAATTAATCGTATTCCTACCGCTTTTTGCAGCACTTCTCACCGGCGCGCTCGTGCGCACCGTCGGCCCTAAGCCCGCACAGTTCATCACCTGTGGCGGCATGATCGTTTCTGCCTTGTTCGCCGGTGTCGTCTTCCGCGAATTCGCTGCCATCGCCATGTCGCCTGCCGGCTGGCGCGAACTCGTCGGCGGCACGGGCCTGATCTATAAAATCCACATTGCGCCTTGGATCGTCTCCGGCGATTTCACCGCCGATTGGACTTTACGAGTCGACGCGCTCACCGCCGTCATGCTCGTCGTGGTCACCTGGGTGTCGGCTGTCGTACACGTCTACTCCGTCGGCTACATGAGCCACGACCCGCACCAGCAGCGCTTCATGATGTATCTGTCGCTCTTCACCTTCTTCATGCTCATGCTCGTCACATCCGATAACCTCATCCAGCTCTTCCTCGGCTGGGAAGGGGTAGGCCTGTGCTCGTATCTGCTCATCGGCTTCTGGTTCCAAAAGCCCGAAGCCAACGCTGCCGCCATCAAGGCTTTCGTCGTCAACCGCGTCGGCGATTTCGGCTTTGCGCTCGGCATTTTCGCCATCTTCATGGTCTTCGGAAGCGTCCGCTACGATGACATTTTCGGCACCGTCAACGCCCACGCCGCAGACGTTATCACCTTCCTCGGTTTCCACGTCCACGCCATTACCCTGATATGCGTCCTTCTCTTCATCGGCGCGATGGGCAAATCCGCGCAGCTCGGTCTGCACACATGGCTCCCCGATGCAATGGAAGGCCCGACCCCAGTGTCCGCACTTATCCACGCCGCCACAATGGTGACCGCTGGCGTCTTTATGGTCTGCCGCTGCTCGCCATTATTCGAGCGCTCGGAACAAGCTCTTGAAATGGTAACTGTAGTTGGTGGACTGACTGCCTTTTTCGCCGCCACCGTCGGCCTCGTTCAGAACGACATCAAACGTGTCATCGCCTATTCGACCTGTTCACAGCTCGGCTACATGTTCTTCGCCTGCGGCGTTGGCGCCTATGCCGCCGCCATGTTCCATTTGATGACCCATGCCTTCTTCAAAGCGCTGCTCTTCCTTTCGGCCGGTTCCGTGATACACGGCATGTCCGGCGAACAGGACATGCGCAAAATGGGTGGTATCTGGAAATCCATGCCGATCACCTACACCTATATGTGGATTGGTTCGCTCGCACTCGCTGGTCTGCCGTTCTTCGCCGGTTACTATTCGAAGGACACCATTCTTGAGGCCGCCTACGCCGCCGGTACCGAACCTGCGCGCTATGCCTTCTGGCTCGGCATCGCCGCCGCCTTCATGACCGCCTTTTATTCTTGGCGCCTGATCTTCATGACCTTCCACGGCAAGTCCCGCGCCTCGCAGGAAGTCCTCTCTCACGTCCATGAATCCCCGCCGATCATGCTTCGCCCGCTTATCCTGCTCGCCCTCGGGGCGCTTTTCGTCGGCGCGCTCGACTATTACGATTTCGCCTTCGTCTCGCCAAACTCCGATTCCGAGTTCTTCGAATCCACCATCGCCTCCTACGCAATTCTGGAAGAAGCCGAACATGTCCCCGGCTGGGTGCGAGAACTCCCACTGCTCGTCGCCATCGGCGGCATTGCCTTAGCATGGGTGTTCTACATAGTGAACCCCAAATTGCCGGCCCGCCTCGCCAATTTCTTCCCGTGGACGTACCGCTTCCTGCTCAACAAATGGTATTTCGACGAGCTCTATGACTGGCTCTTCGTTCAGCGCGCAAAGAAAATCGGCCAGTTTCTCTGGAAATTCGGCGACGAAAAAATTATTGACGGCTTCGGCCCCAATGGCGTCGCGCTCGTCACCCATCTTTCCGCCAGCAAGACCGCGCGGCTGCAGACCGGGTATGTGTACCACTATGCCTTCGCCATGATGATCGGGTTTATGATCATCGTCGGCTGGGTGGTCTTCGGAGTTTAGCCATGCTGACAACCATCATGCTCATGCCGCTTATCGGCGCACTCCTTATCCTCTGTCTCGTGAAGAACGACGACGAACGCGGCCGCAGCGAAGCCCGCTACATCGCGCTGCTCACGACGATCTTCACCTTCGCCCTGTCGCTGGTGCTCTGGATTAATTTTGACAGCAGCTCCTCCGAGTTCCAGTTCGTAGAAAAACGCGAATGGCTAACGGGCCTCAACATCTCCTACCATCTGGGCATCGACGGCATTTCACTCTTCATGGTGCTGCTCACCACGCTGTTGATGCCGATCTGCATCCTGTGCAGCTGGGAATCCGTGCAGACCCGCGTGCGCGCCTTCATGGTTAACTTCCTGCTCCTCGAAGCGATGGTCATCGGCGTCTTCATTTCGCTCGACGCCATCATGTTCTACTTCTACTTCGAAGGTATGCTCATCCCGATGTACCTGATCATTGGTATCTGGGGCGGCAACCGCCGCATCTACGCGGCCTATAAATTCTTCCTCTACACCTTCGCCGGTTCGGTGCTCTTTTTAGTCGCCATCCTCTACCTCTATAACGTCTTTGGCACCACCGACATCCCGGAACTCATCAAGCAGGCCCCGCAACTTTCCCCGCACGTCCAGAACATGCTGTGGCTGGCCATGCTCGCTTCCTTCGCCGTCAAAGTCCCGATGTGGCCGGTCCACACCTGGCTGCCCGACGCGCACGTACAGGCGCCGACCGCCGGTTCGGTCATCCTAGCCGGTATCCTGCTTAAAATGGGCGCATACGGTTTCCTGCGGTTCTCACTGCCGATGCTGCCGCTCGCCTCGCATTACTTCGCCCCGCTGATCTTTACACTCAGCGTCATCGCCGTTATTTACACCTCGCTAATCGCGCTCGTGCAGCAGGACATGAAAAAGCTGATCGCCTACTCCTCCGTCGCCCACATGGGTTTCGTCACCATCGGTATTTTCGCTTTCAACATGCAAGGCATCGAGGGTGCCATCATCCAGATGATCAGCCACGGCCTTGTCTCGGGCGCGCTCTTCCTCTGCGTCGGCGTGGTCTATGACCGCCTCCACACCCGTGAAATCAACCGCTACGGTGGCGTCGTCAATGTTATGCCGAAATACGCCGCCATCTTCATGTTCTTCACGATGGCCTCGGTTGGCCTGCCGTCCACCTCCGGTTTCGTCGGCGAATTCCTCGTGCTGCTCGGTATTTTCAAAGCCAACACCACCGTCGCCTTTTTCGCCACCACCGGCGTCGTTCTCGGTGCGGCTTACATGCTCTGGCTCTACCGCCGTGTCGTCTTCGGCCCCGTCGCCAACGACGAAGTCGCCTCCATGCATGAAATCAACGGCCGCGAGTTGGCGCTCTTCATTCCACTCATCTTGCTGACTATCTGGCTCGGCCTTTATCCGAAACCGTATTTCAGCGCGATGGAACCGTCCGTCGCCCAGCTGATCAAACAAGTCTCCATCACCGCACCTACCACTGACGCCGGGGTAAAAAAGAAATGAACAAAGCAACACTTGCCACCGCCTTGCTGGGCGATATCAGGATGAGCCAGTTCTCGGCGCTTAGCCCGGAACTCTACCTCTGCGGCTGGTCGCTGTTCATGCTGATTTACGGCGTGTACCGCATCAAGCGTCACTCCGACCATTTCATGATTTTTTCCAGCCTGCTGATTCTTGCCATTACCGCGCTGCTCGTCACCGGCACCGTCGGCCACAAAGTCGTCATCATGAACGGCATGTTCATCGCCGACCGCTTCGCCGCGATGGCCAAATGCCTGCTCGTAGTCGCCAGTTCCTTAATCCTCCTGCTGGCCTCAAGCTGGCTGCGGGAAGAAGAAGGCAGGCCGTTTGAATTCGTCATCTTAATGCTGTTCTCCACGCTCGGCATGATGTTCATGGTTTCATCCGCCGACTTCCTGACCATGTACATGGCGCTTGAAATGTCCAGCCTCGCGCTCTACGTGCTCGCCTCGTTCCTGCGCGATCACGCCAAATCAAGCGAAGCGGGCCTTAAATATTTCGTCCTCGGCGCGCTCGCCTCGGGCATGATGCTGTTCGGTATCTCGCTCGTCTACGGCTTCACCGGCACCACCAATTTCGAAAACCTCGCCACGCTCTTTGCTGAGCACGGCTCCGTTTCCAAAGGCGTCGTCGTCGGCATGATCCTGATCATCGTCGGCCTATGTTTTAAAACCTCCGCCGTTCCGTTCCACATGTGGTCGCCGGATGTCTATGAAGGTGCTCCGACACCCGTCACCGCCTTTTTCGCCACCGCGCCGAAAGTCGCGGCACTCTGCCTCTTCACCCGCGTCATGCTCCAGCCGTTCGGCGAGCTGGTAGGGCAGTGGGCGCAGATTCTCGTCTTCGTCTCAATCGCCTCTATGATCGTCGGCTCGCTCGCCGCCATCATGCAGACCAACATCAAGCGCCTGCTTGCCTACAGCTCCATCGGCCATGCCGGTTTCATGCTGATGGGCATCGCCTCGGGCAACATTGCTGGCGTTCAGGCCGTGCTGATTTACCTCGCGCTGTATATCTTCATGAGCGCCGGTGCTTTCGGCTGCGTGCTGTTGATGCGCCGCGACGGTCACTATGTTGAAAACATCAAAGACCTCGCAGGACTCGGCCGCACCAACCCGCTGCTCGCGATGGTATTCAGCCTCTTCATGTTCTCGATGGCCGGTATCCCGCCGCTCGCCGGGTTCTTCGGTAAAATGTACGTCGTTCTCGCCGCCATCGGCGCCGGCCTCACCTGGATGGCCGTCATCGCCGTCATCGCCAGCGTTATCAGCGGCTACTACTACATCAAAGTTGTCAAAGTCATTTACTTCGACGAACCCGCCACACCGTTCGACCGCTGCAACGCATGCCTCCTCAACACCGGCATCGCTATCTGCACGCTGGTCACCTTGCTCTACTTCCTCTGCCCGAGCCCGCTGATTATGCAAGCCAAGGCCGCGGCGGAGGCATTGTTGCAGCAATGACAGCGGTCAAAGCCAAACCCACCTCCAACCTCCTCAATGACTACCACCTGCTGTCGTTCGACTCGCTGGACTCCACGAACGAAGAAGCCAAGCGCCTCGCCAAGGGCGGCGGCTGCCACGGCGCGGTCATCTGGGCCAAGCACCAGTCTGAAGGCAAAGGCCGCATGGGCCGCAGCTGGATTTCATCCGATGGTAATTTATTCGTTTCTGTGCTGCTCCAGCCGGAAAAACCAATGGCCGATTTAAGCCAGCTCTCTTTCGTCGCCGCTGTCTCCGTCCTCGAAGCGCTTGAATCGCTGCTGCCGGACGGCAACCGCCTGCAATGCAAATGGCCCAACGACATCGTGCTTAACGACCGTAAGCTTGGCGGAATCCTGCTGGAATCGTTCCAGTCCGGCCAACCTTATGAAACAAATTCTGGTAAAAAACCGTGGGTTGTCGTCGGCGTCGGCATCAATGTCGACAGCCATCCGCCGCGCACCGAATTCCCTGCCACCTGCTTAAAAGACGCCGGTGTCGAACTGGTCAGTGCCAAAATTATTCTCTCGCGCTTCATCCATCATTTCATCGAGTGCTACAACCTCTGGAACACCAAGGGCTTCGCCCCCATCCGCAAAAAATGGACCACCGCCGCCTGGGGCATGGAAAAGCGCTTAAGCGCGCGCCTGCCGGACAGCATCATCGAAGGCATCTGCCAGGGCATCGACGCCAAAGGCAGCCTGCTTCTCAAGCTCGACAGCGGCAAGCAACATCAGATCCACGCCGGGGATGTCTTCCCCGTTGAACCCGTACAGGTCTAACCAATGCTGCTGGTCATCGACGCCGGTAACACCAACGTGGTCTTCGCCGTGTTCGAAGGCGACAAACTGCGCGACCAGTGGCGCATCTCCACCGACGCACGCCGCACCTCCGACGAATACGGCGTTTGGCTCACCCAAGTGCTCGAACATGCTGGCATCAAGCGCGCCATCATCAAAGGCGCCGTGCTCGCCTCCGTCGTCCCGCAAGCTATTTTCGATCTGCGCCAGCTCGCCAAGCGCTACTTTAACTGCGAACTACTCGTCATCGGCGACCCGCGCCTGAAGCTCAATACCGGGGTAGGGGTCAAAATCGATAACCCGGCCGAAGTCGGCGCCGACCGTCTCGTCAACGCTTTCGCCGCATGGAAGCGCTATAACCAGCCGCTCATCGTCATCGATTTCGGAACCGCAACGACGTTTGACGTCGTCAGCAAAGAAGGCAACTACATCGGCGGCGTCATCGCCCCCGGCGTCAACCTCTCACTCGACGCATTGCAAAAAGCCGCCGCCAAACTCCCAACCGTCGCCATCCAGAAACCAGCCAAAACCATCGGCACCAACACCATCGGCGCCATGCAGTCAGGGATTTACTACGGCTATATTGGCCTCATCGAAGGCATCGCCGGAAGAATCAAAAAAGAATACGGCCAAGACATGAAAGTCATCGCCACCGGCGGTCTCGCGTCGCTATACTCCAAAGCAACTCCGCTCATTGAGCATCTGGAGCCGGACCTCACCATTTTCGGCTTAAAAGATCTCTACCGCCTGAATCAGGAAAAATAGCTTAAAGCCCGCGCGGACTGCGGATATTGCGTCCACCGCGCGAGCCGGGACGCGACGCTGAACCTGAAATACCCGTGCCCGTACCCGTGCCGACGCCATTGCCAGCTAAATGCAAATATTCATCCACATTGGCTGCTTCCAACTTAGTCGCAATCACATCTGCCGTAGGGGGTTTGGCGTTATCCAGTTCATCGTCCACGCTCGCAGCGCGGGCAACCCCGCCATTGAACATGCGTGCCGCGGCGTCATAACGGCGCGTAGCGGCAGCGCCGACTTCGTTTTCAGGCGCGCGTTTAGCCGCAATCACGGATGCCAGCGCACCCTCCAGAAAGCGGTGCGACGCATCGATCACCGCCTGATTGTTCGTATCAATCCGGTAAGTCGTCAGGATCCTGACGATGTCATCGTTCGCTTTTTCCGGTAATTGCGCCATATAAACAAGCCCCCCCTGCTGCTAATTTGTTAATGCACATTAATCATATTTCCAACAAAGTCAATAGCATCGCAAAAACAACACGGTGGCTCCCAGAAAACCAAGACGCAGTCCCCATTAAACGCTTGCTGTCCCAGCCCATACTCGGTAAGAATGAGCGCTCATTGGCAGTTGCGATGTAATTGCCTCATAAAATAAACACTTAATCGGTTTTGGCAACGTAAAAAACATGTCTTTCGACTTTTCAAAATACGAAGATGAGCTGCTGTTCGTTCCGCTGGGTGGCTCCAACGAAATCGGCATGAACCTGAACCTCTACACCATCGGCGGCAAATGGCTGATGGTTGATTGCGGCATCGGCTTTGCCAACGAAAACCTTCCCGGCGTCGACATCATTGTGCCCGACATTACGTTTATCACCGAACGCAAAAAAGACCTGCTCGGCCTCGTGCTCACCCACGCGCATGAAGATCATCTCGGCGCCGTGCCATATCTCTGGCGCGACCTCGGCTGCCCGATTTACGCGACGCCCTTTACGGCGTCCTTCCTGCACCACAAGCTTTCCGAAATGGGCCCCGGCAGCAAGCCTAAAGTCTATGAAATGCCAGTCGGCAGCACCGCCGAAATCGGGCCATTCGCCATCGAGCTGATCGAACTGACCCACTCCATCCCGGAAATGCAGGCCGTCGCCATCCGCACCGAAGTCGGCACCGTCATGCACACCGGCGACTGGAAATTTGACGCCGACCCCGTCGTCGGCCCGGTTTCCGACTACGCCCAGCTCAACAAATATGGCGACGGCAATGTGCTCGCCATGGTCTGCGATTCCACCAACGTCTTCGTAGAAGGCGAATCCGGCTCCGAAGGCGAAGTGCGCAAGCACCTCACTAAGGTTATAGCCGATTGCAAACAGCGCTGCGTCATCAGCACTTTCGCCTCCAACTTCGCCCGCGTCTCAACCATCATCCAGGCCGCACAGGACGCTGGTAAAGTCATCGCTCTTGCCGGTCGCTCGCTCCACCGCGTCATCGAAGCCGCCAAAGAAAGCGGCTATCTCGACAAGAACGTGGAATTCATAAGCGACAAGGAAGTCATGAGCCTGCCGCGAAAAGACGTGCTCATCCTGTGCACCGGAAATCAGGGCGAGCCCCGCGCGGCCCTGTCGCGCATCGCCCGCGGCGACCATCCCAACATCCGCCTGCAACCGGGCGACACGGTAATTTTCTCCTCGCGCAAAATCCCCGGCAACGAAACGCGTATCAACAATATGCATAACCGTTTCGTCGAGAAAAAAATCGAAGTCATCTCGGACAAGGATTTCTTCATCCACGTGTCCGGCCATCCCGCCCGCGACGAATTAAAGCGTATGTACGAAATGGTCCGCCCGCGCATCGCAGTGCCGACCCACGGTGAAGCCCGCCATCTGCATGAGCATGCCAAACTCGCCAAAACGCTCGGCGTGAAAGAAACCGTGGAAGCCTTCAACGGCGCCATCGTCTGGCTCGCCGAAGGGGAAGCCAGCGTCATCGGCAAAGTCCAGTCCGGCTACATCGCCATCGACGGCACCTCCATGATCGCCACCGACGGCGACATCATTCGCACCCGCCGCAAACTGCGCGACGACGGCGCGCTCTTCGCCAGCATCATTCTTGGCAAAGACGGCGAGTTGATTTCCGCCGTGCAGCTTTCCGCGCCCGGCATTTTAGACCCGAAAGAAGACGACGAGCTGATCGCCGAATGCATCGCCGAAATCACTCATGCGCTGGAAAATGTCAAAGCCAGGGCAGGGGACAACCAGATTGCCGAACAGGTGCGTTTGTGCCTGCGCAAGATGCTTAAAAAAGAACTGGATAAAAAACCGGTTATTGAAGTGCATGTAGTTCGCGTTTAGTTGCACTAACCGTGAAACACGGGGACTAATGGAAAAGAAACATGTCGTTTCATTGCGCCACGACGACTACACCTCCGGCGATGCCAAGGTGGAACGGGTTACCTATGTCGAGCCGGACGGCTTCATGCGACAGGACCTCGTGCTGAACGCGAACGATAACGTTGTCGGCGGCACGCTGTGGGTGTTCAAGCAAAACGGCAGCGGCGACCTCCCGCTCGACGTGCTGGACTATCACTGGGAGCATTTAAAACCCGAATTCGAAGAGCTGGTCGAAACCGCTAATTACTACTACCAGCTGAAAAACCGTGTATCCGGCCGCGACCACAACATCCTCCTGCCATCTTTCCTGCAATATCTCACCAATGACCTGCTCGACCAGAGCATGCCTGACAGCGAAGTCGTCGGCGGCGTCTGCGACCCGAAATATTATCCCATCACCACCCCGTGCGAACGTTTCACCGCGCTTCGCGAAGCCGCACTCGATAACGATATTCCGCTGGACCGCTATGAGATGCGCATGCACGGCCTCGAACGCAAGCTCGACAATTTTACCGCCACCTATAAAAAATGCATGTACGGCCAGCTTGATGAGGGCATGCAGCTCACCGGCCCCGATCACGACGACCCCGAAGACTGGCACGACGAAGACATCCACGACCATCCCGAGAGCTGGCGCGGCGACGAGCACCCCGCCGAGCCGGAAGGCTATCAGGAAGCCGAAGACCCCGACGACATTCGCGAAGACCGCCTCGATTTCCTGTTCTACGATTACATCGATTACATCGGCGATTTTAACAATGCCGCCACTCGCCTGTGGATGGATGCCGCCGAGCGTATCGCTTACCACCAACCCACCATCCTGAATAAAACCGAAATCGACATGATGAACGAGAACATGAAGCAGGCAAAGGGCGCCTACCAGAAATTCTTCGAAGAAACCGAAGGCATCGCAGGCGCCAATTTCGAGCTGCAACCCCTGTTTGACCTTATCGAAGACGAGACCAACGGCGCCTACGCCCATATGGAAGGCATCCTGAACCTCGCTTCCAAGCCCCGCACACTTGAAACCACCATGAAAAAATGCTTTAATAAACAACGTGATGAGCCATTCGACCCGTCGTTGTGATAATCACCCGCGCGGCCATAAAGCCGCTGCATTAAACTCACCGCCGTGCTACACTAGCCGGTATAACGAAAACGAAGGAAATTATGGCTAAAACACAAGCGGTAGCACCCGCACCCAAAGTAGGCTTCGTCAGCCTCGGCTGCGCCAAAGCACTCGTCGATTCCGAACGCATCCTCACCCAACTGCGCGCCGAAGGCTACGAGTTCGCTTCCGATTTCGGCGGCGCCGACGTCGTCATCGTCAACACCTGCGGCTTCCTCGACACCGCCCGCGAAGAATCGCTCTCCGCCATCGGCGACGCGCTCGCTGAAAACGGCAAAGTCATCGTCACCGGTTGCATGGGCGCCACGCCCGAACTCATCCGCAACGTCTACCCCAACGTATTGTCCATCACCGGCCCCGCGCAATACGAATCCGTCGTCGACGCCGTGCACCGCGCCATCCCCCGCCCGCACGACCCTTGGGCCGACCTCGTGCCTCCGCAAGGCATCAAACTCACCCCGCGCCACTACGCGTATTTGAAAATTTCCGAAGGTTGCAACAACCGCTGCTCCTTCTGCATCATCCCGCAGCTACGCGGCAATCTTGTCAGCCGCCCGGCGGGCGAGGTACTCCTCGAAGCCGAAAAGCTCGTAACTTCCGGCGTCAAAGAACTACTCGTCGTCAGCCAGGACACCAGCGCCTACGGCATCGACACCAAATACGCCGCGAGCATGTGGAAAGACCGTCAGGTCAAAGCCAAATTCCTCGACCTCTGCAAAGAACTCGGTGAACTCGGCGCATGGGTCCGCCTGCATTACGTCTACCCATACCCCCATGTCGACGAAATCATCCAGCTCATGGCCGACGGTAAAATCCTGCCCTATCTCGACATCCCCTTCCAGCACGCCAGCCCAAAAGTGCTCAAATCCATGCGCCGCCCCGCAGCATCCGAAAAAGTCATCGACCGCATTGCCTCATGGCGCAAAGCCTGCCCGGACATGACCGTGCGCTCCACCTTCATCGTCGGTTTCCCCGGCGAAACCGAAGAGGATTTCCAGTACATGCTCGACTGGCTGCAAGAAGCCCAGCTCGACCGCGTCGGCTGCTTCCGCTATGAAAACGTCAGCAGCGCCGATTCCAACAACCTCGAAGGCCATGTAGCCGAAGAAGTGAAAGAAGAACGCTGGAACCGCTTCATGGAAGTGCAGCAAGAAATCTCCGCCAGCCGCCTACAAAAACGCGTCGGTAAAACCCTTGATGTCCTCATCGATTCCGTCACCGAAGAAGGCATTGTCGGCCGCAGCAAAATGGACGCGCCGGAAATCGACGGCGTCGTGCACGTCACCTCCAAGGGCAGGGTGCTTCCGGGCACCATCGTCAAAGTGAACATCGACGATTCCGACGAATATGATCTATACGGCAGCATAAAAGCTGCAACATAAGGGAGGTTTTATGGTCTACATACTTTCTTCGCATGGCGACGGCGCGCGCTATGAAACGCCGCTGATGAATATCCTGTCCTTCGCCCCGCAGAAACTGGCCTCGTCCCCCCCTAAAACCCAGCTCGGCGCCGGGCTGGATGAGTTTTTAAAAGCCAACGGCTATGAGGGAAAAAAGATCGGCTCGACGGAAAGCTACGCGATCGGCCTGACCAATCCGCAAACAATGTTCGCCATGCCCGCCATTTTACAGCATACCTACGACCACATCAAAACCGACGACCAGCCCCCGCTAAGCTTCATGGTCTCCCTCGCGCTGCATTATGTCGACGACAATGGCATCACTCGCGAATTCAAAGGCCTCTATGACGCCGAGGCGATCAACGATATCGAACTCAAAAAAAACCTGAGCGAATTTTTTATCAAGCATGAAGGCCCGCGCCTTAAAAAGTTCGAATCGCTACTGATCGTCACCTCGCCGGAAAGCGAAGTGAAACTCCCCGCCGCCCAGATGACGCACGCCATAAAAGAAGCCCAGCAGGACATGATGGACCAGACCCGTTATAAGCTCGAGAATTTCGACGGCGAGGGCGATAAAAGCACCGATTGTTTCATGATTGAAAACAGCATGGCGGATTTAAGCACGAAATTGCTGCCAATCGTCGCCCATGTCTACGGCGCGCAGACGCAAATCATGCTTGATGACAACGGGATAGAGACTCTGGCCATCCCCGCGTCGCATTTTCATGAAATACGTGCCCATGAAGTGCCGGGGCGCGGCAAAAGCGATTAAACCTTGACCGAACGCCCTTAAGCGCCTTATAAAGGCCGTCCACATTGGCTGAGGCTGGGTAGCAAAGTGGTAATGCGCGGGTCTGCAAAACCTGTATGCGGCGGTTCAATTCCGCCCCCGGCCTCCAAATGTTTCCCTGAATAAAATAATTGTTTAGCGGCTCGCCTGCGCGCCGCCGTTGTTCGGCACCGAGCCGGGGCCGACATTGCCGCCGACATTACCGCCGACATTACCATTTTGCAATCCGCCCAGCGTCGAAAGCGCCGCCGCTGCCGATGCAGCCGCATCAAGCGTCGCGCGGTCCGCTGGCCTGTAAGCGGGCGCTGCCGGTTCAGCCGCTGGTGGCGGCGTCACGATTTTCTTTTTCCCACGGAAGAAATCCCCGATCGATTCAAACATGCGCGCCAGCCATGCCAGCACACCCGTTTCGCGCGGCGGGCGCTGTGGCTGCGCCGTTGTCGCGGGCGGTGGTGGTGTGGTCGTGCTCGTTGGCTTTGCAGCTTCCGGCGGTGTCTCTGGTTTTCTCGGTGTCGTGGCCACCGGCGGTGTTTCCGGCTTAGTCGGCGTCGTCGGTTTCGCCTTGTCGCCCGGCAATTCCCACGGATTGACTCGTGGCTTTAACGGCGGCACTACCCCATCCACCTGCACAGGCAATGGCGTTCCACGCAATTCCGTTTCGCGCGGCTTAAGTTGCATATCGACATGGATATCATCGCTCATAAGGTATTTGTTCGTGCGCTTCAGCAATTCCGCCACAATACTTTTCGACGTGTCCATGCCTTCTTGAATTGGCTTACCGTCAGCAGCCGTCGTGCGTGGGAAAAGCTCGCCGTCGGTAATGCTGATTTTATTATCGATCTTGTAATAATGAATTGCCATACCTGTCGACACGTCCACCGCATGCCATTTTTCGCTGAAGCGGATAATATAATCTTCCTGCTGTTCCGGCGTCATGCTGTCCAGTTGACTGGCCTTAAAATCGCTCAGCGAATTGACCGTATGCTTGCTGGCAAAGCTGAAACTCAGCGGATCGCCGTTATCATACTCACGCTGTTTCTCACGAAAATTCTCAAGACGCTGGCCAAGCGTCAGCGGTTTGCCATCTTCGCCGATGCGCGGATCATACGGTTTCCATTCGCCGTACCGGTCGCGCTTCACCAGCTTCCCATCGCGATCGCGATTGATATAGCGCTCCTCCAGCGAAAACAAAACTTCGCCTGGGCTTCGCGGGTCGAGCGGTGAACGTTTTTTAATAGCCATGAATCCGTATATACCTGATAATCCACTTTAACTTTAACAGAACAATTTCGCCAATAACAATGAAGGTTTGATGACAAATTAAAATAACCTATTATTATTAAACGATAAAAAATCGCCCCGTCCGCGCCTATGGCAAAAAACCCTTGGCGAGGGCAGGGGTGATGCTCTACAACCTTCTAAACACTTGGAAAAACGGAGAAGTCATATCACGAATTTCGTACATCAGGGCGACCTGCCCGACGGGCTGGTTTTAAAAGGCGACCTCGCCGTCGATACCGAGGCGATGGGCCTCAACAACAAGCGCGATCGCCTCTGCCTTGTGCAGGTATCGGACGGCAACGGCGACGCCCACCTCGTGAAATTCGCCCCTGACAGATATCACGCCCCGAACCTGATGAAACTCTTAACCGACCCCGCCCGCGTCAAAATCTTCCATTTCGCGCGCTTCGACCTGTCCATCATGCGCCATTACCTAGGCGTGCGCATCAATCCCGTCTACTGCACCCGCACCGCCTCGCGTCTGGCCCGCACCTACACCGACCGCCACGGCTACAAAGACATCTGCCGCGAACTCCTCGGCATCGACATCTCCAAACAGCAGCAAAGCTCCGACTGGGGCGCTGAAAACCTGTCCCCCGAACAGATCGAATACGCCGCTTCCGACGTGCACTATTTGCACAAACTCCGCGCCAAACTCGATGTCATGTTGGTGCGCGAAGACCGCGACGGCCTCGCCAAATCCTGCTTCAATTTCCTCCCCGACCGCGCCGAGCTAGACCTCGCTGGCTGGGAAGAGCAGGATATTTTCGCACATAGCTAAGTTCTTGTAATCCCCGTCATTCCCGCGAAGGCGGGAATCCAATACACCTTGCGCTAGCAAGGGAAAAAGTCTTCGGCGCGCACGCGCCTCGGATTGGATTCCCGCTTTCGCGGGAATGACGAGATAAATCCTTGCCTTTACCCTATTAAAAAGCTAGGATAACCGCCATTTTTAACCGGTATCGCACTCATGCAGAATGTAAAAAAATCAAGTCCCCAAAACACCGCCAGCGACATCGCCCACGGTCGCCGCGTCCTTGAAATCGAAATCCAAGGCCTGCAAGCCCTTGCCGACTCGCTCGACGACCATTTTGCTGCCGCCGTCGAATGCATCGCGAACATCAAAGGCCGCGTCATCGTTTCCGGCATGGGAAAATCCGGCCACGTCGCCCGCAAAATCGCCGCAACAATGGCCTCGACCGGCACTCCCGCCCTTTTCGTCCACCCCGGCGAAGCCTCCCACGGCGACCTCGGCATGATCACCCCCGACGACGCTGTGCTCGCGCTTTCCAACTCCGGCGAAACCGCCGAACTCGCCGACATCATCGGCTACTGCAAACGTTTCTCCATCCCGCTCATCGCCTGCGTGCGCCGCAAAAGCTCTATGCTCGTCGAAGCCGCCGATATCGCGATGGTGCTGCCTTCCATCCCCGAAGCCCCGCCAACCGACGCACCCACCACATCAACCACCATGATGATGGCGCTGGGCGATGCCATCGCGGTCGCCCTCATGGAACGCCGCGGTTTCACCAAGGCTGATTTCTCCGTCTTCCATCCCGGCGGCAAGCTCGGCAAAGCCTTCATCCGCGTGACCGACCTCATGCATAGCGGCGTTGAACTCCCGCTCGTCGCGCTCGACATGCCCATGCAGCAGGTGCTGCTCGAAATCACCTCGAAGCATTTCGGCTGCGTCGGCGTCCTCGAAAACGGCGCACTCGCCGGCATCATCACCGATGGCGATTTACGCCGCAGCATGGATGGTCTGCTTTCCAAAAAAGCCAGCGACGTCATGACCAGAAACCCGATGTCTATCCGCCCCGGCGCGCTCGCCGCCGAAGCGCTCGGCATCATGAACACCCGCTCCATCACCACGCTCTTCGTCGTGGAAGACACCAAACCCGTCGGCATCATCCATATCCACGATTGCCTAAGGGCGGGCATCGCATAATGGCGGTCAGCATCGGCTATACCCGCTTCGTCGCCCTCAGCAAACGCTTCCTCTGGGTGCTGATCTCCGCGATGATCGGCCTCGTCATCTTCATCGCGTCGTACAATAACGGCGAAAACGGCGCCCGCATCGTATTCTCCAACATCCCCAAAAGCGACATCCTGCAAAACATCATGGCCAAGCCGCACTACCAAGGCATCGACGTGCGCGGCCGCCCTTATACCGTCATCGCCGAAAAAGCCACGCAGATCGACCGCGACCACGTAACCCTCGCCAACATCAACGCCGATATGATCCTCGCCAATGGCATGTGGATCGCCGTCAACGCCGGGTCCGGCTCGCTCAACCTGCAAACCAAAAGCCTCGAGCTAACCGACGGCGTCGATGCCTTTTACGACGACGGCTACGAGTTCCGCACCGCGCATGCCCATGTTGACATCCAGCAAGGCAGCGCGTACGGTGATGCCCATGTGGAAGGGCAGGGAAGGCTTGGCACGCTAGAAGCGGACACCTTCAAAGTCGGTCCGCACGGAGAGTCGATTGAGTTCGGCGGTTCAGTAAAAATGACGCTATACCGGCAGTAAAAATGCATAAAAAAATTCTATCCTTCGCCATACTATCCGCCCTGCTTTCCAGCAGCGCCGTATATGCCGCTTCGCCCTTCGGCGCCAAGCACAGTAACAAAACCCCCATCGAAGTCACCTCCGACTCCCTCGAAGTGCTTCAGGACAAAAACCAGGCCACCTTCACCGGCCACGTCGTCGCCATTCAGGGCGACGTTCGCTTGACCGCCGATAAGATGACCGTGGAATACGCATCGTCAGAAGAAAAATCCAGCAAGAAAAAACCTGCAAAACCCAAAACCCCGGACGAAGTCGCCAAAGCCCCCAAAGAAAAAAAGAGCACCACCGATAACGCGCAAGGCGCGATCAAAAAAATCAACGCTGAAGGCAATGTCTTCCTCTCCACGCCCGAAGAAACCGCCAGCGGCGCCAACGGCGTCTACGACGTCGAGCATCAGGAAATCCACATGAACAACAACGTCGTCCTCACCCGCGGCAAGAACACGCTCAAAGGTGATCAACTGACCTATAATTTCGGCACCGGCCGCAGCTTAATCAGCAGCGCAGGGGCCGCCAAAGGCAAGGAGCGCGTTCGTGCGCTCTTCGTGCCCGACAACGCAAAAGGCAAGTAAGACAAGAAAAGTTCCAGAAAAATTTAAGAATGTTTCGACACTTTATTACGCAGTCCATGCAAAAGCAGGATAAGGACAACATGGAAAAGAAATCGCCAGATGCCGTCTCTTCCGGCAGCGAACAGAACATCGGCCCGCGTCTCGTGACCTCCACGCCGGGCCTCGAAGTGTATCATGTCGGCAAGCGCTATTCCGGCCGCCCTGTCGTGCGTGACGTCTCCTTGCGCCTGCGCCGCGGCGAAGCCGTGGGCCTGCTCGGCCCCAACGGTGCCGGTAAAACCACTTGCTTTTACATGATCACCGGCCTTATCCGTCCAGACGTCGGCGAAATCATGCTGGACGGCGAAGACATCACCCATCTGCCCATGTACCGCCGCGCCCGCCTCGGCATCGGCTACCTCCCGCAGGAAGCCTCCATTTTCCGTGGCCTTAGCGTCGAACAGAACATCCTCTCGGTACTCGAAATCAACGAACCCGACGTCTCCAAACGCCATTTGAAACTCGACGAACTCCTCGCTGAATTCTCCATCACTCACCTGCGCATGGCTCAAGGTATCACGCTCTCCGGCGGTGAACGCCGCCGCGTAGAAATCGCCCGCGCGCTCGCCTCAAGCCCGTCCTTTATCCTGCTCGATGAACCCCTGGCGGGTATCGACCCCATCGCCGTCGACGAAGTCCGCAATCTCGTAAAACACCTGAAGGACCGCGGCATCGGCGTGCTCATAACCGACCACAACGTCCGCGAAACCCTCGACATCATTGACCGCGCCTACATCATGCACGAAGGCTCCGTGCTCATGGAGGGCACCCCGTCCGAAATCGTCAACAACGTGGATGTCCGCCGCGTCTATCTCGGCGAACGCTTCAGTCTTTAATGTTCAGTCTGGCATGTTTTTCCTAGAGCTGTGCCCGGAGTGGTCACGAATTGCACAATTGCGCTTATTTCTGGTGGTAAAATAGGCAAGGCCAGCCTAGGATACCCACCATCTGCCCCAACTTAGAACATCAAATTATCGTTTATAATGCACTGTATAAGAGTCGTTAACGAATTCTTAGTCATTTCAATGGTATGATTCTTGCATGAAAACTGCTCATTCCCCACGCTTAGAACTCCGCCAAGGTCAGTCATTAGTCATGACTCAGGCCTTGCAGCAGTCGATCAAATTGCTCCAGTGCAATTCGCTCGAGCTGAGGGCATTCGTGGAGCAGGAGCTGGAAAAAAACCCCTTCCTCGATGAAGAAGACCTCACCACCCCACCCGCCGAAGACGAATCACGCGAAGAGGTGATCGAAGACAGCGGCGAACCGCAGGAAGCCGATTTCGGTGACGACACCTACAACGCCGACGACGCAAATTACGCCGACGATAGCTCCGACATCGAAAAAGACTATCTCCGCCACGAACAATCCCTAAGCACCACCGGCGGCAGCTTCGACGACGAAGACACCCGCACCATCGACGACAACCCCTCCGCCAAAATCTCCTTACGCGAACACCTGATCGAACAGCTCAACCTGCAAATCCATGACCCGATCAAGCGCCTCATCGCCGCCAACCTGATCGACATGGTCGACGAAGCAGGCTACATTAAAGATGACCTCAAAACCGTCTCCGCCGCCCTCGGCATCGAACTCACCGAAGTCGAATTTGTGCTCGCCCAGCTCCAAACCTTCGACCCGGCAGGCGTCTTCGCTCGCTCGCTCAGCGAATGCCTCGCCCTCCAGCTCAAAGACAAAAACCGCCTCGACCCCGCCATGCAGGCACTCCTCGACAATTTGCAACTGCTGGCCGATTCCAAATACGAAGAACTCAAAAAACGCTGCGGTGTCGACAAAGACGACCTTCGCGAAATGATCGGCGAAATCCGCGAGCTGAACCCCAAGCCCGGCAGCGATTTCATCCGTGACACTTCGCAAGTCCTGGAACCCGACATCTTCGTGCGCCGCTTACCCGACGGTAACTGGCACATCGAACTGAACATGGCCAATTTCCCCAAAGTCATGGTCAACAAGCGCTACTACAAAAAAATCACCACCGAAACGCGCAATATCAAAGACAAGCAATACCTGACCGAACAGTTCGGCTCCGCCAACTGGTTAGTCCGCGCTCTCGAACAACGCGCGCAGACCATGCTCAAAGTCGCCGGTGAACTGGTCAAACAGCAGGACGCTTTCTTCCGCCTCGGCGTGCGCTATTTAAAACCGATGACCCTCAAAACCATCGCCGTCGAAACCGGCTACCACGAAAGCACCATTAGCCGCGTCACCAACGGCAAATTCCTCATCTGCCCACGCGGCACGTTCGAGCTGAAATACTTCTTCACTTCCGCGCTCGCCCGCAGCGAAGGCGGCGGCGAAGACGTCTCCAGCCAGTCAGTGAAACACTACATCAGCGAAATGATCGTGCAAGAGACCGCCGACACCATCCTCTCCGACGATGACATCGTCGACCGCCTCAAAGAGCGCAACATCACGGTAGCCCGCCGCACGGTGGCCAAATACCGCGAAGCCCTCAACATCCCGTCCTCCCCGAAGCGCAAGCGCCTAAAACTGGAAATGATCTAGCTGAAATTTCCCTCTTCCGGGCCATCGCCCCGCATGGCTTACTGAACTTGCTGTGCACGGCAACAAGTCCATCCTCGCATATCGGGGCGAGGTGGCGGAGACTAACCACCTTCCATTATCTCCCGTGAATAAAATGGGCGCGCCCACCTTATTACGAAGGCAAAACAGGAAACAAGAATGCTTAAACCGCCAGCTCCGTAATCCCCGAAGCATTCTCGCAATCGCTTATCACCGTCGCCGAGCGTCGCAAATCCGACAGCACCGCGCGGTAGCTCGTCGCGTTTTTCTTATCGGTATGCACCAGCTCATTCAGCGCCAGCTGGATAATCGACAAATAATTGCTCACGCAGGCATTCCCCGCAATGGCCAGCGCCAGCTTGCTATTGGGCGCAATCGCCTCGTGGCTGCCCACCGTAATCACGTCCTCGCCACTCCCTAACCGCTCCATCGTCTTGCGCCAGGCGGCCAGCTTACGAATCGTCCCTGCAACAAAATCGCTGCTAGAATCGATCATCAGATCCCGCGCCCCTGAGGGTCGCATTTTCCCCGCCAACATGGCGTTTTTGCGCATTTTGCCAAACATCAGCTTAACCGGATTGCTGCTGGCCAGCTTCATCAGTATATCCTCAGCGATCTTCAGCGCCGGATCGGCATCCATCAACACCAGCCGCGCGCGTTCCGCCAGTTTAACTGACTGATAACGCTCCTGTAACTTTCTAAAATCCACCAGCGGGGTCGCTGCGTAAGGGGTAGGGCGGGACTGGCTGCTGTTCTGCATGTGCACCTCGTGTTTTTTACCGTGTTGGCAGTCTACTCGCCGATGGCTAAAAAATGTTTAATTCCGCTGGCTTTATTCGTTGCGAAATTTTGTATCTGCGGTTACAGATACTACCTTGAAAAACCGCCCCTTCCATGATGGAACATGACCGAACAAGCCCCCGATCAAGCCCCTGAAACGAAAAAAAGATCAGCCCTAGTCAGCAATTTCTACACGCTCGTCATCGCCTTCTTACTCGCGATGGGCTTCCGCAGCTTCTTTTTCGAGCCCTTCCACATCCCCACCGGTTCAATGAAAAACACTCTGCTGGTCGGCGACTACCTCTTCGTCTCCAAATACTCCTATGGCTACAGCCGCTATTCCTTCCCCCTCGGCCTCCCTCTCTTCGAAGGCCGCATGGCCGAATTTAACCAGCCTAAACGCGGCGACGTCGTCGTCTTCCGCTTCCCCCAGAACCCCCATGTCGATTTCATCAAGCGCCTGATAGGCCTGCCCGGCGACAAAATCCAGCTCAGGGAAGGCATCGTCTACATCAACGACCAGCCCCTGCCGCGCACTCGCCTCAGCGATTACGCCGACGACGAAAACCGTAACAACATCAAATCCGTGCCTGCCTTCTCCGAAACCCTGCCCGAGGGCAAAATCATCCACATTCTCAAGCAATACAAAATCGGCATCGCCGACGACACGCAGGTCTACACCGTGCCGCCCAAGCATTACTTCATGATGGGCGACAACCGCGACAATTCCCATGACAGCCGCTTCCTCGAAGACGTGGGCTATGTCGATGAAGCCAACCTCGTCGGCCGCGCTGAAATCATCTTCTTCTCCACCGACGGCAGCGCCAAACTCTCCGACCCCGCCAGCTGGTTTTCCGCCATGCGCCCGGACCGTTTCCTAAAGCGTATTGAATGATCGACGCGCTACAGACACGTATCGGTTACCGCTTCAGGGATGAAACCCTGCTCACACTCGCCCTTACGCATCCAAGCGTGCTCCACGCGCCCAGCAACCAGCGCCTTGAATTCCTAGGCGACGCTATTCTAGGCGCCGTCGTCTCACGCCTCCTGTACGACATGTTCCCGGGCGAAAAAGAAGGCGAACTCGCCCGCCGCCGCGCCGCCCTCGTGCGCGGTGAAACCCTCACGCAAGTCGCCCGCGACCTCGAACTAAACGCCGAACTCATCATCGGCACCAGCGAAACACAGGTCAAAGGCAACGAAAACGCCTCCAACCTAGAAGACGCGATGGAAGCCGTCATCGGCGCCCTCTATCTCGACGGCGGTCTCCCAGCCGCCGAAGCCTTCATTATCCCCCGCTGGACCACCATCGCGAGCCGCAGCCATCTCGCCCCGAAGGACGCTAAAACATCGCTGCAAGAATGGGCACAGGGCAGGGGTCTTCCCATACCCCAGTACCGTATCCTCGGCACCACCGGCCCGGCCCACGCCCCCATCTTCACCGTCGAAGTCACCGTCGAAGGCCACGCCTCAACCCAAGCCAAAGCCGCCCCAAAACGCTCAGCGGAGCAGGAAGCCGCCAAGCTCCTGCTCGAACAGCTCCTTTCACAGGTAAGCTGACCATGCTCTCATCATTTCCCTCCAGATATTTCAACGTAAAATGGATAACCACCCCATGACTGATAAACACTGCGGCATCGTCGCCATCATCGGCGAGCCGAACGCCGGTAAATCCACCCTCATCAACAACCTAGTCGGCGGCAAAGTCTCCATCGTCACCCCCAAAGTGCAAACCACGCGCTTCAACATTCGCGGCGTCTGCGTTTACAACGACGCCCAGCTCATTTTCGTCGACACGCCCGGCATTTTCAACGCCGAGAAGAAATTCGAAAAAGCGATGGTGCAAGCCGCATGGTCCGGCATCGGCGACGCCGACAGCGTATTGCTCATGCTCGACGCCAAGCAGGGCCTTCGCGGCGGCATCAAAGAACTTATCCAGACGCTCAGCAAAAATTGTAAAAAACCCGTCTGCCTCGCCATCAACAAAATCGACACTATCGAAAAAACCGCGCTCTTCACCCTAGCCCAAGCCTGCAACGAACTCATGCCCTTCGACCGTATCTTCATGATCTCCGCCCTCAAAGGCGACGGTGTCGAAGACGTGAAGCACCACCTCGCAGCCCTTATGCCCCAAGGCCCGTGGCTCTACCCCGAAGACCAGATGAGCGACATTTCCATGCGCCTGCTCGCCGCCGAAGTCACGCGCGAAAAAATCTTTATGAAATTGGAACAGGAATTGCCTTATTCTGTCTTCGTGGAAACCGAGTCGTGGGACGAAACCGATCTTTCCATCAAAATCGCGCAGGTCGTCACCGTCCAGCGCGAAGGCCAAAAAAAAATCGTCATCGGCGACAAAGGCAGCATGATCAAGAATATCGGCATCGCCGCCCGCAAGGAACTTGAATACATGACGGAAAAAAAAGTGCATCTGACTCTCTTCGTCAAAGTGCGCCCCGGCTGGAAAGACGATAGTGAAAGCTTCCGCCTTCTCGGCCTGGAGTACAAGAAAGGCTGAGCGTGAAAATAAACCGCCGTAAATTCCTGGCAGGCGCAGGCGCCACCGCCGTCGGGGCGGCGACCCTCGGCGGTTACATGATCCGCAGCGAACGCCGCCGCCACCGCCCCAACGTGATCGTGTTCATCGCCGACGACATGCGCTCCGACGCCGCCGGTTTCATGGGCAATAAAATCGTCAAAACCCCGGTTCTCGACGAGTTGGCCGCATCGTCCTACGTCTTCGAAAACAATTTCGTCACCACATCCGTCTGCCCCATCAGCCGCGCCAGCATCATGTCAGGCGACTACGCTGTGCGCCACCGCGTCTACGATTTCTACACCGCCATGCGCCCCTCCAGCCTCGAACATTCCTTCCCCCAGATGATGCACAACACCAATTATTACACCGGCTATGTCGGCAAATGGGGCGTGGGCGGCAAACTACCGACAGAGCTGTTTAACTTCTGGAACGGCTATTTCGACCTGGAAAATTATTATCCCCACAAAAACCAGCCCCACCTGACCGACATCACCACCACGCAAGCGCTTCACTTCCTGCAAACCGCCCCGCGTGATAAACCTTTCATGCTCATCGTCGGCTACAAAGCCCCCCATGAGCCCATGCAGCCGCAAGCGCGTTTCATGGACATGTATGTTAAAGACACCATCCCAAGGGCCGATAGCGACCGCCGCAACGCGTCCCAATCCATCCCCAAGCTGCTTAAAATGTCGTTCGACCGCGAAAAATACACCGCCGCCGATTACAACAGCGACGCTAAATTCCAGGAATCCATGCGCAACTACTACCGCCTCATCAGCGGCATGGACGAATCCATTGGCGCCATCCTTAAGAAAATCAAGGAAGACAACCGTTACGACGACACCAGCGTCATCTTCACCTCCGATAACGGGCTTCTCGAAGGCGAGCACGGGCTGGAAGGCAAATGGTGCATATATGAAGAATCCATCCGCGTGCCGCTGGTCGTGCGCCCGTCGCCCAAATATTTCCCGGGCTACACGTCTGGGCGCATCGACGCCATATCGCTCAACATCGATATCGCCCCCACCATCATCGAAATGGCTTCCATGAAACCCTCGCGCCATATTCAGGGCCTCAGCCTCCTGCCGCTGCTAACCGCCGCCGACGCCCCGTGGCGCGAAGGATTTTACTATGAGCACCCCGGCTGGGATAAGCAGAACATCGTCGCCTGCGAAGGTTTCCGCGGCACCAGATGGAAATATGTGCATTACAAAAAGGGCAAAATGGAAGAGGAATGTCTCTACGACTTAACTGAGGACCCGCACGAGCTGACCAATCTCGCCAGCGAAGAGGCGCATAACTATACGATGCAATACATGCGTGAACTTACCCACAAAGAGCGAAAATACATCATCGAAATGTAACTACGCGTCAGAAAGTTCGTCGGCATCTTCCTCGCTGCTGGCGATTTTCAGCGCTTTCGACGTAGGCACCCCAAGCCGTTTAATGTCTTCCGTCAACTTCATGGCATTACCGCGCCCGGTGGATAGTTTCTTGACCGCCTCATCATAACTATCCTGGGTCTGGCGCACGCGCGTGCCGATATTTTCCAGATCCTTCGTGAAATCGGCAAACTTATCGTAAAGCTTCGCCGCTGTCGCCACGATCTCCTGCGTATTGCGATTCTGCCGCTCGATGCTCCACAGCGAAGCCACCGTGCGCAACGTCGTAAACAAAGTCGTCGGGCTGACAATCGCAATACCCTTGCCCCATGCAAACGCATGCAGCTCCAGATCATACTGCACCGCCAGCGACCACGCCCCTTCAATCGGCATAAACATCAGCACAAAATCCGGCGATGAAAGCTTATCATTATTCTGGTAACGCCGAGACTCCAGCCCCACCACATGCGCCTTCACCGACTTAATAAACTCCCGCAAATGCAACTCCCGCGCCTCATCTTGCGTCTCCGCGCAGAAGCGCTCATACGCCGTCAGCGACACTTTCGCATCGACGATCAAATGCTTCCCGTCCGGCAGGTTGATAATCACATCCGGCCTCTGGCGCGAGCCGTCAGCAGCCGCCAGTCCCATATCCGTTCCCTGCAATACATAATCGCTATCTTTGCGCAGCCCCGATTCTTCAAGAATCCGCTCCAGCATCACTTCGCCCCAATTGCCTTGCGCTTTTACATCGCCTCGCAGCGCCTTCGACAGCGTATCCGTCTGCAACACGATTTTTTCAATTTCCGCCTTCAGCGTATGTTGTTCCTTGCCCTGTTTCTCAAACGATTCACTGATATTTTTCTGGAAATCCCCCAAGCGCTCGCGCAGCGGCGTCAGTAATTCGCCGATCTGTTTTTCCGACTGGCTATTGAACTTCGTGCCCATCTGTTCCAGCAACCCAGTCGCCGTATTCTGGAACTCTGCCTTCATCTGTTCAGCCTGTTCCTTTAAACGCGTCTGCAACGCCTTATTATCGGCCTCCGCCGTAATCGCCCGCTCGCGGCTTTGCAAGGATTCGCGCGACTGCTGTTCCAGCTTTCCATCCAGTTCCTTGCGGCTTTCTGCAAGCCCAGCCACGCGTGCTTCCAGCGTAACTTTTTCCTGCATCAGAGCATCATACGATGCGCGCGACACGGCCGATGCCAGCAATTGCTTGCCTCGCAAATACCCGATAGCGAAACCGACGGCAATGCCGACCAGAAGGAACGCGATGAATTCCATTGTAAAATCCCCTGTTTTTGCAGTATAAAAGCTCTAAATAAGGATTCTAGACCTATGGGAAACCAGCACAAGTACAAATTTTCGACCATCATCCTCGCCGCAGGCCAGGGCACGCGCATGCGCTCCAAACTCCCCAAAGTCCTGCACAAGCTCACCGGACAACCGATGGTCTGCCATGTGCTCGACGCCGTGGCCCCGCTAAAACCCGACCACACCATCGTCGTCATCGCCCCGCACATGGACAGCGTCAAACACGTCGTGCTAGCCAAATCCCCTAAAGCCAAACTCGCCGTCCAGCAAAAACAGCTCGGCACCGGCAACGCGGTTGCCAGCGCCATGCCCGCCCTCAAAGCATACCCCGGCATGGTATTAGTCCTCTACGGCGACACCCCCATGATCAGCACCGAAACCATTAACACGCTACTCACCGCCCACCAGAAGAATAAAGTCGCCATCTCGCTGCTCGGCATGCAGCCGCATCCCCCCACGGGATATGGCCGCCTGGTCATGAAAACCGAACCTTTCGTCGAACGCATCGTCGAAGAAAAAGATGCCACCGCAGCCGAAAAGAAAATCACCCATGTCTGGGCAGGTGTCATGGCGTTCGACGCCGCGTTCCTTGCCAAAAACCTCCCCAAGCTCAAACCCTCGAAAGCCACCGGCGAATACTACCTCACCGCGCTCATTGAAATGGCCGCCGCCCAGAAACTAAAAACCTTGATGGTTTCCATCGCCGTCGACGAAGCGATGGGCGTCAACAGCCGCGCCCAGCTCGCCGATGCTGAAAAAATTATCCAGCAACGCCTTCGCGCCCGTGCAATGGAAAACGGCGCCACGCTCATCGACCCCGCCACCGTCTACCTAAGCGCCGACACCAAACTCGGCACCGACGTCGTCATCCATCCGCACGTCGTCTTCGGCCCCGGCGTTTCCATCGCCGATGACGTCGAAATCCGTTCCTTCTGCCACATCGAAGGTGCCACCGTCGCTTCCCAAGCCATCGTCGGGCCCTATGCCCGCCTGCGCCCCGGCACGACCGTAGGGCAGGGCGCTCATGTCGGCAATTTCGTCGAACTCAAACAAACCAAACTAGGCAAAGGCGCCAAAGCCAATCACCTGAGCTACATCGGCGACGCGGATGTCGGCGAAGACGCCAATATCGGCGCGGGCACCATCACCTGCAATTACGACGGCGTGGCCAATAAATACAAAACCACCATCGGGAAAAACGCCTCCATCGGCTCCAACACGTCACTCGTTGCGCCAGTAATGATAGGCGAAGGCGCAATGGTCGGTGCAGGCAGCGTGATTACCGTTGACGTTGCGAAAGACGCCATGGCCATCGCCCGCGCGCCGCAAATCAACAAGACCGGCAAAGCCAAAGCCTTCCGCTTAAAAAAGAAAAAATAATATTTTTTCGTCATTCCCGCGAAG
>JANYES010000014.1 GCA_025362975.1 Alphaproteobacteria bacterium | reverse complement strand
CGCCAGTGTTACCGATGATTCCCGAAACTCCGATGAATAAACGGTGGATTTTCTTTTCTCAGTCATAATAGCTATTCCTTACCTTTCCTCACCCCATTATTACTTCAGGTGAGTTGTCCGGAATACTGTAGCCACATCACGGCGAAGTGGTGTCGTGCTCGTAACGGTTCGTGCCAACAGCGCCGGTGTACGGGTTCGTGTTGCCCTGATAGCCGTAGTTGTCGGTGACACTGTTGTTGCGGTCGCTGCGTTCGTATCCTTGAACGTAGGTGCCATTGCTGCGCGTGTAACCATTTACGTGCTCGGCATAGGCAGCAGAAGAGATAGCAATAAAGGAAACGGTAAGCAGTAGTTGTTTCATAAAACCCCCTGAAACGTAGTGATTTGACGCGCCATCAGCTATAGCGGCAAGCAGCCGAGGTGTCACGAAAACAATAGTTACCCCTATAACTCAGTGCAGCACTGTCGGAATGTGCATCCTGTCGTGAATGTCTGTTAGCAGCAGATCAATAGCGTTGGCGATATTTGCCCACCTCGTCGCCTCTTCCATTTCCCCTCTTGCGTGGCACTCACTGCAGCGGGCAAACGCGACCTCCTTAGGGTTGCTGTCTTGTCCGCACGACTGAATAACACGCATTGCCTCGCGGTATATCTCGACTTCTGGTGCTTCCATAAATCATTCCTCTTCAAGTCTGACAGTGTGGCATCCAATAGCCACAAGGCATTGCACAAAAAACACGGCGGTGAACCCGCCTCTGCTGATCTTACTATTAATACTGCGTTCCGTAAGAGGGATTCCCATTTCCGTGAGCTTATCTGATAACTCTTTGTATCCTATGTGTTTTCTCTTAAGTTCCGCCTTCAAGATGCCCTTAACGCGATGCGCCCAGTCCTTATCGGTTGCCATATTCACCTCCATGTTCGACACGATTGTTATCATATCCGACACATTGACGGTTGACAATACCTCGCGATGTAGCTATATTCGACACATAAGTAACGAATACAGCAACACTACATGTCACAACACTTCCTATTATCAGCCAAGGCCCGGACGCTCAGCCTGTCGAAGGTGATGCGTATGTCCGATGCGGAAGCGTTTGAGACGTTCAAGGCGATTCGCTGGGTAAAGAACGATGGCGCTCCCTATTGCCCTCGCTGTGGTTGCGTGACGGTTTATAGCTACAAGGCGCGTCAGGTGTTCAAGTGCAAGGGCTGCAATGCTCAGTTCTCTGTGACTACCGGAACCATCTTCGCAAGCCACAAGCTGCCCCTGCGGGACATTCTCGCGGCTATCGCCATCTTCGTCAACGGCGCAAAAGGTCACAGTGCCTTGCAGCTTTCCCGCGATCTGGACGTGCAGTATAAAACCGCTTTCGTTCTCTCCCACAAAATCCGTGAGGCTTTAGCAGGAACAACCAAAACCGAAACGCTTAGCGGCGAAATCGAAGTGGACGGTGCATACTTCGGCGGCTACATCAAACCTGCGAACCATAAAGAACACCGCCTTGACCGCCGCAGTCGTTATGTCCAGAACGGCAAGCGCGAAGTTGTGGTTGTGATGCGTCAACGTGGCGGGGATGCCCTCACCAGCGTATTCAAGGCCGAGCATGATTCACTTGCTACCATCCAGAGCCGCGTTGCACCCGGTAGCACTGTATATGCCGATGACGCTACCGGATGGGATGCGCTACACGCCCGTTACCTTACGAAGCGAATAAATCATTCACAGGCTTATTCAGAGAATGGCGCTTGCACCAATCAAGCAGAATCATTTTTCTCACGCCTTCGCCGTTCTGAAATCGGCACGCACCATCACATTGCGGGCAAGTATTTAAATTATTACGCTAGCGAAATGACTTGGAGAGAAAATAACCGTCGCATCTCCAACGGCGAACAATATTTGATCGCCACCAGCGCAGCCTTAAATAGTCCTGTTTCCAGAGTATGGAAAGGCTATTGGCAGAGGATGTCGGCATAGTTATCCCCGTTTTTCACAGGGTAATAATTGACTACATATCCACATGATCTAGTGTAAAAATATCTGTCAAGCACAATATCTTGTTGGACATTGATTAAAAACCGTGCATACTCGTTTTTGTCCTTAAAACGAAAAAAGGCTAGAGAAATCTCTAGCCCTCGTTTCGGACCCACAAAAGTTTGGCGACTGCTTGTGGATCGGAAGTAACAAAGCGGATGTTATCATCCTCTCTCCCCTTGCGTCAAGCAGTCGTCCTCTTTTGTGGTTGTTTTTAACCACATTGGAGTTTTTATTTATGTCTAAGACTTATAAGCCCGGCAGCAATACTGGCAACAACGGCGGCATTTTCCGTGAGGTTGGGCCGCGTGGTGGTGAACGTGATAATTGGGCAACCGTGCCTGACAATCGCCCGTTGCCGCCTACTACTACTCCGGGATCGACTTGGGAACGCACTACGCGTACTCCTGATAGTCACCGGTAATTAAAAAACGGGGAGGCCTGATTGCGGTCAGGCCTCCCATCTATTTCGCTAGTTCCCACCGCACATCTTTGCCCGGCTCCTGTATGCCGTTCACGCGCCCCTTATCCTTCTGATAGCACAGCGTCCCCATTACCCGCTTAATCGGCGCGTCGATCATCCGGGCAATCTGCTTGGAGGTCAGCGGCTTCCCCGCATTACGGATGGCATCAAAGACTTCACGGGATAACTCGCGCTGTTTGTATTTAGGAGGAACACCGCCTCCCTCAAATAGCAGGATTGTAGCATCTAAATGCGCCAACGCTTCTGTCATACCGCGAATGTCATTTGCGAGGTCTGCTCGGCGGATGCGAAGGGCAACGAGTACATGTGATTCAGCCATGCGGTCATTATAGCCGCCCATAGCGCAAAAACACCGGGATTTCTAGGTGCGTTTGCTACATAATACCGAAAATTTCCATCGAGTCCATCGGCGGCAGGATGCCCGGGATGCATGACGCCAGCATGGATTTGCATGCGCCCGGCGGGCCGATCATGAGCAAATTATGTCCACCGGCGGCGGCAACTTCGAGGGCACGGCGCGCCGTATGCTGGCCGCGAATTTCACGCATGTCGGTGAAACGTCGGGTTTCGGGCTGCATTTCGCTTTCGGGGCGCGAGAGCACCTGCGTGCCTTTGAAATGATTGATGAGCGCCAGCAGTGAACTCGGGGCAAGGATGTCTTCCAGCCCCGACCATGCCGCCTCGCCGCCGCAGGATTGCGGGCAAATCAGGCCCATGTCGTGCGCTTGCGCGTGGATGGCGGTGGGCAGTACGCCGCTGACGCCGAGCAGGCTGCTATCGAGCGAGAGTTCGCCGAGCGTCACATAATTGTCGACCGCGTCCTGCGGGATGACACCCATGCCGATGAGCAGGCCGATGGCGATTGGCAGGTCGAAATGGCTGCCTTCCTTGACGATATCGGCGGGCGCTAAGTTGATGATGATGCGCTGGGCGGGCAGCGACAAGCCCAGCGAATGAATGGCGGCGCGCACGCGCTCTTTGGATTCGCCGACGGCCTTGTCGGGCAGACCGACGATGGTGAACATCGGCAGGCCGGAAACAGTTTGCACCTGTACCTGAATGGGGATGACGTCGACGCCTTCAAAGGCAACGGTACGGACGTGGGCTACCATGTGAATCTCTGTAAGGCCTGTTTTGATTCAGGACAAACTAGACAAATAACACAAGCCTGTAAATAGGCGTGCTATGAGCGACGACTTATGCTCACAAATTCGCCGCCATAAATAGTCATCGATGCGACAAAGCCTAAAACCCACGAAATAGAGAGATGTGCGGCACAAAAGAGACTCGTAAAGATGCGCGCACCTTTATTCCAGACGATAAATACAGGACAGGAAGCGATTTGCGCCCATAAGGCAATGCTGATGGGAGTTGGGCTTGCTGAAGATTCCTTGCGTGGGCGTGTGAATCGGTCCAGACGCAGACAAAAACCCACACTAGACACGGTAGAACCAGCAGGTACTTCATTTTTGTACGTGCGGGCGTGTGTTTTTTAGGGAAATAATACAACCACAGCAATATGGGTGCGCCGATGATTGCGAATAAAATACAGAATTCGCCCAGAGCATAAATAATAGACGCGATCATGAGAGGGCTTGAAGCATCAGCGCAGTTTCCGCCAGCGGCAGGCCGACAACGTTGGAGTACGAGCCGTTGATGCGGGGGATGAAGGCGGCCGCGAGTCCCTGAATCCCGTAGCCACCGGCTTTGCCCTGCCACTCGCGGGAGGCGATGTAGGCTTCTACTTGTAGCGTGCTTAATTTCCGGAATTGCACGTGCGTCATCACCAGCTTATGGCGCGAAGCGCCCGAATTTTTTACACAGATGGCGGTGTAGACGCGGTGGCGGCGTCCTGAGAGGAATTTCAGGCATTTGAGGGCGGTTTTTTCGTCTTCGGCTTTGGGCAGGATGCGCCGTCCCAAAGCGACGACGGTGTCGGCGGCTAGGATCGTGGCATCAGGGTGGAGGGCTGCGACGATGGCGGCTTTTTCGTTGGCGATGCGCTGTGCGTAGACGGCGGGGAGTTCGTTTTTGTGCGGGGTTTCATCCGTGTCGGCGGGGACCACCTGCGAAGGCACGATGCCAATCTGCGCAAGCAGTTGCAGCCGGCGCGGCGACGCGGATGCGAGGATGAGGTTAGGGAGGGTCGGCATGATTCCTCCCGAAGGGATTACTTTTCGCGGAACTTGATGCGGCCCTTGGTCAGATCATAGGGCGTCATTTCGACGACGACTTTATCGGCGACCAGTACGCGGATGCGGTTTTTGCGCATGCGCCCGGAGGTGTGGGCGATCACCATGTGGCCGTTTTCCAGCTTCACGCGGAAGGTGGCGTTGGGCAGGAGTTCGGTGACGACACCGGGAAATTCGAGAAGTTCTTCTTTAGACATGGGTATCCTTAATGGTTGGGTGCAATGTATATCACTTAATATGTAAAACGCAAATAAGTGTGAAAAGGCGTCGGGAAGTCTGAAAATCTACGTTTATCCGGCCGTTAAGCAGTTCTTTGAGCGCTTCGGAGCCTTCGTTGTGCACGCCCCTTCTGCCCATATCGATGGCTTCGAGCTTGCTGGGGTTGGAGGCGAGCAGCGCTTCGTAGTAGCTTTCGCAGATCATGAAATAGTCACGGATGATTCCGCGCAAGGGCGTGATGGACAGTACCGCCTTGGCGGTTTCGCCAGACTGGGCGGTTATGTCGAAGTTCAAACGGCCGTCGGCGATGCTCAGCACGAGGTCGTACGGTCCCTCGCCCATGCAGTGCGGGTCGAACAGATTATCGCCCAGCAGATCGGCGATGGCGACCTGCTTTTCGTGCTCGGCTTCTTTGGAGCGTTTTTTGATGCTGCTTTCGTCCAGCGTGACTTTACTAAGGCGTTTGGTCACGGTTTCGGCTTTCGGATGGTAACGGATAATGCATGCGCGCCCAAGCCTTCGGTGACGGCGAGCACTTCGGCGTAGTCGCTGAGTTTGGCGAGCGACTGCGCGGTGCAGCCGATGATGGAGCTGCGCTTGAGAAAGTCGAAGACGGAAAGGCCCGAGGAGAAGCGCGCGGTGCGCGAGGTGGGCAGCACATGGCTCGGGCCGCCGATGTAATCGCCGATGGCTTCGGGGGTGTAGCGGCCTAAGAAAATGGCACCGGCATGGGCGATGAGCGGCAGCAGCGCGTCGGGGTTTTCGACAGCAAGTTCGAGATGTTCCGGGGCCACCGTGTTGGAGACGGCGCAAGCCTGTTCCATGTCGGCGACGATGATTACCGCACCGTAACGGTCCCATGCGAGTTGGGCGATGTCTTTCCGGTCGAGGGTGCTGAGGATTTTTTCCACTTCGGCGACGACTTTGTCGGCGTAGGCTGCGTCGTTAGTGATGAGCACGGAAGACGCCAGCGTATCGTGCTCGGCTTGGCTCAACAGATCGGCGGCAAGCCATGACGGGTCGGTTTTGTTGTCGGCGATGACGAGGATTTCCGAAGGACCCGCAATCATGTCAATGCCGACTTTGCCGAAGACCTGGCGTTTGGCTTCGGCCACGTAGGCGTTGCCGGGGCCAGCGATTTTGTCGACGGGTTCAATGGTGGCGGTGCCGTAGGCGAGTGCGGCGATGGCTTGCGCGCCGCCGATTTTATAGATTTCTTCGATACCTGCGACATGGGCCGCGCCGAGCAAAGCGGGGTTGAGCACACCGCCGGGCGACGGGACGACCATGACAAGGCGTTCGACACCGGCGACTTTGGCGGGGATGGCATTCATCAGCACGGAGCTTGGGTAGGAGGCGAGACCGCCGGGGACGTAGAGCCCGACGGATTGCAGCGGGCTCCAGCGGTGGCCTAAGCGCACTCCGGTGTCGTCGGTATAGTCGAGATCGGCGGGCATCTGGCGTTTGGAATAATCTTCGATGCGGTGGGCGGCGATGCGCAAACTCTTGATGAGTTCTGGTTCACACAGCGACAGCGCGTCGGCGATTTCGTGCGGGGTGATTTTAATCGCTTCGGCGCTGGCGTCGAACTTGTCGAATTTGGTGGTGAGTTCAAACAAAGCTTCATCGCCGCGCTCTCGCACCTGACGGATGATATCGGTAACGACGGGGCCGACAAGATCGCTAGCCACTTCGCGCGAGTTCAGGAAATTTTTGAACTGGGTGATGAAGCTGGCATCGGAGGTGTTTAAACGGACCGGCATCAGGCAGCTTCCTTGACGGCGGTGCGGAAGGCTTCGATCAGCTCGCCCATTTCGCCGCTACGCGTTTTAAACGCGGCGCGGTTGACAATCAGGCGCGAGGAAATTTCGGCGATGACTTTGGTTTCTTTCAGGCCGTTGGCTTTCAATGTAGCACCGCTGCTGACGAGGTCGACAATGTGGTTGGCGAGGCCGAGTTTCGGGGCGAGTTCCATCGCGCCGTTGAGCTTGATGCATTCGGCCTGGATGCCGAGCTTGGCGAAATAATCGCTCGTGATGTGCGGGTATTTGGTAGCGATGCGCAAATGGCTGATACGGGCTAAATCCTGCTCGGGCAAATCCACAGGCTGGGCGAGCGACAGGCGGCAATGACCGATGTTCATGTTTAGCGGGGTGTAGAGGTCGGAGTAGTTGAATTCCATTAGCACGTCGAGCCCGGCGATGCCGATATGGGCGGCACCGAAGGCGACGAAGGTGGCGATATCGAAACTGCGCACGCGGATGAGGCTCACCGGCGAATTGACGCAGGCGAATTGAAGCTGGCGGGAATTTTCGTCGAAGAAGGCCGGTTCCGGCTCGATGCCGATCTTGCGCAGAATGGGCACCAGCTCTTGGCTGATGCGCCCCTTTGGAATGGCGATGGTGAGTGCCGTCACCATGCTTATGCCGCTTCGGCCTTGGCCGTGGCGCGCTCGGAAATGCGCTCGATGGTAGCACCACAGGCGGCGAGTTTTTCTTCTAAGCGCTCGTAACCGCGATCGAGATGGTACACGCGGTGGATGATGGTTTCGCCTTCGGCGGCGAGCGCTGCGATGACGAGCGACAGCGAGGCGCGCAGATCGGTGGCCATGACTTCTGCGCCACGTAGGGAGCTAACGCCGCGAATCATGGCGGAGGAGCCGTGGACGTTGATGTTCGTGCCCATGCGGATAAGTTCAGGCACGTGCATGTAACGGTTTTCGAAAATGGTTTCGGTGACCATCGAGGCGCCTTCGGCCATGCTGAGCATAGCCATCATCTGGGCTTGCATGTCGGTGGGAAAACCGGGGTATGGGGCGGTCATGATGTCGATGCCCTGAATCTTGCGGCCCGTGCCGACGACGCGTAAACCGCGCTCGGTTTCGGTGATGCCGATACCGGCTTCGGCGAATTTTTCGATGACGGATTGCATGAGTGATGCGCGGATACCGACGAGTTCGACATCACCGCCGGTGATGGCGGCGGCGGCGGCAAAGGAACCGGCTTCAATGCGGTCGGCGATGACCGTGTAAGTGCAGCCGTGCAGGGAGTTAACGCCCTGGATGCGCAGCTCGCTGGTGCCGATGCCTTCGATCTTGGCGCCCATGGCTTGTAAGCAATAGGCGAGGTCGGCGACTTCGGGCTCCTGCGCGGCGTTGCGCAGGATGGTTTCGCCTTCTGCGAGGCAGGCGGCCATCAGGATGTTTTCCGTAGCGCCGACGGAGACTTTTTCAAACTGGATATCCGTCCCTTTCAGGCGGTGGGGGACTTTGGCGTTGATGTAGCCGTCGATCAGCTCGATTTCAGCGCCCATCTGTTCAAGGGCTTTAAGGTGTAGATCAATCGGGCGGGTGCCGATGGCACATCCCCCGGGAAGTGAGACGCGCGCCGCGCCGAAGCGGGCGAGCAATGGGCCAAGCACGAGGACGGAAGCACGCATGGTACGCACTACTTCGTACGGGGCAGTCAGGTTATGGATATGGCCGGCGCACAGGGTGATGGCGCGGCCCTGATGGATGCCGTCGATGTTGAGGTCGACGCCGTGCTGGGCGAGCAAATTGGCCATCGTGACGATGTCGGCGAGGTACGGCATATTGCACAGGGTGAGCTTGTCATCGGTGAGCAAACAGGCGGCCATGAGCGGCAGGGCCGCGTTTTTTGCGCCGGAAATGGGGATGACCCCGCGTAAAGGTGTGCCGCCGACAATACGAATTTTATCCATCGTTCTATCCAATTCTTACGCCTGCCATTTTGGCAGGCTGGTTTACTATACGAAATTGCGAGCGCCCACTCCAGAACATATCGAACTCATCTGCATCCACCGGTGTGGGGCGCAGGGCGAAGTCGCGTTCGAGCGTGTAATAATGATTGCCAGCTTGCATCCTGCCGCCGTTTAAGGCGGTGGAATCGAAGGCGTCGGCTTTGACGACGCGAAGTCCGGCGAGTTTCAGCAGCGCGCGGTCGGTAGCGAAGTTAAACCCGTCGCCGTAAGTGTTGCAGATGTAGATGCGGCCCGCGTCCGGCAGGGCGTTAGCCATCGTGCACAGCAGGTTGGCGGCATGGAAGCTGGCGTCGGAGTCTTTGATGGCGCCGCGGGCAAAGACGTTGCGGGCGAAGATGTTCTGCGGGCGTTCGTCCAACCGTGCCAGTTCGCCGGGGGTGCGGATGGAGACAAAGCTGGCTTCGCCGGGGGTGATAGCATTGATTTTACCGTATTGGTTCTGGGCGGGATGGATGCTTTCCATACGCTTGAACAACGCGTCAAACCCGCAGCGGTGCTCGATCGAATCTCTCACATGCGGGCCGCCGAACTGCACCATGTCGATATACGCAAACGGGGCGATGCCCGCTATGTCGAAGGTGGTTTTTAAGGTCGGGAATAAATGGTTTGCGGCCTGTGCGCTGCCAGTCGGGGAATAATGCGTGTGGGTTTTTTGCAGCAGATGAGCCGTCCACAGGCTTGCTTGTCGCGCTACTGGCGCGTAATCGGGCGAGCGGGCGAGTTCGTCGGCGATGATGCTGGTGATGGACCAGAGATCCTGCTGGAATTCGTCGATGGGGATGACGCGGCCGTTCGTGCTGCCACGGCGCAAAGAGCCAAGGCCGAAATCGGCGCGCACGAATTCTTCGAGATCGTGTTTAAACGCGGCGTTATCGGTGGGCAGCCACGGCAGGCGCAGATAGGTTTTGAGCATGCAGCCGACGAGTTTGCTGTCGTCGCCCTGCCCGTCGATCAGCTCGCGCTCGATCAAGGCGTCGGCGCGCTTGAGATCGGCTGGCGAATAACGCGGGCCGACAAATTTCAGTTCCGACATCAGCTGCGGAATCAGCGCGATGGCTTGGTGTTGCGGGCGGGCGAGCATAGTTGTTTTTGTACCTAATCTTTTTGGGGCGCACCTTAATACTCCTCGCGCGGGCTCTTCTTTTATAGGTAAATGAAGGTAAATCCAAGCATTATCCGGTGATGGCCACAACATTCTACGCCTCAGCGCAACGTGGTATTTTTTACTTATATTTCAATTGTTTGTAGCATTTTTGTGCGGACCGGCGTAAGGCGATGGATTTCGGAGCCGGAATGCAACTCGATTCAACACTCTGTATTTAATTAGTATTAACGCATATTTCTACCGGCCCCAACGATTGGTGCGGCTGGCGCCGCCGGTGAGTTCGGCGCGCTGCGGCGCGAAAGCTATGGGTAGCGGCATGCGAACCTCGTAAGAAGTGTGTAAGCTTTTATCTTAGGGCGCCAGCGTAAAGAATCCTATAAAAAAGCCGTTCTTGCGTTTGCGGTACTTATACGCTAACGTAGCGTCATTACAAGAAATTTCCGGTATTTATGCCTAAAAATCAATCGCTTAAAAAGCAGCTTCTGGCTTGCGCCGTGTCGTCACTGGTGCTGGTATCGTGTTCACCGAAGGTGGACAATGGTGGCTACGTGCATGAAGACCCGATTAAGAATCTCGTAACCGTGGGCACGACCACGCGCGAAGACGTGCGCACCAAACTCGGCTCGCCGTCGTCGCAGTCGAGCTTCGGCGACGAGACATGGTATTACATCACCGACCGCAAGGAAGCGTACGCGTTCCTCAAACCCGAAATCGTCGAGCAGGAAGTCACCAGCATCGCCTTCGATACCAAGGGCGTGGTCAGCAAGGTGGATAATTACACCATCGATAACGGGCAGGATTTCGACCTCGTCAAACGCACGACGCCGACCGAAGGCCATACGCTTGGATTCTTCGAGCAGATTCTCGGCAATATCGGCAGGTTCAACCGTCCGGGCGGCAACGATAGCGTCGCCCCGGGTCGTAAAGGAAATTAATCAAGAAAACTCAATCTGTTGGCTCGCTGACATGCAGCACGCGGTAATCGATGTGCGAATCTCCCGTGGCTTTGGTCGCGCTCGCCTCGTCTTTCCATAAAGAAAATCGTAAGACTTCCCAGCGGTCCGCGTCGAAGGCAGCGACATGCATGTAGAGGTTGGGATCTTCAAGGACGTTCGATTGTAGGTCTTTCTCATATTTTAAGAACGTATCGAGTTTTTCTTCCGGTGGGATGATGTCCACCTCGCGGCGGGCAAAGGTGGGCGTGAGGCTGCGGTTGCCGAAAGCGTTATGAACCACGAACCAACTGCGCACGCGTACGCGGTTGAATGCCTGCACCACGCCGTGGAACAGATCGTCGAGCAGGAATTTCTGGGCTTCATTCACGTCCTGCCAGAGGTAGAACGGGGCATAAAACTGGTTTTCGTGACTGTAGAGGAAGGATTTGTGGACGAGCCCCGGATGCTTGTCGAACAACATTTTACGCTGGTTCACGCGTTCTTCGATCAGCGCCGCGTCGTAATTTTCCGGCAGCTGGATGGAGTATTGCATTGCAAGCATGTGGTTAAATTCTATTTTCTGGCTGGTTTATTACTGGGTTAGGGGCGTTACTTAAAGATTTTCCGTTATTAATTGCAAGTGAAGGTTTTGTGTCAGGTATTTTATGCATGACATACAATATGTTACTGAGATAAATCGCTTAATTGTTGCGCGAGGAGGCGCTGATGCCGATGGCCACATCGCCGACGAATTTTGGTGGGGCCATGCTGATGTTGCAGTGCACCTCGTTGCCGTTCGCATTGTAGCGCACATCGTCAAGCATGATGATCGCCTTGGCGATGCCACGGCCATTGGGTTCTTCCAGATGCCCGCCGGGTTCCTGCTGGGTGAATTTGTCGACGTCGAAACCCTTACCTTCGTCGCGGATGGCGATGTGCAGGCCGGACGGGGTTTTTTCAATGTGGACGTGGACCACGCGCAGTCCGTAAATCGGGTTGGCGGTGCGGTTGGCAAGTTCTTCGCTCAGGCGGTTGGCGCTGATCGATTTGTTTTTGATCTGGTAGCCCATCTCGAGATTACCGTGCTCGATGGCGTTGCTGAGCAGCTCCATGAGGCCGACGGCCACGAACTCAGGATAAAGGCTCGCCTGCGAAAGCGTGGCGGCGAGCACACTGGCTTCGGCGTGAGTTTTGATGGTGAACTCACCGTCTTGCATCAGCCACATGAATTTGGCGTGGTCGGCGCTAGCTTGATTGCGCAGCTCTTCGCGCACGGCGCATTCGGTGGTGGCGGAATTTAAAATCGCGGCGAGGATGTTGGGATGAAACGGTTTGGTGAGGTAGTAATAGGCACCGCTTTCGAGGCCTTCGCGCATCTGCGTCACCCCGGCGTCGCCGGTCTGGATGATGACGGGGATGTGGCGGAGCTGGTCGGAGTCTTTCATGCGTTTTAAAATATCCATACCACTCATTTCGGGCATCATCTTGTCGAGCAAGGCCACGTCGATGGATTTCGGATTGGCGCTTAGATATTCCCACGCTTCCTTGCCCGATTCGAACGACATAACCGAATAGCCCGCTTCGCTTACGCATTTGGTCAGGATCATCAGGTTGATCTCGTCGTCGTCGACGGCGAGGATGGTGTACCTACGCTGCGTTTTCATGTTTGCCCTCCGTTGATTGCATGTGCACCACGCGGCTGCCTTCCGGCATGGTGGCGGGAATGACGAATATCACGCATGTACCGCTGCCATTGGCGTTGTTACTGGCGTGGATGTGCCCGCTATGGGCACGGATGATGTTGCGGCAGATGGCAAGGCCTAAACCGGTGCCGCCTGCGCCCGTATTGGTGCGTGAGGATTGACGGAACGAATCGAAGATGAGTTTTTCTTCTCCCTTGGGAATGCCGACCCCTTCGTCAATGACCGACACTTCCATCACCGGCGCGCCGTTTTCAATCAGCATGCTGGTGTGCAGGGTGATGGTGCCATCCTGCGGACTGAACTTGATAGCGTTGCCAAGCAAATTGGTGACGACCTGCACGATTTTATCGTGGTCGCAGACGATGGGGGCGATGCTTGCTTCCTGATCGTAGCGTATGCTTAAATTCTTTTCGGCGAGCATGGTGCGCACGAGTTCTTCCGAGCGTTGCAGTAACTCGCGCATGTCGCCGCGCTGGAGCAGGAACATGTGCTCACCTTGCTCTAAGCGCGCAAGGTCCAGCACTTCGTTGACAAGGCGGCTTAGGCGCTCAGAGCTTTTCTGGATGAGTTCGAAATACTGGCTGATCTGCCCCGGCAGGGCGCTGTTATGTTCTTTCAATCCATACGAAGCGAGGCTCACGATGGCGTGCAGCGGGGTGCGGAATTCATGGCTCATGTTGCGCAGGAATTCGCTTTTGGCGTCGCTGGCTTCTTCGGCTTTTTTCTTGGCGGCCTGTAATTCGCGCGTGCGCTCCTGGACGTTATATTCGAGGTTTTCGTTGGCATCCATCAGCTCGCGGTCGCGCTTGTGGACTTCGCCGAGCATGGCGTTGAAGGCGCGCGCCAGCACGTCGGTTTCGTCGGAATAACCGGTGCGGGCGGCGAGCGTGTAGTCGCGGTGCTGGGTGATGGCGTGGGCCGTGGCGGCGAGCTCTAAAATCGGCCCTGAAATGGTGCGCTGGAAATACACGGTGAGCAGCAAGGTAACAATGAACACCATGAGCGCGGCGGTGCCGGCGATCATTATGATTTTATGCACGAAGGCGTCGATCTCGCGCGTGTCAGCGACCATGAAGAGGCTACCTAAGATTTCGTCTTTCTGGTGGATGGTACGTTTAGCGGTGAGCATGTTGTCGATGCCGTCGGGGATAAGGCGCGTGGCGCTGGGGCATTTGATGGCGCCGATGGTTTTGTCGGCTTCGTAACCGCTGAAGATTTTGCCTCTGGCATCATAGATGCAAGCGGCTCGGATGGAGGGGTTCTGGCGGAAGATGTCGAGGTTGGAGCGAGCGCGGGCGTTATCCATAAAGGCAACGGCGGCGGTATTGCGATCGCCGGTAAGCGAAGCGGTAACGGCCACCTCAGCAAGCTTGCTGGCGCGCATATCATAGATCAAATAGGACGTGATGGCGGTCACCGTCAGCAGCACGGCGGCCAGGCTGATCCCCATCGTCATCAAGGTTAGTTTATGCTTAATCGACATACGTGTTGGCGCTAATTTTAATGATATCTAAGGTTAATCCTAGGCGAAGGAACTTAATGATTTATTAATAAAAGTTAACGACATTTAGGTCAAATACTTGCTAATTTTCTGACATTTTCCGAGTTGTTATGTTTCAATTGTTTACAGCGCGCAAACGCTTGAAATTGCGAGCGCCTTCACAAATATTTCACAATCCACGCTCGCTCATGCATGCGATACTACTGGTATTATGGATTTCATTTGGCAATTGATCAAAGCGCACAAGAGCACCGCCATTGGCATCGGCGGCGGGTTGCTTGCGGGCGCGACGAGTGGGTTGTTTTTCGGCGGCGGTTTCAGCCTGATGGGCATTGCCGCCGGGCTTGCTGGCGGGGCGCTTGCGGCAGGGGCAGGATATTTCATCGGAAACGCCATCGACGAACGCCGCCATGACGGGCATGATTTCACCAAAACCGTGCCGAAAGCGCCGGTGGCATCCAAGCAAACCGAGTTGACGCCCGAACGCGCCGAATATGCGGTGAAACTCACTCCCGATATGTGGGTTAAAATCCGCACCGAAGCCGATAGGCTCGGCATCAAGCCCGAGCACAAACAAGCGCTCGAACTTGCCGAAAAACTTTCGCGCACCACGCAGGCCGATTTCGTCGGTGTGCAGGTGGGCGATATTTTCACGCTCAAATCCATTTCGGTGGAAGGGTATGTCGAGCCGATTTCATTCGAGGGCAAGGACGTTAAATTGCAGATCAAGGATAAGGCCATCGATTTCAGCCATCCGACGTCGCTAGTCGGCTTCGATAAAATCGTCGGCGCGATCTATGATCAGCGCACGGAGCTGTTCGATAAAACCCGCGCCAGAATGCAGCCGATGATCGATATTGCGAGTAAAATCCCCGGCATCAGCGGCGTGAACAACGACCCCAACGAAGCGCTGGACAAGATGCGCAAGAATCTCTCCCAAGGCGACATCAAAAATCCGTATGCGAACCGCACCACCGACGATATCTCGGGCGTGATCGGATTTGATTTTATCAAGGACCTCGCTGAGAAACACGGCACGGACGGTTTAAAAACCGTGCTGCAAAATCGCCTGCTGCGTTATGCGGACCCTGCGAAAAAAGGCAATGACGGCGTTACCGTGTTCGACGCGGGAAAAGCCGCGGCACTGGCAGAGTTGATTACCAAGGAATACCGCGACCATCCCGGCTTACGCACGATGACGCCCGGACAGGCGCACATGCATTTCCACGACAAGGCGCTCAGCGGCGAGATGCCGTTGCTGATGGACATCAACAAAGTGGAATATGCCAAAGATCCGAAACAACCGCTTGAAGGCGACAACCGGTATTCCATGCTCGCCTACACGCTCGACCTTGTGCGCGGCATGCACCAGCCGATCAGCGAAGGATTGCGAAACCGCGCCGGCGTGACCGCTGCCGCTTCGCTTGAAACGCCCGCGCCTGCGCGCGACGCGCCATCGGTTGCGATACTCGGCGACCAATTTAAATCCGGGACGTTCGATCATCTGCCGCTCGATACCTTACAGATCCCCGCCAAAAAAGACGAGCCGGGCGCGGGCATCACGGGCCCCTAAACAGTTAATAATCATTTAGACTATTCCGTATAATCATACAAAAAAGTATGTTGATTTATAAATCACATATCTATAGTTTTTGGGCATTCGTCATCCCTGTATGTAACCTTGCATCGATGATGTACGAATATTGTATCGAGATGGGAGGGAATACTTTCCAGAACTCGAAACCAAACAAGTAAACCTTTTAGGGAGACCACTATGAACAAGATGCTTCTCACCGCTGCTCTCGCTGGCGTATTCGCTGCTGGCGTTGTTACCACCGCTCAGGCTGCTGACGCGCCTACCAAAGTAAAATGCTTCGGCATTGCTAAAGCTGGCAAGAACGATTGCAAAGCTTCTGACGCTTCACACGCTTGCGCTGGTAAATCCACCAGCGACATGAGCAAAGTAGATTTCAGCCTCGTTGCTGACAAAGCTGCTTGTGATGCTGCTAAAGGCACCACCGAAGCTAAGTAATTAGCTGATACGTTTAAAAAAGGCCCGCCGGGAAATTCTTTAAGATTCTGGCGGGCCTTTTTATTTTTACGGCTGTAACGTTTTCCAGGTTTGCAGCGAATCGTTAGACACATGGGACCTATAATGACCAATCGTTTCAATTATCCCGATCTCGGCTTTGGCGTGGGCCTGCGCTCCCAGCACTACGACCAAATTCTGGCTGAGCGCCCCAAAAGTGTCGACTGGTTCGAAATTATTTCCGAAAATTTCATCGAAGCCCATCCCGGCTACTTGGATTTCCTGCGCGAATTGCGCAAGAATTACCCCATCGTGATGCACGGCGTGTCCATGTCCATCGGCTCGACCGATAAGCTCAATTCCGACTATCTCGCCAAGCTGAAAAAGCTCGCCGACGCGATTCAGGCACCGTGGATTTCCGATCATCTATGCTGGACGGGCGTCAACGGTAAAAATACGCATGATTTACTGCCGGTGCCGTATACGCAGGAATCGCTCGCGCATATCGTCGCGCGCATCCGCGAAGTGCAGGATAGGCTTGAACGCCGCATCGTGCTTGAAAACCCGTCGAGCTATCTGGAGTTCGCCGATTCGACGATGAGCGAATGGGAATTTTTAGCCGAGATGGCGACGCAGGCCGATTGCGGCTTGCTGCTCGACGTTAACAACGTCTATGTCAGCGCGTTTAACCACGGCTACGACGCGAAGCTGTATATCGATACGATTCCTTCGGACCGTGTGGTGCAGATTCACCTCGCGGGGCATAAAAATTACGGCACGCATATCATCGACACGCATGACGGCCACGTGCTCGACGAGGTGTGGGATCTGTATCGCTACACCATTCAGAGCAAAGGCAGCATCAGCACGCTTGTCGAATGGGACGATCATATCCCGGCGTTCGAAGTGCTGGCGCAGGAACTCTATAAGGCGAGTGCCGCCAGCCGCAGCGTGAGGCACGCCGCATGAGCATGCATTCACTGATGGTCGAGTTCCACAATGCTATTTTAAACCGCGATAAGAATGCGTTTGCCGCGAAGGTGCTGCCCAATGACAGGCTCGCCGCTGAGGCGCGGATGAATATTTATATCGAGGGCTACCGGCTGCGGTTGTGTGAGGCGATCAAGGCCGATTACCCGGCGACGATGGCGCTGCTCGGCAATGCGTTCGACGCGCTGGCGCAAGCGTTTATCGAATCCACGCCGCCGTCGCATTTTAGCCTTGACCATTACCCCTATGCGTTCGCCGATTACGTGCGCGATCATGGCAACGATACGTTTGCCGCCGACCTCGCCGCGCTCGAATGCGCCATCGCCGAAACCTTCCTGCTGGAAGAAAGCGAGGCACTCTCGCCTCAGATGCTGATGAACGTGACGCCGGAGGCGTTCGGCGATATGACGCTGGAACTTCGCACCGCGTCGCGGCTGCTTGCGGCGGGTTATCCGGTGGATGGCTACCTTATTTCGCAACGCAAAGACGAAATGCCAGAACGCCCTGCGGCTTCAGACGCGTATATGATGGTGCTGCGGCATGAAAACGAAGTGAAGCGCCACCATCTCACCCGCGCGGAGTTTCTGGTGATGGAGCAGCTTAATAATGGCCTTGCGGTGGGCGCGGCGCTTGAACATGTCGCCGAAGCCGAACCGGAATTGCTACCCGACATCGCCGCTGGCGTTCAGGTGTGGTTCGGCCGCTGGACGCAAAACGGATTTTTTAAGCAACCCTGATCTCCAAGGAGCACGACGATGAAACGCTTAATACTTGCGATTGCTTTACTGCTGGCGCCGATGCAGGCGAACGCCGCTACTGAACGCGCGATTTTCGCAGGCGGATGTTTCTGGTGCATGCAGTCGGAATTTTCCGACACTAAGGGCGTGCAGTCCGTCACCTCCGGCTTTACCGGCGGCACGCTGGCCAACCCCACCTACGAACAGGTATCGAGCGGCACCACCAACCATGCCGAGGCCATCCTCGTGACCTATGACCCGGCCATCGTCACGTATGATAAGCTACTCACAATCTATTGGGGCAATGTTGACCCGACCGACCAGGGCGGCCAATTCAACGACCGCGGCACCCAGTACCGCACCGGCATTTTCTACAGCTCCGACGAGCAGAAAACCAAGGCCGAAGCTTCGAAAGTGAAGATCGCCGGCAAGCTCAAAAAGCCTATTTACACAGAAATTACAAAAGCTAGCGAGTTCTACCCCGCCGAGGGTTACCATCAGGATTACGCCAAGAAAAACCCGCTGCACTACAACGTCTATAAATACGGCAGCGGCCGCGTATCGCGCCTGAAAGAGCTCTGGGGCAATTAAGATTAATCAAATCGAAAGGCCTGCTTAACCGTTTCAAAAGGCTTTTTGGGCACAATAAGTCCCTGAAACAAGCCGTTAAGCAGGTCTTTGTGTGACCGATAGTTTTTACGAAAACCTGAAAGGTTTTACCCAGTTCGCCGAATTGTCGAAGCCCGGCCATTACCAGCCTGCGCCGGGCGACTGGTTTGTCGTCGTCACCGATATTGAAAATTCGACCTCCGCCATCGATAGCGGCAAGTACAAGGAAATCAACCTGTCGGGCGCGGCGGCAATTATGTCTGTGCTTAATATCACCGGTAAAATGGCAATCCCTTACACCTTCGGCGGCGATGGCGCCACAATGTTGATTCCCGCAGGACATGTCGAAAAAACGCTGGAAGCGCTCGCCGCCGTGCAATCGAAAGTGCATTCGGCATTCGATCTTACGTTGCGCGCCGGGGTGATTGGCGTACAGGCGCTATACGATGAGGGCGCTTCGTTGCAGGTCGGTAAATTCTTCCTTGGCGTCGGCGTATCGCAGGCGATGTTCCAAGGCAACGCGCTGAGCCTTGCCGAGCGCTGGCTTAAAAAAGGCCACGCCAACGTGCAGCTCGCCGGAAAGCACCAAGGCGAGCCGGATTTGCAGGGGCTGGAATGCCGCTGGGAACCGATCCAGAATCGTAACGGCAAAATCGTGAGCCTGCTTGTGAAAGTCACCCCGGCGTATGAGGAACATGCGTGGGAAACTTACGCTGAGTGCCTGAAAGCGATTGAAGCGATTTATCCCGAACATGCGAAATCCTGCCCGTCGAACGCGCTGACGCTGCGCTTGAGTTTTTCACCGAAAATGCTGTACCGCGAAGTCTGCCTGCGCGCGGGGCACGCGTGGTACAGCAAGCTCACCTACCTACTGGAAATCATGACGCAGAACCTGATCGGCGCGATCAGCTTCGCCACTGGGCGCAAGCTGCTGGGGTTCGACGGCAAGCAATACAAGCAAGAACTCATCTCCAACAGTGATTCGCGCAAATTCGACGAAACATTACGCATGGTGCTCGACAGTACGCAAGAACAACACGATACGCTGCGGGTGATATTGCAAAAACGCCACGAGGCCGGGCAGATCGTCTACGGCATGCATGAATCGCCGCAGGCGCTGATGACCTGCCTCGTGTTCTCCGCGGCTGGCAACCACGTGCATCTGGTCGACGGCGCAGATGGCGGTTATGCGCTGGCCGCTAAGCAGATGAAACAACAAAGTGCAGGCAGTTGATATGGATAATCCTCGTTTTTCATTGCATGTCTGGGGCGGGCGCGGGACGATTCCGGTGTCGGGACGTTCGCATGCGCGTTATGGCGGTAATACATCATGCGTGGAAGTGCGCTGCGGGAGTTCGCGTATCGTGCTCGACGCGGGCAGCGGTCTGAAGCATCTCGGCGACCGGCTCATGCAGCAGGACCAATCGAATTACCCTATCGACATCCTGCTCAGCCATACGCATATCGATCATGTGCTCGGCCTTCCTTTCTTCACGCCTTGCTATCTTAAAGGAGGGCAGATTCGCATCTGGTCGGGGCATTTGCTCCCAGATTACCATTTGCGCGCAGTGATTTCGCAGCTGATGAGCCCGCCGCTGTTCCCACTAACCGTCGACCAGTTCGCCGCCGACGTGGATTTCATCGATTTTATGGCGGGCGACCCCATCGCCACCGAAGGATGGAATGCCGCTGGCATTGAAATCACCACAATAGAGCTATCGCATCCCGACCGCGCCACCGGCTATCGCATTACCTTCGGCGGCAAGTCGATGTGCTACATCACCGATTACGAGCACGTGCCCGGTGAGATCGATCCGAAGCTCGCCGAGTTTGTGCGCGGCACCGATTGCCTGATTTACGATTCGACCTTCACCGACGCTACCTACGAACGCCATCGCGGCTGGGGGCATTCGACATGGCAGCAGGCGGTGCGCCTCGCCAATGAAGCCAATGTGGGCACGCTGATGATTTTCCACCACGACCCAGAAGCCAACGACGCCGAACTCGATATCCGCGCGAGCGCGCTGGAGCAGATGCGCCCCGGCTCGGTGATGGCACAAGACGGGCTGGAGATCGATTTGCATACGCCCAAGCCGCTGGTCATTCCGCCGTCAATGCCCGATAGCGGGGAGGATGCGCTGAACATCATCGAACGTTTGACCTCGGTTGGCTTAGCGCTTTCGAGTGCTACCGACCTTGACCGCGTGCTCGAAATCATCCTCGTGGAAGCCAAGGAGCTCAGCGGCGCCGATGGTGGGACGCTGTATTACCTCAACGACCAGAGCCAGCTGGAATTTTCCATCGTGCGCAACGACACGCTCAATATTTCCTACGGCGGCACCACCGGCACGCCCGCGCCGATTCCGCCGATGAATCTCTATGACCCGCAGACCAACCAGCCCAACGACAAAGCCCTCGCTGCGTTCGCGGTGCTCAGCCGCCAGACGGTCAATATTCCCGACGTGTATAACGCCAGCGGCTTCGATTTCGAAGGCGCCAAAGCGTTCGACCGGCAGCACGGGTATGAAACGCATTCGGTGCTCGCCGTGCCGATGGTCAGCCACACCGGCGACGTGCTGGGTTGTTTACAACTGGTCAACGCGCGCGACATCTCGGGCAAGATCATCCCATTTTCCACGCAGCGCCAGACGCTCATGCAGTCTTTAGCGTCGCAGGCGGCGGTGGCGCTGGAAAATAAAAGCCTGATTTCAGCACAGAAAAACCTGCTGGAATCCTTCATCCAGATGATCGCGCAGGCGATCGACGCGAAATCGCCCTACACGGGCGCGCACTGCGAACGCGTGCCGCTGCTCACCAACATGCTCGCCGATGCGGCGTGCGACGCCACTGACGGCGTATTCAAGGATTTCCACCTCAGTTCAGAAGAAAAATACGAGTTGAAAATCGCGGGCTGGATACACGATTGCGGCAAGGTGACGACGCCTGTGCATATCATGGATAAATCCACCAAGCTGGAAACCATCTTCGACCGCATTGAGTTGGTGCGCACACGCTTTGAGCTGTTTAAGGCGACGGCGCGCGCCTCCATGCTGGAAAAAGCGCTTGAACCCGCCGCCAACCGCGCCGCACTCGAAGCGGAATACGAGGTGGAAACCACGCGTCTCGACCTCGATTTCGAATTCCTCGCCAATGCCAATGTCGGTGGCGAGTTCATGTCGGACGCGGATTTGCTGCGCCTGAAGGAAATCGCCGTTTACGCGCTCACCGAAAACGAGCATTACAATTTAATGACGCGCAAAGGCACGCTGACGGCCGAAGAACGCAGCATCATGAATGACCACATGGTGCACACCTGCGCTATGCTCGAATCCCTGCCCTTCCCTAAACATTTGCGGCGCGTGCCGGAATATGCCGGCGGGCATCACGAGCGCATGGACGGTAAAGGCTATCCCAAAGGCGTGCTCGCGGGCACGATGTCAATCCCGGCGCGCATGATGGCGGTCGCTGACGTTTTCGAAGCGCTCACCGCGTCGGATCGCCCGTACAAGGAGGCGAAAAAATTATCGGAAGCCATGCAGATTATCGGGCAGATGAAAAAGCACAACCACCTCGACCCCGACCTCGTCGATTTCTTCGTGACGTCGAAAGTCTACATGCGCTACGCCGAGCGGTATTTACAACCCGAGCATATCGACGATGTCGACGAAGCAGCGCTGCTGGCGATTACGCCGCTGCCGTTATTTATGTAATAAATCCGCCACGTACGGTGCGACACCGCTGACCATGATGGCGACGCCGTCCTTGTTCGGGTGGATGCCGTCTTCCAGCATCAACTCGGGATGCCCGTACACGCCTTCGAGGATGAACGGATACAGGCGCACGCCGTACTGCGAGGCGAGATCGCTATACATGCTGTTAAAAGCGCTGGCGTAATCCACACCCATCGTGATGGGCGCTTTCAGGCCGAGCAACACCATCGAGATATGCGCATCGTGCAGGCGCTGCATGATGGCTTGCAGGTTCTTGCGCGATTCGACGGGGGACACGCCTTTGCGCAAATCGTTGCCGCCGAAATCGATGACCACCATGCTGGGCTTCTGCGCCAGCAGCGCGTTGATGCGCGCCAGACCGTCACCTGTGGTTTCGCCGCTGATGCCATCATTGAGTACGCTTACGTTGTAACCGGCGGTTTTCAGGGTAGTTTCAAGTTGCGAGGGGAAAGAATCCTGCATCTGGATGCCATAGCCCGAGAACAGGCTGTCGCCGAATGCAGCAACGACCGTGGGCATTTCCTGTGCGCTTGCGGGTGCGGCAAAAAGGCATGACAGCAACAGCGATACGCAAAGTTTCAGCATGGCAATACTTTCCTTCATTTTAAACGTATTTTAATGCAGCGGCTTAGCGCTGGATACTGGATTCAATATGCGGCAGGATATTTTTTACAATCACGGATACGCCCCTTGCGTTCGGGTGCAACCCGTCCGGCTGCATCAGATCGCCGTGGTTATAAACGCCTTCGAGGAAGAACGGGTATAGCTCGGCATGGTAGCGCGAAGCGAGGTTGACGAAAAGCTGGTCGTAGGCGGTGGCATAATCGTAGCCGACATCTTCGGAGGCTTTCATCCCTGCAAGCACCATCGGAATATTGGCCTGCGAAAAGGCGCTCATGATGGTCTCTAAATTTTTGGAAATGCGGGCGGGCTCGACGGCTTTCAGATAGTCGTTGGCGCCGAGTTCGATAATAACAAGCTGCGGTTTTTGTTCAATGACATGCTGATAGCGAAAAACCCCACGGTCGGTGGTATCGCCGTTGATGCCGTCATTATAGACAATAACTTTGTAGCCGCGCGCGCGAAGAGTGCGCTCTAGCTGGGCGGGGAACGAATCCTTCGGGGCGACGCCGAAACCTGAGGTCAGGCTATCGCCGAACGCCGCTATAACTATTGTGTCATTCGCCATAACTTGCGATACTAACATCCAGTTTAACAGCAAAAATGCCAGCAAACGCGTCATGAACGATCCTATGATTACCCTTGACCATGTCAGCCTCGGCCTTACCGGACCGCATGGATTGGTTTCGATTTTAGAGGACATTAGCCTGATTGTAAATCGCGGTGAGAAAGTGAGCCTCGTAGGCCAGTCCGGCTCAGGCAAAACGTCGCTGCTGATGGTGATGGCAGGGCTGGAACAGGCAAGCGGCGGGAGCGTCAGCATCGATGGGCGGGACATTACTTCGCTGTCGGAGGACGCTTTGGCCGCATTCCGGCGCGACACCATCGGCATCGTGTTCCAGAATTTCCACCTGATTCCCACCATGACGGCGCTGGAAAACGTCGCCGTGCCGATGGAATTCGCGCGCCGCGCCGATGCGTTCGCGCAGGCAAAGGACGCGCTGGTGGCGGTCGGCCTCGCGCATCGCATCGATCATTTCCCGTCGCAGCTTTCCGGCGGCGAGCAGCAGCGCGTAGCGCTTGCGCGCGCTGCTGCGATGCAGCCGAAAATCTTGCTCGCCGATGAACCGACCGGCAATCTCGACCAGGAAACCGGCCAGCAGATCGTAAGCCTCATGCTCGACATGCAGAAGCGTTACGGCACTACGCTGCTGCTGATCACCCATGACAAAACGCTTGCCGCGCAGTGCGACCGCATCGTGACCATCAGCGATGGCAAAATTGCGAGTAGCCCAAGCCATGCTGCCGCTTAAGCTCGCAAAGCGCGAACTGCGCGGAGGACTTCGCGATTTCCGCCTGTTCTTAGGCTGTTTGATTATCGGCGTGGCAGTGATCGCCGCCGTCGGCAATGTTTCGCGCCATATCGAAAAAGGCATTCGCAACGAAGCCAAAACCCTGCTCGATGGCGACGTGCAGCTATCGCTGGTCAACCAGCGCGCCAGCAAGCAACAATTGGATTTCCTGCACCGCTATGGGCGCGTTTCTTTAAGCGCCACATTGCGAGCGATGGCAGCGTATAACGGCAATCTGTCGCTGGTGGAAATCAAAGGCGTCGATGAGAATTATCCGCTGCTGGGACGCGCCGAACTCGGCCATAGTGAGTCGCTAGCTGAGGCACTCGCGGGCGGGCGTATGATCGCGGAATCCTCGCTGCTTGAGCGCTTAAACACTAAGCCCGGTGATACGGTGATGCTCGGCATCGTGAACTTTACGCTCGCCGATACACTCACCAAAGAACCCGACAGCATCGCCAACCCGCTGAGTCTGGGACCGCGCGTTATGACCAGCATCGATGCACTGGAAAAAGGCGACTTCCTCGTCCCCTCCTCGCTCGTGCGCTACCATTACCACGTGTTGCTCAACGACCCGGCGCAGCTCGCCGCGTTTAAAACCGAGCTTGCAAAACTCTTCCCCAAAGCCGCATGGACGGTCAAAACCTCCAACGAAAACAATCGCGGCGTGCAGGATTTTGTCGAGCGGCTGCAATTATTCATGACGCTGGCAGGATTGTCGTCGCTGCTCATCGGAGGCATCGGGATTATGAACGCCACGGAAACCTATTTAAAACGTCAGTCCGAAACCATCGCGATTTTAAAAACCATCGGCGCCGCACGCAATCAGGTGCTCACCGTCTATAGCTTCATTTTGCTGGCGATGACGTTGACCGGTTCGTTTGCGGGTGCTGCACTCGGTCTGGTGCTATCGATCGTCGCGCTGCCGATGCTCGCGGATTTCCTGCCGGTGCTCGATACTCACATCACCTTCGATGTGGGTTCGTTCCTACTGGCATTTACGTTTGGTTTATTGACGGTCGCCACCTTTTCCATCGCTGCGCTCAGCCGCGGCGTGGAAGTCAAACCCGCTACGCTGTTTCGCGGCGCGCAGCTCGGGCGCGTGCGTGTGCCGCTCAGTAAATGGCTCATCAACACAGGTTTTGCGCTAGCGCTGATTGCTACGCTGGTGCTGAACTCCAGCGACAAGAAAATTGCCATCGGCTTTATCGGATCGGCGCTGGTGAGCTTTGCGTTGTTTGCGGTGGCCACGACTGGGATTCGCGCCGTGGCGCGCCATATCCACCCGAAAACGCCGTGGATGCGCCTTGCGATTGCCAATCTCTATCGTCCCGGCGCACATACGCTGTCGATCATGCTCAGCACAGGCATCGGGCTTACGGTGTTGATCGCGCTGCTGCAGGTGGAGGGTAATTTTCAAAAAGAGGTCGATGAAACCATGCCGGCGCTAGCGCCGTCGTTATTTTTAATCGATATCCAGCCGGCGCAGAAAGACGCGTTTCTTGATTACTTAAGCACTGATAAACATGCTTCCGACATCAGCGCCACGCCGATGATTCGCGGGCGCATCGCTAAGCTCAACGGCGTTCCTGTTGAAAAAATCAACATCAGCTCCGATGCCAAATGGGCGATTGAAAGTGACCGCGGTTTTACTTATGCGGCCACTCCGCCCGCCAATTCCCGCCTCGTCGAAGGTACATGGTGGAGCAAGGATTACCACGGCAAACCGCTGGTGTCGCTCGACCGGAAGCTCGCTAAAAACATGGGGCTGAAACTTGGCGACAGCCTGACGATCAATATCCTCGGCAAGGATGTTGACGCCGAAATTTCAAGCCTGCGCGATATTAATTATTTAAGTTTCCAGATCAATTTTGCGCTGATCCTGTCACCCGGCGCCCTTGAAGAATTCCCGGCGAATTTTATTGCGACTGTGCATGTGGATTCGCTCGGTGAAGAAACCCAGCTCATCCGCAACATCGCCAAAGACTACCCGAATATTTCTTCCATTCGCCTGCGCGATTCCATCGCCCAGATCAAAGAACTCATCGGGCATATTGCCGTGGCGCTTCGCGTCTGCGCAGGTGTGACGCTGGTGTCGGGCATCATGGTGCTGGCCAGTTCGCTGGCGGCGACGTTGCAGCAGCGGATTTACGATACGGTGGTGCTGAAAGTTCTGGGCGCGCGGAAGGCGGATATCGTGCGCATGTTTCTGGCCGAGTGGTTATTGCTGGCAACACTCACGGCAATAATTGCAAGTGTCCTCGGCTCGGGTGGTGCATGGCTGATCCTGCGGCGCCTCGACTGGATTGAATTCCATGTAATACCGGGCGCGATTGCGCAGACTGTGTGCCTTGCACTCACGTTTATTTGCGGCACGGGGTTTGTCATCCATACGCGCATTTTCCGCGTGCGCGCCGCCAGCATCCTGCGCAACGAATAATCAGGCGACCAGCACCCGCAGGTATAACGAGCCGAAAACGAGAATGCGCGAGGGCGAGCCGCCCTCCGCGATGATTTTTTCAATAGCGTCCTCGACGCTTGCGCATGTGATGACATGGTACGGCTCCATCGTTTTGGCGATGGCTTCGGCGGCGTAAGATTTCGGTTCGGAGATGACGGGCGTTGCAAAAATTCCCTGCACCTTGCCGACGAGCGGTGACAGCAAACTATGCACATCCTTACCCTGCGTCGTGCCGAACACGATGTAAGTAGGCTTGTCCTGCCATGCGTCTTCGATAAAAGCCGACAGCATATGGCCCGCGGCCATATTGTGCCCACCGTCGACCCAGAGTTCGTAGCCGCGCGACAGCATTTTCGCGCATTGGCCCTGGGTAATGTGTTCGAGACGCGCGGGCCATTTCGCGTTTCGCAGCCCTGCGACAATGGCGTCTTCGTCAATGTCGAAATCTTCCAGCAGCGTGGCCGCCGTAATGGCGTTGCCAGCATTCACGTATTGGTGCGGCCCGAGCAGCACGGGCGCTGGCAGGTCGACCGAACCGTCCGCGTTCACGTAGCGCATGCCCTGCGTGGTTTTCTGCACGGCCCAGTGTTGGCCGTACACGCAGACGAGCGCGCCATTAGCTTCGTCTTCCAGCACCTGATGGACTTCGGGCGGTTCAAAGCTGACCACGCACGGAACATTTGGGCGCATGATGCCCGCCTTGTGCCATGCGATTTCGCTTAAAGTGTCGCCGAGAATGGCGGTGTGGTCATGCGAGATGGTGGTGATGATGGTCATGGCGGGACGCTCGATCACATTGGTGGGATCGAAACGTCCGCCAGCGCCTGTTTCCAATAACACGATATCGGCGGGGGTTTGCGAAAAGGCGAGCAGTGCCGCTGCCGTGGTGCCTTCGAAAAAGCTAAATGAGGTTTCACCGGCGGCAAGGCGCGCCGCTTCGATCACGGTGTAAAGCGCCGTGTCGTCGATCTCGCGTCCGGCGAGCACGATGCGCTCGTTGAAGCGATGCAGATGCGGCGAGGTATAGGCGTGGACCTTGTATCCGGCCGCTTCCAACATGGCGCGTAAAAAAGCGATGGTGGAGCCTTTGCCGTTAGTTCCGGCGACGTGAACGACAGGGGGCAAACGTTTTTCGGGGTTGCCGAGACGCTGCAACAGGACCTGCGTGCGCTCTAGCGGCGTGCCCAGCCTGTTATCTAACAACAGCTTAGGCCAGTGCGGCATGGTTAAATAGGTGGGATTCGATTCGGTCTCCATGTGCACATTATCCCTTGTAAAAGCTAGCCCATCAAGCATTAATGCCCCCTATGGCAGAACGGGTCCTTATCAGTTTGGAAGACGCAGCGCTCACCTTTGGCGGCAAGCCATTGTTTGAAGAGTTGCGCATGCACATCACCGAGGGCGACAAGATCTGTCTCATCGGCAAAAACGGTGCGGGCAAAACGACGCTGATGAAACTCATCACCGGCGAACTGGAGCTCGACGGCGGCACGCGCTTTACAATGCCGGGGCTGACCATTGGCTATCTTGCGCAGAACATCGCCTTCAACCCGGATGAAATCGTGAAGGATTTTGTGCTCTCCGGGCTGAAGGAAGAAGACCGCACGCTGGAGCGCCACCACCTCGCCGATATCGTCATCGAACCGCTCGATTTAAATCCCAACGCGACAATGGGCACGCTTTCCGGCGGGCAGTTGCGCCGTTCGGCACTGGCGCGTTCGCTGGTCGCGGAACCGGATATTTTACTGCTCGACGAGCCGACCAACCATCTGGATTTAGCGGCGATCGAATGGCTGGAAAAATATTTAAACGGTTATCGCGGCGCGCTGGTGTGCGTGAGCCACGACCGCGCGTTTTTAAAAGCGATCTCGCGCAAAGTGTTTTGGATCGATCACGGCCGCATCAAAATCTGCCCCGGCGGGTACGCCGCGTTCGACGAATGGTCGGAAGCCATTATCGAACAGGAAGCGCGCGAATTGCAGAACATGCATAAAAAACTCGCCGCCGAAGTCGACTGGACGCAAGGCGGCGTCACCGGACGACGCAAACGCAATATTCGGCGTTTGAACGAGCTGTACCGCCTACGCGATAAGCTGCGCTCGGACAAAGCCGCGCATGCGGAGCGCTTGCGCACTATCGATATCGAACAGCTTTCGCCTGCACAGGCGTCAAAGGTGATTGTCGAGTTCAAGCAGGTCAGCAAATCGTTTGAACGTGACGGCAAAAAAGTGCCGATTTTTGAGGATTTCAATCTACGTATTCTGCGCGGCGATCGCATCGGCATCCTTGGCAAGAACGGTTCGGGAAAATCAACGTTTATTAAACTTCTTATCGGCGAACTGACGCCCGATAGCGGAAATATCCGGCGCGGCAAAACCATTGAGATCGCCTATTTCGACCAGAACCGCGTCCAGCTTAATCCCAACAAGACACTGTGGGACACGCTGTGCCCGAGCGGCGGGGATTACGTGTTCCTCGGCAGCGGCGACAAGCCGCGCCCGCAGCACGTGTGCGGCTACCTCAAAGACTTCCTGTTTGATCCGCGCATCGCGCGCGACCGGGTGAGTACGCTTTCAGGCGGGCAGCAGAACCGATTGATGCTGGCGAAGCTGCTGACCAATCCCGGTAACGTGTTGATTCTCGACGAGCCGACTAACGATCTGGATATGGACACGCTCGATATGTTGCAGGAAATGCTAGCCGAATACCAAGGCACGTTGCTGGTGGTAAGCCATGACCGTGACTTCCTCGACCGCACGGTGACGGAAGTGCTGGCGTTTGAAGGCGACTCGCTCGTCGAGACCCATATGGGCGGGTATACCGATTACCATAATGCGAAAAAACCTGCCCTTAAGCAGGCTGCTAAGCCTGCGTTTAAAATGGCGGCGGAGCCGCCGCGCGCAAAATCGCCGGCGAAAATGTCGTTTAAATTTGTACATGAGCTGGAAAAGCTCCCGGCGAAAATCACCGCGCTGGAAAAAGAAATCGAAGAGCTGAAACTTCTATTGTCGGATGCGGATTTATATACGAAAAGTCCTGATCGTTTCGACTCGGCGAGCAAACGCATCGGCCGCGCGCAGGTGGAATTGGAATCGTCGGAACAGCGCTGGCTCGAACTGGAAGAAATGCGCGCCCACGGCGAGTAAGAAGCGCGAATAAGCGGTTGTATCGCATAGGCTGCAAGAAAAAAATTTGCGCTTGATGCAAAAAAAACTCTGTTCCTTGTGGAAAATTTACGCCAAAAGCTTCTTCATGTTTGTAGCGACGCATTCATTACTTTTTACTAACCAACTCTAGGAGAACCCCATGACCGCAACCGTACAGAAAATTCAAGCAGCTGTTGAAGCTTTCGTTCAGGAAAATGAAAAATTCGAAAGCGGCAACAAATCCGCTGGCACTCGCGCCCGCAAAGCCCTCATGGACCTTAAGAAGCTGGCTGACGAAGCCCGCAAAGAGATTCAGGAATCCAAGAATGCCGCTTAATTTTTAAGCGCTTTCTATTCTAAAAAAACCCCGTCATATGGATGGCGGGGTTTTTTATTTTTTTGAGAATTGTCATACTGTCCCATGACGGTATCCGGGTTCAGACCCCGTCATGCGACGGGGTGACAGCCTGATCTTAAATAACACCTAGCTCTTTGCCGACTTTCTCAAACGTGTCGATGGCAAACGCAATCTGCTCGTCGGTTAAGCTTGCGCACATCTGGATGCGCAGGCGTGCTTCGCCTTCGCGTACGACCGGATAGCCAAAACCGGTGATAAAAATGCCGGCTTTTAGCAATTTTTGACTCATGCGGATGGCAAAGGCCGTATCGCCGACGATGATCGGCACGATGGCGGAATCGCCCTTCAGCGGCTTGAACCCGCGCGCGATCAGGCCGTCGCGCATGGTTTTGGTCATGGCGTGCAGGCGGGCGACGCGCTGTGGTTCGCGATTTAAGATCTCGATAGCTTTCATGGCGCTGGCCGCGATGGTGGCGGGCAAGGCGTTCGAGAAAAGCTGCGGGCGGGAGACTTGCGACAAATAATCGATCAGGGTTTTAGAACCCGCGACATAGCCACCCGCTGCACCGCCGAGCGCTTTGCCCAGCGTGCCGGTGATAATGTCGATCTGGCCTTCGATTCCGTAATGCTCGGCAGTGCCGCGCCCGTTAGTGCCCATCACGCCGGTGCCATGCGAATCGTCGAGGATGATCGAGGCGCTGTATTGTTTCGAAAGCGTAACAATCTGCGGCAGTTTGGCGATATCGCCTTCCATGCTGAAAACACCGTCGGTGACGATGAACAGGCGACGGGCGCCTTGCGCCTCTTTTAATTTCGCTTCGAGATCGACGAGATCGGAATGCTTGTAGACCATGCGCTTGGCTTTAGCCATACGGCAGCCGTCGATGAGCGAGGCATGGTTCAGCGCATCGCTGATGAGCACGTCTTCAGCACCCGCGATGGAGGGCATGAGACCGGTGTTGGCAGTCCAGCAGGAAACATAGGTGAGTGCGGCTTCGGTGTGCGACAACTTAGCAAGCGCCGCTTCGATTTCGTCATGGATGGAAAACGTGCCGCAGATGAAGCGCACCGATGCGGTGCCTGCGCCGTATTTCAGCAGCGCCGCACGGCCCGCTTCGATTACTTCGGGGTGGTTGGCGAGGCCTAAATAATTGTTGGAAGACAGAACAAGGGCTTTGCCCGTCTCTTCCATCGACACTTGCGTGTCCATCGGTCCTGCGATATGGCGGAAGGTTTTGCGCGTACCGGCTTTTTCCATTGCGCTAAGCTCTTGTTGCAGGCTGGTATCGAGGGTCATGAAAGCTCCATTAGGGGTAAAGTGTCAGGATGTCGTCGCTGACATGGTATTGCCTGAATTGTTTCAGGAATGCCATGCCGAGCAGAGAAGTATCCATCGGCCCGGAATTGATCGAGGCGGGCACGTCTTTAAGCGTATACGGCCCGACATCGAGCTGGCCGATGCGCACGGGTGCGCCGTGCACGATGCCGTTGGCGGTAGAATATTCGCGGGAATAGTTGAGCGTTTCAAGTTCGTAACCCGCTGCTTCCGCATCTTGCTGCGACAGCACGATGTCGGATGCACCGGTATCGACGAGGAAATTGATGACAGTGCCGTTAATGGCGGCTTCCATGTGGAAATGCCCGTCCGCCCCGGCCTGCACGCTTAAACCGCCATCGGCGGTTTGCTGAATGCGCGAGGGCACGAGCGCGCCGAACAGGCGGCTATGGGACAGATCGCCACGAAAACTATAGCCCAACACAAGACACAGGATGATGGCGACCCAGATCATCGCGTCGCGCGCCACTTGCGTGGCGGTCATGCGCTTGAGCATGCCCGAGCCGGTGGCGATGAGCAGCAACAGCAGCGAAGAGAACAAAAGCTGCATTTTTTGCGCTTCCGTGGCGATAGCGTAAGGGAATTGCGTTTTCAGCAATAGAATCAAACCGATAATCGCAAGTATACCGAGTGCGAAGCGCATGGATTAAGCCCTGTTTAACAAGGTTTCAATCTGCTAGTATTTGGGCCTCCATGTCAATATCAGTGAGTGTTACGCCGATGAAACGTCTCTTTGCCATGTGCGCTGCATCCATGTTCGCCGCCCCTGCCCTTGCCGCAGAGAATAAAGACCAGATCGGGCATATCATTGTGATCTCGCTGGAAAATCATAGTTTCGACAACGTGTTCGGCAATTTCCCGGGCGCTGAGGGACTGGCACAGGCAAAAAAATCGCCGTTGCAGGTGGACGCCGACGGCAAGCCCTACGATGCGCTGCCGCCGGTGCGCGATTTTACCCATACCCCCCTGTCGCCGCCGGCGCCGGTGGACGATAAGCGCTTCCCCGAAGCGCTGCCCAACGCGCCGTTTGCGATTGACGATTATGTCGGTAAGCATGATGAAATCCCTGACCCGACGCATCGCTTTGCGCAGGAACAGGAGCAGATCGACGGCGGAAAAATGGATAAATTTGCTTCTATATCCTCCGTCGGCGGGCTGGTGATGGGGTATTACGACGGCAGTCAGTTCGGCCTATGGGACTACGCCAAAAAATATACGCTGGACGATCATTTTTTCCATGCGGCGTTCGGCGGATCGTATTTGAATCACATGTGGCTGATATGCGCGTGCACGCCGCAAAACGAGGCGATGTCAGGGCAAAAAAGCGAGCAATACAGCCAGGACGGTTACGCGGTGAACACCGTATTTTCGTCGCAAAACCCGCATCCGCCGCAGATTCACGACGCCAGCAAGCTGCTGCCGCCGGTCACGCTGCCGACGATCGGCGACCGGCTCTCGGAAAAGAACATCAGCTGGGCGTGGTACGCGGGTGGGTGGAGCGATGCGGAGGCGGGCCACGCAGCCAAGGATTTCCAGTTTCATCACCAGCCGTTTACGTATTTCAAAGCCTACGATGAAGGCACGCAGGGGCGCAAAGACCACTTAAAAGATGAAAGCGATTTAATGGCGGATATCGAGCGCGATACGCTGCCAGCAGTAGTGTTTTACAAGCCCGGCGGCGAGTTCAACTTGCATCCGGGCTATGCGCAGATCAATACCGGCGACGCACATATTGTGGCGCTACTGAAGGCGATCGAAGCCAGCAAGGCGTGGGCGTCGAGCGTGGTGATTATCACATTCGACGAAAACGGGGGCTTCTGGGACCATGTCGCCCCGCCGAAAATCGACCGTTGGGGGCCGGGCACGCGCGTACCGACGCTGGTGGTGTCGCCGATGGCGAAGAAGGGTTTTGTCGATCACACGGTGTATGATTCCACGTCGATTTTAAAATTCATCGAGTGGCGTTATGATTTGAAAGCGCTGGCAGCGCGCGATGCCAAAGCCAACAATATGCTCAACGCGCTGGTGCTTAACTGATGCAGATCAAGGTCGATGCGCTCGGAGGACTCGGAGACGGCATTGCCTCGTATGACGGCAAGCCGGTATTCATCGCCAAAGCCTGTCCGGGCGACACGCTCGACATCACCATCGTGCATGAAAACCGCAACGGTTTGCAAGGCGTCATCAATACGGTAATCGAGCCGGGGCCGAGTCGGCGCACCGCGCCGTGTTTTTATTACGACCGCTGCGGCGGCTGCACGCTCCAGCATTTCGACGAAGGCTTTTACCGCGAATTCAAATTGCGCATGCTGCATTCGGCGCTGGAGCGCGCGGGCTTTGCACGTCCCGCCGCCGAGGTAATGTTTATTGCGCCCGCGTCGCGCAGGCGCGTCGAGTTCAAGGCCAAGCATGACGGCGATGCGGTAGCGCTCGCGTTTCATGATTTGCGCAGCCATGCGCCCACCGCGGTAGATGTATGCTTGCTGCTGGTGCCGGAGTTGCAGGCACTGATCACGCCGCTGAACCACGCGCTTTCGAACCAGCCGTTTTCGCCGTATCTGTTTTCCGTGGCGCTGACGAAGGCCGATCGCGGCGTAGATATGGTGCTGACCTTCAAGCAGTTCGATCTGCATGCGCTGCCACCGCTGGACAAAATGGCTAAATCGCTCGGCATTACGCGCATCAGCGTGCGCACTCCAGAAAGCAAGTCGTTGCTGATGGTGCAAAGCGGCCCGGTGGAGATGCATCTGGGCGGGTATGACGTGCCGTTGCCGGTGGAATCGTTTTTACAGGCGACGCGCGAAGGGCAGATGGAGCTAACGCGTGTAGCACTTGAGGCGACGCACGGGGCTGCGAACGTGGTGGATTTATTCTGCGGTATCGGCAGCTATAGTTTTCCATTGGCGCAGCGCGGCAAAGCGCATGCGGTGGAGCTGGACGCAGGTATGATCGAGTGCGTGAAAGCCGTCGGCGCGCCGTCGCTGACCAGCAAAGCGCGCGATTTATTCCGCGATCCCCTGGGCGCGCGTGAGTTATCGTCGTTCGATGCGGCAGTGATTAATCCGCCGCGACTGGGGGCGAAAGCACAGACGCAGGAACTGGCCAATTCGTCGGTAAATACCGTGGTGATGGTGTCGTGCAACCCGGCGACGTTTGCGCGCGATGCGCTGATATTAAAGGAGCGCGATTTTGCGCTCGCTTCTGTGCGCGGCATCGACCAGTTCGTGTGGAGCCCGCACCTGGAAATCGTGGCGGTGTTTACGCGCTAGTTTCGTCGGCAATCCATTGCAAGAAGGGCTCGAACCCGTCGCTAACGGCATAGCTGGTGATGGCAGGAAGCTAGTAGGGGTGGAGTTCGGCAAGTAGCGCGATGGCGTCTTTGAGCCGCGCACCGGTGGTTTTGGCTATGAACACGGCTTCTTTTTCGCGCTGCAACCCACCCTGCCAGCGATAGACGGACATGCATTCATTCAACACGTTAGCGCACGCAATCAGGCGTTTTTCCACCAGCACGGTGGCGGCAGAAAAGGCTTCATCTGCGCTGGGGAATGTGCTATAAACCACGTATATATTGTTCTGTGTCATCAATTTAGCCCGTCATCGCACCATTATGAATACGCTCAACAAGCGTCAGATTATAATCCTCTCGGCGTTTTGTCTGCCGCTATTTGCCCTCATCTTCGTTTCCTACGTGAAATCGGAAGAGACGCCGGTGCCGACGATCAGAAATCATCTGCTAGGCCAGCGCCCGAAGCCCCAGCGTCCCGTCGAATCGATTGAAACCGAACGCGCCCGCATCAAAGCGCGCATCCAGCAGGTTGAACGGATGACGCCCGAGCAGTTCGAAGCTTTCCGGAACACCGACCCGCGCGCCGGGGCTACGAAAGATTTGCTGCGTGCGCGCTTGCTACAGCGCCTCTCGGAGCTTGAGCGCATGACGCCGGCACAATTCGCCACAGAACAGCTTGTGCGTGAAGAACAAGCGCGCCAGAATGGCAGCGGCATTAAGCCGGGTGCGACGCCGCAAGGGCAACAGCCTGTGCCTCAGGCACCTGTTGTGGCGCCAACGGCGGCTCCGGTGGTTGCGGCGACGACGCCAGCAGTCAATACCCCACCTGTGAATACCAACGTGACCATCCCGGTGCAGGATCGCCCAGTGATTCGCTATATCGGTCAATAATCGTATCGCAAGGCGCTGTTTTGCACCGCTTGTTGCGGGCAACGCGCCAGTTAGAAATATTTAATTACAAATAGTTGCAAGATAATTGCCGGTGATTTAGGCGCAAAAACAAGGCGATTTCTTGACATTTCTACACATTTTTGACATCTGCTTTTATTAGTCTTTGTTTCCAGGTGGTTAGTTTATATTAACCAGTGCGGCCGAAACCCGGAAGGGGCAAATGCAGCACACACCAAACTTTGTATGCCATTCGAACACTAAGGGCGGAGGAAGGCTGATTTATGGAAACCGGGCACGGATGCGGCGTACCAGCGCATCGCGCATAAGCATGGTGTTGCAGGCAATGTTGACGCCGAAATAGCTCGCCCCGCCAATCACTGAGACGAGGATGAGAATGGAGGTGCGCAGCACCTCGCCTTGCGTAAGATAGGTATCGCTATAACCGCGCAGCGCGTACAGCACAAACGCCATTACGCCGCTTGCGGTGAGGATGCGCCCGATTTCCATCAGCAGCTTGGTTTCGATCACCAGCCAGTGACGCTTATGCAGGACAACCGCCATCATAATGACGTTGACCCAACCGGCGATGGAAGTGGCAAGCGCCATGCCGACATGTTTAAGCGGCCCCATCAGCGTCAGGTTGAAGAACAGGTTGACCACGATGCAGACCATGGCAATTTTGAACGGAGTTTTCGTGTCCTGATTGGCGTAAAATCCCGGCGACAGCACCTTGGCCAGAATGAACGCGGGCAGCCCGATGGCAAACGCCATCAGCGCGCGGTAAGTGGCAAGCGTTTCAACGATGCCGAAGGCCCGGCGCTGGAACATAACGGTGATGACCGGTTCGGCGATGACCATCAGCGCCACGCAGGCCGGGAGGCTTAAAAACAGCGCCAGCTCGATGGCGCGGTTCTGGGTGCTCACCGCTTCGTCGTGCTTGCCTTCGCGAATCTGACGCGACAGAACCGGCAGCAGCGCCGTGCCCACGGCGATACCGATGACAGCTAGCGGCAGCTCGTTAATGCGGTCGGCGTAGTACAGATACGACACGCCCGAATTGAAGTAGGACGCGATGATAGTGTCGATGAATAAATTGATCTGCGCCACGCCCGCGCCGAGTGCGACGGGCGCGATGAGCTTGAAAAGTTTTTTGACGTCCGGGGTAAGCTTTGGCTTTACGAGCTTCGGCAGCATGCCGCGTTTTTTGCAGAACCACGCCAGCCACAACCACTGCGCCACGCCCGACGACATCACCGAAATGGCCAGCGAATGCGCGCCCGTCGGCGTATAGCGGTCGATGAAGAACGGGATGATGATCAGGCACAGATTCATGATCACGGGCGTGGCGGCGACGGCGGCGAATTTATCGCTGCTGTTTAAAATGCCGCCGAACAGCGACACCAGCGAAATAAAAATAATATATGGCATGGTGATGCGCGTAAGCGTGACGGTGAGCACGAATTTCTGCGGGTCCTTGTAAAACCCGGGCGCGAGAACGGTCATTAGCTCGGGCATGAAAATCATAAACAGCGCCGTGACAATCAGTAAAATCACTACGAGGAATGACATGGCTTCGCTGGCAAATTGCCTGGCTTTGTCCGGCCCGTCGACGGCGAGCATGCCCGCGAATTGTGGCACGAAGGCGGCGTTGAAAGCCCCTTCGGCAAACAGGCGGCGCAGATAATTGGGAAGTTTGAAAGCGACGAAAAACGCATCGGACATGTAGCTGGCGCCCAAGCTCGAGGCGATGGTGACGTCGCGGATGAAGCCGAGCACGCGGCTGATCAGCGTGTACATTCCGATGGTGGCGGTGGATTTAACGAGGGACATTGCAGCTCACGGTAATAAAATATCGCGCGCCTGGTTGATTTTGGCGGCGAGGTAGTCGCTGCCGCCGGCGTCGGGATGGTATTTGGTAATCAGGCGGCGATGGGCGTCCTGCACGTCTTTTTCGGGGGCGTTGTCGGACACGCCTAAAATCAGCGCGGCTTCTTCGCGCGTCATGGTGCCGCTGCTGGTCTGGGCCTGCTTTTTTTCCGCCTGCCGCAGGGCTTTGATGAGAAACGGCATCGCCGAAATAATCGTCGCCAGCGGCGTGCGCGACATGCGTGCGGTCAGGATGGCGAAGCCGAGGAGGCCTCCGGCTTTAATCCAGTCTGTATTCCAGTTTTTTGGGTCTTGCATAAAAATTTTATAATTGCGGACGATAAGAAGCTGTTATAAAGGGCCAAGCCTTGATATAAAAGCTTTATCATTCGAATCCAACGAATAAACAGGCCACGTGGAACAGACCGCTCAACAACCTCACGAGCATGCATGCTGCGCGCATCACTCACAGGACGTAACTGTCTCGCATGAGCACGCACACGGCACCTTTACCTGCCCGATGCACCCGCAAATTCAACACGATGGCCCCGGCAGCTGCCCGCTATGCGGCATGGCGCTGGAACCCGTGGCGGCAAGCAAACATTCCCGTGAGGACCCGGAACTGACGAACATGAAGCACCGGCTGGTGCTTTCATCACTGTTTGCGATGCCGCTGCTGGTGATGATGATGGCTGACCCGCAGATGCATGCGGCATTCATGTCCGAAGGCGGCAAATGGGGGCAATGCGTGCTGGCCACGCTCGTGGTGCTGTGGGGCGGCTGGCCGTTCTTCATGCGCGGACTGGCATCGATTTACCACCGCTCGCTCAACATGTTCACGCTGATCGCGCTCGGTGCGGGCGTGGCGTACGGGTATAGCGTCATGATGTTCATCAACCCGATCGCCGAAGGCGATTTTTATTTTGAAACGGCGGCGATGATTATCGTCTTTGCGCTGCTAGGGCAAGTACTGGAGCTGCGCTCGCGCGCGGCGACGGGTGAAGCCATGCGCAAGCTGCTGAATCTCGCGCCGAAGACGGCGCATTTGGTTCATGCGGGTGGGGCTGAGGAAAAAGTTCAGGTGGTGGATTTGAAGCCGGGCGACCATGTGCGCATCCATCCTGGCGAAGCGATTCCGGTGGACGGTGTGATGCTGGAGGGTGAAAGCAGCCTCGACCAGTCGCTGCTGACCAGAGAATCGCTGCCCGTTGCTAAAAAACCGGGCGACGAGGTAACGGCGGGCACGCATAATCTCGACGGCAGTTTCATCATGCGTTGCGACCGCGTCGGAGACGCGACGATGCTGGGGCAGATTGCACAGGCCGTCGCCAAAGCACAGCGCACGCGCGCACCTGTGCAGCGTCTGGCCGATACGGTGTCGACGTATTTCGTGCCGGTGGTGATTGCGGTTGCGGTGCTGACGGGGCTGGCATGGGCGATGGTCGGCCCTGAGCCGAAATTACTGCATGCGCTCTCCAGCGCCGCAGCGGTGCTGATGATTGCTTCCCCCTGTGCACTTGGGCTGGCCACTCCGATGTCGGTGATGGTGGCGACCGGGCGCGGTGCGCGCGGCGGGATTTTAGTGCGCGAAGCGGCGGCGCTGGAAAGACTTGGCATTTGCGATACGCTGGTCGTCGATAAAACCGGCACGCTCACCGAAGGCAAACCGAAGCTGATCGCAGTGATGCCGCAGGACGGCTACACCGAAACGAATCTGTTGCGCGCGGCGGCAAGTTTAGAGCGCGCCAGCGAACATCCCATCGCCTCGGCGGTGATCAAGGAAGCCGAGGACCGCGGCATCGGGTTTCTGCAATTGCATGCATTCAAATCGCACCCCGGCAAGGGTGTTACAGGGATTATGGACGGGCGCTCGGTTGGGCTTGGCAACGCCGCCCTCATGGAATCGCTCGGCGTGCCGGTGCTCAAAACCAAGGCGGAGCCGTATCGCTCGCAGGGCCAGATCGTGTTTTTCATTTCAGTGGACAACAAGGCGGCTGGCATCATCACGGTTGCCGATCCCATCAAGGCTACCACGCCCGAGGCGATCAAACAGCTTAAGGAAGCGGGCTTTACCATCATCATGCTGACCGGCGACAGTAAATCCACGGCGGTAGCCGTGGGCCGCAAACTCGGCATTGACCGCGTCGAGCCGGAAATCCTGCCCGGGCGCAAGGCAGAAATCATCCGCGAATTGCAGGCTAAAGGCCACAAGGTGGCGATGGCCGGGGACGGCGTCAACGATGCGCTGGCATTGTCGCAGGCCGATGTCGGCATCGCGATGGGCACCGGCGCAGACATTGCGCTTGAAAGCGCGGACATCACGCTGCTTTCCGGCGATCTGCGCGGCGTGGTGCGCGCGCACCGTTTAAGCAAAGCGACCATGCGCAATATCCGCCAGAATCTGGGCTTTGCGTTTATCTATAACCTGCTCGGCGTACCGCTGGCGGCAGGGGTTTTATATCCGGTTTTCGGCCTCGTCCTGAGTCCTGTATTTGCCAGTTTCGCGATGGCGCTGAGTTCAGTTTCGGTGATCGGCAATGCGCTCAGGCTTAGAAATACTGAATTATATAATAGCACGCTGCGCTACCCTATTCTTCCATATCGCTATCTTCCTTGATCGGCAATTGCCAGATGCGCATGCCGGTACCGGTGCGCGTGCGTTCGACGCGGATGCCGTCCTTGCCGTACCACACGCCGTGAGGGCCGTAGTTTTCCAGTTCTGCACGGCCGATGCGGATGCTTGCCCCCGGGCAGTCTTGGGCGCTTAGGTAATGCCATGCGACGACGATGTCGGATTTCTGCGCGCAGGCGGCGCGTACGATGCTATCGTCATCCGGTTTTTTAACCATGACCACGGTATGGCTGCGCTGTTTGGTGATGCAATAGCCAGCATCGCAATCGATGCCGGTGTCTTTGAGCGGCACGAGCGTATCCTCGCCCTCCGAGCGCAGCCAGTTCTGCATATTGAATGAACGCCCCGTGCCTTTCAGCCCCGTGTAATGGCCGTTATCGAGGCGCAGCATCACCTGATGCGCGTCGGAGCTGACCAGCATGTCCACCGGCACGTGCAGGGCGATAGTGGCAAAGCCCAGCGCCAGCGCGCCGATACCTGCAAAGCGCAACCGCCCCTGCACCACGCATAAAAACATCAGCCCGAATGCGCAAAGGATAATCCCCGCATCGGTCGGCGAGGGCAGATGCACGGAGGCATACGGCAACTCCACCACCCACTGCGCCATGCGAATCATGATATCCGTGCCGTAGGCCAGCGGAATGTAGCCAATCCATTGAAGGCCGAACGGCATCAGCAGCAGCGCAAGCACCATGCCGGGCATAATCACAAACGTCGCCAGCGGCACCACTACCATGTTGGAAAGCAGCCCGAAAATCGCGAAGCGATTGAAGTGGTAGAGCACGAAGGGCGCGGTGGAAAGCGTGGCCACCAGCGAGGTGACGACAATCCCCATCAGATGCGCCCACGCCGCGCGCAGGCGCGACTGCGAGTTATGGAATTTCCAGCCGTAATGCTCGTATAGCGCGATGATGGCGAGCGTGGCCGCAAACGACATCTGGAAGCTCGGGCCGAACATCGATTCGGGGAAGAACAGCAAGATCAACATGGCGGCAAGCGCCAAGGTTCGAAGCGTCACTGCTTTACGGTCCAGCATGATGCCGGTGAACAGGAATACCACCATGATAAAGGCGCGTTGCGCCGGAATCGGCCCGCCCGCGAGCGCCAGATACACCAGCCCGCTGAGCAATGCAAAAAACGCGGCGATTTTCTTGACCGGCGCGCGCAGAGCGAGCGGTTTGATGAGTGTTAACAACAGGCGCACGTTGTAAAATACGATGCCGGTGACGATACCCAGGTGCAAGCCTGCAATCGCCAGCATATGCGCGAGGCCTGAATCGCGTAAGACGGCTTTCACGTCGTTAGGAATTGGGCCGGTTTCTCCGACCGTCATGGCGGCCGCCACGGTGCCGACGGCGCCGGGCATGCCGTCACGCATGGTGGTGCCGATCATGTGGCGGAACTGGTTGAGCTGAGTGCGCCAGCCGGATTCCTGCGCCGGTTGCACTACTTGCGCGGCGCTGATGGAAAACCCGTTGCCGCCGATGCTGCGGAAATAGAAATGCCGGGCGAAATCGTAACTACCGGGCATGATGGGGGTGGGCAAGGGGTAAAGGTTGGCAATGAAGCGCACACGGTCGCCAACGCTGATCGTATCGTTAGCATGGCGGAAACTGACGCGGATGCGCAAAGGCGTATGCTCCAGTGGCACGCCGTCGATGACCAGATGCGACAGCACGAGTTTTTCGCGTTTTTCCACCGGCTCGATTTCGTCGATGGTGCCTTCGACGATGCGGTTGTGGATTTCCCCCAATAGCAGCGGTGTCGCCACCGTTTCCTCGCGCCACTGCGCTGCGACGAACCCCGCGCCGATCAACACCAGCGGGATCAGCCGCGCCCGCCAGCTATAGCGGCGCAGCACCATCACCAACAGCACCATCGCGCCGAGCGCTAATGGCCCGTACAGGATAGGCGGTTCGTTCGGCAGCGAGAAGAATATCCCAATCCCCACCATCAACGCCGCCGGCGACCACAGGAACCAGCGCATGCGCGAACCGTGGCGGATGGGGGTGTCAGGCATCTTTTTTCCAGCCGGTAAGAGTCACCACTTCGCAGGAGGCGGTCACCTTGCCGTTGGCTTGCGCGAAATGCTCCTGATAGTAATCCATCGCCGCGTCGAAAATGGAGCGGCGCATGCAGCCTTTGGCGCTTGCGAGCAGGGTATTGGTCTCACCACTCGCGCGCAGATCCTCGACCAGCTTGAGCGGGTTATCGTAATGTATGTTCAGCGTGTCGCTATCGGCCACTGGCGAAGTAAAGCCCGCGCGTTGCAGCAGCCCCGCGCCGTCACGCGTGTCGACGAAGGGGGATACGCGCGGGGACAATCCGCCGGTGATCGCGAGTTCCGCATGTTCGAAGGACTGGCGCAGCTCCATCAGCGTCTTGCCGCCGGGCAGCATCACCATCATCAGCCCGCCGGGCTTGAGCATGCGGTTGATTTGAATCAGCGTGCCGGGTAAGTCATTGATCCAGTGCAGGGAAAATACGCTCGTGACGAGGTCGAAACTGGCGTCGGCAAACGGCAGAAACTCCTCGTCGCAGACCACGCGGGCGCCCTTGGCGTGAGTGATCATGCGTGCCGATAGGTCGGCCTGCACCATCCATTCGATGCCGTTCATGTGGCTGATGTATTCATGCAGATAACCGTGATGAGCGCCGAGGTCGAGCACGCGGGGAAAGGTGCGGTTTATGTCGGGCAGCCGGTCGGCGAGCAGACGAGCGCATTCACGGAACAAAAAATCGCTATGCGAAATGGTCGCGCTCGCGCGGTCGCGGTGTTGCCTTAAACGGTTGCGGTCAAAAATAAGTGCGGGGTGCGACATGCGACTAAATCATTGTTATCGGCTGCCTTTATACTATAGGTTTCATGAAACCCAAACCCTTATTCGCCATGCTCGCGCCGCTGCTCAACCTGTTGTTCCCGCCGCAATGCCTCGTCTGCCTGCTCACGGTGGCCACCCACGGCACGTTGTGCCCGGAGTGCTGGGGCAAGGTGGGCTTCATCGCCGACCCGTACTGCGAATGCTGCGGCCATCCGTTCGATTACAGCCTCGGTAAGGGCGCGCTGTGCGCCGGATGCATGCAGGCCCCGCCTGCTTTTGCCAAAGCACGCTCGGTGTTTCGCTATGACGATGCCAGCCGGGCGCTCGTTACCAAGCTTAAATACGCCGACCAGATTCATTTGAGCGCCATCTACGGCGCATGGCTGGCGCGATTCGGCAAAGAATTGGCGCAAGAAAGTGACGTGATCGTGCCGGTGCCGCTACATTACTGGCGTTTTGTCGGCAGGCGTTATAACCAGTCGGCGTCGATGGCGTATAGCATGCAAAAACATTGCGCCCTGCCCGTCATTCCCGACGCGGTTAAGCGCACGCGCCGCACCAAACCCCAGCCGGGCCTCACCCGTCGGCAGCGAAAGGAAAACGTCCGTGGGGCGTTCCTTGTGCCTGCGCGAAGCGCGGCGCGTTTAAAAAACAAGCGCGTGCTTCTCATCGACGACGTCATGACCACTCACGCCACCATCGGCGAATGCGCTAAGGCGCTGCTCAAAGCAGGCGCCGCGCAAGTTAACGTTCTGACTTTAGCTCGAAAAGCGGATTAGCCATTCTAAGTTAACCAATCTCCGCATCACCATCGTCTACCCCGTCTCGCTCAACGCGAAGCAAAATTTACTCGCTCACTATTACGCGCAGAGAACTGCCTAAAGCCTTGCTGGCCATCATCGACGCTTTTGCCGCTAAAAACGTAGGCAATCCTTATTCCCGCACGAAGCGCGGCGCGTTTAAATATTGAAGTATTTCGCCTGCGGATGGTGCACGACAATGGCGCTGGTCGATTGCTCGGGATGGAGCTGGAATTCTTCTGATAGTTCGATGCCGATCCTTTGCGCGCCTAACAATTCTAGCAACAATTTCTGGTCTTCGAGGCGCGGTAAGGCAGGGTAGCCGAAACTGTAGCGCGAACCGCGATAGCCTTGCTTGAGCAGCTTCTTGATATCGCGGTCGTCTTCGATGCCGAACCCGAGTTCGGTGCGGATGCGCTTGTGGATAAACTCGGCAAGGCTTTCGGCGATTTCGACGCCAAGCCCGTGCAGATACAGGTAATCCTGATAGCGGTTATTAGCGAACCAGTCGCGTGCCACATCCGCGACTTTCTGCCCAGCGGTTACCACTTGCATGGCCAGAACGTCGCGTTCGCCGGAGTCGATATCACGGAAGAAATCGGCCACGCAAATGCCGCCGTCCTTGTCCTGCCGTGGCAGCGCGTAGCGCCCGATTTCCTTGATGCCCGCTTCGTCGAAGATAACGATGTCATTATTGTGCGCGGCACATTTGAAATAGCCGTAAGCCGCTTTGGGTTCCAGAATATTTTCCGCTTCGCACTCGTCGAGCAGGCGTTTCAAGATCGGCTTCACATCCGTCTCGACCCATTTCCAATACTCTTCGAGCGTCTTGCCGGCCTTTTTAAAGCCCCAGTGAAAGGTGTACAGCATCTGCTCGTTGAGATACGGAATCAATGCGCGCATCGGCACGTTGTCGATGATCTTCGAGCCCCAGAAAGGCGGCGTCGGCACGCTCACCTGGCTGGCCAGCTCCTGCCGTTTGATCTTCAGCGCTTCGACTTCCATCGGGCGCAGTTCCTTGCCGATCAAATCCTGCGCGGCCACTTCATTCTGCGACCAGCGCTGCTTGGCTTTAGCGTTGCTCGGGCGGTTGTGCTTGCGCTTTTTAGCTTCTTCCAGATGCTCGTCGAACTTGCCGTCAGCAAGTTTGTTCATGAGATCCAGCCCGTCGAATGCGTCCTGCGCGTAGGCCACACGCCCCGAGCCGTAGGCTTCGACGCAGTCTTCTTCCACATACGCGCGCGTAAGCGCAGCTCCGCCGAGCAACACCGGCAGGTTAAAGCCAAGCTGGGTCAGTTCTTGCAGGTTTTCGCGCATGACCACGGTAGATTTTACCAACAGCCCGGACAGGCCCACCGCATCGGGTTTGTTTTCATTGATGGCGGTGATGATGTTGGCAATCGGCTGCTTGATGCCCAGATTGATCACCTTATAGCCGTTATTGGTCAGGATAATATCGACTAAGTTCTTGCCGATATCATGCACGTCGCCTTTAACAGTCGCCAGCACAATGGTGCCCTTTTGCTGGCCGTCGATTTTTTCCATGAACCGTTCGAGATGTGATACCGCTTTTTTCATCGTCTCGGCGGATTGCAGCACGAAAGGCAATTGCATCTTGCCCGCGCCGAACAACTCGCCCACCACTTTCATGCCCGCCAGCAAAATATCATTGATGATAAACAGCGGCGGATGCGTTTTCATCGCGGTGTCGAGATCGTCTTCCAGGCCTTTTTTATCGCCGTCGACGATGCGTTCCTTGAGCACGCCTTCGATGGTATCGGCGCGTTGTTTCTTCGCCGATTCGGATGCCTTGCGCCCATCGAACAGCGAGATGAAATACTGTAGCGGATCGTACGGGTCGTCGGGAGTGCCCGCCGGTTTTCTAGGAATATGCGGCTCGTCGCTCATGTCGTGGGCAGGCCCTTGCTTTTCCAGCCACTGAAGCCACCGGCCATCGACAGCACATTGGTATAGCCCATCTTCTGAAGGTTTTCAGCGGCCAGCGCCGAGCGGTATCCGCCACCGCAATACAATACCAGCGCAGCCTCTTTATTCGGCACGATGCGCTCGATATCGCGCTCGATGACGCCACGCCCGATATGGGTGGCGCCGGGAATATGACCTGCGTCCCATTCATTGTCCTCGCGCACGTCGACAAGCGTAAACACGGCCGCGTCATTCTGCATGGCGCGCACACCGTCGATGGTAACTTCCTTGACGTTGGGCATGACGCTTTCTACCAGTTTCAAAAATTCAGGCGCGTGCTTCATAGGCTGCTTTCCTTGACTCGAATTATGTCGTCTTCATCAAGGTATTCACCTGACTGAACTTCGATGACCACCAGCGGTTCCTGCCCGATATTGGCCAGCTGGTGCACCACGCCCTGTCCTACTACCACCGGCGGGCCGCCTTTGGCAACGGCAAACACGTCGCCGTCCAGCTCCACCATCCCGCCCGCCCCGGTCATGTACCAGTATTCGCTGCGGTGGCTATGGTATTGCAGCGAGATGGCCTTGCCCGGTTCCACTTTGACTTTCTTAACTTTATAACCCTTGCCCTCGTCGAGGGTGACAAACCCGCCCCACGGGCGGTTGACCCAGCTTTTACGGGCAATATCCGATGAGCTATCGATTTTTTCGCCGCCGGAATTCCATAGCATTTCAATGCTATGCGTTTTACAAGTTTTGACTTCGGGGGTGTTGCCTGGCTTGCGATCGCCGCCGTTAGCGAAGAAGCGCGGGCGGATGCGGTGCAGGGCTTCGCACACGGAATCGTCATGGTCGTTGACCGGTTCGACAGCGGTAACATACCGTAAATCGCCGATAATCGCGGCGCGAGTTTTCCAGCTTAAGAATACGAAGCCTTTTTTGCGCAGCAGCCATTCGTCGGAATTGAGGATGACGACGAGATCGCCGTAGGCGCTCGCCTCGCGCAGCATCTCAAGATGCCCCTGATGCAATGGATCGAATCCCCCCGATACGCAGATTTTGTCGGCCATTGAGTCCTTCGGTAACGGTTACGCTATATTTTCTATAACCTATTAAACCGGATATGCAACCCTAGAGGGCAGCTTTGAGGCGCTGGATCAGATCGGCATCGGCTTCGATCATCGGTAATTCCTGCATGTTTTTCGGGTGCTTCCACGCAATGGCACTGTGTTCGAGCGCTTGCGGAGCGCCCGCCCACTTGCGGCACAGGTAGAACGGCATCAGCAAATGGAAGCCGAATTCGGCCACATAATCGTGCGATAAGAACCAGAACGGCTCAAGGTCTTTTTGTTCGATTGCAATGCCCAGCTCCTCATGGATTTCGCGCACCATCGCGGCTTCCGGCGTTTCGCCCGGCTCCACCTTGCCGCCGGGAAACTCCCATTTGCCCGCCAGCCGCTTGCCAGGCGGGCGCTGCGCCAGCAGAATTTCATTGCGCTCGTTGACGAGGCAGATGGCGACGACCAGCAAGATGCTCATGAGCGGTAGCTTCCGTTAATGTCGATATAGCGGTGCGTCAAATCGCAGGTGTAGACGGTGGCGAACGCATTGCCAACGCCGACATCGACGTCGATTTTGATATCGCGGGCTTTCATGTGCGCATCGATCTGGGCTTCCTTGTAATCGGGATCGGCTTCGCCGTTTTTAGCAACGACCACGCCGCCGATTTTAATGGTGAGCTTGTCGCGGTCGGCTTTTTCGCCCGCCTTGCCGACGGCCATCACGATGCGGCCCCAGTTGGCGTCGCCCGCCGCGAGCGCAGTTTTGACCAACGGCGAATTAGCGATGCTCATACCGATGCGATGTGCCGCCTTGGTGGAATCGGCGCCGCTGATGTTGATAGTCACGAGTTTTTCCGCGCCCTCGCCGTCCTTGACCATATGCAGCGCCAGCTCGTGCAGCACTTCGTGCAGGGCCTTTTTGAAGGCCGCGTCGGGTGCCGCGAGGGTGGGATTACCGGCTTGGCCGGTCGCGAATAAAATCAGCGTGTCGCTGGTCGAGGTATCGCCGTCGACGGTTATCGAATTGAAGGTGGTTTCGTTGGCTTGCGCGAGCATGGATTGCAGCGCGCTGGCGCCAATCGCCGCGTCGGTAAAGACGAAGCCGAGCATGGTGGCCATGTCGGGGGCGATCATACCCGAGCCTTTGGCGATGCCGTTGATGGTGACGGTTTTGCCGCCAAGCGTGAGGGACCGCGTCGCCATTTTCGGGTAGGTGTCGGTGGTCATGATGGCCTTAGCCGCTGCTTCCCACGAGGTGTCGGAAAGCTTGTCCTTCAAATCGCCCAGCGACGCGGTAATTTTATCGTCGGGCAGGCGCTCGCCGATCACACCCGTGGATGCCGTGAATACTTCGCCTGTTTTGCAGCCGATTTCCTTTGCCGCCATCGCCATGATCCGCTCAACCGAAGCCACGCCGACGCTGCCGGTAAAAGCGTTCGAGTTGCCGGAATTAACGACCAGCGCCCGTGCGCCACCACCTTTCAGCGCTTCGCGACACGCCAGCACGGGCGCGGAAGCGGTCAGTGAACGGGTAAACACGCCCGCGACGGTGGTGCCTTCGCAAAGCTCCACCAACAGCAGATCAGTGCGATTCTTATAGCGGATGCCCGCCTCGCCGGTGGCAAGGCGCACCCCTGCGATAGGTTTTAATTCCGGGTAGCTGGCCGGTGCCAAAGGGGATACGATCATTCGAAACTCCTGAAACGCAAAACGGTGGAAGGCACTCCCCCCACCGTTTTGGTTTTTACGTGTTAATGCTTATTTCTTTTCGTCTTTTTTCACCGGGGTGAGCGAGGTGGAAAACGGTTTTTCTTTGCCGTCAACGCTGTAGTATTTGATGTCGGATTTTTTCAGCAGGCCTTCGACGTATTTCTGGACGGCTTTGTTGGCCAGTTCGCCTTTGAGTGCTTCCTTCATGTCGTCATAGCTTGCAATCTGCACCGGGCGCCGGTCTTCGACCTTGATGACGTGCCAGCCGAATTCGGATTTAACTGGTTCGGACACATCGCCTTTTTTCAGCTTGTACGCCGCTTCTGCGAATTCAGGAACCATTTTATCTTTGGTGAACCAACCCAGTTCGCCACCGTTGGCGCCTGAGCCTTTATCGGCCGATTTTTCCTTGGCGAGCTTGTCGAAATCACCGCCTTTTTTGATCTGGTCGTAGATTTTTTTCGCTTCTTCTTCCGTCGGAACTAAGATGTGGCGGGCTTTGACTTCTTCCGTGCCTTTGGCGGCAGCGACTTTTTCCGCGTAAGCGGCTTTGAGTTCGTCTTCGGAGATCAGGCTCTTGGCTTTATTTTCCATAAAACCCTGCATGACCACCTGTTTTTCAAGTGACGCAATGCGTTTTTTCACTTCCGGGTCTTTGTCGTAACCAGCCTTCACCGCTTCGTTATAGATCAGGCGTTCGGAGACGAGACCGCGCAGCACGTTCTGGCGGATGTTTTCATCGAAGCTGTTGAAATCCGGTGCGGAACCGCCCGGGAAGAGGTTCTTCCAGCTGTCGAGCACTTCGGAATTCTTGATATCGTCGTTGCCGATCTTGATGATCGTGTAGTCTTTGGCTGGCTCGGCGGCTTTTTCTGCCGGGGCTGTTTCAGCAGCGTAGGATGCCACCGGCAGCGCGGTCAGGAAAGTGGTGCATGCGGCAAGCACAAGCGCGCGCAAAGCGGATTTATTCGCGGTGTTTTTCATGGTTTTATCCTTGTTTATGAAGTAAAAAAGTCGGTGGGTGGGATAGCGCTTTATGGCACAAGCATGAAGTCTTAGCAAGCGGCGCCGTTGACTTGGCGGAAATAAAGCCCTATCTCTCTTCAACTCAAAAGAAACTTAGGCCAGAGAAACGTTAAGCACCATGTTAGGTTCGATCGCTAAAAAACTGTTCGGTTCCGCCAACGACCGCTTCATCCGCACGCTGCAAGCCAAGGTCCAAGCCATCAACGCGCTCGAACCGCAACTCGAACGCCTCTCCGACGAAGAACTCCGCGGCCGCACCACATGGTTCCGCGAGCGCCTCAACGGCGGCGAAACCGTCGATAATTTGATGGTCGAAGCATTCGCCACCGTGCGCGAAGCAGGTAAGCGCGCACTCAGCATGCGCCATTTCGACGTGCAGCTCGTCGGCGGCATGGTATTGCATAAAGGCATGATCGCCGAAATGCGCACCGGCGAAGGCAAAACCCTCGTATGTACGCTCGCGGCTTACTTAAACGCCCTGCCCGGCAAAGGCGTGCATGTCGTCACCGTAAACGACTATCTCGCCTCCCGCGATTCGCTGTGGATGGGCAAGCTCCATGAATTCCTCGGCCTCACCGTCGGCTGCATCACCAACGGTCTCGACGAAGAAGAGCGCCAGGCGGCCTATGCCTGCGACATCACCTACGCCACCAACAACGAACTCGGCTTCGACTATTTGCGCGACAATATGAAATTCGTGCGCGAAGCGATGGTGCACCGCCCGTTCCACTACGCCATCGTCGACGAAGTCGACTCGATTTTAATCGACGAAGCGCGCACCCCGCTCATCATCTCGGGCCCGACGGAAGATAATTCGGAACTCTACAATCAGGCCAACGACCTGATGAAAAGTATCATCCCAGCCGATTACGACAAGGACGAAAAAGCCCGTTCGGTCACACTCACCGAAGCTGGCGTGCAGCACGTCGAAGAACTCATGATCGCCGCCGGTATGCTCACCGCTGGCACGTCGCTCTACGACATCGACAACGTCTCGCTCGTGCACCACATCAATCAGGCGCTTCGCGCCCACATCCTGTTCACCAAGGATGTCGATTACATCGTTAAAGACAACAAAGTCATCATCATCGACGAATTCACTGGCCGCATGATGGAAGGACGCCGCTATTCCGAAGGCCTGCATCAGGCCCTTGAAGCCAAAGAAGGCGCCAAGATCCAGAACGAAAACCAGACGCTCGCGTCGATCACCTTCCAGAATTATTTCCGCATGTACCCGAAACTATCGGGCATGACCGGCACCGCGATGACCGAAGCGGGCGAATTCCGCGACATCTACAAGCTCGAAGTCGTGGACATTCCAACCAACGTCAACGTCAAGCGCATCGACCATCACGACGAAATCTACCGCACCGCGCAGGAAAAATACCGTGCCGTTATCCGCGAAATCATCGAAGCGAATAAAAAAGGCCAGCCGGTCCTCGTGGGCACGGTGTCCATCGAGCAATCGGAATACCTCTCGAAGCTGCTCACCAAAGAAAAAATTCCGCATCAGGTACTCAACGCCCGCTACCATGAACAGGAAGCTTACATCATCGCGCAGGCCGGGCGCGTCGGCGGCGTCACCATCGCCACCAACATGGCCGGGCGCGGCACCGACATCATGCTCGGGGGCAACCCGGAGCTTCGCATTGAACACGAAGTGACCTCACTTGAAGAAGGCGTTGCCAAAACCGTCGCAATGGAAAAAATCCGCAGTGAAACTGCTGCCTCCAAAGACACCGTGCTTAACAACGGCGGTCTCTACGTGCTCGGCACCGAGCGTCACGAATCGCGCCGCATCGACAACCAGCTGCGCGGCCGTTCGGGCCGTCAGGGCGATCCGGGCGCGTCAAAATTCTTCCTGTCGCTCGAAGACGACCTCATGCGCATTTTCGGCTCGGAACGCATCGACGGGCTGTTGCAAAAACTCGGCATGAAAGAAGACGAAGCGATTTTCCATCCGTGGATGTCGCGCGCCATCGAACGCGCCCAGCAGAAAGTCGAGCAGCGCAATTACGAAATCCGCAAAAACCTGCTCAAATACGACGACGTGATGAACGACCAGCGCAAGGTCATCTACGAACAGCGCATCGAGCTGATGGAGGCAACCGACGTCTCCGAAACCATCGCCGCGATGATTGAAGAAATCAACCACGACCTCGTCGCTCTCTACGTGCCAGCCAAATCCTACGCCAACGCATGGAAGACCGAAGAACTGGAAAAAGAACTCTTCCGCATTTACGGCCTGCACCTGCCCGCCCATGACTGGGCGAAGGAAGAAGGCATTGCCGACGAAGAGCTGCTTAAGCGCGTCAACGCCGCCATCGCCGCCCATCTCGACGCCAAAGTGCAGCGCTACGGCGCGCCGCTCATGCGCATGGCCGAAAAGCGCATCCTGCTGCAAACCTTAGACCAGCTGTGGAAAGACCATTTGCTTTCGCTTGACCATTTACGTCAGGGTATCCATTTGCGCGGCTACGGTCAGCGCGATCCGCTGAACGAGTACAAGCAGGAAGCCTTCACCCTGTTTGAACAGCTCCTGTCGTTGCTGCGCGAACACGTCGTGTCGCGCCTGTCGCATCTGGAAATCCACGTCGAAGCCCCTCCGGGCATGACCCCGCCGCCTCCGCGAAAAATGTTCGAAAGCCGTCAGGATCCGGCTGAGAACCCGCAGCTCGCCGAAGAAATGGCCAATGCGCCGTTCGCCCAGCAGCGCGTCGGCCGCAATGACCCTTGCCCGTGCGGTTCCGGCAAAAAATTCAAGCATTGCCACGGTGCCATCGGTTAACATGTCCCTCGCCTCATTCCTTGCGGAATTAGGCACATGGTTGCCTGATGAATCCAAAATTAAATGCGCGCTGCTCGTCGGTTCCCATGCGCGCGATCAGGCGACAGCCGAGTCAGATATCGATTTTGTCCTGCTGTGCGATATGCCGCAGGATTATGTCGACGATGTGTCATGGGCGCGCCGATTCGGTGCGATTCGTTCTACTCATATCGAAGACTGGGGCCAGCTGATGTCCGCAAGGGTGTTTTATGTGAGCGGGCTGGAAGTGGAGTTCGGTTTCGCCCATTCGTCATGGCTCGACCTGCCGCTGGATGACGGCACGGCGGAAGTGTTAACCGGCGGTTATCGCATCCTGCACGACCCGCAGCGCGTCTGCGCGGGCCTGTAATTAATTATATTCTTCCCAGATCGGCTTTTTGAGTTTGGCCACCATTGCCGCATGTGCCTCAAGCTCTTCGACGCTTGGATGGAAGTGGCGCGGTTCGCGCAGTTCGAGCACGATAATCGCTTCCGCTGCGTGAGCGGCGGCCGTTTTTTCAGCTTCGAGTGTGAGGGCCACCTGACGGCCGCCCAGCAATTCTAAATACACGTCCGCCAGCAACTCGGCGTCGAGCAACGCGCCGTGCTTGGTGCGCGCTGTCAGGTCGATTTCAAAACGGCGGCACAGCGCGTCGAGGCTTGCCGGCGAGCCCGGAAATTTTTTGCGCGCCATCAGCACGGTGTCGATCGCCCGGCTCATCGGCAGCACAGGAAAACCTAAGCGGTCCAGCTCATGGTTAATAAAGCGCATGTCGAACCCGGCGTTATGAATCACCAGTGTGGAATCGGCGATAAACTCCATGAATTCGTCGACTTTTTCGGAGAACACCGGCTTGCTTTTCAGGAAATCTGACGACAGCCCGTGCACGCGGTACGCCTCTTCGGGCATGTCGCGCTCGGGATTGAGATATGCATGGAAATGCGCGCCCGAGCGGATGCCGCCGATCACTTCAATGCAACCGATTTCCACAATGCGGTGGCCAGTGGCGGGGTCAAGCCCGGTGGTTTCGGTATCGAGGACGATTTCGCGTTTCATGCGTGCTCCTTAAACGTTAATCAACACCTGAATGAATGTGTAAGTCAATCTTTTCGATATGGCTGCCATGATAACGCAGGATGATCTGCCAACCGTCGCAACCCACTGTCAGCATGTCGCCTTTGGGCAATTTCTTCAGGTTGAATAGTCTAGCATAGTAAGCCGGTTTGCGCATCGGCGCAGGCAAGGCGTCGGCCGGGAATGTCAAATTCCACAGCGTCGGCGCGCTTCTTTTACCACTATAGTCTATCACAATGCCGTTATGGGAAAAACGCAGCAGGCGCACCGGTGCCTGGGCAAGCACCACCGTATATCGATCGCTTGCATAAGCATCCTTTTCCGCGTCGCTGAGTGCTAGCGGTTGGGTCAACACATCTGCAAGCCGACAGGCGCCCAGATCATTACCGGCACCGGCATAGGCAGGAGCGCTCAACAGGGTTAGCACTATCGCAAGCCGCTTCATGAAAATAATGTCATCACAAGAGTTTTACACGCCATGAAGCTCGTCGCCTTGCCCAGCCCTGTTTCGATAATGAAATCGGCGCGGGCGCGTTTTTCGCTGTCGGGCATTTGGGCCTTGAGAATTTCGTGGAATTTTTCGGGCGTCATGTTCGCCCGGCGCATCACCCGCTGGCGCTGAATAACATGCGGTGCGGTGACGACCAGCGTGACGTCGCACCGTTCTTCCGCGCCGGTTTCAAACAATAACGGGATATCCATCACCACGAGGTCCGCGCCAAGCAATTGCTGGCGGCGCACGAATTCATTTTCAGCGCCCACCACAAGCGGATGCATGATTTTCTCTAGTACTTTGAGCTGCGCCTTATCTTTAAAAACGATATCGCCGAGCGCCTTACGGTTTACCGCGCCGCCCACCACGACATTCTTAAACGCCTTCTCCACCAGCTTCACCGCGCGCCCGTCTTTGGCCAGTAGCTTATGCACGATATCATCAGCATTGCATACTTTCGCGCCGAGCCGCGCAAGCTGCGCCGCCACCATGCTCTTGCCCATGCCGATACTGCCCGTCAGCCCGATGATCAGCATATCATTCCCCCCCCCAGCACTGCGTGGCGCAAGCCGCTATCCACTACGGGCCGCACGCCGAACCATGCCTCGAACCCCGGCACCGCCTGATGCAGTAACATGCCCAGCCCGTCGACAATTCTGTTCCCGCGGTCTCGCGCATCTTTTAAAAGTGGGGTCACCAGCGGCGCATAGACAAGGTCCGTCACCAGTGCCGAAACCGGCAGCCACGCGAGATCAATCTCAAGCGTTTGTTTGCCTGTCATGCCCAAGCTCGTGGCATTGGCCAGCACATCGGCCCCTTCGAGCGTGCGCGCGCGATCTTCCCACGCGACGGCTGTGCCGCCGAAGGCGGCCGCGACGTTTTGCGCCCGTTCCAGCGAGCGGTTTACCACCACGATGTGCTTAAATCCTTCTTTTGCCAGCGCATAACACGCCGCGCGCGCAGCGCCGCCGGCACCTAACACCACCGCTTTATTTTTTTGTGGAATCGAGCCGCGGATATTTTCGATAAACCCGTAGCTGTCGGTATTCATGCCGTAGAAACTGCCATCGGAGCGAATCACAATCGTATTGGCCATGCCCGCTTCCTGTGCATCACTATCCATATCCGCCAGCATCGACATCACCAGCTCCTTGTGCGGCAGCGTCAGATTCACCCCGGCAAACCCATTTGCCTGCAAAGCAGCAAGCTTCCCGGCAAATTCCTCAGGATTTACTTCCAGCGCAAGATACTCACCCTCGATTCCATATTTCTTCAACCAGTAGCCATGCAGCTTCGGCGACAGGCTATGGGCAACGGGCCAGCCCATGACGCCAGCTTTACGCATTGTCATTTCGAGCTGGGCCCGCTCCCATTTTTTCTTGATGTTTTTTGAAATACTGCATGATGGTCGCCGCCGTTTCTTCCACCGAGCGCTTGGTCACGTCGATCACCGGCCATCTATGCTTATTGTACAGCTTGCGCGATTCGGCGATCTCGGCCTGCATGTATTCCATATCGACATAATTGGTGTCGTTTTGCTGGTTGAGCGATTGCAGGCGTGTGCGGCGAATCTGCTGCAAGCGTTCGGGGCTGATGGTCAGCCCCACCACCAACGGTTTTTTCAATGTCTCAAGGCTGGGCGGCAGCATCACCCCGTGCACAAAAGGAATATTCGCCGTCTTATATCCTTTATAAGCGAGGTATACACAGGTTGGCGATTTCGACGTGCGCGACACGCCGACGAGCACGATGTCGGCCTCTTCCAGATCCCAGTGCATCTGCCCGTCGTCATGGGCGAGGGTGTAGTTGATCGCTTCGACGCGCAGGAAATATTCATCATTGAGTTCGTGCTGCTTGCCCGGCGACGCGTGCGTCTCGGTTCCAAGATACGTCGACAACTCGCTCAGCACTGTGCCGAGCACCGAGATGCACGGCAGGTTGCGCTTCACGCATTCGAGCTTCAGCATATCGCGCAAACCGTTATCAACTAATGTATATAAGACCGGGCCGGGATTGGCGACGATGGCGGCGATGATGCGTTCCATCTGCATCTTTGTGCGCACGAGCGTCCAGTTAAATTCTTCGGGTTCCAAATCATCAAACTGCACGAGTGCCGCGCGCGCGACGGAAGAAACCGTTTCGCCGGTGGAATCGGAGACGAGGTGGAGGTTGAATTTTTTCATGAATTATTCCTAACTTGGCCTATCTGTGCATCTTGCTGTGGATAAATCCTGTACGAAACGCCGCATAAAAAATGGATAAAAATTATCCCATTCCATGCGGGGGTCCGGCGAACAATTATCCCCATGTAAGTTTGCCTATCCTCAGGGCGTTATAACTTTCCTAAGAAGCGACTTATACCCATGTTTCATAGCACCCGATTGGCGCTATTTGCATCTATTTTTACGGTTTTGGACAAGTTATTGCTTTTTTATCCACAATAAACCCGCTAAACCAAGGCAGCGGGGATAACCCGGTGGAGGGAAAGTTGTCCTCATTACTTCGAACCCTACTACTACCACCTTTAAGAAATATATATTTTATATTATTAGTATGGAAAAAAATTCTAAGCTTCTCTTAAGCGCATTCAGGCAAGAAAAAATATCGCGGGCACCGTTCTGGTTCATGCGCCAGGCAGGCAGGTATTTGCCCGAATACCGCGAAGTGCGCAGCCACACGAAAAATTTTCTCGATATGTGCTACACGCCTTCCAAAGCATCGGAAGTGACCTTGCAACCGATACGTCGTTTCGGTTTCGATGCGTCGATTATTTTTTCGGATATTTTAGTCATTCCAGACGCACTCGGCATGAACGTGCGTTTTGAAGAAAAAAAAGGCCCCGTCCTCGTACCCGTTCAAACGCAGCAGGAGCTGGACAGCTTGGTATACAATCCTGCGAAGCTTGAACCGGTCTACGAAGCGTTGAAGCTTACCCGTGCAGGCTTACCCATCGAGACGACGCTTATCGGCTTTGCAGGGTCGCCGTGGACGCTTGCGTGCTACATGGTTCAGGGGCAATCAAGTAAAGATTTCCAATCGGTGCGTACACTCGCGCAAAAGGACAAAGTATTTTTCAGCCGCTTGCTTAAACTCCTCACCGTGTCGGTTATCACCCATACGCTCGCGCAGGTGAAAGCCGGCGCCGAAGTCATCCAGCTTTTCGATTCATGGTCGGGTGTCTTGAGCGAACAGGAATTTTCCGATTACGTCATCGAGCCGACGAAGCAGATTGTTGCCGCGCTCAAACAAGCGCATCCGGAATTACCCATCATCGGTTTCCCGCGCATGGCCGGAACTAAATATAAAAAATACGCGCTAGAAACAAAAGTCGACGCTATCAGCATCGATTCGTCGGTGGAGCTGGCATGGGCGGCAGAGCATCTGTCTCGGATTTGCGTCGTGCAGGGAAATCTCGATCCTATCTTGCTAGCCGAAGACAAAGACGCGATGATGGCGCAGGCGAAAAAAATTATCGCCACACTGGGCCAGAAATCTTTTGCGAATAACCGTTTTATCTTTAATCTCGGGCATGGTATTTTGCCGCATACTCCGATCGACCACGTGGTGAGTCTGTGCGACTACCTTAAACACGAGCATTAAACGAGATCATGACGAAACACGCCGTTATCCTGTTCAATTTAGGAGGCCCAGACAGCCTCGCAGCGGTACGTCCTTTCCTGTTCAACCTGTTTAACGACCCGGCGATTATTACGCTACCGCAACCTTTTCGCACCGCGCTTGCGTTTTTTATTTCGAGCTTACGCAAAAGCAAAGCTCAGAATATTTACAAGCGTATAGGTGGTAAATCGCCGATTTTGGAATTCACCATGAATCAGGCCGAAGCGCTCGAAAAAAAGCTCAAGGAATCCGGCACCGAAGACGAGTATAAAGTATTCGTCTGCATGCGCCACTGGCATCCCAAAAGCGACATGGTGGTGCGCAAGGTTAAAGCCTGCAATCCCGACAACGTGATTCTGCTGCCGCTCTATCCGCAGTTTTCCACCACCACCACCGGTTCGGCGTTTACCGACTGGAAAGCGGCATGCGCTAAAAATAATTTCGATGTGAAAACCACCGCCATCTGCTGCTACCCGAACGACAAATCTTTCGTCGCGGCGCATGTGAAGGTGATCAAGGACATGTATTGGAAAGCTGCCGAGGTAGGAAAGCCCCGTGTGCTTTTCTCCGCGCATGGCCTGCCTGAGAAAATGGTAACCGCGGGCGACCCGTACCAGTGGCAGGTGGAGCGTTCGGTTGAAGCCATTACGCAGGTGATGTCAGTCGACGAGCTGGATTACGTGACCTGCTACCAGAGCAAAGTCGGTCGCCTCGAATGGATCGGCCCGTCCACGGAAGATGAAATCATTCAAGCGGGTAAGGACAAGGTGCCGGTGCTGGTCGTGCCGGTGGCGTTCGTGTCGGAGCATTCCGAAACCCTCGTCGAGCTCGATATCGATTACCGCCACCTTGCCGAAAAGAACAACGTGCCGGGGTATTACCGCGTGCCCGCGCTCAACAGCGAGCCATTTTTCATCGAGGCGCTGAGCGAGCTTTGCCTGAAATGCGATAAGGACGGCGAAATCAAATCCTCAAACAATGCGAAAATCTGCCCGACGAATTTCGCCAGCTGTGTGTGCGGTAACTGATGCAAGCGGAATTATATTTATGGCTAAAGGGTTTACACATTATCGCGGTGATGTCGTGGATGGCGGGGATGCTGTATTTGCCTCGCCTGTTCGTGTATCACAGCCGCGTCAAACCCGGCTCGGAAGCCTCTGAATTGTTTAAGGTGATGGAGCGCAAGCTGCTGCGCGGCATTATCAACCCGGCGATGATTGTGACATGGATTTTAGGTATCTGGCTGATCGTGCGCACGGATGCGCTTTCCCCCGGTAACGGATGGTTGCATGCCAAGCTCACATGTGTCGTTGGTTTGCAAATTTGCCATGCCATGATGTCGCGTTACCGTAAGGCCTTCGCGCGCGACCAGAACGTTAAATCCGAGAAATTTTTCCGTATATTCAATGAAGTACCTGCGGCGCTCATGGTCATCATCGTCCTGCTGGTGGTGCTCAAGCCTTTTTAAAACGGGAAAAGCCACCGGTTAGGGTGGCCTTTTGGGCTTGCTTTAGCTCGTAAAAATCTTAGTAGCGCTTTTCTCACAAAGGTTCAAAGCGTAAGGAAAAACGCTGATAATGTATTAATAAATAATTAAAATTAGTGGGTAATATATTGAACTTGACCGAGCAAGGCGCATCAATTAGTTTAGAGTCGTTAAGCGATGCACCCCATCACCCTCCTCACGCGTCGTATTTCCCCTCTGCCTTTTTAGGCCTTTTTTTCCCCACAAAGCGATAGAGCTATGAAATTACAAGAACTTAAATTGAAAACCCCGGATGAACTCCTGCAACTCGCTGAAGAAAACGGCGTAGAAAATGCGAGCGCCATGCTCAAGCAGGAAATGATTTTCGCTATTTTAAAAAAACAGGCCGAAAAAGGCGAAGCCATTAACGGTGAAGGCGTGGTTGAAGTGTTACAGGACGGTTTCGGCTTCCTGCGCTCGCCGCTGGCCAACTACCTTGCTGGCCCTGACGATATTTACGTGTCCCCCTCGCAGGTGCGGCGCTTCGCGCTTCGCACCGGTGATACCGTAGCCGGCGAAATCCGCGCTCCGAAAGACGGCGAGCGCTATTTCGCCCTGCTCAAAGTCAACACCATCAATTACGATGACCCGGACATGGTGCGCCACCGCATCAATTTCGACAACCTCGTGCCGCTCTACCCGGAACGTAAAATCAAGCTGGAAGTGGAACTTGGCTCAAAACCGATTCCAAAATCGCAAGTGCGCGCCGACCCCACCTCGATGGCTAAGGAAATCGTCGAAGTCGCCCCGCCGGTCAATCCCCGCGAATCCGGCCGCGATCGTCACGAACGTAATAAAACCAAGCAGCAAGCCAATGATATGTCGATGCGTGTCACCGACATCGTCGCCCCCATCGGTTTTGGCCAGCGCGCCCTGATCGTAGCCCCGCCACGCACCGGTAAAACCGTTATTTTGCAAAACATTGCCCATTCCATCAGCATCAACCATCCTGAAGCCTTCCTGATCGTCCTGCTAATTGACGAACGCCCGGAAGAAGTGACCGACATGCAGCGCACCGTTAAAGGTGAAGTTGTGTCGTCCACCTTCGACGAACCGGCAACTCGCCACGTGCAGCTCGCTGAAATGGTAATCGAAAAAGCCAAAAAGCTGGTTGAGCATAAAAAAGACGTGGTCATCCTGCTCGATTCAATCACGCGCCTTGCGCGCGCTTACAACACCGTCATCCCGTCCTCGGGCAAGGTTCTGACCGGCGGTGTGGACGCCAACGCACTCCAGCGTCCGAAACGGTTCTTCGGCGCGGCGCGTAACATCGAGCATGGCGGTTCTTTGACCATCATCGCCACCGCACTGATCGAAACCGGCAGTCGCATGGACGAAGTCATCTTTGAAGAATTCAAAGGCACCGGCAATTCCGAGTTGGTCCTCGACCGCAAGCTCGCCGACAAGCGTACCTTCCCGGCTATGGACATTACCAAGTCCGGCACCCGCAAGGAAGACCTCCTCGTCGATAAGAGCACGCTCACCAAAATGTGGGTCATGCGCCGAATACTGGCTCCCATGGGGCCGATGGACGGTATCGAGTTCCTTCTGGATAAACTCCAGGACACTAAATGCAACGACGAGTTCTTCGATAAGATGAACTCGTAGGCCGAATGTGCGCAGGCATAAGCGTTTTATGCCTGCTGCCGCTTGGCGGTTACGTCGCGCTCGGCTATTGGTCCTTGCCGCAGGCCGATGATTTTGGCCGCGCCGCGCAGGCCGCCAAAGGTGTGTTCACTGCCATCGGATTTTTTTACATGCGGTGGGGTGGGCGTTTCAGTTCGGATTTGCTGAATGAGGCGCTGCTCGGCTCGACGCTTTTTCCGCACCATACCAATTTCTACATCATCGCAAGCGTGCTGCTTTTACAGTATTCGGTTTTCGCATCGCTACGCCGGATGCGCTATGCCACTGCGTTAGTCACGTTGATCGATACTGCCACGGTATTCTTTTTCATGCCCACAAGTGGCAGTCGTCAAGCATGCAGCTATTTCTGCATAAACATTTCATGGAAGTAGCCCGGTAAGCTGTTGGAAAAAGCGATCCGATGATTTTCGTGGCGTCGCATACCTCCAATGTCGGCGGCAATTCCGGTTCGGCGGATGGCGCGGGCTATGCGACGCTGCCGCCGGGCAGGCGCGTTAACGCTTGCGCGGTTTGCCGGTTTCTTCGCGTAGCAGATCGCTGAAGCTGGTTTTGCCCTCTTCATAACGTGCCGCCGCGCGCTCTCCGGCTTCGCCGATTTCTTCTTTACATAAGCCCGCTTTGACCGCGTCGACCAGCGCGCTTGCGCGGCGGCGGTCAAGCCCCAGCTTGCCGAGGATGGTTTTGGGGCCGCGTAAGGTTTCGCCCAGTTTTTCGATATGGACCTGACGGTGCGGCTCCACGGTTTCGATCATGCGCATGAGCGCCGCATCGTTGAATTTCTCGGCGGTCAGCTCCACCAGCCGCATGAGCTTTTCCGTTTCCGGGTGTTGCATAATGGCCTTTGGATTCTCCGGCGAATGCATGGCGATGCTGTCCAGCTCTTTGCCGAGTTGCAACGTATCGATGTTATATTTGCGCTGGATTTGCTTCCACTGCTTACTCGGCTGCCATGTTTCGCCGTAATGCTGCGTTGTTTTATAGGCGGCTGCCATGACGAGGCGTTTCGCCTGATCGGCGTTTTCAACGATGGGAATTTCGACATGCGGTTCGTCGATCAGGCCCAGCACCGTGTCGATGGTCTTCACCGGCTCTACCGCTGGATGAACCAGATCGGCGATGACGCTAGCCACTTTTAAAAACCCAGCTTCTTTTTTAATCACGCGCGCAAGAGCTTTTCGGTTGAGGTCGAAATTGGCCGACACGACCTCATCGACATCGACGCCTTCAAAACGCTTGTCGCCCGATGCTTTCAGCTTAGTGAGCTGGCGCACCAGTTCGGTTTTGACCTGTTGCAACGTGTTCACCGCGTCCTGTGCGGCGCCCACAACCAGCAATTCCTTTTCCGGTGTGAACACCGCTTTATGATCGACCACCGTATTGCGCGACACGTTGCCGTTGGACAACGTGTTGAGCCCGATCAGCACACTAAGCAGGCTTTTACCTTTAGGGCCGATGCCGTGCGTATTTTCGAACTGGATGGTCTGGCGGTCAACGCCTTCGTGCAGTTTCAGCTTGATGGGAATATGTTTGCGGTATTGCATGGCGGCAAGTAAATCGGCGACACCGTCGCTAGTCAGGCCTTCGCTGCGGGTGCTGAACGGGACGGCGATAGAGCTGATGGACGCGCGCATGTCCTCGTCGAGTTCTTTCATATCGATCAGCGCTTTGGAATTGCGACCGAAATTGATCAGCTGCTGGTGCAGCGTGTCCGTGGTGACGGCAAGCCCGGTGGTGATGCTGTTCGCCCAGCCTTTTTCCACACGCAACACGCGCGCCTGCGCCGGCATGAACGAGCCTGACCACATGATGTGGCTCGAAAGCGGGTCGAGCTGCTTATCGGGCGGCAAAAATTCCTGCATGCCCATCGAGTCAAACCCCATCGTCCCCTCGCCGTTTTGATCGCGCACCAGCGGCGGCCTGCCGCCGCCTGACAAGCGCAGCAGATCGCTCATTAACATGCTTAATTCCCGGAGGCTGATCGTGTCGAGCATCTTTTGCATACGCGTATTCTAGCCTAAAACCGTTACAAACGAGTTACAGTAGGTGATATTTTTATCACAATAATTGTATGGATACCCGAGCCATAAAATAAACTAACCTTTTGTATATTAACAATGTTACTATTTATAGCATCAAACCCGTTCCGTGTTCGGGAATTCACTTTTAATTACGCCGCTTATTTCCTATATTCGGCGCAATACATCCCTCCCATCCCCTTCCCATTTAAGGATTACCCATGACCGCACGTAAAAAGATTGCCCTGATTGGCGCCGGTATGATCGGTGGCACGCTTGCCCACCTTGCTGAAACCAAACAGCTGGGCGATGTCGTTCTGTTCGACATCAGCGAAGGCCTGCCGCAGGGCAAGGCGCTTGATATCGCGCAAAGCTCCAGCGTCGACGGCTCCGATGTGCACTTAAAGGGTACCAATGATTACAAGGACATCGAAGGTTCGGACGTGGTGATCGTCACCGCTGGCGTGCCGCGCAAACCCGGCATGAGCCGCGACGATCTTGTCAACGTCAACACCGGCATCATCAAAACGGTGGCTGAAAATATCAAGAAATACGCACCCGACGCCTTCGTCATCGTCATCACCAACCCGCTCGACGCGATGGTGTATGTGATGCAGAAAGTCTCCGGTCTGCCGAAAAACAAAGTCGTGGGCATGGCGGGCGTCCTCGACTCTTCGCGCTTCGCGTTCTTCCTCTCGGAAGCTTTGGGCGTGTCCATCGCCGACATCAACGCTTTCGTCCTCGGCGGTCATGGCGACACGATGGTGCCAGTGGTCGATTACACCACCATCTCGGGCATCCCCGTCACCGAATTCGTCAAAATGGGCTGGCTGAAACAGGAAAAGCTTGACCAGATCGTGCAGCGCACGCGCGACGGTGGCGCTGAAATCGTCGGTCTGCTCAAAACGGGCTCGGCATTTTACGCGCCTGCCGCATCCGCCATCCGCATGGCCGAAGCCTATCTTTTCGACAAAAAGCGCATCCTGCCAGTGGCCGCGTGCCTCAATGGTGAATACGGCGTTAAGGATTTATACGTCGGTGTACCGACCGTTATTGGGGCGGGTGGTGCTGAGAAAATAGTTGAAATTTCCTTAAGCAAAGAGCAAAAAGCCATGTTTGACAAATCCGTAGAGGCAGTCAAAGGGCTTTGCGCCAGCATTGCGCTTTAGGCATAACGGTTATCAGATCTTAGTAAAATCGTAACTAGGGTCACGTAAAGTAGCATAGGCAAAATGTGCTTATAGGAGAATAAGATGAACTCAAGCGAAGCGGATACTATGTTAGCCGCGCTGAAGCCGCTTTTAGCGCAGGAGCGTAAAACGTATCCGTGGTTGCCCGACGAAATTATCAAGGTCGGTAATCCCGGCGATGGTTTTAAGCTTTCGGTCATCACGCGTAAAGGCAGCGGCATTAAAAGCGCCAATGATTTGCCGGATTCCATGCTGGAAAAAGCAATGGACACCGTCGAATTCCTGAAGTTGACGGCTGACGTGACCGAGTTCCTCGACGTGAAGGAATCGCGCCTCGCCTATAATCACAAAGTTTCTGAGAAATTGACGAGAAGTTAAAAGGAAAAAAACAGATGAATATCCATGAGTACCAAGCCAAACAGGTTTTAGCCCGTTACCACGTTCCGGTCCCGCAGGGGCAGGTTGCTTACACCCCGGCTGAGGCGGTTTCCGCCGCGCAAGGCTTAGGCGGCAAGCTCTGGGTCGTCAAAGCCCAGATTCACGCGGGCGGTCGCGGTAAAGGCGGCGGTGTGAAACTGGCCAAGACGTTAGATGAAGTCGAACAGCTGGCCAAACAGATGATCGGCATGACGCTCGTCACCCACCAGACTGGCCCCGAAGGCAAGCTGGTGAAGCGTGTCTATGTCGAGCAAGGAACCGGAATTAAAAAAGAACTTTATCTTTCCGCGCTCATAGACCGCAGCACCTCGCGCGTCACCTTCATCGCCTCCGAAGAAGGCGGCGTTGAAATCGAGGAAGTTGCCGAGCACCACCCGGAAAAAATCATCTGCACGGTGATCGACCCGGCCGCTGGCATTCAGCCGTTCCACGCGCGCAAGCTGGCCTTCGGCCTCAACCTGCCGAAAGAACTGCACGGCAAGTTCGACCATTTCATCAACGCGCTCTACCGCGCCATCATCGACACCGACGCTTCGCAGCTCGAAATCAACCCGCTTGTCATCACCAATGACGGCGATTTAGTTGCCCTCGACGCGAAGTTCGATTTCGACGACAACGCCCTGTTCCGCCACCCCGACATCCATGAGCTGCGCGACCCGGACGAAGAAGATCCGCTTGAGCAGAAGGCCAGCAAATTCGGCCTGTCTTACGTAAAAATGGACGGCAATATCGGCTGCATGGTCAACGGCGCAGGTCTGGCGATGGCCACGATGGACATCATTAAACTCTATGGCGGCACGCCTGCTAACTTCCTCGACGTCGGCGGCGGCGCCAACCGCGAGAAAGTCACCGAAGCTTTCAAGCTGATTCTTTCCGACCCGAACGTCGAAGGCATCCTCGTGAACATCTTCGGCGGCATCATGCGCTGCGACATCATCGCCGAAGGCATCATCACCGCCGCGCGCGAAGTCAATCTCCACGTACCGCTGGTTGTTCGTCTTGAAGGCACCAATGTCGACCTCGGCAAGAAAATGCTGTCGTCGTCGGGCCTCGCCATCGTCGCTGCCGATAACTTGGCCGACGCTGCCGAAAAAATTGTTAAAGCCGTGAAAAGGAAGGCTGCCTAATGTCCATTCTCATCAACGCCAATACCAAAGTTATCTGTCAGGGTTTTACGGGCCGCGAAGGCACGTATCACTCCGAGCAGGCAGTCGCTTACGGCACCAAGATGGTCGGCGGCGTAACCCCCGGCAAAGGCGGTACTACGCATATCGACCTGCCTGTTTTCGACACGGTCGGCGAGGCGATTGCTAAAACCGGCGCCAACGCGTCCGTCATTTACGTTCCGCCGAAATTCGCCGCCGATGCGATCTTAGAAGCCATCGACGCGGAAATCGAACTCGCCATCTGCATCACCGAAGGTATTCCGGTGCTTGACATGGTAAAGGTCAAACGCGCGCTCTCCGGCAGCAAAACCCGGCTCGTGGGTCCAAACTGCCCGGGCGTCATCACCCCGAACGAATGCAAAATCGGCATCATGCCCGGCCACATCCATAAAAAAGGCAAAATCGGTATCGTCTCGCGCTCCGGCACGCTGACCTATGAAGCGGTGGCGCAAACCTCCGCTGAAGGCCTCGGCCAGTCGACGTGTGTGGGCATCGGCGGCGACCCGGTCAACGGCACCAACTTCGTGGACGTGCTCGACCTCTTCTTGCATGACGACGAAACCCAAGCCATCGTCATGATCGGCGAAATCGGCGGCGACGCGGAAGAAGAAGCAGCGCATTTCCTCAAACACCACAACAAGCAGCGCAAACCCATCGTCGGTTTCATCGCTGGCCGCACAGCCCCTCCTGGCCGTCGCATGGGCCATGCCGGTGCGATCGTCTCGGGCGGCAAAGGCGGTGCGGAAGACAAGATCGAAGCCATGAAATCTGCCGGTATCATCGTCTCCGACTCCCCGGCAGCGCTTGGCCGCACGATGGCGGATTTATTGAAAAAGAAAGCAGCCTAACCCCAACAGGGCAGATATGGCTTTTGAATGGCTCAAAAAGCAGTTCCGGCGTGAGCGGGAGGAAAAGGAAATCGATCCTCCCGCTCACGAGGGCGCGCATGAGTATCCAGCATTAAACAGCAATTTCTTCATCGGCGAAGCCGTCAAGCTCGACTGGCAGCCGACCCGCACCGTGCCTGGTATCCTGCTTAAAAATCTAGATAAAGACAATGAGCGTCTGCTGCGCACCCTTGAAAAACGGCAGATCGTGCGTTTGACGCGTTTTTCCGAATCCCTCGGGGGCGCTGCCTTTTATGCTGTTGAAGATCCGCTGAAATCCAGCATTGAGGCCAAGCCCGGATATGCCGAAGCCAAGGAAAAAATTACGCCCGGGCAGGAAGCCAAGCGCGCGGGCGAATTCAAGATGATCGGCTCCCTTGCTGGCTGGAAGAGCGATTATCATGGCAAATACGAGCTGATTTATAAAGACAACGCCACGAAGACGTATTATCACGACGAAGATACGCTGGATTTACTACGCAAATTTGCAGAAGCTGGTATTATCGAGCGTCAGCTGAGGGCCACCAAGGATGTTTCGAAGCGTTCCTTCGTAACCTCCACGAGCGGCTCATCGACGAGATTGAACAACACATGACCAGACCGATGCGTGCCTTAAACCCGCGAGACATTCCACCCGAAGCCGGGCTACAAATATAATCGACAGACATTAAGCAGGATAAATGTATGAACCAGTTTGACAACTCGACACCGTTTTTCGCCAGCAACTCCACCTTCATCGAGGAGCTGTACGAACGCTTCCTGCAAAATCCCGACAGCGTCGACGCCAGCTGGAAAGTCTTCTTCAAGGACGTGACCAACGGTGGCGCGAGCGCCGCACAACGCAACGCGAGCTGGGCGCAGGTCAAATCCAAAGTCATCGGCGCGGTGGATACCAGCGCGGAAGTCGCCAAACCTAAAGACGCCAAGGGCGCCAAAGGTGCGACCGTCAACCAGGCCGATATCGAAAAATTCGCCCATGATTCCATCCGCGCCATCATGATGGTGCGCGCCTACCGCGTGCGCGGCCATCTCATGGCAACGCTCGACCCGCTCGGCCTCGAAGACCGCAGCTACCATCCCGAGCTGGACTACAAGCATTACGGGTTCACCGACGCCGATCTCGACCGCGAGATTTTCCTCGACGGTTCCCTTGGCATCAACAAAGCCAAGCTGCGCGACATCGTCGCCATTTTGCAGCAGACCTACAGCAGCAATATCGGCGTGGAATTCATGCACATCCAACATCCGGAACAAAAAGCGTGGATCCAGAAAAAGTTTGAGCAGGATCGCGGCAACCTCGTCTTCTCCGCCCAGGAGAAGAAAGGCATCTGGAACACGCTGATGGAAGTCGAATCCTTCGAGCAGTTCCTGCAAATCAAATATCCGTCCACCAAGCGCTTCTCGGTGCAGGGTGGTGACGCCATGCTGCCCGCACTCGAAACCATCATCAACACCTCCGCCAGCTTAGGTGTGAAGGAAATCATTTTTGGCATGCCGCACCGGGGACGTATGAACGTGCTCACCACCACGATGGGCAAGCCCTACGCCGAGTTGCTCTCTATCTTCCACGGCAATCTCGACTTTCCCGAATGGCTCGATTCCTCCGGCGACGTGAAATACCATCTAGGCACCTCCTCGGACCGCGATACCCCGTCGGGCAAGATGCATCTGTCGCTGTTGTCGAACCCGTCGCATCTGGAAGCCGTCGACCCAGTCGTCGTCGGTAAAGTCCGTGCCAAGCTCGACATCCGCGGCGACGAAGAAGACAAAGGTTCCGTCATGGGCGTGATGCTGCACGGCGACGCGGCGTTTGCCGGTCAGGGACTTGTGGCCGAAACTCTTGCACTGTCCGAACTGCGCGGCTACCGCACGGGCGGCACGCTGCACATCATCGTCAACAACCAGATCGGTTTCACCACGTCGCCCAAGTATTCGCGCTTCACTCCGTACCCCACCGACATTGCCAAATCGGTGCAAGCGCCAATCTTCCACGTCAACGGCGACGACCCGGAATCCGTGGTCTATGTCTGCCGCTTGGCGGCCGAATTCCGCCAGATGTTCAAGCGCGACGCCGTGGTCGACATTTTCTGCTACCGCAAATACGGCCACAACGAATCCGACGAGCCGATGTTCACCCAGCCGCTCATGTACACCGCAATCCACAAGCGCAAGCTCCCGGCGGAAGTGTATTCGGACCGTCTGGTCGCCGAAGGCCTCATGACCGACGACGACGTCAAAGCGAAATTCGCCGAGTTCAAATCCTTCTTCGACAAGCAATACGAAGCGGCGAAATCCTTCCAGCCGAACAAGGCCGACTGGCTCGAAGGCCAATGGTCGGGCTTTGAAAAGCCCGACGCTAAAAAAGAGCACCCGACCGCCGACACCGGTGTCGACCTCAAAAAACTCAAAGAAGTCGGCATGGCGCTTAGCAAAGAACCGCCGATCAAAGCCAACACCAAAATCATCCGCCAACTCGAAGCCAAGCGCAAGATGATGGAAACGGGTGCTGGCATCGACTGGGCCACCGGCGAGGCTTTAGCCTTCGGTACGTTATTGAAAGACGGTTACGGCGTTCGCCTCTCCGGTCAGGATTGCGGCCGCGGCACCTTCTCGCAGCGCCATTCCGTGCTGGTCGATCAGGAAAACGAACAGCGCTACGTGCCCCTCAACAATCTCGGCGGCGAGCAGAAGAATTACGAAGTCATCGACTCGTCGCTCTCCGAATTCGCCATCCTTGGCTACGAGTACGGCTATTCGCTGGGCCAGCCGAATTTCCTCACCCTCTGGGAAGGCCAGTTCGGCGATTTCGCCAACGGCGCGCAGGTCATCATCGACCAGTTCATCTCGTCGGGCGAAGTCAAATGGCTGCGCATGTCGGGCCTCGTCATGCTATTGCCGCACGGCTATGAAGGCCAGGGACCCGAACATTCCTCGGCACGTTTGGAACGCTACCTTCAGCTCTGCGCCGAAGACAACATGCAGGTCGTCAACTGCACCACGCCCGCCAACTATTACCACGTGCTTCGCCGCCAGATGCTGCGCAAGTTTCGTAAACCACTGATTATCATGACGCCGAAATCGCTGCTGCGCCACAAGCTCGCTGTCTCGACGCTTGCCGACATGGCCCAGGGCACCTCTTTCCAGCGCATCATCCCGGAAAGGGAAAAGCTGCAGAAGGACGACAAAATCCGCCGCGTCGTCATCACATCGGGCAAAGTGTACTATGATCTGTACGAAGCCCGCGCCGAGCGCAAGATCGACGACATCGTCATCCTGCGCATGGAACAATATTACCCGTTCCCGGACCGCGAACTGAAAGCTGAACTCTTGCGCTACAAAAATGCGGAAGTTGTCTGGTGTCAGGAAGAGCCGCAGAACATGGGTGCGTGGAACTTCGTGCAGAACCGCATCGAAGACAGCATCGAGTCGCTTGGCCGTTCGGACCGCCTGCGTTATGCCGGTCGCCCCGAAGCTGCCTCCCCTGCTGCCGGTTACCTGAAAATCCACGAAAAGGAACAGAGGGCGCTGGTCGAAATGGCGCTGCTGCCGCCGAAGCCCGCACTTAAGACCGCCAAAGGCTAATTATGGGTAAGAAGGCCGCGTTCCAGAAAGCCGCGCAGGAGTTCACGCGGCATTACCTGACAAGCGCCACCAGCGAAATCGACCTGATGACGCTGGATGAAACCCCGCCTGAGGGCGGTTATGACACACGGATGGCCGCGCTCGACGCGCGCATCGCCGCCGCTGACCGGCAGGCGCACATGCTCGACGTGGTCGCCCCGCTGCTGCTCGATGTCAGCGCCAAAATCAACACATCCGAGAAATACGTCATCGAGCGCAGCAAGCTGCAAGGCGACCTCATCCTCGACGAGCCAATGAAAGACATGGGCGCGCGGTTGATCGAGCTGCTCCACCAGCTCAAGGGACTGCACGGCGAGCAGTCGCCACTCAACACCCAGAAAAAAACCATCACCATTAAGCATATCGATAAGTTCCAAAAGAGCTTGCGCGAGATTTTCGAGCTTTCCACCCCCGAAAGGATACGCGCATGAGCGCCACACTGAAATCCGAAGATTTCGTCGAGCTACTTCTCAAGATGGTGAAGGTCGAGCGCACCGTGCGCCGCCTGTTGATCGAGCGTTTCACGCAGCAGACACACGACGAACCGATGATCGGCCATGACGGCAAACCCTCCAAAGACATCCGCCTGACCATCACTGTGGGCGCGCTGCAAATGGAGCCGCTGCACGCCGCCGACGAGGCGTTTTCCTATCTCGCAGGGCGCGCGATCAACGCCAATAATACGCTTGACCTCGAAGATACCCTCATCCAGCAAAACCTCAAGATCGTGTTCAAAGAGCTGGAGCACCTCAAACCGTTTTTTGGCAAAGGTTCGGGCTATTCTATTGCCTCGCAAATGGAAGCGACCAAGGCCATCGAGGATTTCCTGCAAACCGCTGGCGAGCTCGGCCTGACCTTGCAAACCCAGTCAGGCAAACAAAAATGAGCGTCGAATATTTAAAGAAAATTTATAAATATCTGGGTATTATACCCGTGTTCGCGCCTCGCGCGCGGGACCGTGCATTAATAATGGCTAAGTCGCCTTTGATTAGAGATTTACTTTACACGCATAGGTAAGAAGACTAAAAACTGCAATGACTTACATTTAAGACACTAAGGAGTTATCAATGGCCGGAGAAATTACAGTACCGTCACTCGGTGAATCGGTGAGCGAAGCAACCATTTCCAAATGGTACAAAAAAGTCGGCGATGCCATCGCACAGGACGAGCCGCTGCTTGAGCTGGAAACCGACAAGGTGACCCTCGAAGTCAACGCGCCTGCCGCCGGTAAACTTAAAGAAATCAAAATTGGCGAAGGTAAAACCGTCGAAGTCGGCACGCTGCTTGGCCTGATCGAAGTCGGCGCCGCCGGTGCCCAATCTGTCAATAAAGGGGCGGTTCCCGCCGCACCCGCTAAAACCGACGCGCCGAAAGCACCGCTTCCGAACCCAATGGCCGCCGCTAAATCTGCAACCGCTGCGCCGCAGAACGGCCCCGCCGCCCGCAAGCTGCTCGAAGAAACCGGCATCAACCCGTCCTCCATCGCTGGCACCGGCAAAGATGGCCGCATCACCAAGGGCGATGTGCTCACTGCTTCCACTTCGGCTCCTGCCGCTTCGGGCAACCAGCGCGCTTCCGACGGCCCACGCGAAGAACGCGTGAAAATGACGAAACTCCGTCAGGTCATCGCCAAGCGCCTGAAAGAATCGCAGAACACCGCCGCGATCTTGACTACGTTCAACGAAATCGACATGGGCAACGTCATTGCGCTTCGCAATGAATACAAAGACATCTTTGAAAAGAAACACGGTGTGAAGCTCGGCTTCATGGGCTTCTTCGTCAAAGCCGCCGTCAATGCGCTCAAGGAAATCGCCGGTGTCAACGCCCAGATCGACGGCGATGAAATCGTATACAAAAACTACTACGATATCGGTGTCGCCGTCGGCACCGACCAAGGCCTCGTCGTGCCTGTTGTTCGCAATGCCGACCAGCTATCGCTCGCCGAAATCGAAAAAGAAATCGGCCGCCTCGCCATCAAAGCCCGCGAAGGTTCGCTCGCCATGTCCGACCTGACCGGCGGCACGTTCACCATCTCCAACGGCGGCGTCTACGGTTCGCTGATGGGCACGCCGATCATCAACCCGCCGCAATCGGGTATTTTAGGCATGCACAAAACCGAAGAGCGCCCCGTGGCAATCAAGGGTCAAGTCGTCATCCGTCCGATGATGTATGTGGCGCTTTCCTACGACCATCGCATCGTTGACGGCAAGGAATCGGTCAGCTTCCTCGTGCGCGTCAAGGAAGCCATCGAAGATCCAAGAAGGCTTTTGCTGGGGTTATAATGCTTGCCGAATCCGTACTCATCCGCGCTGTCGAACCCGATGACCGGGATCAATGGCTGACGTTGTGGTTTGCTTATAACGAGTTCTACGAAGTGTCCGTTTCCGATGAAGTCACCGAGTCGACATGGGCCCGCCTGCTGGACCGCGACAGCCCCATCGGCTGCATCCTCGCCGAAGACGAAGATACCGGCTGCCTGCTCGGCTTCATCCATTTCGTCATCCACCCGCGCACATGGAGCACGCACGATAGCTGCTATTTAGAAGACCTCTATGTCGATGGTTCCACCCGCGGCCAAGGCGTCGGCCGCAAGCTCTGCGACGCGTTGCAAGCCTACTGCGCCGACCAGGGTTTTTCCCAGATCTACTGGCACACCAAGGAGCAAAACGCCACCGCCCGCAAGCTCTACGACCAGATCGCCAAGAAAGACGATTTCGTGCGCTACGTCATGCCTCTGAGCTTCGCGTGAAAACCATGAACCTGCGTTTTTCCCTAATGCTGCTGCCGTTCCTGCTTCTAGGTTGTAAAACGCCTAAGGAACAGGTCGAAGAACTGCGCAACCAGACTCAGGAAAAACTGACGATGTCGTTCTTCGGCAATATGTGTGTCGGCACCTATGGCCAGCCCAAAAAAATCAAAAAGCACATGGATAAGATGATTAAAACGCACAGCGCCACGGAAATGACGGCCGCCAAGCTAGGTGCGATCAGAACCGCCGACGATGCGGGGATCTACGGCTGGGAAATAGTCAACGCCCTCAACGGCGGCACCTATATCCTTACGATTTCGCGCCGCCATGTCTGTTCGCTCACTTCCCTCGGTATGGATAAAGACAGGCTGCACGCGGAATTCGATACGCTTTCAACTCACATCTCCCAGGATCCCAAGATCCACATCACCCGCAAAACCGGCCCTGAGATTGCAATCCAGAACTACGATACCTATGCTTACCATATCGCCCTCGAAGGCAAAACCGTCGGTCCGCAGATCACGCTGGCGCTGTCGCAGACGCGTAAGCAGAACGACGTATTGATTTTCTATCCAGCAACCAACCCGTAATTTTCAAGGATATTTATGAGCGACTCTTTTGACCTTATCGTTATCGGCGGCGGCCCCGGCGGTTATGTGGCTGCCATCCGCGCCGCCCAGCTCGGCATGAAGGTCGCATGCGTCGAAATGCGCGGCAGCCTCGGCGGCACGTGCCTCAATGTCGGCTGCATTCCTTCCAAAGCCCTGCTTAACTCATCGGAAAAATACGAAGATGCCCGCCTGCATTTCGCCGGTCACGGCATCAAGGCGAAGGTTGAACTCGATCTGCCGACGATGATGGCCAACAAGGATAAAGTCGTGGTGGATCTCACCAAAGGCGTGGAAGGTTTGTTCAAGAAAAACAAAGTCACCTACGTCATCGGCAAAGGCACGATCAAATCCGCCACCGAAATCGTCGTCAACGGCAAAGACACGCTCGTCACCAAGAACATCCTCATCGCCACCGGCTCGGAAGTCACCCCGCTGCCCGGCGTCACCGTGGATGAAAAACGCATCGTCACCTCCACTGGCGCGCTCGCGCTCGATAAAGTCCCCGCCAACCTCGTGGTCGTCGGCGGCGGCGTCATCGGCCTCGAATTAGGCTCCGTCTGGCGTCGCCTCGGTGCCAAAGTCACCGTCGTTGAATATCTCGACCGCATTGGCGGTGCGATGGACGCGGAACTCGCCAAGCAGTTCCAGCGTATCCTCGAAAAACAGGGCATCGTGTTCAAGTTGGGCATGAAAGTCACCGAAGCCGACACGCGCGGCAAGCAGGTCAACCTAACCATCGAGCCCGCTAAAGGCGGCGATAAGGAAACTATTCCCGCCGACATCGTGCTCGTTTCTATCGGGCGCCGTCCGTACACGGCGGGACTTGGCGTTGAAACCGTCGGCATCAAGCTCGACGAGCGCGGTCGCGTACCCGTTGACGGCCATTACCAGACCACTGCCAAAGGCATCTACGCCATCGGCGACGTCATCGCTGGCCCGATGCTGGCGCACAAAGCCGAAGACGAAGGCATGGCCGTCGCCGAAATCCTCGCTGGCCAGAAGGGCCACGTCTTCTACGAAGGCATCCCCAACGTCATCTACACCTGGCCGGAAGTGGCCACGGTGGGCCGCGGCGAAGAAGAGCTCAAAGCCGCGGGCATCGAATACAAAGTCGGAAAATTCCCCTTCCTGGCCAACAGCCGCGGGCGTACCGTGGGTGAAACCGACGGCTTCGTCAAAATCATCGCCGATGCCGCATCTGACAAGATCCTTGGCGTGCACATTATCGGCCCCGACGCAGGCACGCTGATCGCCGAAGCAGCGCTGGCGATGGAATACGGCGCATCGAGCGAAGATATCGCCCGCACCTGCCACGCCCACCCGACCTTGTCGGAAGCCGTCAAAGAAGCCGCACTCGCCGTGATGGGACGTGCGATTCACATCTAGGCCGCGTGTAACTTTTAAACCGTGCGTACCGAATACTAAAGTGATGGGCAAATCGCCCCAGAACTTCAAAAATTCGTATGCGCCAATAGCCGGATTAATAAGATTTTTTGCATTTGGCCCCGCTGAAACCCTTAAAAACCATCGCTAAATGATCTACTTGGTTGAATTAATTAGATATTCGGAACCTACTTGAAATTTTATAGGCGCCTATTATATTATGAATCGTGAGGTACTATGAAACAGAACACCAAGAGCCCTAAATTCGCAGTCTCTGAACCGAAGGTCGCGATGGGTGCCGTTACGGCGCTGCCCGCCGTTGCGTCCTCGGAAGATGGATTGCGCCGCTACCTTCAGGAAATTTCCCGCTTCCCGCTGTTGCAGCCGAAGGAAGAGGTGGATCTGTCGCGCCGCTGGCTCGAAAATGGCGACCTTGAAGCCGCGCACCGGTTGGTCACCAGCCATCTTCGCCTCGTCGCCAAGATCGCCTTCAAATATCGCGGCTACGGCCTGCCGATGGGCGAGTTGATCGCCGAAGGCAATATCGGCATGATGCAGGCAGTCAAACGCTTCGACCCGGACAAGGGTTTCCGTTTGGCGACCTACGCCATCTGGTGGATTCGCGCCTCGATTCAGGAATATATCCTGCGTAGCTGGTCGATGGTCAAAATCGGCTCAAGCGCGACACAGAAACGGCTGTTCTTCAACCTGCGCAAACTCAAAGCCAAGATTGGCGCCAATGGTGCCATAAGCGATAAGGGCTTGTCGGACGAACAGGTGGGCACGATCGCGCGCATCCTCGACGTCAACGAGCGCGACGTGGTGGATATGGACGCCCGCATGTCGGGTCATGACGTTTATCTCAACACCGCCGTCAGCCATGATAGCGAAGACCAGAAGATCGACATGCTCGTCACGCCTGAAGAGAATCAGGAAGTGGTGCTCGGCAATCATCAGGAAATGCGCGCCAAGCAGAATTCCTTGCAAACGGCGATGAGCCATCTGAACGAACGCGAACGCGACATCCTCTCGCGCCGCCGGCTTCAAGACGACCCTGATACGCTTGAAACGCTCAGCGAACTCTACGGCATCTCGCGTGAGCGCGTGCGCCAGATCGAAGTGCGCGCGTTTGAAAAGCTGCAGCAGGAGATGACGGCTAAAGCCGCGTAAACTTATGCTTTCAGCCCTCAAGCAGATCTTCTCGCCCTCCCCCATCAAGCATCAGGCATATGACACCTACGTCAAGCTTGTCGAGCAATCGCGCCAGCCGGTGTTCTACCGTGAGTTACAGGTGGAGGATTCCATCGACGGGCGCTTTGACATTATCGTGTTGCATATCTTCCTCGTGCTGACACGCTGCGAACAAGGTGCCAGCGCGCAGGCGAGTGAGTTTGCCAAATTCGTCTCGGAAGCCTTCTTCGCCGATATGGATCGTTCTTTGCGCGAAATGGGCGTTAGCGACACCGGCGTTTCCATCCGCATCAAGAAAATGGCGCAAGCCTATTACGGCCGCATGAGCGCTTATAAAGAAGCCGTGCACGATGAAACGGCCTTAGCCGAAGCTCTCAAGCGCAACGTTTACCGCGAGCGCGACGTACCTCCGCAGGTGATCGCGTCACTGGCCTCCTACGCCAACCGCAACGAACGCGCGATTGCAGGGCAGCCGCTGGAAGCTATCCTAAGCGGCGATGTAAAGTTTTCCAGCTAGCCACCCCTCCCCGTCCGCCTATGCGGGAATGACATAACTTTCCCCTTCCCGACCACACATCCCCATGTTTCCATGTACGTGTCATGCATGACACCCAGACTGCCCAACGGTTGTAGTACCCACGGGCGGCATGAAAGACTGGGCGACACGGCAGGGAATTCGACCTGCCGGGGTCGGACACAAAACACGGGGAAACTGTTCCAGGGAACCCGTGGGCGAGAGCCTTTGTCCGGCACGCACCTCACGTACTCTTTCATCACGGCAAGGCAACACTGCATGGGCGCGCCCACCTTTTTACGTTCAGTAGTCTAAGGTAAAAAAGAAGTTACGCTAATTCCAACGCCGGGCCGTTAAAACTGCCCACGCGACCTGCCGTTGCGGTATAGGCGGTGCTGACGAAGCTTGAGAAATGATCGACGAGTGAAGACTCATCGGCGGGCGCTTGGTGCGCTGCGCCGCTATGCCTGTTTTCCGGCTCCTTGACGCGCGGCGTGGCTTGCGTCTGCGCCACCGCAATCGCGGGGGCCTGCTCCACCACATGCGCGGCCGTGCTCACGGCCACCGATTGCTGAATGATCTGCGTGTGCACCTGTTCTTCCACCTGCTGTTGCTGCTCCTGTGGTGCTGCACGCTCGCTGGCAAGGATTTTGCCGAACACGCTCGCCGGTTCCGGCTGCGGTTTCAGCGCGTCACTGGGCGCGTATTTCACATTGCTGATGGCGAGTTGCTTTTCATATTGCTGGAGCACGCCTTTGAATTCCGGTGAGTTATCATCCTGCGCCGCCAGCTGCGCCACAAACGTCGACTGCACCCCTGAGTTCTGCGCTACGCTGCCGCTTTGCGACAGTACGAACGCCGCCGTCCCCCCTGCGCTTGTACTTTGAGCGACTGCCTGCTCCTGCTGCGTAGTGCTGGAAACGATGGTGTTGCCGTTGGCATTGTTATTATCGACCTCGACATTGGAGACCGATGGTGCGACGTTATCCGGCGGCACGCGCGCAATACTGCTATTGCCCGGCAACGTCGTGTTCACGAGCGGGGTCTGGTAATTAAATGTATTTACACTTGCTACAACGGGCAACATGGTTTTATTTTACTTACTTGCTACGGATGCATCAGTCGACTGCATCTTAAAATATTAACTCTTTCGTTAACAAAAGTCAAATAAAACAACAACTAAGTAACCAGAAAATGCTGTTTTAAAGGCTTTTACGCTACTCTATTCATAGATTATTAATCTTCCGCACCGCAACTGTTAATTTTTAGCTATTGAATCATATGAAAAAACTCCTTATTGGCGCCATTGTAGCCCTCGCCGCCGTTGCCACGGTCCAACTTTGGGTTATCCAAGACCGAACGGGCCAGAAAAACGAGATTTCCGAAGCCGCCCCCAAGGACGAAGCTCCCATCGGCGGCGCCTTCACCCTCACCGACCAGACCGGCAAAACCCGCCACGAGTCGGATTTCCACGGACGCATCATGCTCGTCTCTTTCGGTTTCACTCATTGCCCGGATATCTGCCCGGTGACTGTTGCTACCCTGTCCAAAACAATGGAGCTGCTCGGCGCAAACGGCGCGCAGGTAGCACCTTTGTTCATCTCCATCGACCCCGAGCGCGACACGCCGCAGGTGCTTGTCGATTACTTAAAGAATTTCGACCCCCGCCTCGTCGGCCTCACCGGCACCGAGCTGCAGGTGAAACAAGTCGCCGACGCGTATAAAGTTTATTACGCCCGCGCCGTCGAAGACGCGACCCAGCCCGCCGGAAAGGAATACTCCATCGACCATTCGGGTTATATTTACATGATGAGCAAGGAAGGTCAGTTTATGCGCGTATTCCCCTACAACGTACCCGAGCAGGAACTCTCCCGCGCCATCGAATCGGCGTTGAGGTAGCCATGACCCTCCAGCAACAGGTTGAGCTGCAACGCCGCGGGCTGATGTTCGTGCTCTCCTCCCCCTCGGGCGCAGGCAAAACCACGCTTTCGCGCCGCCTGCTTGAGCGTTATAAAAGTGCTGGCGCGCATGAAACCATCGTCATGTCGATTTCCGTCACCACCCGCAAACCCCGCCCCGGCGAAATCGACGGCAAGGATTATTTCTTCCTCGAAGAAAAGCAATACACCGACATGGTCGACAAGGGGGAGCTGCTCGAATACGCCCGCGTGTTCGAGCATCATTACGGCACCCCCGCCAAATTCGTGCAAGACCACATCTCCGAAGGCACCGACGTGTTGTTCGACATCGACTGGCAAGGCACCCGCCAGCTGTTCGCGCTGACTAAAGATGTCGTCAGCGTCTTCATCCTGCCCCCTTCAATGGAAGAATTATGCCGCCGCCTCCGCGCCCGCGCGCAGGATAAGGAAGAGGTGATCGCCAAACGCATGCTGAAGGCCTCCGCTGAAATTAGCCACTGGCAGGAATACGATTACGTGCTGATCAATCAGGACCTCGACCAGACGCTGGAAAAAATCGACAGCATCCTGCGCGCCGAGCGTTTAAAACGCGTGCGCCAGCAAGGCCTGCCGAAATTCGTCCAGGGCCTGTAGTCGTTCAAAGATGTAAGGGAAAAAACTAGAAAAAATGATCCCCGCCCAGCGCGAGCAACTCATAAGCCAGATGCATTATACCAACGACCACATCGATTATAATCGCATCGACGCATCCAACATCGACCCTAAACGCTATCAGGACACCACCAAAACCCTCCAGATGATGGGCGGCGCCCAAGGCAAAACTATTTCGCGGTAAGCTGCTGGTAGATAAGCGCCAGATTGCACAGCGTGATGACGTCTAACTGCTCGGCTCGCATCGTGCCATCGACACCGGCTTTTTCCAGCAACGTTTCGGGCGCAACAGCCAGCCCTTTAAGCGCTACGCGCAGCATCTTGCGCCGCTGGTTGAACGCCTTAGCGACGACCAGTTCCAGCGTTTCTTTTTTCACATCCACCAGCGGCTTTGCCCTTGGGATCAAGGTCACGACGGCGGAGCTGACTTTAGGCGGCGGGGTGAAGGCTTCCGGCGGAAGTTCCATGTCGTAGCGGCATTCGCACAGCCACTGCGACAGCACTGACAGGCGCCCGAAATCCTTGGTGCCGGGGGCGGCGATAATGCGCTCGGCAACTTCTTTCTGGAACATAAGCGTCATGGACTGGAAACTTTCGGGGGCGGAGTGCACGGATTCGAGCCAGCCCAGCAGCATCAGCGTACCGACATTATACGGCAAGTTGGCGACGATTTTTCGCGGGCTCGGCACGATGTCGAGGATGCGCGCTTCGAGTGCGTCGTCCATCACGATCTGCAACCTGCCGTCGGAAACGCTTTGCACCTGTTGCAGCGCCTCAAGACAGCGCTCATCTTTTTCAATGGCATAGACCTGTGCCGCACCGGCTTTCAGCAGCGAGCGCGTTAGCCCGCCCGGGCCGGGACCCACTTCGATGACGTTGACACCGGCAAGCGGGCCCGCAAAGCGTACGATGTAATCGGTGACGCCGCTATCGAGCAGGAAATGCTGCCCTAAGGATTTTTTCGTGGCGATCTGGAAGCGTGCGATGACCTGCGTTAAACTGGGAAGGCTGGCGAGATCATTCATATCTTTTTGGCATATGTTCCGGTGTATATTAAAGTGTGATAGGATTGCAGCAACTTAGCCCCCGAACGAGGAATTGGGAAGCATTATGGAGCGTGCGCTCTTCGTTTTAGCCGCCTTGGTGGCCAATGCCGTGTTTTTCAGCGCTCGTGGACCCTATGGAAGGTTCGGGCTCGACCATTATTGTGACGCGCCGGCGCGTCTCATCCGCATGATCGAGCGCAAGCTTAACCGGGCGCAGCGGACGCTCACCACCTTGCAATGGCGCGGCATGCTGCTGCTGGTGGCCACGCTGATGGCAGCTCTGGGTGTGGGATGTGTGTTGAATCTGTGGCGGCATACGCCGCTGCATTACCTCGACATCATTATTCTCGCCTGCGTGCTGCCGGTGCGCCCCACTTGGGACCGTGCGTACGCCATCCATTCGGCGCTTAGCTACGGCGATACGGCGGGGGCGCGGCTTGTGCTCAAGGATTCGCCGTGGCGGCATTATGCCTTATTGGACGCACACGCGCTGGCCCGCAGCGCCATTGAAATACTGGCGGTGAATTTCTCGGAAAAAATTCTCTCCCCCGCGCTTTGGTATGTGCTCTTCGGCATGCCGGGGTTGATGCTGTGCAAGGCGCTCGTCTTGCTGGAAGAAAGCCTGTGCCAGCCACTGAGTGTGGAAACGGCGTTCGGCAGGCCGTCGCATCTGTTGCATTTCGCGGTCAATTATATGCCAGCCCGGCTGGCGGCGGTGTTTTGGTTGCTGAGCATGCCGTTCATCGGTGTCAAAGGCATTTTCAGTGCAGTGAAACAAACGTTTAACGGCATGGGAACGCGCATGCCAGAGTCGCAAGTAGTGCTGGGGGCGGGATGTGCGCTTAAGTTGTCACTCGGGGGGCCGACTTCAATCTATACCGGGGGTGGGTGGTTCGGGGTCGGTACGGCCAAGGCGGCGCCGGTGGATATTAAGCGCATGCTTTATATTTATATTCTGGCGCATGTATTTACTGTGCTGTTACTCGGGATTGCTTGTTTTGCGCGGTTAAAATACTAATTTAAAGTAATAATGCTGCGTGGTATGCTCGCCGCGACCCCTTACCCATCAAAGCTCCCCGAATGTTTCGGAAGAGCTGGGTACTATGTGACTTTGCGCAAGCAAGGTCTGTTCGCATCGAAGTCGGTTTACCGACTTCCGGAGTTCTTATGAACAACGACAATGTGCCGGCCACGGACCTTCCGGTCTCGCTGCCCAAGCAGGAGGAGGTCGTCTTTAATATGGCAACAGTTTTCCGGACACATTGTTAAGCGGATATTTGCATGGTTTCGTATTCCACTGGTGACAGGTAATCGTTAGCGGAATGGGTTCTGATTCTGTTATAGAACACCTCTATATATTCAAAGATCGCATA